>CAVSRX010000021.1:0-70651 GCA_963730445.1 Vicinamibacterales bacterium | reverse complement strand
GTCAGCAGCAGGCCCTGCTTGCCCAGCTCGAGCGATCGCACGCCCTTGAGAAACGACTCCTTGAACGTGCGCCCAATCGACATGGCCTCGCCCACCGACTTCATCTGCGTCGTCAGCGTGCGATCGGCCTGCGGAAACTTCTCGAAGTTCCACCGCGGAATCTTCGTCACGATGTAATCGATCGTCGGCTCGAACGATGCGGGGGTGAGCCGCGTGATGTCGTTGGGAATCTCGTCGAGGTGATAGCCGAGCGCCAGCTTGGCGGCGATCTTCGCAATCGGGAACCCGGTGGCCTTCGACGCCAACGCTGACGATCGCGACACGCGCGGGTTCATCTCGATGACCAGCATGCGCCCGTTCGCCGGGTTCACGCAGAACTGGATGTTCGATCCGCCGGTCTCGACGCCGACCTTGTTGATGATGCGCCGCGCGGCGTCGCGCATGCGCTGATATTCCTTGTCGGTCAGCGTCAGCGCCGGCGCGACGGTGATGCTGTCGCCGGTGTGCACACCCATCGGATCGATGTTCTCGATCGAGCAGATGACGACAAAGTTGTCTGCGACGTCGCGCATCACCTCGAGCTCGAACTCTTTCCACCCGATGACCGACTCTTCGATAAGTAGCTCGTGCACAGGGCTCATCTCGAGGCCTCGCTCCACGAGCTCGCGGAACTCTTCGATGTTGTAGGCAATACCGCCGCCGACGCCGCCCATCGTGAACGACGGCCTGATGATGGCCGGAAAGCCCGTCGTCTTGACGATGCGCGTCGCTTCGTCGATCGATCGCGCGAGGCCGCTGGCGGGGGTGTCGATGCCGATCTCTTTCATCGCGTCGCGGAACAGCAGGCGATCTTCGCCGAGCTTGATGGCGTCGACGTTGGCGCCGATCAGCTTCACGCCGTACTTATCGAGGACGCCGGCATCGTGCAGCGCGACGGCAAGGTTGAGCGCAGTCTGTCCGCCGACGGTTGGAAGAATCGCGTCGGGGCGCTCCTTTTCGATGACCTTCGTGACGGCCTCGACGGTAAGCGGCTCGATGTACGTGCGGTCGGCCATCTCCGGATCCGTCATGATGGTCGCCGGGTTGCTGTTGATGAGGATGACGTCGAGCCCTTCAGACCGCAGCGCCTTGCACGCCTGTGTACCTGAATAGTCGAACTCGCACGCCTGCCCGATGACGATGGGGCCCGCGCCGATGACAAGTATTCGTTTCAGGTCTTCCCGTCGCGGCATTAGCGTCTTTTTTCCATGTCGTCGACGAACTGCTTGAACAGGTAATCGGCGTCGTGCGGTCCCGGCGACGCCTCGGGATGATACTGCACCGAGTAAATCGGGCGATCCAGGACGCGCAGCCCTTCAACCGTTCCGTCGTACAGGTTCAGGTGAGTTACTTTGACATCGCTCGGCAGCGATTCGGGATCGACGGCAAAGCCGTGGTTCTGCGATGTAATCTCGACCTTTCCGGTCTCCAGAAACTTCACCGGATGGTTTGCGCCGCGATGCCCGAACTTCAGCTTGAAGGTCTTGCCGCCGAGCGCCAGACCGAGAATCTGATGACCGAGACAGATGCCGAAGATCGGTTTGTCGGCCTTCGTCAGGTCTCGCGTGTTCTCGATGGCATAGCCGACCGCCGCAGGATCGCCGGGACCGTTGCTCAGGAAGATGCCGTCCACACCCGAGGCAAGCACGTCCTTCGCAGGCGTCGACGCGGGAAATACGCTCACCTCGCAGCCGTAGGTGACCAGGCGCCGAAGGATGTTCCATTTGATGCCGAAGTCGTACGCGCCGACGCGCAGCGGCCGCTTCGAATGCGATTTCGGCGCCAGCTCGAGATCGGAACGTGTCTCCGCGATATTCTTTTCGATGTCGGCGGGCCAGACGAACGGCGACTCGCACGTGACCTCGCGCACCAGGTCGGTGCCCTCCATGTTCGGGATCGCGCGAGCCTGGCGCACCAGGTCGCCCGTGTCGACATCGCCGGTGGCAATGACGCCGCGCATGACGCCCGACGATCGCAGCAGGCGCGTCAGCTCCCGCGTGTCGATGTCGGCGATCGCGACGACGTTGTTGGCGACCAGGTAATCGCGGAGCGTGCCAGTCGAGCGCCAGTTGCTGGCAATCGGCGACTCTTCGCGCATGATGAAGCCGGCGACCTTCGGCCAAGCCGATTCCACGTCGTCGGGCGCCACGCCGTAGTTGCCGATCTGCGGCGAGGTCATCGTCACGATCTGTCCGGCGTAGGAGGGATCGGTGAGCACTTCCTGATAGCCCGTCATGCTCGTGTTGAAGACCACTTCGCCGCGCGCGATGCCGTGCGCCCCGGCCGCCGTGCCGCGATATATCGTCCCGTTTTCCAGAGCCAGAACAGCATTCATTGAAACTATGGTCTCTCTAATGAGGCCGCAACTCTCGTCTGCTCGCCCGCGTTGACGTGCACTTTCGTCGTCCACACGCGGTAGCCATCCATCTCGATGCGCACTGTTGCGGGTCCCGCAGGCAGGCCAGGAATGGCGATCGGCGTCGAGCCGGCGAGCCGGTCGTTGACGAACACGCGCGCACCCGCCGGTCGTGATTGCACGTTGAGTCCACCCGCCGTCACGCTGGCATCACCCGCTTTGGCAGGCAGGCCAGGCACGATTCTGTTCGTGGGCCTGGCGGCCGCACGCAGATTGATTGTCGTCGAAGTCGCCGGACGCCGCGCCGTCAACTGCAGCGTGCGCTCTTCTGCAACATACCCGTCGCGCGCTACACGAATGGTATACGATCCGAACGCCAAATCGCGCAGCGCCAGCGGAGTTTTTCCCCGCGGCTTTCCATTCACCAGCACATCAGCATCAGCGGGCGTCGATCGAATCAGTACGCTTCCTGTTTCTGCGTACGGCGAACAGCGCCGGATGCGGGACGAGATGGAGATGGGCTGCGGTGCGCTAGGTGCGTTGGGTGCAGTGGGTGCGGTGCGTGCGCCAGGTGCGAGCGAGGTGCGGGGGTCGGCAGATCGACGATCGTTTCGTCGACGCCGGGTTTTTCTTCCGCGGCGGGCGTCGGGGTCGGCGATCGCAGAAAGAATCCAACAGACAGCGCGGCGAGAACGGCGAAGACCATGAACATCGCGACGATTGGCCAGCGGCGGTTCGCGGCCTCTGGCTCGACTTCGTCTGGCGCCTCCAGCGCTGGCGACACGTCGAGCGCGAGATCGCGCGACGCGCCGAGATCGATGACGCGGTCCAGTCGGATCTTCTTCGGGTGCCATGGGTGCAATAGGTGCAATGGGTGCGAATGCGGTGCAGCCGCCGCTGCAGGTCGCACCCGGTGCACCTGTTGCACCTGTTGCACCCTGCACTGCTGCACGCCTTCAGGCGCAGCGGCAAAGTCGGCCGCGCGCGCTGGTCTCAGCTCGAAGGCGGCGCGCAGCTTCGGGCCAAGCTGCGCTTCGAGCTCGTCCAGGTTGTCCGCCGAGAGTCGCTTCCCCGTTGCCGCTTCGAATGCGATCGCGATGAGCGAATACACGTCCGATTGAGTGGAAGCGATTTCGCCGTGCAGAGCGTAGGCGGGCCGCGTCGGCAGCTTCGCGCCGACCTTCGACAACGCGGCAGCTATCCCGAAGCCGGTGATGTGTGCCGTGTCGGCGCCCAGCACGATGTCGCGCAGATGCAGCAAGCCGTGGCGCACGCCACGGCCGGCGGCATGATCGATGGCAGCTGCGAGCGACTCGACGAGCGCCACGACATCGCTGACCACCATCGGCCCGCGCTCGCGCAGCACCACGTCGAGCGAATCGCCGACGGCGTACACCTGCGCGAGATACGCGGCGCCGTGCTCGAGGCCGGCGGCGATGGGCGCGGCGATGTTGGGATGATTGATATTCGCGCCGACGAGCGCATCGAGCTCGACGACGAGCGCGGCCGTCTGTTCTGGTGTGAGGTCGAGCCGAAAGACTTTGACCGCTACGAGCCGATCGCGCCCGGGCTCGTATGCGCGGAAGACCGGACCCAGCGCGCCCGCACCAATCTGATGGAGAACCCTGAATGGCCCGAACGCTTCCGGAGGAAAGTACAGGACAGAATCTTCGCGGTTCAGCGGTCGAATGGTAACATAAATTCGTTGCACATTCCGGTCGATATCCGACGATTCCCCTGGATTAAAAAACTCGCCGCCGATTACGCGTTTCAGTTTTCAGCGCTGGCGCCTTTTTTCTCCGGCGATCCTGCCGCACGCGCCTCGTGGGACGCCGCGATCGCGAACGCGCAGACGTATCCGCGGCCACGCGCTGAACTGAGCGCGCTGCTGGCGAAGCAGCTCGAGCGGCGCGACGCGCCCCGAGCGGCGCGCGACGCGGCCGCGCGCCTCGCCGATCCGAAGACGGTCGCGATCGTCACGGGCCAGCAGGCCGGATTATTCGGCGGCCCGCTCTTCACCCTCTACAAAGGATTGACGGCGGCCAAGCTTGCCGCGCAAATCTCGACCGACCACGGCGTGCCGGCGGTCGCCGTGTTCTGGGTTGAAGCGGAAGATCACGACTGGGACGAAGTGGCGTCGGTGTCGGTGCTCGACAACGAGCTGCAGCGCCGCACCATCACGCTGCCGCCGCCGGCAGGCGCGGGGCACTCACCTATCGGCGCCCTCAAAATCGGCACCGACATCACCCGCGTCATCGACGAGCTCGCCTCTACGCTGCCGCAGACCGACTTTACAGCCGAGCTGATTGCAGGCGTGCGACAGGCGTACGCGCCCGGCATCAGCATGTCCGACGCCTTCGCGCGCCTGCTCGATCGCACCCTCGGCGAGCTCGGCGTCATCGTGTTCGAATGCTCCGACCGCGCCGCCAAACCGCTCGCGAGCGGGATTTTCGCGCACGAAGTGACTCATCCCGGCCGAACCTGGTCGCTCGCCGGCGAGGCCGGACAGCGACTCGCAGCGGGCGGGTATCACACGCAGGTCGATGCTTCGTCTCAGGATGGCGCGGCGCTGTTTCGCATCGACGGATCGCGATCGGCGGTCGAGGCGGCCGATGCGCCCGGGCTGGTGGACGAAGCGCGCACGCACCCCGAGACGTTCAGCCCGAATGTGCTGCTGCGGCCGATCGTCGAAGACGCCCTCTTCCCAACCGTGTGTTACGTCAGTGGCCCGAACGAATTGGCCTATCTCGCGCAGTTGCGCAAGGTGTACGAACACTTCGGCGTGCCGATGCCCCTGTTTTATCCGCGTGCGAGCGCGACGATTCTCGATTCGGCGAGCGCGCGCTTTCTCGAAAAGCACGACTTGCCCTTCGAGGCACTGCAGGCGCGGGACGAATCGGCCCTGAATCGCCTGCTCGCGGCGTCGCTGCCCGAGTCGGTCGACCGCGCGCTGAAGGACGCCGACGAAGCCATCGAGGACAAACTGGCGGCGATCGTCGCGGCGGTGCCGGCGGTCGATGCGACGCTCGAAGGGGCCGCGAGATCGACGCTGGGAAAACTGCAGCACGACATGGCAAGCCTGCGCGGCAAAGTGATTCACGCCGCCAAGAAACGCGACGAGACGCTGCGGCGGCAGTTCTTCAGGGCGCAGGCTCAGGCCTTTCCGGACGGTATTCCGCAGGAGCGGGCGCTCAGCAGCCTCGCCCTGCTCAACCGTTACGGCCCCGCGCTCGTCCAAAGGCTCGTGCAGGAGCTGCCTCTCGACCTCGGACATCACTGGGTGCTGACACTCTGATGGCAAAGAAGCCACTGCTCGCGATCGCTGCAGGACCGAGCGCGCCGGCTCGCCGCAGACCTACCCGCGCGCGACGAAGTACACCGTCATTACCGCCGCGGTGCTGTTCGTGGTTACCTGCGCGCTCACCGGCTATTACTACGTGACGTTCTCGCGGATGATCGACGCGCGCCTGCACGGCGAGCGCGACCGCGTACTGCCCCGGGTCTTCGCGCGGCCGTTCGAAATTCGGCGCGGCGACAACATGTCGCAGAAGGAGCTGCTCGATCGGCTCAACGATCTCGGCTACGCCCAGCGCACGCTGGTGCAGAATCCCGGCGAGTTCGCCGTCAACGGCGGGCAGGTCAGCGTCGTGCCGCGCGCCGGCACGCACACCGGCAAAACCCTCATCGTCAATTTTCAACGGGCTGCGGCGCCGCCGCGCCGTGGGCGCGCACCGGCGGTGCAGACGATCGGCAATCGCATCGAGTCGCTCTCGATCGGCAAACAGGCCGTGCCGCGCGTCACCATGGACGCGCCGATGCTGACCGCGCTGATGCCCGCGCGCGTGAAGCGCCGGCAAGTGCCTCTCTCGGTGCTGCCCTCGCGGATGGTGCAGGCGGTGCTCGCGATCGAAGACAGGCGCTATTACTCGCATCCTGGCATCGATCCCATTCGCATGGTTGGCGCGCTCTTCACGAACGTGTTCGGCGACCGGCCGTATCTGGAAGGCGCAAGCACGATCACGCAACAGCTCGCGAGAAATTTCTTTCTCACCGAAGAGATGGCCGTCGAACAGCAGACGCGTCAGCGTTCGCCCTGGCGCAAGCTGCGCGAGCAGTTCATGGCGATCATTCTCAGCCTGAGGGCAAGCAAAGACGAAGTGCTCGAGCTGTATTTGAACGACGTCTACCTGGGTAATCGCGGCTCGTTCGCGATTCACGGCGTCGCCGAGGCGGCCCGTCTCTACTTTGGCAGGGACGTCACGAATCTCTCGCTCGGCGAGGCCGCCACGATCGCCGGCATCATTCAATCGCCGGGGTCGCTTTCTCCGTTCAACTCGCCGGCGCGCACGCGCGAGCGGCGCGACGTGGTGCTGCGAGCCATGGTGGACGCCGGTTTCGTGTCGGCCGACGCAGCCGAGCGTGCCATCAAAGAACCGCTTGCGCCCGTCGCGCGCGCGCTCGATGCCGAGGCACCCTATTTCGTCGACTTCGTCGGCCTGGCGCTCGCGGAACAATTTCCGGCGGTGACGCAGACAACCGAGGCGGTCGACGTCTACACCACGCTCGATCTGCACCTGCAGCGGCTCGCACAGGATGCGGTGACGAGCGGCATCGCCAAGGTCGATCAGCTGCTGTCGCGCCGGCGCCGAGGGCGCGTGCCGCAGGCGGCGCTCATCGCGGTCGATCCGCGGACGGGCGACATCCTGGCGATGGTCGGCGGCCGCTCGTACAACCAATCGCAGTTCAATCGCGCCGTCAGCGCGAACCGGCAGCCCGGATCGATCTTCAAGCCGTTCGTCTATCTTGCGGCGTTCGAGCGCGCGGCCGAGGATGGCACGGCCCTGTCTCCGGCAACGCTCGTCAACGACGAGCCGACGACGTTCGATGCGAATGGGACGCCGTGGACGCCGGCGAACTACGAGAACGAATACGACGGCGAGATCACGCTGCGGCGCGCGCTGGCGATGTCGCGGAATGCGGCGACGGTGAAGGTGGCCGAGACGGCCGGCTTCGATCGCGTCGCCGACCTCTGGCGGCGCATCGGCGCGGGCACGACGCCGCGCGCGTTTCCGTCGATCGCGCTCGGTGTATTCGAAGCCACGCCGTACGACCATTGCCTCGGCATACACCATCTTCAGCAACGGCGGCGAGACGCGCGCGCTGCGGCCGCTGCTGCGGATTCAGCGCGGCGACACAGAGATCCTCGCGAAAGACTCGATCACGAAACGCGTGGCGCGCGCGGACACGACATACCTGGTCACCAATATGATGCGCAGCGTGTTGAGCGAAGGCACCGGCGCCGCCGTGCGCGCATCGGGATTCAGCCTGGATGCCGCCGGCAAGACCGGCACGACCAACGACCTGCGCGACGCGTGGTTCGTCGGCTTCACGCCCCAGCTTCTGACGGTTGTCTGGGTCGGTCTCGACGACAATCAAGCGCTCGGCCTCAGCGGAAGCCAGGCGGCGCTGCCGATCTGGCTCGCGTTCATGCAGCGCGCGCTCGCCGGACGCGCCGATCATCCGTTCGAGGTGCCGGAAAACGTGAGTTTTGTCGATATAGACAGAGACACCGGCGCGACGGCCATTCCAGGCTGCCTGCGGGTGTTCAGCGAATCGTTTCTGGCGGGAACGGAACCGACGCGAGCTGTGTGAAGTGCACCGGTTCTAGAGTTCAGATTGTAGATTTCAGATTGTAGCTCATGCTAGGGCTTACCTGCTGCCTATAATTGAGCCCACATGTCACAAGAAGTATTTGAGGCGCTCACCCAGGCGCTCGAGCGCGGCGAGGACGCCGCGCTGGTGACGATCGTGTCGGCCAACGGGTCGACGCCGCAGCGCGTCGGCGCGAAGATGCTGGTGTTTCCCGATGGCCGCATTGTCGGCACCATCGGCGGCGGCTGCTACGAGAACGACGCGTTCTGGAAGGCGAAGGAATCGATTCAGTCGCGCAAACCAGCACTAGTCAAGTACGACCTCAACGACGACTTCGCCCAGGAAAACGGGCTGGTCTGCGGCGGGCAGATGCAGGTGTACATCGAGCCGCTCGAAGCGACGCCGCGCTTGTACGTCATCGGCGCCGGCCACGTCGGCTATCACCTGGCGCGTCTCGCGCACACGATCGGATTCCGCACGCACGTGCTGGACGACCGCGAAAAGTTCGCGAGCAGAGAGCGCTTCCCAGACGCCCAGGAAGTGATTGTCGAAACGATTCCCGAGTGGCTGCATCGCGCAGAGCTCCCCACCAACGCCTATGTCGTCATCGTCACGCGCGGACATACGCACGATCTCGATGCGCTGCGCGCGCTCGCGGCGCGCGACCTGCGGTATCTCGGATTAATCGGGAGCAAGGCGAAGGTGAAGCGGATTTACGACGCGCTCCTCGCCGAAGGGATGCCGCCCGAATGCCTGGCGCGCGTGAACGCGCCGGTCGGCCTCGACATCGGCGCCGTCAGCCCCGAAGAGATCGCCGTCGCGATCCTCGCCGAGCTCATCGCGGTGCGCAGAGGCAAGATTCAGGACCCCAAGCTCGCCGCAGTTTCGATGCGCTGGGGTCATCTGCATGCGAAGTAGGAAAGCTCATCCACTCCATGTGGCCTTCACGCTCACGACGTTCGGAAGCCTGTTCCTCGTGGGCGGGGCCATGGGCTACACGTTCAAGAAGAGCAACTGGTACTTCATGGCCGGCTCCTGGTCTGACAGTGTCGTGTGGTGGGAAGTGGCCTACGGTATGGTTGCGCTCATTTTCGCGGCCTACTTCTGGCGAAAGGGCCTGGAGACGACAGCCTGACCTTCCCCATCTGATTTAGCCCAGGTCAAACACAAATGGAGGCATCCCATGTCCATTCGATCCGCCGTGGTGGTCGCAGTGTTTTGGGTCTTCTCGCTACTGGCCGTCGGTGTCATCGTGCACGCTCAGGTGCGGACTAACAAATTCTCAGAACCGCGAATCATTTCCGGCGCTGATTTTGGTGTCCGCGTCGAGGGTGAACGCAACGGCGTCTTGGTAGGTCCGCTGGTTGTGCGAGTAGACGGGAAATGGATCGAAGTCCAGGTCGGGTCGGCAACGGAAAAACCGCACCGACTGCGCTAAACCCAAGCAACTAAAGCGGGTTGGGTGTGTGAACGCTGCAATTACGGTATAATCATCCTTAGCACTCTCGTCACCCGACTGCTAAACAATGTCCCAGATTTCACCCAGAGCGGCGCAGGTTCTTGCCGCGCTCGTTGCTGAATATATCGATACCGGCGAGCCGGTCGGATCCGCGCGCCTGATGCACGTGGCCAGCCTGGGTGTCTCTTCGGCCACCATCCGCAACACGCTCGCGGAGCTCGAAGACCTCGGATACCTGCAGCAGCCCCATACATCGGCCGGCCGCATCCCCACCGATCGCGGGTACCGCTTCTACGTCGACCAGCTGCTCGCGGCACCGCGCTCGGTGCGTGGCGGCGCGGCGGTCGAGGCCCAGCTGCGGCGCGACGCCGGCACTCCGGCGCTGGCGGAAGATGTCCTGGCCGCGGTCTCGCAGGTGCTCTCGCGCGCGTCGCGGCTCGTTGCGTTTGCGCTGCCGATGTCGGCCGACGGCATCCTCAAAGAAATCGAATTCGTTCCACTGAGCCCCACCAAAGTGCTGGTCGTCGTGGTCGCAGACGGCGGACAGGTTTCGCGCAAGGCGATCGACGTCGGCGAGGAGATCGATGCGCAGGCTCTGCGGCAGGCGTCGAACTATCTGAACACCGAGTTTGCCGGCATGCCGCTCGAGCACATCCGGCTCGCGGTGATGGAGCGCTTGCGCCACGAGCGCACGCTGGCCGACGCGCTGCGCTCGCGCGCGCTGAAGCTCGCGCAGACGGGTCTCGAGGAGCTACCGAAGAAGTCGCCGCTCTTCGTCGACGGAGCCTCCTCGCTGTTGAACGATGCCGGTGAAGACAGCGGCATCACGATCGGAACACTCAGTGCGCTGCTGCGCATGGTCGAGGAAAAAGAGCGGCTCGTGAAGCTGCTCAACGAATACATGGATGGCCCCGGCCTCACGATCGTGATCGGCCAGGAGCATCGCACGCCAGACCTGCGGCCCTTCAGCATCATCGCGGCAACGTATGCCGACGGCACGCGCCGCGGCACGGTCGGCGTCATCGGCCCGATGCGCATGCACTATTCCAGAACCATCGCCGTGGTCGACGGCGTGGCACTTGCCGTGTCGCGGGTCCTCCGCGACAGCATGTAATCACGGGTACCGAACCATGGCCGACAAATCGACACGCTCGAAGCCGACTGATGCGCCTGACGTTGAGCGCATGGATGACGAGGGAGGCGCCCCATCATCCACCCCCGATCCTGCTCCGGTGCTCGCGGACGAAATCGTCGAGCTGCGCAAGGAACGTGACAGCCTCCACGACCGTCTGCTGCGCCAGGCCGCGGAGTTCGATAACTATCGCAAGCGCGTCGAGCGTGACCGCAAGGATATCGCCCAGTTTGCCGCTATCGACTTCGTGCAGGAGCTGCTGCCGGTCGTCGACGACTTCGAGCGCGCGCTGCAGAGCGACGCGCCGGGCGCCGAGTCGTACCGGCAAGGGCTCGAGATTATCCACCGCGCGCTGATGGATATGCTGCGGAAGCGCGGCGTCACACCAATCGAGGCGGTCGGCACCACGTTCGATCCGCAAATCCATCAGGCAGTCGCACACGAAGAGGCGCCGGATCGGCGCGACGGCGAAGTGCTGGAACAATTTACGCGCGGTTATCGGCTCGGCGACAAGCTGATACGCCCCGCCATGGTGAAAGTAGCGAAAGCGTGAGCAAACGGGATTATTACGAGGTCCTCGGCGTACCGAAAAACGCGGGCGACCCGCAGATCAAGAGCGCCTATCGCAAGCTCGCCCTTGAACATCATCCCGACAAGAATCCGGGGAATCCGGCGGCCGAAGACCGATTCAAGGAGGCGGCCGAGGCCTACGCGATTCTCTCGGACAGCGAGAAACGCGCGAAATACGATCGGTTCGGCCACGCGGGCGTGTCATCGCAGGCCGGCGCCGGATTCGATCCGTCCACCTTCGCGGGCTTCGAAGATATTTTCGGCGGCATCTTCGGCGACTTTTTCGGCGGCGGCCGCGCGGGCGGTCCCCAGCGCGGCAGCGATCTGCGTTACGACCTCGAAATCACGTTCGAGGAATCGGCGAAGGGCGTCGAAACGTCGATCGACATCCCGCGCCTCGAAACCTGCGACACATGCACCGGCTCGGGCGCCGCGCCCGGCACCAGTGCGACGACGTGTCCGCAGTGCCAGGGGCGAGGGCAGCAGCGCTTTCAGCAGGGATTCTTCACCGTTGCGCGCACGTGCTCGCGTTGCCAGGGCTCCGGCCGCGTCATTTCGAAACCGTGCGTCACGTGTAAAGGCCAGGGACGCACGACCAAACAGCGCACGCTCACGGTGAAGATTCCCGCGGGCATCGCCGACGGCCAGCGTCTGCGCATCAGCGGCGAAGGCGAAGGCGGACCGCAGAACGGGCCGGCCGGCGACCTGTATGTGTTCATCGAAGTGCCGGAGCACCCGTTTTTCAGGCGCGACGGCAACAACCTGGCGTGCGAGATTCCGCTGAACTTCACGACGCTCGCGCTCGGCGGCAGCATCGACGTGCCGACGCTCGACGGACACGATGCCTTCAAGCTGCCTGAGAGCACGCAGTCGGGCACCGTCTTCCGCCTTCGAGGCAAGGGCATGCCGGACGTGTCTGGCCGAGGCCGCGGCGATCTGTTCTTCACCGTGCAGGCGGTGACGCCGAAGAAGCTGAGCAAAGAACAACGCGCGGCGCTCGAGCAGCTGGCCACGACACTGCCCAAGGAAAAGTTCGAGCCGCGCGCGCGCGACGCTGAAGAGGACGAGAAGAACATCTTCGAGAAGGTCAAAGATATTTTTGGGTAAGGCCTGGCCCGCGCTCGACATTCATGTGCCGAGCTGCGATCCCGAACTCCAAGGGCTCGTGCTCGCCGAGCTCGACGACTTTCAACCCACCGCCATTCAGGAGCCGGACGACACCTCGCGGCTCCGCGCATTTTTCACGTCAGCAGAATCGCGCGACGCCGCCGCCCGCGCGCTCGGCGTGTCCTTTGGCAGCCACCTCTTTGTCGAGTCGATAAACATCGAGGACGAAGACTGGGCGGCCCGCTCGCAGGCGCAGCTGCGCGCCATCACCATCGGCCGCATCATCGTTGCTCCGCCGTGGGACGCGATAGCGAATCCCGGATTCCTTACTGTGATCATTCAACCGTCGATGGGGTTCGGCACCGGACATCATGCGACGACGAGGCTGACGCTGAAGGCGCTGCAGGATGCTGCCGCTCGACAATCGAACCGTGCTCGATATCGGCTGCGGATCTGGCGTGCTCGCGATCGCGGGTGTAAGGCTTGGAGCGCGATCGGCCGTCGGCATCGATAACGACCCCGACGCACTCGAGAACGCGCGCGACAACGCCGGCCTCAACGACATGGGGGATCGCGTGCGATTTGAAGAGGGCGACTTCCGCGTGATGGCGATCCGCGCCGACGTGGTGATGGCTAACCTCACGGGCGGATTACTGGAACGATCGGCCGAAGCGCTCGCAACAATGGTCGCGCCTGGCGGATTTCTGATCGTGAGCGGATTCATGGAGAGTGAGAAGGCCGCGGTCGTGCCCGCGCTCGAGACATTCCTCACGCTTCAGACGATCGCGCAGGAAGAGGAATGGATGTGCGCCACCTACCGCAGCGGCAAAGGTGAAGCCGCCTCCGGACGCGCGCGGTTGTAATCCTCCCCCACCAGACTCGCGATCGTCGCGGCGACCTGGCCCTGGGTGACGGAGATGTTTCTGCGCACTCCTAAAGGGGCCACGCCAGGTCCCAATGCCGCAATCCATATCTTGTCGGCGCCCGCCGTCTTGGCGCCGTGCGATGGCCAGTCGGCTCCGGTTTCTCCGCGGCCGTGATCGGTCGTAATCAGAAGCGCCGTCCGCCCCTTGTAACCGGGCAGCGATTGCGCCGTCTCCCACAATCGCTTGATGAATCCATCGTTGCGAAACGCGCCATCGAGATAGAGGTCATACCGTCGGCCGTGCGCCCATTCGTCAGTCTCTTCGAACATGACGTACAGAACGCGCGGGCGTTTCCGGCGCAAGTATTCAATCGCGCCGATCGCAGTCGGCGCATCGAACGTCGACTCCGCCCAGTATTGCGGCAATCCCGCGGCCAGCTCATTCACCATCCGCGCAGCATCGGTATCCGCATCGCGGATGAGCCGCCCGCCCGTAATGGAGGGTATGCCGCTGCGAGGTTCGTTCAGAATCCATGGAAGCAAGGCCCACGACGAAAACGCCGCCACGCGTCCCTTGAACCGCGGCAAGCCATTCAGCCACTCGAGCACCGTGACGTTCGGGTTGTAGTTGCGGCCGTTGCTCGTGATGCGCGCATCGGGAAAGCCGGCGAGCATCTCGTTGTAGCCCGGATATGAAAAGGCCAGCCCGTTTGTGAGACGCGCTTCGCTGCCGGCTGACGGATCGCCGAACACTTGCCCCTGCTGGGCGACGACCGACCACAGGAACGGCATCAGTTTCTGACGCCGCTCTTCGGCGGTGGCTCCGCCAAACCGCTGCTCACTCGCGGCGGCGTTGCGGACGCCACCTTCCTTCTCGTTCAGCAGCGCGCCCGACATGCCTGAAAACATCTCCTGCCATCGCATCCCATCCAGCGTGATGACGATGACGTTCTCCGCGGTGTTCGGTTGGGACTGAGGAACGATCACCTCCGACCCTGCGGAGAGCATGAACGCTGCTGCGACGAGGAACGTTCGGAAGGTGCGCATTGAATTACTTCGGCCGGGACGAGCCGCTTCAGTTCCTCCGCCCAGTTCAATACGATGTGGAGTGCTGTGACGGGCTTGTCGGTTGATGCGACGCGTTGGAGCATGAGCATCCGCTCGCCGTCAGCGGCTGACGTCCCAGCTTCGCTCTGGCGCAGTGCTGTCGTATTCGCCGAACTTCGACTCGAACAGCAGCCGAGGCGCGTCGGCGCGAAACGGCGCGAGCGAGCGAATGGTTGAAGACAGCACGTGCTGGTTTCCAGCCGCACCACCCGATATTGATCGGAACAGGAGCTCGCGGCCACCCTTCGTCCAGAGTGGATCGAATCCCGCAGCCGTCGAGATGCGAATCTTCTCCCCGGGATCCGGATACGTCTGCACATACACTTCGGGCGTTCCAGATTCGAACGACACGTACGCCATCCAGCGCCCGTCGGGCGAAAGATCGGGATGCCAGATCTCGAAGCGCGATTCGAGGAACAACCGCGGTTTCGCGCCGGCCATCCATCGGAAGAACCCAGATGCCATTGGCGCCACTCTGCGTTTTCTGCACGTAGACAACCGCATTGGCGGCCGACCAGGAAGACGGCGACGGCGCGTTTCCGCCGACCGCGAGAGCCTCGGGCTTGCCGCTGCCGTCGGCACGAATGGTGTAGAGCGTGTCGCGTGTTGAAAAGGATGCGCCTGCCATCCGGTGACCACGTCGGCGCACTCGCCCCTTCGAATGTCAATCGCGTGGGCGCGCCGCGCGCGACGTCGTACACCCACAGCTCGCGATTTTCTCCGACGGCGCCTTTTACCGCGACGGCGATTTTCTGTCCGTCCGGCGAAATGCGCGCGTTCGAGTACGAGCCCTCGAGTGCATTCGCGAGCGGCGTGACGGCGCCCTTCCTGTCGACCCACACGAGCTTGCCCGTCAACACCGGACTGATTCCACCATTCGCGTACAGCAGCGTGCCCGAGCTCGAAACGACGAACTGCCCCGCCCCGGTTTCGTCGTCCGTGTTAGGCGTGTTGACGCTCTGCATGACGCCCTCGACTAGCGCGATCGGCGCACCGCGCACCTGCCGCGTGCCGGCATCGAACGGCACGGCCATCAGCGTGCCGCTTTTCATGTACACGAGATGTCCCGGTGCTGACGTAGCGCGCGTCGGCGCCCCCGGGAATGAGCACGCGCGGTTCGCCGCCGTCGAGCGGCTGCAGCACGACGCTCGCCTTCTCCCATCGCCGTGCCGCTCTGGTCCTCGATACGGTCGTCTTCGTAAAGAGGATCGCGTTGCGCCAGGCAGCGGTGCGGGAGCAGATGGCGCTCACCATCGGGCGCGGTGGTCGACCGCAGTTGCGGCGCCTCCCGCCGCAGAGACTTTGAAAATCCCGGCATCGCGCGCGAAAACAGATCGTGTCGTCGTCTCCCCAACTCGCGCCCCAGCCGAGCCCTGCCGGTGCCTCAGACGATCGTGGCGGGTGGACCTCCGCCGGCAGGCACCTTCTTCAGCGTGTTGCGTGTCCAGAAACCGATCCACGCGCCATCCGGAGAAAAGAACGGCGCGTCGCCGCCTTCGGTACCGGGCATCGGCGTCGCTTCGGCGCGATCGATCTCACGAGACAAACAGCTGGGCGCTCCCTTGAGCGTGCCCGCGAAGACCACGCGCCGGCCATCAGGCGAAATCGCGATCGCCGTATGCACCGGGCGGAACGATCCTGACACTCGCGAGCCCATAAGCTGATCCGCAGGTGCCAGCGCCCATCTGCAGCCGTGCGACAGGCGGCTGACGTTCGCGGTGCCACGCGATCAGATACCCTGCGATCGCATCGTCGATCAATACCGCAACCACCGACCAACAGGATGACGACTCGCCAGCGACGGCGCGCGACCAGGCGTGCTGCGGATGTCGCGAGCGGGCGCGCGCACGCCGTGTGTCGGCACTGCGGTGCGCTGCCGACCGGAGCGTGGTCCGACAACAGAAACCGCGCGACCGCGATGTCGCCGATGCGCGCGTTGCGATCTTTCTCGAGACATCGCTGGATCAGCGTGACGACGTGCGGCGGCATGTCAGCGGGAAGCGCCGCCCAGTTCGGCGTCGACTTCACGACGGACGCCATCATCTCGGTGACATCTTCGCCGTCGAACGCGCGCGCGCCAGTCAGCATTTCGTAGAGCACGGCGCCAAACGCCCAGACGTCGGTGCGCTTGTCGACCACGCGACCACGCGCCTGTTCCGGGGACATGTACGCGGCCGTGCCGAGGATGACGCCCATGCCGGTGTTCGCCGCCGCGGTGATGGTCGGCGAGTTCGACAGATCGATTTGCGCGCCTCGCGCCGTTCCCGTATCCGCGAGCTTCGCCAACCCGAAGTCCAGCACCTTCACCGTGCCGTCATCGCGCACTTTGATGTTCGCCGGCTTGAGATCGCGGTGGACGATGCCCTGCTCGTGCGCCGCCTCGAGCGCGGCCGCGATCTGTTTCGCGATGGCGAGCGCTTCATTGACGGGAAGCGGACCCTGCGCAATGCGATCTGCGAGGGTGGGCCCCTCGACGAGCTCCATCACGAGGGCCTTGCCCGCGAGCCCTCCGCCGGTCGCGTGCACTTCCTCGAGCCCATAGACAGCGGCGATGTGTGGATGATTCAGTGATGCAAGGACTTCGGCTTCGCGCTGAAAGCGCGCAAGGCGATCGGGATCGGTGGCCAGCGCCGCCGGCAGAATCTTGATGGCGACCTGGCGCTTCAGCCGCGAGTCTGTCGCGCGGTACACCTCGCCCATGCCGCCGACGCCAAGCTGCGCGACGATCTCGTATGGACCTATGCGGGTACCGGGGGCAGACACCGGGGGATTCTATAGCTGGTAGCTTGTAGCCGGTAGCTTGTAGCTACAAATCACGCCAGATGTAGCGCAACACCGGAATCACCGCCGCCGCCGCCGCATCGGCCCGCAACACTCGTCCGCCGAATGACAGCAGCGTGACGCCAGCCGCAGCCGCATCGGCCACTTCCTGCGGATCCCAACCGCCCTCGGGCCCCACCAGCACAATGGCGCTCGACGGCCGCTGTCCTTCGAGGCTCGTCATGTCGGCAACGTGCTGGCCTGCGCCGGGTTCGACGAACATCAGCCGCGTCTGCCCCGCCGTCGATTGCAGCACCGCTCCAAACTCCTTCGTCTCGTGCACGGGCGGCACGACCGCGCGACCGCATTGCTTGACCGACGAGATGACGGTGCGGTCCCATCGATCCTGTCGGCCACCGCGGGAGACGGCTTTCAACGGCACGTCGGTCCGGCGGCTCACAAACGGCTGCACCGCCGCCACTCCGAGCATGACCGCATCGCGAATCACGCGATCCATCTTGTCGCTCTTCAGCAACGCCTGCGCAAGTGTTACCGCCACGCGCGGTTCGGGCGCCGCGGCGCGCGGTTCGGCGACGCGCACGCTGACGCGTCGTGACGTCACCGACGCGACATGCGCGAGCGCCTCGTGCCCCTGCCCGTCGAAGATCGCGATCGCTTCTCCCGCTTTCAGCCGCAGCACGCGCGAGAGGTGCTGCGCTTCGTCCTCGGGTAGGTCGACGACACCCTCATTGGTAAACGCGGGCGCATAGAACCGATGCACGTGTGGATTCTACCGCCGACTCTCCGACTCCCCGACTCTTCCGACTCCCCGACTCTTCTGACTCCCCGACTCTTTGCATGCCTGTATACTGCGTGCAGTGTTTTTCCGCGGTCAGGTCGTCGGAAAGTACAAAATCCTGTCGCCACTAGGCAGTGGCGGATTCGGCACTGTCTACCTCGCCGAAGACACCTGGATCGACAAGAAAGTCGCCATCAAGGTTCCGCATCGGCAGAACGTCGACTTCGGCGATCTGCTGCGCGAGCCTCGCCTGCTCGCCTCGCTGAACCATCCCAACATCGTCTCGATTCTGACCGCCGAAAAGCAGTCGAACCTGTTCTTCATCGTCATGGAGTACGTGCCCGGCGACACGCTCGAGACCGTCATCTCGCGCGACGGCAAAATCGATCTCGCGCGCACGCTCGACTACACCTGCCAGATCTGCAACGCCGTCGATCACGCGCATCAGCACGGCGTTCTGCATCGCGACCTGCGGCCCGGCAACGTGCTGGTGACCGATGGGGGCCTCGTGAAAGTCGCCGACTTCGGCACGTCGCGCTTCATCGAGATCGCCGCGCACGGCACCACGGTGATCGGCAGCCCGCCGTACATGGCGCCCGAGCAGTTTCACGGCAAGGCCGTGTTCGCCTCCGACATCTACTCGCTCGGCGTAACGATGTACCAGATGTTGACCGGGGTGCTGCCGTATAACACGCCGGCGCCTGCGGATCTCGAGAAGCTCATGAAGGGCGAGCTGATCTCGCCGCCGCGGACGCGCAATCCGAAAGTGCCGCAGAAGATCAACGACATCGTCATGAAAGCGGTCGCGCCCGACGTGAAGAAGCGCTATCAGAACGCGGGCGATCTGCTGAGCGATCTGCTGGCCGCGCGCGGCGGGCGGAAGACGCCGCGTACGACGCCGAGACAAACGCCGACGACGCCGCCGGTTGCGGCGTCATCTTCGGAAGATGTGCAGGACATTCACACCCGCCTGCGCGCGCGCGAGACCCCGCAACCGCGCTTCTGCTGGCACTGCCGCAAGCCGCTCCACGCCCGATCTGCGCGCTGCCCGTTTTGTGGCGAAGCGCAGTAGATGCTAAGCTTTTTTCTAGGAGTACAAAGATCATGGCTTTTGCGGGGACCGGCAAGATCTGGATGAACGGGAAACTGGTGGAGTGGAAGGACGCCAACATCCACATCGCCTCTCACGTCATCCACTACGGCAGCGGCGTTTTTGAAGGCGCGCGCGTCTACGACACGCCGAAAGGCTCGGCGATTCTTCGTCTCGACGCTCACATGGCGCGACTCATCGCCTCGGCCAAGATCTACCGGATGGAGTGCCCCTACACGCAGGAGCAGCTCGAGAAGGCGGTCATCGACACCGTTCAGGCGAACGGCTTCAAGGCCTGCTACATCCGCCCGCTGATGTACCGCGGCTACGCGGCGCTCGGCGTGAACCCGCTGCCCAACCCGGTCGACGTCGCCATCATGGTCTGGGAATGGGGCACGTATCTCGGCGCCGATGCGCTCGAGAAGGGCGTCGACGTGTGCGTGAGCTCGTGGAACCGCATGGCGCCGAACACGTTTCCGTCGCTGTCGAAGACGAGCGGCAACTACGCGAACGCCGCGCTCATCCGCATGGAAGCGGAGACCAACGGCTACAGCGAGGGCATCGCGCTCGACACGTTCGGCTACGTCAGCGAAGGCAGCGGCGAGAACATCTTCATCGTGCGCAACGGCGTCATCCACACGCCGCCGCTCAGCGCGTCGATTCTGCCGGGCATCACCCGCGACATGGTCATCCAGATTGCCGACGATCTCGGCTATCGCGTGTCGCAGGAGAACATCCCGCGCGAGATGCTCTACATCGCCGACGAGGTCTTCTTTGTCGGAACGGCGGTGGAGCTGACGCCGGTGCGCTCGGTCGACAAGATCGTGGTCGGCAACGGCCGCCGCGGGCCGATGACCGAAGCGATTCAGCGCCGGTTCCTCGACACGATCCACGGCAAGTCGCCCGATACGCACGGGTGGCTCACGTACGTGCCGGAAACGGTCGCTGCCGGCGCGAAAAGCCGCTAATACTCACTCCCGCTGAAGCCGATAAGAGGCAAAGGAGAAGGGGCAAGGGCTAAATTGCCCCTCACCCCTTACCCCTTACCCCTATTCATATGAACATTGACGATCTTCTCCGCGGGGCCGTCGCCAAAGGCGCGTCCGACCTGCACATCAAGGTGGGCGCCTATCCGATGGCGCGCGTGGCCGGCATGCTCGTGCCGGTCGCCGAAGAAAAGCGGCTGATGAACGAAGACACGCTGGCGATGGGCGCGCAGATGATGTCGCCCGAGCAGCGTGACAAGTTCATCAAATCGCAGGAAGTCGACCTCGCGTACAGCGTCGCCGGGGCTCGGCCGCTTCCGCGTCAACATCTTCCAGCAGCGCGGCACGATGGGCATGGTGCTGCGCGTCATTCCCACGAAAATCCTGACGATCGACGATCTGCTGCTGCCGCCGGTGCTGCGCCGCATCTCCGACGAAGAGCGCGGCCTCGTGCTCGTGACCGGCACCACTGGCAGCGGCAAGAGCACGACGCTCGCGGCGATGATCGACCACATCAACAGCACGCGCTGCTCGCACGTGATGACGGTCGAAGATCCCATCGAGTTCCTCCACCGCGACAACCGGTCGATCGTGAACCAGCGCGAGGTGTCGGTCGACACCAAGTCGTTCGCGCAGGCGCTGCGCAGCGCGCTGCGCCAGGATCCCGATGTCATTCTCGTCGGCGAAATGCGCGACTTCGAGACCATCGAAACGGCGCTGCTCGCGGCCGAAACGGGCCACCTCGTGTTCTCGACGCTCCACACGCTGGATGCGACCGAGACGATTAACCGCATCATCGCGGTCTATCCGCCGCATCAGCAGAAGCAGGTGCGCCTGCAGCTTGCCGCGGTGCTGAGAGCGGTCGTCTCGCAGCGCCTCATCCCGCGCGCCGATATTCCCGGCCGCGTGCCGGCGGTCGAAGTGCTGATTGCCACGGCGTTCATCCGCGACTGCATCATCGACAAGGAAAAGACGCACCTCATCAACAGCGCGATCGCGCAGGGCACGTCGCAATACGGCATGCAGACGTTCGACCAGTCGATCTTCGGCCTGTTCCAGCAGGGGTTCATCTCGCTCGAGGAAGCGCTGCGGTGGGCGTCGAACGTCGACGAATTCAAGCTCAAGGTGCAGGGCATCTCGACCACGGCCGACGCCTCGCGCGACGAAATGGCGCGCAGCGTGACAGGCAGCGGCGGCGGCGGCTCCGAAATTCCCGGCATCACGAGGTTCGGCGGGTAAGATCAGGGCGGTGAAGAAAGCCCGCCCGCCGGACGATCCCGATTCATCCAAAGCCGCATACTTCCGCGCCCTGCGCTGGCTGACCGCGCGCGAGCTGTCCGAAGCGCAGGTGCGCTCGCGCCTCGCCGACAAGGGCTACACCGACGCCGCCATCACGCCTGCTGTCGAGCGGCTGCTGCAGGACCGCACGCTCGACGATCGCCGCGCCGCCACGGCAGTCGCGCGCACCGAGGCCCGCGTCCGCCGCCACGGTCCGCACCGCGTGATGGGCAAGCTGATCGCGATGCAGATCGATCGCGATCTCGCGAAGGAAATCGTGCGCGATCTGTTCGGCGAGGAAGATGAGGAAGCGCTGCTCGAAAAGACGCTCGAGATTCGCCTGCGCGGCAACCCCGAACGCCTCAACGATCCGCGCGAGCGCCGCCGAATTCTCGCCTATCTCGTCAGGCAGGGCTTCTCCGCTTCAGTCGCATCGGCCGCTATCCGCAATAAATCGAAGCGCTAGTACGTAGTGTCCGGCTTTAGCCGGACCGTGATCTGCAGTGGCGCAGGGCTTCAGCCCTGCCCTCTCGCGTCATCGTGTTTATCCGTGTCTCGTGTCTTCGTGCCTTCGTGGTTGGCGGCTCTTCGTGCCTTCGTGGTTCCACAGTAAAATGGTGTTCACAAGCATGACCTGGAGAGAGATTCGCGCGTCGTTTCTGGAATATTTCGAGCGGAACGGCCATCGTGTCGTGCCCAGCTCGTCGCTCGTCCCGCACGACGATCCGTCGCTGCTGTTCACCAACGCCGGGATGAACCAGTTCAAGGACGTGTTCCTCGGCAAGGAACAGCGCGAGTACAAGCGCGCGGCAAGCTGCCAGAAGTGCATGCGCGTCAGCGGCAAGCACAACGACCTCGAGAACGTGGGACCGTCGCCGAGCCATCACACGTTTTTCCAGATGCTCGGCAACTTCTCGTTCGGCGACTATTTCAAAAAAGACGCGATCGGATTCGCGTGGGAGCTGCTGACCGATGTCTGGAAGATTCCGCAGGACAAGCTCTTCGTCACCGTCTTCAAGGGCGAAGGCGGCATCCCGCGAGACGTCGAAGCCCGCGAGTTCTGGCTGAAATATGTCTCCGAGGATCATCTGTCCGAGCTCGGATCGGACGACAACTTCTGGCAGATGGGCGAAACCGGCCCGTGCGGCCGCTGCTCGGAGATTTACTACTTCCGCGGCAATCAGATCCCGTGCCCGGAACCGGTGTGCCGCGGCGTCGAGTGCAGCTGCAGCCGCTACATCGAAATCTGGAACAACGTGTTCATGGAGTTCGATCGCCAGGCCAACGGCGCGCTCAACCCGCTGCCCGCGCCGTCGATCGACACCGGCATGGGCCTCGAGCGCATCACCGCCGTGCTTCAGGGACACGAATCGAACTACGACACCGACCTGTTCGCCCCGATCCTCGACGAGATCGGAACGCTGGCCGGAAAACAATACGGCCGGTCGATGAGCCCGGACGACGTGTCGATGCGCGTCATGGCGGATCACTCGCGCACGGCCGCTTTCCTGATTGCTGACGGCGTGATGCCGTCGAATGAATTCCGCGGCTACGTGCTTCGCAAGATCATGCGCCGCGCGAT
This sequence comes from Vicinamibacterales bacterium, assembly GCA_963730445.1. Taxonomy (GTDB): domain Bacteria; phylum Acidobacteriota; class Vicinamibacteria; order Vicinamibacterales; family JAMQPK01; genus JAMQPK01. The sequence goes on along the minus strand of CAVSRX010000021.1, from coordinate 47,869 downwards.
GCGGCACGGCATCAAGCTCGGCATCACGGAGACATTTCTCCCGAAGCTCGTCGACGTCATCGTCCGCGAGATGGGCGACGCGTATCCGGAGCTGCGCTCGAACCGCGACACGGTCGTCAGCGTGGTGCGCAACGAAGAAGAGCGATTCAGCGCGGTGCTGGCAGAAAGCTATTTCCGAATCGAGAACCTTCTGGCGGCGGCAGAGCAATCGCCGAGCCGGCAGATTTCCGGCGACGAAGCGTTCAAACTGCACGATACGTTCGGCGTGCCCCTCGATTTCGTCGAGGACATCGCCGGCGAGCGCCGCGTCAGCGTCGATCGCGAGGGGTTCGAGCGCGCGATGCAGCGGCAGCAGGACAAGGCGCGCTCGAAGAGCGCCTTCGAGGGAAAGAAAGGACAGGAGTTCGTCTTTTCATCCGACGAGGCCCAGCAGGGATTGAGCGCGGCGGGCGATCGCTTCGAGGGTTACACGACGACGACCGTCAAGGGCACGCCGGTGATTGCGCTGTTCGACAAGGAGCGGCGGCAGGTGAAGGAGCTGAAGGAGGGGTCCGAGGGGTACGCGGCGCTCGGACAGACGCCGTTCTACGTCGAAGCCGGCGGACAGGTATCGGACGTCGGCAACCTCCACGCGGATGCATCTGGGGCCTCGGCGCACGTCGGCGGGATGTCGCGCATCGCGTCGGGCCTGCCCCGCCTGCACCGCATTCAGCTGACGAACGGGACGCTGCACGAGCGCGACATCATCACCGCGGAGGTGGATGAAACGACGCGCGACGCCACGCGGCGAAACCACACGGCGACGCATCTGCTCCATGCGGCCTTGCGAAAGGTGCTGGGGTCGCACGTGAAGCAGGCAGGCTCGCTCGTCGCGCCCGATCGGCTGCGATTCGACTTCGTGCACTCGTCGCCGCTCACGCGCGAGCAGGTGCTGCGAGATCGAGCAGATCGTCAACGAGCAGATCTACCGGAACGCGCCCGTCATCACCGAGGAGCGATCGACCCAGGAAGCGATGGCCTCGGGCGCGATGGCGCTCTTCGGCGAGAAGTACGGCGATCGTGTGCGCGTCGTGTCGATTCCCGGCTTCAGCATGGAGCTATGCGGCGGCACCCATTGCCGCGCGACCGGCGACATCGGCTTCTTCACGATCGTGTCCGAGGGGGGCGTGGCGGCCGGCGTTCGCCGCATCGAGGCGGTCACCGGCTCGGGCGCCGTGCAGCACTACCAGACGACGCGCGCGACGCTGGACGATCTGCTGGGCGCGCTCGGCACGACCGCCGAACGCGGGCGCGCAGCGATTGAGCACCTGCAATCGGAGAACAAGCGGCTGGCGCGCGAGATCAGCAAGCTGAAGGTCGAGGGCGCGCGCAGCCAGCAGGGCTCTGCGGCGGCGGTCGAGGAAGCGACATTCGCGCGCGGGAGGTTCGTCGCGCAAACCGCAAGCGGCCTCGGCAAAGACGAGCTGCGGCAGCTGGCCGATGCCCACCGCGATCGCATCAAAACGGGTGTCGTCGTCATTGGCTCGATAGACGACGGGCGCGTGTCGCTGGTCGTGGCGGTCACCAAGGACCTCGTGCCGAAGGTGCACGCGGGGAACATCGTCAAGGAGCTCGCCCCGGTCATCGGCGGACGCGGCGGCGGCCGGCCCGATTTCGCGGAAGCGGGCGGAAACCTCGTAAACGAGGTGCCTAGGGCACTCGCCCAAGCCAAGGATCTGGCCCAAACAGCCCTCAGTTAAAGGTTCTTCACAGTCCTGCCGATACCCGTAACAGGTCGGGTTGCGTCTATCGCCAAGCGGCGGTAAACTATGCCCGCCCCCCGGTAACCCATTGACCTTGAAGAACATATTTGTAATCGGAGCGGTAGCGCTGTGCGCCCTGGCTGGCCTGTCGAGGCCTGCGGAGGCGCAGATCTACTCGTGGCGCGACGCCAGCGGGGTCCTGACCATCTCTGACCGCCCCCAGAACGGTGGGCCCAGGGCAGCCAGGGCTATCGCCGTGCCGGTCAGCCCTGCGCTCGTCGCCCGTTCGAACCCCCAATTTGAGCCCCTCATTCGGCAGCATGCGGGTCAGCGCGGCGTCCGCCCGGAGCTGGTCCGCGCGGTCATTCAGGTGGAATCGGCCTTCAACCCGCGGGCGGTCTCGCCCAAAGGCGCGATGGGGCTGATGCAGCTGATGCCGGCCACCGCCAAGCAGTTCGGCGTCATCGACCCGTTCAACCCGGCCGAAAACATCCGCGCGGGCGTGTCGTATCTCCGCCAGCTGCTCGAACGCTACGACCATAACGAGCAGCTCGCGCTGGCCGCCTATAACGCGGGGCCTGGCGCAGTGGACAAGTACGGCTCGAAAGTGCCCCCCTACAAAGAAACCCAGAATTACGTGCTGAAGATCTCGGGCATCCAGGGCAACGTTCGCAACGCCCCAAGCTCGCGCATCTACCGCGTCACGGAAATCGTGGACGGCCAGCCCGTCGTGAAATACACCAATACCAAGCCCGCCAACGGCGACTTCGTCGAAGTCCGCCGGTAGTGCTAAAATAGCGGTTTCGTCACGTGGTCCGGGCCGCCTCCGCCAAGGCTGCGGCGCGCCAGGCACGTCAATTAAACGCACTGAGAGGATAAGTTTTGGCTACTCACGCTTCCGCGCTCAAGGCGCACCGGCAGAGCCTGGCGCACCGCGAGCGCAACCGCAAGTACCGTTCGCAGCTCCGCAGCACGCTCAAGCAGATTCGCGCGACCATCGAGAAGGACAAGTCTGCCGCGAAGAAAGAGCTGAACCAGGCGATTTCGCTGATCGACAAGATGGCCGGCAAGGGCATCATTCACCGCAATACCGCCAGCCGCTATAAGTCGCGACTGAGCGCGCGGTACGCGAAAAGCGCGTAAGGTTCCGCGTTCCAGTTCCAAGTTCCTCGTTCGTGGAGGCGCCTCAATTTCCAAGCGCATCTTTCTTGAATCAAGAAAGCCGGCGTCAGGTTCCGGCGCCCACCTCGAACCGGGAACCGGAACAGGAACCCGGAACCTACCTCCCGCACAGCTCCACCACCAGACGTTCCAGCAGCGCGCGCGGATCTCCCGCAGAGGTTTTGATGGCGAGATCCGTGCGAAACACCGCCTCGACCGCCGAGCTCACCTTCGGCCCCGGCACCTTCGTTCTGACGAACCAGGCGAGCTGCCCGAGAATCATGTACGGCACCGCGCCGTTATCCATCATCAGCCCGAGCTCGCGCAGCGCCTCGCCGGCCGAGCCTCGTGCGATGGCGTTGGTCACGCCCCAGTCGTCCTGTGACGTCGCCGGCGCCACGACCTCTTTCACGTCCGCTTCGGTAATCGCCTTGTTCCCTGCGGCGTAGAGCACCAGCCGCTCGACGTCCGAGCGAAGCCGCGACACATCGGGGCCGACGCGGTCGGCCACGAGCCGCGCGGCGCGCGCGTCGATCGTCATCCCTTCCTTCGCGACGCGATCCTTCACCCATTTCGCCGCTTCGACGGCATCAGCCGGCCCCGTGCACTCGACGACCGTCGCTTTCGACAGCAGCTGCTTGGCCAGCGCCCGGCGCTTGTCGACAGCCTCTGCGACGATCACCAGACAGCACGTATCGACCGGCGCCTTGACGTACGACTCGAACGTCTCGAGATCTCTCGTGCTGGCTTCGCTGTCTTTCTTGGGATTCAGCAGGCGCTCCGCGTGCAGCAAGAGCACGACGCGCCGCGGCACCATCATCGGAAGCGTGTTTGCGGCGTCGACGACCTGGGCGCCGGTCGTCTCGCCGCCGTAGAGTCGATCGACATTGAAGGCGCGCAGGTCTGTCTTCGACGAGCTCCAGAAACTCCCCCGCCAGCGCGATCTTCGCGGCCTCGTCTGCGCCGAGCAGCAGATAAATCGGCGCGACCTTGCCGGCGGCAATCTGCTTGCGAACGTCAGCCTGGGAAGCGGCCGCCAATCAGAAGGCTTCCAGGATGGCGCTCACGACCGAGCGGGAAAACTCGTTGCTGATGCGCTCGAGCGCGTTGGATTCCTGCGTGAAGAACGAGGATGGATCGACGAACCCGGTCGGATCGTTGGTAATCGCGCTCGTCGCGTCGTATTCCTCGCGAATCGAGATGGCAGGATTGCTCCAGAGGACCGTGTCTTTCGCGACGTCACGGAGCTGGATATTGGCCGTCACGGTAATCGTGTAGCGCGAGGCCTGCTGCTCCGCTGAAAAATTCGTCGGCACGATGCGGCACGTCGGTGACCGCGCCGACCAGCACGGCATCTGCGCCCGTCGCTTCCGGAACGATCTTGTAGTTGCCGCGTCCGATGAACTCGGTGCGCACCTTGTCGGTCACGAGCTGCGCCATCTGGAAGAACGACGTGTGATTCTCGAACGACGGGATGCCGATCGTGCGAATGTAGGCCGGCAGAAAGTTGCCTCGTCCCGGCCAGGGCGTACCCGCATCCGTTCGAGGCAAGCGCCGCCGCCACAACCCACGACGACGAGCGCCTGCTTACGCCACAACAACATTTATCAGTTTTCCCTTCACGATGACGACGGATTTGATGGTCTTCCCGTCGATATGCGGCCGCACCGCCGGATCGGCGAGCGCGCGCTCGCGCAGCTCGCTCTCGGGCGTATCGGCCGGAACGGTCAACCGGCTGCGCAGCTTGCCGTTCACCTGCACCGGCACCACGATCTCGTCGGCCCTGGCCACACTCTCGTCGAACGACGGCCACGACGCCTTGGCGATGCCGCCCTCGTGGCCGGTCATCTCCCACAGCTCTTCTGCCGTGTGCGGCGCGAACGGGGAGATCATGATGACGAGCGCTTCGATCGCTTCGCGCAGCGCGGACGCGGATTGCGCGCGCACCGGCGCACTCTTCTGCGCGGCGTCGCCAAACACATACATCTCGTTGACGAGCTCCATCAGCGCCGAAATAGCGGTGTTCAGGTGGATGCGCTGCTCGACGTCGACCGTCACGCGGCTGATCGTCTCATGGGTCTTCCGGCGCAGCTTGCGTTCGGCCGCATCGAAGCTTGCCGCGTCGACGCTGCCGATCGGAGACGCGCTCCTGACGCGATCGCTCCACTGATCGACGATGCGCCACACGCGGGCGAGGAAGCGCCAGCTGCCCTCGAGGCCGGCATCGCTCCACTCCACTTCCTTTTCCGGCGGCGCGACGAACATCACGTACAGCCGCAGCGCGTCGGCGCCGACCTGCTGCAGCATCTCGTCGGGATCGACCACGTTCCCTTTCGATTTCGACATGACGGCGCCGTCCTTCAGCACCATCCCCTGCGTCAGCAGGTGCTCGAACGGCTCGTCGTGATCGACCATGCCGAGATCCCGGAACACGCGCGCGAAAAACCGCGAGTAGATCAGGTGCAGAATCGCGTGCTCGACGCCGCCGCTGTAGAAGTCGACCGGCATCCAGTATTTCGCCTTCGCCGGGTCGAACGGCTGCGTGCTGTTCTTCGGATCGCAGAACCGGTAGAAATACCACGACGAGTCCACGAACGTGTCCATCGTGTCGGTTTCGCGACGCGCCTTGCCACCGCATGTCGGGCACGGCACGTTGACGAACTCGGGCACCTGCGCCAGTGGAGAATCGCCGCGGCCCGTGAAGTTCGTCACCTTGGGCAGCTCAACAGGCAGTTGCTCGACGGGCACGGCCACGATGCCGCACGCGTCGCAGTAAACCATCGGAATCGGAGTGCCCCAATACCGCTGGCGCGAGATGCCCCAGTCCTTCAAGCGGAACTGCACGGTCCGTTTGCCGATGCCCTGCTTCTCCACCCACTCGCCCATGCGCGTCAGCGCCGCCTCAGACGTCAGCCCTGTGAACTCGCCGGACTCGACGAGCCTGCCCATAGTCTTCGAACGCGCTGTCGATCTTCTTCGTCGCGTGGCCCAGCTCGGGATCGGGATGCACGACAACCTTGATCGGCAGCTTGTACTTCGTTGCAAACTCGAAGTCGCGCTGGTCGTGCGCCGGCACCGCCATCACCGCGCCAGTGCCGTACTCACCCAGAACGAAGTTCGCGATCCAGATCGGGATGCGCTCCTCCGTGAACGGATTCCTGGCGTACCGGCCCGTGAAAAACCCTTCCTTTTCGATCTCGCCGGTGAGACGTTGGGTGCGGTCCTGGGTCCGAAACGCAGTCGCCTTCTTGCGGAACGCTGCCGGATCGTCAGACAGCATCGCAAACTTCTCCACCATCTCGTGCTCGGGCGCCAGAAACACGCACGTGGCGCCGAAGATGGTGTCGATTCTCGTCGTGAAGACCTCGATCGTGTCGGAGACGGCGGCAGAGTCCTCCCCCGCCAGCACAGGAAACTTCACGCGGGTGCCCTGCGATCTCCCGATCCAGTTCTTCTGCATCGTCAGCACTTTGTCGGGCCACTGGCCCAGGTGCTCGATGCCCTTCAGTAAATCGTCTGCGTAATGCGTGATCTTGAAGAACCACTGCTCGAGATCGCGGGTCGTGACCGGCGTGCCGCAGCGCCAGCATCCGCCGTCGACGACCTGCTCGTTGGCGAGGACCGTCTGGTCCTTCTCGCACCAGTTCACCGACGAGCGCCGGCGATACGCCAGCCCGCGTTCGAACATCTTGATGAACAGCCACTGGTTCCACTTGTAATAGGTCGGCTCGCAGGTCGCGAACTCGCGCTCCCAGGCATAGCTGATGCCCAGGCGCTGGAGCTGCCCTTTCATGTGCGCGATGTTGGCGAGCGTCGACGTCTCGGGATGAATGCCGCTCTTGATCGCGGCGTTCTCGGCCGGCAACCCGAACGCGTCCCAGCCGAACGGATGCAGCACGTTGTAGCCGCGCAGCCGTTTCGTGCGCGCCATGACGTCGCCGATGATGTAATTGCGAACGTGTCCGACGTGCGCGTGGCCCGACGGGTACGCGAACATCTCGAGGCAGTAATACTTCGGGCGCGACGGATCTTCAGCGACCTCGAACGCGCGCGCGCCCGTCCATCGGTCCTGCCATTTCTTATCGAGCGCTTGAGGTTTGTAGTCCATAAGTCGTCAGTCGGCAGTCGCCGGTCGGCAGTCTCAGTCGGCAGTCCGGACTGACGACTGAGACTGACGACTGTCGACTGATGACTGCCGACTATTATAACTTCCAATATTTGGCCTGCGCGGACCGCACCTGGGCGATGGCCATGCGGGAACGTTGTGTCGCAGGACGAGGCGCGTCTGCAGGCGGCGGGACGGGCGCGCCGTCGAGCACGCCCAGCGTCGATTCGAGGCACCCTTTCAGCGCCGTCAGGTCGTAGCCCCCTTCGGTGACGGCAACCACGCGACCATGACAGTGCCTGTCGGCCGCATCGCAGAGCGACTTCGTCAGGACTGAGTATCCAGCAGTCGAGAGGCGCATGCGCGCGAGCGGATCGCGCTCGTGCGCATCGTACCCGGCAGAGATCAACAGGAGCTCCGGGCGAAACTGATCGATCACCGGTATGACGAGCGCCTTGAACACCTCGTCGTAATCTCCGTCGGTCGACCCGGCTTCGAGCGGCACGTTCAGCGTGAATCCCGCGCCCTTGCCCCGCCCCACATCCTCTGCGGCCCCGGTTCCCGGATAGAACGGATACTGATGCGTCGAGACGTACAGCACGCGCGGATCCTCATAAAAGATCCACTGCGTGCCGTTGCCATGATGCACGTCGTAATCCATGATGACGACCCGCTCCATGCCGAGCGTGAGCGCGTGCGCAGCCGCGGCCGCCACGTTGTTGTAAAGGCAGAATCCCATCGCGCGATCGCGCTCGGCGTGATGGCCCGGCGGCCGAACGAGCGCCATCACACGCGTCGCGCGCGACTGCACGATGGCCTCGACGCCGCCAATGGCCGCGCCGGCGGCGAGCAGAGCGACGTCGCGCGATTCCGGAGATGTGAAGGTGTCCGGGTCGAGCGACACCGCGCGCCCGGCCGTCGCAGCAATGGCCTTCAGGTGTGCGTCGCTATGCACGCGCTGCAGCTCCGCATGCGTCGCGGGACGCGGCGGCTGGACGATACGTCCGCGCTGCTTCCATGCGGCGGCGATGGCGTGCATCACCTCGGCCCGCTCCACGCGCTCGGGATGGCCGGGAGGCGGTCTGTGATCGCCGAACCGATCCGTATGAATGAGGATCAAAGACATCGGCTAGGTGATTAGGGGTTGGGGATTGGGGATTGGGGGTTTGGGGTTTGGGGATTAGGAATGGCGGACTGCATATGTGCGAATAACTCGGCCTCCAATTGTGCGAGATATTCCGGCCGTCCGTGCTTGGCTTGTTGGAACGCATAGAAAAACCTATACACAAGCGGATGCTCAGTACCTCGAAGCACCAGGACTGCCGGGTTGAAGTTTTGCCGCGATGCTATGAAATGCTTGAAAAGCCGCACTTCAAGTGAGCGCGGCCAACGAGCGCGCTCGGTCCAATTCAGCAAGACGGCTTGTTCGCCAAATCGCGGCAGCCAGGAATCCCGAATACGATTCTCCCACGTCGGTGATTCTGAGTACACCACAAGAAACCGCACGCCGCGAGGTTCGAGCGCCCGACGACATTCACGTAACAGGAGTGAACCGCGCAGTTGTATGGCGCCCGCAAAGGTAAGCGCAATCAAGCCCGGAACTGCAATCCCCAGCCAGACCCACGGCCACGTGGTCAGCCACGCTAGAAACCCACAGATGGCGACGTAGACAGCAATTGTCACAGAACAACCGAGCGATTGCCGCTCCGCACGCGGCGGCATCGCCTTCGCGCTCTCTTGCCTGCGTACCGATACTGTTCGTCCCTCACCCGATTGCGCTACTCAAGCATCAGTGTTGTCGACGCGGCTGCCATCCCGAGACACACGGTAATGCGGCCGCGACCACGATGGGCGCCGTGACGAAGTAGAGCGCGCTGATGGCGGTGATTGCAGCGTAACCTGCCGCGAGGGCCAGAATCATCGGGCGTGCGGCGCTCGGTGACTGGCGGGCGATCGGCGCGAGCAACCACATGACGGCCGCCACCGTCACCGCGAGTGCCGTGATCGCCCAGCCGGAGCCGAGATAGAAATCCCAGTAGCTTCGTTCCATCCCCATCAAGTGAGACACGAAACGCGCCCATCGTCTCACGCAGCGCCGATTCCTCCGCGTTGGACGGGCCTGCGAGGACGGCACCAAACGTATGACCGGCGGCCTGGAAGGCCGTGAGCCCGGCGGCGATACGCAGCCATGTGGCACTTTCCATCAACCCGTCCTTTCCGACCGTTGCGCGAATCAGCCGAGCAAGGGCTCCAGCGTCATCACAGCTTCTCGCGCAGGCACAATCGGCACAAGCTCAAAATGTACGCGGTGCCGCCAGCGGGCGGCCCACTGCTGGAGCGCCACGAGGTTCTCGCAGTCGACGACGTGGAATGACCGGCCCAACGTCGCCTCGACCCAGCTTCCGATGAGCGTCATGCCCGCAGTGTCTGTCTGCAGCGCGGGCGCCGGCAACGCGATGCCGGCGGGCGACGCACCCCGGCGAAAATGTCCGATGAGCATATACAGCATGATGTCCTCCGCTGACTTGGACACCGGCCCGGCGTAATTGGGCCCGTTATTGCGCGACAGGAAGCGGCTCACCGGACGGATCAAACGCGTGCGTGAACGTAAAGGCGTGCGGCGTCGGTCCGAGTAATTCAAGCTTCTGGAGCCGCTGCTTCGCCTCGATCCAGTTCGGTCGATGTCCTGCCGATCCCCACCACAACACATAGGCGGGACCGGTAATCGGTTCGAACCACTCGCGCCGTTGCTTCAGGGCGCCGCCGTGCAGCCCCTCGTACACGAAGCGGCGGAGATCGTCGAGCGATCGCCACGTCGAGATATTCGCGAGCACGAGCGGATTCCCAAACGTCGCGACGGCGTCTCCCGCTTCGCCGTCTGCAGGTGTCCATAAAAAGCCCGGGCTTGTTTCCGCAAGCCGATTGACCTCGGCCAACTGGCTGGTGAATCCCGCCATACTCGGATGATCGAGCGGCTGCTTGCCAATGGCCAGATTGAAGTGCACGAGATCGTAGCTCACGTCGAAAGACCTACCTCAGCAAGGCCGCGGCTCGCTGCTCCAACGCGAGTAACGCCTGCTCGAGCTCGATGCGCTTCGCTTCGAGCGTCGCCTCATCCGCATCCATCGGCACGTCGATTGGCGCGCCGACCGTGAGTGCCACGGTCGAGAACGGCCGCGGAATCTGCGTGCGATCCCAGCTCTTCAGGCTCCAGTAGCTCGAGGCTTCCATGTGAAACGGCACGACGGGATTGCCGGTCAGCTTGGCAAGCCACACAGCGCCCGGCTGTGCTTTTCGAGCGGGGCCGCGCGGGCCATCGACGGCAAATCCCGACGGGCGTCCCCGCTCCATTTCGCGCTTCAACTGGAGAAGCGCGCGCCGTCCTCCACGCGATGACGACCCGCGAGACGTGCGGAAGCCGAACTGCTCGATGATGCGCGCGATCCATTCGCCGTCGAAGTTCTCGCTGATCATCACGACGATGCCGCGCCGGCGAAAGAAGTAGGTCGCGGTCAGCACGCGCCCATGCCAGAAGGCCATGATCGGCCGGCGGCCGTTCCCTTCGAAGTGCAGGTGCTCGAGCCCCTCGACTTTCCAATTCAGCGACGCGCCGAGCGCGGCGATCAGCGGAACACCGACTGCGGGAATCGCCGCGGCCTGCGCGCGTTTGACCGGCGACTCCGACCAGTGCAGCAGTCACATGCCCTCGTACCGCGGGCCGCCTCCTCCCTCTGGCGGAACCCACGTGATCACCTGGTACGGGTCCATGATGTCGCACGTCTTGCAGTGCACGCAGTTCGATGCGTTGATTTGCAGACGCGGGCCGTCTGCATCCGGAACGATCTCGTACACGTTTGCCGGACAGAATCGAATGCAGGGGTGCCCGTATTCCTTGCCGCAGATGGTATGGCACACCTCGGTGTGCACGAGCAGATGCGACGGCTGATCTTCCTCGTGCCGCGTTCCTGAGAAATGCACGTTCGTCAGTTTGTCGAATGTCAGCTGCCTGTCGGGCTTCAGCTCGGGCACCGGGTGATGATGACCTGACTCCCCGAGCCGGTGCATGCGCAGATGTCCCGGCACGCTTGGAACGGCCTGACGAATCCACCAGCCTTTGGTCAGCATCTGCAATCCTGCGAACGCCAGACCCCCGAACAGGCCGTACTTGAACGCCTGGTGCACGTGCTGCACGGGCCGCATTTCGGCGCCGACCCAGCTTTGACGAATTTTCTCGTCGAACTTGACGAGTCGCGCTTCGGACGTATCGCCGGCGACGACCGCGTCGAACGCAGTCTCCGCCGCAAGCATGCCCGTCTTCATCGCGAGATGAATGCCTTTGAGCCGCAGCGAGTTGAGAAATCCTGCCGCATCGCCGACGATCAGCGCGCCGTCCACCGCGCATTCCGGCAGCGTCAGCCATCCGCCCTCGGGCAGCGCCTTCGCGCCGTATCGGATCATCTGCCCGCCGCGCAGGAGCTCGCTGACCAGCGGATGCAGCTTGAACTGCTGGAACGCGACGTGAGGATCGAACATCGGATCCTCGTAGTCGAGCCCGGCGACGAAACCCACCGAGAGCCGCGTGTCGGACATCGCGTAGATGAAGCCGCCGCCGAATTCATTCTGATCGAGCGGATAGCCGAGCGTGTGCATCACGGTGCCGCCCGGCAAACGCCCCGCGGGCACGTCCCACAGTTCTTTGATGCCGAGCGCAAATACCTGCGGCTGATTGCCGACCGTAATGCGCGAGCGCCGAATCAGCTGCTTTGTGAGATTCCCACGAACGCCGTCGGCGAGGATCGTCACCTTCGCGTGGATATCGACGCCCGGCTCGAACGTCTCGCGCTTCTCGCCATGTCGTCCGATACCGCGGTCTCCCGTTCGCACGCCGATAACGCGATGGCCCTCCATCAACAGCTCGGTACCCGCGAACCCGGAAAACATGTCGATGCCTTCCGCTTCGACGAGTCCGGACAGCCACTTGCCGAGCTGCTGGAGCGAGATGATGTAGTTGCCGTGATTCTGGAGCGGCGGCGGCGTGATGGGAAATTTGATCTTGCCGGACGGCGTGAGGAAGTAGATGCGATCTTCGTGCACCTTCGACGCGAGCGGCGCGCCCTTGGACTTCGAAATCGGGAACCAGCTCGGCCAGCGCGCGCGGATCGAGCACGGCTCCCGACAGCAGATGCGCGCCTGGCTCGGCCGCCTTCTCGAGTACGGCAATGCTCAACGTTTTGCCGCCGGCCTTTTGCAATTGCGCGAGCCGCAGCGCCGCCGACAACCCAGCCGGCCCGCCGCCGACGATCAAGATATCGACGTCGAGCGTCTCTCGCTCGCTCATTTCGCTCGTCTCGACCGCAGAGACGCAGAGGCGCAAAGAATTCTTGTTTGGCACTCGATAGATACTACTATCGTTGGAGGTCCAGACATGTTGCAGACGCGTGCTTCCACTTGTCGCGCTTGCGCTCGGGCTGACGACGTTGCTTCGCGCGCAAGCGGACGCCTGAGAAGAAACCATCGTTCGAAGTTGCCTCCATCAAGCCGAACAAAGAGGCCAGCGGCGGCGGCTGGTCGTCCAGCGGCGGCCGTCAGACGATTATCGGCACCACCGCCGAGCGTTCTCATCGTGCTACGCGTTCGAGCTCCACGACTACGAGATCATCGGCGGCCCACCCTGGCTGCACAACGATCGCCTCGATGTGATTGCCCAAGCGAGACGCCAAGGCGACTGCGTCAGAACTTCGACTGATGATGCAGTCGCTGCTCGACGAGCGATTTGCGCTGAAGGCCCATCGCGAAAGGCGTGAAGGGCCCGTCTACCGTGCTGATTCTTGCGAGAAAAGACGGGACGCTGGGTTCTCAGTTGCTGAAATCGGACAGTCGAGTGTGGCGGCGCCTCCACCCACTTCGGTACCATGGGCGATCAGCGCGTGCGGTATGCGGATGGGGCCCGGCGAGATGATTATGGGCGCGAGGCTATTTTCGGACTTGATCGGCACGCTGGAATCAATGGTCGATCGGCGGATCATCGACGAGACAGGTCTCAGCGGGCGGTTCGACGTCAGACTCGAGTGCAGTCGCGGACAGAAGGACGTAGAGCGGCCATCGATCTTCACGGCCATTCAGGAACAGCTTGGATTGAAGTTGGAACCAGCACGCGGGCCGATCAGATGTCCTCGTCATCGACAGCATCAGCCGTCCGACGCCTGATTACGTACTGTCTGCGTCCTCTGCGTCGTGACACGTGAAGATCACGCTTTCTCCAGTTCCGCGATCATCGCCGGCACAATTTCGAACAGATCGCCGACGATGCCGTAGTCCGCGATCTCGAAGATGGGCGCGTCGGCGTCCTTGTTGATCGCAACGATCGTGCGCGCCCCTTTCATGCCGACGACGTGCTGGATGGCCCCGGAGATACCGAGCGCGACATACAGCTTGGGCGCGACGGTCTGGCCCGAGCTGCCGACCTGACGCTCCATCGGCAGCCAGCCGCTGTCGCAGATGGGGCGCGATGCCGCCAGCTGCGCGCCCAGCGCCGTCGCGAGTTTCTCGGCCAGCGCGATGTGTTCCTGCGCCTTGATGCCGCGGCCCACGGCGACGATGCGCTCGGCCTGCGAGAGGTCGACGGCCTGCTTCGCCTCCTGAAACGGCTCCTCGGCTTTCTGCCGGATAGCAGATGCGTCGAGCGTCACGCTCATCGGCTTCACCGGCGCCGCGGCTGAACCGCGCTTCGCCTGATCCGCGCGATAGGCGCCGATCTGCATGCTGACAAAGTGCGGCTGTTCGCCTTCGGCCGCCACCTCGGCCACGAGCTTGCCCTGATAGACAGGGCGCAGGAAGGTCGGTCGCTCGCCCGACTTGATGCCAATGCAGTCTGTAATGAGCGCCCGATCCAGCCGCGCCGCAAGCTTCGGCGCGAAATCGCGCGTGCGATAGGTGTGCGGCAGCACGACGTGGGTGGGCTTCAGCTGATCGATCGCTTTCTGCAGGGCGTCTGTGTACCCGTCCGGCGTGTACGGCTCGAGCAGCGGCGAATCGATGACGTGCACGGCTGCCACCGCTGCCTGACCGAGCTCCGACGCCGCCGCAGCGGGACTGGCGCCCAGCACGATTGCCTCGACGGGTTGATCGCCGGCGAGCTCCTGCGCCGCGGCGACCGCCTCCCACGACGCGCGATGGAGCTTTCCGCGCTGTTGCTCCGCAACGACGAGGATCATCCTATTACCCTCGCTTCATCCTTCAGTTTCGCAATGAGGCCTTTCGCAGCTTCTGCCGGCGAGCCCGAAATCAGCTGGGTCTGTTTCGTTTTGCGCGGAACATCGAGGCCGGCGACGGCCGTGCGCGCAGGAGAAAGCGATGCGGGCGTGACCTTGCGGATCTCCTTCTTCTTCGCGGCCATGATCCCCTTGAGCGTGGCGTACCGCAGCTGATTGATGCCGCTCTGGATGGTGAGCAGCGCCGGCAGCGGCATCTGCACCCACTGGAACCAGCCCCCCTCGAGCTCGCGCTTGACGCGCACGTTGGGCTCCTGCACCTGCACGTCCATCACGATGGTCGCGTGAGGCAACCCCAACCGCTCGGCGAGAATCACGCCGGTCTGCGCGGCACCCTGGTCGTCTGATTGAAGGCCGGTCAACACGAGATCGAATTTCTCGTCTCGCACGGCGTCGGCGAGCGCGCCGGCCACGACAAACGAATCGGTGGCGATCGAGGCGAGGCGGTCGTCTTCGACGTGAATCGCTCTGTCGGCGCCGCGCGCCAGCGCTTCGCGCAGCACCTGCGACGCACGCGCCGGCCCAGCGGTGCAGACGACGACCTCGCCGCCATGCTTCTCGCGAAGGCGAAGCGACTCTTCGAGCGCGTAGGCGTCGGGCTCGTTCATCTCGAAGCTGGCATCCTGCTCGCGCACGCCGCGCTTCGTCTCGTCGATGCGCGGCTGCCACTCGCGCGTCGGCACCTGCTTGATGCACACGGCAATCCGCATAGATACATTCTAGTCGCTTGTCGCACGTGACGCAGAGCCGCAGAGCCGCAGAGAATCCTTTTCAGACAAACGCTCTGCGACTCTGCGCCTCTGCGTCGCCGTTTTACTCGTGTTTTTTGAACAGGAGGGCGGCGTTGGTGCCGCCGAAGCCGAAGGAGTTGGACAGCGCGTACTCCATCTTCACGGGCCGGCACTTGCCGGGCACGTAGTCGAGGTCGCAGTCCGGATCGGGGTTGTCGAGGTTGATGGTGGGTGGGGCCGTCTGATGGTACACAGCCAGCGCCGTGATGCCGGCCTCCAGACCGCCGGCCGCGCCGAGCAGATGTCCCGTCATCGACTTCGTCGACGAGATCGCCAGCTTGTAGGCGTGCTCGCCGAACAGATTCTTGATCGCGAGCGTCTCGATGCGATCGTTGTGCGGGGTCGACGTGCCATGCGCGTTGATGTAGCTGACCTGCTGCGGCGCGATGTTGGCCTTCCTGATGGCCATGTCCATCACGCGCACAGCTCCGCTGCCGTCCTCGGTGGGCGCCGTGATGTGATACGCGTCACCCGACATACCGTAGCCGACGATCTCGGCGTAGATCCTCGCGCCCCGTGCGATGGCCGATTCGCGCTCTTCGAGAATGACGATGCCCGATCCCTCGCCGATGATGAACCCGTCGCGATCCTTGTCGAACGGGCGGCTCGCTTTCTCGGGCTCGTCGTTGCGCGTCGACATCGCGCGCATCGCAGCGAATCCCCCGACGCTCATCGGCGTGATCGCCGCCTCCGATCCGCCGGCGATCATCGCGTCGGCGTCCCCGCGCTTGATGATCTCGAACGACTCTCCCACCGCATGCGCAGACGCCGAGCACGCGGTGCACGTCGCCAGGTTGGGCCCCTTGGCGCCGAACCTGATCGACACCTGTCCCGCCGCGAGGTTGATGATGGATGCTGGAATGAAGAACGGAGAGATCTTGCGTGGCCCTCCGGCGAGAAGCGCCTCGTGCTCGCGCTCGATCATCGTGAATCCGCCGATGCCGGAGCCCACGAACACGCCGACATGCGCGGCGTTCGCGTCGGTAATCGCCAGTTTCGCGTCATCCATCGCGAACTGCGATGCCGCAATCGCGTATTGAATGAAGATGTCCATCTTCTTGACATCTTTCTTCTCCACGAATTGGAGCGGATCGAACCCCTTCACTTCGCCCGCGATCCGCGCGGAGAACGCGGACGCGTCGAAGCGCGTGATCTTCCCGATGCCGCCCTGGCCGGCCGTCAAGGCGCGCCAGTTCGACTCGGTTCCGATGCCCACCGGCGACACCAGCCCGATGCCAGTGACGACGACCCGTCTATTGGTCACGGTGCTTATTTCTTGCCCTTGGCGTGCGAGTCGATGTACTCGATCGCTTCCTTGACGCGCGTAATCTTCTCCGCGTCCTCGTCGGGAATCTCGATGCCGAACTCTTCCTCGAACGCCATGACGAGCTCGACGGTGTCGAGCGAGTCGGCGCCGAGGTCGTCCACAAAGGACGCGTCCGGAGTCACTTCTTCTTCGTCGACTCCGAGCTGCTCCACGATGATGCTTTTCACTTTTTCAGCAACCGCCATTCAATCCTCCTACGTATACATGCCGCCGTTGACTGCTATAACCTGCCCCGTAATATACGCCGCTTCCTCAGACGCAAGGAAGCAGACTGCGTTGGCCACGTCGTCGGGTGTGCCCAGCCGCCCGAGCGGAATCATCTGCTTCCAGGTGTCCCCCGTGCCCGGCGCGAGCGCCCGCGTCATGTCGGTGTCGATCAGACCGGGGGCCACCACGTTGACCGTGATGCCCCGCGACGCCACTTCACGCGCGAGCGCCTTGGCCATGCCGATGAGGCCGGCTTTTGACGCCGCGTAATTCACCTGTCCCGCATTGCCCATCTGACCGACGACAGAGCTGATGGTGATGATGCGCCCGCCGCGCTGCTTGACCATCGGCCGCAGCACCGCCTGCGAGCAGCTGTAGGCGGCCGTCAGGTTGGTGGCAATCACCGCGTCCCAGTCGGCGCGCTTCATGCGCAGCATCAGCTGGTCTCGCGCGATGCCGGCGTTGTTCACCAGGATGTCGATGCGCCCGTGCTTCGAGACGATCCCGCTGATGACCGCGTCGACCGCGGCCTGATCGGTCACGTCGAGGCTTGACGCTTCGGCCTTTCCGCCCTTCGACACGATGTCGGCCACGCTCGCGTCGGCGTTCGAACCACGCGCCGCAGCCACAACCGTCGCGCCCTGCGCGGCCAGCGTCTTCGCGATCGCGGCACCGATGCCGCGCGACGCGCCCGTCACGAGCGCCACTTTTCCAGAAAGGTCCAGCATTATGTCGCCAACACCGCTCGAGCGGCGTCGATATCCTCGGGCGCTCCGACGGCGGCCACAGCCGCGTCCCGGTGAATTTTACGAATCAATCCGCTGAGCACGCTGCCTGGACCCACCTCAACATACGTTGTGACGCCATCCGACGCAAGGCGGCGGACGCTGTCCTCCCAGCGCACGGCGGCAGACACCTGCTGAACGAGCGCCTCGATCGCTGCAGCCCCATCGCGCTTTGGCGAGGCGTCGACGTTCGCCACGACGGGCACGCGTGGATTCTGCGTCGGCATGGCCCGCAGCTCGGGTGCAAGCCGATCCTCCGCCGGCTTCATGAGCGCGCAATGGAACGGCGCGCTCACCGCCAACGGGATGACGCGCTTCGCGCCGAGCTCTTTTGCACGCGTGCCTGCGCGCTCGACGGCAGCCTTCGTGCCCGCAATCACGACCTGCCCCGCGCCGTTCATGTTCGCCGGCGACACAACCTCGCCTTGCGCTGCCTCTGCGCACGCCTGCGCAACTTTATCGGCATCGAGGCCGAGAATCGCGGCCATCGCACCCGTGCCGACCGGCACCGCCTCCTGCATGTAGCGTCCGCGCCGCCGTACGGTGCGCACCCCATCGGCGAACGAGAAGGTGCCCGCAGCGACGTTGGCCGAGTATTCGCCCAGGCTGTGGCCGGCGACGAACGCGACATTCGACGCGAGCCCTTCCGACTCGAGCGCGCGATACGCTGCGATGCTCGCGGTGAGAATGGCCGGCTGCGTGTTTTCCGTCAGCATCAACGCATCTTCGGGTCCGTCCCAGATCAAACGGCTCAGCGATTCGCCCAGAGCGTCGTCCGCTTCGGCAAACACCTGCCGCGCGGCCGGAAAGGCGTCGGCCAGCGCGCGGCCCATGCCGACCTTCTGCGAACCTTGTCCTGGAAACACGAATGCGATCATGAAACGGATGCGGTGGCGATTTCCTGCTCGACGCGATGCAGGAAGCCGGCGGTCGAAAAGCGGTGGGCCATCAGGATGGCGTTGCGGATGGCCTTTGCGGACGAGCGCCCGTGACAGACAAAACAGACACCTGCGACGCCGAGCAGCGGCGCGCCGCCGTATTCCGAGTAGTCGAGGCGCCGGCGGAACCGGCGAAACGCGCGGCGCGACAGCAGCGAGCCGACCATGCCCGAAAATGTTCTCGACAATTCTTCTCCGAGGAGGCGATCAACCGTGTCGACGAGCCCTTCGCTCGTCTTCAGCGCGATGTTGCCCGTGAAGCCGTCGCAGACTATCACGTCGGCGTTGCCCTTGTACACCTCGCGCGCCTCCACGTTGCCGATGAAATTCAGAGACGACGCCTTCAGCAACTGGTGCGCGTCGCGAATCAGCCCGGTGCCCTTGCTCTCTTCCTCGCCGATCGACAACAGCCCGATGCGCGGGCGCTCGATGCCGAGCGAGATCTTCGCGTACACCGCGCCCATCGCGGCGAACTGCAGCAGGTGCGACGCGCGACACTCCACGTTGGCGCCGACGTCGAGCAGAATGCCCAGGCGATCGCCCGACGGAATGGTGGCCGCCAGCGCCGGTCGATCGACGCCGGGCAGCATGCCGAACGCGCCGTGGGCGCACATCACCGTCGCGCCCGTGTGCCCCGCGCTCACGAGCGCGGAGGCTTCGCCATTGGCCACCGCGTCGGCCGCGACACGAATCGACGCACGCGGCTTACGCCGCAGCGCGGCGGCTGGCGGCTCGGCCATGTCGATGACATCTGGCGCGGGGAGGACGCGGATGCTGAACTGTGCGGCATCGGGATGTCTCTCGAGCTCGGCCCGAATGATGTCGGCCGGCCCGGCGAGCAAGAGCCCGAGGTCCTGGTGACGCGCGGCAGCCAGGGCGCCGTCGATGATGCTGCGGGGGGCGTGGTCGCCCCCCATCGCGTCTACGGCGATGCGGATCATTCGGAAGAGTTACGCCTCGTCGACCGCGCGCACCTGGCGTCCGCGGTAGTACCCGCAGTGCGGGCACGCGCGGTGTGGCTGCTTGGGCTCGCGGCAGTTCGGGCAGTCGCTCGACTGCGTCGCCACGAGCGTGTCGTGGGTGCGGCGCTTCGATGTGCGCGACTTCGAGTGGCGGCGTTTTGGATTCGGCATCGTGTGAGTCCTTGTGTGGTGTCTGTCGCTCTATTCGTTTTTCGATCTACGTTTTCAGGTTCTTTAATGCGGCCAATCTCGGATCTTCCCAAATCGGGCTGCAGTCGCAGGAGCCGGTGTTCCGATTCGTTCCGCACTGCGGGCACAGACCTTTGCAGGCCTCGGTGCACAGCGGCTTCATCGGCAGCGCCAACTGGAACTGCTCCATGATCAGGTGCCCCAAGTCTATCTGCTCGTCGTCGTAGAACGCCGTCGCCAGATCGTCCTCTTCGACTTCGCTCTCGCCTTCGCCGATGTTCTCCGTGCGCGGCACGTAGCGAAGGTCGAAATCCGACGCGATCGGCAACGTGAACGGCTCCAGGCATCGGCTGCACGCCAGCTCGACCTCGCCCGTCACATGGCCGGCGACACGAAACCGTCCCGGCTCCTGACGGTCGACATCGAACGACAGCGTCACCGGCGAGACGACGCGAAAGGGATCGCCGTCCGCCGCCGGGAAGAGCGACGGCTCGAACCGCTTGTCGAAATGCGCGTGCGCGTCCTGTAGCGAACGGAGACTTAAGTGCATAACCCGTGCTCTGCCAGCGCTTTAAGCTCGGGCAGAACGCACTATTATAGTCCAAAGTCGGTTATTGCACGCTCTGAACCGTTTCCCGCACGCTAATGGCGGCCCCGCCACGCCGGGGATCGGCAGTAGCGCTACGTGTTCCATCGGGCAGAAGCAGTATTGACTGACTGTCACCCTGATACCCGGAACGCGCCTGGACGGTATGGCCCAACCCACGGATCCCAGCCACCACCTCGGGGCGAAGGCCGTCGCGCTCGTAATAGAGAAGGTCGGGCAGATGCTGATGATGCAGTCGTGGCGCCGCCGTCGCCGCGCCGATGTCCATATCAAAATCGACGACATTCGAAATCATCTGCGCCACCGTGGTGATGATGGTTGGCCCTCCTGGCGAGCCCGTAACCATCTTTACGCGCCCTGTCGGGTCGAGCACCATGG
Organism: Vicinamibacterales bacterium; assembly: GCA_963730445.1. Taxonomy (GTDB): domain Bacteria; phylum Acidobacteriota; class Vicinamibacteria; order Vicinamibacterales; family JAMQPK01; genus JAMQPK01. The sequence continues at coordinate 27,406 of CAVSRX010000021.1, read as the reverse complement.
TCGGCGCCATGGCTGACAGCATCCGCTTCTTCGGAGCGATCGCGTTGACCGCACCCTGAACCAGCCCGAACTGATTTGCGGAACCTGGTTTTGCGGCAAAGTCATCCATTTCGTTGTTCAACAGGAAACCGGCGCCCGATACGAGCACGAAGTTGCCGTAAAGCGAATTGATGGTGGTCGTCACGGCAACCGCGTTACCGTCGCGATCCACGACCGAATAGTGCGTCGTGTGCTCCCCCTCCCGGCGCGCAGCGGCCCGCCTCTCCGACTGAACCGGCCCCAGACCGGGTCGAACAGCGCTCGACGGGGTCGCACGGTCCACGCGGATGTCTTTGCGCCGCTCCGCCGCGTACGCATCCGAGATCATCTGGGAGGTCGGCTGGGCAACAAAGTCTGGATCTGCGAGATATGCATTGCGATCCACGAACGCGCGTTTGACCGCTTCGGTCCATAGATGCACATGGTCGCGCGAAAGATAGCCAAGCGATCGCAGGTCAAACCCTTCCAGGATGTTGAGAATTTCTGCGAGCGTTGCTCCACCTGAGGAAGGTGGAGGCATCGAGATGATGGTGTGCTGGCGGTATTGAAACATGATCGGGTCGCGCCAGACGGCGTCGTATTGACGAAGATCTTCTCGCGTGATGATGCCACCGCCACGTCGCATCTCAGCCTCAACGAGCGCAGCCGTACGTCCTTGATAGAAGCCGTCTTTCCCGGCGCGCTGAATCCGGCCAAGCGTTTCTGCAAGGTCGCGTTGGACGAGGCGGTCGCCGACACGTGGTGCCTGACCGCCCACGAGGAACGCCGCCGCAGTGGCGGGGTACTGCCGAAGTTCTTTCTCGAATCGTTGGAGCGACTGGGCGAAGCGCTCATGAATGACGATGCCCTCTGCCAGATTCACGGCGGGCTCGATCAGCTCGGCCCAGGGCAAGGAGCCAAACCGCTGGTGCGCCTCCCACATGCCGGCCACCGATCCAGGGACGCCCGCCGCCAGGTGCCCGATTCGCGAACGGCCGGTCAACTCACCGCGCGGGTCCAGATACATATCGTGAGTAGCCCCGAGTGGAGCCTTCTCGCGGAAGTCGAGCGCCGCTGTCCGACCGTCCGCCATGCGGAGAACCATAAAACCCCCGCCGCCAATATTTCCCGCTTCGGGATTGATCACGGCGAGCGCGAAGTGCGTGGCGACCGCGGCATCGACGGCATTGCCACCGCGGCGGAGCACTTCGACGCCGACCTCACTGGCGACGCGATCGGTCGACGAAACCATGCCGCTGCGACCGTACGTGACAGGCACACGATCACCTGGAAAGGCCCAACCGTCTGCCACCACAGGTCGCTGTGCCGCCGACGCCACGATTACAGCGCCGGCCATGACGACGAGCAGCAATAAATTGATAGTCCTCACGTATCGATTTCGAGGGGTCCAACCCAGGGCTTCGGCACGAAGAGCGTTTCGAAAAGGTTGACCGCATAGCGATCCGTCATACCGGCGAGAAAGTCCCGCGCCGCGGCGTCCAGCCCCTCTTCCGCCATCGTCCGGAGGTCGAGGAATTCGTTGGGGCGCTCGCGGATTTTCTCCCAGAGGCCGCCGAGCACGCCCGCGGCTTTCTTGAACTCGGCTGTCGCCATGTCGTTCTCGTAAACGGCATCGAACAGGAACGTGCGCAGCTCGAGCGTCGCCGCGAGCACGTCGCTGCTCATCCGAATTTCCGACAGGTCGCCGGCGAACGTGGCCTCGGCGACATCCTTGACCATACGCCCGATGCGCGCGGATGAGGTTTCACCGAGCAGCTCGATAGCGCTCTTCGGCAGATCGTTGGCGCGAAGGATGCCCGCGCGCTGCGCGTCGTCGATGTCGTGATTCACGTACGCCGTGAGATCGGCGACACGCACGATCTGCCCTTCGAGCGTTTTCGAGCGCTGCGACGCCGGCATCCCCACGGGCGATCCGCCTTTGCCCTTCGAGTGATGCGCGATGCCGTCGCGCACTTCCCAGGTCAGGTTCAGCCCCTGGCGATCGTGCTCGAGCACGTCGACGATGCGCAGGCTCTGCTGATAGTGATTGAAGCCCCCTGGAATGAGCTCGTCGAGCACACGCTCGCCCGCATGCCCGAACGGTGTGTGACCGAGGTCGTGGCCGAGGGCGATCGCCTCGGTGAGCTCCTCGTGCAGCTGCAGCACTTTGGCGATGGTTCGAGAAATCTGTGCGACCTCGAGCGTGTGCGTCAGCCGCGTGCGGTAGTGATCGCCCGTCGGTGCAAAGAACACCTGCGTCTTGTGCTTGAGCCGGCGAAAGGCCTTGCAGTGCACGATGCGATCGCGGTCGCGTTGAAACGACGGACGCACGTCATCTTCAGGTTCTTCGCGCAGCCGCCCGCGCGTGTCGGCGCTCTTCGCCGCCTGCGGCGCAAGAATGTGCCGCTCGCGCGCCTCGAGATGTTTACGAATGCTCGCCATGAAGGTCCTTGAGAAAGCTTCGGCCGTGCGTCATCGGTCCGACTCCAAAATTATCTGCGATCGTTTGCCCGAGGTCTGCAAACGTCTCCCGCGTGCCCAGGTCTGATGCCCTCTTTCACGGCCGGCCCGGTGACCAGCAACGGCACGTGCTCGCGCGAATGGTCCGTGCTGGGCGTCGTCGGGTCGTTTCCGTGATCGGCGGTAATCACCATCAGATCGTCGTGACGCAGTCGCGGCAACAAATCCTTGAGCCTGGCGTCGAAGCGCTCCAGGTTCGCGGCGTACCCGGCCACGTCGTTGCGATGCCCGTACTGCGTGTCGAAATCGACGAGGTTCGCGAAGATCAATCCGCGGGGCGTCGACGCCATTTCCGTCGACACGGCATCGACCCCCTCATCGTCGCTTTTCGTGTGGATGGCGCGTGTGATTCCGCGGCCGGCAAACAGATCGTCGATCTTGCCAATTGCGACAACCGGAACGGGCGCATCCTTCAAACGATCGAGCACGGTTTCCGCTGTCGGCGTCATCGCAAAATCACGCCGATTACTCGTACGGGTGAACTGCCCGGGTGTTCCGACAAACGGCCGCGCGATCACGCGCCCGAGGCCCTGTCCCTCCACCATCAGATCGAACGCGATGCTGTTGATGAGGTATTGCTCGTCGATGGGGATGACGTCCTCGTGGGCGGCGATCTGAAACACGCTGTCCGCAGAAGTGTAGACAATCGGCTTGCCGGTGCGCATGTGCTCGGCGCCGAGGTCTTCGATGATTTTCGTGCCAGACGCGGCGTAATTCCCAAGCGTGCCACGGCCGATGCGCTGCTCGAACGTCTCGATCAGCTCCTTTGAGAATCCGTTCGGAAACACCGGAAACGGGCGATCGAGCACGATGCCCATCATCTCCCAGTGTCCCGTCACCGAGTCCTTCCCTTTCGACGCTTCGACCATGCGCCCGATCGCCGCTTGCGGTGGCTCAGCACTGACCGGAGGCCCGATGTCGACAATGCGATCCAGCCCGAGGCCGCGCAGCGTGGGCACGCGCAGCTGCACCTGGCGTGCGATGTTTCCCAGCGTGTTGCTGCCTTCGTCGCCGTACACACCCGCATCCCGAAGGGCTCCGACGCCCACGCTGTCGAGCACGATGACGATGATTCTGGAAAAAAGGGCGGACACGGATTGCTATGGGAGCAGGGCCTCTACCGCTGTCAGCGTCTCCGGATTCTCGCCCGAAGCCTGAAGCCACACTAGGTTAGGCTCTTTGCGAAACCAGATCAACTGCCGCCGCGCGTAGTGGCGGTTCTCGCGCGTGATCAGCTCGCGCGTGTCGGCTTCGTTCCTCACGCCGTGCAGGTGCTCGAGCGCCTGGCGATATACGAGACCGCCGAACGGACGCGCTGTTTCCGGGATGCCGCGCGCGAGCAGGCCGCGGATTTCGTCGAGCAGCCCTTGCTCGAACTGCGCGTCCACGCGCGTCGCCACGCGCTCGGCAATCAGCGACATCGGCGGCGACAGCACCACGCCGACGGTCTGATAGCCGGCAAGCGGCGACACGGTCGCGGCGAAATGATCGGTCAGCGGCGTCCCCGTCAAGAAGAACACCTCGAGCGCGCGGATCATGCGCTTGAGATCGCGCGATTGAATCCTCGCCGCCGACTCGCGGTCGACCCGCTTCAGCATGCGGTGGAGGAACTCGACGCCGCGGCGTTGCGCGATTGCCTCGAGGCGGCTGCGCATCTTCGCGTTGGCGCCCGGTCCTGGAAACAGCCCGCGCACGAGCGCCCGATAGTACAGACCCGTGCCTCCCACGATGATGGGCCACCGCCCGCGCTCGTAGATTTGTTCGATCGCCGCAACGGCATCGCTCACGTAGCGGGCCGCCGTGTATTCGTCGGTCGGCTCGACCACGTCAATCAGGTGATGTGGAATACCACGCCGCTCGGCGAGCGGCACCTTGTCGGTGCCGATGTCGAAGCCGCGGTACACGGCTGTCGAATCGCAGCTGATGATCTCCCCGCCGCGGCGCAGCGCCAGCTCGATGCCCAGCGCGCTCTTGCCCGTCGCCGTAGGCCCCAGGATCGCGAGTATCGGGGCAGGCAGAATGTCAGTTCCTGAAGATGATGAAGCCGATGACGAACCCGAGCAGAATCAGCAGGCCCAGCTGTTGCGAGCGCGTCGGCAGCGGCATGGCATTACCTGAAGTCGTCGGGGTCCTCGTTGTAGAGGAAGGTCACCGTAAAGAATGCCGAGTCCGACGGGTACTCCGGAGGCAGCGGCTGCGTCGGGTTCGAGCTCATCAGCGCGTTCACGGCCGCAAGGTTGAACGACTCGATGCTCGATGGCTGCTTCACCTCGATGTCGGTGATGGCGCCGTTGCGATGGATGTTGAAGGTGATGACGACGTGCCCCTTCATGATCATCGCCGCCTGCGGCACGAACCAGTTGCGCTTCACCTGCGCGACGAAGCGGCGCAGCCACGGGCCGAAATCGACGCCCTTGCTATCGAACTGAATGAGCCCCTGCGAGTCGCCGCTTCCGGTCGGGTTGTCGAACGACTGATTCTGCACATAGCGCTGAAGGTTGCGCAGCGCGTTGCCAAGCGCTCCCTTCGACCCCGTGTCACCCAGACGCAGGCCGGGCGCCGCCTGGGGCGTTTCGGGCAAACGCATCATCGAGCGCGATGGATCGTTCGCCGCCATCTGCCCTTCGGCGTCGGCGTTCTGCCTGCCTTGTGCGACGGAGGCTTCGGGTGCGTTGCCGCGGTTCGGCGGCGCAATCTCCGCCTCTTCGCGCTCGCGCGAATTGCCGCGCGCGTACGGCAGCGGATTTTCGGGCTTCGGCGGCGGCGCGATAGTCGACAGGCGCCGGTCTTGATCGGACATGTCGACGTCGGGGCGTGGCTGCGGCTTCGAGATGTCGACGCGCGGCTGCATAAAGACGAAGCGCGGGTTCTGGCGCGGTTCCTGGCTCAGGGCCGTTGGCACGGGCCTCGGCCGCACCGTCTCGGGCAATAAATCGGGAACGAGAATGATGGCGATGAGCAACAAAAGGTGGACGATTATCGAGATGAGGACACCTTCGCGCACCGACAGTGCCCCCTCGACCCTAGGGGTATCCGGTCGCAAATCCTCAAAGTCGATATACATCAGTGATTTAGTCGATTATAGCACCCGGTCGCCGTGTGGGTCTTTAACGGCGACGAACATATAGACGATGCCGAATGTAAGAGAGACTGCACGCACGGTGCCAAAACCGGCGTCCTGCAGCTGTTTCGAGAACGCTTCGGGCGAGGGAAATGCTTCGACCGATTCCGGCAGGTAGTTGTAGGCGCTCGGATGCTTCGAGATGACGCGGCCGATGAGCGGGAGAATCCTCCGAAAATACCAGAGGTAGAAATTGCGCAGCGCAGACGAGCGCGGGAGTGAAAATTCCAGAATCACGAGCGTGCCACCGGGACGCAGCACCCTCGCGATTTCGCGGCATGCCACTGCGGGCTGTTCGACGTTTCGAATGCCAAAGCCAATGGTGGCGGCATCGACCGTGGCATCCCGCAGCGGGATGCGCGTCGCGTCCCCGCGAATGAGGTCGATGGCGGCGCGTCCAATAGGACGCGCCCTACGTACTTTCTCGTTTCCGATGTGCAGCATCGCGGCGGAGAAATCCACGCCGACGACGCGCCTGGCGCGACGCTGACCGCTCATGGCCGCAAGGGCGAGATCGGCGGTGCCAGTGCAAAGATCCAGTACGGTTTCGCGGCCGGTCAACTGCAGCACATCGACGGCACGCTGACGCCATTTCTTGTCGAGCCCCGCGCTGAGAAGATGATTTAGAAAGTCGTATCGATCGGCGATCGCGTCGAACATGCCTGAAATGCGCGCGGATTCCTTCGCAGGAGCGTTAACGGCCGGCATATACGGAAATCGCCGTGATTACGAAGTAGAGAATGCCCACGTATCCGTTCAGATCGAAGGCCAGCTTGACGTTCGAGAGATCGGTTGCGCTGACGAGCGACTGCTCGTAGTCGAGCAGACCTGCCACAGCCGCGACGCCGAAGAAATAGACCGGACCGAGGCCCGCGATGAATCCGAGCAGCGTGAGGCACGCGATCGTGCCGACGTGCATCGCGCGCGAGATCCACAAGGAACGCGCCACGCCGAAACGCACCGGAATCGACTTCAGGTGCTGACGGCGATCGACATCGAGATCCTGGCAGGCGTAGAGCACGTCGAAGCCGGCCACCCAGAGCGCGATCGCGAGGCCGAGTATCCAGGGCTCCCATGCCAGGCCACCACCGGCGGCCAGCCATCCACCAACCGGCGCCACCGCCATGGCGAGCCCGAGGAACAACTGCGTCCCCCACACGTACCGCTTGGCGAGCGAGTACCAGAAAGTGATGATGAGCGCGAGCGGCGACAGGGCGAAGCACAACCAGCTGAGCTGCGCGGAGGCGAAGACGAACAGGATCGACATCACGACGACGAAGACCGTCGCTTCGGTCGTCGACATGCGGCCGCTGGGAATCTCGCGCGACGACGTGCGCGGATTCGCCGCATCGAATCGCGCATCGACCAGGCGGTTGAAGCCCATCGCGGCGCTGCGCGCCGTCACCATGCAGACGATAATCCACACAACGTGCCGCCAGGTGACAGGATGCAGTCGCGAAGCCAGCAGCGCGCCGGTCAGCGCGAACGGCAGCGCGAACACCGAATGGCTGAATCGAACAAACGATAAATAGGTCGAGAGACGTTTAAGCATCCGCACCCATTGCACCTATTGCACCCATCGCACCTATTCCCCGTCGAGATACATGCCGTGCTTGAAAATTTCCATGTGCCGATCGGGATTGGCGGGCGGCGCGAAGTCGTGGCGGCTGTACAAGCCGTGCGCGTCGCGCGTAACGAGCTGAAACCTTCGCAGCCCCTGCAGGTCCGGGTGCGCCATGACCGTTTCAATCAGCCACTTGCCGAGGCCGTGGCCACGGTGCGATTCGAGCACGTACACGTCGCAGAGGTATGCGTAGGTGGCGCGATCGGTCACCACGCGCGCGAAGCCCACCTGATTGGCGCCGTCGAAGAGCCCGAAGCACAGCGAGTTGGCAATCGACTTCGCCACGATGTCCTTCGAAATCCCCTCGGCCCAGAACGACCGACTCAGGTACGCGTGAATCGCCTCGAGATCGAGCTTCTGGTTCTCGGTGGTGATCGAATACTGTCCTTTCGTCAGGTCCACGTCTCGTTACACTCCCGTCGATCCGAAGCCGCCCTGCCCACGCGCCGTGCCGCTCAGCTCTCCGCTTTCTTCGACACTGACGGTCAGGCACGATGCGATCACCATTTGCGCGATCTTCATGCCCGGCTGCACGTCGAAGCGGGCGCGCCCATGGTTGATCAATATCACACCGACCTCGCCGCGGTAGCCGTGGTCGATCGTCCCGGGCGTGTTCAGCACGGTGATGCCGTGCTTCAGCGCCAGACCGCTGCGCGGGCGCACCTGCGCCTCGGTGTTCGGCGGCAGCTCGATCGAGATGCCGGTGCCCACGAGCTTGGTTTCACCCGGCTCGAGGGACACGGCCACGGCGGCGCACAAATCGAGGCCCGCATCACCGGGATGCGCGTACGACGGGAGTGTCGCTGACGGAGAAAGCCGCTTGACGAGTAACTTCACTGATTCACCATTGGGAGATTGGCAGATTGGGAGATTGGTAGATTACGGCTGCACTATTGTCCGCGAAGTGCCGCGCTGATGACCAGTTCACGCTCGCCGCGCTCCCACGCCGCCCTCGCGGCGTCGTCCGAATAGCCGGCGATACGCCCGAGGATGGTGAACGCCGGCTTTGCGTGACCGTCGCTCTTCCAGCGCGCCATCTCTACTAGCGACGCTAAGGCCTCCTTGCGCACGCTGGCGAGAAGTGCCGCATCCCGGCTCACGGAAAGGGTCATCAGCGCGCCAGATGCCTTGTTCCGGTCCGTCCAGACAGGCGAATTCAGGAAGGCGATGAAGCGATCGTGCGGGATACGTGGCGCCGGTGTGGGTGCGGTTGGCACCATCTCGGAAAACACGAGCAGCGCGCGCATCGCGTTGTTGCGAACATTCTCGGAGGGATCGCTCATCGCGTAGACCAGATCGTCCACGACGGCCTGCTTGTCAGCCGCATAGCCCAGCACTTGCGCCGCCAACGCTCGCTGTGCGGCGTCGGATGAGCTCCGCAGCACGAGACGCAGCTGCGGCAGATCGCGCTTCGCATACACGAGGAAGCGTTCCTGAATGGCACGCGTCGCGGGATCAGCCAAGAGACTGTGTCCCTGGGAACGATCTTCATTTGCCTCGCCACGCAGCACCGCCACCCCGAACGCCTTCGAAAACTCGTCGCCCGCTGCGACGACATCGTCAGCCAGGCGCGCCTTTCCACGCTGCTCGGCGCGAAGACGCATGGTCGGCGCGCCACGCTCCTGGATGCCGACGTAGACGATGACTCGGCCGTCATCACAGCAAACCACTTCGGTATGCGCGCGGATGACACCGGGCACTTTCAAGAGTCGGCGTTCTGAATCCGTAAATGTCCGGGGAAGCTCGTCGCCGTAGGAGATGGAATCGCCCTCTTTGAACGTGAGCGCCTCTCGAGCTTGTGCGAGCGTCACACGATTCAACCCGTAGAAATCGATGATTCCAATCTGCAGCTCCTGGCCCGGCCACCGGCGAGCGAGGCAACCAGGACGATGGGCCAGTCACCATTGGCAGATTGGTAGATTGGGACATTGGTAGATTACTCATTGAGCTGACGGAACGTAGGCGACGATTCGTAGCGGGCCGCCGCTGCCGCCTTTGATTTTCATCGGCAGGGCCACGACGAAGCTTCCGACCGGCGGCAGCTGACCAAGATTCGCCACGTTCTCAAAACCCGGAATGTTCTTCTGATAGAGAGTCACATGCGTCCGGAAATCGGTGGATTGGCCGTAGTCGATGCTCGGCGTGTCGATGCCGAACGCGTCGATGCTCCGGTTCGCCACAAGCCACTGCGCCGCCTCGGGCGCCATGCCCGGGAAGTGGAGTTCCTTGACGGCCTCCGGTCCCGTGCGATTCGTGCCGAGGTAGGACGCCCGATCGTTGTACCGCGCGTCCCAACCCGTCCGCACAAGCAGAATGGCGCCCTTCGGAATCTGGCCATGCTTGGCCTCCCACTCCAGTCAGATCGTCGACCGACACGAGATAGTCGGGATTCACTCGGTCGGACACATCGACGACAGCTGCAGGACCGACGAGATTCGACAGCGGAATCTGATCGTTCGTCTGCCGTCCTTCGGCGAAGTGGATGGGCGCGTCAAGATGCGTCCCTCCGTGCTCCGCTCCGGAGTAGCGATACGATGCGTAGAACCAACCTCCAGGGGTCGGTCCGTACGCGAGCTTTTCGAGGGCAAAGCCCTGGGTATCGGTCGGCCAGAAGATAGTCGCGTCTGAAAACGCGTGCGTCAGATCGACCCAGGTGCCACGGCTTGCCGTCAAAGACGGAGGCGATGTCAGACGCAGGGCCCGCCTGCGTCGTCGATGACGAATCACCCGAGGGAGACTGACATCCGGCCGCGATGAGAAGTGCGAGTACGACGGCCATACTCCGCATGGTCACTCCTTGGTTCGACGGCTCGGTTTCGTTCCGCTCCTCTTCGCGTTGGCACTCACGAAACGCCATGACAGGCCTAACAGATCTCGCAATGAGTCACGGTGGACGTGAGACAGCCGCACGAGGACGGTTGGATAGTTCACGTAGTGATCCGTCACGTAGTACACGCGAGGTTCCGCGGCGAGCAATTCCGACCGTTGATCAAAACCGATCCGGACCGCCAGCGAGCCCGGCTCGGCCGATCGGTGAAGAGCCGGACATGCCAACAGCTTCCCGCGCACTTTCAGCGAAGGAGCGCCGTGTATCGTGCTCTTTTCGACATCGGGTAACGCCATGGCGAGTTCACGGACAACGTCGAAGTCTATCTTTTTCCTCTTCGGCACGTCCCAGCCTCCCGGAGGGAGATAGTGAAACCGAATCAAGTAGACGTTGTCACCACTGCCGTGTTTGGCAGTTTGGAGCAAATCGTCCACCGTGCCGAAGCCCGACTCGCGCGCGAGATCATCGGTGATATCGTCGATACCAATCGGCATGATCGAATCCACGACGATGTGTCCCTCGTCCATACGATAGCGACCACCCACCTTGACATGGGAACGCGTCCAGATGCGAATGCTGCACCTGATCCGTCCGCGGCGAATGCCTTCCCGAAGATGCTTGGTGAACACCATCGAAGACTCGCGAAGCGACTGTTAGTTACCGCCGTCTCGGAGCTGAGGAATATGACGCCCGGTGAGGATGTCCCACACGGTCTTGTGTTCCTGGTACGCATCCGCGCACTGCTTTACTTTTGATTTGTTTACCCGAGATTCGATGTGGATGAGCAAGGGCACAGTGAGGGAGGCGCCTAGGAGCAGCACCCATGCCTCAGCCGACCTCTCCTGAAACGGGCGTCCAACCGCGGCGAGCACGGCGAGACACAGAGACATCACGGCGCCATGCACCAGAGCAGCGGTGCATAAACGGGAGACCCGTCCGACGCCAGACTGTGACAGCACCCCACGACAACTGCACGCTCCACAACCCGAAGAGGAGGATAGACCCGGCCGGTTGTGGCAGGAGCTTCGTGAACACAATAGACGTAATGCACGCTATGAAGAACTCCGGCTACAACGCTCCTGTCATCATCGGCGCCCCTCCTGCATGAATCTTCCAATCTACCAGTCTTCCAATCTACCAATGCGTGCATCAACCCAAACGCGCCAGCGGTCTGGTGAGGCACGTAGGCCCTCCGCCGCCTTTTAGACTGATTTCCTGACCGTCGTACACGCGCACCTGCGCGCCCGCGTGTTCCAGCGCGGCGCGCGTCTTCGGATTGCCGTTCAGCATCACGCAGTCGCGCGGACCGAGCGCCAGCACATTTCCCCCCATCGTCTCGAACTCTTCGTCGGGAACATCGACGAGCCGGTAGCCGCGATGCAGCAGTGTTTGACGAAACGGCTCGGGCAGCAAGCGGGAATAGATCACGGCCAGATCGCGGTCGACGGGGCTGATCAACGACATGAGGTGCATGACATCGTGCTGGCCCGGATAGTCCGGCAACGGCACGACGATCAGCTCGTCGAACGCGCCGTCCAGCAGCACCTTCAGCTGGCGAATGCCTTCGTCATTGGTGCGGGCGCCCAGCCCCACGGCGAGCGTCCTCTGATCGAGCCACACGAGATCGCCGCCTTCGAGACGTCCAGGCGGCGCAATCGATCCGGCAATCGGCCACCCCTCGCGTCGCAGGTCGTCAGCCTGCGCCGCGGGTTCACCGGCGCGCGACGGCTTGCCCATGCTCGCGAGAATAATGCCCTCGGCGCTGACGATCGCGGCATCCCGGGTGTAGATCGAATCGAGTGTCAGGCCGCTGCCCTGCGGCAGCGACACGATCTCGCATCCGCTGTCCGCGACGAGCTCGAGAAATCGATCGTACTCGGCGATCGCGCGAGAGAAATCCGGAGGGGCTGAGAAATTCAGCTGCTTCCACTGCGATGCGATCGCCTCATCGCTGACAAACGCCTCCCGCGCATGCTTCACGAGAACAGCAGCCAGCGGGCCGTGCTCCGAGAGCACCCCTCGACGTTGCTCGCGACAAGCGGATGTCATGACGCGGGAATCCAGCTGATCTGCGAGGCCTCGACGCCCGACACGAGATACTCTTCGGCATTCGGCACGTAGCCATCGAGCTGAACGGCAATAAGCGCGTCGCGCTTGCCTGAATCGATCGTGCCGAAATCCGCGTCGAAGCCGAGCGCCCGCGCGCCGTTGATCGTGGCGCTCTCGATCAGCAGGCGCGCCGGCAGCGCAGGGGCCAGCCGCCTCATCTCCTCGAGCTCTGCAAAGAGGTTCAGGTCGGGCACGCTTGCCAGACTGTCGGTGCCGACCGCGATGCGCACACCCGAATCGAAGAAGTCCTCGATCGGCGGCGTGCCCGCACCGGTGCGGATGTTTCCGCGGGGACATGTCACCAGCGTCGCGCCTTTGGCCGCGAGACGCTTCAGCTCGGCTTCCCCGAAATGCACGCCGTGCACGACGAGGACGCGGTCGTCGAGAAAGCCCATTCGATCGAGATACTCGACCGGACCGGATTGCGGGAACACCCACGACGCGTCCCACTTCCCCATCCGTTCGAGGCCCGTACGGCACGGGCCCGTGCCGTATTTCAAGAATTCGATCTCCGCGGCAGACTCGCCGAGGTGCACGCTCGACCTGGCGAACGGATCGTGCTGCAGCGCGGTGCGAATCAGGCCGAAGAGCGCCGGCGACACGGAGTACGGCGCGTGCGGCGCGAAGCGTGTGGCGCACAAGATCGGACGCCGGCTCACTGTGGAGGCGTGCTCTCGCCTCTTGCATGAGGCTCGCGGCATCCTCGCTGCGAAAGCCCAGGAGCTCGTGGAACACCACGGCCGCCATGTCGTGCTCTTTCAGCGGTCGCGACGTCGCGAGCGTGTTCGTGATGTCGCCGACGAGGGTCGTGCCGAACGCACGCGCTTCTCGAATCGCTGCGTCAATTGCGGTCGCAATTGCCTTGCCCTGCTGCGCGCCTTCGTTCTTCAGCTCGATAATCCGGCGTATCCATCCGTTGAAATCGTCGGTTTCGGGAATACGTCCGCGCATCCAGGACAGCTCGAGGTGGGTGTGAGCGTTGACGAGGCCCGGCAGTACGGCGACCTCCCCAAGATCGATTTCGTCGGGCGCGGTGAAGTCGCCTGGGCGCGAATGGCCGAACGCGATGATGCGCCCGCGATCGGTCCGCAGCCACGCATCGCGAATAGGCGGCTGCGAAATCGGCAGCAGCCACGCCGCGCGATACTGCGGCACTTACTGTCGCGCCTCTTTGCCGGCACGGCTGCGGGCGGGATAGGACTTGACGTCTGGGGCTTCGCCCGCGGCTCCGTCGGCGCGGGCCGTCGCGAGGCTCAGCATGCGCGGCACGGCGCGCTCGCGGAAGATCGGATCGCCGAGCACGTCGTAGTGCATGTTGCGCCGCTTCGCCACGAAGCCGGCATCTTCGACGTTGCGCACGATCTCGATTTCGTCCATGCAATACGCCGCTCCGGCCGCACGGACGACGTTCTCTTCGATCATGACGCTGCCCATGTCGTTGGCGCCGTACGCGAGGCTGAGCTGGCCGACTTTCCCGCCTTGCGTGACCCACGACGCCTGCAGGTTGTCGAAGTTGTCGAGCACGATGCGCGCCAGCGCGAGCGTGCGCAGATAGTCGACGCCGGTCGCCTCGATGCCGCCGAGCTCCGTGTGCTCGGGCTGAAAGCTCCACGTGATGAACGCGGTAAAGCCGCCCGTCTCGTCCTGCAGCTCGCGCAGCCGCATCATGTGCTCGATGCGCTCTTCGACCGTCTCGACCGTCCCGTACATCATCGTCGCGGTGGTCCTGAGGCCGCGGTGATGCGCATGACGCATCACGTCGAGCCACTCGTCGGCCGTCGCCTTGCCGTAGCAATGCAGCAGCCGGCGAACGCGGTCGACCAGAATCTCGGCGCCGCCGCCGGGAATGCTGTCGAGCCCCGCGGCAATGAGGCGATCGATGACCTCGGCCACGCCGATTTGGGACAGCCGCGACAGGTGAATCACTTCGGGCGGCGACAGCGCGTGCAGCTTGAAATCGGGATAGCGCTGCTTGATCGCGCGGAACAGATCTTCGTACCACGTCAGCGGCAGATCGGGGTTGTGGCCGCCCTGCATGCAGCAGCTGGACACCGCCGACCTCGATCGTTTCGTCAATCTTGCGGAAGATCTCATCGAAGCCGAGCACATAGCCTTCGTCCGACCCGACGTCGCGGTAGAACGCGCAGAAGTTGCACTTCGCGACGCAGACGTTCGTGTAGTTCACGTTGCGGTCGATGATGTAGGTGACCGTGCGATCCGGATGCTTGCGCATGCGGATGTCGTCGGCGAGCTGACCCAGCACATGCGTCGGCGCGTGCAGATACAGGGCGAGCGCTTCGTCTGCGCTCACACGGCCGCCGCTGGCGACCTTGCCGATGATGGGTTCGATATTCATCGTCACAGGTCCGCCCTAAAGGCGGCACTATCGGCGGCACAGGTCCACGATATCGGTGGCACAGGGCTTTAGCCCTGCCTAATAAAACCGCGGCGTTTCGGCCGCCGGCAGCGCACCAACCTCCGCCGCCAGCTCGTAAAACCGCCGCAAACCCGCTATTTCCGGCTCGCCTAAAGCGTACTTCACATTCTCGCGGAGGTAGAGGTCGGCGCGCGCGGCCTTCTCCGGGCTGTCCGGGAACGACTGCCGGCCAATTGTAGCGGTTGCGCCGAGACCTCTGTCACGCGCGTCCTGCAGAGCCGCACTGTCGGCCGCACCGACGACCCCAGGGCGCCCAGCCCAGAACGCGTACACGAACGGAAGCCCCGTCATGCCAACCCACTCTTCGCCGAGATCCACCTTCTCGAGGCCCAGCGCGTCGTGATCCATGAAGAGGGCGTTGTCTCCGATGACGAGCGCGGCATCGCACTCGGCGATCATCCGCCCGAGATCGGGCGGCATGCGCTCCAGACGAGGCTCGATATCGAACCAGCGCGCGCACAGCACGCGCAGCAATGCAATCGAAGTTCTCGAGCTCGTATCGAGCGCGATGGATTGAATGTTCTCCGTTGGTACTTTGCTGAAAATCGCGACCGACGCGACCGGCCCATCCGATGCGATCGACACGCCCGGCACGATGCGGTAGTCGTGCCCGGGATACTCGATCGACGGGATCAGCCCGAGATCCACTTCGTTGGCGTGCAGCAACTCCGCGCAACGCGCGGGCACGTCGAAGCGCAGACTGAAACGGGCCGATTGCTGCTCGAGGCCGTGCACCAGCGGACGCGTGTTGAGGTAGCTGACAGCTCCAAGACGGATCATCGTCGATCGTCGATCGTCCATCGTCTATCGTCGATCGAACCTAGCGTTGCGTTCGACCGGCTCGAAGCCGGCGGCTTGAATGCTCCTGCGGATTTCTTCGATCGGCGAACGGCGGCGTCCCTGCGACTGATCGTCATCGACCGCGACGGAATCGATGTCGTCGGCGCCGAAGGTCAGCGCCACCTGCGCGAGCTTGGGACCGTATAACGCCCAATCGACCTGGATGGTATCGACGTTGTCTGCCAGCAGGCGCGAGATCGCGATGCGCTTGACATCTTCGTAGCCCGTCGTCGGCTGCGTCTCATCGATTTTGCGCGCCAGCGGCGCGAACGCGCGAATGCGCGCAGGCGCGTCTGAAGAGCCGCCACATCGCGGCAGACCGTCGTCCACTCGCGCTCGGGCGTTTCGTTGACCGTCAAGCGCGCCAACTGCAGGCCCGCATCGGCGAGCGCTTCGAGCGCGCGCTCGGGCGCGCTGAGGCGATCGATGGGTGCCTGCGTGATCGTTTCGAGGCCAGCCTTCTTCAACGCCGCAAGGACGACGGGTAACCCTTCTGGCAGTTTGCCGAGCTCGAACAGGCAGAATGCAGAAAGCGGAACGTTGCCGGCCAAGTCGCGCGCCTTCTCCACGACACCGATCGCCGCGTCGAGCGTGAGTGGTGTCTGAAAAATTCGGATTTCGCCGGCCGTATCGGGCACGGTGCGCGGTTCCAGATCATTCGTAGTGCCGACCTTTAGGTCGGCCACACGAACATACGTCACCTCGTTGCCGCGCAACCGGCGGCGGACGGTGCTCGCGAGCATGCCGAGCGTGATGATGTCGCGGCTGGATCCGAGCGCGGCCACGTCCTCGTCGGACAGACGCTCGCCCGCATCGATCTTCGCTGTCAGATCATCGAGTGATGCCGCCACGTCACTTTACCTTCGCGATCGCCTTCAACAGCTCGTCGGCCTTGCGCCGCGCCGCGTCCGTCGTCTTGAGGCGCGTCGGGAACTCGCGCATGAACCCTTCGCCAGGCCATTTGCGTGTCGCGTCGATGCCCATCTTGCTGCCGTAGGCCGGCAGATTCGAGGCGTTCTCGAGATCGTCCATCGGGCCGACCGTAAACTGAATGTCGCGCTGCGGATCGACGTGCGTGCCCGCAATCCACGCCGCCTCGCTCACGTTCTGCACGTCGACGTCCTTATCAAAGACGATGACCGTCTTCGAGAACATCAGCTGGCCGAGGCCCCAGCACGCGTTCATGATCTTGCGCGCGTGCCCGGGATACCGCTTGTCGATCGATATGAGCACGATGTTGTGGAAGATCCCTTCCGGCGGAAAGTGCATGTCGACGATTTCTGGAATCGTCTTGCGAATCATCGGAAGAAAGATTCGCTCGCTCGCCTTGCCGAGGTAGACGTCCTCCTGCGGCGGAATGCCGACGACCGTCGTCAGGTACGTCGGCTTCTTGCGCATAGTGATGCACGTGATATGGAAGACCGGAAAGTCCTCGGCGAGCGAGTAGAAGCCGGTGTGGTCGCCGAACGGCCCTTCGCGCCGCCGCTCGCCAGGCTCGACGTAGCCTTCGAGCACGATGTGCGCGCTCGCCGGCACGTCGAGATCGACCGTCACGGCCTTCACAAGCTCGATGCGCCGGCGGCTCAGAAATCCCGCGAGCAGCAGCTCATCGAGGCCTTCAGGCATCGGCGCGGTCGCCGCATAGGCGAGGACCGGCTCTGGGCTGAGCGCCACAGCCACTTCCAGCCGCTTCCCCATGCGCTCTGCCACGCGATGATGCTGCGCGCCCCCTTTGTGACGCTGCCAGTGCATGCCCGTCGTGCGCCCGTCGAACACCTGCATCCGATAGGTGCCGATGTTGCGCACGCCTGTTTCCGGATCCTTCGTTATCACCAGCGGCAGCGTGATGTAGCGGCCGCCGTCTTCGGGCCACGTCTTCAGGATGGGCAGCTCGTCGAGCGATCCGTCGCGCTTGACGACTTCCTGGCACGGCGCGTCCTTGACGGTCTTCGGCATCAGGTCGCGCAGGCGGTCGAGCATCGGGAGCATCTTGAACGCGTCGAGCATGCCCGCGGGCATCTTCGGCGTCATCATCTCGTCGATCTCTTTCGCGACGGCGTCGAGCGAGGGTGTGCCGAGCGCGAGGCACATCCGCTCGGTCGATCCAAACAGATTCGTCGCCACGGGCATGTCGAAGCCGGTCGGCCGCTCGAACAGCAGCCCCGGGCCGCCGCCGGGCAGCTTGCAGACGCGATCGGTGATGGCCGCGATCTCGAGATCGGGATTGACGCTCTCGCGGATGCGCGACAGCAGGCCGCGCTTGTCGAGGTCGGCGATGAAGTCGTTGATGTCGGAATACATGAATCTACTGATCTACTGAGCTAGTGATCTATTGATCTCATCCGTCACGCGCTGCGCAAGGGTGATCGCCCGCAAACCGTCCGCGCCGGTTACGCCCGGCGCGCGCTTGTCGCGCACAGCGGCGACGAAGTCGTCCAACTCGCGCTTCAGCGGCTCTTCCTGTGCGATCTCCAGTTTGCCGCCATCGATCGCCGGCATCGCGCCGTTGCCCTTCACGAGCCGCCAGCGCTCCACTTCCTGGGCCGCGTAGTCGACCGACAGATACGCGTCGCGCTGAAAGATTCTGATCTTGCGCACGCGATCCTTGCTGATGCGGCTTGCCGTGATGTTCGCGATGCACCCGGAGGCGAACTTCAGCCGCGCGTTCGCGATATCGGGCTTCGGCGTCAGCACGGCGACGCCGACCGCTTCGACCGCCACGACCTCGGACGGCACGATCGACAGCACGACGTCGAGGTCGTGAATCATGAGGTCGAAGACCACGTCGATGTCGAGGCTGCGATCGGGAAACGTACCCAGCCGGTGCACCTCGATGAATCGCGGATGATCGAGCAGCGGCCGGACAGCCGCGACCGCCGGGTTATAGCGCTCCGTGTGTCCGACGCCGAACACGGCGCCAGAGGCCGCCGCCGTATCGATCATCTGCTGCGCCTCGCCCGCATTCCGCGCGAGCGGCTTCTCCACCAGCACGCCGATGCCGCGCTGCAGAAATGGAAGCGCGACGCCGAGGTGCGACTCCGTGGGCACCGCCACGGTGACAGCGTCGACCCGGCCGAGCACATCGGACGCGTTCGTGAAGGGCGACGCGTTCACGAGGCCGCCAATCTCTCGCGCGCGCGCTTCGTTGATGTCGACGATCGCGACCAGCTCGGCGTCTGGCATCGCCGCAAGAATCCTCGCGTGATGCTTGCCCAATGCGCCAACGCCGATCACAGCAACTCGAACGCTCATTTCTCGCGTCCCACGATCGTGATTCCTGCTTCGTCGGCGCTCTTAATCAGTTCGTCGCGCTCGAACATCAGCGTCTTCCCCGCGTCGATCGACAGCGCCGACGCGCCGTGTGCGCGCATCGCCTGAACGGTCGCCAGGCCGACGACCGGCACGTCGAACCGCATGTCCTGCTTCGGTTTCGCCACCTTGATGATGCGGACGCCGGAACTCGCGAGCTGTCCGGCGCGGGCGATCACTTCGTCGGTGCCTTCCATGGCCTCCACCGCGACGACAGCCCCGTGCTTCACGGCGATGGTCTGGCCGATGTCGAGTCCGGCTATCGCATCAGCCATCTCATATCCGAAGTCGAAGTCTTTCTGCTCGTCGTCTGTCGGCCGGCGCTTCGTCATGACGCCGGCGCTCGCGAGCATCGGCTTCAGCAGCGACGTCGAATCGATCAGCTCTATCCCTTCTGCCTTCAGCACCGCTGCGACGGCGCCGATGAGGCCGTCGGTATTGCGGAACGGCAGCGTCATGAGCACCGACAGAAACTTCGCATCCGGGATGATGCCGCCGGCGAAGATTTTCGTGTGCTTCACCTGGCCGGCCATCACGGCATGGCTCGCGCCTGCTTCTTTCAGCAGGCTGATGCACTTGCCAAGCTCGCCGAGCGAGATCCAGTGAATCTGCGCGCGCGCCCTGGCGGCCGCCTCGTTCAGATCGGCAAACGCTTCTTCCTTCGTCGCGATGACGGTGACGTCGTGTCCCATCGCTCGCGCAGCATCCAGGACGAGGAACGGAAAACGGCCGTTTCCTGCGATCAGGCCCAGATTCATCTAGTCGTCCGCGACGTCATCTGTGCGGCGAGTCGGCCGGCGCAGCAGCGCGCCGCGCTGAGAGCCGCGGATGAAATCGACGAGGTACTGCACCTCGGGGCACGCCAGCGTCACGTCCTGCTCGATCTTCTTGAGGGCGCGCGTCGTGTTCAGGCGGGACGTCAACAGATACCGGTACCCGCGCTTCAGCTTGCCGACCACTTCTGGCGTAAATCCGCGGCGCATCAGGCCGATGGTGTTCAGGCCGTAGATGCGCGCGCGATTACCGACGGTCTTCCCATACGGCAGCGCGTCCTTGGTGACGACCGAATAGCCGCCGATGAACGCGTGTCGGCCGATGCGGCAGAACTGATGGACGCCCGACCCTGCGCTGATCGTGGCGAAGTCGTCGACGAACACGTGCCCGCCCAGCGTGGCGTTGTTGCCGAAGATGGTGTCGTCGCCGATGTGGCAGTCGTGCGCGACGTGCGCGTAGGCCATGAACACGTTGCGATCGCCGATCGTCGTCGTGCCCCCGCCCCCTTTTGTGCCGCGGTGAATCGTGACGAACTCACGGAAGATGTTGTGCGTGCCGATCTTGAGGTAGGTCTCTTCTCCCTTGAACTTGAGGTCCTGCGGGATGAGGCCGATCGACGCGAACGGAAAAATCTCGGTGTCGTCGCCAATCTCGGTGTACCCGTCCACGATCGCCGATGCGCCGATGCGGCAGTGCCTGCCGAGCCGCACATGCTCGCCGACGACCGCGTTCGGGCCGACGATCGTGCCCGCGCCGAGCTGCGCTCCGGTCATGACGGTCGCCGTCGGATGGATCCGCACGCCGTCCGGCATTACGGCGAGCAGCAGATCCATTTCGGCGACGATCTGATCGCCGACATAGGCCACGCCGCGCGCCTTCGCGAGGGACGTGCGCGCCTTCAGCAGCGTCACTTCGAGGCGCAGCTGATCGCCCGGGACGACCTGTCTGCGGAACTTCGCGCCATCGACGCCGTGCAGATACACGCGCGACATCGGCATCGGCCCTTCGCGGTCGAGCACCAGCGCGGCGGCCACCTGCGTGAGCGTCTCGAGCATCAGTACGCCGGGCATCAGCGGCACGCCGGGAAAATGCCCTTGAAAGAAATCCTCGTTGATCGTGACGTTCTTGTGCGCGACCAGGCGCTTGCCGGGCTCGTGCTCGTCCACGGCGTCGACCATGACTGACGGGTGGCGATAACAAAGGCGGTCGAGGAGTACGGGAATGTCGATGGACACGGCGGGACTAAGAATATCCGAAAGGGGTAAGGGGAGAGGGGCGAGGGGCAAGATCACGCGGATCGTTGCCCTTCGCCCCTTGCCCTTTGCCCCTGTAGAGGCGCTACGGCTTTGTGGGCGCGGGTTTCTGCGTCGCGGGCGGAGGCGTCGCAGGCGGAGGCGTCGCCGCAGGCGGCGCGGCGGGCTTGGCCGTTGGCGGCGCGGCCGCCGCGGGCTTCTCGGTCGCGGCCGGTTTCGCGGTCGGCGCCGCAGCCGGCTTCGCAGCGGTCGAATACTTGCCCGAGTCGAAGCGCTTGATCACTTCGGCGGTGATGTCGAGTGACGGATCGACGAAGATCGCACCGGCGTCCCCCGCGCTGAACAGCAGGCCGATCGCCAGCTCTTTCACCACGGCGTCCACCACCGGACGCAGCTTCTCCTGGAAGTCGGCCTGCAGCGACTGCTGCAGCTCCTGCACTTCGGCGTTCGCATCTTCCTGGAAGCGATCGATTTCGACCGTGAGCCGATCGATTTCCTTCTGCGTCTGCGCGCGCGCCGCATCGTTCAGCACGGCTCCACCCTGCTGAATTTTCTGCTGGTTGCTCTGCAGTGCCTTGGTCTTCTCCTGCAGCTCGGCAGACTTCTTCTGCGTCAGCGCCTGCACCTTACCGCTGGCCGCCTTACCCTCGCCAGACTCGGCCGCGATGCGCTGCAAGTCGAGGAACGCCATTCTCAAGGGCGCCTGCTGTGGAGGTAACGCCGACGCCGGAGGCGGCGCCTGCGCAAAAGCCGAACCGCCGAGAACCATTACGCTGAACGCCGCGGCGACTGAAAATCTTCTCATCTGAAACGATCCTCGCTTGTGTAGCGCAGAACTTTAGTCCTGCCTAGAAAGTTGAGCCGACGTCGAACCGGAATCGGAACGCCTTCTCTTCCAACCCGGTACTGTAGTTCAGAACACCCTTCCGCTGGGGATTCGACGCAAAGATCAGGCGGAACGGCACGTTCAACACGGGCATGAAGAAGCGGATTTCGGCGCCGGTCGACGTAATGAAACCGGGACTGAACACACCGTTTGCATCCGTTACACCCTTGAACGAGAACCGCTGGCCGTTGTCCTGAACCTGGCCAGCATCATAGAACAAAATGAGCCGCACCGGCCCGCCGACCGCAATGAGGTATTCCGCGTTAAACAGCAGGCTCTTGTTGCCGCCGATGACGATGCGGCTCCTTGGATCCTGCGGACCAATGCTCCGCAGATCGTAGCCGCGCACGCTGTATCCGCCGCCGAGCACCAGTCGCTCGAAGATCGGCAGCGGGCTCGAGTTGCCGAGCGACCGAATGTATTCCGCCTGGGCGCGCACTCCGAGCGAGGTCTTCGCCGTGTGGCGGAAGAACCTCGTGAATTCGACCGTCGGATTGACGTAGCGCGTGTTGCCGCCAAGGCCCGCAACCCCGAGCGTCGCCGTATACCGGCTGCCCTGGGTCGGCGTAATCGGGTTGTCGATCGAGTTGAGCGAGAAGGTCGGCGTGATCTTGCTGATCGTGCGCCGGCCCCCCTGGCCGATCAGGAGCGCGTCTCTCAGGTACGGGCTGAACTCGATGAGATCGCGCTGTTCGGGCGTGAGCTTGTCGAAGTCGATCGTCTGGCACCCTTCGGGCGAAAAGAGGCACTGACCACCGTCGAAGAATGCCTGGTTCAAGTCGCGCACGTACACCCGGTCGTAGCTGTACTGGAAATACAACCGGGAGAAGTTCTTCAGCGGCAGACCCATCGTGATGTTGCCGCCCGTCGACCCCTGCGTGAACTGATAGAGGTACTCGATGTCGCGACGGTGCAGATCGATCGATCCGGTGATAGGCCGATCGAAGAGGAACGGCTCCGTGAACGCGATCTGATAGTCGCTGACGCGGGCGCCCGTCTGCATCGACACGGTGAACGTCTCGCCGCGACCCATGAAGTTCGCTGTCGAGAACGACAGCTGGCCGAACACGCCGTCGTACTGCGACACGCCCGCGCCGAACGACAGCTGGTTGCGGTTCTGCTCTTCGAGCTTCAGCGTGAGATCGACCTTGTTGTCGACGCCCGGCGTCTTCGCGGTCGTGATGTTCTTCTGATCTTCGAGCGGCTTGAAATAGCCGAGCTGATTGAGCCGCTTGATGCTGTACTTCAGCGCCTCGGTGTTGTAGACGCTGTTCTCGTAGAGCCGCAGCTCGCGCCGGATGACGCTGTCGCGCGTCGTCGTATTGCCCTGGAACGTGATGCGGTTGATGAAGTACTGCTTGCCCTCGTTGATGCGGATCGTGACGTTGACCTTGTCGCCCTCGGGCACGAACTCCGGGTACGGCGTCATTTCGAAGTGGCCGCCGGTGCCGTAGATTTCCTGAATCTTCTGGAATCCCTCGCGGAGCCGCTTTTCGTTGTAATACTCGCCCGTCTTCATCTTGAAGAGCGGCCGCATGACCTCGGCGGGCACCTTGTCGTTGCCGGCGAACTCGAACTTCTCGACGCGGTAGCGCTGCCCCTCGGTGATCGGAATCTCGAGCGTCATGAACCGCTCTTTGCCGTCCTTCGAGTCGCGAATCGGCTTGAGGCTGGGCTGCCCCACGTTCACTTGCAGGTAGCCGCGGTCGCGATAGAACGCGACGACCATCTCGGCGTCCTCTTCGAACTTGTCTTCCTGATAGACGCTGCTGCCGGGGAAGATCCAGAAACCGCCGCCCTTGTTCGTCTTCATGCGGCCTTTGATCTTGCGGTCGCTGAATACCGTGTTCCCGATGAAGTCGACGCTCGAAATCTTGATCTTCGGCCCCTCGGTAACCTTGAACTTCAGCGCGACCGTCTTCGGCGACAATCCGGGCATTGGTTCGTGCGTCACGTCGACCTTGGCTTCCTGATATCCCTTTTCCACCATCAGCTCGCGGATGACGTTGGCCACTTTCTTTTCAGTGGCCTGGTCGACGAAGCTGTCGAGACGGATGGTGATGCCGAGCTCGCGCAGGCGCTCTTCGACCTTCGCCTGCTCGATGGCTTTCGTGCCGTCGTTGTAGATCGTGTTCTTGATGCGCTCCCGCTCTTCCAGCTCGTAGACGACGACCTTGCCGATCACGCCGTTCGAGAAGGGGAAATCGACCACCTCGATTTTGAGATCGTCGAGGAAACCAGTGCTCCACAGCCGTTTGTGGTCGCCGATGATGAGGTCTTCGGCGGCCTGGTTGTACGGCTTCCAGATGTTCTGCGACGGCAGGCTCACGAGATTGACCGAATCAGGCAGGTAGTACAGGTAAGTCTGGGGCTCGATCATCGACTGGTTGCCCTGCTTGGGAAAGCACAGCACAAACGTCCAGACGACGGGACCGGAGCCGTCAGGAGGCAACAGCGCCTGCTTCGTCTCAGGGTGCACCGGCGCCGACAACTGTTGGAAACCGCTGCACACCGATAAGGTGCCGTCTGCGGTCATACCGGAAGGCTTGTCGGTAGCGGGCGCGACCGGCACCACTGGCGCGAGGCCGATGGGCGCAGGAGCGACCGGGGCCTGCGCGAACGCCGGCACGGCCCATAGGGCGGTTGCGATGAGAAAGCTTTGAATTCGCATGGGAAAATCCTTCAGGCGTCAGCAGCGCAACTGAAGTTGCGCCCTACCGGTTGCGCCATAGAAGTTGCGCTTCGGTAGGGCGCAACTTCAGTTGCGCATTTAGACGTCTTACGTGAGACGGCGGCCTGCCGCCACCTCCCCGGGTGCGCGATACGCCAGCGACCCGTTCTCGAGGTAAACCTCGATGTCGCCCCCTCTGAGGTGCCCCTTGATGAGCTCCTCAGATAAGGGATCTTCAACGTAACGCTGGATGGCGCGGCGGAGCGGACGAGCTCCATACGAGCGGTCCTTGCAGGTGACATCGATAATCCAGTCGATCACTTCCGGCATCAACGCGATCTTGAGCTGACGGTTCACCAGGTTGTCGTTAATCTGGTCGACCAGCAGCAGCATGATGCGCCGCAGGTCGTCGTCTCCCAGCGCCTCGAAGACGATGATCTCCTCGATGCGGTTGATGAACTCGGGATTGAACGTCCGCTTCACTTCGCCGAGCACCATGTCGTTGACGCTCTTGGCGATGGTCTCTGATTCCGACGACTGGAACCCGAGCGACGCTTTCTTCTGAATGAAGCGCGCGCCGATGTTCGACGTCATGATCAGAATCGTGTTCTTGAAGTTCACCCGGTTGCCGAGGCCGTCGGTCAGATGGCCGTCTTCGAACACCTGCAGCAGGATGTTGAAGATGTCGGGGTGCGCCTTCTCGATTTCGTCGAGCAGGACGACAGAGTACGGATTGCGCCGCACTTTTTCCGTCAGCTGTCCGCCCTCTTCGTGGCCGACGTATCCGGGCGGCGATCCGATGAGCTTCGACACCGAGTGCTTCTCCATGTACTCCGACATGTCGAAGCGGATGAGCGCGTTGTCGCTGCCGAACAGGAAGTTCGCGAGCGCGCGCGCCAGCTCCGTCTTGCCGACGCCGGTCGGTCCGAGGAACATGAAGCTGCCGGTCGGGCGGTTCGGGTTCTTCAATCCCGCGCGCGAGCGGCGGATGGCGCGCGACACGGCCGATGTCGCCTTTTCCTGGCTCACGACGCGGCGATGCAGCTCCTGCTCCATGCGCAAGAGCTTGTCGCCCTCGTCCTGATTGATGGACGCGAGCGGCACGCCGGTCCACTTCGAGACAACCTCGTCGATTTCCTGCTTGCCGACCGCGACGCGGCGCGCGCTCGACTTGACGTCGAACTTCTCGCGCACGAACTGCAGGTTCTCGCGCGCGCTGACTTCCTGCTCGCGATAGAACTGCGCCTTCTCGAAATCCTTCTGCGACACCGCGTTTTCCATCTGCTCGACGGCGACGCGGATGCTGCGGTTGATCTCGCCGAACTCTTCGCTGTAGCCGGCCTCGCGCAGCTTGGCGCGGGCGCCCGCTTCATCGATGAGATCGATCGCCTTGTCGGGCAGGAACCGATCGGTGATGTAGCGGCTCGACTGATACACCGCCGCCTCGATGGCCTCGCGGGTGTACTCGACGTGATGGAACGACTCGTAGCGATCCTTCACGCCGAGGATGATCTCGATCGTTTCCTTCTCGGCCGGCGGATCGACCTTGATGGCCTGGAAGCGGCGCTCGAGCGAACGATCCTTCTCGATGTACTTCCGGTACTCGGCCGGGGTCGTCGCGCCGATGCAGCGAATCTCGCCGCGCGACAGCGCGGGCTTGAGAATGTTCGCCGCGTCGAGCGAGCCTTCGGCCGATCCCGCACCCACCAGCGTGTGCAGCTCGTCGATGAACACGATGATGTTCGGGTTGTCGGTCAGTTCCTTCATGATCGCCTTGAGGCGCTCTTCGAACTGCCCGCGATACTTCGTGCCGGCGACGATCAGCGAGATGTCGAGCGCGAGAATGCGCTTGTCGGCCAGGAAGTGCGGCACGTCGCCGTAGACGATCTTCTGCGCGAGCCCTTCGACGATGGCCGTCTTGCCGACGCCAGGCTCGCCGATGAGCACCGCGTTGTTCTTCGTGCGGCGGCACAGCACCTGCTGCACGCGCTCGAGCTCGTAATCGCGTCCGACGAGCGGGTCGAGCTGGTTCTTCATCGCCGATTCGGTGAGGTCGCGGCTGAACTCGGCGAGCAGCGGCGTTTCCTTCACGCGCGTCAGCGTGGTCTTTTCGTTCAGCAGCTGCACGATGTCCTCGCGCACGGTGTTGAGGCGCATCCCTTTTTCCATCAGGATGGACGCCGCCACCGAGCGCTCTTCGCGCAGGATGCCGAGCAGCAGGTGTTCGGTGCCGATGTAGTTGTGCAGCAGCCGATCCGCTTCTTCGGCGGCAAACTGGAGCACGCGCTTGGTTTCGGCGCTGAATGGAATTTCGACGGACGTCGACACCTTCTCGCGGAAGACCGTCCGCCCTTCGATTTCCTTGCGGATGTTCTCGAGGGACAGGTGCGAGCGGGCAAAAATACGGCTGGTCAGCCCTTTGCCTTCGCGAATCAGACCGAGCAGCAGGTGCTCGGTCTCGATCGAGATGGACCCGAGCTGGCTCGCCTCGTATCTGGCGAAGAACAGAACGCGACGCGCTCGTTCAGTGTAGCGTTCGAACATCCGTTTTAACCTGCGAAATAGGGGTGGTGATAATGCGCTAACGACTTATATGCATTATACGGCCAAACCCCTGCCCTTCCTATCCGTTAGCCGTCGTATCGGCTATCAAACGGCCGCCCTCCAGCCGCAGGATGCGATCGCACGACGCCGCGAGATGCATGTTGTGGGTCGCGATCACCGAACTGAGGTGACGCTCCCGGTGCATCTCCCGCAAAAGCGCGTGCAAAGCTTCGGCCGTCCGCTCGTCCAAATTCCCGGTGGGCTCGTCTGCCAGCAGCACCAATGGCTCGCTGACCAGCGCTCGGGCCACAGCGACCCGTTGCTGCTCACCTCCCGACAGCATGCCAGGCCGATGCGTCAGCCGATCGCCGAGTCCAAGACGTTGGAGTACGGCTCCGGCCCGGCGTTTCGACTCGGCCGGATTCATGCGCGCGATGCGCAGCGGCATCTCGGCATTTTCGAGCGCCGTAAAT
>CAVSRX010000020.1:0-86424 GCA_963730445.1 Vicinamibacterales bacterium | reverse complement strand
GACGTCCGGTTCTTTCGTTAGCAGCTTTGTCACGGTAGTTCTCCCATTAGCCTTGGTTGTGCTTCAACGGCCTGCGGCCGGCCGCGACGAATTCATGCGACGACCGATTCGGTTTCCATGGAGGTCGTGTACCTGCCGAGGGCAGCCGCGCTGTCGCACTTCGCCCGATGATGAAAGCCTGCTGTGCGGCTGCGAGGTTCTCCTGCCGTCCGCGCCAGGCGTTGAGCGCTTCGTCCTGCAGCGCGCGCCCGTAGGAGTAACTGAGCTTCCACGGCTTCGGTCCCTCGACCTGATTGATCGCGCTCAGGTGCATCGTCGCCACGAGGTGATCCTGGCCGCCCGACAGGAACACGATGCCGGGGACGGCGGCCGGCGCATGACGCCGGAGACAGCGGACCGTGGCGCGGGCGACCTCGTCGACGGTGGCCTGCGTGACGCACCCTGTTACCCGAGATGACCATGTTGGGCTTGAGCAGCATCCCTTCGAGCGATACCTTCTGCTCGAAGAGCGCGTCGAAGACGGCATGCAGGACGTGTCCGGTCACTTCCTCGCAGCGTTCGATCGTGTGCGATCCGTCCATGAGCACTTCAGGCTCGACGATCGGCACGATGGCTTGTTCCTGGCAGATCACGGCATATCGCGCGAGCGCGTGCGCGTTCACTTGCACGCACGCCGCGGTCGGCAGCGTATCGCTCACTTCGATCACCGCACGCCATTTGGCGAAGCGCGCGCCCATCGCGCGGTATTCCTCGAGGCGGCCGCGCAACCCGTCGAGTCCTTCGGTGATGTGCTCGCCGGGGAAGCCGGCGAGCGGTTTCGCGCCGAGATCGACTTTGATGCCTGGGATGATTCCCTGCCCGGCGAGCAGGTCGGCCAGCGGCGTACCCTTCGAGCTCCTCTGCCGGATCGTTTCATCCTGCAGGATGACACCGCTGATGAACTCGGCCACGCCCTGGGTGCTGAAGAACATCTCGCGGTAGGCACGACGGGTGTCCGGCGTCGATTCGATCCCAAGCGCGGTGAGACGCTTCGTCAGCGTTCCGGGAGTCTCGTCAGCCGCCAGGATGCCTTTTCCATCGGCCACAATCGCTCGGGCCGTTGTTTCCAGTTCGGGGGTCGCCATATTGCCTCCGCATTTCTCGGTCAGTTGGACCCTACGGTTTCAATGCTCCTTGATTGCCCGGATCCCTACGGCGGCGCGAGCGGGGCGTTCCACCGCTTCACCGCCGGGATGCCGCGGTAGTGACTGAGGACGCTCACGGTCGCCGTGTCGAGAAGGAAGTGACTTCCTGCCGCGGCTGGAAGCCCCAGCCATCGCGCCGCAAACACCCTGAAGACATGCCCGTGCGCAAAAAGCGCCACATCTCCCTCCACCGATCGGATCCGTGCAACGACCTGATCGACCCGAGCGCCAACCTGCGAGGGGCTTTCTCCGCCAGGGCAGCCGTCGCTGAAGAGCATCCAGCCTGGTGCCTTCGCATGGATCTGCTTCGGGGTCAGTCCTTCGTACTCCCCATAGTTCCATTCAATGAGGTTGGCATCGACTTCAGCCTGCGCGCCGAGGCCGGCGAGCTCGCAGGTCTCTCGCGCGCGATGAAGCGGGCTCGTCAGAACCAGCGAGAACGTCGCCCTGGCCAGGAGTGGTTCGAGCTGTCTTGCCACGCTCCGACCGTTCTCCGTCAACGGGATGTCGGTCGTCCCGGTGTGCTGTCCGCTGAGGCTCCAGTCGGTCTCGCCGTGTCGGATGAGAAACGCCCGCCGCAGCAACACGTGCTTCTCGTCGTCTGTCGCGTGGACGATGGACGAGAGCTCGGACGGCGGGGTGTCGTTCCTCAGCGTGTTCGACGTCATCTCATGACTCCTGCCAGGGTCTTGGCAATGATCGCCTGCGCTTCCTCCTGAATCCGCCGCAGGTGCGCACTTCCGCGAAAGCTCTCTGCGTAAAGCTTGTAGACGTCCTCCGTGCCGGACGGACGCGCGGCGAACCAGCCGTGCGCGGTGATGACTTTCAGGCCGCCGATGGCCGCGCCGTTGCCGGGTGCGGTCGTGAGCAGCGCTTGAATCGGGTCGCCGGCGAGCTCGGATGCAGTGACGTCCTCGGCCGAGAGGCTCAAGAGCATGTCCTTTTCGTCCGGCGTGGCGGGCGCATCGATCCGTTCGTAGATGGGCGCTCCCAGCTCGCGGGTCAGATCGGCGTACAGCTCGGACGGATCGCGGCCGGTGCGCGCCATGAGCTCGACCGCAAGCAGGTCCATGACGATCCCATCCTTGTCGGTCGTCCAGACCGTGCCGTCGCGCCGCAGGAACGACGCGCCCGCGCTTTCTTCGCCGCCAAAGCCGAGCGATCCCTCGAGAAGGCCGGGCACGAACCACTTGAATCCGACCGGCACTTCGACCAGGGCGCGCCCCATCTTCGCCGCCACCCGATCGATCACGCTGCTGCTCACCACGGTCTTGCCGACGGCTGCATCCGAACGCCAGTCGGACCGATGGGTAAAGAGATAGAAAATCGCCGCAGCCAGAACATGATTGGGATTCATCAGGCCGCCGCCGCGCGTCACGATGCCGTGGCGGTCGGCGTCGGGGTCGTTGCCAAAAGCGATGTCGAAGCGGTCCTTGAGGCCGACGAGCGGTGCCATGGCGTACGGCGACGAGCAGTCCATGCGAACCCTGCCGTCCCAGTCGAGCGACATGAAGCGAAACGTCGGGTCCACCGTATCGTTCACCACCTGCATGTCGATGCCGTAACGTTCGACAATCGGCGCCCAGAATCCGCACGCTCGCTCCACCAAGCGGATCGACGCCGATCTTGAGCCTTGCGCGCCGGATGACCTCCATGTCCACGAACCGAGCCCAGGTCGTTCACGTACGATCCGACATAGTCATGTGTATGGGTCGTAGCCGCATGACGCGCGCGTTCGTACGTGACTCGCGCCACGCGGTCGAAACCGTTCGACAGCAGCCGGTTGGCCCTGTCCTCGATCCAACGCGTGACATCGGTGGCCGCGGGTCCGCCGGACGGCGGGTTGTATTTGAAGCCGCCGTCTTCGGGCGGATTGTGCGAGGGCGTGATGACGATGCCGTCGGCGGCAGGCGAGGTGCGGTCGCGGTTGTGCGTGAGAATCGCGTGCGAGATCGCAGGAGTGGGCGTATAGCCGTCAGAGCGATCGATCACGGTCTCGACGCCGTTTCCCGCGAGCACTTCCAGGGCCGTCCTGAAGGCCGGCTCCGAGAGCGCGTGTGTATCCTTACCGATGAAGAGCGGACCGGTGATGTCCTGCCCGATCCGGTATTCGCAGATGGCCTGAGTGATGGCCAGGATGTGCGCCTCGTTGAACGCGCCGCGGAGCGACGAGCCTCGATGACCGCTGGTGCCGAAGCGGACCCGCTGTGAGCTATCGGCGAAGTCCGGCTCACGCGAGTAGTACTCGCGTTGAAGCCGATCGACATCCACGAGAAGGTCCTGCGGAACGCGCTTGCCGGCGAGAGGATGGGATTTCATGAGTCATCTCGCTTGTGCAATGTCTCAGGCGGTCCCGGCAGTGTGAGTGCCAGAAGGGCCACCGAGCGCGCCTGCACCACATACGTCGCCTGCTCGACCGCTGGCGCCGTCTCCCAGAGAACGGATGTCATCGGGTGACGCAAGCGCCGTGTCGATACAGCGCCGCCAGGCCTGCCTGACTGTCGGCGGGAACGGGCGGCAGCTCGAATGTCAGCGGTTCCCAGTACGGCATTGAGCATGCCGTGGAGGAGAAACCGCGCGCGCAGGCTTCGCAGCGTGAAGGCCAGCGCATGCGAGTGCGTCGCTCCAGTCCGGACGATTGAGCGCCACACCGTGCCACTCGATGCGCGCCCGGCGCAGGAGCTCATTGAGGCTGAGCGCGGCTTCTTCCGTCACGACATCACGGCGCTGGCGAAACGCGTTGAGCGTCTTGACGAACCGGTGGATGTCGGCGTGCCTCTCGAGCAGCGTCCAGTCGAACCAGCTGATCTCGCTGTCCTGGCAATAGGCGTTGTTGTTCCCTCGCTGCGTCCGCCGCACCTCGTCGCCCATGAGCAGCATCGGCGTGCCGGCCGCGAGCAGCTCAGCGCGAAGAAGTTCTTGACCTGGCGGTTGCGCAGCGCCTCGATGGCCGGATCGTCGGTCGGCCCTTCCGCGCCGCAGTTCCAGCTCAGGTTGTCGTCCGACCCGTCGCGGTTGTTCTCGCCGTTGGCCTCGTTGTGCTTGTGGTTGAACGAGACCAGATCGTTCAGGGTGAAGCCGTCGTGGCACGTGACGAAGTTGATGCTCTGCTCGGCCTCTCGTTCCTCATGCCCGTAGATGTCCGGACTCCCGAGCAACCGGGTGGCCACGTGTGGCACCGAGCCGTTGTCGCCCTTCAGAAAACGACGCACGTCGTCGCGGAATCGACCGTTCCACTCCTGCCAGGCGTCGCCGACGAAGCTGCCGACCTGATAAAGGCCGGCGGCATCCCAGGCCTCCGCGATCAGCTTGGTGCCGGCCAGCAGAGGATCCGACTCGATATCCCAGAGGACTGGCGGGTTGGGCAGCGGCTGGCCGGCCTCGTCGCGCGACAGGATCGACGCGAGATCGAAGCGGAAGCCGTCGACGTGCATCTGGGTCACCCAGTAGCGCAGGCTGTCCTGGATCATCCGCCGGACGATCGGCTGGTTGGCGTTCAGCGTGTTGCCGCAGCCGGTGTAGTCGGCGTACCGCGACTTGTCCTGCTCGAGGATGTAATAGAAGTCGTTGGCAAGACCGCGGTAGCACAGTGTTGGCCCGTCCGGGCCGCCTTCCGCGGTGTGATTGAAGACGACGTCGAGGATGACTTCGAGCCCCGCGCGGTGGAGCGCCTTGACCATGTCCCGGAACTCGTCGAGGACGCCGAGCGGTTGCTGCCGCGAACTGTAGGCACTGTGCGGTGCGAAGAAGGAGACGGGCTGGTAGCCCCAGTAGTTCACCCGGCCCTGCCGGCGCGTCGTGTGGGTCGAATTGAAACACCGGCAGCAACTCGACCGCCGTGATGCCGAGATCCTGAAGATAGGGAATCTTCTCGATCAATCCGGCGTATGTTCCTCGCTTCGCAAGCGACACGCCTGAGCTCGGATGGCGCGTGAAGCCGCGCACGTGCAGCTCGTAGATGATGGTTTCGGCGAAGGGACGGTTGAGCGGCCGATCGCCCTCCCAGTCGTACGCGGCGGGATCGGCCACGACGCTCTTCATCGCGCCCGCGGCGTTGCCGCCCGGCCGGCTTGCGGCTCGGCGGTCGTAGGTGTCGGGCACCGCGATGGCGAGCCCGTAAGGATCGAGGAGGACCTTCTCGGCGTCGAACCGGAGTCCACGTTCCGGGGCGAACGGCCCGTGCGCCCGGTACGCGTAGACCTGCCCGGGTTCGAGGCCCGGCACAAAGGCATGCCAGTAGTGATAGGTCCGATGCGCATTCGCATCGAGGGGGATGATCCGCGCCGGCTCCGCAGCAGTCTCGTCATCGAACAACAACAGCTCGATTCGCGTGGCGTTCTTCGAGAACACGCTGAAGTTGACGCCGCCGGGGACAATGGAGGCGCCCAGTGGCGCGATCGAGCCTGTTTCAATGACACCGTGCGCTCACGGTGTCGACGACACTCAAGGCCATGACGAACTCTGCGCTGGCGTTATCGGTGTGATGTCCCAGACATCGCGGCAGTACTCACGGATCGATCGATCGGACGAGAAGCGACCGACGCGCGCGCTGTTGAGGATCGACATCCGCGTCCAGCTGTTCTGATCGCGGTACGCGTCGCTGACGCGCTGTTGGCAGTCCTGCCCGATTGCCTCGGCATCGAGTCCCGTACGAACGTTCGAGCGCTCGCTCCTCTTTGCCGTCACCTCAGGGGCACAAACGGTCGCGGTTTTCATTTGACTCACCCTTGCGGGATCAGCGGACATGGGCATTGAGCGCGACTGTCAGCCGCACCCGCGGCTGCGGTACGCGGCACCAACTGTGCCAATAGTCCTCACCGTTCGTCCTCACGTGTTACCGCGAAAAGATGAACACCTTGGGAGGATCGCGTAAGTATCGAGAGGGCCGGCCAGGCGAAGGGTCCTCCGGTAACGCGGAGGCTGCACGGAATGCCGGAGCTGCGACATTTGGCGGGGTCGAGAGACACATCGGTGTAAAAATCGCGACGCATTGAGGAAGGTCGACGAAGTGGCCGGCCGCGCGAAGCAGGCGGTTGGCGATGCGACCGACAACGAAGATTTGCAGGCCGAAGGCGAGGCTCAGGAACCCGGCGGCAAGGTGCAGGGCGGTTTTGGCAAGGCGCGCCGTGAAGTCGGCAACGCCATCAAGGACGTCGGCGACGCCATCAAGCGCTAAAACAACGTGACTTCCACCGAGGTTCCCGCTTCAACGGCGTCCACGTTGGCGGGAATCTCGATATATCCGTCGGCCCGCGACATGCTCGTGATGTCGCCCGATGCCTTGAATGCAGGCACCGCAGCCCCGCCCTCGATCCGAACTGTATAGAACTGATGTCGGCCCGCGGCCGAGGCGATCCGCGCGGCCAGCGGCAGCGTGACGGTCCTGGTGATTTTCGGACCGAGGTGCGCGATGCGCCGCAGCATCGGCACGAGCAGCATGTGCGCGTTCGACAGGCACGACGTGGGATAGCCTGGCATCGCAAACACGGGCTTGCCCTTGACGAGGCCGAGTCCGGTCGGCTTGCCTGGCTTCACGGCGACGCCGTGAAACAGCATCTTGCCTTTCGCGGCGATCGCATCGCGAATCAAATCGCGCTCGCCGACAGAGCTTCCACCCGAGAAGACCACGATGTCGTAGTCGACGAGATCGTCGAGCGCCTCGACGAGCGCGTCGAGCGTGTCGGGCGCCGGCGGGTACACGATCGGAATGCCGCCGTTGTCCCAGACGACGGCCGAGAGCGTGAAACGGTTGATGTCGTAGATCTGTCCCGGCTTGAGCGCGCGCCCCGGATCGATCACTTCGTTGCCGGTCGAAAGAATCGCGACGCGCGGCCGATCGTAGACGTCAACCCAGACGGATCCGACGGCGGCCAGCGCGCCGATGCGGCTCGAGTTCACCACGTCGCCTGCCGCGACGACGACCTGGCCCGCTTGAATATCGGCGCCCCGGCGCCCGACGTTCTGCTGCGGCTGCACCTCGGCGAAAATCCTCACGACGTTGTCTGCATCGGAGTCTGTTTCTTCGACCATCACCACCGCGTCGGCGCCATCGGGTATCGGTGCGCCGGTGGAGATTTCGACGCACTGGCCATCCCGTACCGATATCGGCGACACCTCACCTGTGTAGAGCGTCCCGACTTTCGTCAGCGTCCGCGGAGCCGATCGCGACGCGCCCTGCGTATCGCGCGCCCGCACGGCATAGCCATCCATGCCCGCGCGAGCAAATGGTGGGACGTCGAGTTGCGAGACGACGTCCTGGGCGAGCACGCGTCCGTTCGCTTCGCTGAGCATGATCGTTTCGACGTTCGCGATCGGCGTGCCTGTGCTGTCGAGGATCGCTCGCGCGGCCTCGAGCGAAATCACATCGCCGAACGGACGCATGCGGGCGTGCGCCATGTTATCGGGACAGCTCCCGGACGAGATGCCCGAGCTCGGGCAACAGCAGCTTGTTCATGCCGAGGCGCACGGCGTGTTCCGATCCGGGCAGCGACACGATGATCTTTCCCTGCGCCGTTCCGGCGCACGCGCGGCTCATCATCGCCGACGGCCCGATCTCCTGGTAGCTCAACATGCGGAACAGCTCGCCGAATCCCTCGAGTCGCTTCTCGAGCAGGTTGCTGACGATCTCGTACGTGGAATCGCGAGAGGTGATGCCGGTGCCGCCGGTCGTAATGATCACCTGCGGCGCCGCCTCGTCCAGCTGTTTCTGCAGCGCCGATCGGATGGCCTCGGGATCGTCGCGCACGATCGCGCGGCCCGCCACGTCGTGGCCGTTGGCTTCCAGCAGCTCCGCGATGGCGATGCCGCTCGTATCGGTCCCGGGCTTGCGCGTATCGCTGATCGTCAGCACGTAACAGCGCACGGAGACGGGTGAGGTTGCCTTGTGATCGATGTGGCTCACGTTCCCCATATGTTAGACTCAAGGGTCGGTTTGTTGCGCGCCCATAGCTCAGTTGGATAGAGCGTCTGGCTACGAACCAGGAGGTCGCACGTTCGAGTCGTGCTGGGCGCACTTAATCCTGCTATTATTGATACTTCCGGACTCCCCAGTTCGATACGGGCCCGCCATGACATTACGCGGACAGGTGAGCCCATGTTCAATCTCACACTGCACGATCATCTTCACCTTACATTCAGCGAGATTATTCAGCGTCATCACGCCCACGCCGTAAAAGCCCAATCGCAGGCGCGGTGGGGCCGACGGCTGAGAGGCGGCGAAGCCCTGCTCGTCGGCGGTGTCAGCCTGACCGCCGGCGCTGCCGCGTTCGGGCACGGCCAGGTGCTCGCAATCGTGGCAGCCTCGCTCGCCGGACTCGCGCTGCTCCTGCTCCTGGTGGATCTGACGTTCGACTTCGACGCGTCCGCGCGCGCGCACGCGATGTGCGGCGCGCACCTCTGGGGGCTGCGCGAGCGATATCGCGCGCTCCTCTCGGATCTGCATGACGGCGCGATCAACCTTGCCGACGCGCGGCTGCGCCGCGACAAACTGATGGACGAGCTGCGAGCGATTTACGAAACGACTTCTGCGATCTCCCTGGAGGACGTAAAGATGCCGTCAGCCGACGTCGCGGAAGAGAGCGTCGCGCCATTGCCGGCAACGTCGCCCGCCGGCCGTTCGATTTGATATGCTGTCGTCAGCGGGACCTGCGCGAGCGATACCGCTCGCTGCTCTCGGATCTGCATGACGGCACGGTCAATCTTGCCGACGCGCGGCTCCGCCGTGACAGGCTCATGGACGAGCTCAGAGCCATTTACGAGGCGACCTTGGTCGTGGCGGGCCGGCTAGGCTGGGTTATTCGACCTCTCCCCTGAATACTTTGGTTTTCTCCCCTAAGAACATTAGTAGGAATTCCAAGGAGTCAGTTAGATGCGCCCCTCCTCGACATGTGTCCTACAAAACGACTGCGGTCGGCGCCCGTCTGGCTCGCCGCTGTCGCAGCCTATGTGGTGCTCGCCTGTGGCCTGACGTGGCCGCTGCCGCGGCATTTGCAGACGCATTTTCTCGGCGACACCTCAGGCGATGTCGGCGTCTACGTCTGGAACCTCTGGGTCTTCCGTCACGAGCTTGTCGAGCACGGCCATCTTCCGCTCTCAACCGATCATCTCTTTAGCTACACCGCCGGCCTCGACTTCGCCCTTCATAACTACACGCCGCTGGCGGGGCTCGTCGGCGTGCCGCTGATGGACTGGCTGGGGATTGTCGGCACGTTCAACGTGATCCTCATCTCGGCGATGGCGCTTTCCGGGCTCGGCGTGTTTCTCCTCGCGCGGCGCCTCGGTCTGGCGCCGCTGTACGCATGGAGCGCCGGTGCGCTGTTCATGGCATCTCCGGTGCTGACGGCGCGCGGCTCCGAGCATTTCAGCTTGATCACGGTGGCACCGCTGCCGGTGTTCATCTGGGCGCTTTTTCGCGCGCTCGAGACGAAACGGTTTCGCGACGCAGCCCTTGTCGGCGCGCTCGTCGCCATCGCCACCTACTCGGATGCGTATTACGGAATCTACTGCGCCATGGCAGGCGTATTTTTTGTGGCATGGAGGTTCTTACGGGTGACACGGCGCCGCGCAGCGGCGCCGCCCGCGAGCCTCGCGCGCGCGCTCGATGCCAGCATTGTCCTCATCGCGTCAGTGATGGCATGGCGCGCCTTCACCGGATCGACAGCGATCGAGTTCGGCGGGATACGCCTCGGGCTGCAGACGCTCTACACGCCCGTGTTCGCGCTGACTGTGCTGGTATTCGTCAGAACGTGGCTCATATGGCGGCCGGCATTCACGGTGCACGATCCCGATGGGGCACTGCGCGTGCTCGTTGGGAAAGGCGTGCTCGCGGTTTCCGTTTGCCTCGCGCTGCTGATGCCGCTCATTGCCGGCATCGGATTCCGCTACCTCGAAGATCGGCTGCCTGAAACGGAGCTCCATTGGCGGAGCAGCGCCCCTGGTGTCGATCTAGCTGGATATGTCGTCCCCAATCCGATGCATCCCTGGTTCGGCGGCACGACGCGGTCGTGGTTGGGAGCCGGTGACGCATTTCCAGAGTTTGTCGCCTCGTTCTCACTTGTGGCGTTTGCCGTGATTGGTGTCGGGGCGGCGATGCGGGCATTGCCGCGCGTCTGGGTCGCCTTCAGCGTCGCTTCGCGCTGCTGTCAGCCGGCCCGTTTCTTCATGTCGCAGGCATCAACACTTACGTGCCTGGGCCCTGGGCCTTTCTTCGCTACGTTCCGATTATCGGCCTGGCGCGCGCGCCGTCGAGGTTCACGGTCCTCGTCGTGCTGGGATTGTCGATACTGTTCGCGTTTGCGGTGACGCGCTGCTTCGCGGATTAGCGACCTAAAGGTCGGCACTACGCACGTGAACGCGATGTACACGCCGTCTCCGTCGAGTTTTGATGCGATCGCGCTTGCGATTGAGCTGATGCCGGCGCCGCGGGCGCTGTATTCGGCGGAAGTGCCCGAGGTGTACAAGCTGATTACGGCGACCACCGACGAGGCCGGACGCGTGCTCGAGCTGCCGACCGGGATGCGCGACGGGACGTCGTCGATCGGCAGATTCAACCCGGCGAGCCAGTATTTTCAGACGCGGCACCATCGGCCGATGATCGGTGGGTATGTGTCGCGCGTCTCTCGTTGGCGCTGGTCGCGAGAGCCGCCGGGCGCCCGTGCTCGGAGCGATTTTCGTGTTGAGTGAAGGGCGTACGCCGTCCGCCGAGCTCGCGGCGAACGCGCGCGCAGGGCGCGACGCGTTTCTGCGCCGCACGTGCATGCGGTTCGTCGTCGTCGACAAGCAGCGAGCGTCAGAAGAGCTACGTGCCTTTGCGCGCGAGAATTTGAAGCTGACGCTCGTGCATGAGGACACGGCTTACCAGCTGTTGTCGCCGGTCGATCCTCCGCCGTGCGATCCGCGGCGCAGACGAGCGTCGCAGCCGCTGGGCCAGGCTGGAATAGACCTCACCGGCGCGACGGTTTTGATATGCTGTCGTCAGGAGAGGCGATGGCAGAAACCAAGGATCCGCACCGCGAACGCATTGAAGAGCTCGGCCGGATGAACACGATCTATTCCGAGCGGCCGTGGCACGACTGGAAGCCGGGCACGCCGCCGAAGCACGACCATTTCACGCACGACAATCCGCCTGCCGTGGATGATGAACACCCGGACAAACCTGATCGCGATTAGGCTCTAGGCTTTGGGCTCTAGGCCCGAAGCCGAAAGCCCAGAGCCTAAGGCCCTTCTCGCGAGCACCACGAGCGTGAGTGCTGCTGCGAGCAAGACGCCGTCTCGCAGCAGCGTTCTGACGCTCAAAGGCTCGCCCACACCGAAGCATCCGCAATCGATCCCCGCGCCGCGAAAGTACGACACGACCATCACCGAAAAAAACAGCGCCAGGATGGCCGCTGCCACGATCGAGAGGTAGCGCACCCACACGCCCGCGACGAGCAGCACACCGAGCGCCAGCTCGAACGCGGGCAGCGTCCTCGCGACCGTGTACACCGCCCACTCCGGCAGCAGCTGGTACGAATCGATCGAGAGCGCGAAGAGCAGCCACGACTGCCGCAGCTTCGTGTACGCCGCGTAGACGAACACCGCGCCGACGAGCAGCCGCAGCGCCAGGGTGACGCGTGGAATCACTGCCCGACAATCGTATTCAAGTACTTGCTGAACACGCTGTAGCTCACCACGCCGACGACAGGATTGGGTTTTCCATCGTGCGTCACGATCATCGTGGGCGTCTGGCTCACCTTCATGCGCGTCCCGAGCTGAACGTCGCGCTCGATGGCGGCGAGAATCGCCGGGTCCTTGGCAATCTCACGCAGCTTCTTCCGCTCTTCGGGTGTCAGCACACTGTCGACCACGGCGTCGACGCCGCCGGATTTGCTCCACGACTCCTGCTGGCGGAAGAGGGCATCGGCCACCTCGTCGTACTTACCCAGCCGATCGGCCGCCGCCGCGAGAATGGCCGCCTGCCTCGCGTGCTTGTGCTGCGGCAGCGGAAAGTCGTGGTGCACCAGCCTCAGTTTTCCCTTCAGCGCGAACTCCTCCTTCACGCGCGTGATCGTCTGCTCGTGCAGCGCCTTGCACGCCGGGCATTCGAAGTCGCTGAAGAGATCGATCCGCACCGCGGCGGTGACAGGCCCCACCGCGCGCGTCGATTTGGACTGTGCCGACGGCCAGCTCATGACGAGCGCGGCCAGCAGGAGGACGGATGCGAAACGTTGCATGATTCATAGTAACCCTGTCTGCTTTTCCATACCTAAGCCGGCAGGCCCACGTTGCAGGCACCCATGGTAACCTCCGTTTGACTTGTCGATTTCCGACGAAGATTTGATGCGCGCGGCGCTCGTCGAAGCCCGTAAGGCGATGGCCAGCGACGAAGTGCCGATCGGGGCGGTCGTCGCGATCGGTGGCGAGATCGTGTCAGCCGCGTTCAATCAGCCGATTTCGACAGTCGATCCCACGGCGCACGCCGAGATTCGCGCCATACGTGCCGCGGCCCAGGCGATCGGCAACTACCGGCTGACGGGCTCGACGCTGTGCGTGACGGTCGAGCCGTGTGCGATGTGCGTCGGCGCCATGGTGCACGCGCGCATCGGCACGTTAATCTACGGTGCGCCCGAGCCGAAAACTGGAGCGGTGCTCTCGACGCTGAAGCTCGTCGACGATCCGAGCTGGAATCATCGCATTACAGTTGTGGCCGGTGTGATGGCGGATGAGTGCCGGGGGCTGATGCAGAATTTTTTCAACGAGAAACGAAAAAGGAAGAACGAATAATGGCACGGCCGCTCGTCGCCGCTGCGCTTGTCGCCGCATCATTCGTCATCACGTCTGCGCAGGCGCCCGATGCCGCGCGCATTCGCGCCGCCTTCCTCCAGATGATCGCGCGGCCGCGTGTTCCGCTCGCGCCGGAGACGCAACCGCGGATCGATGCGGGTGCGTATCGATCAGAGGCGTTCAGCTACGCCACGGAGGCGGGCGAGCGGGTCCCCGGCGTGTTCTTCAAAGCCGCGGCGGCGAAAGATCGCAGGCCGGTTGTGATTTTTCTGCACGGCACTGGCAGCAAGAAAGAGGAATTTCTTGCGCTCATGCGGACGTTCGCCGATCGCGGGTTTGCGACGGCGGCCATCGACGCGCGGCATCATGGCGCGCGCATCGCGGCGAAGTACGGATCTGGCAACGCGCAGTATTTCGCGGCGATGCTCGAGACCTACCGTACCGGCAAGGGGCGCCCGTATCTGTACGACACGGTGTGGGACGTGATGCGGCTCGTCGACTATCTCCAGACGCGCGCGGACGTCGATCCGAAGCGCATCGGCGTCATGGGTATTTCGAAGGGGGGCACCGAAGCGTATCTCGCGGCCGCGGTCGATCCGCGTATCACCGCCGCCGTGCCGATCATCGGCGTGCAGGGATTCAAGTGGGCGCTCGACAACAATCAGTGGCAGGCGCGCGTCGGCACATTTTCTCCGCCGGTCGAGGGGGCCGCGCGTGACGCAGGTGTTGAGGTCGATGCGGCATTCGTGCGCCGCTTCTACGATCGCGTCGCGCCTGGCATCTACGGCGACTACGACGCGGGATCGATGCTCGCGCTCATCGCGCCCCGGCCGGTGCTCGTCATCAACGGCGACTCGGACGCGCGCACGCCGCTGACCGGCGTGCAGGAGGCGGTCAATGCTGCGCGCCGCACCTATATAAGGATGAACGCCGATGAGAAGCTCGGCCTTTATCTCCAACCGGCCGCGGGCCACGTCGTCACGCCGGTCGCCGAATTGGTGATGGCCGACTGGTTCGTCAAATGGATGGTTCCCTGATTTCGGCAGTGTTCTTGCTGAAACTACAGCGAAAGGAGCCAATATGCGTTTCATCTCTGGTCTTGCCCTCGTGGTGTTGTCTGTTTCCGCTACTGCGACAGCTCAGCAGGGCGCCACGACCACGCCGAAAAAAGACGACGATCGAAAGCCCATCACGGTTGTGGGGTGCCTGCAGAAGGGCGCGCAGGCGAATCAGTTCGTGCTCGCTGCGACGGCCGATCCGATGGCGAAAGGCGTTGCTGTTGCGACCTCCGGCGTTATCCCGAATGTCACATACGTACTGAGCGGCGGCACGAATCTCGGCGCGCACGTCGGCCATCGCGTGGAAATCATCGGACGAACATCGGGCGATGTTCAGAAGGCTGTGTCGACCGACTCGTCGAGCACCAAGCGGGTCGAAGTGCCGAACAAGCCGGATCCGAAGGTGGAAACGAAAGAGAAGGCCACCATCGAGATGCGCGACCTCCAGGTTGAAACGCTCAACATGGTGTCGACGACCTGCGCAGCGAAATAGCCGCTAATCGAACGACGCGAGAGGGGTCACACGCTCGATACCAGATCGCCCAACGACCGGATGATCGCCGACGGTGACCCACGCATGCGCTGTACCGATGGACGGATGCGTCACTCCGAGCCGGAGCCGGCACGGGATGTTCCGCCGGCGCAGCATGCGCTGCACCGCCAGCGCCTGACGGAGACAGGTGGGGCGCCACGGCAACAAACGCGCGACGCGCGTAACCGTGCCGCCGACCTGCTGCGCCTCGAGCAGCTTCAACGCGCTCACGGGTGTGTCCGGTTGACGCTGCACTTGGACGGAGCCAAGCAGCGCGACCGTGCGTCTGTTGGGCCGCAGTCGGAGGTCGAGCGACGCCCGGGTGAGTTGCAGCGCCGCTTCCAGCACGCGAAGAGTGCGCATCTCGGCGATAAGAGTAACTCGCCGCGGCTTTAGCCGGACCGTAATCGGCGCAACTTCAGTCGCGCGGCAGGATCAGGTAAAATAGAAAGTTCTGCGCCACTGATTTCCCTCTGCGGAGAGGTACCGAAGTGGTCGTAACGGGGGCGCCTCGAAAGCGTCTTGCCCCGTAAGGGGCACGGGGGTTCGAATCCCTCCCTCTCCGCCATCCTTCACACTCTCGATGTGCCAGCTTCGCTTCACGCACGCCGAGTCTTGCTCTCTAGACCCGGCGTCTAACGTGCTGCAATTTCGGTAGCGTCCGGCTTCAGCCGGACCGTGGTCTGTGAAGCGCCCCTCTTCAGTAGCGCAGGGCTTTAGCCCTGCCTGCCGGGTCTAAAGAGCAAGACCCGGCCTACGTGCGGAACTAATCCCTAATCCCCAGTCCCTAATCCCTGGCGAAGCCACTTCCTCTTGACACCCTAAAGGAGCCGTGCCACCATCCGCCCTTCATCTGGATTCCCTAAAGGAGCGACGTGGAGAAGCTCGACATTCCCCAGGGCACGCTCGACTTGATGATTCTCACGATTCTCACCCGCGAGGCGATGCACGGCTACGGCATCTCGCAGCGACTCGCGATACTCAGTCGCGGTCAGTTCCACGTCAATCCCGGGTCTCTGTTCCCGTCGCTGTACCGTCTGGAGCAAGACGGTCAGCTGAAGGCGGAATGGCGGGCCACCGAGAACAATCGCCGCGCCAAGTACTACCGTCTGACGGCCTCCGGCCGCCGCCACCTCGAACAGCATCGGGCGCGGTGGAACCGGGTCTCATTCGCCGTCGCCAGTGTGTTGGAGGGCGCATGATGCTCCTGCATCGCTTCGCGTCGATCGTGCGGTGGATGTTCCGGCGGAACCAGGCCGAGCGCGACCTGAACGACGAGTTGGAAGTCTTCGTCGACATGGCTGCGGCCGACCAGATTCGCGACGGCGCGACGCGTGCCGAGGCGCGCCGGCGAGCCGCACTCCAACTCGAAGGCCTGGAACAGGTCAAGGAACGCGTTCGAAGCGCCCGCCATGGGGCGTGGTTGGACGTCGCCGGGCGGGACGTCCGCTACGGATTGCGGCAGGTTCGACGCAATCCGTCGTTCTCGGCGATCGCCATCGCAACGCTCGCGCTCGGCATCGGCGGGATGACGGCGATGTTCAGCGCCTTCGACGCGGTGCTCATCCGCCCCTTGCCCTACAACGATGCGGACCGTCTTGTGATGATCTGGGATGCGATGGCCGAGACCGACATCACGACGAAGCACAATTCCACACCCTGGGAATGGATTGAGTGGCGCCGTCTCAATACTGTGTTCACCGATCTCGCGGCGACTCAGCCGTCCGATGCGACGATCTCAGACGACGCCGAACCAGAACAAATTCCTGGACGGAAGGTCACGTGGACGTTCTGGAGTGTCCTTGGGGTGCAGCCACTGCTCGGGCGTGTCTTCACCGAGGACGAGGACAACAAGAGCGTGCGCGTCGTCGTCATCAGTCACGGACTGTGGCAACGCCGCTTCGGCGGGGCGCCCGACATCATCGGACGTGTCATTTCGCTGAACGATGAGCCCTACCAGGTGATCGGCGTCATGCCGCGGAACTTCTACTTCATGCCTTCGCGCGAGATCGACCTGTGGATGCCGACGTCGTACCCACCGTGGATGCGCGTGAGCACCGCATGGCACAACTCTCAAATCGTCGCGCGACTCAAGTCTGGCGTCACCGTGGAGCACGCACGGCAGTCCATGGAAACCTTGAGTTTGCAGCTCACAGCGAAGGATTCTCGCGGTCCCCATTCGGTCATCGTCACGCCTTTGAGGGAGGAGATCGCTGGCAGCACTCGAACCGCGTTGATCCTGCTGCTCAGCGCGTCGGCGGCGCTTCTGCTGATCGCGTGCGTCAATCTGACGAATCTGCTGCTTTCGCGGGGCACAACACGCGGCCGCGAAGTCGCCGTGCGCACGGCACTCGGCGCGGCGTCGCGGCAGGCTGGTCGCGCAATTTCTTGACCGAAAGCCTGGTGCTCGCGACGCTCGGCACGCTTGCCGGGCTCGTTCTCGCATTTCCAGCGATGCGATTCCTCGAACGGCTCGTGCCCGAGGCGATGGGCGCCGCGCGACTCACGATCGATTGGCGCGTGCTGGCATTTTCTGCGGCCGCTGCGCTCGGAGCGACGTTGATTTTCGGATTGGCGCCGGCGCTTCGGAGATCATACGTCGCTCCCC
Organism: Vicinamibacterales bacterium; assembly: GCA_963730445.1. Taxonomy (GTDB): domain Bacteria; phylum Acidobacteriota; class Vicinamibacteria; order Vicinamibacterales; family JAMQPK01; genus JAMQPK01. The sequence goes on along the minus strand of CAVSRX010000020.1, from coordinate 69,282 downwards.
AGGAGGCACTGCGCGAGGGTGGACGCGGCACGACTGGTGCGCGCGGACACTGGTTCCAGCATTCGCTCATTGTTGTCGAAACGGCGCTCGCCGTTGCGCTGCTGACATGCTGCGGCCTGCTCTTGCAGAGCTTTCAGCACTTACGGAACACAGATGTCGGGTTCAAGAGCGAACGGCTTTTGACGTTCCAGACTCCGCTCTTCCGATACAAGGATTTCAATCAGCGGGTGGCATTCATCAACGCCGAGTTGGAGGCCGTGCGCGCGGTTCCAGGGGTGATCAACGCCGGCGCGATCAATCGAATTCCATTTACGAACGTTGCCGACGCGACGTCCTATTGGCTCGAGGGACAGCCAAGGGACAGGATTCCGCACCAGGTCGCGCTCGTACGCGACGTCAGCCGCGACTACTTGGCGACAGTCGGCGCGACGATGCGCGAAGGCAGATTCTTCAACGCGGCCGATCAGGCGTCCAAGCTGCCCTTGGCCATCGTCAACGAGTTATTTGCCGCTGGCCACTTTCAAGGTCAATCTCCTCTCGGCCGAAGGTTTAAGTTTGGAAATACAGGGGAGAAGGGCTACTGGTACACCATTGTTGGCATCGTCAAGCCGATCCGCGAGGCCGGTGTGTTGGCGGAGCTGAAGCCCGCCGTTTACCGGCTGCACGAACATACGGATCAAATCGGCAGCCTCAACCTCGGCCTCGTGGTTCGAACGGCCGTCGAGCCATCGTCGATCGTTTCGGCGGTCCATCAGGCCATCTGGTCGGTGGATAAGAATCAGCCGCTTGCGCGCATCCGGACGATGGAAGAGATTGTCGACCGCCAGCTGTCAACGCCTTCACAAAGCACGGCGCTGTTGAGCGCGTTCGCGCTGCTCGCGCTGCTGCTCGCGGCGCTGGGCATCTACGGGGTGCTCTCCTACGCCGTCGCACAGCGCACCAACGAGATCGGCGTGCGCATGGCGTTGGGTGCGACCTCGCGCGACATCGTGCTCTCTTTTGGCCGGCAAGGCTTGAGTGTGACGCTCGCCGGACTCGCCATTGGTATCGCCCTGGCGTCGATCGCGTCTCGCTTGATGAGCACGCTGCTCTATGGCTTCCGTCCCGACTACATCACGACTGTCGCCGTCGTCTCGGTGATTCTCATTGGGGTCGCCGCACTGGCATGTGTTATCCCCGCGCGCCGCGCCGCGCGCATCGATCCGATGATGGCGCTGCGGCAGGAATAGCAGAAGTGACTTGAAGCAATACAACTCCATCGCGCTTGCTCTGAATTCGAGCGAATGTAACCGTTTTCATTTGACTCGCGGTGCCATACTGCAATACAAAAACTGCAAGGTCTATCTCAGTCCTCTACTTACTTTCCGGTAGGCAAGAGCACCAACCTGCCCCTGCCTTGCCGACGGAGGGGAGCCATGTCATACAGCGCACGGCGCACATCCCTTACTCTGCTTCACAGCCTCACTCTCGTACTCCTCTCCTGCAGCCTTGTCTTTGGACAGTCTTTCACCGCGAGTGTCCGCGGCACGGCGAAGGACTCCACTGGCGGCGTGGTCCCTCTCGCATCTGTGACCATCACAGATGCTGAGCGTGGCACGAGCCAGACGACGCTCGCCGACGAGGAGGGGCGATTCACCATCACCGCACTCCAGCCCGGTCAATACGTGTTGACTGTCGAGTCCAACGGCTTCAAGAAATTCTCGAGCGGCCGTATCACGCTCACGGTCCAGCAGCAGGCCACCGTTGATGCCATCCTCGAGCTGGGTCAGATGAGCGAGACCGTGGAGGTCAGCGCCGCGACTGCGATGGTGAACACGACCATCGCCAATCTCGGCCAGGTCATCGACAACGAAACCATCGTCTCCCTGCCCAACATCGGGCGAAACCCGATGTCGTTCACGTATCTCACGCCCGGAGTCGTCGGCTCTGGCGGACGAGCGGGTGACAACAACACCAACTTCGTCGCCAACGGCTCGCGTAACTCGACCTCGGACGTGCTGCTCGACGGCGTGACGGTGGTCACGGTTGAACAGAACTCCGGCGTCACCGATCTGAAGTACTCGCCTGCCGTGGACGCGGTGCAAGAGTTCAAAGTCCAGACGAACTTCTTCTCCGCAGAGTTCGGTCAGACGGGTGGCGCCGTCGTAAACATGATCATGAAGTCGGGCACGAATAATTTCGACGGCACCGGGTACTACTTCCTGCGCAATTCCGCTCTCAATTCCAACGATTGGTTTACGGCGAGAGCCGGGCGGGAGAAGCAGTACTATCGCCGCGATCAAGTCGGCGGCGTGGTCGGCGGCCCGTTGATCAGGAACAAGACGTTCTTCTTCGTGACCTACGAGTACACGCAGCAGAAGAACCCGCTCAGCTCTACCCGGACGGTTCCGACGTTGCTGCAAAGACAAGGAGACTTCTCGGAAACGAGGAACGCGGCCGGGCAGGTGATGACGATCTACAACCCGTTCGACACCTTCGTCAACGCGGCGGGGAATATCGAGCGCCGGCCGTTTCCGGGAAACCGCATTCCCACCAGCATGATGGATCCGATCGCGCTCAAGGCGCTGTCGTACTTCCCGCTGCCGAACACACCGAGCACGTCGATCACCGACACCAACAACTGGTTCGGGCAGGGGCTTAACGAGTCTGTCAGCCGCCAGATGAACTTGAAGATCGATCACAACTTCACGACCCAGAGCCGCCTGACCGCCCGCTACAGTCATGCTCCCAGCACCGGGACGCCGCCTAACATCTTCGGCGAACTCGGTGCCGCGTTCCCGCTCAACAACGGCCCGACCGTTACGAACACGCATTCCTTCGTGAGCGAGTTCACAAAGACGCAGAGTTCGTCCTCGATATGGAACGTGCGTTACGGCCTCACCTACTCGGGTTTCACACGGGACCCCATCGAGAATTACAACCTCATCGGGCTCGGCCTCCCGCAGTACATGAGGGATCAGGCCGACTACGAGGTCTTCCCGAGGTTTGCACCTGATGGGTACAGCCCCATCGGCACCGAAGGGTGGCTCAAGATGGATCGCCAGGAGGGTGTGCACCACTTCTCGGGGTCTTACACAAAGATGATGGGGGGCCACAACATCAAGGCGGGCTCGGAGTTCCGCTTCAACTTCCTCGACTACGCTCAGCCGGGCTATCCGTCAGGGGGATTTAACTTCGGCAGGGGTGTCACCTGCAAGGATCGGTTCTCGTGTCCGGGCAACGAGGGCAACGGCGTGGCCGCGATGCTCCTCGGCTGGCCCACCGGCGGCGATTTTCATATCGACCCGAAGGTCTTCACCCGATCGGCCTATTGGGGGTTCTTCGTCCACGACGATTGGAGGGTCTCGCAAAAGCTCACGTTGAATCTCGGTCTGCGTTACGACTTCGACGTGCCGCGCTGGGAAACGCAGAATCGCATGAGCTATTGGGATCTCGAAGCGCAGTCGCCGATACAAGTGCCTGGCTACGACACTCGCGGCGTCATCAGGTTCGTGGACGATGACCGGCGATCGCCGTTCGACGCGGACATGAACAACGTGCAGCCACGTATCGGTTTCGCGTACTCCGTCAATCCCAAGACATCGGTCCGTGGCGGCTACGGGTTGTTCTTCACGCTGAGCCGCGCGACCGTGTTCGGCCATACCGGCGGCGGTTTCAACGTGAACGCCACACCCACGTTTACGCTCGACTCCAACGCCACGCGCTATGCGACGCTCGCCAACCCCTATCCGAACGGCATGCTGCTGCCGCCAAACAACACGCTTGGCGACCGCACGTTCCTCGGTCTGGGCGCCGGCACGATTCTGCCCAGCAACAACCGCAATCCGGATACCACTCGTGGAACTTGTCGGTGCAGCGCGACATCGGCTGGAGCTCGGTCGTCGAGGCGAATTACACGGGCAGCCGGGGCACGCACTTGTTCATTCCGCTGACGACGCTGACGCCTCTGCCTCAAGAGTACTGGTCGCTGGGGCGCACGGCGTTGAACGCGGCGGTGCCGAATCCGTTCTACGGGATCATCACCGATCCACAAGCGACGCAGCTCAACGGGCAGACCGTGCAGCGGTTCCGCCTGTTACGGCCAATGCCGCACTTCAACGGCGCCAACGTGGCGTCATCGGAGCCACCGCGTGGCACCTCCTCGTACCATGCGATGCAGGTGAAGTGGGACAAGCGCTTCTCGCGCGGCGTGAGCCTGCTGGCCCATTACACGTTTTCGAAGATGATGGACGACTCCTCGCACGCCTCGGGCAACGTCAGCTGGCTCGGCGGCTCGACCAACATCCAGAACATCTGGGATCTGGATAGCGAGTGGTCGCTCTCGGCGCATGACATTCCTCATCGCGTTGGCCTGGCGGGCGTATGGCAGCTGCCGTTCGGCCGCGACCGCAAGTGGGGCTCGAACTGGACTCGCATGACCGACCTGGCCCTCGGCGGATGGAATCTCAGCGGCGTGTTCTCCCGCCAGAGCGGCATGCCCCTCCACGTCACGCAGTCCGGAGGCCAGATCTGGGACGGCACACAGCGCCCGAACCTGATCGGCGATCCCAGCACCTCCGGACCCATCACGGAACGGCTGAATAACTACTTCAACGCCGCCGCCTTCTCGCAGCCGGCGCCGGATGTTCCCGGCACGGCCCCTCGGACGCTCAGCTACCGCTCGCCGGGCATCCAGATCTTCGACGCCGTCGTGAGCAAGGAAATCGAGGCTCGAGCCGGACAGCGGGTTGAGATTCGAGTCGAGGCCCAGAACGTGCTCAACAAACCGATCTTCGGCGATCCGAACACCAGCTTCGGCTCGACGGCCTTCGGCCAGATTACCGGCACGAAAATCGGCCCGCGCCAGATGATGCTGGGATTCAAGTACTACTTCTAATCGCCGCACACGCCGCCGCATGTGGTCGAAAGCCGCATGCGGCGGTCTCTTTCAATCAACTGAGTCGACGCATGCATCTTCGATCGAAGTGGCTGATCGCCGCGGCGACCGGGCTTGCACTCTCGTGCGGCAACGACTCCCCGACGCCGGTCGCACCCACTCCAACACCACCCGCGCTGCCCGAATCGTCTGACAGCCTGAAAGCCGCTGCAGCCGATCGCGGAAAACTCGTCGGCACCGCAGTTCAGGCGGCCTTTCTCGGCAACCCGCCATACAGCACCATCGTCGATCGGGAGTTCAACTACCTGACGGCCGAGTACGAGATGAAGTGGAGCAGCATCGAACCCGTTGCCGGCGCGAGCATGTTCGGCGCGGGAGACGCCATCGTCGAGTACGCGCGATCGCGGCGAATGCAGGTGAAGGGTCACGCGCTCATCTGGCACGGCGCCACCCCGTCGTGGGTGAACGGCCTGACGCCGACGGAATTCCGCGCGGTGTTCGAGCGGCACATTCAAACGGTCGCGGCGCACTACCGCGGCCGCGTGCACGCGTGGGACGTTCTCAATGAGGCGGTTGCCGATAGCGGGTCGTCGCTTCGAGATACGGTGTTCCGGCAGAAGCTGGGAGATGCGTACATCGCCGACGCCTTCCGCCTGGCGCGTCAGGCAGATCCCGGAGCGTTGCTCTTTTACAACGACTACGGCGGCGAAGGCATGAACGGCAAGTCCGATCGCATCTACGCGCTGTTGCGGGACCTGCTCGCGCAGGGAGTCCCCATCGACGGCGTCGGCCTGCAGATGCACATTTCCGCGAACAGCCGTCCGTCGGATGCGAGCATCGCCGCGAACATGCGGCGCCTGGCGAGCCTCGGCCTTATCGTGCACATCAGCGAGATGGATGTGCGGATCAACAACGTGGGCGGCACCGAGCAGGCGCGCCTGGAGGTTCAGCGCAGGACGTATCGTGACGTCGTGCAGGTGTGCATGATGGAGGCTCGCTGCGAAGCGATCACGTTCTGGGGATTCACCGACGCGCACACCTGGCTCAGCGGAGACCGCCCGCTGTTGTTCGACGCGCAGTACGCGCCGAAACCGGCGTACCACGGTGTGCTCGACGCACTGCTAGGACGCTGACGCGAGAGGCAGGGCTAAAGCCCTGCGCTACCGATGAGGGATCAGCGAGCCGCCGGTATGGCGTCGGCGATATCCGCGAGATCGTCCAATAGGTCGTTCAGCATCTTGAAGTAGTCGCCGTGATCGCGGATGAGCCCGCTGTAGTCGAGCTCTGTCCCGGCGAAATAGAAGGCGACCGTATCCTGATCGACCCGAATGTATTCGTAGCGCAAATTCTTCAACCGCTTCATGAGTGCGTCGTTGCTCGCGATGCGCCTGCCGAAGTCTGCATCGTCGGTGTGGATATATCCGGCGTTGCCGCTGATCTTGTCGCGCCGTTCGAGCTTGTCCTCGGGACCCACTTTCGCGCGATCGCTCAGCACGTCGAGGCGCGGTGCGTGCGGTTTCTCGTGCGCCAGGAAGACGGCCAGCATGACCGGCTCTCCGAGATACCGCGAGAGCAGCCGGTCCAGCGGACTGCCGACGACTCCGTCGCGGTTAGACCCGCGCTGTCCTGTCACGTGCGCCGCAAATCCGCCGACCTCGCGACCGATCTCGGCCGCCGTAAGGCGAGCGGCATAACGTCCCCATACGTTTCCGGCTTTCGCCGTGAACACGACGCGGTATCCGCGATGGGTTTTGCCCAGGTAGGTGCCTTGCGTGTCGGGAATCTCGATGGGCTTCAGGCCGGTCTTCTGTTCGAACTGCGCCAGCATTTCCGGCTTCAGCGTCTGCGCAAAGCCGGCGCGAGCCGGTGCGAGCACGATGAGGCACACCAGCGTGAAGGGGATGACCATGTGCGTCATTCTCATGCCCATGGTTATCGGTCCGACGGGACTGCGGCTCTAATCCCTAATCCCCAATCCCTAATCCCTAATCCCCATTTCCGACATCGACCCAGTTCAGCGTGCGCTCCACGGCCTTCTGCCACCCGCGATACGATTCTTCGCGGCGGTCGGTGTTCCACGCCGGTTCCCACTGCCGGTCGGCGCGCCAGTTTTTCCGCAGCGTCTCGAGATCTTTCCAGAAGCCGACCGCAAGACCCGCGGCATACGCCGCGCCGAGCGCTGTGGTTTCGGCGACGACCGGGCGGACGACGGGCACGCCGAGCACGTCGGCTTGCAGCTGCATCAGCGTATTGTTCACGGTGGCGCCGCCGTCCACCTTCAGCACCGCTAACTTCACGCCCGAGTCGATCGTCATCGCGTCGAGCACCGCGCGCGTTTGAAAGCAGATCGCTTCCAACGTCGCGCGCGCCAGGTGCCCCTTCGTGTTGAATCGCGACAAGCCGACGATCGCGCCGCGCGCATCCGAGCGCCAGTACGGCGCGAATAAACCGGAGAACGCCGGAACGAAGTAGGCGCCGCCGTTGTCGGGCACCGTGTTCGCTAGCGCTTCTACGTCGGCGGCCGTCGCGATGATGCCGAGCTGATCGCGCAGCCACTGCACAGCCGATCCGGTGACGGCCACAGATCCTTCGAGCGCATACACCGGCTTCGCATCGCCGAGCTTGTAGCAGACCGTAGTGAGGAGGCCGGTCTTCGACGGCGTCGGCGTTTCGCCTGTGTTGAGCAGCATGAAGTTGCCGGTGCCATACGTGTTCTTCGCTTCGCCGACTGAAAAACACGCCTGGCCCACCGTGGCCGCCTGCTGATCGCCGAGATCGCCGCACACCGGTACTTCGGCGCCCACGGGTCCGTTTCGCCGCGTCATTCCGTACGCCTGCCGTTCAGACGACGACTTGATCGTCGGCAGCATGCGGCGCGGAATGCCGAACAGCGCGAGCAGCTCATCATCCCAATCGAGCGTGCGCAGATCCATCAGCAGCGTGCGGCTCGCGTTGGTGACGTCGGTGACGTGAACGCCGCCGTCGGCGCCGCCCGTGAGATTCCAGATGACCCACGTATCGACGTTGCCGAAGACCGCTTCGCCTTTGTCCGCGGCGGCTCTCACGCCTTCGACGTTCTCGAGAATCCACTGCAGCTTCGTGCCCGAGAAGTACGTCGCGGGCGGCAGCCCCGTGCGTTCGCAGAGCAGTTGCCGATGCGGCTCGAGCGCCGTGACGATCCGATCCGTCCGGGTGTCCTGCCAGACGATGGCGTTGTACCAGGGGCGGCCGGTTTTCGGATTCCACACGATCGTCGTCTCGCGCTGGTTCGTCACGCCGATCGCCGCGAGATCCCTTCCGTCGAGATTTGCCACCCGCAGCGCGCCGGTAATCACCTCGTTCGTGCGCGCGGCAATTTCCACCGGATCGTGTTCGACCCATCCGGGCTTCGGCATGATCTGCTCGTGCTCGATCTGGCGGCGCGCCACTTCCGCGCCAGCGGCATCGAACACCATGAACCGTGTGCTGGTTGTGCCCTGATCCAGAGCTCCGACGTAACGTGCCATGTGTCTCCCTTTCGACTCGCTGCGCTCGCTCAGGGCGGGCCTAAAATCCCACGAAGGAATACAGTGCGGCGCCGGCGATGCCGCCGGCGATCGGTGCAACAACTGGAATCCAGGCGTACGGCCAGTCTGACGTGCCCTTGCCGGGAATGGGAAGGATGGCGTGCGCGATGCGCGGCCCGAGATCGCGCGCCGGGTTGATCGCGTATCCGGTAGGGCCGCCAAGCGAGAGGCCTATTCCGAGGACCAGAATGCCGACGAGCAGCGGTTGCAGCGCGCGACTGAAGACCTGCGAGAGATCCACGTCTCCGGCCTGCGCCCATCCTTCGGCGTTGGCGCCGATGGCGAGCACACCGAACAGCAGCATTGCAGTGCCGATCGCTTCGGTCATGACGTTTGCGACTGGATTGCGAACCGCTGGCCCGGTGCAGAACACCGCCAGCTTCAAGGCCGGATCTTCTGTGAGCCGCCAATGCGGCAGGTACGTGAGCCACACCAGTGTGGCGCCAACGAACGCGCCAATCATTTGTGCTGCCACATATCCAGCCACGTTCTCCCACGGGAAGCGCGCCGATCGTGGCGAGCGCGATGGTGACCGCAGGGTTGAGGTGCGCGCCGCTGATGCGGCCGACGGAGTACACCGCGATCGTCACCGCAACGCCCCATCCCATCGTAATCACGATCCAGCCGGAATTCTGGCCTTTCGACCGCGCGAGCAGCACGTTCGCGACGACCCCGTCTCCGAGCAGGATCAGAATCATCGTTCCTACCGCTTCGGCGACGTATGGATTCATGGCGAAGCCTATTTCGGTGTGAGCTTCAACAACTTGCTCGTGGGCGGAGTGTTCGGGCTCATCGTCGGCGTGCCGCTATCGGTCAGCACATACACGGCGCCGTCCGGACCCACACGCACGTCCCGAATCCTGGCATGCAGATCCGTCAGCAACGGTTCCTCCGCAACGACCTTGTCGTTGACCATCTCCAGCCGGTCGAGCATGGCGCCGCGCAGGCCACCCATGAAGAGGCTGTTCTTCCACTGCGGAAACAGACTGCCCGTGTAGAACGCGAGACCAGATGGCGCGATGACGGGGTCCCAGTAATAGATCGGCTCTTCCATCCCGCTCCTGCGCGTGACGCCGATCGGATTGCCCGGGTAGTCGATGCCCCGCGCGACCGACGGGCCATCCGTAATTCTTGCCTTTCTCGACGATGTTCAGCTCGTCTCCACCGCGAGGACCGTGATCGTTCTGCCACAGACGGCCCGTTTTCGGATCGAACGCGAGCCCTTCGGCGCTGCGCATACCGTAGGTCCAGATCTCGGGCAGGACGCCGGGCTTGCCGATGAACGGATTGTCCGGCGGCACGGCGCCATCCGGCGTGATGCGAATGATCTTGCCGAGGTGATTGTCGAGCTGCTGTGCGACGCTCCAGGGCGGCGAATCCGAGCGGTCGCCAAGCGTCATGAACAGATTGCCGTCGGGTCCGATCGCGATGCGCCCGCCCGTCTTCGCGCCGAGCCGCTTCGACGGCATCACGGGCAACCCGCGGAAGATCACGCTGACGTCGGTGAGTGCGAGCGCTTTCTCATCGAGGCGCGCGCGCGCGATGTTCGTGTTGCTGTTCGTGCCGTCGATGTAATTGAAGAAGCTGAAGAAGACGCGCCGGTTGCTGGCGAAGTTCGGATCGAGCACGACGTCGAGAAGACCGATGTCTTTCGCGCCGGGCGAGGCCACCACCGACACGCCGGCCAACGGTCCGGACAGCTTGCCGTCGGTGTGGAGAATGCGAATCCTTCCCGGCAGCCGTTCGGTCAGGATGATGTTTCCGCTCGGAAGAAATGCCAGGCTCCACGGGACTTCCAGGTTGTCGATGAGCGTCGTCACCTTGAAGCGCGGCGTCGCGCGATAGGGGGCGCGAAACTGCTCGGGGAACGAAGGCGTGTTGTCTTTCTTCTCCGTCGGGCGCGTGTCGATCGGCTTCCCCTCAGTTGGGTTCAGCCATGGCAGAGGCTCTGTATCTTCAGTTGATGTCGCGGCGGCCGGCGGTCGTGCCTGACCCGCAAGCGTCACCGTGAACAGCGCGAAGCACGCCAAGAGACCGAAATACCGTTTCATGCGAAGTCCCCCATTTTCCTCGCATTATATGATCGCCGTGTGCTGACCGGCCGGCGGCTCTTCGCGCTCGCGATCTTCTTCTCGGCGACGCTGCTTTTCATGGTGCAGCCGCTCGCAGGCAAGATGCTGCTTCCGGTGCTCGGCGGCAGCCCGGCGGTCTGGAGCACGTGCATGGTCTTCTTTCAGGCCGTGCTGCTGCTCGGATATCTCTACGCACATGCGTTGAGCACATATGTGCCGCCACGGTGGCAGCGGCCGCTGCACATCTGCGTGCTGATCGTGGCGGGAGCCACGCTGCTGATGCCGATCGAGATCGGAGAGCCGCAGCGGCGCCGGTCCACGGTGGTGGCTGCTGCGGGCACTGGCCGTCAGCGTCGGTCTGCCGTTCTTCGCGCTGTCGGCCACGGCCCCGCTCCTGCAGCAGTGGTTTTCGCGAACGAACGATCCGAAAGCCAAAGACCCGTACTTTCTGTACGCCGCGAGCAACGCAGGAAGCCTGCTCGGACTGCTCGGATATCTCATCGTCGAACCGGCCGCCACGCGGAGTCTTCAGGTCAGCGGCTGGTCGGTTGGGTTCTGGGCTGCCGCCGCGCTCATCGCCGCGTGCGCGTACGTGGGTCGCGTGGGTCGCGTGGGTCGCGTAGCTCGCGTCGGAACCGGAACCGGAACCGCGAACCGGAACCCGAACCCGGAACCTGGAACCCGGAACCCGGAACCGCCTGCTCTGGATCGTCCTGGCCCTCGTCCCATCGGCGCTGTTGCTCGGCGTTACACAGCACCTTGCCACCGACGTCGTGTCGGCGCCGTTGCTCTGGGTCATTCCGCTGGCGCTGTACTTGATGACTTTCATCGCCGCGTTTTCGACCAGAGATCACGGCAGCGCGCGGTGGTGGGGAGCTGTCGCGTCCGGTGGTCGTGCTGCTCGTCCTCGTGCTCTCGCTCGCGGAGGTGCGCTATCCGATCCTGCCGATCACGTTTGCGCATCTCATCGCGTTCACGGTGCTGGCGATGCTGTGCCACACGCGCCTTGCCGAGAGCCGCCCGGATCCTGCGCACCTCACCGGCTACTTCGTGTGCGTCTCGCTCGGCGGTGTCCTTGGCGGCGCGGCCGTCGCGCTCATCGCGCCCGTCGTGTTCTCGTCGATCCTTGAGTACCCGCTCGCGATCGCGGCGGCTGTTTTTCTCCGGCCTCAGACCATTCAGGCGGACCACCGCGCGAAATCGCCCGCCGGTCGCTGGGCGTGGCGCGCGATCGCGGCGATGTTGTTCGTCGCCGGATACTGGGGCATCTCCATCTTCAACGATCGCGCCGGCGTGGAGCTGACGCAACCGCTCGTGCGGGCGTCGTTCGCGATTCCGGCGGTTCTGCTGTTGCTCATCGCGGAAGACCGCGCTGCTCTTTGCCGGCATGGCCGCAGGCCTACTCGTCGGCGCCGGTGTCGTGAGAACCGGCGGCGATGTGCTGCACCGCGAGCGCACGTTTTTCGGCGTGCACGAAGTGACGTCCCAGCAGAACGGCGACTGGCACGTGCTTACGCATGGCACGACGACGCATGGCGTGCAGGCGTTTCGCGGCAAGGTGCGTGCGCTGCCGACCGCGTACTACCATCCATCCGGTCCGCTCGGCGATGTCGTCTTCACGCTCTCTCCCGAAGGGCGGTTCCGCGATGTCGCTGTGGTCGGCCTCGGTGCCGGCGCGCTTGCCGGCTATGCCGGCAACGGTGTGCGCATGGACTTCTTCGAGATCGACGAGGCCGTCATCCGCATCGCGGAGAATCCGGCGTACTTCACGTACCTCTCCGAGGCGCGGGCGCGCCCGGGCACGACGATACGGACGATGGCGGTGGATGGACGGCTGGGGCTGCGTGCGATGCCGGAGTCTTCGTACGATCTCATCGTCGTCGATGCGTTTTCGTCGGACGCGATTCCCACGCATCTCATCACGCGCGAAGCTGTATCGATGTTCATGTCGCGGCTCAAACCGCGCGGCGTGATTGCGTTCCACGTGTCGAACCGGTTTTTCAACCTCGGGCCGGTGATCGCGCGGATTGCCGACGACCAGCGTCTCGTGTGCTACACGCGGAACGACAAGGAGGTGCCGCCCGAGCGCGCCGCCGAAGCGAAGCGGCCGTCGGTCTGGGTCGTCCTTGCCCGCAACCAGAACGATCTTGGCCAGCTCGCCACGTCGGCGCCTCGATGGGTTCGGCTATCGGGCGCCGGCGTTCGTTTGTGGACCGACGACTACTCGAACGTGTTGGGCGTGCTGGAAGACTGACGGATCCAAATGAACAGCGATGAATCCAATATAGTGGAGACTGCGACATCACGCGACAAACTACCACGCAATTCACAACAAAATAATCCATTTCAGAACAAAAACTCGCGCAATTCCTTGACGGCAATCTGAGGCCTTCACTACACTTTTCCTCCGTCCCTTCAACAAATTAGTTGGACTTGGAAGTTTCGAAGCGCGCCGCCGCGACTGTCCCGGCCGTGGCGGACACGACACGTGCGCGATTTGAACAGCGAGGAAAAATATGGGTATGCGAAGAGGATTTTGGGCGCTGCTCTTGATGTGCACCCTGGCGGCATTGCCGGCCTGGGCACAAGAGACGCGCGGCAACATCAACGGCGTCATTTCGGACGCGCAGGGAGTCATTCCCGGAGCGAACGTCAAAATCACCAACACCGAAACCGGCCAGACGCAGTCGCTCATCACGAATGAGACGGGCTACTTCGAAGCGCCCCTGCTGCAGCCTGGACCGTATCGTGTGTCGGTCGAAATGCCGAATTTCAAGACGATAAACCAGGACGTCACGCTCAGCGTCGCTCAGACGCTCAGCGTGAGACTGACCCTCGAAGTCGGCAACGTTTCGGAAACCGTGAACGTCACGGCCGAGGCGCCGATCCTCGACACGACGTCGGTGTCATCGGGACAGAACTTCGATCGCGCCCTCATCGAGGGTCTGCCGATGGCGGCGAACCAGCCGATCCTGCTCTCGAAATTCGCGCAGGGCATCGTCGGCCCGACGACGCAGCAGATCGTGCTTCAGGGGCAGATTGACGGTCCGAACGACGGCGCCGGCGACCCCCTCGGTGGCGTCGGCAGCTTCAACTACTCGATCGACGGCGCGACCAACGCCGGCAACAACCGCCGCATGTCGGCGTCGCCGAACTCCGACCTGATTCAGGAAATGCGCGTCGAGACGTCGAACTTCGACGCATCGCAGGGACATGGCACGGGCGCCAACATCTCGTTGATGACCCGCGCGGGCACGAACCTCACGCGCGGCACGCTCAACTATCAGTACTGGACCAACCAGATCAACTCGTGGAATCCGCAGCAGAAGCTGGCGTTCGGGCAGCGTCCCGAGACCGGCGAGCTGTACAACACCGGCCACTCGCACAACGTCGCGTTCACGCTCGGCGGCCCGGTCGTGCTTCCGAAGATCGTGAACGGCCGCAACAAGCTGTTCTACTTCTTCAACTATCAGCGGAACTACGACGACTCGGCTGCCCGAAACACACCGACGTCGACGGTGCCCGCGAACGCGAAGCACCTCGACGGCGACTTCTCGGACCTGCTGACGCTGGGCACGCCCGGCCAGTATCAGATTTACGATCCGCTGACCGTGCGTCCCGATCCGGCGCGTCCGGGCAGCTTCATCCGCACGCCGTTCCCGAACAACATCATCCCGAAAGACCGGTTCATGAACGCGAACGGCACGTACAAGAACCCGCTGTTCGCGCTCTACAAGAGACATGATCCCGCCGCCGAACCAGAACTTCGTCGAGCAGGGAGCAGATTCCGACCGGCAACTACTACCAGGGCGGCGTGCCGAACCTGACGAACGCGTCGAACTTCGGCGGCCGCATCGACTACAACGCGTCGCAGAGCGACCGCTTCTTCTTCCGGTACGCGGGCACGACGTTCCACGAGCAGCTCGGCGACTGGACGTACGAATCGCCGAACCCGAAGTTCCACGGCCTGCACGTCAACGACAAGACGCGCGCGTCGTGGGCCTACACCGGCAACTGGACGAAAGTCACTGGGATCGACGGTGTTCGACACGCAGTTTTCGACGAATCGCTTCTTACGAAGATCAGCAGCGCCGGGGCATGCACCGGTACAAGCCCACCGACGTCGGTCTTCCGAGCTACCTCGACGAGTTCTGCGGCGCGGTCGAACAACTGCATGATGCCCGTCATCAGTGTCGAGCGGATACCAGGGTGTCTCGAACACCGCCAACGGCGGCGCTCGACGCCACGCACGTTCAGGCGCAGAGCAACATCACGAGCGTCAAGGGCGACCACACGCTGCGCGGCGGCGTCGACTATCGCCTGGCCATGCGCCGGGACGGACTTGATCGCCGGCCGGCAACGTGTCGTCGACGTACACGTTCGACAACACGTTCACGCGCGCGGCGGATACGACGGCGGTGTTCCCGGCCAGCAACATCGGCCCGAGCCTCGCGGCGCTGATGCTCGGCATTCCGACGCAGGTGTCGATCGGCCAGAACACGCCGGTCTCGATGCGCAACCCGTACTACGGCGGCGTTCTTCCAGGACACGTGGCGCGTCACGCAGAACCTCACGCTGAACCTCGGCCTCCGATACGAGTTCGAGGATGGCATCACCGAAGCCGAGGATCGCTGGATCACCGAGTTCGATCCGGATGCGCAGCTGGCGATTACGCAGCTCGCGCAGGCCGCGTACGCGCGGAGTCCGATTCCGCAGATGCCGGTCAGCGACTTCCGCGTGCGTCGGCGGCTCGGTGTATGCCGGCGCAGTCCGATCTGGGTAAGACCTGGAACGGCGAGCATATGTTCATGCCGCGCGCCTCGATGGCGTACAAGCTGGGCGAGAGGACCGTCTCAAGGCGGGTACGGTCTCTTCTTCGACACGCTGAACGCCGCCGATTACCCCAACGGCAGCATCAACCAGCTTGGCTACACCTCGGCGACGACCAACGTGGCGAGCACCGACTTCGGCCAGACCTGGCTCCTTGGGGATCCGAGGAACGGCGTTCTGCCGATCGTCGATCCGTTCCCGTGCGCGCAACGGAACCCGGTTCGAGCCGGCGCTCGCGGATTCGCTCGGCGCCAACGCCATTCTCGGATCGGGCTTCACTCCGCGAGAATCCGAACCGCAAGCACGCGCGCGTGAACCGCTGGAGAGTAGGCGTGCAGCGCGAGCTGTTCGGCAACATGTCGGTTGAAGTGGCGTACTCCGGTATGTATTCGGATCGTGTCGATCGCACGATTCAGGAGTCCTACATTCCGGAGTCGTACTACAGCACCAACATCACCAGCCGCGACGCGTCGGCGCAGACGCTGCTGCAGCAGCAGGTGACGAATCCGTTCCACATCGACAACTTCGCGTCGCTGAGGACGTCGGATCCTGTGCTGTATCAGCGGCTGGCGAACAACGCGTTCTTCCAGGCGCGGACGACGCAGCGGCAGAACCTGATCCGCGCGTTCCCGCAGCTCGGCGGCAACAACCTGCAATTCCAGAACCTGCCGCTCGGCGTCGTCAAGGCTCACTCGCTCGAGGTGACGGTCAACCGCCGTTACTCGAATGGCCTCAGCGCCAACCTGGCGTTCTCGTTCAACGACGTCACGGAAAATCGTGTCGTCGAGGCCTACGATCGCGAGCCGACGCGTGGCAGCCGAGTCAGGATGCCCGGCCGTTCCGCATCGCCGGCGGCGCGGTGTATGAGTTCCCGTTCGGCAGCAACAAGGCGTTCCTGAACCAGGGGGGCGTCCTTGCCAACATCGTCGGCGGATGGCAGATGGGCGGCACGTTCGAGTACCAGCCGGGCGCGTTGCTCGACTTCGGCAACTTGTTCTTCAACGGCAACCTCGACGACATCAAGAAGGACAATCCGGAAATCGCGCTGCAGCGTGACGGCACGATCGACGCGTCGAAGACCTGGTTCAACGTGGACGCGGGCTTCGAGCGGTCTGCGGCGCTTCAGCCGGCGACCTTCCAGAAGCGCGCTTCCCGTTCCGAGTGGACGGCGTGCGTGGCCCCGGGTACTTCCTGGTGAACACGAACATCGTCCGGAACTTCGGCATCGGCGGCGGCCGGTCGCTGCAGTTCCGCGTTGACGTGCAGAACCTGTTCGACAACGTGCTGTGGCAGAATCCGAACGTTGACCCGACGAGCACGAACTTCGGCAAGGTCACGGGCGCGACGAACAGCATCATGCGGTTCTTCACGTTCGTCTGGAAGGTGAACTTCTAACCACGAAGGCACGAAGACACGAAGGTCAACGGCCAGGGACGGCACATCGTCCCTGGCCGTTTTCTTTTAGGCGACGATTTCCTTTTTGTAATTCGCCCCAATTTGTAATTCGCCCCGAACTGACGGGGAAAAACTACCGGATGTCGTGTTTTACGACTAGCCACGACTGCTAACTCGTTCATTCTGGGCTGGCAGTAATTTTGCTCGGAAGGCGCGCATGAAAGTCGGCCGGCAACTCTCTGAGGCCCGCGAGCGCCAGAATCTGACGCTCGCCGATATCTCGCGCACAACCAAGATTCCGGTTCACCTCCTCGATGCGATCGAGCGGAACGATAGCGATCATCTCCCTCAAGCCTTTTTCACACGAGCGTTCGTGCGTGCGTACGCGAAAGAAGTCGGCGTTGACGCCGACGCTTTGCTCGGCAACGTACACCTCGGCGAAATCGAAGAGGTTGCTGTTGAAGCGCCGGCCACAACCATTCCGATCCGGGAATCATCCTCGTCGAGATCGTTGTTTTTCGTGCTCGCGTTCATGGCGGCGTGCACGATGTTTTATTCCGGCTTTGCATCGCCGTTTTATTCCGGCTTTGTCTCGCCTGCGCCGGCGCCCGTCTCCCCGCCAGTTGCCGTCGCGAGCGCAATGGATCGCGCCGAGCCCGCTGCGTTTGCGCCGCCGCCATGCGCGCCGGCCACTCCAGCCGACACTCCTGTTCGATCTGCTCGCCGGCCGGCCGCCGCTGTGCCGTCAGAAACGCTCACATCGCCGGTTCAGCCGATTCCGGTGACGCATGTCGTGCCCCGCAATGAGGTCGAGACGAGCGCTGCCAATGTCGACTCGTCGCCGGCCGTGTCGGACGCAATCGTGCCGACGCCAGATCCCACTCCGTCTCCGGCGCCCATCGAGCAGTTCTAAGATTCAATCCGCTTTTGGATGTCGTCTGCGCGCTGACTGGCTCTGAATTCGATGATTCGAAACTCGGCGAGGCCGTGCACGTGGAAGGGATCTTCACGGACGATGGCGTCGATCTCGTTGCGGCTCTTGCCGACCGCAAGGATGATCCCGCCGTCTCGAGGTATCTTGCGGCCCGAGATCAGGAAATTGCCTGAGGCGTAGTACTTCTTCAGGAACTTCACATGCGCGGCCATATGCGCGTCGATGGCAGTGAGCTCGGCTTTGTAGACCAGTTCGATGACGAACATGACGTCAGCTTGCACTAAATTTCCCCAGATCAACAGCCGATAACCCGATCGTGAGTTCACTGGATTTTGGCCAGGTGTTTCTTCGTCTGGTAGCAGCAGTGGGCGCAGGCGCGCTGATTGGACTGGATCGCGAGCTTCGCCGGAAGCCGGCGGGCCTGCGGACTCTGGCCCTCGTGGCACTCGGTTCGGCGGTCTTCATCCTCGAAACAGTCGATCCCACGCGCGGCCTCTCGACGGATGGCACGTCACGCGTCATTCAAGGCATCGTGACCGGCGTCGGATTCCTCGGCGCCGGATCGATTTTGCGGGGCACGGGCACGGGCGAGGAATCGGTCCGTGGCCTCACGACCGCCGCCTCAATCTGGCTCGCCGCCGCCACGGGTATCGCGTGTGGGTTGGCGCAATGGCCCCTGGTGGCCGCCTCCTGCACACTTGGATTGCTCGTGCTCATGATCAGTCCGGTCGAACGCGTCCTCCACAATCGTCGAAAGAGCGATTCGCACGATCCAGACGTCGTCTAGCGGTCTCCGGCAGCAACAACCTTCCGCGAATCAGTAAAGTAATAGGGATGAAGATCGCCACGTGGAACGTGAATGGGATCCGTGCGCGCGACGCGCAGCTCCAGGAGTTCATCGAGCGCGAGCGCCCGGACGTTCTCTGCCTGCAGGAGTTGAAAGCCTCGTTGGAGCAGCTGCCGGTCTGGTTGTGCCAGCTCGAGGGCTACTGGTGCTACTGGCACGGCGGCAAAGGATATTCGGGCGTTGGTCTGCACGTGCGCAAGGACGCATTTCCCACCGAGCCTGTCTTTCAGCATCCGCAATTCGACTACGAGCACCGCATCGTCATCGCCGAGCTGCCTGCATTTACCATCGCGTCGATTTACGTGCCGAACGGCGGCAAGGACTTTCCGGCGAAGATGCGGTTCCTCGATTCGCTCGAGCTGTTCGCGGCCGATTACGCAGCGTCGGGTCGGCCGCTGGTCTTGTGCGGCGATTTCAACGTCGCGCGAACCGACATGGACGTCCATCCCAAGGAACGGAAGCCGGGCGTCATCGGTCAGCGGCCCGACGAGCGCGCGCTCGTCGAGCGCATCATCGGGCACGGGCTCGTCGACGTGCATCGCAAGATGGAGCCGGAGAACGCCGAGATCTTCACCTGGTGGGCGCCGTGGAGGAAGATGCGCGAGCGCAACATCGGCTGGCGCCTCGACATGGTGCTCGCGAGCCGCGCGCTCGCCGACACGACCGTCTCATGCGCCGTTCAACGTGAGTTCGGCACGAGCGATCACGGAGCCGTGGTCGCCGTGTTCGACGCGATGTAGACTTGGAAGCCCCATGCCAATACTTATCCCGCAACGGTAACGGACGGCCGTCGTTGAAGCAGATCGCTCTCGAACGACCGGGTCACTTTATTGCCACGGACGTGCCCGCGCCATCCGCACAGCCGGGCGAGGCGCTGGTGCGCGTGCATCGCATCGGCGTCTGCGGCACCGACCTCCACGCCTTCGCTGGACGGCAGCCGTTTTTCAACTACCCGCGCATCCTCGGGTCACGAGCTCGGCGTCGAGATCCTCGATCCCGGCAGCGACCCGCATGGGCTCAAGACCGGCGACCGCTGCGCGGTCGAGCCGTACATCAATTGCGGGCGCTGTCTTGCGTGCCGCGGCGGAAGATCGAATTGCTGCGCCGATCTCAAGGTGCTGGGCGTGCACATTGACGGCGGCATGCGTCTGCAGATGGCCGTGCCTGCGCGGAAGCTCCACCGCTCCGGCTCGCTCGCGTATGACCAACTGGCGCTGGTCGAGACGCTTGCGATCGGTGCCCATGCCGTGGAGCGCGCGAGCATCACGCGAGATGACTTCGTGCTCGTCATCGGCGCAGGTCCCATTGGCCTCAGCGTGATCCAGTTCGCGCAGCTGCATGACGCCACGCTGGCCGTCATGGACGTAAAGGCATCGCGCCTCGACTTCTGCCGGAGGCATCTCGGAGTCACGCACACGCTGGCCGGCGGGGTTGACGTCACGGAACAGCTTCGCGGCATCGGGGGCGGCGATCTGCCCACGATCGTGCTCGACGCCACCGGCAATGCCGCGTCCATGGAAGGCGCTTTCGAACTGCCGGCGCAAGGCGGACGCATCGTGTTCGTTGGACTGTTTCAGGGCGAGGTCAGTTTCCACGACCCAAACTTCCACCGCCGCGAGCTGTCGCTCCTCGCCAGCCGAAACGCGCTGCCCGGCAACTTCCGCGAGATTATCGCGCTCATCGAGGCCGGCCGCATCGATACTGCGCCGTGGATTACCCACCGCTTCGACCTTGTCGATACTCCGCAGCGCTTTCCTGAATTCGCAGAGGACCCGGCGGTCATCAAGACCGTCATCTCCGTTTCTGTCTGACATCATCGAAAAGGTGTGACCCATCGTAGAGGTGCTACTTCACAACGTGCGCAGCCTCTACAACGTCGGCGCGTTCTTTCGAACCGCCGACGCTGTGGGGCTGTCACGCCTGTATCTGTCCGGCTTCACGGGGTCGCCGCCGTCGCGGCAAATCGCGAAGACCGCGCTCGGCTCCGAGCAGAGCGTTTCGTGGGAGCGCGCCGAGCCGCTCGCTGTGATCGACGACCGCCGCCGCGCGGGATGGGAAACAGCTGCGATTGAGACGGTGGACGCGAGCGTCGATCTGTTCGAGTGGCAGCCCCGATTCCCTGTGCTCGTCGTCTTCGGTCACGAAGTCGATGGCCTGCCTGCGGATATCGTGCAGCGATGCGACACGCGCGTGCGCATCCCGATGGTCGGCACCAAGCGCTCGCTGAACGTCGCGACCGCGGGCGGCGTCGTGATGTACGAGCTCTTCAGGCAGATGCGCGCGCCAGGAAAATAGTGTGGTGCGGGCCGCCTTTTTTGAGGCGGCCGCGGACGTGCTCGACGGTGACGTCGAACTTCGCATAGCGAAGGCGCTGCACGAACTTCCGGTTGTCCCACGCCGACCAGATCGCCAGCACGCCGTTTTCCTTCAGCGCCGATCGCGCGGCCGCTAATCCACGGTCGTCATAGAGGCCGGCATTTGCGTCGGCGGTAAACGGGGCAGGGCCGTTATCGACGTCGAGCAGGATCGCGTCGAATTGTTGGCGGCTCGACGCGATTACGCCGTTGACGTCGCCGACCACGACACGCACGCGCTTGTCCTTGAGCGGCTGGCCGGCCAGCGGACCGAGCGGCCCGCGATTCCATTCCACCACAGCGGGAACGAGCTCTGCGACCGTGACCACGGCATCCGCGGGCAGCAGGTCGAGCGTGGCGCGAAGCGTGAAGCCCATGCCGAGCCCGCCGATGAGCACGCTCGGTTCCTCGACCGTGCGGAGGTGCGGACACGCCATTGTCGCGAGCGCCTCTTCCGATCCGTGCATAAGGCTCGACATCAGGCTCTTGCCATTGGCCAGAATGACGTACTCGCGGTCGCGCCTTGTCAGCGCCATCGCAGTGCCATCGGGCGTCTGCGTTTCGCCCAGCACTTCCCAGGGTTTCATGGGTCCCAGTGTAAACTGGCCCTTGTCTGCCATGAGGAAAACGAAACATGAGGAAAACGAAGAACGAAGAACGAAAAGCGAATAGTGTCACGCGTGCGGCGCTGTTGGTCTGCGTGACAGCGGGACTCTATTCGTTTTTCGATTTTCGTTCTTCGTTGCTGAGTGCACAAGATCCCTCTCAGCCGCGCCCCTTCACGACCGAGGTCAACTACGTCCGCGTCGACATGTATCCCTCGTCTGGCGACATGCCCGTGCTCGATCTGAACGAGTCCGAGATTGAAGTCCTTGAAGACGGCGTGCCCCAGAAGATCGTGCAGTTCGAGCATGTCTCCGTCGCGGGTTCGCGCCCGCAGACGCGACGCGAGCCGTCGACGCTGGAGGAGATGCGGCGCGCGGCGCAGGATCCCCGCGCGCGGGTCTTCGTGCTGTTCTTGGATCCGAAACACGTCGATGTTGCGGGATCGCTTCAGGTGCGGCGGCCCATGATCGACATGTTGAACGCCCTCATCGGGGGCGATGACCTCGTCGCCATCATGACGCCCGAGATGTCGGCGCGCGGTTTGACGTTCACGCGGCGCACCGGCAGCATCGAGGCGATGCTCACGCCGCACTGGGGGCAGGAAGGCTGGCCGGGCACGAAAGATCTGGTCGAGGCGCGTTACGACCACTGCTACGCCCCGCCCATCATCGATGGTGAGTGGATGGCGAAGACGATGGTCGCGCGGCGGCGCGAAGTGCTCGTGCTCGACGCGCTCGAGGACCTTGTGGTGTTTTTACGCGGGCTCCGCGAAGAACGGAAGGCGGTCATCACGCTCACCGATGGATGGCCTTTGTACGGACCTGCGCCGAACCTCAGAAAGCCGCTCCTGACACCAACGCAAGATGAGAAAGAACCGGCGAATGTGTTCATTCCGATTCCGAAGGCGGGCACCGATCCAATTACTGGTCGCCCGACAGTCAAGGATCCGAACTCGGTGCTGATCACCAACGATGGAATGAAGACCGTCGACCGGGCCGCGTGCGAGGTCGATCGCTACGCGCTGTCAGAGCTGAGCAATGAGAAGCGGTTCATCGAGATTATGCAGGGCGCGAACCGCGCGAACGTGTCGTTCTACCCGATTGGCCCGGGCGCGTTTTCTGCGGCGTACGCGCCGCTCGGCGACCGCCGTCGATCGCTGCAGATGATGGCCGACATCACCGACGGTCAGGCGATCGTGCAGCCTGCGTATATGGAAAACGGGATCCGCCGCATCGTCAACGATCTCAGCTCCTATTACCTGGTCGGGTACTACTCCAACGCGGATGCGGATGGAAAATTTCACAAGATCACCGTTCGGGTAAAGCGTCCGGGTGTGCGGGTCCGTGCGCGAGCCGGATATCTCGCCGCGAAGGCGGTCGAGACCGCCAAGCCGTCAACACCTACCAGCTCTGTGGATACGGCTGAGGCCAAGGTGCTCGCACACGCCCTGTCGCCGCTGTCGGCGTTTTCGCGCGAGCTTCCACTACGAGTGCAGGCAGCGGCGGCGTGGACATCGGGACGCGCGGCGATCGTTCGCACCGTTGTGGAAGTGCCGCGCAGCAGGGCGAGCGGCGACGATTGGAGCAAGGGTGGACAGGTGGATGCCACGCTGCTGAACGCGGAAGGGAAGCCGATCGCAAAGGGAAGCGCGTCGCTCGATCCGGGCACGTTCGCGGCGCAGATTGCCATCACGCCGGCGGCACCGCTCGAGCCCGGCGATTACAAAGTGCTGGTTCGCACGAAGGGCACGGCGGCGCTCGGATCGACGGAGTCGTTCCTCTTCACGCTCCAGGCAAATCCACTCGGTACCGGTACGTTGTTCTTCAGGCGCTTCGGCCCTCGCGAAATTCCGACGGCCGATCAGCGGTTCCGCCGCACGGAACGGATTATCGTCGAGACACCCGCGTCGCTCGGCGGAGATATCACAGCGCGTCTGCTCGGGCGCACCGGAGTCCCTTTGAACGTGCCGGTGACTGCGACGATTCGCGACGATGCGGATGGGACGCGTTGGCGGCGCGTGGAAATTACACTCGCGCCGCTCGCACCGGGCGAGTACATCGTGGAGACGAACGCCGGATCTGAACGGACACTGTCGGCGTTCAGAGTAGTGCCGTGACAACGAAAAGCGAAAAACGAAAAACGAATAGAAAGCATCCCGCTGCGTTGTGGGTATGCGTGATACCGGTGCTTTATTCGGTTTTCGTTCTTCGTCTTCGTTGTTCTTCGTTATTGTCGATCAGCCTTAAGCCACTCGTTGACGCGGTCTTCGAGGATGTTCAGCGGCACCGCGCCTGACTGCAGCACCACGTCGTTGAAGTCGCGGAGATCGAACTTCTCGCCGAGCGCCTTTTCCGATCGCCGGCGCATCTCCTTGATCTTCAACTCGCCAATCTTGTACGCCAGCGCCTGGCCTGGTACCGAGATGTAGCGATCGATCTCGGTCGTGACGTCGTTCTCGGTTTTCGCGGCGTTCTCCATGAAGTACTTGATGGCGCGCTCGCGCTCCCACTCCATGGCGTGGATGCCGGTGTCGACGACGAGGCGCACGGCGCGCCACATCTCGTAGGTGAGCTGTCCGAACTTCGAGTACGGATCGTCTTTGTAGAGACCCATGTCTTCGCCGAGCGATTCGGCGTAGAGGCCCCATCCTTCGACGTACGCCGTGAAGAACGCATGGCGGCGGAAGTTCGGCAGGTCGCCCAGTTCCTGCGCGGTAGAAATCTGCAGGCAATGTCCCGGCATCGCTTCATGCAGCGTCAGCGCCATCATTTCCCACTTCGGGCGCGTCTCGGGCTTGTAGAGGTTTGCGAAGAAATACGCCGGCCGCGACCCGTCGGGCGCGCCGCCGTTGGCGAACGCCGTCGGCGACATCGGCGCGATGGCGTCGGGAATCTGGATGACGCCGTACGGCGTGCGCGGCAGCTTGCGGCTGATCTTGATGAGCTCGGGATCGATCCGCTTTGCGACGGCGCGATAGCCGTCGAGCAGCTCTTCGCCGGTCTTGTAGAAGAACTTCGGATCGGTCCGCAGGTGCGTGAAGAACTGTTCGAGCGTGCCAGTGAAGCCGACCTGCTTCTTGATCGTCTCCATCTCGGCGCGGATGCGCGCCACTTCCTTCAGCCCGAGCGCGTGAATCTCCTGCGGCGCGAGATCGGTCGTCGTGTGGTATTTCGCGAAGTAGCGATAGCCCGCGAGCCCGCTGCTCGTGCGCCACCAGCCGACGCCGTCGTAGGACGCCTTCAGGTACTCGCGGTCCATGAACTCGAGCAGCTTCGCAAAGGCCGGCTGCACGCGCGAGCGGACGCGCTCGACACCTGCCTTCGCGAGGCGCTCGCGATCGGCCTCAGGCAGCGAGGCAGGAATGGTGCGGAACGGGCGGTAGTAGCCGCTCTGGTCGGGCGGCTGCGTGGCCAGCTGCGCGATCTGCGGGCGCACGCGCTCGGCGATGATCTTCGGCAGCAGCACGTTGGTCTTCATGCCCTCGCGCATCAGCGCGATGTTCTGATCCATGAGCGCGGGGAACGCGTCGAGCCGCGCGAGCCAGTCGTCGAAGTCCTTGACGGTCTGAAAGCGCAGCGAGTCGACGATGAACTCCGTGCCTTGCACGCCGCTCAGCGTCGATGTGCGAATCAGGTGCTGCCGATGCTGAAAGCCCTCGACCACCATCTGATACTGATGGCGGAACAGGTCGTAGTTGAGGCGGTCGGCAGGCGAGAGCTGAGCGCGCGGGATCGCCGCGAGATCTTTCAGGACCGATTCCCGGTGCGCCTGTCGGGCGGCGAGCGCGCTCAGGCTGATGTCCTCCCAGCGGTCGTTCCATCGGCGGTCGCCGAGGTACGACGCCCACAGCGGATCCTGCGTGAGCTCCCACTCCCATTCGCGATCGAACAGCGCGTGCATCGCGACACCGGCGGTGTTGGGCTCTGCCGGTTTTTGTGCGTGAGTGACGGCGGTGAGCAACACGCCGGCGAGGATGAGGCAGTGTCTGAGCTTCATGAAGATCGAGTATAAGCCGACAACTTGAGCCGGGTGACCCTCTCCGCCAGACGCGGGTTGCCAAGTTTTTCAACCGCAGATGCAAATGCCGGCGTCGGGCCCTTCCAGCGCATCTCGTCGACATCTTCGAAGAGCGGCGCATCAGTTCGTAGTGTCGCGAGATGCTTGAAGAGCAGCGCGCGCTCGCGGTTCTCGCCGATGACGCTCGCGGGAAACTGTTCGATGTGGCCGTGCTGCGTGATGAGGCGCGCCGCTGTTTTCGCGCCGATGCCCGCGACGCCAGGATAACCGTCCGACGCGTCCCCTACGAGCGCGAGATAGTCGGGGATGAATGACGGGTCGACCCCGAATTTTTCGCGGACACGCGCGGCGTTTCGAATCTGGCCGCTGCGGCGATCGACTTGCACGACGCGATCGGCCGAGACGCACTGCGCGAGATCTTTGTCCGGCGTCCAGATGCACACCTTCTCGACCCGCGCGTCCTGCGCCGCGAGATGCGCGGCCGATGCGAGCGCATCGTCAGCCTCGAGTTCCACCATCGGCCACGTCGTCACGCCCATCGCGACGAGTGATGCCTCGAGCGGGTGGAACTGCGCCCACAGCGCCGGATCGATCCCCTCGCCCGTCTTGTAGCCGGGCCAGAGCTCGTTGCGGAACGATTCGATGACGTGATCGGTCGCCACCGCCGATGTGCGTGGCCCCTTCCTGGAGCATCTGGACGATCGTCCCCAGGACGCCGTGAGACCGCCCCCATCGGCTGGTCGGGGAGGTTCGACCGGCGGAATCCGTAAAAATGCCGGAAGAGCTCGTAGGTGCCGTCAATGAGGTGGACAACCACAGGGTATGACATATGCTAACATACGTTCATGAAGCGTACGACCATCTTCGTTCCCGAAGCGCTCGAACGCGATCTGCAGCTGTACGCGCGCCGCGAAGGAAAGGCAACCGCCGCCGTGGTCCGCGAAGCGCTTGCGGCGTACATGGCCGAGAAGTGTCCGGCCGCGGAACTGCCGTCCTTTGCGGCGGCGTTCGACAGCGGCTTCACCGACACGGCCGAACGGCACGAAGAGATTCTGTTCAAAGGGGTCTCACCGCACGGACCGAAAGCGCGCGGCCAAGCGCCGCTAGCGATGCCCCTTCTGGTCGACACTGGCGTGCTCTACGCCCTGGCCGATCGCCGCGATGCCTGGCACTCGCGTGTGCGCACGTATCTGCGCGCCCATCCTGAAACACTCCTGGCTCCTGTGACGATCCTGCCAGAGGTGGCGTATCTCCTTCGCGATCGTATCGGCGCGCATGCCGAGCTCGCGTTCGTCCGTTCGATTGCGAAGGGAGAACTGGCGGTCGAATCCCTTCACCGGGCCGACTTGTCGCGAGCGGAACAACTGATGGAAGCGTATGGCGATCTCGGCTTCGTCGATACGACGCTCGTTGCGATCGCCGAGCGCCTGAAAGTGTCGTCAATCGCGACAACCGACCGCCGCCACTTTGCTGCCGTCCGCCCGGCGCATCGCGAACGATTCGTCCTGGTGCCCTAATCTGCCCGAGTCTCCCATCTTCGACATCTCCCATGTCGATTCTGCCGGGCCCCGTTCGACGTGTATATAGAAGGACAGATAACCTGTTCATTACTCATAAGGAGACGGACATGCGGTTCTTGATGATTGTAAAGGCCAGCAAGGAATCGGAAGCGGGCGTGATGCCGAGCGAGACGCTGCTCGCCGAGATGGCGAAGTACAACGAAGCGTTGGTGAAAGCGGGGGTCATGCTGGACGGGACCGGGCTCAAGCCGAGCTCGCAGGGCGCCCGCATCAAGTACTCGGGCAGCAAGCGGACGATCGTCGACGGTCCGTTTGCCGAGACCAAGGAACTGGTCGCCGGTTTCTGGATCATCCAGGTGAAATCGAAAGAAGAGGCCATCGAGTGGGCCAAGCGGGTGCCGTTCGAGGATGGGGAAGTCGAGCTCCGCCCGTTCTTCGAGCTCGAAGACTTCGCCCCAGGTCCGGCCATCGAGCACCACAAGGAAATCGGCAAGCAGCTCGAGAAGCAGAAGTCATAGACAAGGCGGAGTGAAGATGGTGTGATCGGTAGCCGTGACGGCTACCGATCGACGGCGCGCGCGAGGAAGCGGAGCGGGGCTTAGGGGCCTCGCGAGCGACCGAGCCGGGGGTTTGGGGGCAGAGCCCCCAGCTAACATCGACGCCGTGTGGCGCATCGAATCCCCGAAGATTATTGCGGCCCTGGCGCGCATGGTGCGCGACGTGGGGCTGGCCGAAGATCTCGCGCACGATGCGCTCGTGGCGGCGCTCGAGCAGTGGCCGGCATCGGGCATTCCGAACAACGCCGGCGCCTGGCTGATGGCGGCCGCCAAGCATCGCGCGATCGATCATTTCCGCCGCTCCAAAATGCTCGATCGCAAGCACGAGGAGCTGGGGCACGACCTCGAAGAGCGGCAGGAGTCGTTCGCGCGCGAGATCGAGGCGGCGCTCGATGATGATGTGGGCGACGATCTGCTGCGGCTGATCTTCACCGCCTGCCATCCTGTGCTGTCGGCGGAAGCGCGCACCGCATTGACGCTGCGCCTTCTCGGCGGCCTGACGACCGACGAAATCGCGCGCGCGTTTCTCGTCCCCGAACCCACCATCGCGCAGCGCATCGTGCGCGCCAAGAAGACGCTCGCGAAAGAGCGCGTTCCGTTCGAGGTGCCGCGCGGCGCCGATCGCGACGCGCGATTGTCGTCGGTGCTCGAAGTCATCTATCTCATCTTCAACGAAGGCTATTCCGCGACCGCGGGCGACGACTGGATGCGCCCCGATCTCTGCGAGGACGCGCTTCGCCTCGGCCGCATCCTTGCCGAGCTCGCGCCGCAGGAATCCGAAGTGCACGGCCTCGTCGCGCTGATGGAAATTCAGGCGTCGCGCGCGGCCGCGCGGGTGGGGAAGTCGGGCGAGCCGGTGCTGCTGCTCGATCAGGATCGCTCGCGCTGGGACCAGCTGCTGATCCGCCGCGGTCTTGCCGCGCTCGATCGCGCCGAGACGCTCGGCGGCGCGCGCGGGCCCTATGCGCTGCAGGCCGCGATCGCCGCCTGCCACGCACGCGCGCGCGTGGCGTGGCAGACGGACTGGGCGCGCATCGCGGCGCTCTATGCGGCGCTTGCGCAGATCACCCCCTCGCCGATCGTCGAGCTGAATCGCGCGGTCGCCATCGGGATGGCGCTCGGTCCGGAAGCCGGGCTCGCGGCTGTCGAGCCGCTGCTGGCGGAACCGTCGCTGAAGCACTACCACCTTCTGCCGAGCGTGCGCGGCGATCTGCTCTCCAAGCTCGGACGCCGCGACGAAGCCCGCGCCGAATTCGAGCGCGCAGCGTCGTTGACGAAGAATACGCGCGAGAAGGAGTTGTTGCTGGCGCGGGCCCAGTCGGGTTGATCTGCCGATAAACAAGGAGATGGCGGGTTCATTCCACGCGATTGCGCCGGGCCGTCTCGAGGTTCGCGAAGGCGGCGGCTGCCTGTCGCTGTTCGGTATGCCGTTTCTCGCTGCAGGCGTGGCCGTCATCCTTGTGAGCACCGGCCTCGTTCCGATTCGCACTCCTTCGCCGCTTGCGCGCCCGTTTCTTGTGCTGATGGGCGTCGTGTTCGCCGCGATTGGCAGCGCGCTCGTCTTCGGCAGGAAGTGGACAACATTCAACATGGCCGATCGCACCGCTCTCGTGCAGTACGGCCTGCTCGTGCCGATGCGCGACAAGACACTCCACCTTGACGGCTACACCTCCGTTCGCGTCGATTTGCTGCGCGGAGACTCCGACACCGCAGACCAGTATCCGGTGACGCTAGAAGGGCCGGGCCGAAGCCAGCTGCGGCTGTTCGGCTCGACGAAGTACGGCGAATCGAGAGCGCGGGCGATCGCCATCGGCGGCCTGCTCGGCCTGAAGATCGAAGACGCCACGACCGCGCATGCAGTGCAGGTCAGCCCCGCCGAAGCCAATCTGCCGTTTCAATTACGCGCGCGGCTCCAGCACGATCGTGACGAAATCGTCGCGCGGCCCGACACCATGCGGAGCACGCGTGACCGACGCCAATGGAACGGTCACGATCGTCATTCCCGGCCGCCGCCGCACAACCGTAACGGCGTCTACCGCCGGAATACGCATCGAGCAGCGTCGCGTGTGGAGAACACGAACAGTTGCGTCGCTCCCTGCCGCCGACATCATCGACGTTGACCACAGCGCCCCCGATACGAAAGCCTTCGCGGAGGAAATTCAGCGGAGGCGTCCGACGATGGCCGCGCCGCCCGTTGGAGCGGGGACCGAGGCCGTACTGCGGATCGTCCGGTGGCTCGTTGGAAGTGGCGGTGTGACGATCAAGACGCGCGAAGGACTGACGACATTTGCGCAGGGGCTGGACGATCGGGAAGTGCGATATCTGCATTACATGGTGCGACGAGCCCTGAGCCCTGAGCCCTAAGCCCTTCCATCGTAAGATCCCGTGTCGTGGACGTCTCCGCCGCCGTCATCACGCTGCTGCTCATCATGGACCCCATCGGAAACATCCCGCCGTTTCTGTCCATCCTCAAATCCGTTCCGGTCGAGCGCCGCCGCCTCGTGCTGATGCGCGAGATTCTCCTGGCCTACGGCGTGCTGCTGGTGTTCCTGTTCCTCGGCAAATATCTCCTGCGTTTCCTTCGCCTCGAACAGGAGACGCTGAGCATCGCCGGCGGCATCGTGCTCTTCCTGATTGCCCTGCGCATGATTTTCCCGCGCGAGGGTGGCGTCGTCGGCGAGCCGCTCGAAGGAGAGCCGTTTTTGGTGCCGCTCGCGATTCCGCTGTTTGCCGGCCCATCGACGCTCGCCGCGCTGCTGCTGTTGCAGCAAGGGGCGCCGGGCGACAACACGTCGCTGCTCATCGCGATGACGATCGCCTGGGCGATCGGCGGGACGATTCTGCTGAGCTCGACGTTCTTTTATCGCCTGTTGCGCGAGCGCGGCCTTATCGCCATCGAGCGGCTCATGGGAATGCTGCTCGTGATGGTCTCTGTGCAGATGCTGGTGAATGGGTTGAAAACGCTGTTACGGTCCGGCTGACCGCCTTCACCCAGATATTGTTCTTCATGCTCGAGCGCCGCGCTGCGCTCGGCGGGTGACGCGCGCACGCCCATGGTGCTCGGCGTCGTCGATGACGGTGCTGAATCTCGTGTTCAACGTCATCCTCATTCGGGGGCTCGGGCCGATTCCGTCGTTCGGCACCGAAGGGCTCGGCGATGGGCACGGCGATCGCCTCGGGCCTTGTCGCGATCTACTCGATGTGGAAGCTCTGGCGCGGCACGGTGGGTCGTCTCGTTTCCGCACGGCCACGGCTTCGGGCCCGACTGGCGCATCATCCGATCGCTTTTCCGTTTCGGGCTGCCGACCGGCATTCAAGGGATCGCCATGAACGTCGGCGGCGTCCTGATGCTCGCGTTCATCGGATCGCTGCCGCAGAGCGCAGCCGCGCAGGCGGCGTTCGCCGTGTCCTACACGCAGCTGTTTTCGCTGATCACTTGGACGTCGGTGGGATCGATGGGCGCCGCGGCCGCCGTCGCAGGACAGAACCTCGGCGCCGGGCATCCCGATCGCGCCAATGCGAGATGAGCCACCTTGCCGTTCGGCAGGGTTTACCGGTAAAGTATCCGGAAATGATCACTCGCTGCCGGGTTCTGGCTCTTCTGCTGGCAGGGCTTGCCGCGACTGCCGTCGGCGCGCAGGAAGCGCCGCCGCTGCAGGGCAAATCGACGCTCGTCTACATCGGCACGCACACGAGCGACAAGGGCAAGGGCATCTATCTGTTCCGCCTGCAGTCGGCCGGTACCGAAGTCTTTCAGAACGTCACCCTTGTGCCGCTCGGGCTCGCCGCCGAGACGGCGAATCCGACATTCTTCGAAATCGATGCGGCGCGCAGGCTGCTCTTCGCCGTGAATGAGGTCGATCAGTTCGAGGGCAAGCCGGGCGGCGCGGTCAGCGCGTTCGCGATCGACGATACGGGCAGGTTGAAGCTGCTCAATCAGCGCGCGTCGATGGGCACGGCGCCGTGTCATCTCGTCATCGCCTCCGAAGGCAAACATCTCGTCGTTGCGAACTGCGGCGACGGCTCTGTCGCAGTGCTGCCGGTGGCCGGTGACGGCCAGCTCGGCGCGGCAACGGCAGAATTGAAGGGCGTAAAGGCCGCGTGCGTGGGCACCGATCCTGCCGGAAAATTCGTGTTCCTGTGCGAGCCGTCAACGGACAGGGTGCACACGTTCCAAATCGATGCCGCGAGCGGCAAGCTGCAGCCGCGCGCGCCCATTTCTCTGAAGGCAGGGGCGGCGCCGCGGCAGATCGCATTTCGCCCCGATGCGCAATTCGCATACGTCTTGAATCAGAAGAACTCCACCATCACGACGCTTTGCCTACGACGCGGCAACCGGCGCGTTGAAAGAGATCGAAAGCGTGTCGACGGTGCCCGAGTACTTCGACGGCCCGAATACCGCTCACGATCTTCGCGTGCATAACACCGGCAAATATCTCTACGCGTCGAACATGGGGCACGACAGCGTCGTGCTCTTCAATATTGATAAAGCCAAGGGCACGCTGAGCTACGTCGAAGAGCAAGGCACGGGCGGACGGCATCCCAAGGAATTCGGCATGCAGCCGTCAGGCGGCCACATGGCCATCTCGCTGCCCGAAACGAACCAGGTGCTCGCGTCGAGAATCGACGACACGAACGGCCGGCTGAAGCCGTCCGGAATTTTTGCCGACGTGCCGTCGCCGGCAAGCATCAGATTTCTGCCGCCGGTAGGACCGGCCGCGCCAGCGACCAGTCGAACCATGAAGCAAACCAGCCTTGCCGTTCTGATCGTTGCGTTGTCAGCGTTGTCTGCGCACGCGCAGCAGGCGCGGGCCATTGTCTCTCCCGACGTGCTGCCTGACGGCCGCGTGACATTTCGCCTGAACGCGCCGAAAGCGGACGAGGTGATGCTCTCCGGTGAATTTCTCGACAAGCCGACAAGCTTCACCAGGGATGCCGACGGCGTCTGGAGCGTGACGGTCGGTCCGATCGCTCCCGAGGTGTATCACTACAACTTCACGATTGACGGCGTCAGGACCATCGACCCTTCGAATCCGCAGCTGAAGACAGGCTCGACGGCGAGCACGATTACGAGCGTGCTGGAAATTCGGCACCCATCGCCCGCGTTCTACGACGCGCAGCCGGTGCCGCATGGCGACATCCGCACGCATTGGTATCACTCGAAGTCGCTCGACAGCGTGCGGCGGCTCACGGTGTATACACCGCCGGGCTACGACAAGGATCGATCGGCGCGATATCCGGTGCTGTATCTCTTCCACGGCGCCAACGCCGACGAGAACGCGTGGTATCGGCTCGGCCGGGCGAATCTCATCCTCGACAACCTGCTCGCCACCGGCAAAATCCAGCCGTTCATCGTCGTCATGCCGTTCGGATACGGCGTGCCGCCGAACGGGCCGCAGGCGGAGAACACGGCGAAGTTCGGCAAAGACCTCATTGAGGATGTCATTCCCTACATCGAGTCGAACTATCGCGCGCACACCGATCGCGATCGCCGGGCCATCGTCGGTTTGTCGATGGGCGGTGGGCAGGCGCTGAGCATCGGCCTCAACAACATTCCGCTCTTCAGCTACGTCGGCGGTTTCAGTTCCGGGCTGGGCAACGCAGCGAACTTTCCGAAGACCTACGCGAAGATCGCGGCGAATGCCGACGAAGCGAACAAAAAGCTGAAGCTGGTGTGGGTTGGGTGCGGCACAGAGGACGGGGCATTTGCCGGCTCGAAGAGCTTTTCCGAATTTCTGAGCGCCAACAAAATCAAGCACACGTTCCGGGAAACCGGCGGCGCTCACACGTGGATGGTCTGGCGCCGATATTTACATGAGATCTCTCCGCTGTTGTTTCGATAGGCAGACGATGCGAAAGACGCTGACAATTTTCTTTGTGATCGTGGCGATGCTGACCGCCGGGTCGAGCCGGCAGTCCGCGCAACGCGGGCAGCCGAATCTCGAGCGGCAGTACACCGACACCGTCCGTCCGTTCACCGTGAAGTACTGCGTCAGTTGTCACGGCGAGAAGGGGATTGCCGCGCAGTTCGATCTGCGGCCGTACACGACGATGGCATCGGTGGTGAAGGACCACGAGCATTGGGCGCTCGTGTTGAGCAAGCTCGAGGCCGGAGAGATGCCGCCAGCGGTGTCGGCGGCGCAGCCGACTCCGGCAGAGCGCCAGGCGGTCGTCGCGTGGGTCGATGCGATGCGCAAGGCCGAAGCGCGGCGCAATGCCGGCGATCCCGGACTCGTGCTGGCTCGGCGCCTCAGCAACGCGGAGTTCAACAACACGATTCGCGATCTCACCGGTCAGGATCTCAAGCCCGCGCGCGAGTTCCCCGTCGACCCGGCGAACCAGGCCGGCTTCGACAACTCGGGCGAGTCGCTCGCGATGTCGCCGTCGCTGCTGACGAAGTACCTGCAGGCCGCGCGCGAAGTGGCCAATCACATGGTTTTCAAGCCGCAGGGGTTCGCGTTCGCTCCGCATCCGATGCTCGTCGAGACCGATCGCGATCGCTGGGCGGTAAACCAGATTATCGATTTCTACAAGCAGCAGAACACGGACTACAGCGATTACTTCGCAGCCGCGTGGCGCTATAAGCACCGCGCCGCGCTCGGCAGCCCAAAGGCGACGCTCGCGTCGATTGCGGCCGACGAAGATCTCAGCCCGAAATATCTTGCGACTGTCTGGCGGACGCTCGAAGAGACGAAAGAATCGATCGGTCCGCTCGCGAAGCTGCAAGTGATGTGGCGCGAGATACCGGCGGGCAGTGCGTCAACAGCCAGAATCGCAGCTGACAAGATGCGCGACTACGTCGTGCAGCTACGCAAGAAGATCGAGTTCACCTACACGCCCATCCGCGTGAAGGGGCTCGGCGAGACCGCGCAGCCGTTCCTGATGTACCGCAACCGTCAGTACGCGAACAACCGGACGAACTTCAATCGCGCTGCGCTACAGGTCGAGGGCGAGCAGTTGTCGGCGACCGAGCTCGCAAAGCTGCAGACCAACGCGCCCGCAGGACAGTTCGACGCACTCGACAACCAGTCGCGCATCGCGGCAGACAAAGCCGCGGCGGCAAAAAAAGCAGATCCCGATCTGCAGGTACCGGCAGGGCAGCGCGCGCCATACGAGGCCGCCTTCGGCCGCTTTGCGGCGGTGTTTCCCGACTTCTTCTACGTGTCCGAGCGCGGACGCTATTTCCCCGACCAGACGCGCGACACCGGACGGCATTTGAGCGCCGGCTTTCACAACGTCATGGGGTATTTCCGCGATGACAAGCCGCTGTACGAGCTGCTGCTCGACGAGGCCGGCCAGAAACAGCTCGACCAGATGTGGCGCGAGCTCGATTTCGTCGCGCTCGGGCTGACGCGGACGTTCGTCCAGTTCTTCCTGAACGAGAGCGGCGAAGCACGCGGCCTGCGCCGAGAATCCGAAGGCGCGCGTCCCGCCGACAAGGAAATCACATCCGAGCCGATCGTGCTGGAATTGGCCGAGGCCTATCGCAACCGAATCCGGCAGCTGAACCATGCCGAAGCCAACAAGGCCATCGACGAGCATTTCGCGTGGGTCAACACCGAGCTGCGCTGGGTCGAGAAGGCGAAGGTCGAGTCGGAGCAGACGCACCTGAACGCGCTGCTCGATTTCGCGCGCCGCGCCTATCGCCGGACGCTCACGCAAGCGGAGCGCGCCGATTTGCTGGCCTACTACCGCACGCTGCGCGAGAAGGACGGCCTGTCGCACGAGGACGCGATGCGCGATGCGCTGGTTGCGGTGCTCGTGTCGCCCGACTTCGCCTATCGCATCGATCTCGTCGACGCGAACGATCGCGTCCGTCCGCTCGACGATTTCGCGCTCGCGAGCCGTCTCAGTTATTTCCTCTGGGCGAGCATGCCAGACGACGAGCTGCTTGCTGTGGCGGCGAAAGGCGAGCTGAAGCGGCCCGAGGTGCTCGTGCGGCAAGCGAGGCGCATGCTGAAGGATTCGCGCGTGCGCGGCCTCGTCACCGAGTTCGGCGGCAACTTCCTCGATTTCCGGCGGTTCGAAGAACACAACGCGGTCGATCGCGAGCGCTTTGCGACGTTCAACAACGAGCTGCGCCAGGCGATGTTCGAAGAGCCCGTCCGCTTCATGCTCGACGTCGTGCGCGAAAACCGGCCGGTGACCGACCTGCTGTTCGCCAAGCACACGTTCGTGAACCCCGTGCTCGCGAAGCACTACGGCATGCCCGAGGTGTCCGGCACGTCCGATACCTGGGTGCGCGTCGACGCGGCGGATAAATACGGACGCGGCGGGCTGCTGCCGATGTCGGTGTTTCTCACGAAGAACGCGCCCGGCCTGCGCACCAGCCCCGTCAAGCGCGGCTACTGGGTGGTGAAGACGGTGCTCGGCGAGCACATTCCTCCGCCGCCTGCGGCGGTGCCCGAGCTGCCGCGCGACGAAGCGAAGCTCGATCTGCCGCTTCGCGATCTGCTCGCCAGGCATCGCGAGAACAAGGCATGCGCCAGTTGCCACTCGCGGTTCGACTCGCTTGGTCTCGTGTTCGAAGGATATGGGATGGTCGGCGAGCGGCGCTCGAAGGATCTCAGCGGCCGCGCCGTAGACGACTCGGCGACTTTCCCCGGCGGCACGACGGGCGCGGGCATCGAGGGTCTCCTCGCCTACGTGCGCGCCCATCGACAGGACGATTTCATCAACAATCTGTCGCGCAAGCTGCTCTCCTACGCGCTCGGGCGCAGCCTGATGCTGTCGGACGACATCGCCGTCGACGCCATGCGCGCGAAGCTCGTGAAGGACGCATACAGGTTCGACAGCCTGATTGAAAGCATCGTCACCAGCTCGCAATTCAGAAACAAACGCGGCGGAGAAGAGCTCTCCGCGCAGCGGTAGTCGCCGGGAAACGAGGTACACGATGACGAAGGCAACTATCTCGAGACGAACGGTTCTACGCGGGCTTGGCGTGACGATGGCCCTGCCGTGGCTCGAATCGATGGCATGGGCGAACCCCGCGCAAAGCGCGGTGCCGGGCAACCTGGTGACGACAGCCGCCGGCACGTTCCCGAAGCGCTTCGGGGTGCTGTTCATGGGCAACGGCATCAACGGCAATCACTGGTGGGCGCGCGGGCAGGGCGCCGAGATGAAGCTCGGCAAGACGCTTGCAGCCGCTCGAGCCGCTCAAGCACAAGATCAACGTCATCAACGGCCTCTTCAACCAGACGGCCGTCGGCATCGGCATCCACCCCGGGCAAACGGGAGCACTGCTGACCGGCGTCAACATCCAGAAGGGCGCCATCGTGAAGGCGGGCATCTCGATGGATCAGGTGCTCGCCAACAACATCGGACAGGAAACGCCGCAGGCGAGCATCGTGCTGGCGTGCGAGCAGCCGATGACGGGCTACCACGAGACGAACTTCTCGATGGCGTACAGCTCGCACATCTCGTGGCAGAGCGCCGACTCGCCGGTGCCGAACGAGGTGTACCCGTCGCTCGCGTTCGACAGCCTGTTCGAGAATCGCGGCAGCCTGCGCTACACGAGCATCCTCGATCGCGTGAAGGATCGCGCCGAGAGCCTCAGCACGAGAGTGAGCTCGACCGACAAGTCGAAGATCGACGAGTACCTCACCAGCGTGCGCGAAGTCGAGCGCCGCATCGAGCGCATGCGCGCGATGAAGGACGTCGCCGACGATGACGCGAAGCTGAAGAATCGCCCGGCGTTGTCGATGGATCGACCGAAGAACGGCCTGCCCGAGGATCTTCGCGAGCACACGCGGCTGATGTGCGACATCGTGGCGCTGGCGTTCCAGACCGACAAGACGCGCATCGCGTCGCTGCTGCTCGCGCGCGATCTGTCGTCGCTCTACTATCCGTTCCTCGACGTCAATCAGGGCCATCACGGCGCGTCGCACGACGACTTGTCGGACGGCTACGAGCGGATCTCGCGCTTCCACCTCAGCCAGATGGCGTACCTGGCGCAGAAGCTCGACGCCATGCCCGAAGGCGAGGGCACCGTGCTCGACAACTCGTGCCTCATGTTCCTGTCGAACATGTGGGCGGGATGGAAGCACGACAACATGAAGATGCCGGTGGTCACGGTCGGCGGCCTCGGCGGCACGCTGAAGACGGGGCGTTCGCTCGATTACCTCTACAAGGGCGACGAGAACCGCAGGATGTGCAGCTTGTATCTCGGCATCATGGACCGCATGGGCGTCAAGCTCGATGCGTTCGGTGACGCGACGACCAGGCTGGAAGCCCTGTAGCTGCGAATAGCTGGTAGTTGGTAGTCGGTAGGAAGGCGGGGTGCGCTGCATCCCGCCTTTTTTGCTTTAGCATGATGTCGTGACCAAAAAGGCGCGCTCGCTCGAGATCGACGAGGACATCACATATCAAAAAAAAGAATGGTTCTTCCAGCGCATCGGCATGGCGCTGTTGGTTCTCCTGGTTGTGGCCGCGCTCCTCGGGTTTACGGGGATGGGCGGCCCGCTGAGCCGCGGCGAGGCGGGGGAGCCCGGCGGGCCCGTGCACGCCGAGTACGAGCGCTTCGTGCGCCGTGGCGGCCTCTCCACGCTGAAGCTGCACCTGCGCACCGCGCCCGGCGACGTGCGCTTCTGGGTATCCGCTCCGTATTTCGAACACGTGCGCATCAACTCGGTGGCGCCCACCCCTGAGCTGGTGACGGTCGAGACCGATCGTCACGTCTATCTCATCCGCTCTGGCTCGCCTGATATCACCGTCATGCTGAAGGTCGAGCACGAAGCGGCCGGGACGCTCGACGCCGAGGTCGGGCTCGTGGGTGGACCGTCCGTACGATTCAGTCAACTGGCGATTTTCTAACGCGAGGTTGCCATGGATACCGTTCTGCGATCGGCCGCTGTCTATATTTTCCTGATGATCGTCTTCCGCATCAGCGGCAAGCGATCGCTCAGCCAGATCACGACATTCGATTTCATCCTGTTGCTCATCATCAGCGAAGCGACGCAGCAGGCGCTTGTCGGAAACGATTTCTCCTTCGCCAACGCTGCCGTGGTCATCGTGAGCCTTGTCGTGCTCGACAACGCGTTCTCGTGGATGGAAGGGCGATGGCCGGCATTCGGCCGGGTCGTCGGCAGCCTGCCGGTCGTGGTCGTGGAAAACGGGCGGCTGCTCGAGGATCGCGCAAAGCGCGAAGGGGTGACGCTGATCGAGATTCTCGCCCAGGGCCGCGAGAAACACGGCCTCGAGCGGCTGGAGCAGTTCAAGTACGCGATTCTCGAACGCCACGGCGGCATCAGCATAGTTCCCACCGAAGACGCACGCTGATACGAGATTCGACATATCACCGCGAGACGCAGGACGCAAGGAGAAACATCGTTCTTAGAACTAAAGAATTGCGTCGTTGCATCTCTTAGCCGTCGTGATTTAGTGTTTAGTTTCGTAGTTTCCACTCCTTCTCAGTGATCAGCCTGGCCCCGCGTTTCGAGAACATGTAGTTCCACGCCCAGTTGAACATCACCGCCAGCCGGTTTCGAAATCCGATCAGCTGGTACACGTGTATCAGCAGCCACGCGAACCATGCGATGCGGCCCGTCAGCTTGACGCGCCCGATTTGTCCGACCGCGCGGCTTTTGCCGATCGTGGCCATCGTGCCTTTGTCGTGGTAGACGAAAGGTTGCCGAGGCTGCCCCTCGAGGTCGCGCAGGATCATGCGCGCCGCGTGCTCGCCGGCCTGTATTGCCGCCGGCGCCACGCCGGGCACGAGTTGTCCAGGCGACATCTCGAGCGACGCCATGTCGCCGACCACGAACACGTTCGCGTAGCCCGGCAGAGAGTAGTCGTCGTTCACCTTGATGCGCGAGGCGCGGTCGGTTTCGAGCGGCGGGGTGATGGCGAGCCGTTCGGCCTGCACGCCGGCGGCCCAGAACACGGTGCGCGCCGCGAGGCGCTCGGTCCCGATCGTGACACCTTCGCTGTCGATCGCATCGACCTTTGCGTTCGTGCGCACCTCGACACCGATGTCGGTGAGATCGCGCCGCGCGCGCTCGGAGAGGTCGTCCGAAAATGCGGTGAGCACGCGGGGCGCCGCCTCGAGCAGCACGATGCGCGCCTTGGCCGGATCGATGCGCCGGAAGTCCCCCTGCATCGCGGTACGGCTGATGTCGGCAATTGCGCCCGCAAGCTCGACGCCGGTCGGTCCGCCGCCCACAACCACGAAGGTCAAGTAGGCGCGCTGTTTGTCGGCATCGCGCTCGTTCTCGGCGCGCTCGAAGGCGACCAGCATGCGGCGCCGCATCTCGGTTGCCTGTTCGAGCGTCTTCAAACCCGGCGCGAATTCCTCCCACTCGGGATGCCCGAAATAGCTGTGGCGCGCGCCGCACGCGAGAATCAGATAGTCGAACGCGATCTGTTGCGCTTCGCCGAACACGATCCGTTTCGCGAGATCGACGCCGTCGACATGCCCGAGATGGATCTCGACATTCGGCGCGCCCCTGAACTGCACGCGAATCGGCACGGCGATGTCCGACGGGTTGAGGCCGGCGGTCGCGACCTGGTAGAGCAGCGGCTGGAACAGATGGTGGTTGCGATGATCGACGAGGACGACGCGAAGGCCCTCGCGGTTGGCGAGAGCCTTCGCTGCGTTCAAACCGGCAAAGCCCGCGCCGACGACGATGGCGACTTGGGTTTCACGGCGATCATTTACTACCGGCTACCGGCTACAAGCTACCGGCTAGCCCGACACGCGTTCGATTCTCACCGACTTGATGATCACCGGCTTCACGGGCATGCCGCCCT
Source organism: Vicinamibacterales bacterium (assembly GCA_963730445.1). GTDB lineage: Bacteria > Acidobacteriota > Vicinamibacteria > Vicinamibacterales > JAMQPK01 > JAMQPK01. The sequence goes on along the minus strand of CAVSRX010000020.1, from coordinate 28,961 downwards.
TGTCTTTGGTCGGTACTTTGCCGATCGCCCTCGAGTGTGTCCATTCCTTCGACGAGCTCGCCGAATACGCTGTGTCTGTCGTTGAGATGCGGCGTCGGCACCAGCGTGATGAAGAACTGTCCGCCGTTGGTGTTGGGTCCTCTGTTCGCCATCGACAGGATGCCCGGCTTTGCTGTGGCGAAGCTTCGGGTTGAATTCGTCGGCGAATTCGAAACCGGGCCCGCCCATGCCGGTGCCTTCGGGATCGCCACCCTGAATCATGAAGCCAGGGATGATGCGATGGAACGTCAGGTTGTTGTAGTACGGCCGCCGCACCATCGTGTTGGTCCGCGGATTCCGCCACTGCTTCTTGCCTTCGGCAAGCACGACGAAATTCTCGACCGTCTTCGGCGCTTCCTTGTCGAACAACTTCGCGATCATCGTCGCCGTGATTCGTCGTGAAATGCGCGTACACGCCAGGACCGTACTTCTCCGCGGACACCGCCGGTTTCTCCGTGGCAGCGGGCTTTGCAGTGTCTGCCGGCGGCGTGGTGGCCGGCTTCTCGGTTGACGGCGCAGGCGTCTCGGCCGGTGTCGCGGGCTTTTCGGCTGGCGTGGCCGGCGGAGCCGCCTCTGGCGTTGGGGCCGGAGTCGGCGCAGGCGTTGCTGCGGGAGGTTCTGCAGGCCGTGCGGGCTCGGGCGCTCCGCCGCATCCAGCCGCCATCAACGCAATCGCACACACAAAGCCAGCAATCCATCTCGTCATCGCAGAAACTCCTTGTCGCTACAAGCTACAAGCTACCGGCTACCAGCTACCGGCTAGAATGAAACATCCTAGCATGGGCATTTCCCGGTACCGGTACCTGCACTACGATGTGTTCACCGATCGCCGGTTCGGCGGCAACCAGCTCGCGGTCTTTCCGGAGGCGGCGGGCCTTTCTGCGCAAACCATGCAGCAGATCGCCCGGGAGATCGGCTTTGCAGAAACGACGTTCGTCACCCAGGCCGAGCGACCGGACACCGACGTGCGCATGCGCATCTTCACGCCGGGCACCGAGATGCCGATGGCCGGCCATCCGGTCGTCGGCAGTACGTTCGCGCTCGCACGCGACGGCGCCATCGCCGGGGGTCGCAGTGATTGGGTGTTCGGGTTGAACATCGGCCCGATCCCCGTTTCGATGGAATGGAGCGGCTCGCGGCTCGATTTCGCGTGGATGACGCAGCGAAATCCTGAGTTCGGCCCGACGTTCGACGATGTGGGGCGCGTCGCGGCGGCGTTGGGTCTGGGTGAGGAAGACATTCGCGCGACCGGACTGCCGGTCGAACAAGTATCGTGCGGCGTGCCGTTCGTCTTCGTGCCGCTCATCAGTCGCGCCGCCGTCGATCGCGCCGTCCCGGACGCGCGCCTGCTCGACTTCGAGGCCTACATCTTCACGACCGATCGCGCGGGCGCGTCGGATTCGGCTATGACATATTCGAGAATGTTCGCGCCGGTGCTCGGCGTCGCCGAAGACCCCGCAACGGGCGGCGCCAGCGGTCCGCTCGGGCTCGTACCTCGTGCGGCACCGGCTCGTCACGCCCGAGCAGGCGCGCTCGATTTTGAACCTGCAAGGTGTCAAGCTTGGACGGCCCAGCTGGATTCACGTGTCGATCGAATCGGCCCCTTCAGGGCGGCAGATCTCGCGGTGCGTGTCGGCGGCACGTCGGTGTTCGTTGCCGAAGGCGTTATGGAAGTGGAGGGCTGAGGCGTGCTCACGGAATACGACCTGCACCTGTTCAACGAAGGCACGCTGCATCGCGCGTACGAGAAGCTCGGCGCGCACCGCCGCGAGGTCGACGGCGTGGCGGGCGTGCACTTCGCCGTCTGGGCCCCAACGCCAGGCACGTGAGCGTCATCGGCGATTTCAACGGCTGGAATCCGCGACTCGCATCCGATGAAGAGCCTCGGCGTCAGCGGCATCTGGGAAGTGTTCGTGCCGAAGGTCGACGACGGCGCAGCGGTACAAGTTCGAGATCACGTCGCGCGGCGACGGCGCCCGCCTGCAGAAAACCGATCCGTACGGCACGTTCTTCGAATCCGACGCCAGCGGCGCGGCCATCATCTGGGATCTCGATCGCTACACGTGGCGCGACGCGCAATGGATGGAAGAGCGCCCGCGCAAACACGGCTGGTTCGATCGCCCGGTGTCGGTGTACGAGCTGCACCTCGGATCGTGGAAGCGCGTGCCCGAGCGGGGCGGCGGGCCGCTGACCTACCGTGAGATGGCCGAGCAGATCGTCCCGTACGTGAAAGATCTCGGATACACGCACATCGAGCTGCTGCCCGTGCTCGAACATCCGTTCGCCGGGTCCTGGGGATACCAGGTGACGGGATTCTTCGCGCCGACGAGCCGCTTCGGGCCGCCGGAAGATTTCAAGGCGTTCGTCGACGAGTGCCATCTGCACGGCATCGGCGTGATTCTCGACTGGGTGCCGGGGCATTTTCCGAAAGATGCGCACGGCCTCGCGCGCTTCGACGGCACGGCGCTCTACGAGCACGAAGATCCGCGGCAGGGAGAACACCGCGACTGGGGCACGCTGGTCTTCAACTACGGCCGCCACGAGGTGCGCGCGTTCCTGCTGAGCAGCGCCCTGTTCTGGCTCGAGGAGTATCACATCGACGGGCTGCGCGTCGACGCCGTGGCGTCGATGCTGTATCTCGACTACTCGAGAAAAGAAGGGGAGTGGCTGCCCAACGAGTACGGCGGGCGCGAAAACCTCGAGGCGATGGAGTTTCTACGGCAGCTCAACGTGCAGACGCACGCACAGCATCCCGGGTCGATCACGATTGCCGAAGAGTCGACGGCGTGGCCGGGGGTGACGAGGCCCGTGCATCTCGGCGGCCTCGGCTTTACCTACAAGTGGAACATGGGGTGGATGCACGACATGCTCGAGTATGTCGGCAAAGATCCCATCTATCGCCGCTGGGCCCACAACGATCTGACGTTCTCGCTGCTCTACGCGTTCACCGAAAATTTCATCCTGCCGTTCTCGCACGACGAGGTCGTGCACGGCAAGCGCGCGATGCTCGACAAGATGCCGGGCGACATATGGCAGAAGCGCGCCAACCTGCGCGCGCTCTACGGCTACATGTTCGGCCACCCCGGCAAGAAACTCATGTTCATGGGCTGCGAGTTCGGGCAGTGGCGCGAGTGGAACCATGACGAGAGCCTCGACTGGCATCTGCTGCAATATCCCGAGCATCGCGGCATCCAGCACTGGGTGCGCGACCTGAACCACGCGATGGCCGCGCAGCCGGCGCTGCACCAGGTCGACTTCGACCACACCGGCTTCGAATGGATCGACTGCAGCGATTTCGAAGGCAGCGTCGTTTCGTTCATCCGGCGCGCGCACGATCCGTCCGACTTCGTCGTGGTGGCCGTCAACTTCACGCCGATACCGAGGCAGGCGTATGTCATCGGCGTGCCCGAGCCCGGCGCGTACGTCGAGCTCCTGAACAGCGACTCCGAGATCTACGGCGGCAGCAATCTCGGCAACGCCGGCGTCATTCAGTCGCAGCCCGATCCCGCCCACGGGCGCCCGCACCGGCTCGAGCTCGCTGCTTCCGCCGCTGGCGTGCTTGATCCTGAAGAGATCCAGATAGGGCAGAGGGCAGAGGGCAGAGGGCAGAACCCGATGGCATTTCTTACCTCTGCCCTCATCCCTCTGCCCTGTCGAAGTGCACGGAATTGCACACTCTTACCGGTGCGCCTTTCGTTTCTGTCACATAGAGCCGATACGCACTCTGACACAACAAATGGGGACGAACGGTCAGTCCGACGCGGCGGCCAATCTCACGTACACGAAGTTTCTCTTCGTGCTGCCGTATCAGGACGACACCGCCACGCTCACGAAGATTCGGAACGCCGGCTCGAATATCAGCCGCGGCTTCTTCAACGACTACGACGCCGACGGCTCGCGCGACGCCCAGCCGCAGGAGACCATCCAGTTTCTCGCCGCCGAAACCACCGGCCTGGGCCGCCAGGGCATCGGCGCCGCGCGCTTCGTCGCGCACGTGTCGGCGAACTATCGTCCTCGGCTGGAAGAGGTGGCGTGCGAGCTGAAGCGGCGCATCACCGGCGCGGCCGACATCATCATTCTCGACGGCGCCGAGCGGCTGCCGCGCTACAGCAGCGCCGAGATGGCACAAGTTCGCGTACAAGCCGGCGCTCTCGCGGCAGTCGGGGCGCGTCGCGCGCAACGCGTCATCGTGCCGATGAGCAAGACGGCCGCGTGGTGGGAGAAGTCGGCGCTCGAGCGCCACTCGTATTTCTATCCGCACCACGAAGACTCGAGCGGCTCGCCGGTGAAGGGCCACGCGAAAGCGGCCGAGGCGGGCATTTCCAAAGTGTTCCGCCGGCTCTATCACAACCCCGACGGCTACCAGCGCCCGAACGAGTTCGACTTCATCACGTACTTTGAGTGCACCGACGAGAACATGCCGGTGTTCGATCAGATTTGCCGCGCGCTGCGCGATGAGAGGCAGAATCCTGAATGGAAGTACGTGTTGGAAGGACCGGAATGGCGCGGCAAGCGGGTTCTACGCTGGTAGGATTGTGGGACTGGGATTAGGACCGCGATAGGCGCTCGATTTCCTTCCATTCGGCGTCGCTCACCGGCATGACAGACAGACCGCGGCAAACGGGTGAGCGGGAAACTCGCGAATGCTTTTGACGCTTTGATTTCGGCCAGCGTCACCGGCCTTTTGAGCGCCTGAACGGGCGCGACATCCACCACGACCAGCTTGCCGGCCTTGTCCTTGGGGTCCGGATACGCGTCGCTGGTGGCTTTCGCTACACCCACAACGGACTTCTCGTTGCCGGTGTGGTAATAGAAGACACGATCGCCCTTCTTGACGCTGCGCAAATGCTTTTGCGCAAGCGGGTTCCGAACGCCGGCCCAGGAGGTGCCGCCGTCCTTCGTGAACTGGTCGAAGCTGTAGCTCGATGGTTCTTCTTTGAAGAGCCAATTCATGTGCACTAGACTAAACCACTAGCCCCCGGCGAACATCGCCCATTTTCAGGAGGCCGTTATGAAGCGTGTGCTCTCGATTGCGTGTCTGCTCTTCTGTATTGCCCTTACGGTGTCGTTGTCTGCGCAGACCACGCCGCCCGCGGGCTCCGCTCCGACCGCCGGCATGAAGATCGCGACCGATGCGGACTACGCGACCCACATGAAAGAGATCGGCCAGCTCAACGGCGTGCTCAACAAGTCCATCAAGGGCGGAGACGCGGCCGAAGCGGGCAAGGCCGCCGCGCGGCTCGAAGTGCTGTTCAAGAACATTCACACCTACTGGGCCGACAAGAAGATCGAAGACGCGACGACCGCGTCGCAGAATGTCGTCACGTCGCTGCAGGCTGTGCAGAAAGCGCTCGCCGCGAACGACATGGCCGCCGCGGAAACCGCGCGCGCCGCGATCGGCGCCAACTGCATGTCCTGCCACACGGCGCATCGCGAGAAGTTGCCTGAAGGCGGATTCAGAATTAAGTAAGTAGAAAGTAAAAAGTAGAAAGTAGAAAGTAGGTCAGTGGCGGGTCTTGCGACTTCAAGACCCGCCTTTATTTTTTTGCGGGATCCAGATCGAAGAGCGCGATGACGGCGCCGTCGATGCGGTTGTCCGGCGTTTTGTACGGCCGGATGCGCAGCAGGTACGTTTCTCCCTTGTTGTCCTGCACCGTGCGCTCCACCGGAGAGACGGTGTCGATCGTTTCTGTGATCAGCGTCGGCAGCTCCGGGCACTGCAGTGTCGTGCTGATCTGCGACAAGGGCCTGCCGATGTCGCTCGGGATGAGGTTGAACTTCTTCTCGGCCATCGGCGTGAAGCGCCGCACGCGCAGGTCGCGCGCCACGATGACGATGGCAATCTGCACGCTGGCGAGCAGGTTGAGCAGATCGGCGTTCACGTGCGTCAGCTCTTCGTTGCGCGCGTGCAGCTCGTCGTTCACCGTGTTGAGCTCTTCGTTGGTCGACTGCAGCTCTTCCTTCGCGGTGTCGAGCTCTTCGTTGGTGCTCTGCAGCTCTTCGTTGCTCGAGAGAATCTCCTCGTTCGCCGATTGCAGCTCCTCGTTGGCCGCCTCGATCTCCTGAATCGTCGACTGCAGATACTCGCGCGTCGCCGCGAGCTCTTCCTCGAGCTTGCTGATGCGGCTGCGGGGCGCCGCCTTCTTCTCGCGTCGAGCCGGCTTGCGGCCTTTCGCGTTGCCGGATGCAGTGGGCGTCTGGAACAGCACCAGATAGTACGGATGTCCCTGCCGGACGACCGGAATCACTTCGATGTCGATGTCCTGCGACGCCGCGCCCTGCCGGATGCGCAGCCCCGGCTGCTTCACGGTCTTCCGCGTCTTGCGCGCTGTCTGAAGCGCGCGTGCGCAGGCCATGCGCCAGCCCTTCGCGCGCGAGCTTCAGGATGTCGAAGCTCGGCTCGCCGGGCGACGGCTCCAGGTACAGGCCGGTCTGGCCGTTGAACTGCACGACGTGAAACTGCTGATCGAGCAGCACGCTCGGCGGCGCGTACCGCTCCATGAGGATGCGCGTCGCGTCGTTCAGCACGAGCTTGGTCTCGTTGGGCCGCGGCGAGCGCCGGCGACGCGGTTGGCGTCGGTCCTGAACGGCGGACGAAAGATATCCATGTGCGGCGCCGTCGCCGCCGCAGGTTTCTTGCGATAGACCTTGTTCTTCTTGTTCATCAATGCGAACAGATCTGAGTGGTATCCGATGCTCTCGGCGTGCCCCAGCACCAGAAACCCCTCCGGTTTCAGCGCGTAGTGAAACATGGACAGCAGCTTCCGTTGAAGCGCGCTGTCCATGTAAATCAGCACGTTGCGACAGCATACCAAATCGAGGTGCGAGAACGGCGGGTCGCGCGTCAGGTCCTGCCGCGCGAACACGCACATGTCGCGGACGGTCTTACTCACCTGGTAGCTCGCCGTCGGTCTTCACGAAAAATCGCCGCAGCCGCTCCGGAGACACGTCCTCGACAATCGACCCGGCGTACAACCCCTGGCGCGCAAAGCCGATGGCGGTTTCACTGACGTCGGTTCCAAAAATCTGCACGCGGCCGTCGTCGATGGTGTCGCCGAGCGCCTCGCGAACGACGATCGCGAGCGAATAGACCTCTTCGCCGGTGGCGCATCCGGCCACCCACATGCGGAGAGGCGTGCTCGACTGCACGTCGAGCGACGGCAGGACATCCCGCGCGATGATCTCGAACGACTCGGGCTCGCGGAAAAACCTGGTGACGTGGATGAGCAGGTCGTTGTGAAGGTTGACCACCTCCAGCGGCGTCTGCTCCAGATGCGCGATATACGCATCGACCTCGATCGATGCGGAGCAGAGCCATGCGCCGGAACAGCCGGCGGATGATCGTGGGCGTCTTGTAATGTGAGAAATTGACGCCGCACGCCGGCAGCAGAAGCCGGAAGATGCGATGAAGCTGCTCGTCGGCGATCGCGCGGTCCGTGGTCTGGTTCGACCGCCGGCGCGAGATACGGGTGTTTCGAGAGCAGCGCCACCTTTGCCGCGATCTCGGCCGGCGACGCGACGACGTCGACCATTTGCGTCGCGATGGCGGCGCGCGGCATGCCGTCGTATTTGGCCGTCGCCGGATCCTGCGCGAACGTGATCCCTTCCATCGACTTGATTTCGCGAATACCCGAGGGCGCCGTCCGACGCGGTGCCCGAGAGCACGACGCCGATCGCATGCCCGCGCAGCGAGCGCGCGAGCGACCGAAAGAAGAAATCGATGGGGTTGTACTGGCTGCGATCCTGGGGGCGCCGCCCGAGGTGGAGATGGCCGTCTACCAGCTCCATCTGCGCGTTGGGAGGTACCACGTAGACGCGATTGGGCACGATGCGCGCGCCTTCGGTCGCTTCGACCACGGGAAGGGGCGTATGGCTGGAGAGCAGCGACGCGAGCGAGCTCGAATGATGCGGCGCGAGGTGCTGGACGAAAATAATCGCGAGGTTCGGAATCGCGGGCAGCCCCTCGAGAAGCTGTGTAAATGCCTCGAAGCCGCCTGCCGACGCGCCAACCCCGACGATGCGCGAAGTCTGCGGCGCGCGGTCTTCTTGCGCCGCAGCAGGCGACGCTCGGCCGCACGTGGCTGCGTGGCTTCATCGGGATCTTGAGCGCATCGCGGCCTCGGAAGCGATGTGAGGCCGTGTGCCAGGTCATGCGGATCAATAGGTGATAATCGGCTAGGCAGCGACGTGAGTTCATCAGGCACGGTCGATGCATTGACACTACAACCAAACTCCGGGCCACGGCAAATGTATTGAGGGTCAGTTTTCCAAGGGGGAGATGCAGCTATCAAGTCGGTTCAACCCGTTACGGTGACGCTCCAGCAATGGTCGCTGAATCAGTTGCTTGCATCGCTGCCGGCTGACGACTATCAGCGAGTGTCTTCAGAGCTGACATGGCGTCCATTAAAAGTACGCCAAGTGCTTCATAAACACGGCGAGCCCGTCTCAGAAATTTACTTTCCAGGACGCAGCGTGTGTTCCATTACCAACGTGATGGAGGACGGCAGCGTCGTCGAAGTGGCCACGGTCGGCCGCGAGGGGCTCATCGGCATCGCGGCGGTGTTCGGCGCGCCGGTGGCGTCGGGCGAAGCGTTTGTGCAGATCGCGGCGGAGCCTGCCGCGGTCATGAGCATCGACGCGTTTCGCCGCGAGATGGATCGGCGCGGCGCCTTTCACGATCGCGTCACGAGATACTCGCAGGCATTCGTGAACATGCTGATGCAGTCGGTCGCGTGCAACGGGCTTGCACTCGGCAGAGCAGCGCTGCTGCCGATGGCTCCTGATGACCCACGACCGTATCGCGCAGGACGAGTTTCCGCTCACGCACGAGTTTCTCGCCATCATGCTTGGCGTGCGGCGGCCGACGGTTACCCTGGTGATGGCCGATCTCGCGCGCGCCGGCATCGTCTCTCACGTGCGCGGGCACGTTCGCATCGTCGACCGCAAAGGTGCTCGAAGCAGCGACGTGTGAGTGCTACCGGAACATTCGGATGGTGTCCGACCGTCTGCTTGGACAGCCGGAACGTCACGATGCCGCAGTCGGCCAATAAGCTGCTGGCCGCGCTGCCGCGCCGCGAATATCAGCGCTTGCGGCCGCTGCTGCGCACGCTGCATCTGCCGGCAGAAACGGGTCTGCCCCACTGCGGGCAAACGCGCGTCTATTTTCCCGGCACCGGTCTCTGTTCGATCATCAACAAAATGGCCGACGGCAGCGGCATCGAGGTCGCCTGCATCGGCAGCGAAGGCATCGTCGGGCTCAACGCGCTCGCCGGCGAATCGCCTGCCGAGCGCAACGGGTTCGTGCAGGTCGCTGACGGCACCGTCGAGTACATGCCCGCGGTGTTCTTCGAGCGCGAGCTCGCGCGCAACGGCCACTTTCGCGAGGTCGTCGACAGGTTCTGCCATTCGTTTCTCGAGACGGTCATCCAGGCCGTGGCCTGCAATCGCCTGCACACCACGGACCAACGGTGCTGCCGCTGGCTGCTGAGCGTGCACGACCGGCATCGGGCGCGGCCGATTCGAGTTGAAGGCGCGGTTTCTCGCCCGCGCGATGGGCGTCAGGAATTCCGAGGTCGCCGCCATTCTGGCGTCGCTCGAAGAGCAAGGGCTCGTGACCCACGACGGCCAGTCGATCACCATCCTCGACGCCATCGGGCTTCGCCGGCTGACGTGCGGCTGCTACGAGGCGATGAAGCGGGCGTACGCGCCCGACGCTGCTGCCGAGAAACTCGACGACCGCCGTGCCGCGGCCGACGGCCACGAGTGCTGCGTATGCGGCCGGGCTGCCGGCGCGTGCACGCTGTGCGGCTCGTCCACGCACGTTCCGCACCAGAACGGCCACGCGTGCATCCTCGCGCTCGATGAGGAAATCGCCGGCGTTGATTCAGAAGACGCACACGCTCCGCAAGTACCGCGCGCAACTGATGGCCAATCGCGCGCAACTCTACCGCGACATCCTGAAACGATCGAACGGACGCATCTAAGCGCTGTAGCGTAGCCTGTAGCAAAGCTTTGCTACCAGCTACCAGCTACGTAGCTAGTGATGGCGTACTGCTACGTGATGTGTGCGGCCGATGCCCAGACATATCGCGCGCGCGATGCGCGCTTTTCGAAAGGAATCAAGCAATGGCCGCTGAAAATCTTCACGAACTGTTCGTCGACGAACTGAAGGACATCTACGATGCTGAAAAGCAGCTCACGAAAGCGCTGCCCAAGATGGCGAAGGCCGCCGACAGCCCCGACCTGCGCGCGGCGTTCGAGGAGCACCTCGAGATTACGCGCATGCAGGTGAACCGGCTCGAAGAAGTGTTCAAGTCGCTCGGCATCGCGGCGCGCGGCAAACCGTGCGAGGGGATGAAGGGCCTCATCAAAGAAGGCCAGGAAATGATGGAAGAGCTCGACAAAGGCGCGACGCTCGACGCCGCGCTGATTGCGTCGGCGCAGAAAGTCGAGCACTACGAGATCGCCAGCTACGGTACGCTCGCAACGTTTGCCGAGATCATGGGACACCAGGACGCGAAAGATCTGCTCGGGCAGACGCTCGACGAAGAGAAGGAAGCCGACGACAAGCTGACGCAGGTCGCCGGCCAGATCAATTTCGACGCGGAGGCCGAAGGCGAAGAAGAAGAAGAGCGCAGGATGGCGATGGTGGGCAGCCGCCGGAAATCGTCGCGCGGCAAGAAACGGTAACTGGGGCGATAGGGTGCGTTGGGTGCGTGGGTGCGGTGGGGCGAACCCACCGCACCGACGCACGTATAATCGGACGCATTCATCAGCAAACCCTCCAAGCGACGTTCGCGGAACATCCGGGCCTGCTCGTGGTCGTCGGCACATACGGCGACAGCCTCATCGAGTGGGATCGTGACAAGTGGTACGTGAAGATCTGGGACTGGAACACGCCGCACCAGGAGTATCCGGACTCGTTCGATTCGCGCGACGCTGCGAAGTCGTGGGCCGAGCGCGAGTTCCTGATCGACCCTGCTTCGTGGGAAGAGCGCGACGCCATCGGCAGCGACGACACGATCGTCGACGTGATGAAGCGCATGTATGCTCGTCCGCTCACCTGTGCCGAGGCAGCGGCTGTCGCGCATCTGGCCTACGCCTACGAGTTCATCGATCGCCGCGGCCGGCCTATCTGGCCCGGCGAAGAACGGTGCATTACGTCGTTCAACGTAATTGCAGACGTCATGGATGCGCTCGACTGGGATCGCGAGGATTGCCAGCTGTTTCCCACGGACGCGCGCAACAGCTACGGGTTCGTGTCCGACGCGGACTTCTTTGCCGAGGCTATCGAATCATCGCCGGAGTTCCGCGCGATGCGGGACGCGTTTATCGCCGAAGCGGGCGTGGCTCAGTGGAGCCTCACGCAGGTACGGCCCGCACCTCGCGCCGTTCAGATTCCAGACGGGGAGCCCTCTCGGCCGCGGTCCGCGCGCTCGTCGACGGCAAACGCTATCCCGATGTACCAGACCGGCGCCATGGGAAACGCGTTCGGCATCACGCATCGCAGTCACGTGCTCTTCGTCGACGCCGAGTGCAACATCAACCTGAACGGGGAGTGGACCGATGTTCGCACCATGCAGGTCGCCGTGCACGATGACGCCGTGCACCTGATGTTGCATCGGCGGCTGCCGGACGGGAGCCGCCGGTCCTACCTGACGTCGCTCGATGCGACGCTTCGAAAAACCTTGCTTCGCACCGGCGAGCAAGAGCCGATCGTCGAGCTGAGCGTCAACGGCGAACGCGAGCGGTTTGCGGTGGAGGTCGAGGCGTGGCTCGCATCGCCTCCGTCGGCGCCGCGTGCTGCGGACACGCGTCTTTCTGCAGAGCCCCGCGACGAGATTGACGCTTTGATTGCGCGCGTCGTGGCCGACGATGCAGGGCTGGGCGAGGCGATTACCTTCCTGAGGGCACGGCACATTTTCGTCGCGGAGGCGATGAACAATGCGCCGCCTCACGTCGTGCGGCGGGTCGTCCTCGGCGCGCTCGAAATGATGAAAAACTAGGCCCTTCCTTCACTCCTGTTCGCATGTCGCCGGTTCACACGTTTACATGGGAACAGGAGGCGACATGGAAACCGTGGCAGGACGTACGTACAAGGTCAAACGAAGCGAGTTCCCTCTCTCAATCACAATCGCGCCGAAGAACACCGCGGGCAACCGCGCGACCATGGTCGTCGTCGGCCATATCCGGGAGATAAAAGGGAGCCAGATCGACGAGCGCGACGCGGACCTCACCGACGCGCAAGGGGTGATCACCTACGACATCGGCGCCCCGCAAATGCCGGGACCGTCGAGATGGTCCAGACGCTGCTCGGGTTCTTCGCCACCGCAGAGAAGGACAACGCGCGGTTCGAGATCACCATTGCGACTTCGCTCGGAGAACAGGCCGCGACGTCGATCCGGAGACCCACGTTCAACCCCGGCACCGCCGTCCTCAAATTTTCAATCTAAGGGACCAGCATGATCCGCATCTGCCTCGGACTGCTGCTGATCGTTATCCCCGCGTCCGGGCTTTCTGCGCAGGGGCTCGTCGCGCTGAAGAAAGAGACGCAGCGCTTCGCCGATCCGACCGAAAACGTGGCCGACCTGGTCGTCGAGATCAGGGACAACCTCTGGAAAGAGGTGCTGCTCGTTCCCGATCCGAACGACAAGCATCAGGAGATTGCCAGGCTGCTGGCCTTCTCACGGGGCGACCTTCAGACCGGCGCGACGAGCGGTTCATCGGGCACGACATCGGCAGTGATCGGTCCGTTGCTGCCGGCGATCTTCGGGATGTCCCTGGAAAGTGGCGCGATCACACGAACGGTCTCGGGCACCACGATCACGCTCATGGCCAACCCCGCCGGGTTGGTGTGCGCCTCGAAGGCAGGCGCCACCGGCGCCGTCGCGCTTCGTGACCGCGAGGCGTGCCGGACGTTGTGGAATCGTTTAGGAGTGACCGCTTCTTTCGATTCGGCGCGCGGCGAGAAGAAGGCGGAACTGGCAAATCTGGAGACGCTGGGCAGTCAGTTCTCCGCGCTCGCCGTTCGCTACGAGATCCTCAACCGGCGCGACGTGACGTTCGCCCGCGTCAATAACGTGGCAGAGTCCTTCTTCAAGAGGGCGGACGCGCTCATGAAAGGGCAGCAGGAACTGAGCAAGGCGCTCGACGGCGCAACCACGAGGGTTGAGAAGGAACTGAACACGCTGGTGACATCCGCGCCATGGACCGGCAGCACAGGCGAAGTCCGAAAGAAGATGGTGGAGGAAGTCGTCCGCAAGGTCGTCGCCGAGACGCCGCTGTCGGCCGCGGACGCGGCGCAGGCACGGACGCTGTGGCGCGAAACATTGGAAGCCTACGATCAGCTCCTGGACCGGATCGCCGGCGCCGCGGTCGTGACGCTGGATTTCAGCCTCCAGCAGCCGGATTTGACCACGACGGCTCTCGCCGGAGGCATCGTCCCGAAAGGAGTCCGCCCACCTGCTCTACACACGGCGCGCGTGGTGTTCGCCAAAGCAGTCCTGCCTGATCTCGACGTGACGTCGAACGTCTCGGTGTCGCTGTTTCACGAAAAACGGCAGGGGATGCCGAACCATTTCCGTGACGTTCGAGTCGGTCTCGAAGGGAAGTTCAAGCTGCGGAGCCTCGCGGGGTACGGACGCCCCATCCTCGCCTTTGCCGGACTCTACACCCTTCTCAATCAGGAACCGCTCGGTCTTGGGATCACGTTCAACGGCGCCGACATCAAGACGCGCGGGCACATCGGCGTCTTTCAAGCCAAGCTGGAGTTCCCGACCGCGAACAACTCCATGCGCATTCCACTCTCGTTGACGGTGTCGAACCGGACCGAGTTGATCAAGGAATCGGAAGTCCGCGGCCAGATCGGCGTGTCCTTCAATCTCGACAGCCTGTTTGCGTCCGTGAAGTAGCTTTGTGGTGCGAAGTTCTTTGACAATAATTCGGATGCGCGCTACCGTCGTCTAGATGTCGCGTCGAGCCGGCGAGCCGGCGGCTGTGCCCTCTGTGGGCCAGCATGCCGAAGAAAACCTGCGGTTCATTCGCAGGACGATGGAGCGCAGCTCGACATTCACGGCCGTGCCCGGGCTGGGCGGCGCCGGCATGGGGGTCATCGGCCTCGCCGCTGCCATTCTCGCGGCCAACCAGCCCTCCGTCGAACGATGGCTTATCGTCTGGCTGCTGGCGGCGGCCGTCGCCTTGGGCATCGGCGTCATCGCTGTGTGGCGCAAGGCCGCCCGTCTCGGCGCGCCGCTGGCCGGCCCCGTCGGACGCCGCTTCGCGATGAGCCTGGCCGCGCCGCTCGTCGCCGGGGCGGCGCTGACCTGGGGCGTGTGGATGAACGGCGACCAGGCCTTGATGCCTGCCGTGTGGCTGCTGCTTTACGGCACCGGCGTGCTGGGCGGCGGCGCGTTCAGTGTCGCAGCGGTCCGATTGCTCGGCGTGGCGTTCATGGCGCTGGGCGTTGCAGCGCTCGTCGCGCCTCCTGCGTGGGGCAATGTCTGGCTCGGAGTGGGTTTCGGCGTGCTGCACATCGTGTGCGGTCTGTACATCGCGAAGAGGCATGGGGGTTAAGTGTGGGAAGTGCTATGAAGGCCAGAGCTGCGAAGGAATCGGCGTATGTCCGGCGCGAGCGGCAGGCGCCGCAGCCGCGGCCGGAGCGCCTCGATCGGATCGTCCACGATCGGACACGGCTCGCAATCCTGTCGGCGCTCGCGGGTAGCGAGACGCTGTCGTTCACCGATCTGAAAACCATCACGGGCACGACAGACGGGAATCTGAGCGTGCACGCGCGCAAGCTCGAGGATGCGGGCTACGTGCTGTGCGACAAGACGTTTGCCGGCCGCACTCCGCGGACGGACTACCGGCTAAGTGCGGCCGGTCGGCGCGCGTTCGAGAAGTATCTCGACCACATGGACGCGCTCATCAAAGCGACGCGGAAGAAATAGATCGCCGAGAGGCGAAGGCCGACGGTTAACGGCGCGGCCATCAGCAGGAGCGCCGCGCCGAACAGCGGCCAGTTGAACGTCGTTGGCAGCACCTGCAGCACCGCGTCACGGCCATGCGGCAGCGCCCGCCACGCGTCGCTCATGAAGACGGCGAGCGCCAGCGCGATACCGGCCGAGCCAAGCGCCCACGCCCAGCGGGCATCCGTCGCATCCTCACGTGACTGCGTCGCGAGCGTGCCCCACAGGATCATCAGGAGCGCGATGCTGACCGGCGCGAGCACAGGGCCCCACCATGGAAGCGGCAGCAGGAACAGGATGTCCCAGTCCATCGGCGTTCTCGGCCAACCCGACATGAGGCGAAGGAAGACGTAATAAAAGATGTCCCAGGTACCGAACGCAATCGCCGCGTAACCAGCGCGACGCCGCCACGTGCTCCCCGCGAGCATCCCCAGCGTGGCGATCATCACAAGCGTAGCTGCCTCTCGCCACAGCTCGACGTAACCCAGCGTGTCGTTGATCGGCAGCGGGTTTACCTGGTACGGCTCGATCCGATCGACGAGCGCGCGGATGTAAAACACGCTTGCGGCTTCGACCCAGGCCATCGCGATCGCGAAGGCCGTGACGATGGCCCAGCGCGTTCGTTCCGAGAACTGATCACTCATCGCAGTCCCTCCGCCACGCTTCGCGGCATCGCCTCAATCTGCGCCTCGACGCGATCGATGACTTCGTCAGGCGTCGACGTGCCGGCCGTCAGTCCCACCACGTTCGCGGCATCGAACCACTCGGGGCGCACATCTGCGTCGGTCTGCACGTGATGCACGCGGGCGCAGTAGCGCGCACACGTCTTCACCAGTTCACGCGTGTTGTTGCTGGTCTTCCCACCGACGACGATTACGACGTCCGATGCGCGCGCCAGTTCGACGGCGGCGTCCTGTCGCTCTTTGGTGGGCTTGCACACCGTGTCGACGAGGCGGACATCCGAGCGCGGGAACCGCCTCTGGATCGACGCGGCCAGCTTCCGCACTTTCTCGATTGACTGCGTCGTCTGCGCGGCGATGCCGATGCGTGGGTGCTCCTCGAGCGCCAGCACTCCCTCCTCATCGAGCACCACGTCGAAGTCGTCGAGATCGCCGGTCAACCCGCGCACCTCCACGTGATCGCGCTGCCCGATGATCACTACGTGGTACCCATCGCGGACCAGTGCGGCGACGGCGCGGTGCGCGACGTGTACGAGCGGGCACGTGGCTTCGACCACCTTGAGTCCCAGGGCGCGGGTCCGCGCGAGGGTGCTCTCGGATGTGCCGTGGGCCGTCACCATCAGAGTCGGCGTCCTGACGTGTGCGACGTCCTGCGTGACCACGATGCCCTTCGCCTCGAGGGCGCTCAGGACGGTCGGGTTGTGGACGAGGTCGCCGAGGATGGTGAGCGGGCCGGCTTCGGCGCTGGCGAGCGCCAGTGCGATCGCGTCGCGCACGCCGAAGCACATGCCCAGATGCGTCGCTCGAATGATTCTCATGGCATCCAGCATACTCGTCAAAATGCATTGACGCAAATAACTTTGTATCGTAAAGTCAATCCGCTGGATTGGAGCGACTTGGATGCAACGTAGTCGACGTGAGACTCAGAACGGAGATGCGTCGTGACACGAAGCAGCCTGGATTCGCGATGGCAGGACCCCGAACAGCCCGAACGCGAAGGCCGAGATCGATTCCACGTCGCGATCAATATGGACGGGAACGGTCGCTGGGCTCTCCTACGCGGTCTGCCCAGGGAGGCGGGCCATGTCGCCGGAGCGACGGCGGTTCGACGAACGGTCGAGTCGGCGCCGTCGTTCGGGATCACCACTCTGACGCTCTACGCGTTTTCCTCGGACAATTGGCGCCGTCCGCGAGGCGAAGTGGATAACCTGATGTTTCTGTTCCAGAAGTATCTGGATTCCGAGTGCGCCCACCTGACTGATAATGGTGTGCGCTTCAGCGCTATTGGGCGTCGCGATCGAATCGCCAGACTCTCTCAGACGCACGTATCGAACACGTCGAGGAGTGCACGAGCGAAGGCACCGTCTCTTCATCTCCGAGTTGCGATGGACTATTCGGCCCGCGATGCGCTGTTGGCGGCGGCGGGCCGTGTCGCTCAGGCGATACCTCCGACCCGCGAGGACTTCGAGCGAGCCATGCATGAGTCCATCCACGCACCCAGCGGTACGCGCGATGTGGATTTGCTCATTCGCACGGGCGGAGAACAGCGATTGAGTGACTTCCTGCTGTGGGAGTCGGCTTACGCCGAGCTCTACTTCACGGATGTACCGTGGCCGGACTTCAGCGAGCGCGATCTCGCTTCCGCCGTTCAGGCTTTTGCCGGGCGCGATCGGCGATACGGAAGCGTTTCCAACGCAACCAGGAACAGCACCCGATGATCCGATTCTCCTGGCTGGACTTCAAGATCGGGCTTCGAATGCTGGTCCGGTACCCGGGGCTGACCCTGGTCGGCACAGTATCGATGGCGGTGGCGATCGCACTGGGCTCGGCCTACTTCGAGGCGGTCAACAAGTTCAAGAATCCGCGCCTGCCAATACGGGATGCCGACCGTGTGGTGTCGATTCGCAACTGGAACGCGAACGAATTCGAGCCGGAAGCGCGATCCCTGCACGACTTCGCGATCTGGCGCGGGCAGGTGAAATCGGTGGACCACATGGGCGCGGCCATCGCCTTCGTGCGCAACCTGGCCACCGAGGATGGGCGAGTTGAGTCGGTGCGGGGAGCGGAGATCACGGCCAGCGCATTCAGGCTGATGGGAACGGCGCCGCTGCTGGGTCGCGCGCTGACGGAACAGGACGAGCGGCCGGCTGAAGCGCCGGTGGTCGTCATCGGATACACGCTGTGGGAGACGCGCTTCGCGAACGATCCGGGGGTGCTGGGCCGAACGGTGAAGCTGGGCACTGCTACCGCAACGATCGTTGGCGTGATGCCGGAAGGCTTCGGCTTCCCCGAAAGCCAGAGTATCTGGACACCACTGCGCGTGAACGGATCGACGATCGCGCCGCGCACTGGTCCGGCCGTTTCGGTCTTCGGCCGCCTGGCACCTGGCGCGACGATCGAGAAGGCGCAGGCCGAGCTCGACGTGATCGGGGCACGCATGGCCGCCAGCTATCCGGAGACCCACGAGCACCTGAGACCGCGAGTGATTGCCTACGGCAAACCCATCCTCGAGGGCGGCGAGGGAGGATTTTTCGGGAGGCTCCTGACCTTCGTGAACGGCATTTTCCTGATGCTGCTGGCCGTCGTGTGCACGAACGTTGCGACGCTCGTGTTCGCCCGGACCGCCACCCGTGGATGGGAGATCGCGATGCGAAACGCACTCGGTGCCAGCCGGGGCCGCATCGTCACGCAGCTGTTCCTCGAGGCGCTGGTACTCGCCAGCCTTGCAGCGGTATTCGGGCTGCTCGTCGCGAAGGTTGCGGTGCGCTGGGGGCTGAGCCTGCTGGCCGGCAATGAGATGCCGTTCTGGGTCAACGACAGTCTGTCGTGGAAGACCATGCTGTACGCGGCGCTGCTCACACTGTTCGGCGCTGCGATTGTCGGTGTTCTTCCAGCGCTCCGGATCACGAAGCTCAATGTGCAGGAATCGCTGCGCAGCGAGAGTGCAACAGGCTCCGCTCTCCGCTTTGGCGGTTTCTGGACCACGGTGATCGTCGTGCAGGTCGCGATCACGGTGGCATTCCTCCCGCTCGCAGCCGGGGGCGTCTTTGAGTCCAACCGGTTCGCGCAGCGGGCGGAAGGCATCGGCGCCGAGCGATACATCACCGCGCACGTGGGGAGGGACCGCGAAGATCACGCCGCTGATTCGGCCGCGTTCGATGCCCGCACGCGCGCCAGCATCGCCGAGCTGGAACGGCGGCTCAGCTTGCAGCCCGGCGTCGAGCACGTCGCGTTTGCCGACCGTCTGCCCGTGATGGACCAGTCCCCATATCAGATCGAGCTCGATAGCATCACCGGCGCCCCCACGACTGGCATACGCACGAGCACGCTCGTACACGTGTCGCGCGGCTTCTTTGCCGCCTTTGGCACTTCAGTGGTTGCCGGTCGCGACTTCGAGCCACCCGATTTCGAAACCGGCCGCGTTCTGATCGTCAACGAATCGTTTACGCGTCACGTGTTCGGCGGCCGCAACCCGATCGGTCAACGCATCCGCATCGTGAGCGGTGACGTCGACACCGTCATCGACATCGAGAGCGTTGTCGGCGAGGAGTGGCACGAGATCGTCGGCATGGTCAAGGACTTCGGCTGGCAGCCGCTCTTGCCGCACGAGCAGTCCGCCATGTATCGCCCGACCCTGCCGGTGGTCGGGCGCGCGGATCAGCTCGCCGTGCGCGTGAGCGACCCGGAAGCATTCGCTGCGCGCCTGCGTACGGTGGCCGCGGCCGTCGACCCGACGATCCGGCTGACCAACGTTCAGGGGCTCGCGGACGTGGGTGGCGCCACGCTCAGCTGGACGCTGACCGGCGTGGCGTGGTTGATCTCGTTCATCGTGTTGCTCCTCTCGGCGACCGGCATCCATTCACTGATGTCGTTCACCGTCGCGCGACGGACGCGCGAGATCGGGATTCGCATCGCGCTTGGTGCGGGCCGAGGACGCATCGTGACCGGCATCTTCTCGCGCGCCTTCCTGCAGATCGGCGTGGGCGTACTCGCCGGCAGTGCGCTGGCTGCACTGATAGGGCTCGGATCGATGCGCCAGGTCATGCTGCTGCTGGCCGCGGACGGCATCATGCTGGTCGTAGGACTTGCGGCGTGCGCGGTGCCACTGAGACGCGCGCTCAGGATCGATCCGACAGAGGCATTGAAGGAGCGAGGCTGACCCTGCCTCCTTTCCTCGTCTGCATCCACGACGCCACTCCCGCCTACGCGCGTGAGACTCGCGTGATGCTCCAGCGACCTCGCGCCTTTGCTCGGCCGTCGTCTTTCCTTTGGAGTCGTGCCCAACTGGTACGGCGAGTGGCCGTTGACGGCGCATCCTGAGTACTGCCGGCTGATTCAGGAGAACTCCGAAGAGCTTCTCCTTCATGGCTACTGTCATCACCGTCAGCGAGGCCGCGGGCCGATCACGTTGTTGACCGACAGCTGCGATGAGATGAACGGTCTGGATCTCGAAGAGACTCGACGCACGATCGAACGCGGACAACGCGTCTTCACTGACGTCTTCGGCGAGCCGGCGCGTGGATTCCTCGCACCCGCGTGGCAGCGCGGACACGTAGGCCGACCTAAAGGTCGGCACTACGACAATCGTAGTGCCGGCCTTCAGGCCGGCCTGGACTACGTCCTCGGCTTTTTTTCTGCTGCAGTCAGCGGCGGGCCGAGAGGTGCCGTTGGCGACGTGGTCCTGGGATTGTGGTCGATGGGGTTGGCTCGGACATCTCGGTCATGGGATCGGATGGCTGTCTCAGTCCCTGGATCGCGGAGTGCCGACGCTGGCGATTCATCCTCGAGATTTGGAGCGCGGTTTCTGGCCGGCGATCGTCCGTCTCACTCAGGAGCTCATCGACGCTGGTTACGAACCGACCACCGTCGCTGGTTTGCTCGAGGCGCGCGAGTGTTGAAGTCGATACTTCGACGCTGTGATGGAGCGGCGAGCCCGCCAGCTGATCGAGCAGGTGGGTGAGTGGCTACCGGCCGAGGGCCCCGTGCTGGATCTTGGCTCGGGCACCGGACACCTCTCGGCCCGGTTGGAGCGTGAGCGGGGACTCGAAGTGGTCACCGCCGACGTGAGCGACATCCATGTCGTCGGACGGCGCCCGGTCCTGATCGCCGACGGCGTCCTTCCGTTCGAGGAAGGAACGTTCTCGGCCGCGCTTCTCTTCTTCATGCTTGCCTACCCGAAGGACCCGGCCGCTGTCCTGGCGGAAGCGGCTCGCGTCACTCGGGGACCGATCATTCTGGTGCAGTCCCTTTATTCAGGCCGCCTCGGCTACACGTGGCATCGCGTTCGCGAGTTCGCGTGGACGTTCGTGGCATTCCACGTATCGAAGTTCATCGGCTACGTCCCTGCAGACGCGAAGTTCGCCATGCATACGCGGCGCTTCTACACCGACCATGAGCTTCGGCGGGAACTGGTTGCGGCCGGGCTGCGGATCCGATCGCGGCGGGAGCGGCCCGTGCTGCCGGGTCGCGCATTGGTTGTCGCCAGCTTACTGCTGGAGCCACCTTCGCTCGGAGTGAAAGGACACGAGCTACGGCGGCCAAGGCGATGACTGAGACGCGTCTCTCCGTCGTGATACCCGCGCGAAACGAGGAGGCGCTGATCGGGGAGGTCCTGGAGGCCATTCTCGCGAGTGTCGCTCGATCTTCGGGCGTCTCCCGCGACGATCTCTGGCTCCCCGATACTTCCTTCGAGGTCGTCGTGGCAGATGACGGAAGCGAGGACGCCACTGCGGCCATCGTGCGGGTCTTCGCCGATGACGCCGGCGTGCAACTGATCCCTTGCGTCGGCCGAAGCTGCGCCGCGGCTCGCAACGCCGGGGCCGCGGCCAGTTCCGGGCGTGTGCTCTGCTTCGTCGACGCCGACACCATCATTCCGGAGAACGCCGTCGACCGCATCCTGCGAGCTTCACGAAAACGAGGGCAGGTGCCTGGTGCTCTATCGGCTCACCTCGCGCGAGCCCGGGATCCGCGCCTGGCTCTGGTGGAAATTCTGGGGACTGGCGAGACGCCTTCCCGCTGGCGAGGGCCAAGTCGATGCCGGGGTTCATGAGCTGTGACCGGGCGCACTTCGAGACGTACGGACCATTCAAAGAGTCCTGGCTGATTGCCGAAGAATGGCCACTGACGAGGGCGGCCTATCGGTACCACCGTGAACGCTTCCTCTATGATCGAAGCCTCACCGCGCGCACCTCCAGCCGGCGAATGGAGCTGCGGCGCTTTCGGGTACGTTCGAACTTTCCTGACGTGGGCTTGCGTGGTCCTCTTCCCCTGGGCGCGCACCTCGCTCGACCGATCGGATTCGCCACGAGACAAGCAATCGATGATGCAGCGGCGCGAGCCTACTTCGTACTGTGCCCGGCCGCGGGGCGATTGCTTCGGTCCGCGAGATACTCGACGGCTCGAATCGTCAACCAGGACGGCGTCTGGTGCGAAAGCACCGCCACTTCTACGCGCCTCTTCTGGTCGGGATGGGTGGTCCGTTAATGAGGCTGCTGAATACCGGTGTGCGGGTCCTGCCGCAGCGGGACTGGGAGGAGCGGGAGCGCCGGATCTACCAGAGCCTCCACGGTACTTCGATTCGGATCGACGCCGACGGGACGCTCGTCCTGCCTCGCCTCGGCGGAGAGACGCTGGCGACGCTGCTCGACAATCCGGAGTTGGAGGAGTCGCTGCGGAAGAGGGCGATCGAACGGGCGGTCGTCGCCCTCGCCGAGTTCCATCGCCTGGGATTCACTCACGGCGACGCCATGGCGGAAAACGTCCTGGTCGATCTGGAGGCCGGCGTTGCCCACTGGTTTGACTTCGAGACCATTCACGATTCGAGTTGCCCGATAACCTGGCGGCGCGCAGACGACGTGCGGGCACTCGTCGTCACTTGTCTGGTGCGAACCGTCCCAGAAAAACGCGCCGAGACGCTCGCGCTAATCCTGGATGTCTATGCGGATGAGGACGTCACCCCCGTTCTGGCTGCGAGCTTCACGTCGGTATGGCGGCGCTCGCTCACCTTCCACCTTGCCCAGGCGAGGTTGTCGTTCGAGTGTTTCCGGGAGATCGGCCGGATGCTGCGCTAGGACGAGGCCAGGTGTCTCAACTTGTCCGGATTCCGCACGACGTAAATTGCTTTCACCACATCGCCTTCAATCTCGAAGGCGTTGGTCTGCAACAGCCCGTTCGGCCCGCTCATGATCAATCCAGGAAGACCGTTGATCGTGTCGAAGCGGACCGTCATGTCGTCAGTCCATCCCTTGCGGACAACGCCGGCCAGGAACGCCGCCACGCGTTCGGCACCCTCGATGACGTTGAGCGCCGCGGCCACCTTGCCGCCGCCATCGGTCACGAGTTTTGCGTCGCTGGCCAGGAGACGCGTCAACGTGGCCACGTCGCCCGATCGCGACGCGGTGATGAACGCGGACACGAGCTCCGCGTGCTTCGCGTCTACTGAGCTCGAGTCCTCCCGTGTGGCAATCGCATCACCCGGCCTGCCTCGCCGTAGCGCGTGCGCGGAGGCGGGCCGCGCGTCGCGCACACGCGTTCGCGCGCGGCTCGCCAGCTGACGGCACGCCGCCTCGTTGCGGCCCAACATGCCGGCCACCTGCGTGAACGAATAATCGAACACGTCGTGCAGCAGAAATGCCGCGCGCTCGAGCGGCGACAGCCGGTCTAACGTCAGCAGCAGCGCCACTGAGAGATCTTCTGCCATCTCGGTTTGCGTGTCGGGCGCCAGCGCCGCGGTGTCGGTCACAGGATCTGGCAGCCACGGCCCGACGTACTCCTCTCGCCGCACACGCGCCGACTTCAGCACGTCCAGACAAATCCTCGTCGTCGTGGTGATCAGAAAAGCCCTCGGCTCCGCGACGTTCTCGCGCTCGGCGTCGTGCCAGCGCAGATACGCTTCCTGCACGGCGTCTTCAGCTTCGGCCATCGAACCGAGCATGCGATACGCAAGTCCGAGCAGACGCCGCCGATGCGGCTCGAAGCTCGCTGAAGGATCGGTGGTCATCCTCGTTGTGCAGATACGACGGGTCTATCGAACGCGATCGGCGCGCCTCCGACGACGATGCGGGTGCAGGCCTTGCCGTGCCCCATGGCGTACTTGACCGTGGGATAGATTCGCGACGCGACAATGGCGAACGCGAGACTGATCACTGCCCTTGGTCCCCACCGTTTGATGATTTCATCGCGATACTGGTCGGCGGATGGATCGTGGTCGATCGTCGCGCGTGTGAACCGCCAGGCCAACGCCACGTCATCGGGCATGGCAGTCGGATCCTCGGTCAGCACGGCCCGCAGGATCTTCGCATCGACGCCCGCTCGCTCGAACATCGACACACCCAGTTGAGTGCACGGGCCGCAGTCCTCGTGTCGAACCGCGGTAATCCCCGCGGCTGCCAATGCCGCAAGGGGCACGTCCTTCCGATACTTGCCGATCGCCGCTGCGCGCGAGAACATCCAGGCCGCGCGCGGGCTGGCCTCGATGATCTCGTGCACGTAGCTGGCATCGTAATTCCACTGCCGCTCGAAGGCCGCTATCCCACGCTTCATGAGCCACTTCACCATGACATCCTCCTCATACAGTTAGGACGAAATGGCGTCGAGGAATGTGACATCGAGGAGCTCGTCAGCCCCGCACCGCTGCCTCGATAGTGGAGCCCCGCCGCGCTGCCTCGATGGTGGCGACGTCGATCTTCTTCATCTGCATCATCGCGTCGAAGGCACGCTTTGCCTCAGCGCCACCAGCGTTAAACGCGTCGGTGAGCGCGCGCGGGGTGATCTGCCAGGAGAGGCCCCAGCGGTCCTTGCACCAACCGCACTCACTTTCCTGGCCGCCATTGCCGACGATCGCGTTCCAGTAGCGGTCCGTCTCTTCCTGATTGTCCGTCGCGATCTGAAAGGAAAAGGCCTCGGTCTGCTTGAACGCCGGGCCGCCGTTGAGACCGAGACAGGGAATGCCCAGAACGGTGAACTCCACCGTCAGCACATCGCCCTCCTTGCCGCTCGGGTAGTCGCTGGGCGCCTTGTGAACAGCCGTCACTTTACTGTCCGGAAAGGTGGTGGCGTAAAAGCGCGCAGCGTCATGCGCGTCCTTGTTGAACCAGAGGCAGATCGTATTCTTTGGTGTCATGTTTGTGTGCTCCTTGTCCTCGATCAGGACGAACTGCGGTCTCGATGATAGGATTTCTGAGAGTCGACAGCAATGCGTACGCCAGCTAGCTCGCCTTGTCGAGGGACAAATCCTCGACGAATACAATCGCGGTCCGCGAGTTCCTTGCGGAAGAAAGACGAGAGATCTTATGCGCACAACACGATTCGTCCTGCTCGTTGGTGCTGTCGCTTTGTTCCCGATGTTGGTGGCGCCGGCGGCCGCCGGCCAGGCCGCACCTGCATCGGCGCAGCCGGGACCGGGAGAAGGGCGAGGCGGTGGTGCGCCGGCAATCGTGTCGCCGGAAGTTTCGGCCGACCGTCGAATCACGTTCCGCATCAATGCGCCGCAGGCGAAGGCGGTCCGCGTGAGCGGGGGCGACATCCCCGGTCTCGGCCAGAACGGCGTGATGACGCGGGGCGAGAATGGCGTCTGGACGTTCACGTCGGCGCCGGTTCCGCCCGGCGCCTACCGGTACAACGTCAATGTCGACGGCATCGCCGTGATCGATCCGCGCAATCCGTTGACGAGCGTGTCGAACAACAACGTCTGGAGCCTTGCGCTCGTGCCCGGATCGGACATCTTCGACACGAAGGACGTGCCGCACGGGGCGGTGGCCAGCATCACGTACTATTCCGCGCCGCTCAAACGACACCGTCGTATGCACGTGTACACGCCGCCGGGCTATGAATCCAACACCACGAGATATCCGGTGTTCTACCTGTTGCATGGAGCGGGCGATTCCGACGAGGCGTGGACGTCGGTCGGCCGCGCCGGAATCATCCTGGATAATCTGATCGCCGCGAGGAAAGCGCAGCCGATGATCGTCGTCATGCCCGCGGGCCATACCAACGGTCCCGCGCCTGGCATGGGTGGACCTGCCCCGGCTTTGACGATTCCCCCCGGCCAGCCTGATGAGTTCGCACAGGACTTCACGATGGCGATTCGCCCGTACATCGAAAAGCAATACCGTGTGCGGACTGGCCGCGAGAATCGCGCTATTGCCGGGTTGTCGATGGGCGGCAGCCAGACGCTCAACATCGCCATTCCGAACCTTACAGACTACGCGTACGTCGGCGTGTTCAGCTCCGGCCTGATCGGCGGTGCCGGTGGGCGAGGGCGTGGCGCGGCTCCGGCCGCCGAAGCTGTCGCAGCACCTGCGACGCCGTTCGGCGAGGCGTGGGAGAAGCGCAACCTCGCGATGCTCGACAACGCCGCCGCGAAGAAAGGTCTGAAGGTCTTCTGGTTGAGCACCGGCAAGGACGACTTCCTGCTCGAGACCACGCGCTCAACGGTCGAACTGCTGAAGCGCCACGGGTTCACGCCTCAGTACACGGAAAGCGCCGGCGGCCACACGTGGTTGAACTGGCGCGACTACCTCTCGCAGTTCGCGCCATTGTTGTTTCAGTAAGCCGCGCAGCTGCGCCCCAGTTACTCGTCAAGAACACGGCCGCGCTGGTGATGTGCGTCACAACTCGGTCCGGACCGAGTTCGGGCTCGCGGAAAAATTTCCGGCTGGCCGCAACAACAGTAACCAAACCGTGCAAGTTTCTTGAGAAAGGTCTTGACACGGTTTCTATTGCACGCGTCGACCGGTGTGCGACGCTCGCATAAACCTGCCTGTACAACGACGACGATGGTTTCAGCGCGACGCAATGGGCGTGATCGTCGAATTGAACGATCGGAGCGACGTTCAGCGCTCTGACGGCAAATACAGCCGTCAGAATCGACGATGGTATACGTGAAGAATGACGTCACAGCCATTCTTACCCGGTGATCTCTCCGATCGCGATCTGTTGTTGGAGCTGGAGCGCGCGACGTCGTGCGAGCGACACGCGACAGCTCGTTTGATAGCGCTGCTCATGGAAGTCGATGCGCGGAGGTTATATGCAGGACAAGGCTACTCATCCCTGTTCACTTACTGCGTCCAGAGACTGCATTTGTCCGAACATGCGGCGTACCTGCGCATCGAAGCCGCGCGTTCCGCGCGGCGCTTTCCAACGATTCTCGAGCGGCTGGCCGATGGGTCATTGCATCTGACGGCGGTGGGTCTGCTCGGACCGCATTTGACCGTCACGAATCACATTGAGCTGCTTGATGCCGCTATGCACAAAAGCAAGCGCGATGTGGAGCAATCGCTTGCCCGCTTGCGGCCGCAGCCGGACGTGCCTGCCACCGTGCGCAAGCTCCCCGCGTCCGAGTGTTTACCCGCGGCTCCGCTTATCGCTGACGTGGCGTCTGTTGCCGAACCGGCGATGGTGGGCGGGCCGTCTCGGCGGGCTGTCCTGTCTGCGCCAGGGTGCCCTGCAATCATCAAACCGCTGGCACCGGAACGCTATAAGTTGCAGTTCACCGTGTCGCGCGAAACGCACGACAAGTTGCGTCGCGTGCAGGATCTCATGCGCCACGGCATCTCTGACGGCGATCTGTCCGCGATCTTCGATCGTGCCTTGACTGTCCTGCTATCCGATCTGTCGAAGAGGAAGTGCGCTGCTACTGAACGCCCTCAGCTTGGCCGGACCGCACGGCCTCGCTCGCGCCACATTCCCGCTGCAGTCAGGCGTGACGTGTGGACGCGTGACGGCGGGCAGTGCGCGTTTCGCGGAGAACACGGACGCTGCACAGAAACCGGCTTCCTCGAGTTCCATCACGTCGTGCCCTACGCCGACGGTGGTGCGACGTCAGTCAGCAATATCCAACTGCGCTGTCGCACTCATAATCAATACGAGGCCGATCGGTGGTCGGGCGAATTGCGCACCCAGCATGTCCGAGAAACGCGCGAGCTGTTTGGCGCGTGACCCAAACGCGAGCCGAGGCGGGATCTCTTTAAGGCTCGGTCCGGACCGAGTTCGGGCTCGCGCAAGAAGTCCGGTTCGACAGCGGTCTGCGTGGCTACCGCGCTCACTTGTAAGACTCCGCCGCGCAGGCCGGAGACACTCAGAAAGGACATTGCTCGAAAGGATTCTCAGTCGGCACGCACAGACCGAGGAGACGAAAGCCCTACTTGCTGGCGGTTGCCACGCCGAGCACGTGTTCGATCACTCGCACGGTTAACGCGGGATCATTCTGATGAACCATATGGCGCAGGTGCTTTGAAGTGATAAACAACCCTTGTGGTGTTTGCAGAGCCCATTCCTGCTGATGCTTGATCTGCAATCGCAATAGTGCGGCGACGATCGCAGGCGTTGCGCCTGGCCAGGTCTTCCCTGCACCCACAACGACAGCCGCCGGAATGTGCGCCGGCGGACGTGCCGCCCGCGCCTCTGCAAATTCCGTCCGAATGTTCTGAACGATATTCTCCATCTCCGCTCGCAGACCCGCAGGCGCGTCAGGTGGGATGACAGGCACGTTGAAGATCACCTGCCGTGCGCCAGCCGGCAGCGCGTCGGCTTCCGCATAAGTCACCTCGATATCAGGAACGTCGAGGTACACGAGACCGGCAACATCCTGCGGGTTGTGTTGCGCGTACGCACGGATCAAAACCCCGCCATAGGATTGGCCAACCAGAACGTACGGTGGCGGCACGCTCAGAGTACGCAGCAGGGCCTTCAGCGAACTCGTAACATGACTGAGCGTTTGCGGCTGACCATCTGCTGCGGATTGTCCAAGTCCACGACGGTCATAGGCAACAACGGGCGCAATAGCGGCGATCCGAGTGAACACGGGATCCCATGCTTCCAATCCCGAACCAGCGCCTGCCTCCAGGATCACGACTGGTCGTGCTAACTGGCGTTCGGCGAGGCCATGGCTGCGAACGCGCATAACATGGCCGTCCACGTCGACAGTTTTTGTTGCGGCGGAGTCGGTCTGGCCCCAGAGGCCCGGCACGACAACCGACCACATGGTCACGACAATCGTGACCGTGAGCGGCAAGCGGAGTAGGAGGCGGTGGCGCGAACGCATAATTCCCCTCCGGGTTCAGGAAAGCGCGAATCATACCGCGAGGCAGGCGAACGATGCGTGCCGGCGGGTTAGCTAGCCTTGGCCCCGACTAGAAGATGAATTTCAGGGCCAATTGAACGACGCGCGGATCGCCGGCCGTTGTGATCGTCCCGAAGGCCGGTGCACCGACGGTGGTGTTCGGCGACCCGAATGCCGGAGTGTTTGTGACATTGAAGATTTCCCCGCGCAGCTCGAGGG
>CAVSRX010000019.1:0-43780 GCA_963730445.1 Vicinamibacterales bacterium | reverse complement strand
ACTCTCGGCGCACACGGCGACGACCGGCTGACCCTGATACAGCGCTTCTTTGGCGGCGAGCGCCGTTTCGCTGCGAGGATTGGCCCTGATGATCGTGCCGTTGTCGTTGATCTGATCTTTGGGGCCGGGCACATCGTCGCCCGTCAGAATGGCTTTGACGCCGGGCATGGCCAGCGCCGCGCTGGCGTCAATGCTAACGATTCGTGCGTGCGCGTACGGGCTCAACAGCAGCCGCGCGAACAGCATCCCTTCGGCGCGAAAGTCTTCCGCGTATTTCGAGCGGCCCGTGACTTTTGCTCGCAACTCCGGCGTCGAATAATTCTCACCGACGAGTTTCTTATCTGCCATCGTTGGACCTCCCAGGAGTCAAGTACCGCAAATAAGCTGACTGCGAAGGAGACATGATACAGCCGGATCGAGGGGTGAGGGCAACAAAGAAGTTCGGGAACCCTCCCCAGTAAAGCCAGTAGACCTGGGTCTCTGTTTCGGAGCAGCCCTGGGGGCGGCCCTGCACAATCTGGGCTGGGGAGCCTTGGTCCAATGCAGGCGTAGGGATTGCCCTTGGCGCCTCACTTGGCGCGGTTTTCGGTGCGGCATTGGGCATGGCACCCGGTGCGCATCGGCCCCCAGGAAGCCGGCCGCCGGCAAAAGGCCGCTGCCTCATCCGTTGGGTTTGTGAGGGGATAGTCACACGCCCGGGTAGCGATTGAAATAGATCAGCACGAGCGCCAGCGTATTCGACACGCCGTGGGCGATGATGGGCATCGCGAGGTTGCGCCCGCAACCGAGATAGACGGCGCCCAACAGCAGACCCGACAGTGTTTCCTGCGCGATGCCGGTGATGCCCTGATTGCCGTGACCCCAGCCGAAGAGCGCGCTCGTCACCACCAGGCTGACGATCCAGCGCCACCGCGATTTGCCGAGGGCCGCGGCGAACAGATTCATCACATATCCGCGGAACGCGAGCTCTTCGCCGATGGCGAAGAGCGTCCAGTTCAAGACCAGAAAGAAGAGCAGGGCGCGCGCGTTGCCGACGACGGAGCGGAAGCTCGACAGATCCGGAGGAGCCCCCGTGAGCCACGACAGGGCAGGGGTGGTGACAAAGGTGGCGAACAGTTCGATGGCGAGACCTGCGAGCGTGCCGAGCGAGCAGGGCACGGCCCCAGCTTCGGCGGCCTGGCGAATCCCACATCGCGCCATCGAAGTCCCCGCAGCCGGAGCGACGCCCAGCCGAGGGCGACGAAGAACGGCGTGGAGGTGACGGGCACGACCTCGTAGTAGTCGCCGACGATGAGCGCGACGACGAGCAGAATCTCGACGGCCATTACCATGAGCCGCTCCACGTGCGAACGGCGCATCTTTTATAAGAGGTGCGCGATGCCACGACTCTGGCTACTTGTGCTGTCGGCGGTGATGGCTTTTCCATACGGACGTCTTTACGCAGGCGCGCGGGATGGAGTTGCAGGGGGGCGCCGGGTACGTGATCGACCCGGGCGAAGGACCGTCGGTGCCGGCCGTCAACGTTGGCGTGGTCGCGTGGATCACGCGCGGGTGGGGCATCGGCGCTCGGCTGATCGAAGGCGTGGGCAACGAACATCTCGATGCACCGAGAGACGGCTTCCTCGGCCTGGGTGATCTCCGCATGGTGACGCTGACATCGCAGTGGCGGTGGTTCGCGCGCGGCACCGAGGTGAATGTTGCGCTCGGCCTTGGCGGACAGGGATATCGGTACCATTACATGCGGGCGGGGCAGCGAGTCGACAGCCGATCGGGCAGCGCCATCATCCCGATCGATCTGGTGATAGGCCGTCACCTCACCGGCAGGCTGCACATGAAGGCCGGGTTTACGTACGGCCTGGCCGGGGATGCCCACCCGTTTCAGCCGGTGCTGGTGTTCGCGTGGAAACTGTAGCGGTTATCAACGAGCACTCAATGCGCTCTATGGTCGATGTTCGTCAGCCCGAGGCGCAGTCGCTTCAAGTAGAGGCCTTTCCTGGAAATGCCGAGAGCGGAGGCCGCGGCCGACACCCGTCCTCCTGCTTTGCGCAACGCCTGCTTAATCATCTCTGACTCTAAGTCAGCTGTGGCTTTCTCGAGCGGCTGGTCGATCCGTATTTGCATTTGGGGGGTACCATTTGAAGCATCAGCTCGTGAGTCGGGTCTCTGCGCTTGCAACTGCGGCGACAGGTGCTCTGGCCCAATACAGGCTCCTGACTCCGTCAGGGCGGCGAGACGCCGCACTTCGTTCGCCAGCTGTCTGATGTTCCCTGGCCACGAATACAGGATCAGTAGCTCCATGGCACTCGAAGAGAATCGTAGCGGGTCCTTCGCAAATTCAGCGGCGAACCGCTGTGCGAACAAATTTACAAGAACGGGAATCTCCTCGCGTCGTTCTCGCAACGGCGGTACTTTGATTGGAATTACGTTGAGTCGATAGAACAAGTCCTGTCGAAATCGATTCTGGCTGACCGCCTCCTCTAGATTCCCGTTCGTTGCGAAAATCAGCCGGACGTTGACTTTGATTGGATGACTCTCGCCCACAGGATGAACTTCGCCCAACTCGAGGAAGCGGAGCAGTTTCGACTGCATATCAATCGGGATCTCTCCGATCTCGTCGAGGAATAGGGTACCTTTATTCGCGGCCCGGACGATTCCTTGATGTGTTTCCGCCGCGCCTGAAAAGGCTCCCTTCCGATGGCCGAACAGCTGGCTTTCCAACAGGTCCTTTGGGACAGCGGCACAATTTAGCGCCAGTAGAGGCATTGCCGATCTCCGCGAGTACTCATGAACAGTTTTCGCTATGACTTCCTTGCCTGTGCCAGTTTCTCCTGTTATCAGAACGCTCACGTCCGTTGGGGCGATCTGCTTTACCGTCCTCCAAACTCCGAGCATCGCGTCGGAAGCAAAAACGATTCCTCGCCTAACCGAGGTGTCTTCGTTCGACGTCCACACTATCTCTCGATCACCGAGAGCAGGTTCGGCTCTCCCAATCTCTAAGACTTGTTCGATGATTCGCTTGAAACTAAGAGCAGTCAGCTTTGACTTCGGGTCCGGCAGAGGTGCAAACGAAAGAGTTACCTGTTTGTCTCGATCCTCCCCAAATACGATCGAGATATCTGGGGTTGATTCGGTGTTGTTGCCTACAGCAAAACTGCGAACAACGCGCTGCTCGCATCCACTGCGAACGATGAGGTTGATAGTCGAAGAGCATTTCAACTCTTGAAGTAATGACAAAGCTTCATAGCCAAACAGTTCAGCACTACAGCGAAGGTCCAGGAGAGCTCGAAATCGGTCAAGAGATCTCTCAGACGCAGTCTCGTCGCTAACTTGTGGCGACATTAATGGCAAGGCGCGAAGTTCATCAAGCGACCGTTGTTTGCCTACGAGATGTCCGATCGTTCCAAATGTACTCACCGCTCGCTCTAATCGAACCCGCGCAAGTTGAAGGGCTCCAGACGCCTCCAGGACCTTGCCGGTAACGAGTTCCGCTTCGGCAAACAAATCTGGCGCAAGCTGAGTTGTCGCTCCGAGAACCAGGGAAAGACTATCTGCTGCGGCCATTGGTTCGATGTCGAAAAGTGCCTCGGCTGAAAGTAACCTACATTCAGTGGTGACTCGGGCCTGAGGTGATTCGTCGACTAGCGGCCTTATGCTTTCGCTTATAACTCTCGCGTCGGCTTTTCGCCCCTCGCGCAGCATCAATCGAACTTTCGTTTGCAAAATCCAGGCATTGTAGTGTCGCCGGTTTGCGTCCGAGCTCTGAACAGCAAGCTCATCCAATCTTGAGAGGACCAACTTGCAGCCTTCCAGGTCGCCCAGCTGTAATTTGGTTTCGGCGATATTATCAAGAATCGCTATCTCGTTTGAGGAGCCGCGTTCGCAACATTCCAATGCAGTTTGAAAGTATTCTTCTGCTCTATCAAGCTGTCCCATAGCAAATTCGAAATATCCAAGATTAACGTGGGCCGCGCGCCTAGTTGTCCGATGCCCTGAAACTCGAGAGCAAGCGCTCGCGATCTCCGCCCATCGACGTGCTTCATCGATTTCAGCGCAATAGTAATGTACGGCCGAGCCATTGATAGCCAGGTATCCTCGCAGCCAGACATCATCGACTTCCGACAGGAGGGAATCGGCGGTTTTAAGGTGACGTCGTGCGCTGTCTAGATGTCCTCGCATCGTGTCGTTCTCCACAAACCACAAATGGAGAGCAGCAAATGGTCGTGCATCCCCGAATCTTGCTAGAGTTCGCTTAACTTGTTCGAGACGCGCGATAGCTGCTTCGCGACCGCTTAGCTCCGCAATAGTCGTCATTAAACGTAAATGGGTCCAGCAGGACATTTCCTGATCCGAATCCGAGGCCCCAACCGCAATTTGAAAATGTTCAATAGCCTGTGCGATATTTCCCCGCTCTCGGAGCACATTTCCCAGAACTAGATGAAATCGTGCTCGAACTGGAGGCAGATCCTGAACCTTGTGAAGACTTCGGGTAGCGATGAGTTCGGCATGTTCATTTCGTCCAACACGCTGAAGGGCGTCAGCTAGAAGCGCTAGGGCAAGAAAATCCTTCTTCCGCCGAGAAGTGACACCCTCAGAGAAGTGCTCAAGTGTCGCGACGGTTTCGAAGAATCGGCCGCGTCGGAAGAGTTGTAGTGCCGAGAGAACTTCGGGAGACGGTTCGGGAAGCATGTCGCTGCTCTCCAATGTCCCGGTTCCGACCAGTGACTTAAGATTCCTATAGAGACTGCGAGGGCATGCTGAGCACAACAGGATAGCGAGGTTCTTTTTGCACACTCTCACTACTATTCGCCGAGACCCGTTCCCTTTGCATGTCTATGAACACATCTACGACGAGAGGATCGTCCATAGTGCCCCGTCGTTCCTGAAGGATTGCTATGGCCTCGGATTCACTTAATTTCCCTCGGTAAGGCCTGTCGGACGTGAGGGCATCAAAACAATCTACGACCGATAGAATTCTTGCACCGATAGGAATATCAGTCCCGCTTAGCTGGCCCGGATATCCGGATCCGTCCCAGTTCTCATGATGATGGCGGACGATCGGGACGACTGGGTAGGGAAACTCGATCGCAGCCAGGATGTCGGCGCCGGCGCTCGAATGAGTTTTCATGATTTCGAACTCGGCACCGGTCAACCTTCCAGGCTTATTGAGAATATGCTCTGGGACCGCTAGCTTTCCCATGTCGTGCAATAGCGAGGCGGCTTCAATCGCTTTGATTAGGTTCTCATCATCAACGCCCATTTTTTGTGCGAGCGCCACTGAGTATTCTTGAACACGACGAATGTGTCCATGAGTGACCTGATCCTTCGCGTCAATCGCCATGGCGAGCGTTTCGATGGTCGACAGGTATAAGTGATTAAGTTCGTCCACATGTCGATCAGCGTCTTCGACCCGAGCCATTGATGTGTGATAGGTGAGATAGGAAATTATCAGGAGCGGAACGATAACCGCGAGAGCCGTCAGGTTTATTTCTCTGCTGATGGAGACTAAGAGGATTGATACCGATGCGCCGCTGAAAAAGCTGAGCGAGAGCCAAAGAAAATTGTCTCTCCATATTTCTAGAGGGCTTGAGGATTCCTCGAAACTGACGGCAGTCGCCATCAACCAGCTGTTTAAGAGAAAGTAAACAACAGCGAACAGAAGAAGGCCGGGTAGCAAAGCCGGCAAGCTCGTAGCTTCCTGGGTTAGCGGTGGAACGCCGGCTACAAAGAAAAACAGTTGCGCGGCCAGCCAAATTGATAGCGCCGGCGCGGTCATGTTGAACAGCAGCTTGTGGAATCCGATTCCTTTTCTCCATAGCCAGAGGGAAATGATCAGCCCATCAAGCGTTACTATGATTGTTCCAGCCGCGGTTCCGAACAACAACACCGAAGTAAAGACGAACGTCTCTGATACGGAGATCGACGCATCGATCCCAGGCAGTTTGATCGTGATCGAGCCGCTCAGAAGCGTCAGTGCCGCCAGTACGAACCACTGCGATGTCACAGGAGTCGAACGCAAGGCATTAACGGAGTGTGCGATCACCAAAAATCCAGCCATGACAATGGCGCTGACAAACAACTGAGCGCTCATGTCGAGCCCGGCGAAGTGTTTTGGTGAATTGCGTTCAACGTGAGTCATAGATCCGGCTTCCGGATCTATCGGCTTAACTTCCCCAGATGATTACTGAACGCATGTTTCCCCCTTTACACTTTTTAGAAGGCTGTGATCGAATCCTTACGTAGCGGTGATTGCAGTAGCACTGCCCCAGACAATGGTGTCGCCCCAAACGATGGGGATATCATCAGTGACGCTGCCCCACACGATGGTGCTGCCCCACACGATGGTGCTGCCCCACACGATGGTGCCGCCCCAGACGATGGTGCCACCCCAAATGATGGTGTCGCCCCACAGGAGCTCGTCGCCCCACAGCAAGCTCGTCGCCCCACAGGAGCTCGTCACCCCACAGGAGCTCGTCGCCCCACAGGAGCTCATCACCCCACAGCAGCTCGTCGCCCCACAGAATCTCGCCGCTCTTCACGCGCTTCATCCCGGCGCGCGCCGATGGCGTAACTGCTGTCATCACACCACTTGACTCAACGGTCTCGCCGCCGATCGACGTCGTCTGCTGCTGAATCGGTCCGTGCAATGCCGCACCAATCGCGGCGGCCGCATTCAAACTTCCTGCGCCCGCGCCCAGGAGCCCCGCTGCGGGCATGAACGTCGCCGACGACTGCAGCGTCATCTTCACTTCCGCCGGCGTCAGACCCTTGTTCGCCTCCAGCACCAGCGCCACCGCGCCGCTCACCACGCCCGTCGCCATGCTCGTCCCGTTCAACGTTGCGTACGCATCCGTACCGGAACCCGATGTGTGCAACGACGGATAATTCGCAATCAGTGCCGCCCCCTGCGCTTCGGCCGACACAATCTTGTTGCCCGGCGCCGCAAGGTCGGGCTTCAGAAGGCGGTCCACCGCCGTCGGCCCCTTCGAGCTAAACGTCGTCAGCTCGTCATCCGAACGCGCCGCCGTGCCTTTGGTGTTGGTCGCCCCCACCGTGATGACGTAGGGGTCGATGCCGGGCGATTCGATAAGCCCGTACACGCTGCGCCCCTGCTCGTCTTTGCCGCGATTGCCCGCCGCCACCACCACGACGATGCCCGCGTGCACCGCGCGCTCGACCGCCTTGCACATCGGATCGTCGCGATACGAGTCTTCGGCCGCGCCGCCCAGGGAAAGGTTGATGACGCGAATGTTGAAGCGCTTGCGATTCCTGATGGCAAAGTCGATGGCGTCCATCACCATGCTGGACGTGCCCATGCCGTCGGCGCCGATGGCGCGCAGGCTGATTAAATGGGCGCCGGGCGCGACGCCGCGAAACCACGTCCAGCCCTGCGGAGTCGAGATGCGCGCGTTGCCCGCGATGGTCGCGCCAATGTGGGTGCCGTGGCCGTACGCGTCACCTGTGGGGTAGCCGTCGCCGACGAAATCTTTCGAGTACACGACACGGCCCGCGAGCGAGCGATGTTGCGTCCAGACGCCCGAGTCGATAAGCGCGACGCCAATGCCTGCGCCGGTAAACTGCGGCAGCCCCGCAAGACCGGCCTGCACCTGGTCGGCGCCAATCGCGGCGTTGGTGACCGACATGAACGACTTCACTTCGATGTCGCTCGAAAGATGATCGACATCGGCAGCGAGCGCCGCGATGCCGGCGGCATCGGCCTGCAACACGGCGCCTTCAATTAATGTTTTCTTTATGCGCAGCCCGTGACGCTCGGCAAGCGCGCGTACCTCGTCGGGCGATCCCTGGACGATGACGTCGACGGTGTGGTTGAGTTGGAGGCGACATGCTTCCGCAGGCTGTTCGAGAGGCGGCCCTGCGCGAAGAGTGGAGTGGAGGTGAGGAGCAAAACACCGAGAGGCAGGGCTAAAGCCCTGTGCCACCGAGGTTGAAGCTCCCCACACACCCTTATCGAACACCATTACGCTCTCCTTCCCGAACGGTTGTTACGACTCCTGCGGCGGATTCTCGTCAGGAGTGCTTTCGAATTTGATCCCTGTCCACGTTGGCTTTCGGTTCTCGTCCAGTGACGACACCAGCACGCGTTGCGATCCGCCGATCGTGCGAATGGTCTGCAGCTTGCCGTCGCGGATGCGGTTGTAGATGGTGCGCCGCGACACGTGCAGCAGGCTCGCCGCCTGATCGATGGTGACGCTACGCCCGAGGTGTTGTTCGAACATCTTCGTAACCTTTCCAACGCTGTTCTGGGTATCCGGGGGGAGCTAGCGCTTTCCCTATGGCGAAGCGCGTGCCAGAAACAGGGCGCGTTTGTGCGGCGTGGGCTAACTCGTTGCGATGCCGAGAGTTGGTGCGGTACGATGCGGGGGTTCGCGAGTGCGCGAGAAATTACAAGGGTAGCCAACTAATTAGCCTGAGCGGGGCCTGCCTTCGCGCCTGCGGCGCTTCGGAGCGGCAGGCCAGTACAGGAGTCCCTGTGCAACAAGGTAAATTTGCATGCAAATTGAGATAGCCAATCGATTGGCCGGTGCGGCGGAAATTGGCTAGACCCAAACCGTCGTCGCCCTCGCCGCGCGTCTACGCAGCGTTCGCAATCGCACTAATCATTGGCGTTGCGACGTTTCTTATCTGGTGGATCACATCTGATTTCAGGCGTCTGGGCTTCGTTCGTTCAACGTCAAAGCCTGCGACGGTCGAAACGAAACCGAGTATCGAAGCGGTAATCGAGGCCGCGCTGCCGCGCGGCGGATCGCTGACGGGCTCGACAGATGCGATGGACCTGGCCGTGGGGCGTCTCACCGGCGCCAGCCTCGTGCGCGTCAATCGCAGCACCGACGAGCTCGAGCCCTGGCTGGCCGAGTCGTTTATCGCGGCCTCCGGCAACCTTATATACACGGTGAAGCTGCGCCCCGGCATCACCTCGGCCGACGGCACCGCCCTGACCGCCGCGAGCGCCGCGACATCGCTGGCATCGCTCACCGCGAAGGGGCAGCCCGTGGCGGTGCGCGCGATCGATCCGCTGACGCTGGAAATCCGGTTCAGCTCGCCGTTCGCGCCCGGGCTGCGGGTGCTCGATCAGCATCCCATCGCGGGATTTGGGCCGTTTGTGGGTGATGGGCGTACGTTTCAAGCGCAATCCGCATTACTGGCGCAAGGCGGCGGATGGTTCGGCACTGCCGTACTTGGATGAGATTGTGGTGACAGATGCTCGACTAAAGTCGAGCCCTACCGGTACCGCTCGCCCTACCGGTACCGACGATTTTAGCGATGCTCCCATTCGCGCGGAAGATTTCGAGGCGCTGAAGAAGCTCGAGCAGAGCGGCAAGGCGCGCCTCTTCGAGCTGGGGCCGGGGCTCGATGCCGATGCGTTGTGGATTTCCTCGACAGTCTCAGAAGAAAGGCCCTGGCTGACGAACGAAAAGTTGCGCCTGGCCATTTCGACGGCGGTCGATCGCCGCGAGTACTGCAAGCAGGTGTTCTACGGCGCGTGCGATCCGATGGCCGGGCCGGTGAGCCCGGCGAACGTCAAGTGGTTCAATCCCGATTTTCCGCTCGGCCAGGGCAACCCGCAGCTTGCGCGCGCGATGCTGGCCGAGCTGGGGCTGCGCGACCGCAACGGCGACGGGCTGCTCGACGATGCAGCCCGCCGGACGCTGCGGTTCACGCTGCTGATTCGGCGCGACGTGTCTTCGTCGGCGCGCGCGGCGCAGTTTCTCGCCGGCACGCTGAAAACGATTGGCGTGCAGATGGACGTGACGCCGCTCGCCGCCGATGCCCTGGCCGCCCGCCGGGAGAAAGGCAACTACGACGCCATCTACGATCGCATCGAGATGCGCGACACCGATCCGGCGATGAATCTTGATTTCTGGATGCGCTCCCTTCGACTGCGCTCAGGGCAGGCTGGTGAGCGTCTCGCCGACTGGGAACGCCAGATCAACGAATTGATGATGAAGAACGCCGAGATCCTTCGATCGCATCGAGCGCCTGCAGGCGTTCATCGACGCGCAGAAGATTTACCTGCAGCACATGCCGGCGATTTTTTTCGGCGCGCCCCACATCCGCATTACGACGAGCCTGCGCACGTTGAACGCGACGCCGTCGCCGCTGCGGCCGCATTTGTTATGGAACGCAGAAAATCTGGCTTTGCTGGCTGGTAGCCGGTAGCCTGTAGCCGGTAGGACATATGAAACGATACGCCGGCGGCCTGGCTGCGGCGATTCTTGGCGGCGCCACGTTCCTGGCGTTGCCGCAGAGCTCGCCTGTGCTGAACGCGCAGTTCATCGATCCCTGCGCGGGCGTCGTTGTGTCGGAGAGCTCGGTCCGCGGCCTCCGCAGCCCGCTTCGGGCCACCACCGCCGCCAAGACGCGAGGCTTCGATCTCGATCCGCGCGAGCGGCATCTCGACACACTGTGGAAGCACCGCATGGCTGTCTCGAGGCGGCCGAGAGGAGTGGTGCCGCTCGAGGCGGCGCCGCAAGACGCCGGAGAGATTGCGGTGCTGCACGATGCGGGCGATCTGATGACGCGCGCCAACCCTCTCGACCTTGCGGACGTGGCGGTGCGATTTACGTCGAATCCGAGCGGCGGCTACGACGCCGAACAGGCGCCGTACGGGTTTCTGCAGCCGTTCGGCGACGCGCTCACGCTGACAGACGACGACAGCCGCGAGATTGCGTTGCCGTTCGGGTTCACGTTCTTCAACCAGCAGTACGACCGGGTCTTCGTGAATTCCGACGGCAATCTCACATTTACGGAGGCCGACACGGCAAGTACCCAGCGGTCGGTGTCGCGATTCCTCACCGGACCTCCGCGCCTCGCGCCGCTATTTGCCGATCTCGACCCGTCTACCGGCGGGCGAGTGCTCGCATACGGCGACAGAGACCGGTTCAGCGTCACCTGGTGCGGCGTGCGCGAGTTCGATCGGCCCGAGACCGCCACCATGCAGGTGACGCT
This sequence comes from Vicinamibacterales bacterium, assembly GCA_963730445.1. Taxonomy (GTDB): domain Bacteria; phylum Acidobacteriota; class Vicinamibacteria; order Vicinamibacterales; family JAMQPK01; genus JAMQPK01. The sequence continues at coordinate 32,815 of CAVSRX010000019.1, read as the reverse complement.
CGCCGCCGATGGCCGCATCGAATTTCACGTGTCGGGCCAGACGACGATTCGGGAGGCGGTCGTCGGCGCGTCGCCGGGGCGGACGACGGATGTCGTGCTCGCGGATTTTTCGAATCCGAGTGGCAATGCCGGAGGCGCCGGCGCCGTGGGCGAGCTCTTCACGTCGACGTCAGACCTCGACCTTATCGCCGTAAGCCGGCGCTTTCTGGCCACGCATCCGGACGAATTCGATCACCTGATTGTCTTTACGGACGAGCCGTTGCTGACCAACGCGTTCGCCTACGAGGTGACGGTGTCGAACGACATCACGGGCCTGGGCATACCGACGTTCAACCACGCGAGCGACTACGGCAGCGCCGGGCGCCTGCAGGCGATGTGCAACATGGATGCGCTGTCGAAGTATCCGGACGATCCCCGCCGGAAGTTCCACCGCGAGAACAACACGCTCGGCATCATCGCTCACGAGGTGGGTCATCGATGGCTCGCGTTCCTGAACTTCCGCGACGAGAACGCCCAGTCCTCGGAGGCGCTGCTTGGACGCGATCGGGCGCACTGGAGCTTCTTCTTCGATTCCGATGCGTCGGTCGTCGAAGGCAACGACATCGTCGATCACGGCGGCGGATCGTTTTCCACGCGAGCGGCCGTCGAGCGCTACAGCCTTCTCGACCAGTATGCGATGGGCCTTGTCGACCAGTCGCAGGTGCCGCCGTTCTTCTACGTGCAGAACCCGGAGAATGTCGTGCCGCCGAAGACAGCGGAGTCTTCACCGGCGGTGGGGGTGACGTTCACCGGCATTCGACGCGACGTGACGATAGACGATGTGATTGCGGTGATGGGGCCGCGGAATCCGTCGGCGGCCGACAGCCCGCGGGAATTCCGCCAGGCGTTTGTCTACGTCGTGGCGCCGGGACGGACGGCCGATCCAGTGGCGCTCGAGAAGCTCGACCGCATACGGATGGCGTGGGATGTGTTCGTGTCGGCGGCGACCGACTCTCGCATGCGCGTGGACACGCGCCTTAGCTGGTAGCTTGTAGCTCGTAGCCGGTAGCGGCTAATGCGCCCACTTCAGAAGCGTCGCGAGCGCGCCGACGTTTCCGAGCCACAACACGAACATCCAGGCGATGAGGCGAATCTCCATTCGCGCCATTTCGACACGCAGCATGCCCGCCTCCTCGGTAAGCCTGCGCTCGAATCGATCTGCTGCACTGTCGAGCACGTCTTTTTTCCAATCTGCGAACGTGAAACTGACCATAAGCCGTCCTTTAGCCAACGCGGACAGCCGGTGCCTGACCCCGACGACGACGATGCCATCGTCGAGATTCGTCGTCAAGCCGAAAGATATGCCAACATCAGCTAGCAGCGGTAGCTGTGCTAGCTCGTAGCTGGTAGCTGGTAGCTGTAGAAAATGAGAATTCTGCTTTCGAGTTGTTGCGATCATCGCGATGACGGCGTGCGCGACCAACCCGGTGACGGGCAAGCGCGAGCTGTCGTTCATGAGCGAGGCGCAGGAAATTTCGGTGGGGCGCGAGCTCGACGCGCAGGTGCGGCAGGAGATGGGGCTGTACGAGAACGACGAGCTGCAGCGGTACGTGCAGGAGCTCGGCATGCGCCTGGCGCGCAGCTCGCAGCGGCCGAACCTGCCGTGGAGCTTCGCGGTGCTCGATTCGCCGGCCGTCAACGCGTTCGCGCTGCCCGGCGGGTTCATTTACATCACGCGCGGCATCCTGCCCTATCTCGACAACGAGGCGCAGCTCGTCGGCGTGCTCGGGCACGAAATCGGGCACGTCACCGCGCGCCACTCGGCGCAGCAGTACACGCGCGGCATGGGCGCGTCGCTCGGCGTGCTGGTGGGCAGCATCTTCGTGCCGCAGATTCGCCCGTTCGGCGATCTCGCCGAAGGCAGCATCGGCGTGTTGTTCCTCAAGTTCGGGCGCGACGACGAGATTCAGGCCGATGCGCTGGGCGCCGAGTACACGGCCGCGGGCGGATGGGATCCCGACGAGGTGCCCGCATTCCTCACGACCCTCGCGCGGATTGCGGAAACCACCGATCGCAACGGCGTGCCCAACTGGCTGTCGACGCATCCGCAGCCCGAGAACCGCGCGGCGCGCGTGGGGGAGACGGTGAAGAAGGTGCAGACCGCCCGCTGAGCAGAGTGGGACATGGACGGTCGATCGCGACGGCTACCTCGCGCGCATCGACGGCATCGTCTTTGGCGACAATCCGGAAGACGGCGTCGTGCGCGGCAACCTGTTCCTGCACGCGCCGCTGCGCTTCGCGATTGCGTTTCCCGACGGGTGGGAGATTACCAACAGCGACGAGCAGGTCGTGGCGCAGGAGCCGGGGAACAAGGTGTTCATGGTGCTGCGCACCATCGAGGCGCGGCTCGGGAGCTCGCTCGATCAAGTGGCGCAGCAGCACATGCGCGAGTCCGGGTACAAAGCGACAGACGTGACCTCGGCGACGGTGGGCGGCATGCAGGCGGTGGTCGGCACCTACGAAGGGAACGCGTCGGGCATCGGCAAGGTGATGGCGCGCGGCGCGCATGTGTTGCTGGGCCGATCGACGTTCTTTATCGGCGGCATCGCGTCGCCCGATCTGTATCCGCGCGTCGTCGCCGACTTCGATCGCGCGATTCAGTCGTTCCGCCAGATGAGCCAGGACGAGGCGAACGCGGTGAAGCCGAACCTGATCGATCTGTACACGGCGCGCGAAGGGGACACGTGGCAGTCGATCGCGCAGCGAGCGGGCAAGGGGCTCGTGAGCGCGGCGACGCTGGCCATCATGAACGACCACGCCATCGACGAGCATCCGAAACCGGGGACCAGGCTGAAGATTGTCGTCGCGGGATCTTGACGACGACAATCTCGTCACCAGGGATTAGGGATTGGGGATTAGGGATTAGATCCCTGGATCTTGTTCAGACATAACCGACAGTTAATTCATCGCCGCGAAGATTGCGCGGTTACGGTTCTGTCTACATCTGGGCAGGAATCGTCAGAAGAAATCGACCACATTGCACGTCCGCGCCGGGCGCCCTCAGGCACGGCTCTTGCGCACTTCGCCCGCGCAATGGCATGGATAGCCCTTTTGGTATTCGGCTGCCTCGCGCTCGCGAACCGATTCTTCGCCGATCGGTCCTTCGATGACTATCGCGCGCTATTTTTATCGCCGAATGAGCAAGCGTTCAAGAACCAGCTTCGGACGAGTGGGAGCGTACTTGGATGTGTGTTCATCGCCGTTTCTCTGGTGGTGCTTAGTACGCGGCTATGGGAGGTAGCGGAGTCTGCAGGACAGAAGACGCTGATCGCGCTTTGGGCGGCTTTCGTATGTTTAGTCGTGTTCGTGTTTCGCCGAGCCCTGCTCGTATTTCGCGCAACGAATCCTGACATAGGTACAAGTTTGAATCTCGATGAAACCGACTCTATACGGGGCAGACAAGCCGTTGAGAAACACTCGGACGTCCTTGCGCTCGTGTGGGAACAGCAGGTCGATCTCGTCTCGGAACGAGCACGTCGTCGAGCCCGAACGTCGCTGATGGCTCTCGTTGTTGCAATTCTTTTAGGGGCAGTTACGGGGGCCGTTGTCGAATTTATTCACATCGCATGACGAGGGGCAGCCTGTTCAGGCCTTTTTCTTTCGCTTTTGCGGCTTCGCGGCCACGACGAAGTCGCTCACGTCCCAGGTGAACGGCGGGGGCTGACGCCGATCGGCTGAACGCCGTTTAGCGACTTCTTTATCCGCTGCCGCGCGTCTGTCGGATTCTCTGCGGTCCCACAAGACTTCGACCGGGAGATTGGCGGTCTTCTCTTTCAGCTTGTGAAATCGGCGAATCGCGCCACGGCGCACGATGAGGGCAATCGGTTTGCTCCGGGGAGCCACGAACTGATTATCGGCTGTTCGTGAGAGTTCTTCAGGTCCGGGGCGCTGATCTTCTGTTCCCGAAAGTTTCTGAGCAAAACCTGCATCACGGTCCGGCTGAAGCCGGACACTACAAGATTGTGGGTATAATTCCACTTCCCACAACATGTCATTGGCGCCCGGCACACGTCTCGGCGCGTACGAAATCGTCGCCCTCATTGGAGCCGGGGGGATGGGCGAGGTGTATCGCGCGCGCGATGCGCGGCTCGGACGCGATGTCGCCATCAAAGTGCTGCCCGCGGCCTTTTCCGCCGACGCCGACCGTCTGCGCCGCTTCGAACAGGAAGCGCGCGCCGCGGCCGCGCTGAATCATCCGAACATCCTGTCGGTGCACGACATCGGATCGCAGGAAGGCGCGCCGTATGTGGTGTCGGAGCTGCTGGAAGGCGAGACGCTGCGCGCACGGATTGGCGCGCTGCCCGTGCGCAAGGCGTGCGAGTACGCCATCCAGATTGCGCGCGGGCTTGCGGCCGCGCACGAGAAAGGGATCGTCCACCGCGATCTCAAACCTGAAAATCTTTTTGTAACAGACGACGGGCGCGTCAAGATTCTCGACTTCGGCCTCGCCAAGCTGACGCAGAAAGATTCGCCGCTCGTCAGCGGCACGAACGTGCCGACAACTCCCTTGGCGGACAAAACAGAAGCGGGCATGGTGCTCGGCACGATCGGCTACATGGCGCCCGAGCAGGTGCGCGCACAAGCCGTCGATCATCGCGCGGATCTCTTCGCCTTCGGCGCGATTCTCTACGAGATGCTGTCGGGACAGCGCGCGTTCCACGGCGAGACGACGATCGACACGATGACGTCGATCCTCAAGGACGATCCGCCGGACCTGCCGGCCGCGGAGCGCCACATCCCTCCCGCGCTCTCGCGCATCGTCGATCGGTGCATCGAGAAAAGTCCGGGCGCGCGCTTTCAGTCGGCGAACGATCTCGCGTTCGCGCTGGAAGGGCTGTCGTCGCAGTCCGAAACCGGCGTTGGTGCGCCGCAGATCGCACCGTCGAGAGGCCTGCTTCGCGATGCACGCGTCGCGTGGGCCGTCGCCGCGCTGCTCGCGATTGGCCTCGTCGCATCGGCGTTCGTGTTCGCTCCCCAAACGCAGCCGGCACCTCAGACGATCGCGTTCGAGATCGATGCGCCGACAGCGCTGGCGGCGCAGCAGTTCGCGCTGTCTCCTCTCGGCACGCATATGGTCGCGGCTGTCGGCACGGGCCCCACTTCATCGCTCTGGCTGCACCCCATGAGCCGTGTCGGCGGGCAGACGCTGCCTGGCACCGAGTATGCCCTTTCTCCGTTCTGGTCGCCCGATGATCGCTTCGTCGCATTCTTTTCAAACGGCAAGCTGAAAAAGGTCGACATTTTCGGGGCGCCGCCCCAGACGATCGCGGACGCGCCACTCGGGCGCGGGGGATCGTGGAACGGCGACAACATCATCATCTTCTCGCCGCAGGAGACGGGGCCGATCTTTCGAGTCGGGGCCGGCGGCGGCGATGTGGTGCAGCTGACCGAGCTGGACAGCGCGCGCAAGGAGACGGGGCACTGGCATCCGTACTTCCTCCCCGATGGAAGGCACTTCCTTTTTCTGGCGCGCAGCAGCATGCCCGAACATGACGCGATCTACTTCGCGTCGCTCGACTCGAAGGAACGGACGCGGCTCGTCGGCTCGACCGTCAAGGCCGCGTTCGCGCCGCCCGATCGCCTGCTCTTCACACGAGGCACGGCGCTGATGGCGCAGCGGTTCGATGCCGAGCGGGGAGTGCTGGCGGGCGATCCCGTTCAGATCGTCGAACAAGTGGGCATGAACGCGACGAGCGGGGCTGCGGGGTTCTCGGTGTCGGCCAACGGCTTGCTCGCGCACAGACTCGGGCGCGTCTCGAGAAGCCCGGACACGGTGCTGACGTGGTTCGACCGCACGGGAAAACCGATCGGCACACTGGGCGACCCCGCGGGGCACCGCAATCCCAGGATATCTCCGGACGGCACTCGCGTGGTGGTCGAGCGTTCGGACGATGCCATATCGAGCGTTGATCTATGGCTGCTCGATATGGCGCGGAAGGTGCCGACGAAACTGACGTTTGCCGCGGCCAATTTCGGCAACGTCGCCCCGCTGTGGTCACCAGACGGCACGCGCGTCGCATGGCAGAGCCGCATCGCCGCGGGCGCGCCGCCGACCATTTTTCACAAGCGGATCGGTGGAACCGCCAAGGATGAAAAAATCCGGCTACTGCCGGGCGCGTCGTCGATTGACGACTGGGCGGGCGAGATGGGCATCCTGTTTCACGACGGCGGGATTCCTCCACGCGCTCCAGGATTGCAGATTCTGCCGCTCGACGGCGGCGAGCCACGCATGCTCGGCGCCGCGCGGACGATTCTCACGCACGCGCGCATGTCGCCGGAGCCGGATCGCCGCTGGATTGCCTACACGTCGAGCGATACGGGTCGCCCGGAAATTTACGTGCAGAACTTTCCGACGCCGACCGAGAGTATCCCGGTGTCCGCCAATGGCGGCATCCAACCGCTGTGGCGGCGGGACGGCCGGGAGCTGTTTTTTCTGGCCCCGGATGGGACCTTGATGGCTGCTCCGATCCAGGTGTCGCCACGGCTAGCCGCCGGCGAGCCCGTCGCTTTGTTTCCGACCCGCGTTGAAGGCGGCGGTACGATGTCGCCCGGCATCTGGCACCAGTACGACATCACGCGCGACGGCAGGTTCCTCATCAACACGCTCGTGCAGGACCAGTCAACGCCGTCGACCTTCCCCATTACCGTTGTCGTGAACTGGGCCGCCGGATTGAAGTAATAATCACCACGCATGCAGCAGGGCACGCGCGATCTCGGACGCTCCGTCATCACGCAGATCGTCGGACTCCCCCGGTCCGAACGCCTTCGCGCGCTTCAGGAGTTCTTTCCAAACGACGAGCCGTCACAGAAAGAGATGCTGTCGCTGCTCGATCTGTACGACGCGCTCGGCATGTTGCCTGCCGACGACGCCCCATCCGGCGGCACGCCGTCGCTGACGCCACTTGACGAGATCGAGCCCGAACCGCCGAGCGCGAGCGTGCCTTCCTCGGCGCTGCTCGAGGTGGGCACGTCTTACGGTCCCTATCGCGTCGTCAGGCCGCTTGGCGCGGGCGGCATGGGACAGGTGTTTCTCGCCGAAGACATCCGTCTGGGCCGCCACGTCGCGCTGAAAAGCCTCGCGGGCAAATGGCTCGCGTCGGCGAGCTCGCGTCAGCGGCTGATGCGCGAGGCGCGCGCGGTCGGCGTGCTCGCGCACCCGAACATCGCCACGCTGTACGACGTGCTCGAAGACGACACGCGCCTGCTGCTCGTCATGGAGTACGTCGACGGCAAGACCGTCAAGGAAATGATCGACGCGAGCCCGATGCCGGCGGGGCAGGCGCTGCGCGTCGCCGCGCAGGTGGCCGCCGCCATCGGATACGCGCACGATCGCGGCGTCATCCACTGCGACCTCAAGCCCGCGAACATTCAGGTGGCATCCGACGGCATCGCGAAGGTGCTCGACTTCGGTCTCGCGCGCGTGAAATACGCGGAGACCGACGGCGTGGAAAAATCGCTGACGGGCACGGGCATCATGCTCGGCACGCCGGGATACGTGGCGCCCGAGCGGCTGCTCAGCGGCGTGTTGAACGCGTCGGGCGATATCTACAGCATCGGCGTGGTGCTGTTCGAGATGGTGACCGGCCGCCGTCTCTTCGATCGCGGCCAGACGCCGGAGCACCTGTTCGATACGGTGAGCGGCAGAACGGCTAAAGCCTCCGCCATCGTCGGGCCGCTGCCGCAGGGACTCGACGAAGTGATCGAGCGCGCGCTGTCTGTCGATCCACGCACTGCGTTACCAATCGGCGCACGAGCTGAGCCGCGACGTGCAGGTGATTCTGAAGTCGCTCGACACGGCGAGCTTGCCGTTCAGCCTGCCGAGCGTCGCCGCGCCGCCGGTCGTCCGCGATTCGGCGTGGTCCGATGTCCGCCGATGGATCTACATTGCAGCAACCGCGATCGCCGTCGTCACAATAGCGGGGGTCACGACATCGGCTGTCTTCAATCGCGGACTCGGGCGATTGGAGTTCGCTCCCGAGCCGCTGTTCACGCAGATCTACTGGGGCGTGCGGGCGATGATCGCGCCGACGGGGTTGGGCGTCATCGCCATCATGGTGCTCGGCGTGGTGAGTGCCCTCGCGAAGGGGCCCATACGAATGGCGGCGCCCCTTACCGACAGGCTCATGCCGCCGTCGACGCGAACGCGGGCGCTTGCGGCGATCCACCACATTCCCATGGCCGTCATCGCTCCGGTCCTGCTGGTCGTCCAGCTCATCATGATGGTGTTCTTGTGGAGGTGGTTCGAGCCGCTCATCTGGACGCTGGTGAGCTTTATCAACCAGTCGTTCGGTGCGAACGGCCCCGACACTCTGGGCGCGCTCAATCCCAACAATTTGGCGCTGCACCGTTCGTTTCGCCAGCAGTTTTCGTTACACCTTCTGATATTCACCGCTGCGTGGCTGCAGGTTCTGAGACTTCGCGCGCAGCGCGCCGATTACGAGGCGCGCATCGTCGTGGCGGCCGGGCTTGCGCTGACGCTGCTTGCCCTGTTGTTTCTCGTCGCACCGTTTCGCATCATGCGGCACAACGAGGCGGAACGGGTGGCGCTGGGTCCGAACGGTGTTATCTGGTCGGGCAGCGGGGCAACGACGGCCTGGTGTTTTGTCCGGCCCAGCCGCCGCCGTGGAGCCGCATCGTGCGTCTCGACGATCCGCGACTGAAGCGAGACGGAACTCGCGAAAACATGTTCAAGGAGGTTGAATGACGAAGCGGTTGCTGGTTGTTGCCTGGCTCGTCGTGGCAGGTGTTGCGGCATTTCCGTCGCGCGCGGCCGCCGGGGGCCTCGACGATCTCTGGGACGTGCTCGACAATTTGAGCGGCCCTGGTCCGTTCTCAGGCTGGTTTGCTACAGGAAAGATTGCGTGCTGGGAAGACGGCGAGAAAAAGGTGACGAGGGCCATGGCCGAGCCCGACAAGAACGACCCGTGCCTGTACCTGGAATTTCATCGACTCCACGCCGACGCGCAACCGCCTTACCAAAGAGTGAACGCGACCATTCCGGCCGCCGGACTTTCCGTCGAGCTGCATCGCGCGTTCGAGGTGGGCGCCAGCGTCGGCGTCGCGTATTTCACGACGACGGTCCGCAACGAGGATTACAGCGTGACCAACTTTGTTGTAACGCCTCGTCTCGTGTTCAAGCCGCTGCGCGCCTTTGGGAAGTGGAGGAACAACCCACGCGCGGGATTTCTGCAGATGCATTGGCGGCCCATGGTGAGATTCGGCCAGGTCGACGGCGCCAGCTTCGGCGCGCCAGCCAACACCTTCTCGTCGGGTACGGAAGTGCTGGTCAAGAGCGGAAGCTATGTCGTGTTTGACGTCTTCGAGGCATTGCGCGGACGGTAGAATCGCGGCGCGCCGGGCGCGCAGTGACGCATATCCCAACAGGCGGCGGCGCGCATGATTCAAAAGCGCGACGCCGCTTCAACGCTCGCGTAAATTTTTGCTCGCAAAAACGCGGAAACGGGGCTGGCGGAATTCTTGCGTACGATACCGCACAGGTTCCCCCAGTGCATATCCGATTAACTCGAAAACTGGCCGCGCTTCTCAACGGCCTCGATCTGTCTAAGGTCGAGGTCGGTGATGTGATCTTTCTGCCCGAGCCGCACGCCGTCATGCTCATCCGCGAAGGATGGGCCGAGCTCGTCACCGTCTAGAACCGCGTCCCCATCAGCACGGAGAACGCGCCTGTCTTGACGCCAACCGGGGTGGGATCTGTCGCGATGTTCCGCGTCCCGCGCGTGAAGCGCGCGTCGACGAGCCAGCGCCGGTGCTGCAAGCCGGCGCCGAAGATATAGGAGAAGTCGCTGCCGCTGACGAGATCGTCGATGTCCTCGTCCCGGCCCGAGTCGGCCACTTCCCGAATCACCGCGTTGCGTCGCATGGCGAATGACGGTCCGCCGATGAGGTACACCGACGTGTTCTCGTGCGTGCGCTTCGACAGCCGCATCAGCAGCGGGAACTCGAGGTAGCGCACCAGCACCACTCTGTCCGCCGACGGAAGCTTCAGCTCGCCGGTCGGCGTTGAGACCGGCTGCGCGTTCTTGTCGCGGATGCGGTGTCCTTTGGCGGCGAACAACACCTCGGGCTGAAACGAGAACGCACCTGCCATCTCGATGTGGACGAACCCGCCGAAGTTCAGCGTCGGCTCGAACGCGGCTATGACCGCCGTCTCGTCGAAGGGCTCCACGCTCGTCAGCGTCGTAAACGACGGTCCGTATCGCACGCCGTAGTGAACGCGGCTCGGCCCCGCGGGGGCGGGCGGAGTGGCGGCCGCTGCCGGTTGCGGCGGAGCAGTCTCAGGTGGAGGCGCCGGAGGTGGAGTTGTTTGCGCCGCCGCCGGCAACGCGGCGCCAAGCACGAGCAGCGTGACGAGAACGCGGAATCTGGACGAAAGCATTGAGACGCGATTTTACATCGCGTAGACTGCGCCGCATGCGATTCCTCATCGGCCTCGTCGCGATCTGCGCGTGCGCCGCTCCCGCTCGAGCGGCGACGCTGCTGCAATGCGGCCGGCTCGTCGATGTCCGCGCGGGGCGCGTCCTCACAAACATGACGGTGGTCGTCGACGGCCCGGCGATCGCGCGGGTCGATCAGGGGCTCACCCCAGGCGGCGCCGGCGACACCGTCGTCGACCTGCGCACGCACACGTGCATGCCCGGGTTAATCGACATGCACGTCCACCTGACCGGCGAGTACAGCGAAAACAGCGATATCGAGCGGTTTCGGCTCAACCCGCCCGACCTCGCGTTCCGCAGCATCGGGTTTGCGGAGAAGACGCTCGTCGCGGGCTTTACGACCGTGCGCGACCTCGGCGGCCAGGTCAACATCGCACTTCGCAACGCCGTGAACGCCGGCTACCTGAAAGGCCCGCGCATCTACACGTCGGGACGAAGCATTGCGACGACCGGCGGGCATGCCGATCCGACCAACGGCATGCGCGAGGATCTCGCGAAGCCCGCAACACCCGAAGACGGCGTCGTCAACGGCATCGAGGATGCGCGGCGCGCTGTACGGCAGCGATATAAGGATGGCGCGGATGTGATCAAGATCACGGCGACAGGCGGCGTGCTGAGCGTCGCGTCGAGCGGCCAGAACGCGCAGTTCACCGAGGAAGAGATGCGCGAAATCGTCAACATCGCGAAAGACTACGGCTTCAAGGTGGCGGCGCACGCGCACGGCGCCGAAGGCATGAAGCGCGCGGTGAGGGCGGGGGTCGCCTCGATCGAACACGGCACGCTGATGGACGACGAGGCGATGGCGCTGATGAAGCAGCACGGAACGTTTTACGTGCCGACGATCATCGCGGGCAAATGGGTCGAAGAGAAGTCGCGCATCCCCGGGTTCTTTCCGGAGGTCGTGCGCAAGAAGGCCGCTGAAATCGGTCCGCTCATCCAGGAAGCATTCGCGAGAGCGTACAAGGCGGGAGTGAAGATTGCGTTTGGCACCGACTCGGGAGTTTCAGCGCACGGCGACAATGCGCGCGAGTTCGGTTACATGGTGCAGGCCGGCATGCCGGAGATCGTGGCGCTGCGATCGGCGACGCTCGACGCTGCGACGCTGCTCGGACAGGAAGCGCGGCTCGGTACGCTCGAACCTGGCAAAGCGTCGGATGTGGTCGCGGTGCCCGGCGATCCGACGAAAGACATCACGGCGATGACGCGCGTCGCGTTCGTGATGAAAAACGGCGTCATCTATAAGAAACCCTAAGGATCAGGGATTAGGGATTTCCAGCTGCTGCTCGCGCAACCGTCGCCGCTGCCGTCGAGCCAGCAGATCCATAGTGCCGATGACCGTGACGAATGCGATGATGCCGCCCATCATGACGAAGAATCCGGTCATCCTTCATTCCCTCCATTCGCCAGCACGATTGCCCACGCCATCAATACGACCCACATTGCTGTGCCGCATAACGCCAGCGCGAACGAGAACGGCCGATCGGCAAGGAACTGACCGAAGGACAGCGCACCGATGGCGAGATTGGCTACATCCGGTACCTTGTCAACCAGCACCGCTCGCTGGGCCCGATTCAATAGTAGCATCGTCGACGTTTATCGCACGCTCGATGCCATCGCAGTGTTCCAATGAATCGACCGAAAATCGTCGGTGTTGAAGACCGTGTCAGCAGTTTCTGCGCGGCTTATCGACTGGCTTGATCGTATAATCCGCGCACACCATACATGTCATCAGCGCCCGGTGCTCGTCTCGGCGCGCACGAAGTGATCTCGCTCATTGGCGCGTGCGAGATTCTCTGGCTCGCCACCGTGCTGGCGATCGCTGTGAGTTGCGCTCCAGCCGCTCCTGTTCCATCCGAATCGCACGACGGCCATCAAACCCCCGCAGCACCTGTCGCGCGCGCGGACGCAGCCGTCCGCATCAACACGACCGCCGCGCCGGGCCCGCCGCCGAAGGACATGGTGTGGATTCCGGGCGGCACGTTCTGGATGGGTTGTGAGGGTTGCGGTATGCCCGACGCGCTGCCCGCACATCTCGTCGAGGTCGACGGCTTCTGGATGGATCGCGCGCCGGTGACGAACGCGGACTTCGAGCGGTTTGTGACGGCGACCGGTTATGTCACCGTTGCCGAGCGTCCACTGGATGCCAAAGATTTTCCTGGTGTGCCGAAAGAAATGCTGAAGCCGGGATCGGCGGTGTTCGCACCCACGTCGCGGCCCGTGCCGCTCGACAATCCTCTGCAATGGTGGCGCTATACGGCGGGCGCGAGCTGGAAACATCCAGAGGGCCCGGGCAGCGATCTTCGCGGTCGCGCCGATCATCCTGTTGTGCACATCGCGTTCGAAGATGCAGCGGCGTACGCGAAGTGGGCCGGCAAGCGGCTGCCCACGGAAGCCGAGTTCGAGTTCGCCGCGCGCGGAGGCCTCGATCGCAATCTATATCCGTGGGGCAACGAGCTCGCGCCGGGCAACAAGCTTGCGGCCAATATCTGGCAGGGCACGTTCCCCGCGAAGGATCGCGGCGAAGACGGGTACATGGGCACGTCGCCGGTGACGGCGTTCCCAGCGAATGGATTCGGGCTGTATGACATGGGTGGGAACGTGTGGCAGTGGTGCGCCGATTGGTACCGGCCGGACTACTTCGCGGTGCTGGCGAAAGCGGGGAACGTCGCGCGCAATCCGCAAGGGCCGGCTGACAGCTTCGATCCGCAGGAGCCCGGCGCCGCGAAGCGCGTGCTCAAGGGCGGCTCGTACCTGTGCACGGACCAGTATTGCGCCCGGTATCTCGTCGGCAGCCGCGGCAAATCGGAGGTGAACAGTGGAGCGTCGAATCTCGGGTTTCGCCTGGTGCGTAGTCGTCGGCGGCGCTGATGAGCCTGGCGCAGCCCGCGCACGCGCAACAGGCGACGCGTCGGGCCCTAACGTCCTCGTCATCATGGCCGACGACCTCAACAATGATATGGGGACGTACGGCCATCCAGTGGTGAAGACGCCCAACATCGATCGTCTCGCCTCGCGCGGCGTGCGATTCGATCGCGCGTACACGCAGTTTCCGCTGTGCAGCCCGAGCCGCGTGTCGCTGCTCACCGGACGCCGGCCCGACACGACGCGCGTCCACGATCTCGTCACAGATTTCCGAACCGTCCTGCCCGATGTGCAGACGCTGCCGCAGTTGTTCAAGCGCAACGGATATCTCACGGCGCGCGTCGGCAAGATCTATCACTACGGCAATCCAGGACAGATCGGCACGAGCGGTCTCGACGATCCGGCCTCGTGGGATGTGTTCGTCAATCCGCGCGGCATCGACAAGGACGAAGAAACGGTGCTGACCAATCTCACCCCGGCGCGCGGGTTGGGCAGCTCGCTCTCGTACTATGCGTCGCCGGCGCCGGACGAAGAACATACGGACGGGAAAGTGGCGTCTGAAACGATTGCGCTGCTCGAGAAGAACAAGGACCGGCCGTTCTTCATCGGCGCGGGGTTCTATCGGCCGCATTGCCCGTTCATCGCGCCAAAGAAATACTTCGATCTCTATCCTGCGAGCACGATTCGACTGCCGGCGACGGCCGGAGATCCGTTGACCGATCCGCTGGCGCGATGGTTTACGACGCCGGCGCATTGGGGTGTCAGCGAAGAAGGGCAGCGTGAGGCGACGCGTGCTTACTACGCATCCATCACGTTCCTCGACGCCAACGTCGGGCGCGTGCTCGACGCGCTCGACCGATTGAAGTTGACGGACAACACGATCGTCATCTTTCTCAGCGACCACGGATACCATCTCGGCGAGCGTGGTCAGTGGATGAAGCAGACGTTGTTCGAGCGGTCCGCGCGCGCGCCGCTCATCATGTCGGGTCCCGGCGTGACGGCGAGAAATCGCTCAACCTCGCGCATCGTCGAGTTCCTCGACATCTATCCAACGCTTGCCGATCTGGCGCGGCTGCCGGCGCCCGCCGGACTTCAGGGGCGCTCGCTGACGCCGCTGCTTGAAAGATCCACGGGCCGAGTGGCGGCATCCAGCGCTGACGCAGGTGCGGCGCTTCATCAACGCCGCCCAGAATCCGACCGTGGCGGGGGTGTCTGCAAATGCGACGTTCATGGGCTACAGCGTGCGGACCGAGCAGTGGCGGTACACCGAGTGGGACGAGGGGAAGCGGGGCGTCGAGTTGTACAACGAAGTCAAGGACCCGGACGAGCTGCGTAATCTCGCTGACGATCCGGGGCATCGCAAACAGCTCGCGGAAATGCAGGCGTTGCTGCGCAAAATGCGCGCACTCAACTAGCCATGTCACGAATACTGTGTGTCGCCGCGCTGCTGGTGTTGGGCGCCGCGTACAGCGTCGCTCCCCGCGCGCAGGGCTCGCTGCCGCTTCAACGCTCGCCTGGCGCGCAGCCACGAAACGTCATCTTCGTGCTCGTGGACGATTTGAGGTACGACGCGCTCGGCTACACGGGGCATCCGTGGATTGAGACGCCACATCTCGACGCGCTCGCGAAGAGCGGCGTGCAGATGAGGAACGCGTTCGTCACCACGGCGTTGTGCTCTCCCAGCCGCGCGTCGATTCTCACCGGCCAGTATGCACATCGGCATCGCGTCGTCGACAACATCAACCCGGTGACGCCAGGCACCGTCTTCTTTCCGCAATATCTGCAGCAGGCCGGTTACGACACCGCGTTCATCGGCAAGTGGCACATGGGCGGCGCCAGCGATGCGCCGCAGCCCGGATTCGATCGCTGGGTCAGCTTTCGCGGCCAGGGCACGTATCTCCCGAGCCAGAACGGCCTCAACGTCGACGGGAAGGCGGTGCCGCAGCGCGGGTACATCACAGACGAGCTCACCGATTACGCGCTCGACTGGCTGAAACAGCGCCGGGCCGATCGGCCGTTCTTCCTCTATCTTTCGCACAAGGCCGTCCACTCCGACTTCACGCCCGCCGAGCGGCACAAGGGGCGCTACCGCGACAAGCCCTTCACGCCGCCGAAGACGATGGCCGATACGCCGGAGAATCTCGCCGGGAAGCCGATGTGGGTGCGGAACCAGCGAAACAGCTTTCATGGCGTGGACTTCCCGTACCACAGTGCGCTCGATATCGCCGAGTACTACCGGCGCTACGCGGAAACTCTGTTGGCCGTCGACGACAGCGTCGGCCGCGTCATCGCACTGCTCCGCGAGCGCGGGCTGCTCGATTCGACGATCGTCATGTTCATGGGCGACAACGGCTTCGTGTTCGGCGAGCACGGCCTCATCGACAAGCGGACGGCTTATGAGGCCTCGATGCGTGTGCCGCTGCTGATGTCTGGCGGTGGCTTGCCGGCAGCCACGCGCGTCGAGGAAGTCGTCAGCAATATCGACATCGCGCCCACGATTCTGGATGCGGCGGGACTGCAGCCGCCGCCGATGGACGGCCGCAGCGCGCTGCCCCTTGCGCGCGGCCAGCAGATTCCTTGGCGGGAGACGCTGCTGTACCAGGTACTACTGGGAGCGCAATTTCCCGCAGACGCCGACGATGCATGCGCTGCGCGGATCGCGCTACAAGTACATCCGCTATTACGGGCTGTGGGATACAGATGAGCTCTACGATCTTCAGGCCGATCCGCTCGAGACGCGCAATCTGATTCGCGAGGCGTCGCATCGGGACATCGTGACAAAGCTCAACGCCGACCTGTTCAGGACGCTGGGGGAAACCGGCGGCATGTACATTCCGCTCGCGCCCGACGCCGGCAATCCGCAGAACCTGCGTCGCCCCGACGGCTCGCGCCCCGCCGATTTTCCGCCCGGCTTCTATCCGCCCGTGGAAAAGAAATGATGATGACCATGTTCGCACGCCGGTCGCTCGTCGCGCTTCTGATGTTTGCCCCGATGGCGGGTACCGCTGCCGCACAGAATGCGCCCGCACCACGCGTGCGCCCGAACATCGTCTGGATCTCGAACGAAGACATGAGCCCGCACATCGGCGCCTATGGCGATGCGCTGGCCCGCACGCCTGTGCTCGATCGCCTGGCGCGCGAATCCATCCGCTACGAGCGCGCGTTTACGACGGCGCCTGTGTGCGCGCCAAGCCGCGCGGCCATCATCACGGGCATGTATCAGACGTCGATCGGCGCGCAGCACATGCGGACGACGGAAGATCGCGTGCCAGAGCTGCCGGGGCCGTACCTCGCGGTGCCGCCGCACTACGTGAAGGCGTTTCCCGAATATCTGCGCGCGGCCGGCTACTACACGAGCAACCGCGCGAAGACCGATTACCAGTTCGGCGTGCCGTTCACGATCTGGGACGATCTCGGCCCGGGCGCGCACTGGCGCAATCGCGCCGACAAAACCCAGCCGTTCTTTTCGGTGTTCAACCTCGAGGTGACGCACGAGAGCCAGATTTTTCCGACGAGCCCCGCGCGCAAAGGGAAGCCGCTCGTCACCAATCCCGCAGAGCATCATCGTTCCGCCGTACTATCCCGACACGCCGCTCGTGCGCGAAGAGCTGGCGCGCATGTACGACAACATCGCCGACATGGACGGGCAGGTCGGCGAGATTCTGCGCCAGCTCGAATCCGACGGCCTTGCCGACAACACCATCGTCTTCTATTGGAGCGATCACGGCGATGGCGTGCCGCGATCGAAGCGATCGCTGTACGACTCGGGGCTTCGCGTGCCGCTCATGATCCGGGCGCCAGAGATGACCGCGGCTATTGCGAACACCGTCAACGATCAGCTCGTCAGCATGATCGATCTGGCGCCGACTGTTCTTGCGCTCGCGGGCGTGGAAATTCCCGCGCACCTTCAGGGACGCGTGCTTGTCGGGACCGAAAGCGGCGCCGGCGCCGGCGTATGTCTTTGCCGCGCGCGATCGCATGGACATCGAGTACGACATGATGCGCTCGGCGCGCGATGAGCGCTTTCTCTACATCCGCAACTTCGCGCCCGAGCTGCCGTACGCGGGGCACATCATTTACCGCAACCAGAGCGCCATCATGCAGGAATGGCTCAGGCTGCAGGCGGAACGCGCGCTGACTGGCGCAGCGGCACTGTGGATGCGAACCAGCCGGCCGGCCGAGGAGCTCTACGACACGATGCACGATCCGCATCAGATCCGGAATCTGGCGGCCGAGATGGCGCATCGGCGAGACGCTCGAACGGATGCGCAAAGCGGTGACCGACTGGATGGCGCGCACGAACGATCAGGGCCTCATCAACGAAGCCGAGATGATTCAGCGGATGTGGCCCGGCGGCGTCCAACCTGAAACGGCGCAGCCGTACATTGTTCTGCGGCGCGAGCTCGACGCGCCGTCGCGCCGCGCGTCGATGGCGATCGACGTGCCGATGGAGGTGGTCATCTATGTGCCCACGCAGGGCGCGTCGATCGGTTACACCACCGAAGAAGGGCCCGGCGGCGAAATGGCGGCTTTACACCGGGCCGATTCGCGTGGACGCGCCGATGACGCTTCGCGCGAAGGCGATCCGGTACGGATACAAAGAGAGCGCGGAGACACGGACTGTGTTCGAAGCCCTACAAAAGTGAGCGAACAGAGCGCGAAGGGAAAAATTACTCTTTCGCCTTCACTCAGTACACACAAACACCGCTAACTGTTTGAATGCGCGTGGGCCAGCATCTTGCTCTCGTCACAGGCGAGGAACAGATGATCGCTCCACGGACGACATGTCCGAACTGCGGCGAGTCGGAGCTCACGCGCATCGAGCGTGTGATCCAGGGAACGCAGGTATTGCTGTCGTACTATTGCGGCGGGTGCGAACACGTGTGGCAAAACGCAGATGGCATCACAACCCCTCGCCCGCCGGCCAGGCCGTCCGCGCCGAAGCGACGGCCGCGATAACGCAGTGGCTACGCTATAATCCGCGCCATGAAAATCTTCACCACGACTCTGGCGGTTCTGTGCGCGATCGCGTTCTTTGGTGCGCCGGCATTGGCGCAATCACCTGCGGGCGCCAATCCGATATCGGCCGGCGTGCGAACCGCGTGGGAGAACGGGAAGCGGAACCTGACGCGCTCGGCCGAGCTGATGCCCGAGGCCGACTACAGTTTCCGTCCGGTCAACACGGTGCGGACGTTCGGCCAGATTCTGGCGCACGTCGCCGGCGCGAACTACGTGTTCTGCGCCGCGGCGAAAGGCGAGAAGTCGCCGCATGCCGAGGACGCGTTCGAGAAGAGCGCCACGACGCGAGCGCAAATCATCAAGGCACTCGCCGACTCGATCGCCTACTGCGACGCGGCATACACCGCGCTCGACGACAAACGCGCGGCCGAGACGGTCGACATGCCGTTCGGCATGGGCAAAGGCGCCCGCGCGCTGCCGTTGATGATCAATTCGGGGCACGTGCAGGAGCACTACGGCAACCTCGTCACGTACTTCCGCATCAAGGGGATGGTGCCGCCTTCGTCTCAGGGACAGTAGTCGTCAAGTCGACAGTCGGCAGTCGACAGGGCTTTAGTCCTGCCATGGGATTACCAATGACCCGCCTTGGCCTCGTTGGACTCGTCGTCCTTGCCTGTGCGGTCATCACGCTGGGTCTCGCCGCCCAGACGGCGCCCCCGCGTCCAAATATCCTGCTCGCCATCGCTGACGACTGGTCGTGGCCGCATGCGGGCGTCTACGGCGATCCCACGGTGAAGACGCCGATATTCGATCGCATCGCGCGAGAGGGTGTGCTCTTCACACGCGCATTCGCCGCCGCGCCATCGTGCACGCCGTCGCGCGCGGCGCTGCTGACGGGACGCTATCCGCATCAGCTCGAGGAAGGCGGCGTGCTGCTGGGCTTTCTGCCGGAACGACATTCCTGTTTACACCGATTTGCTCGAGCAAGCCGGCTATTACGTCGGCTACACGCGCAAAGGCTGGGGCCCGGGTCGCTTCGAGGCCGGTGGGCGTACGCGGAACCCCGCGGGCCCGCAGTTCAGCGACTTCGAGACGTTCCTCCGCGGTCGGCCTGCGGGCCAGCCGTTCGCCTTCTGGTTCGGCAGCCAGGATCCTCACCGGCCCTATGAAGAAGGATCTGGCGCGGCATCGGGCATCGACCTCGCGTCCATTCGCGTCCCCGCGTTCCTGCCCGATACGCCGGAGGTACGCCGCGATCTGGCGGACTACTTTTTCGAAGTGCAGCGATTCGATCGCGAGCTCGGCGAGATTGTCGAACGCCTGCGAAAGCTCGGGGAGCTCGACAACACGCTCGTCGTGATTACCGCAGACAACGGGATGCCGTTTCCACGAGCGAAGGCGAACGTGTACGACGGCGGCGCGCGCGTGCCGTTCGCGATGCGATGGCCCGGCCGCGCGAAAGCGGGGCTCGTCAGCAATGCGTTCATCAGCCTGAGCGATCTGGCTCCGACGTTTCTCGAGGCGGCAGGTCTGAACCTCGCCGCGACTCGATGAGTGCCCGCAGCATTCTCGGTCTTGCGGCGGGCGGAAGCGCACCGGGGCGCGACAAGGTATTTCTCGAGCGCGAGCGTCACGCGAACGTCCGCAAGGGCGATCTCTCGTATCCGGTTCGCGCCGTTCGTACTGACGACTGGCTTTACATTCGCAATTTGCGGCCGGATCGGTGGCCGGCCGGCGATCCCGAGATGTATGTGGCCGTCGGGCCGTATGGCGACATCGACGGCGGTCCCTCGAAAACGCTGCTACTCGAGCGGCGGAACGATCCGGCAATCGCTCGTTTCTTCGGGCTGGCCACGGCCAAGAGAGCGGCCGAAGAGCTCTACGATCTGCAGGCGGATCCCGGCCAGTTGATCAACGTGGCGGCCGAGCCGAAGCACGCACCATTAAGGCGCGCCTGCGCCAGATGCTCGACGAGTGGATGCGGACCACCGGCGATCCTCGCGCGACAACAGACGACGATCGTTGGGACCGGTATCCGTACTACGGCCAGCCTGCCAGGCCCGACAAGTGACGGTTACGCCGGGATTGATGCGTCCATCGCCGCCGTTCGCTTCGCGCGTGCGTCGAGGCCGAACTCCTTACCAACGCGCTCGTACCACGCTTCATCAGAAAGCGCCCCCCACTCGACCCATTCCTCGTCATTCAGCGACGCGCGCCACGCAAGAAACCCTTCTGCGTCTGGTCCGACGGGATGCCGGAACTTGAGAGTGCCGCTTTCGATGATCTCGCGAATCTTCTCCGCGACGATGGCTGGCGGCGTCGGCCTATCCAGCGAGGCCTCGAACATATGGCCGAAGCGACGGACCTGCGGGTATGCCGCGTCGACGGGTGACTGCTCGATGCGCCGGGCCATCGGAGTGTCGATGATGCCTGGTTCAACAACGGCGACCCGGACGTTGAACGCTTTCACTTCCTGAGCGAGCCCTTCGCTGAGGGCCTCGAGAGCGAATTTCGATGCACTATACGGGGTGAGCGGTGAACAGGAAATCTTTCCTGCGACAGACGTGATGTTGATAATGCAGCCGCTCTGTCTTTTTCGCATATCTGGAAGCCAGGCTCGAATCGTGCGGAGTGGACCAAAATAATTCGTCTCCATCGTCGCTTTGAAGTCGTCGAGCGCCAATCCCTCGATCGAGCCGCTTCGCTCGATACCCGCGTTGTTCACCAGCACGTCGATGCTTCCAGCCTCTGCTCGAATGGAGGCCGTTGCCGCCTCCACGGAATCATCTGAATCGACGTCCATCTTGACGATCGAGATCGGTAGCTGTTCCTTCTCGGCCGCGTCCCGGAGGGCAGCGCCTCGTTCGAGGTTCCGCATGGTGGCGTAAACCGAGTGACCGGCTCTGGCCAGCACCAAAGAGGTCTGATAGCCGATTCCCGAGCTGGTTCCAGTAATGAGGACCTTCGCCATCTTGAACCTCCTTTTAAGGTGTAAATTTCAGGGATTAGCGATTTGCGGTAGCCCCGGCGTCACACGCCGCGCGTTCTGGTAATACACCTTCCGGAGCACCGCATCTGGAAGCTCCATGCCGTACATCTTCCAGAACGCGTGGTAGTCGCGGTAATAGTCGAAATACTCGTCCCGCGTCTCGAGCACGCGCCAGTAGTACGGAAATTCCGTGGGCGCGTAGGTGTCCTTGCCGAACAGAATCCGATCCTGATACTTCACGAAGAAGTCGTGCGCGGCGCGCGGCTGCCGGCCCAGGTCGTAGAGGATCGCCGCCAGCTCGAGGACGACGTTCGGATATGCGTCGAGCAGTTTCGCCGCGCGGGCGAGATCGTTGCCGTGCCATCCGAAGTGCGCCGAGATGAAGCGGGTCTTCGGATGCTTCGCGAACAGATCGTCGCGTTCCGCGCTGAGCGATTCGAATGAGACAGGCACGAGGTATCGCCGGCGGTTGGCGAACAGCGCGAGCTCGAGCCAGCGCTCGTTGTGCATATCGAGCGGCTTGAAGAACTCCTGAGGCTCGGCTGTGTGAATGATGACCGGGATGTTCAGCCGCGCCGCCGTCTCCCAGATCGGCGACAGCTCGGGATCGTTGATCTTCAGCCGGGTGCCGTCCGCCTTCGTCGTGTCCATGCCGGTCTCTTTGAAAATCTTGAAACCGATGGCGCCGTTCTTCACATCCGACTCGAGCTGCGCCGCGGCCTGCCGGCCGTAACCGGCGGCCACGCCACGAAACTGGTTCAGCCCGTTTGCGAACACCGTGAACCGATTCGCATATGGCGTGCTTTTTATGTAGGTGACGCGCTGCGCCAGGGCGTCGCCCGATCCTCCGCTCAGATTGTTGAGCACGCGGATGTTCAGCGCGTCCATCTGACTGATGAGCGACGCGATCGTCGCCGGCGTCGGTCCCGTGTGGCTGTGGATGTCGACGACGGGAAACTTCGCGCGTGGAACCGGGTGCTCGGCAACCTCGAGCGACGACGTGGGGCGGTAATCGACGATCGACGGCGCGGGAAACTCAGGAGCCTGGCACGAGCCGACGCGCACGAGCGTGGTCCCCGGAGGGCACTCCTGTCCGGGCTTCACCGCGACTCCCCCTCGGCCGCCACGGCCGCCGGGACCTTGCGCGATGACAGCGGCACTGACCACAACAGCGCCGAGTACGAACAGAAGCGTGCGGCGCATCATCTCGATCCCTCCCAGGAAGGTGCGATTATATCGATGTCCTGTGCGGCGCTGACGCTATAATTCGCGCCACTCACACATGTCCCTGGCGCCCGGCGCTCGTCTCGGCGCATATGAAATCCTGTCTCTGCTCGGCGCGGGCGGCATGGGCGAGGTGTATCGCGCGCGCGATACGCGGCTGAATCGCGACGTCGCGATCAAGGTACTGCCCGAGGCCTTCGTCCACGATGCCGATCGCCTCGCGCGGTTCAAGCGCGAAGCGCAGGTGCTCGCGTCGCTGAACCATCCGCACATCTGCGCGCTCTATCACATCGACGACGCGCCTAATCTCCAATCCCGAATCCCTAATCCCGATCGGGTTCAATTTCTGGTGCTGGAGCTCGTCGACGGTCCGACGCTTGCCGATCGCATCGCTCAAGGGCCCATTCCAATCGACGAAGCGCTGCCTATCGCGAGGCAGATCGCCGAGGCGCTCGAAGCGGCGCACGAGCACGGCGTCGTTCACCGCGATCTGAAGCCGGCAAACATCAAGCTGACATCCAACGGGAACGTGAAAGTGCTCGACTTCGGTCTGGCGAAGGCGACGGATCACGGTCCGGCTGAAGCCGGACACTACGTACCGAACCTGTCCATGTCGCCAACGATCACATCCCCTGCGATGACGATGGGCGGCGTCATTCTCGGGACTGCGGCGTACATGAGCCCCGAGCAGGCGAAAGGGAAATCGGTCGACAAGCGGTCGGACATCTGGGCATTCGGCTGCGTGTTGTACGAAATGCTCACGGCCCGGCGCGCCTTTGAGGGAGAAGACGTGTCCGACACACTCGCGGCGATTTTGCGCGGCGAGCCGGACTGGAGTCTTCTTCCGCGCGACGTGCCGGACGGCATCGGGTTGCTGCTTCGCCGTTGCCTCGACAAAGATCGAACACGCCGCGTTGCAGATAGTTCGACGGTCCTGTTCATCCTGAACGAGCCGGCATTGACAGCGGCCTCCGGTTCTCGGGCGGTGCCGCCGGCGACGAAGGGCAGCCGCACCTACTGGCTGCTCTGGGCCGCGTCGATCGTCGCCGCGATCGCGATGACGGCCGCCGGCGCGATGTATCTTCGGCCGGCCGGACCTGTCGAGCCCGAACGGCGCCTCTCGGTGACGCTTCCGCGCGACGCCGGCATCGCGTTCGTCGCGATCTCGCCGGATGCGCGTCGTCTTGCGCTCGTGATGAGAGCGGAGGTCGAAGGCCGGGCGCAGATCTGGCTGCGTTCACTCGATTCGCACGACTTTCACGCATTGCCGGGTACGTCCGGCTCGCGATCGCCCTTTTTCTCGCCTGACGGCCGCATGATCGGCTTCTTCGCCGACGGGAAGCTCAAGGTGGTTCCGGTGTCCGGTGGGCCGCCGCGCGAACTGTGCGCTGACTCGGGGCTCGGAGGCGGCGGCACATGGTCACGCGACGGGGTGATTCTCTTCGGCGGCTTCACTGCGGCTCGAGTGATGGGCCGGGTCAATGCTGAAGGTGGGCCGTGTACTGAAGTCACAAAATCGCGAGAGGGCGGCTTCGACATCTTTCCCTCATTCCTCCCGGATGGCGATCACTTCGTGTACGTGATCGGTGGGGAACCTGCGACGCGCGGCATCTACATCTCCTCCCTGCGCGATCCGGCCAGCGCAAAGCGCCTGCTCGCGGATTTCTCCAGCCCGATCGTCGCGCCTCCTTCCTCAGGGGCGCAGCACGGTCACCTGCTGTTTCTGCGCGGCACCACATTGATGGCGCAACCGTTCAATTTCACAACGATGGAGCTGGTGGGGGATCCGTTTTCGGCCGCCGCTAGCGCTTCACCGAGCTCCGCCGTTCCTCAAGCGGCGGCGGCCATGTCCGAAGACGGCGTGCTCGTCTATCTCTCCAGCCCGCCAGATTCGTTTCGACTCACGTGGATTGACCGCGCCGGCAAAGAGCTCGAGCAGGTCACGCCCGCGTCCACACTGCGGGGCGTCGCGCTTTCACCTGACGAACGCATGGTCGTGTTCAGCCGCGGTTCATCACTCTGGCTCCGCGACCTCGCTCGTGGTGTGGAAACGCCGATGGGTGATGGCGGTCGCTCGCCCCTCCTCTCGCCCGACGGCATGCGAGTGGCTTTCTCGACGGGTGGGTTGGTGGGCGCAGGCAAGTTGACGATTAAGGAGATTGCCAGCGGGAAGGAAGAGACGCTCCCGATGCAGGTGTCGAGCACGTTTGCGCCCTCTGACTGGTCTCGCGACGGACAGTACTCTGTTGTATACCGACATCCATCCAAAAACCCAGGGGGACATCTGGGCGCTAGCCGATCCGGTGAACCCGCGGAGTGGGCAGAAGCCGACGCCGTTTCTCGTCACGAACTTCAACGAAAGTCAGGCGCAGTTGTCTCCAGACGGCCGGTGGGTCGCCTATACATCCAACGAATCCGGGGAGTACGCCGTGTATGTGACCGCGTTTCCGAGCGGCTCGGGAAAGAGACGCGTATCCCCGGCAGAGGCGCGGGAGCCGCGGTGGCGGCGCGATGGCCGAGAGCTCTTCTTTCTCGGCGGGTCGAGCATCGGCGGCGGCCGCCACAGGATGATGGCCGTGCCTGTCGAGATCACGGCGACGGACATTTCGCTCGGAGCGGCCACGCCGCTGTTCGAGTTCTACGGCAGAAGCATCATTCCCCAGGGGAACGTGTTTCAATACGCTCCTGGAGCGGACGGCCAGCGGTTCCTGCTCAATCCCTTCGCCGCGAACAGCGAGTTCGCGCTCCATGTCGTCACAAACTGGCGGCCCGCCGTCCAATGAGGTCCTGATGATCCGACTCGTGTGGGTTTCGGTGGTGTGTCTTCTCACCCTGGTCGCGCCCTCGGCGCAGCAGCCGTCGATCGACGACTTCTTCCGCGACCTCAGCGACGGCTGGGTGCGGTTGAACCCGAACATCGCGGTTGCACACGTTATTTTTCGGGCGAAGAACAGGATCGCCTCGAGCAGCAGATCTCGTCGTATTCCGATGCGGCCGAGCGCCAGCGGCTCGAGTATATCCAGCGCGGACGCCAGCAGCTCGCGCGCTTCGATCGGTCGCGCATGACCGACGCGCAGCGGCTGTCGGCCGATCTGCTGCGGTACCACCTTCAGTCGTATCTCGACTGGGCGAAGTACGACGATTACATGTTTCCGCTCGATCAGTTCAACGGCGCGAACATCTGGCTGCCGAACACGCTCACCGTGCACGCATCCCGATTCGCACGGCGAAGGACGTGTCGAACTACGTCGCGCGCCTCGGACAGGTCGCGCCGCGCATGGCCGAGGCGGTGGTCGAGTCACAACAGCGCGCCGCGAAGGATCTGATTCCGCCGCGATTCATCCTGAACGCGACCATCGATCAGATGCGCCGCTTCGTGTCGACGCCGCCGGCGCAGAATCCGTTCGTCACGTCGCTCGATGAGCGTGCCGCCACGATCAAAGAGCTCGCGCCGGCCGATCGCGCGGCCGCCGTCGCGCAGGCCGAGCGCATCGTCCGCGAGAGCGTCTACCCGGAATGGCAGAAGGCGATCGCGTATCTGGAATCGCTCGTGCCGCGATCGGCCGAGCGCGCGGGCTTGTGGCGCCTCGAAGGAGGCGCCGCGGCCTACACATACTTCCTGAAGAATTTCACGACGACCGATCTCTCGCCCGATCAAATCCACGAGACCGGCCTTCGCAAGGTGGCCGAGCTCGAGCGCGACATGGACGCCGTGCTGCGCAAGCTCGGCCGATCGACGGGCACGGTGAAAGAGCGCGTCGCGCAGCTGAAGAAGGATCTGAGCTATCCGCTGACCGAAGACGGGCCGGAAGCAGATCATGGCCGACATCGACGCGATGATCCGCGAAGCCGAGCGCCGGTCGGCGCTTCAGTTCGACGTGCGGCCGAAAGGCGCCGGTCATCGCGCAGCCGTATCCGCGATTCCGCGAGGCGAACGCGGCCGCGTCGTACACGTCGCCGCCGCTGGACGGATCGCGACCCGCGATTTTCCAGATGCCGCTGCGGCCCGATCAGATGACGAAGTTCGGGCTCCGCACGCTCGTGCATCACGAGACGGTTCCCGGGCATCACTTTCAGATCGGGTTGATGGTCGAGAATCAGTCGCTGCCGAAATTCAGGCAGGCGCGGCTGTTCGGCGGCATCTCGGCGATTACGGAAGGATGGGCGCTTTACAGCGGAGCGTCTCGCGGCCGAGTCCGGCTGGTATGCGGACGATCCCGAAGGCCTGCTCGGGCAGATGGATGAAGGACTGTGGCGCGCGCGCCGCCTCGTCGTCGACACGGGCCTGCACGCCAAGCGGTGGACGCGCGAGCAGGCGATCGACTACGGCATCGAAGCCAGCGAGGTCGAGCGCTATGTCGTCTATTCCGGGCCAGGCGACGCTCGTACATGATCGGGCAGTTGAAGATTCTCGAGCTGCGCGAGCGGGCGAAGGCGCAGATGAAAGACCGCTTTTCGGAGCGGGCGTTTCACAACGCGGTGCTCGCGCCCGGTGCGGTTCCGCTCGAGATTCTCGAGCAGGAAGTCGACCGATTCATCCGCCGGTGACCCGGGCTCCGCAGGTATAATTGGGCATTCAGCATGCCGAGCCTGTGGACGCGCCGGATCTCTCGGTGGATGGCGGTGGCCGCGCTGGCCATCGGCACGACCGGCGTGCCTTCGCGCCTTCGGCGTCGCCAGGGCAGGCAGTCGGCTCGGCAGCCATCGGCGTCATCATCGGAGCCCTACCGCACGCTCGTCAGCACGTATTGCCTCTCCTGTCATAACAGCAAATCGAAGGCCGGCGGCCTCGCGCTCGATGCGATCAACACGCAGGATCTCGGGGCGCACTCCGAGTCGTGGGAAAAGGTCGTGCGGAAGCTGCGCGCGCGGCAGATGCCGCCGCCGGGATCGCGCCGTCCCGACGAGGCCACGCGCGTGTCCGCGCTGAGCGCGCTCGAAGCGTCGCTCGACAGCGCCGCGGCAGCGGCGCCGAATCCCGGCCGCACCGATACCTTCCGGCGTCTCAACCGCACCGAATATCACAACGCCATCCGCGATCTGCTCGCGCTCGAGGTGGACGCGGCCGCGCTGCTGCCGAGCGACTCTGCGAGCTACGGCTTCGACAACATCACGGTCGGCAACCTGTCGCCGACGCTGCTCGAGAGTTATGTGTCGGCGGCGGAAAAAATCAGCCAGCTCGCGGTCGGCCGCCCGAGCCTGTCGCCCGGAGGCTCGACCGTCCGCATTCGACCCGATGTGACGCAGGAGATGCACCTCGACGGGTTGCCGATCGGCACGCGCGGCGGCGCGCGCGTGTCGCACGAGTTTCCCGCCAACGGCGAATACGACATCACGATTCGGCTGTCGCGCGATCGCAACGAGCACATCGAGGGGCTGCTCGAGCCGCACGACATCGAGCTGCTCGTCGACGGCGAGCGCGTGCAGCTCTTCACCGTCGCGCCGCCAGCGCTCACGACCGGTCAGTCGTCAGCCGACTCGGCGTCGCACGCGACCCTCGACAGCCACATGAAGATTCGTGTGCCCGTCACCGCCGGACCGCACGTCCTCGGCGTGACGTTCCCGAAGAAGCCGTCGCTGCTGCTCGAGACGGCGCGTCAGCCCTACGAGGCGCACTTCAATTACTACCGGCATCCGCGCCTGCAGCCGGCCGTCTACGAGATCTCGATCATCGGCCCGTACAACCCACGCCATAGCTTTAGCGAAGGCGGGAGACACACCGAGCCGGCGCCGCGTCTTCACGTGCGCGCAGCAGACCGACGATTGCGCGAAGAAAATTCTCTCGACGCTGATGCGGCGCGCCTATCGGCGGCCCGTGGCCGATGCCGATCTGAAAAAGCCGCTCGAGCTGTATGCGACCGCGAAGGCCGCGAATGGATTCGAGGCGGGCATCGAGATGGGATTGTCCGCGGTGCTGGCGAGCCCCGAGTTCCTGTTCCGCATTGAGCGGGAATCCGCCGTGCAAGCTACGGCGGTGCAACCGGCGAAGGAAACGTTTATCGCATCAGCAATCTCGAGCTCGCGTCGCGGCTGTCGTTCTTCTTGTGGAGCAGCATTCCCGACGACGAGCTCATCGATGTGGCGGCGCGCGGCGATCTCGACAAGCCCGCGGTGCTGCAGCGCCAGGTGACGCGCATGCTGGCCGACCCGCGGTCGCGCAACCTCGTCACCAACTTCGCGTCGCAGTGGCTGCACCTGCGCAACCTCGACTCGATGACGCCCGACATGCGCATCTTCCCGGACTTCGACGACAACCTGCGGCAGGCGTTCCGGCAGGAGACCGAGATGCTCGTCGACAGCGTCATCCGCGAAAACCGCAGCGTGCTCGACCTGCTGCGCGCGAACTACACGTTCGTCAACGAGCGGCTCGCGAAGCACTACGGGATTCCCAACGTGTACGGCAGCCGCTTCCGCCGCATCGAGTTCGGCGAAGACGGAGTAACGAGGTGGGCTGCTTCGCCAGGGCAGCATCCTGCTCGTCACCTCGTATCCGACGCGCACATCGCCCGTGATTCGCGGCAAGTGGATTCTCGATAACGTGCTCGGCGTGCCGCCACCGCCGCCGCCGGCCGACGTGCCGGCGCTCGAGAACGTGAAGATGGCCAAGAAGACCGCGACGATGCGCGAGCGGCTGTCGGAGCATCGCGCGAATCCGTCGTGCGCGGGCTGTCACCGGTTGATGGATCCTGTGGGCTTCGCGCTCGAGAACTACGATGCGGTCGGCCGCTGGCGAACGGTGGACGCCGGCGAAACCATCGACGCGTCCGGGACGTTCTTCGACGGCACCGAGTTCCGCGGCGTGGCCGATCTGCAGAAGGCCATCCTCGCGCATCCCGAGTTCTTCGTCACGACGTTGTCCGAGAAACTTCTGACGTTCGCAATCGGCCGCGGCGTGGACCACTACGACGCGCCGGCCATCCGCAAGATCGTTCGCGACGCGAGCGGCCGACGACTACCGCTTCTCGTCGATCGTCATGGGCATCGTCAACAGCATGCCCTTCAGAATGAGGAAAGCACATCATGATCATCACCAGGAAAGCGCTGGCGCGGCGGACGTTTCTGCGCGGCATGGGCGCCACCGTGGCGCTGCCGCTGCTCGATGCGATGGTTCCGTCGCTGACCGCGCAATCGCTGACGCCCGCGAGCCCGGTGCGGCGCCTCGGCTTTGTCTACGTTCCGATGGGCTCGCACATCACGAGCTGGACACCGCCCGGAGAGAGCGGTGCGCTCGCGGACTTGTCGCCCACGCTCAGCCCGCTCGAGTCCGATGAAGAAGCACGTGACCGTGCTCAGCAACATGGAGCTGAAGAACGCGTATCCGGGCACGCACGCCACGTCGAACGCCGCGTTCCTCAGCGCCGCGAAGGCGAAATGGACCGAGAGCAGCGACTACTACCTGGGCACGACCGTCGATCAGATCGCCGCGAAGCAGATGGGGCAGGAAACGCAGCTGCCGTCGCTCGAGCTCGCGATGGATCTGATGGAAGTGATCGGCCAGTGCGACAACGGCTACGCGTGCGTCTATCAGAACAATCTGTCGTGGTCGTCGCCGACGACACCGCTGCCGGCCGAGGCGCATCCGCGCGTGGTGTTCGAGCGGCTGTTCGGCGAAGGGGGCAGCTCTGCCGAGCGGCGCGCCGCGCTCGCCAAGCGCGCCAGCCTGCTCGACTGGGTGCGCGAAGACATCGCGCGGCTGCAGCGGCAGCTCGGCGCCGCGGATCGCACGAAAGTGAGTGACTATCTCGAGACCGTTCGCGAAGTCGAGCGCCGCATTCAGAAGGCCGAGGCGCAGACGCTCGACAATCCGCTGCCCGATCTCGAGCGGCCGGTCGGCGTGCCGGGCGAGTACGCCGAGCACGCGAAGCTGATGTTCGACCTGCAGGTGCTCGCGCTGCAGGGTGACATCACCAGGGTGATCACGTTCCAGCTCGCGCGCGAAACGAGCAACCGCAGCTACACCGAGATCGGCGTGGACGATCCGCATCATCCGCTGACGCACAACGGCGGCGACCCGGAAAAGCTCGCCAAGGTCGCGAAGATCAACCAGTTCCACGTGTCGCTGTTCGCCTACTATCTCGATCGGCTCGCCTCGGTCGCCGACGGCGACGGCACGCTGCTCGATCACTCGCTGATTCTCTATGGCAGCGGCATGGGCAATCCGAACATCCACGACCACCTGAACCTGCCGATCGTCGTCGCGGGCGGCAGCGCGGGCAAAGCGCGCGGCGGGCGCCACATCAAATACGCGGAACCGATGCCGCTGGCGAACCTGCACCTGACGCTGCTCGACAAGGTGGGCGTGCGGCTCGATTCGTTCGCGGACAGCACTGGCAAGATCGATACGCTTGCTTGCGCCGGTGAACCTGTAATGGGGGCGCTAGGTGCGTTGGGGGCATTGGGTGCAATAGGTGCGTTGGGTGCGGTCGTGCTCGCGGCGACAATGTCGCCTGTGTGGGCGGCGGAATCTCCGCTCGCCACCGCCGTGCAGAAGATGGATCGCGCCGCGATTCGCCAGCTCATCGACAAACGCGCCGACGTCAACACACCGCAGGTCGATGGCACGACGGCGCTGCATTGGGCGGCGTATCACGACGATCTCGAGCTCGTAAACCGGTTGCTTGCGGCGGGCGCCAGCGTCGTGACGGCAAACCGGTATGGCGTGACGCCGCTGTCGCTTGCCTGCACGAACGGCAACGCCGCGATGGTCGCGCGGTTTCTCGAGGCCGGCGCCGATGCGAACGCGTCGTTGCCCGGCGGCGAAACGATGCTGATGACGGCCGCGCGCACGGGGAACGTGGGCGCGGTGCGG
This sequence comes from Vicinamibacterales bacterium, assembly GCA_963730445.1. Classification (GTDB taxonomy): domain Bacteria; phylum Acidobacteriota; class Vicinamibacteria; order Vicinamibacterales; family JAMQPK01; genus JAMQPK01. The sequence goes on along the minus strand of CAVSRX010000019.1, from coordinate 1,479 downwards.
ACGCTCCTTGTTCGCGGGGCCGATGTGCACGCGAAGGAAAGCCGGCGGGGACAGACGGCGCTGATGTGGGCCGCGGCGGAAGGACACGCCGCGGTCATTGAGGCGCTCATCGAAGCGGGCGCGGATTTCCGGAAATCGCTCGACTCCGGGTACACGCCGCTGCTCTTCGCCGTGCGCCAGGGACACATCGCCGCCGTCAAGGCACTGCTGAAAGCCGGCGCCGACGTCAACGAGGTCGTGAAGGTTGCCGCGAACCCGAAGCTGCCCGAAGGTGAGCGGCCGATTCGCAACGGCACCACGCCGCTGCACCTCGCGATCGCCAACGCGCATTTCGAGCTTGCGTCGGAGCTGCTCGACGCGGGCGCCGATCCGAATTCCGATTTGCTCGGCTACACGGTGCTGCACATGCTCGTGTACGTGCGCGAGCCCGGCATCGGCGACAACGATCCCGGTCCCGAAGGCTCCGGACGCATGACCAGTCTCGAGTTCGCGAGAAAGGCGGTGGCGAAAGGCGCGAAGATCGACGCGCGCATGACGCGGCGGGCGAATCTCACGAATACGCGCTGGAACGAGTTGGGGACGACACCGTTCCTGCTTGCGGCGGTCACGGCCGACTCCGAGCTGATGAAGACCTTCGTTTCGCTGGGCGCCGATCCGCTGGTGAAAAACAACGAGGGCAGCACCGCGCTGATGGCGGCGGCCGGCCTCGGCACGCGGTCGCCGGGAGAAGACGCCGGCACCGAAGAGGAAGTGGTCGAGGCGCTGCAGGTCGCGCTGGACTTCGGCATCGACATCAATGCCGTCGACAACCGCGGCGAAACCGCGATGCACGGCGCCGCGTACAAGAACCTTCCGCTCGCCGTGAAGTTTCTCGCGGCCAAGGGCGCCAGAATCGATATCTGGAATCGGAGGAACGAAAATGGATGGACGCCGCTGACGATCGCGCGCGGATACCGATTCGGCAACTTCAAGCCGTCGCCCGTGACGATCGCGGCCGTCGAAGAGATCATGCTGTCGGCCGGCATCACGCCGCCCACTGAGAAGGAAGAGCAGGCGAAGGCGTTCGACATCTACGCGCCGCCGCCCCCGCGCGCGCCTACTAATCCTAAGTCCCTAATCCCTAATCCCTAGAGTTAACGGCCTAGCCGCAACGACGCCTGTACTCCGATCGTTCCGCGCCGTGACGACAGGCGCAACGCTGACTTTGCGCGGGAGCGCACGGTCGATGAGCGCGCCAATCGCGAGACCGGGTAGGCCACCGAAGCCAACCGACCCGATGGCGCAGCCGACGGTCTCACTGCTGTCGCTGCGCGCCATACACACGAACATGGGGCCGGCCGTGCCGATGGCCATGCCGATGAATGCGCCGTTCCAAACACTGTCACGTGCGGGTGGTTGTGCGGAGGCGGCGGACGGGATCAGCAGGGCGGAGAGGCAGAGCGAGAGGACGGCAGGTTTGAGGTGGCGCATGGCGTATCT
>CAVSRX010000018.1:0-104523 GCA_963730445.1 Vicinamibacterales bacterium | reverse complement strand
CGCAGGCGGGAGAGGAAGAAGACGACTCGGCGCTCCGGAAGAAGCTGGTCGTGCCGAACGACCGGCGCATGTGGGCGCTCTTCAAGGCGCTCGAGCGCGGCTGGTCGGTGGAGCAACTGCACGACCTGACGCACATCGATCCGTGGTTTCTCGAGCAGTTCAAGCAGATTTCCGAGCTGCGTCGCATCGCCGGCATGCAGGAGTTTCGCGAGCTGTCCGCAGATTTCCTGCGAACGCATGAAGCGCACCGGATTCGGCGATCGCGAGATCGCCGCCATCTACGGCGTGCCCGAAGCGACGATTCGCGAGCGGCGCATCGAAGACGAGCTGGTGCCCGCGTTCAAGCGCATCGACACGTGCGCGGCCGAGTTCGAGTCGTTCACGCCCTACATGTACAGCACGTACGAGAAGGGCGACGAGTCGAACCCGACGGACAAATCGAAGGTCGTCATTCTCGGGAGCGGCCCGAACCGGATTGGACAGGGGCTCGAGTTCGATTACTGCTGCTGTCACGCGGCGTTCGCGCTGCGCGACGCGGGGTTCGAGACGATCATGATCAACTGCAACCCGGAAACCGTGTCGACCGACTACGACACGACCGACCGGTTGTATTTCGAGCCGCTCACATTCGAAGACGTCATGTCGGTGATCGATCGCGAGGCGACGGGCGGCGGAGAGGTCGCGTGCCTCGTGCAGTTCGGCGGCCAGACGCCGCTGAAGCTGGCGCTCGCGCTGCAGGCCGCGGGAGTGAAGATCCTCGGTACGTCGCCCGACTCAATCGACCTTGCCGAAGATCGCCGCCGGTTCTCGCAGCTCTTGTGGGATCTCGGCATTCCGCAGCCGTCGAGCGGCACCGCCACGTCGCGCGACGAAGCGCGCGAAGCCGCGCAGAAAATCGGGTTCCCTGTCGTCGTGCGACCGTCGTACGTGCTCGGCGGGCGGGGAATGGCCATTGTGTACAACATGGGCACGCTCGATCGCTACATGACGAACGCGGTGGATGCGTCGCCCGAGCATCCCGTCCTGATCGACAAGTTCGTCGAAGACGCGTTCGAGCTCGATGTCGATGCGGTCGCGGATGAAACAGGGGCCGTCGTCATCGGCGGCATCATGGAGCACATCGAAGAGGCCGGCATCCATTCCGGCGACAGCTCCTGCGTCGTGCCGCCGTATCTCGTGGCCGAGCGGCATCTGGCGACGATTCGCGACTACACGCGACGCATCGCGCGCGCGTTGAAAGTCGTTGGTCTGATGAACATCCAGTACGCCCTGAAAGACGATGTGGTGTACGTGCTCGAGGTGAACCCGCGCGCGTCGCGCACGGTGCCGTACCTGTCGAAGGCGACTGGTGTGCCGCTCGCGAAAGTCGCGGCGCTCGTGATGGCCGGCAAGACGTTGTCGCAGCTCGGGTACGAAGAAGATCTGGAAGTGTGCGGCGTGTTCGTGAAGACGCCGGTGTTTCCGTTCGTGCGTTTCCCGGGCGTCGACACGATTCTCGGGCCGGAAATGAAATCGACCGGCGAAGTGATGGGCGGCTCGACGACGTTCGGGGCCGCTTTCGCCAAGGCGATGCAGTCGGCCGGCCAGCAGCTGCCGGAAAAAGGCACGGCGTTCATCAGCGTCAACAACGACGACAAGCCGAACGTGCTGCCGATCGCCCGCAACCTGGCGGATCTCGGATTCCCCATCGTCGCGACGCGCGGCACGGCGGCCTACCTGCGCGCGCATGGAATTCCTGTCGACGTCGTGTTCAAGGTGAACGAGGGGCGGCCGAACATCGTCGATCACATTCTCAACAATCAGATACAGATGATCGTCAACACCCCGCTCGGGCGCGAGTCGTTCTTCGACGACCGCGCAATGCGCCGCGTCGCGATGCTGCACAACGTGCCGTGCATCACCACGCTCACCGGCGCCTCAGCGGCGGTCGAGGCAATTCGCGCAGTGCGCACCCACGCGCTCGACGTGCGGGCGATTCAGGATTACCACTCGGAGATAACTGCAAGGGCAGAGTAACCCGCCTTCGCGCTGCGCGCTTCGGCGCGCCAGGCGAAAAACGAATAACGAAGAAGGAATAGAGCTTGCTGGCGCGCGGTTGTGCGTTACCCAGCGGCTATTCCAGCAATAGCGCTTTGTGCCGGCCTTACTGCCGGCATTTTCATTCGTCCTCCAGTTAGTCCCGCCGTTCCGTTTCTTGTTCTTCTGACAGCGATCGCAGTTTTTGCCACACGGCGAGATCGTTGGACGGTCGCGCTTATTTGCGGCGGATTCATCTCGGCCGGCGTCGTGCTCGGACGGGATGCAGATTCTGCGTCGCGCCATGCGCCGCTTCGCGCGGTGTTTGATCGGCACGTCGCGCCGGGAGAGCTTCAGCTCTTCACGAACGTCGAAGGGCGGCTGCGCACCGACGCGTCGAAGGGACCGTCGGGGGTCACACTCAACATCTTCATCGATCGCATCGAGCTGAACGGCTCAATGGTCTCGGTGGCGGGCGGGTCAGGTGCGCTCATTGGCGTCGGCGGTGAGCTGACGAGCGATCGGATTCTGCAATGGCGCGCCGGCCGCCGCGTCGCATTTCCTGCCACCCTTCGAAGACCCACCACGTATCTCGATCCGGGCGTCGGCGACGCCGAGCGGCAGCTGGCCTGGCGCGGCGTTGCGCTCGTGGGGTCGGTGAAAAGCGAGAGGCTCGTCGAAGTCACCGGCCTGGGGACGCCGCTGGCGGAAGCCCTGGCGTCAGCGCGGGCGGCGATCCGGCTGGCGGTCGGGTCGAGCGTGGCTCCATGGAGCGCGCGATCGGCGGCCGTGGTGGCTGCAATTCTGATTGGCGACCGCGCGGGGCTCGAGGCCGACGTGGAGCGGCGGCTGCAGGAAGCGGGGACGTATCACGTCATCGCGATCTCAGGCGGCAACATCGCCATTCTCGCGGGCCTGTCTCTCTTCCTGCTGCGCCTGGTCCGAGTGGGCCCGCGCAGCTCGGCTCTCATCGTCATCGTGATGCTGACCGCCTACGCCCTCGTAGTGGAAGGCGGATCGTCGGTGGGCCGCGCCGCGTTGATGGCCGCGATCTACTTCACAGCGCTGCTGTTCGATCACCGGACGCTTCCCGTCAACGTCGCGGCGCTGGCCGCCGCGATTCTCTTCTGCGCCGATCCGCTGCAGGTCGTCGATGCCGGCTTTGCGCTCACCTTCGGGGCGACGCTCGGCATTCTCGTCGGTATGTCGAAGGCCACGCACCTGTTCCCGGCAGCGCCATGGCTCCGTGCGCCCGCCGCGCTCCTTGTCGCATCTGCCTGCGCGGAAATCGCGCTGCTGCCGATCGGCGCGTTCGTGTTCTCGCGCATCACCTTCGCCGGGCTCATCGTCAACTTCGCTGCGATTCCGATGATGACGCTCGTGCAGATTGCGGGCATGGCCGCGGTGGCGCTGACGTGGGTCGACTCCGAGCCCGCACGATGGGCCGGATGGGTCGCGCATCTTGCAGTCGAGGGGCTCATCGGCAGCGCTGCGCTCGTGGACGTGTTTCCATGGCTCACGCGTCGGCTCGCGCCCCCGCCGGTGTGGGTGATGGCCACCTACTACGCCTCACTCATCGGTGTCGTGTCTGCATCTCTCGTAGTGCCGACCTTCAGGTCGGCCTTGCGGCGATCGGCGGCGACATGTGCGATCGCATCCGGCTTCTGGATCGTCGCCACGCCAACACTTTCAACGAAACCGCAACCACTGCGCGTGACGTTTCTCGACGTCGGGCAGGGAGACGCCGCGATCGCGCAGTTTCCCGACGGACGAACGCTGAGCATCGACGCCGGGGGTCTGGCTTCGACGACGTTCGATATCGGCGGGCGGGTGATCGCGCCGGCGTTCTGGGCGCTTGGCGTTCGCCGGCTCGATTACATGAGCGTCACGCATGGCGACGTCGATCACATCGGTGGCGCAGCGAGCGTGTTTCGCGACTTCAAGCCGTTCGAGGTGTGGGAAGGAGTGCCCGTACCTCCGCACGCGCCGACGCGCGCATTGCGCGCGCTGGCGGACGGCGCGGGGACCGTCTGGCGCACGCTGCAGCCGGCCGATCGCGTGAGCTTCGGGGAGGTTGAGCTCGTCGTGCATCACCCGCCGCGTCCCGAATGGGAGCGCCAGCGCGTGCGCAACGACGACTCAGAGGTGCTCGAGATTCGCTACGGCGGCGTGTCGTTCGTGTTCACCGGCGACATCGGCAGAGAAGTGGAGCAGACGATCGCCTCATCGTTCGCCCGTGCGCCTGTTCGCATCCTCAAGGTGCCTCACCACGGCAGCGCGACATCGAGCTCGCAGCCATTTCTGGACGCGCTACGGCCCGACATTGCCGTTATCAGCGCCGGACGCGGGAACCCGTTCGGGCATCCGGTGGCGGGCGTGCTGGAGCGATACCGACAAATTGGTGCCGCAATTTATCGCACTGATCAGCGACGGAGCAGTCACGGTTGAAACAGACGGCACCACTGTAAGGGTTGCGACATTCACTGGACGGATACTGACGCTTACCACGAATGGACGATGACCACGAAGCCACAAAACGAAAACCACGAAGGCACGAAACACAAACCACGAAGGCGCAAACACAAACCACGAAGGCACGAAGACACGAAGGGGAGGCGGATATGCTGCGCACCTACTCAAATCTCGACAGCACGACGGAGGCACGTATTACGGAGGTCATCGACTGCGGTTTTGTTATTCACCGCGATGTTGGGCCTGGTTTCATGGACCGCTCTACAGCAATGCCATGTGCGTAGAGTTGCGCGCTCGAAACATCCCGTTCGAGCGCGAAAAAGTAGTTACCGTGAAGTACCGTGACGAGCCGGTTGGAATACATCGACTCGACTTCCTCATCTGGGACTCCATTGTTGTGGAGCTGAAGGCCGTCAAGGCCATCGAGCCAGTGCATCAGGCACAGATAATGGCTTACATGAAGGCGAGCAGCATTCGAGTCGGTTTGCTGATGAACTTTTGCGGCGCGACTTTCAAAGAGGGCACAAAACGCGTCGTTTTATAACGTCACGTGTCTTCGTGTCTTCGCGCCTTCGTGGTTCAAAGTCTCATGCCCTTCGTGCCTTCGTGGTTGAAGTGTTCGTGTCTTCGTGATCGCGTCGTCGTGGTCGTCAGCGTCGTCGTGGTTTATTTGTTGTGCGCCTTGATCCTCTCCCACTCCGCGTCCATCTCCTCCAACGTCGCGCCGTCGAGCGTGCGGCCGTTTGCGTGGAAGTTGGCTTCCATCTGATTGAATCGCTTCGTGAACTTCTCGTTCGCTTTTCTCAGCGCAGCCTCGGGCTCAATCCCCAGCCTTCGTGAGAGGTTCGCGATCGCGAAGAACAGATCGCCCATTTCTTCCTCGGCGCGGGCGGCGTTGTCTGGTTCCTTCTCGAGCGTCTCGCGCAGTTCGGCAACTTCTTCTTCGATCTTCGCCATCACATCCTTCGTGGTCGCCCACTCGAATCCCACGGTGGCAACCCGCTTCCCGATTTTGTAGGCGCGAAGCAGCGCGGGCAGACCTTTCGGTACGCTGCCGAGCGTCGAGTGATGCTGGCCCGAATCGGTGCGCTCCTGAGCCTTGAGCGCGTTCCACCGATCGAGCGCCGCCTCGGCCGACGGCGCGCGCTCTTTTGATGCGGCGTCGTGCACGCGGCCGTTCTCCTGGAACACGTGCGGATGGCGCCGCAGCAGCTTCTCGACCACCGTCCGCAGCGAGTCGTCTATGGTGAAGAGTCCGCTCTCGGCCGCCACTTGCGCGAGGAACACCCCCTCGAAGACGTGGTCGCCGATCTCCTCGCCGAGCGCGTTCATGTCGCCGCGCTCGATGGCGTCGACCACTTCGTGCGCCTCTTCGAGCACGTAATGCGTGAGTGATTCGAGCGTCTGTTCGCGATCCCACGGACAGCCCTCCGGCGATCGCAGCGTCCGCATCACGTCCACGAGCCTCTCGAATGCCTCGCCCGTATCAGTCATCGAGCCCCTTCGTGTTTTCGTGTCTTCGTCTGGTTTCGGCCTTCGTGGTTTTCGTGTCTTCGTGGTTTAAATGTTAACATTCGCTTTTCGCAGGACACCGTCATGCCTGATCCCAACATCAACTTCGCGTCCTTCGTGCTCTCGCTCGCGGCCACGGCCGCGGTGCATTTCGGCGATCGTCTCGAGCCGGGGCAGACCGAGGCCGGCCCGGTCGATTTGCAGGCCGCCGGCCAGATGATCGACATCCTCGCGCTGCTCGAAGAGAAGACGCGCGGCAATCTCACAGCCGAAGAGCGGCAGCTGCTCGAGATGGTGCTGTACGAGCTGCGGCTTCGCTTCGTGGAAGCGCAAGGCGAGGAAAAGAGAATCATCACGCCTTGAGCGCCGCCGCCGCCAAGGTGCTCGTGCTGGGTACGGGCACGTCGCACGGCGTGCCGATGATCGGCTGCGAGTGCGACACCTGCCGCTCGACCGATCCGCACGATCGCCGATCGCGCGCATCCATCTATATTCAGATCAACGGCGGGCCGTCGGTGCTCATCGACACCTCGCCGGACTTGCGCATGCAGGCGCTCACCTACGGCCTGAAGCGCGTCGATGCCATCGTCTATACGCACAGCCACGCCGACCACATCATGGGGCTCGACGAAGTGCGGCGCTTCAACGTGCTGCAGAAGTCGGCGATTCCGTGTTACGGCGACGCGCGAACGCTCGCCGATCTGCATCGCATCTATTCCTACGTCTTCAACCCCGACACGCCGCGCGGCGGCGGCATTCCGAAGATCGTGACGGCGCGAATCGTCGGTGAGTTCTGCCTCGGCGCGGCGACGTTCGTGCCGGTGCCGCTCTTGCACGGGTCGCGCACCATTCTGGGCTATCGCATCGGATCGTTCGCGTACATGACCGATTGCAGCGGCATTCCCGACGCGTCGTGGCCGCTGCTGGACGGCGTGCGCACGGTCATCCTGGATGCCCTGCGTGAGAAGCCGCATCCCACCCACTTGACGATCGATCAGGCGCTCGCGGTGGTCGAGCGGCTGAAGCCGGAACGCGCGCTCTTCACGCACATGGCCCACGACCTGCCGCACGCCGCGACCTGCGCGCGGCTGCCGGCTGGAGTTCAGTTGGCATATGATGGCCTGACTTTCGAGATCGATCTCTGATGCAGGTCATTCACTATCCAGATGATCCACGGCCGGCGATGTGGCGTCAGCCGGTCCTGGCGCTCGGCAATTTCGACGGCATGCACCGCGGTCATCTGAAAATCATCGAGCGCGTGCGGCGCGGCGCCGAAGAGCGTGGCGCGACGGCCGTCGCGATGACGTTCGATCCGCATCCATCGAAGATCGTGCGCCCCGACAAGGCGCCTCCGCTGCTGATGACGCACCAGCAGAAGCTCGAGGCGCTCGCACGCGGCGGCATGCACGGCGTCGCCATTGTCCGATTCACGCCAGAGCTTGCGCAGTGGGATCCGGAAACGTTCGTACGATCCGTGCTCGTCGAGTGGCTGCACGTGGCCGAGGTCTGGGTCGGCGCGAACTTTCTGTTCGGACACGATCGCTCCGGTACGTTCTCGTTGCTCCGCAGCCTTGGCGCGCGATATGGGTTCCGCGCGGAGAAGATCGATCCCGTCCGCTACAAAGACTTCGTCGTCAGCAGCACGCGCGTGCGGCGGCTGATTGCGGAAGGGCGGGTCGACGAAGCGGGAGCGCTGCTCGGCCATCATTACGCGCTGGACGGCACGGTGGTGCAAGGACAGAAACGCGGCCGCGAGCTGGGCTTTCCGACGGCGAATCTGTGCGCCGAGAACGAGCTCGTGCCGCCGGCCGGGGTCTACGCGACGACCGCAAACATCGACGGCCTGGCGTACCCGGCGATTACGAACATCGGCACACGCCCCACGTTCGAGAGCGGCGAGGAGAACGTCATCGAGACGCACGTGCTCGACTTCGACAAGGATATGTACGGCACGAAACTGCGCCTCGGGTTCGTGCAGCGGCTGCGCGACGAAAAGAAGTTCGACGGCGTCGATGCGCTGAAGGCGCAAATCGAAGCCGACCGCAGCCGCGCAAGGGATTTGTTCGATCGCATGGGATTGTGATGCGCCTCTACAACACGCTGACTCGGACCGAGGAAGAGTTCACGCCATCGCAGGACAATCTCGTCCGCATGTACGCGTGCGGGCTCACGGTCTACAGCCGCGGTCATATCGGAAATTTCCGGACTTTCGTCGCCATCGATATCCTGCGCAGGACGCTTCGCCATCTCGAGCATTACAAGGTCAGGCACGTCGTGAACTTCACCGACGTCGACGACCGGACGATCGCGGGATCGCAGAAGGCGGGGAAGCCGCTGCGCGAGTACACGAATCAGTGGATAGACGCGTTCCTCGAAGATTCGCGCGCGCTTGGCCTCGAAGACGTCGAAGAGCGGCCGCGCGCGACCGACGAGGAGAACCTCGAGTCGATGGCGCAGCTCGTGCGCGCCCTGGAGACGAACGGTCACACGTACGAAAGCGAAGGGTCGGTCTATTTCAAGATCGGGACGCTTCCGCAGTACGGCCGCCTCGCGCGGCTCGATCACGATGGCTTGAAGGCCGGCGCCCGCGTCGATTCGGACAACTACGACAAAGACAACGCGAGGGATTTCGTTCTGTGGAAGGCCGCGAAGGCTGACGAAACCAGCTGGGACTTCGGCTTCGGCCGCGGCCGCCCAGGCTGGCACCTCGAATGCTCGGCGATGGCGCTGCGCCTGCTGGGAGAGCCCCCCATCGACATCCACTGTGGCGGCGTCGATCTTATTTTTCCGCACCACGAAAATGAGATTGCCCAGAGCGAAGGGGCGACCAATAAACAGTTCTCGCGATTCTGGGTGCACGTCGAGCATCTGCTCATCGACGAAGAGAAGATGTCGAAGTCGCTCGGCAACGTCTTCAACCTTCCCGACATCGTCGCGAAGGGATACCGGCCGTCGACGCTGCGGTATCTGCTGATCGCCACGCACTATCGCAAGCAGGTGAAGTTCAGCTGGGATGCGATGAATCAGGCCGAGGAATCGCTTCGGCGCCTGGCCGACTTCGTCGCGCGCCTCGATCGTGTCGCTGCTGCCGGCGCACATCCCGACATTGCCGCGAAGGTGTCGGCTGCCGAAGGTCTGTTCAAAGAGGCGATGGAGCATGATCTCAACACCGCCGGCGCGCTCGGTGCGATATTCGACCTCGTCCGCATGCTGAATGCAGCGATCGACAACAACGAGCTTGGAACGGGAGACGTGCCGGTCGTGAAGGCGGCTTTCGATGGATTCGATCGGGTACTCGGCGTGCTGGCGTTGCGCCGCGAAGAGGATCACCAGACCGCGCTGCCGGCCGACGAAATCGATCGCCTCGTCTCTGCGCGCCAGGACGCGCGCAAGCGCCGCGACTTCGCGGAAGGCGACCGGATCCGACAGCAGTTTCTCGATGCTGGGATCGTGCTCGAAGACTCGCCCGCGGGGACTCGCTGGAAACGGAAATAGGGATTAGGGATTGGGGATTGGGGATTGGGCAACGAACTTGCTGATGCCTGCCGCATGGATCATCGTCAATCCCTGGGCAAGCGCGGCGAAGATCTTGCGTGCGCCGAGCTCGAAAAGCGCGGCTACGTTATCGTCGATCGCCGCTTTCGCACGCGGTGCGGCGAGCTCGACATCGTGGCGCGCGACGCCGGCGTCCTGGTCTTCGTCGAGGTGAAAGCGCGCTCTGGTAGCAATTTCGGCACACCGTTCGAGTCGGTGACGTGGAAAAAACGGCAACGCCTCAGCCAGATGGCGGCGTCATACTTGTGCGCCAAGCGGCTCAACGCCGTGGCGTGCCGGTTTGACGTGGTCTCGATCCTCGAACAGCAGGGCACGCACACGATAGAATTGGTGAGAGGCGCCTTTGATATGGAATCGCTGCAGCGATAGTTCATGGCCGACCTGAGAAAAGATCCCGTCACGGGCCGCTGGGTCATCATTTCGACCGAGCGCCAGAAGCGCCCCACAGATTTTCAGATCGAAACGGTCACCATCAAGGGTGACGACCTCTGCCCGTTCTGCGTGGGGCACGAGGACAAAACCCCGCGGGAAATCCTCTGTACCGCAACGGCACCGGCTGGGACGTGCGCGTGGTGCCGAACAAGTTTCCTGCGCTGCGCGTGGAGGGCAACCTCGATCGCGAAGGCGAAGGGCTGTTCGACCGGATGAACGGCATCGGCGCCCACGAAGTGATCATCGAGACGCCTCACCACGATCAGACGCTTGGCGACGATGGGGGAGGGGGCGATTGAGAAGGTGTTCTGGGCATGGAAAGAACGGGTGCTCGACCTCAAGCGCGACTTCCGTCTGCGGCACATCGTCATCTTCAAGAACCACGGCGCGGCCGCCGGCGCGTCGCTCGAGCACTCGCATTCGCAGCTCATCGCGCTGCCAATCGTGCCGCGCGAGCTCAAGGAAGAGCTCTTCGGCGCCAAGCGGCACTTTCAGCTCCGCGAACGTTGCGTTTTCTGCGACATCGTCCGGCAGGAAGTGAAAAATGGCGCGCGGGTGATCGCAGAATCTGCCGACTTCGCGGCGATTGCGCCTTACGCGCCGCGATTTCCGTTCGAAACGTGGCTCATACCCAAGCAGCACCGATCGCGGTTCGAGAACGCGACGCCCGGCGAGTTTGCGAGCCTTGCGCGGATGTTGAAAGAGCTTCTGCAGCGAATGAACACGGCGCTGCTGACGCCCCCCTACAACCTCATCGTGCACAGTGCGCCGCTCCACGAGGAGGAGGGCGTGAACGATTCCTATCACTGGCACGTCGAGGTGATGCCGAAGCTCACGCGCGTCGCGGGCTTCGAGTGGGGCACCGGGTTCTACATCAATCCCACTGGGCCAGAGGAAGCGGCGGACGTGCTACGGAAAACTAAGCTGTAGGTGCGCTACCTTGCGTTAAGTCCAATCCGTGTGGTGACTTTAACTGGCTGCAGAGCGGGAATAACTCAGTGGTAGAGTGCGACCTTGCCAAGGTCGAAGTCGCGGGTTCGAATCCCGTTTCCCGCTCCATTAATTTGATACGTGCGCTGTCGCTTCGCGACGCGCACCCGTGCCTTCGCCGCCGGTGGCGGCTCGGCATTGGTTGCCACGACAAACCTGGACGCGTCCTTCGCTTCGTGGGGCCCCATCGCCCCACTCGCTTCGGACGCTGGTTGATCGAATCGACTATGACTGCAGCCCTCCGTGCTCGGCTTGTGGAACGCTGTTGTCCCTCTCATCAGGGCTGCTGACTACCTATCCCCGGTAGTGTCCGCCTTCAGGCGGACCATTTCCCAACGTCAAAGGGGCGCCGTCGCCAAGTGGTAAGGCAGAGGTCTGCAAAACCTCCATCCCCGGTTCAAATCCGGGCGGCGCCTCCAAAATTCCTTAAGAATCGAATCGCTTGTTCTTTGCCGATACAATCGGACACGTCCCTCTGTTCTCAGTTCACACACGCGGACTGCGATCTTGAACTCGTAAATATCTGATTTCATTCCTGTCCCTACCAATAACTCCATCGGAACGGTGAAAACCACTTGCGATTCTGCCGGATGCTTCCAGCATCACTCACTCGCGTGTGAAATCGCGAAGGGCCTCGACGGTCACTCGTGAGCCCGAAAACGGACGTGTGCGCCGCACACCGTAGGCGAAGGGGAGCAGGGGAGTGGCGAGACTACGCGGCGCGTTCGTAGCGGTGGTGCAAGCCGCCGACCTGTGGAATGGCGATGACACGGCCCGCCGTCAGCGGCGCGACGGGACGTGGAAAGGGTGCCTCCTTGTCCAGCCCGAGGTGCGTTCGCGTTCGCGAGTAGTAGGATACGTACTCGTTCAGAATACGCCGAAGGCCGGCAGCCGATAGCACAATGACGTGATCGAGGCACTCGCGTCGGACCGATCCGATGAATCGTTCGACATAGGCGTTCTGCCAGGGGGAGCCCGGCGCCGTCAGGACTTCCTGCATGCCGATGGTCTTCACGTGATCGAACGCATGATCGCGATCGCGGAGGAGACAGCGAGGCGCCTCGTCCCAGGGGAAGGCGTCGCGAAACTGCTGTACGGTCCAGGCGGCCGTGGGATGCTCCGTGATGGCAACACGCACGACGCGCCGGCGATCATGCGCGAGCAACACCAAGACGAACAGGAGTCGGCAGGTGGCCGTCGGGACCACGAAGAAGTCGGCCGCGATCAGCTGTTGCACATGGTTGGTCAAGAACGTACGCCAGGTCTGCGAGGGCCGTGGCCGGCGGCGGACCATGTAGGTGGCCACGGTTGTTTGAGACACGGTGAAGCCCAGTTTCAGGAGCTCACCGTGAATCCGCGGCGCACCCCAGAGTGGATTCGCGGCCGACATGGTGCGAATCAGGGTGCGTACCTCGTGAGGGACAGTCGGCCGACCTGTCCGATGGCGGCTCTTCCACGTCCAGAAGAGACGAAACCCGCGCCGGTGCCAGGCGATGACCGTGTCGGGTTTGACGATAACGAGCGCCGTCCGCCAGTGACCCCAGACTCGGGAGAACCAGACCCAGAGTAGCCGGTCGACACGCGTCAACCGGAGTCGACGCGCACGCGATCGTTCTAGTATGTGAAGCTGGTGCCGTAAGGCGAGAACCTCGAGCTGCAAACCCGCGCGCGAGCGGAGACAATCTCGAACCGTCAGGAAGAGGGCGATGAAGACGGACATTGCTCAGAAGATTACTCATCGTCGGCTGCAACAGCAATGGTTCCAACAAGAACCAAGTTCTTGGTAGGGACAACTATACCAATCGCGCTTCACACCACGGTGCCCTGGTGTTTGCGTTGGATCTGGCCGTCGCTTCGAGGAATTTCAGAGCGTCTGTGTAGCGGAGCTCACAATCATGAGATGCGTTGCGCGATTTCGACGGAACCGAGATCGGGCTGGTTTCCCTCCGGCCAGCGTGCATCGTCCAAGCGTCTTCTGCAGGTTCGGGCAAAAATCGGGGCGCTGACGAAGTAAATGGCCGTCAACAGCGCGGTGGAGACGACGTCGCCCATCGCGCGACCGAGCCTCAGCCATGCTTCGTAAGCCCGCCTGAGCCGTACACGAGCGATGAGGTGACGCGTTCTCCACTTCGACCCGGTCAGCTTGATGAGCTCCGCATAGGCCAGCTTCTGATGCTCGTCTTCGTCGCCGCGAATCTGAAGGAACAGTTCGCGGATACGGTCGAACTGCGCCGCTTTTGCGTAGGACAGGAACTGCCGGTAGACGTCGGCTTCGCCGACGAAGTGATGCGCTTCGAATTCGGTCAACCCGCGCGTGCGATCGTAGATGGCGCGCCGATGCCGCGCGGCCACCGGCAAAGGCGTGCTGCTGAAGTCGCGAGCGACGCCGGCAAACAACGCCGCGTGATGCACCTCCTCGAGTGCGTTGTTGAACAGCTTCGCCTGAAACGAAGGATCGTCACAGGCTTCGAGCGCTTGAAGCATCTGCCACGCGCTGTCAGCCTCGACCTGTGAGAAACGCTGCAGGCTGTTGCCAAGCCGTGTCGAGGAATGGCGCCAGCTCAACGGAGTGACGGAACGGATTGCCAACTTCTTGAGCATCAGACCCTCCGGCACACCATCACAACAGCGGATAGACGAACGGCACCAGTGCCTGGCTTGCACCGACCCACACGAACAGCAGACCGAGCGCGATGAGGATCGCAATGAGCGGTATCAACGAAGGCATTCGGATGTCCACGAAGGCGCGCAGCGTGGACGCGGCGGTCATCCAGGGCACCCACAGGAAGCTCGCTGCGGGGCGGCTACCCGATATTTTCGCCATATCGTCTCCTTCGAACGACAAGGTCGTTCATGACGAGCACATCCATATCCGTCCGCGCAAACATCAGCAGGCCTTCGGCCGGCGTCGCCACGATTGGGTATCCGGGTTCGTTGAACGATGTGTTGAGGAGCGCGCCAAGGCCGCGCCGTTTCCCGAACGCCGTGAGGAGCGCGTGAAATCGGGGATTGTCCTGCGCCGAGCATACCTGTAGTCGAGTCGTTCGGTCGTGGTGAATCGCCCCCCGGACCAGCGGCTCGACTTCATCGCGGACCCGCCGTACCGTCTGCATCCAACGGGCATAAGAGGGAATGCAGCCGTTCCCATCGGAACGCGATCGGTCTGCGTTATCACTGAACACGCGCCCGAAGTCCTCATCGCACAACGAAAGCGCGTACGGACGGAAACGGGCCCGCCGTTTCACGCGCTCGCTGAGACGTTTCACGGAGGCGAGATTTCCAGGGTCTGCCAGAATCGATCGATTGCCGAGAGCGCGAGGACCGAGCTCGAAGCGACCTTGAATCCAACCGACGATTCGTCCGGCCATCAGATCCTCGACGACACAACCGAGCAGATCCTCGAAGTTGGCAAAACGTTGTGAATCCAGCTCTTCCCGCGCGTCGTCAGTACGACCCGGATTCGCGGTATACGCGTTCCAATCGGCCGGGTCCGCGTGACGGACGATCCCTTCGACGACACTCGCGTCGCCGGAGCGGCCGAGCCAGGGGTGGAGTGCTCCGACACGTCCGCCTCTAGTTGACTGATAGTATCCGAGCATGGCCGCCCCTACAGCACCGCCGCCATCGCCGGGGTCGGGCGGGATGAACACGTCCGCGAAGGCCCCGTCGCGAATGACCCGGCTGTTGGCAACCGCATTGAGCGCCACGCCACCCGCAATGCACAGCCTGTCTGCTTTCGTTAGGTGCTGAGCCCGTCGTGTCAACCCCAGAACCGCCTCTTCAATGACGCGTTGCACGCTGGCCGCGAGATCGGCATAGCGTCGGTCGTCGTCTGACACGCGGCCGTCAAAGTGGTCATCCAGTGCGTCAAATGGCAATGGGTCGCGCCAATCACGCGGACTGCCGAACAGCTGTATGAACGCTGGCCTGAAGAGATTCCCGTCCGTGCTCAGAAAATCGAAAAAGCTGTGATTCAGCTCGTACCGGCCGTCCGGGGTGACGCGAATCACCCGTCGCACGTCGTCGACGAACCTGGGCTCGCCAAATGACGCGAGCGCCATCGTATTGGCCTCGCCATCATTGGTACGGAACCCCAGAAATGCCGTGAACGCTGCGTATGCGAGACCCAGGGAATGGGGATACGGAACTCCTTCCAGCAACTCGACAGGGTTCGCTCGCGACCGGCTTCCTCGGCCAAGGGCCGTGCACGTCCATTCACCGACCGCGTCCATCGTCAGAATCGCGGCCTCGTCGTAGGGGGACCCGAGGAACGCTTGCGCCATGTGACTGTGATGGTGTGGGACGAATCGCACCTTGGCGGGATGGACGTCCAGCTCCACGCTGATCTGGTTCTGAATCCAGAGCTTTTCCGTCAGCCAGTCGCGCATTGCGCTGACAAAGGGACGTCGCGAGCTTGGGAAGCTGGCAAGCGTGGATGCCACAACGCGCGTGAACTTGACGTGCGGCTGCTCGTAAAACACTATGGCGTCGAGCTGTTGCGGCTGGAGATTTCCCTGCTCGAGACAGAACCGGATTGCAAATCGAGGGAAGTTCGAGTCGTGCTTGAGGCGGGTGAACCGTTCTTCGGCTGCAGCTGCCACGATTTCGCCGTCCACCACGAGCGCTGCAGACGAATCGTGGTAATACGCAGAGAGGCCGAGAATGCCGGTGCTCATCTCTGAAAGCTGCGCGATCGCCATCAAACACCCTGCCAAGAATGACGCCAACGTACTCGCGGGCATTCTGCAGCTCCGGCCGGTGCTGTCGCACTTCAGAGCGACTTTTGTTCGCGATTCGCGTCATTCGTCGACGAAACGGATCGCGTAGCTCTCAATGAGATCACGAAACATCGCCTGATCTTCGGGTGGCTCGGAACCTGCATTTCTGGCAAGGTGCCACGCGGCGATCGGCGATACCCAGTGTGAGGTTTGCACAAGAAAAAGACGAGCGAGACGGATGAATGGCTCGACATACGCACTTGCCCGGTTCGAGTCGCATGCGCCGCATCGTGTCTCTTGCGGCGGTTTACTGCCTTGCCTTCATCGGCGCCGAAGGCGCAATTCGAGCGCTGAGACCGGGATACCCGGGATTCAGGATCCCTCAAGTACAGCACCGCACTGCGCCGGGTCTCGGCTTCGAGATGGTGCCGAACCAGATTGCCTACACGACCGCGGAGCCGGCGACGATCAACGAGCACGGCTTCCGCGGGCCGCGCTTCCGCGGCCATCGACGTGCCGACCACGTGCGCGTGCTTTGTATTGGCGATTCGATGACATTCGGTTACTCAGTCGGCGATGATGACCCGTTTCCGAGACAGCTGGAGCGTCGGCTGTCGGAGGTGTGGCCCGGTCGTCAGGCGGAAGTGATCAACGCCGGCGTCCAACGATATTTCCTCTATCAAGTTATTGATCTTCTTCGTGTTAAAGGGCCGCCGCTCGCGCCTGACGTTGTCGTGCTCGCGGTAAACGGCAGCGATCCGGGAACCCGACAGTCCGAGGGCTACACGCGTGAGTTCGAGAAGGAAGAGGAGCAGGCAGCCGGCGCCTTCAGCCGCCGGTTCCCCGCACTGTACCTCCTTGCGAAGAACAGCGCGTTGGTAGAAATGACGAAAAACGGCTATCTGCTGGCCCGCCAGAGATCGGTTTCGCTGAATAGTTTCAACGGGGTCGCCAGCGCCAGGGATGAACGACGCTGGGCCGCAATGGAACAGGAGATTGGCGCTCTGAGAGAGTTGTCGGACGCGCACGGATTTTTTCCGTTACTCGTCGCCATTCCGGCACGAATCCAGATTCAGAGGACGTTCCCCAACAGCCTGTACCCAAAGCGTGTATATGCCCTTGCGCAACAGCACGGAATTGACACGGTCGATCTCGTCGCGGCTTTTCGGAGCAGCCTGCAACGCGGCGACGACCCCTATCTGCCTTGGAACAATCACTTGAGCGGGCACGGTCACGCACTGGTCGCGAACGCGCTGGGCAGCCGACTGCGCAAAGAGTTCCCGAACGGGCACACGCGTTTGATGACGGCTCGCTGAGCGACCGGCCGACGATGGATACGCTTCGGGTCGATGTCTCCTGTCCCTCCTGCTGACCCTGCGAACATGGATGCATTCGCGCGCGGCGCTGCAGTTCGAGATCCTCGCGTTACGGCACCAGCGGCAGGTGTTGCAACGCAGCCGACCGCGACGGTTGCGGCTCTCCAAGATGGAAGAGCCGGCGCCGCAGGGGCGACCGACCGTGCCCGCCGACGTCCGGACGCTGATTCGCACGATGGCGCAGGCGACCCGCATTGGGGCGCGCCGCGGATTCATGGCGAGTTGCTGAAACTGGGCGTGGATGTCTCTCAGCCGACGGTCGCGAAGTACATGGTCCGCCGCGGCAAACCACCGTCGCAGACCTGGCGCGCATTCTTGGCGAATCATTTGCCGCAGATCGCGGCTGCAGACTTCTTCGTCGTGCCGACCGCCACATGTCGGATGCTGTTCGTGCTGGTGATCCTCGCTCACGAGCGTCGCCGCATCGTGCACATCGCGGTCACCGATCATCCGTCGGCCGCGTGGACCGCGCAACAACTGCGCGAGGCCGTAGTGTTCCACTTCTCAGCCGACGCCTTCCAGCCAGGGACGTGATATAAGCTGCGGCCCGTGATCGACGCCTCCGCCCTCCAGCTGCTGCTGATGGTCTTGACCGGCTGGCTGGCCCGCCGCGAACGGGAGGTTATCGACTATTTGATCGAAGAGAACCGGTGCCTCCGCCGCCAGTTGGGCACCCGGCGCGTGCGCCTGACCGATGACGATCGCCGGCGGCTGGCCTCACGGGCCTATCGCGTCGGCCGGCGTGCCTTACGCGACATCGCCACGATCGCCACGCCCGACACGTTACTGCGGTGGCACCGGCAGCTCATTGCGCGGAAATGGACGTACGGCCGTACCTCGGTCAACCGCCGTCAGGTCCTGGCTGAGATCCGTCGCCTGGTGGTCCGGATGGCGGAAGAGAACCCGACGTGGGGCTATACGCGGATTCAAGGCGCGCTGAAGAACGTGGGTCACCGCGTGGGGCGGTCAACGATTCGGCGCATCCTCAAGGCGGCAGGTCTTCCACCCGTACCGCAGCGGCCGACCTCATGGCAGACGTTTCTCAAGGCGCACTGGGGCGTCATCGCCGCGGCAGACTTCTTCACGACCGAAGTGTGGACGTGGCGAGGGTTGGTGACGTACTACACGGTGTTCGTCATGGATCTCGCCTCGCGCCGCGTCCACATACTCGGATCCACTCCCCATCCTGGTGACTCGTTCATGGGCCAGATCGTGCGTCTCGTGACGGCGGCGGATGACGGGGTGCTGATCGGACATCGTGTGCTGATCTGCGATCGGGATCGGAAATGGAGCCGCGCGGTGCGACAACGGTTGGGCGACGCCGGGATCCGCGTGGTCCTGACACCAGCGCGCGCCCCGAACGCGAATGCGTACGCCGAGCGATTCGTTCGGTCGATCAAGGAAGAATGTCTCGATCGAATGATTCCGCTGGGGGAGCGGCACTTCCGACGCGCGATCACGGAGTTTGTGGAGCACTATCATCTCGAACGGAATCACCAAGGACTCGACAATCGGCTGATCATGGGGACGCCCGCGGCCGACGCGGCCCGCCCCGTGCGTCGGCGCTCGCGCCTGGGAGGACTGCTTAATTACTACGAGCGTGCTGCGTGATCAGCGGGTCGGCCGAGATGTGGAACAGTACGGGCATGCAGCATGATTTGATGCTTCAGCGCCCCGATTTATCGATCCGCCGGCGCAGCAGTTGAAGCAGCTCCACAGACGCCTCAATCTCCGTCTTCCGAATGGAAACACTTTCGACGTTCACGCCAAGCGGAATGTCCTTATCACGGGCGTATTCCCACACCTCTGCGAAGATGCGTTCGCATAACTCCAGCGATTTTGCCAGCGGATCTGCGGCGAGACGAAGTTCATTCTCCAGCCACCTCGGAAAGGCAATGCCGAGCCACTTCATGAAAGCCAGCGTCTTCTGAGAGCCGCACGGTGAAAACGTGAGAATGATGGGCAGAGGCACTCCACCCTTACTGCGAACGGCAAGAGCGTAGTCAGACAAAAGCGACTTGGTGGACGCAACATCGTAAATGGCCTGTGTGACGAAAAAGCGACAACCTTGCTCCGTCTTTGCAAGGAGTCGCTCATGCTCATCGAGTCTCCGGGCATGCCGCTCGGCGATCGCTATTCCGCCGAGGAGGAGGTCAGGAGCGTACTGTCGCGCCAGAGTGTACGCGTCCATCAGAGAAAGCCCTGCATGCGAGCGGTTGCTTGGTGCGCCTACGAGCACCGATAATCGCGATGGGCTAACGCTTCCGAGCCACTGGACGAATTCGGCGGCCGTATCTCGATTCACGCATCGGTAAACGATTTTAGGCACGGTAAGGCATGCAAGGTGCTGATGAGCGTAAGCCTCGGGACTCAGAGTAGGCAAAAACGGAAATGGCCGCTCTGTCGAGATGCGTTCGGTCTCGTCTTGGATGTCATAGATGATCAGGCCATCGACCGGCAGCGACCCAAGCCGCACTACCTGTTGGGCCACGATGGCCTCCAACTGCTCCAGTGGCGTCGCCTGCTTGGGCGGAGCAAAGCCATAGAGGCAAATCCCGGACTTCCGCGAGCGCAGCTTATCCGCGAGGGAACTTATCATCGGCGTCTCATCTCACTCGTCTGGCGTCGAAGCATAACGCGAGACGGTCAATCCCTGATAAGCGCCGATTTGTTTCTCCTTGTGTTCTTGTAGGCGCCGCTAACTGGCTGCCACCGCATCAAGTCGTTCGACGGCTACGCCCCAACGGACAACGCCCGATCATGTCGCAATGTTTTGATCGCGGGTGCGTCACGCTCGCGTGTCACGTCGATCACGTGCAACCCCATAAAGGGATTACGGTGTTGTTTTGGGATGAGCGAAATAACTGGCAATCGCTCTGCGCATCGTGCCATACGCGGAAAACTGCGGCGGGTTTGTAGTGGGGTTACATTGGGACAATCGATGGTCTCATCGCATGAGCATCTGATCTCCGCAAGGCTCACATACCGCATCGAAGTTGAACGGGCGGGTGAGATCGGTCCGCTGGTAGTGTCGCGCAGCGCCATACACGAGTGCCGTCCCACATTCCTCACATCGGAACGGGCTTCCGGCGAACGCCTCTGTGAACAGACCTGCCGAGAATTGAGGGACTTCGAAGTAGCGTCGGCCATGACGGTCATGGCTGGCGATCACGATTCTCTCCGCGCAGATGCGGGGTTCATCAGCGGGTGCCTTCAGTGACAGCTAAGAATTTATCCAGCTCGCCAGGACAATTTCAGTCCCATAGCGAACAGAGGGGTAGTGAAGGGGGGTATCAACGAACGCAGCCATTCGCTGCAAACGGCGCTACTTCGATGGCGGGGGTTGCTCGACCGCCCACTCGTGTGCGCAGTCTTGACACGCAAGGTGAATCCTCACGACGCCGTCTTTCGGCGAATCAACCGATGGGCCGTCCGGGCCCCGTCAGCACTGGGACAAAAATACACCGTGCGCGGGGTCTTCTGAGGAGTGTCAGACATTCGGTGGAAGCCTAAACCTCAAGCCGACCATAGATTCAAGGGAGAGACGTTGAGAAGGCCAACATGGCAGCAGAAAAGGGCGATCCGCTGGCTGCGCATTTGTCACGAATTGTTGGCAGACGTATCGCGACCGCGCCGAAGATCGAATTGCGTGCACGAAGCGGGGCGTTTGCTCGATGCGCGTGTTTCTCGCCAGACCCGTCCCGGCTCTGCGCGCGGCTATTTGCTGAAAATCGCGTTTTCGCGCTCTTGGAAACATACTTCATGCAAGAAAGCGCCGACAGACTGCCACACGCAGGACAATGACCGCGTATCATCGAGGATGCACGGAGTTCCGCCAGTCATGTTCCCACAGGGTCCACACCAATTCGGGATCGCGCGATGCCCTGTGGTGACGACCGCTCCGAGCGTCGTCTCGAACCGCGCACCGAGTGTTCGCAGGCGGCGTTCACGTCCGTTGCGCAGAGCCATCGCGCTTGGGGACGCTTGATGCGCATGGTCGTGAACGCAAACTCCACGAGCACGTTGGCCGCGTCGGAGAACACGCCCGTGGAAGAAATGAGTGCTCAGCACGAAATGCACATTCGGCGTCCGTCAACGTCGGCTCCAGCCTGACCTGGAGGATGCCAGGACCGCTGCCGTCATGCCATTGGGAACGATTCCGAAGCAGACACCATGGCCTTGCGCGCGATTGCTGATGTGACCAGCTCCACAAATCCCGCAAACTTGGCGAGCGTTCAGGGGCAGGCCATAGGAGTCCAGTACTTATTTTGCAGATCCGAGCCAAGTGAACAGCGTATAACGTCGCATCGGCGACCTGCGAAGTGTCGTCTGGTCCTGGCGAGGTCTTGCCTGTCCATCCGTCGACATGAGTATCTGATAAGCCGACCACCAGGATCGAGCCGACATCGGCGAAGCGCTATCAACGAGGGTTGCATCCGTTCCTGGCTGCCGCTATGCTGCGCGAAGCGCATCAGGGCGCTTCCGTGTCCGCGGGAAGGACTGCGTCCCCCTGAATGAACGGCACTTCGTGTTGCTTCGATGAACTCTTTTCTGCCCGAGTAAGCGGACACCGGGCGTTACGGCTGACGCGCGAGCGCAGCCGCGAAAGGAGCTCATCATGACGCCCCGTTTGTACGCGCGCCCGCGCACCCTACCCGCGCACCCCGACCTCCAACAGCTCAAACGTCAAGCGAAGGAACTATTGAAGGCCTTTGCAGCTGGCGACGCTGCCGCTGTTGCGGACGTAAACGCCCACTATCAGGGTGCACTCGCTGAGAGCTTCGCGCTGCACGACGCGCAACTCGTGCTCGCGAGATCCTACGGGTTTCCGAGCTGGCCGAAGATGAAGGCGTACGTGGACGGCATCACCGTGGGTCGCCTGGTTGACGCAATCCGCGCAGGGGATCTGAAGACCGTCCGTTCAATGGTCCGTGTACGGCCGGAGCTCGTCCACCTGGATGTCGCGGAGCACGACGAGCATCAGGCCCTTCACCATGCAGTCCTGCAACGGCAACCCGAAATTGTGCGATTTCTGATGCAGCACGGCGCGAATCCACGCAAAGGAATTTACCCGTATCGTGATGCAACAGGCGCGTTCACGCTTGCCGCTGACCGTGGGTACACCGATATCGTCGAGATCATGCGGGGCGAAGAGCACCGCCGCACCTCGAAGTCACCGCTTGCAGTCGTTGACGAGGAGGTGCTGGTGGAAATGAACGCGGTGCTCAGACGCGATGACGAGGACGCGATGATTGCGGTGTTCGAGGCGCATCCCGCGCTCGTCCACACGGCCAACTCTGAGGGTCGGACGCCTCTCCACTGGGCTTCGGCCTGCTTGTGGCCGCGCATGGCCGCATGGCTCCTCGACCACGAAGCCGACGCGAACGTGCGCGCTACTACTGGTGAAACGCCATTGGACGTCGTTGGACACTGGCGTGATGATTCGTCGGTTGACAGAGTTCATCTCTCGATGAGCGTGGGCGAGATGCTGATTGCGCGGGGTGCGGAGCCCACAGCGCGTTGGGCCGTCGCGGTGGGAGACGCCCCTTGGTTGCGGGCGCGTCATGCGGAGGGCGCACTGAACAATCAGTCCGGCTTGGTCACCCAAGCCGTGAAGTCGAACCGGCCGGGCATCCTCACGTTGCTTCTGGACCTGGGGCTCGACCCTGACGAATCCGGGAGAGTTGGCGGGCTCGACGAAGTCGTGCCCACGTCGGGTGAGCCGCTGCGTGAGTGTGCGAGATTGGGCAGGCACGACCTTGCGGAGATTTTGCTGACGCACGGCGCGAATCCCAACACCAATGTCTATGCTGCGAGCTCCGCTGTCTATGAGGCCTATTCGCGGAGAGACGAAGCGATGATTGCACTGCTCGAACGGTATGGCGGCCGACTGCCGCCCGCAGCAGCGGGCGGCCTCGGGATCGTCGCGCAGGCTGCCAGGCTGCTGGAAGATGAAGCGGCCGCCGGGAATCTCGCCGAGGAGCTTTTGTCGGGAGCGATCACGTGTCCGTCGCCTGAAATCGTGCGAATGGCGCTCGAGCGAATCGATTGGCCGCCGAGCGATCCGCGTTGGTACTCGAAGCTCGAGAACGCGCTCTATGTCCACCGCGATCCGGATCGCGCGTTGTTGCTTGCCGGATTCCGCCTGACGCTGAATCGTTGCGACCCGAACGTGCCCGGCAGCTGGGGCGCCACGATTCTGCACGCCATCGCGGCGTCGCGCGGCGGTTTGACGGCGGATGATCGCCTCTCTTTCGCGATCCCCGTGCTCGACGCCGGTGGCCGACTGGACCTTCGCGACAACCTGCTCAAGAGCACTCCGCTCGGATGGGCCTGCCGCTGGGGGCGTATCGAGCTGGTGCGATTGTTTCTGGAGAGAGGCGCCGATCCGATCGAGGCCGACGCCGAGCCCTGGACGACGCCGCGGGCATGGGCGGAGAAAATGAACCACGCACATGTCCTCGCGGTGCTCCGATAGGAGTATTCTTGAGGAAGGCCTGCCAGCCTGCCCGACAAGTAGTGAGGGTTCCCATGCGCCGTTTCATTCTCGGCATCGTGATCCTGATGGCAGTGCCTGAATACGCGGTGGGGCAGCAGCCCGACCGTTCGGGGCGATCGGCGACGGGGCGAACTGCGGTACCGCGCGAGGAAGCTATTCAGGCGGCTCCAGCGAGGCAGGCGGATCGTCGTGCCGAACGGCGTGGAGAGACAAGCACGCCGGCATCGCGCGGTGAGAAGTCGAGTGACGCCGCGTCGTCGCACGCGGGCCGCGAGCGCCGTGGCACGCCGCACGCCGCTGAAACGGTCGCTGCACGCGTGCGTGAGGAGCGCCTGCGGGCCGCCTCTGCGCGCGCTTACCCGACGATGTCGCCGCCAACCCCGCGACCTCCATCGTTCCGGCCTGGTCACGGTTCTGCGGCAACCCCGCGACCTCCATCGTTCCGGCCTGGTCACGGTTCTCAGCCGCTTCCCAATCGCGAGCACCGGCGGCCGGGGCAAAGAGACGGAGACTACCGGCCACGCTATCGACGCCCGCACAGCGGAGCGAACGTCGTGTTCGTTCCATACGCTGCGCCCGTGGTGGTCGAGCGCGAAATCGTGGTTGAGCGCGAAGTGGTCGATGAGACGGCAGTCGCGCCTGTAATCGTCGAGCAGCCGGCGCCCGCGCGGCTCATTCTTGATATCAACCCGCCAACTGCGCAGGTATTCGCGGACGGCTATTACATCGGCATTCCGGAAGACTTTCGATTCGAGGATGGCGGTGCCGTGCTCGAGCCGGGTCCCCACCGTATCGACATCCTTGATCGCGACTACGAGCCGGTGAGCTTCGACGTCAATCTCACGCGCGGACAGTCGGCGACGTTTCGGCGCACACTGACGCCGATTGTGCGTACGCAGCCTGCGCCCGATGCAGCTGTGAAAGCGCAGCCGGCGCCGAAGCATCCTGCGACGTTTTACCTCATCCCAGGTTGCTATATCGGCAACGTGCCGCCCAAAGAAGCGAACTTGCCGGCAACCTGCGACATTACGCGCGCTGTGTCGACTCAGGTACTAACGGCGGATTTAGCTGCTGGCGTTGGCTTGGGTTCGGCTGACTGAGCATCCACAGCGGCGAGAATCGCAAGCAAGCTGCGCTCGACCACGGCTCCGGTGCTCCCGCCCACTCCCACACCGCCAGCCCTGATAAAGCGGAACGCGAAAATGGCTGCCTCGGTCAAGTTGTGCAGTTCGCTGAACTGTTTGGTTCGCGTAACGCCTTGTTCGAGCGTGAACTCCGTAACGGCCCCAGCGATGGCGTTGTCGAGACATCGGTTCAACGTGCGAAAATCATCCGTGCTGATGGGCGCCTCCAATTCCACCGCGAGGTCGGTAATGGACTGGCAAACATCACCGTAGTCGTGCACGACCTGTTCGATGGTGAATCCCTGCTTCAGAAGGTCGTGGCCGTGTTTTTTCGCGCTGTCCACAATCTCATCTGATTCGGACGACCCATCGCGTAATTGTTCACACAATTGGTTGAGGAACAGCGGCACTCCGTAATGGCTGTCTGCTTTATCAGGCGGTGACACTCTCGCCATCACCTTCGCCTGGCAGCGACGGATGAGCTCGTCACGGTATTCACCGATGAAGTCCTCCAGCGCGATATTCGCCATGACCGTTATCGTACGCTCCGCACTTGGGGGTGCGCTGTCCAAGATTGGACAGTCAGCGTGCGGCAGGCCCGGCCCGCCTGGGCGGCGATGTCCATGCCCAGCGCCATGAGCTTTCCCTTGTCATTCCCGCTCACGTGCCGGAAAATCAGCCTCGGACACATCTCCATGTCAGTCGAGACTTGGACTCGCGGGGCAATCGCCCTCGTGTTGGCCTGCACGTCGATTCTTGCGGCGCAAGAACCGGCTGTCTTCCGCACCAGCACCGATGTCGTCCTTGTGCCCATTTCGGTGACCGATCGGAATGGACGCTTCGTCCGCGGTCTCACCGCAGACCACTTTCAGATTTCAGACGGCGGCACCCGGCGCGCCGTGAAGCAATTCAGCGCCGAGCGCGTCCCCATCAGCCTCGCTCTTCTGCTCGACACGAGCGGCAGTATGGCGGAGAACCTCGAGGCGCGTGCGGCGGACGCTGCGCGATGGTCCGATACGCGCCGGGCGATTGAACTGCTGCTCACCCGGCTTGGCGCTGAGGACGAAGTGTTGTTCGCGGTGTTCAACGAGCAGGCGAAGGCATCTCCGTGGACGCAGGACCATCGCAAGATTCTCGGCACGTTCGACTTGGTGCGTCCCGGCGGCGGCACCGCGCTCCTCGAGGCGGTCAAGCAGATCGCATCCGTATTTCACATGGCGCGGCACCAGCGGAAGGTACTGCTGCTGATTTCCGACGGCAACGACACGCAGATTGGGGCCGCCGGCCTTCCTCCACCAGATGCATATGAGATGGGTTCCGTCGAACAGAGAATTGCCGGGACGAATGACTTCCGCCGAGCGCGGCGCGAACTCGTCATTGAAGGGTCGCGGAACGCCGTGCGCAGGTCGGACGCGGTCCTGTATGCCATCGGCATCGGCACCCGCCGCGGCGTGCCTGTGGACACAATCCTGCTGGACAGTCTGACAAAAGAGTCGGGCGGGTACGTAGAGCCGGTGCGTAGTCCGTCGGAGATCGCCTCTGCCGTCGCCCGCATCTGTGACGATCTTCAATCGCAGTACCTCCTGACGTTCGAACCTGCGCACGCCGATGGCAAGTACCATCCGATCAGGGTGAGCACGAAAGACACACGCTTGAAAGTGCGTACTCGTGCCGGCTACGTCTCGGCTCCAGGTCCGCAACGCCCGTGACGGATTGCTTAGCTTAATGGACCGCTTCACCGCTGCCAGGCTCGCTCGGATAGTTGAAGAAAAGCAGGTTGCCGTCGAGATATCCTCGACCATCAGCTATTACGCCTCCCGCCGGGCCGATCCGCTTCCATTGTTCCTGTCACAAGGCGCCACGTGTAGACTACGGGCGCACGAGCCGATAACTGGAGATTATGAGTGATGGCAAACCGCTGGATTGCTATGAAGTGCTGCAGGTAAACCCGACCGCCGAGCCCGACACGATTCACCGGGTCTATCGTCTCCTTGCGCAGCGCTTTCACCCCGACAATAAAGAAACAGGGAATGATGCGCGGTTTCGAGAGATTCACGAGGCGTACGTCACACTCTCTGATGCCGCCAAGCGCGCCAAATACGACATCTACTACCATCAGCAGAAGCAGGATCGGTGGCGGCTCGTTTCGACAGGGGCAAAGGCGGAGGACGACTTCGAGATCGAGCAGATCAACCGCCTGACCGTGCTGGAAGCGCTCCATGCCAAACGCCGGCTCGAGCCGGATGGGTCTGGAATGGGGCTGAGGGAAATGGAGTCGTTGACGGGCCGCCCGCGCGAGCATCTGCAGTTCACGATCTGGTATTTAGTGCAAAAGAAGCTGGTCCAGCGCGATGATAGTTCGCAACTCCTGATTACGGCCGACGGCGTGGATTTTCTTGAACAGAACTTTCAGACGAATATTCAGCGTCGCCGGCTTCAGGCGCCTTCCAAAACAGCCTAGCGCGGTCGGGGCTGTTGTACGGTTTCACGCGACGTTGATAATCTCGTTGATTCTCATCGCGCCGAACCGTGTCGTGTTCGCTCAATCCGCAACCATCGGCGGAGTTGTATCGGATGGACGCGGTTATGTGTTTTCGGGCGTAACCGTGACCACGACTCCGGAATCGGGCGGCCTTTCAAGGCAGACAACGACTAACAGCGCCGGGACGTACCGATTCGAAGGACTGCCGGATGGCACGTACCGAGTGGACTTCGAGCTTCGCGGCTTCGATGTGGTCCGTCGTAATCATGTTCGCGTCCGCCGTGACATAGAGGCCAAGGTTGATGCTGCACTGCCTTTTCGCGCAATCTGCGAATGCGTCACTGTCGAGCCGCCAAGCCCCTGGGCGCAGCGTGCTGGTCAGGTGATTGACAAAGCCGGCCATCCACTGCCGCATGCGCGCATCGAGCTCGTTGGCCGTCAGGTCATGTATACAGACCGGGAAGGGCGTTTTTTGATCCGTGTTCCCGTGAACGAGGCATGGCCGCTCACGGCAACCGACACCGGCTTCCGCGCGGTCACACAACAGGTCTCCGGAGCTGACGCAGCCTCGGTCGTCTTAAGCCTCGAGTATGTCGCCGCAATCGGTGTGCCCGACCTCGAACGCTTTGGCGGCTGCGAATGCGATGGGTACTTGCTTCCTTATAGGGGTTCACCGTAACGGGCGTTTCCGGCGCTGCGAGACAATGAACGGCAGCATGGCCGAAAAGAAGCCGAGCCCAAGGACGAACAGGGTGACAATCACAAGAAATTCCATTGCCATTCCTCCCTACTCTGAAAGTCTAGCAGGTCTTTCCTCGCTGGTTCCTTGACGCGTATGATCCAGGGGCTGATGACCAGACGCGTGTCGATTCTGTTCCTCGTCCTGCTCGCATTTGCGGCCACCAGCGCAGCGCAATCGCTACGACCAACTCACGGCGATTTCGTCATCAAGAATTTCCAGTTTACGTCGGGCGAAACCCTGCCTGCGCTTCGACTGCATTACCGGACGCTCGGTAAGCCCGACCGCGACGCAAACGGGCAGGTCCGGAACGCAGTGCTCATCATGCATGGAACAGGCGGGACGGGCGCACAGTTCGAAGCCCCGAGCTTCGCGGGCGAGTTGTTTGTTCCCGGTGCGTTGCTCGATGCCAATCGCTATTTCCTGATCATGCCCGACGCCATCGGCTTCGGGCAGTCGAGCAAACCGAGTGATGGATTGCGCGCGGGCTTCCCGCGCTACGGCTACATCGACATCGTGACGGCGCAATATCGGCTGCTCACCGAGGGGCTTGGCGTGAACCATCTGCGCCTAGTCATGGGCACATCCATGGGCGCGATGCACACATGGATGTGGGGTGAGCGCTATCCAGATTTCATGGACGCGCTGATGCCATTGGGAAGCCTGCCGACGCAGATTTCCGGACGGAACCGGATTTGGCGCCGGGTCATCATCGACGCGATCCGCAATGACCCGGGGTGGAACGGTGGCAATTACACAACGCAACCGCAGAGCCTCCGGACGGTTCAACTCATCCTCTTTCTTATCAGCAGTAATCCGGTACTTCGACAGCAGATGATGCCGACGTTGAGCCAAAGCGATCGAGTGCTCGATGCGGTAATCGCGCAAGGCGTGCAAGGCAGCGACGCAAACGACGTGTTGTACGGCTTTGACGCGTCGCGCGACTACGATCCGGGTCCGGCATTGGAAAAGATCCGCGTGCCGCTGTTTGCGATCAATACGGGGGACGACTTCCTCGACCCGCCCGAATTAGGGATCCTCGAGCGCGAAATCAAGCGGGTGCCACGGGGGCGTGCCATCCTCATTCCATACGGACCTGAAACGCGCGGCCACGGCACACATACCTACCCTGCGGTGTGGAAGCATTACCTCGCTGAACTTATGAAAATCTCAGAGCGGCCCCGTCCTTGAGCAAGTCGCCCAGGAAACCCGACGCAGGCCCAATCTCGACAGTCAAGAACTACATCACACCGAGCGGTTTGCAGCGGCTGCGAGATGAGCATCTGTTTCTGCTCACCAGGGAACGGCCGGCCGTCACCAAGGTCGTGGCGTGGGCCGCCAGCAATGGCGACCGAAGCGAAAACGCCGACTATCAGTACGGCAAACGGCGGCTGCGCCAGATCGATGGGCGGATTCGCTTTCTCACGAAACGGATCGATGCCGCGGAAGTGGTAGACCCGGAAGCCTCGAGAGGCGTGCAGGCGTCAAAAAAAGTGTTCTTCGGAGCGACCGTGCGCTACGCCAACGCGACTGGAACGGAGCGGGTCGTGAGCATCGTCGGCGTCGACGAGGTCGATCTGAATCGCAACTACATCAGCTGGGTGTCGCCTCTTGCGCGCGCGTTGATGAAGTCCGGGCCCGGCGACAGCGTGGTCCTTCACGCGCCGAGCGGTACGGAGCAACTGGAGATCCTGGAAGTACGTTATCAGCGCATCCCCATCGACCCCTTCACCGAACCACCTGGCGCCGAGGCCGCGCCGAAAGCCCCTCGCAACAACGCCTAACTCGTCTATCGCACAGCGCCGAAGCCGCCCGACCCTAGGTAGGTATAGAAGAGGCCGACGGTCGACCGCCCCTGTGTGAGATCCGGCAGCGCGAGAAGGTCCGAGTTGCGGCTTGCAAGTTGATAGGTGAGGGCGAGCGCGTGCCGTCGATAGAAACGGATGGCGAGCGATGTATCTCCCACGAAGATCAGATCACGCTCGCCGGTGCCGAACCCGCCGACGGTGCTGATGAAATATTCCCGCGCGGTCACGTCAAGAGCTGCGCGGCGTCCAGCGATCAATCGCAGGTTTGCGAGCGCCTGCGGAGCGACACCGTAGTGGTAGTCGCGTGCGTCAGTCTGGTCGGGCTTGCCCGCCGAAGCGGTTTGCGAAGACAGCGCGGAGGCGGCTTGCGCAGCGGCATACCCCGCTCCCATAAGCCCGGAGCTCTGGACCACCAGCGATTCAGATATCGATGCCTGGACGGTTGTGCCGAACGAGACCGCCGTGCTGGAGAAGTGAAAGTCGGCTGGCGCAAAGTAGTCGTAGGTGCCGTAAAGGCCCCAGATGCCTGCGAGACGGCCCGCTCCGTAGTCGGCTCCGGCAATCAGACCGCGCGCCGACAGCTGCTCCATCCCCTCGGACGAGACGCTGCTCTCGATTCTGAAGTAATCGAATGGGCGCTCGTGGCGGTAGCCTGCGTTTCCCGGATATCCGTAATCCATCGACAACGAGAGACGCGGTTGAGTCACCGCCAGCGACGATCCCGATGGTGAGCGGCCGGTTGTCGTCGCGGTTGCGCCGAACTGGACGCGGATGTCGGAGAACGGCACGGCATCGGGCGCAAGCGATCCCGCAGGATCGCCCACGAGGAGATAATTGATGCCGACGGGCGGTGAGGCGAGTATAGACGCGAGTGCTCGCCATACGCCGGGTCCATGGTCGGCGCGCTCGAGCAGCAGCCGCGAGATCCGAAAAAGCGGTTCGCCCAGAAAGGAGCCCGCGATGCCGCTGGCAATCTGATCGTTGCGAGCGGGTGGCTTGGTTTCACCCGCGATCTCCCAGAGCGCACTGCCGGCAAACGTATAGGCCACCGACGGCCAGTAACTCAGGCCGTTCGACCGCGCGATCCCGTGATACATCGCCCCTTGATACGGATGCAGGAACTGATTGATCTCGAATGGATCGTCGTCGACCACCCAGGGGCCGCGCAGATTGCGACGGATGGAGGCCGGCGACACCTTGTAGTCCGCCGGATCGATCACGCGCCGTGCGGCAAGATTCACCGCCGCGTTCATCGCGACGATTTCGACTGCCGGAAGAATGTAGCTTTTGTGGCTGGTCCTGTTCGTCGCGCACGCGGCGTTCAGTCCGCACGCGAGTGCGACGCCAAGCACTATAATCCGCGGGTTGAAATCTCTCTCAGTCGCCAAGGCGATCCTGTTCGGCGGTCTCGCGGTTGGAACGCTGGACCTGCTTGATGCATTCATCTTCTTTGGCATTCGCAGCGGCGCGCAGCCGATGGCGATTCTTCACAGCATCGCGGCGGGTTTTCTCGGACGTGATGCCGCGCGGGCCGGCGGCGTGCCAACGGCGATCGTCGGCCTCTTCTCGCATTACCTGGTCGCCTTCTCAATCGTGACGGTGTACGTGCTCATGAGCCTCGCCATTCCCCTGCTCCGCAAGCAGTGGTTCGTATGCGGCATGGTGTTCGGCACAATCGCCTACTTCGTGATGACGTGGTTTGTGGTGCCCATGTCGAATGCGGGCAATCACCAGATCACGTTCGTACTGCCAGTGACACCGATCATGGTCAACGGAATCCTGATCCACGCGTTCGGCGTTGGACTTCCGGCAGCGTATTTCGCTTCACGGGCAGATCGTCATCTGTAATGCAACGTGGCTCCCTCCAGGCCGAGCAGAAACCGCTTGCGCTCGAGCCCGCCGCCGTAGCCAACGAGCATGCCGTCGCTGCCGATGACGCGATGGCACGGCACGATGATGCTGATAGGGTTTCGCCCGTTGGCCGCACCCACAGCCCGCATCGCCGATCGATTGCCGATGGCCTCGGCCAGTTGACCGTAGCTGCGCGTCTCGCCGTACGGGATGGTCGTGAGCTCGGTCCACACACGTTGCTGGAACGTGGTACCCATCGGCGCGATGGGAACTGTGAACCTCGTCCGCTTCCGTGCGAAATACTCTTCCAGCTGCTCCACGACGTCTTCGAATCCCGAATCTGCGCGCGGTCCTAAGAGCTCTGCCCGGGCATCGCCCATATACAGGCCGCTGAGGACTCCGCTGGTTTTCACAAGCGTCAGAATTCCGATAGGCGACTCCACCAGGAAGTGGCTCCGCATGGCCGCTCAGGCGACCGCGTCGGCGCGCTCGCGGCGCCGGATCTTTCGATAGCGTTCGAACACCATTCGCGACCCTTCGAGCCCGAGCATCGATCGAACGCTCGTTCCCGCAAACGTGTGCGCCGTCATGGCCGGCCAATGCCGCATCACAAACGACGGGCTGTGAAGAAACACCTTCGGCAGATGTCTCAGCTTCATCCAGCGCTCCGCCCGCCAGCGCAGAAATTCGATCTCGCTCGCCGGCACATGCTTCGTTCGAACGACAGCGGTCGTCCCATCATAGTGAGACATATCCTCATCGACGATGAGGTCTTGCTCGCGAAACTGCTGCGTCATCGGCGTGCGCGGGTACGGTGTCGGGTGCTGAATGTATGGCCAATCGACGTACCGCCGGGCGAATGCCAGATTCGTCTCGATTGATTCGCGCGTGTCGTCCGGACTGCCGACGATGAGGCCACCGACGATGAATAGGCCGTGCCGATGGAGGTGCTCGATCGCCTCGATGGTGGCGTTTCCGGTGCCGCCAGACTGCCCTCGGCGTGCATTTTTCGCTCGCGCCTTGAGGAAATCGAGGTCGCTCTCGAGAATGTTCTCGATGCCGAGGAAGACATACCGAAATCCGGCGCGCTTCATCAACGGTGCGAGCGTCTCGCCATGCTGCGCAAGTGGCGACGTCATCCCTTGCACGAGGTACTCGATATCGTTGAGCCCGGCGTCGATAATCGCCTCGCACAGCAGTCCGAAGCGGCGTATGTCGAGGGTGATGTTGTCGTCGACCAGGAATATGGCCCTGGCGCCGTGGTTTCGCGCATCGGCGATGTCCCTGATCACGCGGTCGATGGGATAGACGTGAAAGTTGCGGCCGCGCATCTCGATGATCGAGCAAAAGCTGCAGTCGTAGGTGCAACCTCTCGACGTTTCGACGACATCGACCTGACGTCCCAGCAGCGTGTAGCCTGCGAGGACGCGGGCGGCCCGGTTGGGCAGGCGAAGCGGATTTGACTTCAGAGCGGTGATCGCCCGCTCCGCTCCATGAACCCATCCACTTTCGGCTCGCGACGAGAGACCCGCGATCGAAGAAACGCACGCGCCGGCATCCAACGCGCGTAGCAGCTCACAGAACGTCTGTTCACCTTCGCCGCGAACAAGGAAATCCACATCGGCGCACGGCGCGTACGCCTCTGGCGCCAGACTCGGATCGTATCCGCCAACGACAATGCGCGTGGCCGGCCGGAGATGCTTGATGAGTCGCGCGATCTTGAAGGCGGTTGCCCGCTGAAACGTCATCACCGACAAGCCGACGACGTCGGGCTCGCACTCGCGCATCAGGCGAGTGATCGTGGGGACAACCCGGGACTGGACCAGGATGAGGTCGGCAATCGCGACGCGATGATGCGGATCGAGGTTGCCCGCCAGCGACGAGAGCGCGCCGTTCGGCATCCTCACCACCATCGGCGGCATGTGCTCGAAGGAATCGGGCATCGAGAGGAGGAGCACATTCATGCGGCTATGTTACTCAGCCGGGGCCACGCCTCCAACAATTTCGATCCGTTCGGAACTCGCCCCTTTTTCGTTGTCTGCACAGAAGATTCGATCCCGATGTAAAAAGCTATGCAGCGGCCGGTCCGATCGGTACAGTCGGAGCCGTGCTCCGGCCCGGAGGGGGAATGGTGCGTCCACGGTTCCGCAATGTCATAGCGATCGCGATTGGAACGGCTGTGCTTTCCGGCTGTGCCGCCTATCCGCGTACGCCGCGCCTGACTGCATACGACCTGTCGAAGGGCTATCGCTTCGAGCGACTGCCGCTCAGTCCGCCATCGGCGCCGCAGAACTCCGACGAACTGTTCGTGATGCTGGCGTTCTCGGGCGGCGGCACACGCGCGGCGTCGCTGTCATACGGAGTGCTGGCGCAGCTGCAGCAAGTGAAATTCAACTTGAATGGCAGCGAAAGGACGCTGCTCGACGAAGTGGATGTGATTTCGTCGGTCTCGGGAGGCAGCTTCACCGCTGCCTATTACGCGCTGTACGGCAGCGAGATCTTCAATGCGTCGAGCACGTTCCACCGGCAGTTTTTGTACCATCCCGTGCAGCGCGATCTTCTCGCCCGCGCGGTCTACCATCCGAGCAATTGGCCCCGGCTGCGGTCGCGCGTCGAGATCGCGGCCAACGGGTACGCCAACAACATCTTCGGCCACACCACGTTTGCCGCGCTGCAGCAGCGATCGCGCCCCTACGTCATCCTGAATGCGACGGATGCCTCGACAGGGACGCGCTTCGAGTTTACGCAGGAGCAGTTCGATCTGCTCTGCGCCGACCTGAGCGCGTTTCCTATCGCGCGCGCCGTTGCCGCTTCGTCGGCGTTTCCCGGCTTACTCAACTCGATGACCATCGACAGTTACAACGATGCGGCCGGCTGTGGTTATACCGGCCCCGGGACGGGGCTCGGGCGCAACGATTGGGTGACGCAGGCGATGGCCGATGCATTCATCAGCTACCGCCGCTATACGGCCGCACGCCAGGCGCTCGCGTATCTCGACCCGAAACGTACGCACTTGCATCTGCTCGATGGCGGGCTCGCGGACAACATCGGCTTGCGCAGCGTCCTGCAGTCGCTGAGCTCAACTGATCGACCGCTTGGACCCAATCCCCGCGGCGAGCCGCTCGGCGGATGGAGTGTGCTCAGCAAGATCAACAACACGCAGGTCAAGACCATCGTCGTCATCACGGTGAACGCGCGCACCAACCGCGAGAAGGATTGGGATACGAAGCGCGCGGGTCCGGGAACGTTCACTGTGATCAGCTCGGCCAGTGGCATACCGATGGGTAGTTTTTCGACCGAGACGCTGGAGTTGCTGCGCGAGTATGGCTTCGAGGCTGGCCTCAACCAACCGGGCCAGCCGCGTTTGTTCGGCGTCGAGGTGGCATTCGAGAACATGCAGAATGCCGACGAGCGCACATTTCTGAGCGGCATGGGCACTAATTTCGATCTCGCGCCGTTCGAAGTGAATTGTCTTATCGATCGTGGCGCGCAGTTGCTTCGCGACTCGAGCTCGGTGACCGACGTCGACACCGAGAGCTTTCAATCGTTTGTGGCGAGTCATCTGAAGGGCACGATGAGCATCCCGCAGGTGCCGCACCCCACGTCGTGCACCGAGGAAGCGGGGCGAAGTGAGATCAAACGCAATCACTACATCGACATTGGCGTGCAGTACAACGTGTCGCGCGCGCGCGGTGAAGATGTGGATGACACAAGTGGGATTGGGTTGGCGGTGCGCGTGACGAAGCCGGATGGCATCGGCTTCACCGTGGGATTCGGCACCGAGTCGTTTGACGTTCCTGGCGCCGTCGGTGGCGCGGATGTAACAGTAGGGCAGTTGGCGCTCCGGACCTTGTCGGGCGGCGTGCTGTTCACGCGCCGGGCCGGACCGCTGGAAGCCACCGCAGGACTGTCCGCAGGGTATGGGTTCGGCGGCTTTACTCTCGACCGCGTCGCTCGCGACCGTTACGGCATGCAGGGACTCTTCGGTCTCGAGCCTGACGCCACCAACACATGGGTGCTCAAGCCAAGCGTGAGCCTGTGGTTCAACCTCAATAACCGGTGGGCGACGACGGTCTCGGCGTCGTATGTGACGGCTCGTCCGACGATCAAATTCGGCTCGGGCCTGCCGGACCGGCAGATCAAGGCCGACGCGTTTGGCGTCGCTGCCGGCCTCGGATTCAAAGTCTTCTAACGCGGGACACACATCATGGAATTCGTGATTGTGAGATTTCCTACCGAGCGCGACGTCAACGTCGACGGCGCGGCTCAAGGCAAGACCGACCAGCTGCTGCGGCTGCAAGCCGGCACGCATAGCTTCGATCTCGACGTGCCGCTGGACTACAAACCTGCGAGCCAGACCAAACGAGTGATCGGCACCTCGATGGCATCGCCCATGGAGATTGTCTTTACACGCGCGCCGCGCGCGGCGGCCCGCAGACGAGGGAAGCCGCGTCGCCGCCGTGCCGCAAAGGGCACGCGTAAGCGTGCGCCGAAAAAGCCGAAACCCGCGCCGAAGCAGACAAGCGGCGCGTCTGGGGTGACGGGCATCACGTTCCGCACGCCTACGCGCACCTTTTCGCTCAACCCGCCGCAGGACGAGGCGCGCGCGACGAAGGAGCTGCAGCGCGCCGCCATGCAGTGGACCTACGTGCTGCGCAATCGCGAGCGCTGGTCGGCGCTGCCGGTGAGCGCCAAGCGCCAGGCAGAGCGTGCGCGTGTGCTGCTGAAGGACCTCGGCATGAGCGAGGCCGACCTGCAGGCGATCGCAACCGATCGGGTCGTCGAGGTTGCCGTGCCGTACGCCCGCGAAACGGACAATTGGGAGGCGCGCATCTTCCCGTGGGAATTTGTGCTGGCCGGCGCCACTCGTGAGGCACGGCATGGCGAGGCGCTCACGGTGATGCGGCGGCTCGTGTCGCAAAGCAGCGTGGCGCCCGTCAGGGTGCCGCAGCGCGTGCTCTACGTGCAAAGCGCGCCCGGCAAGCTGCGCGATCTGTACGACTTCGACACCGAGCGCAAGCTCGTTCGCTCGAACTTGCGCGCCAAGGAGTGGGAAGAGCTGCTCTCGCCAACGATCGACGCGTTGCGCGAGAAGGTGACGAGCTTTCGCCCCGACATCATTCACGTGTCGGGATTCGATTCGCATCAGGGCCTGCGCCTGCTGCGACCCACGGTGGATCCGAAAAACGCGGGCGAGGAGACGCCGCCTCGAACGCAGCGCGAGCGGGACACGACGCCCGATGGATACCTCATGTCGAGCGCGAAAGGAGAGCCGGTCGCGATAGACGCGCAGGCTCTCGCTGCAGCGTTGTGCGCGGGAGGCCATCGGCCCGAGCTGGTCTCGTTCAGCCTGCAAAACTCCGCGGCGCGTGTCGCTTCGATGGCGGTCGCGCACGGCGCACATGCCGCCATCGGATTTCAGGACGTGTTCGACGACGACCTGGCCGAGTTGTTCTTCGGCACTTTCTATCGCGCGTGGCGGAAAGGCGGCTGGGATTTGGCGGCCGGATTCCGGACTGCCTGGGAAATTGTGCGCGCGCAACCGGCATCCGTGCTCGGATCGGGGCTCGTGCTGTGGAGCGGGCGCCCGCTCGTCACCAAACAGGTCGGGCGCGTGCCCACCAAAACGAAGAGCGAGGCCGCAGCGCCGCCCCCGGTATGGCTGCCGGGCGCGGTGCCCGTCAACGATACGCATCGCGTCATTTCCGCGCGCATCAAGGCGGTGAAGGAGCTGAATTATTCGCTGCTGCACAACCGCTGCTCGCTCTTCGAGCACTTCACACTCGTGAATACGAGCGCCGACTACAAGAACGACCGCCTCGTCACGATCGGGGATGTCGACGTGAGCGTCACGCTCAGCGCCGGTGCGGAGGCCGCGACCTACCAGCGGCGCCTGGCGCTGGAAACAACCAACATCGACATCGGCAAAGACATTCACGTGCCGCTCACCTCCGAGCTGATGCGCTCGGTGCACGAGAGCATCAACTCGAGCCTGCTCGTGGAAGTGTCATGGGGAAAGGTGATCTATCGAGACAGTCATCCTGTCCGCTTGCTGCCGGTCGACCAGTGGCGCGACAACGACAAGGACGGGCAGTGGCTGCCGTCGTTCGTGCTGCCGCGCGACCCGGCGGTCACCGGGCTGATCGAACGCGCGCAGAAATACGTGCGTGTGTTGCGAGACGATCCCTCGGCTGGTTTCGATGGCTATCAGAGCCTCGATCCGCGCGCGCCGGAGCCTGCATCCGAAGTCGACCGTCAGGTGCAGGCAATTTGGTCGACGATCGTGCACGAGCTCGACCTCGGGTACATCAACCCTCCGCCCACCTACAGCAACGCCATGGACTCGCAGCGCCTGCGCACGCCTTCGATGGTGGTGAAGGATCGATCCGGCACATGCATTGACCTGGCGCTGCTTCTTGCAGCCTGCTGCGAGCTCATCGACGTGTACCCGGTCATCTTTCTCCTGAAAGACCATGCCTTCCCCGGTTACTGGAGGCAGGATCGTTTCCAGCAGCAATTCATGGAGTTGTCCGAGGACTTCGTCGACGAGATGGCGACTGAAGAACCCTCGAAGACGACGGCGCCCGGCGGCCAGCGGGTGTCGTGGTGGTTTCGCGACACGGCCTACGTCGAGATCGTGCGGCAGGTGAAGCTCGGAAATCTCGTTCCGCTCGAAAGCGTGTGGCTGACCGAGCACAGCGGGTTCGAGGAGGCCGTCGACGGTGGCAGGGACAATCTGAAGAAGCTGTCGCGTTTCCATTCGATGCTCGATATCGCTCGTGCGCGCGAAGCCAACGTCACGCCGCTGCCGTTCGGAGGCCGTCCATGACAGCATTCGCCGTCGCGCAACCGAATGACGTCCTCCGCTCGCACCTGTCGGCAGCGGTGCAAGCTGCGGGACTGAGCGATACCGAAGCGGAGATTCCGCTTGGCGGCAGTGCACGCAAGCGGGCGCGCTTCGATCCGCGCGCGGGCAGCCGGCTCGCCACGGTGTCGCTCGTTCAGGATGACGAAGTGCTGCGATGGGTCTACGATCCCCCGCCTGCAAGCTCCCGTCGTCGCGCGCGCCGTGCCGGGCGCGGCGCTGATGATCAGGAAGTCGTCGTCGGTTTCCAGTTTCTCGAAGTCCCTCCGAACGAGGTGATCCATCAGCTGGAGAACCTCGATCTTTCGATGACGCCGTCGCGCGGGCTGCGACGCTGGGTCAACGGGCAACCGGTCGCATTGCCCAAGATCCTGCCAAAAGGACGCGTGCTGCTGCTCGTGCACGGGACATTCAGCCGTGGGGACATGTACTTCGAGGAATTTGCCGCCACAGAGGAAGGGAAGAAGTTCCTCGCGAAGTGCGACAAGAAATACGCGGTCGTCCTGACGTTCGATCATCCGACGCTGGCGATGAGTCCGTGGTTGAATGCGCTCGACCTCGCAGGTGAGATGGCAGGCGTTACCGACCACATCGACGTGATCTGTCACAGTCGCGGCGGTCTCGCGGTGGCGTGGTGGCTCTACGTGGCGCGTCCGAAGGTGGACAACGTGGTGTTTGTCGGCTCTCCGCTCGAAGGCACCAGCCTGGCCGCGCCCGCGAAGCTGAAATCGGCGCTCGACCTCATGGGTAATCTGGCGCGCGCCGTCGGGACGATGGGGAACGCCGCTGCGACGGCAGTGCCGATGCTGGCCTTTGCAGGCGGTCTCATGAAAATCATCGGCGGCGCTCTGTCGTTCGGCGCGCACAGCCCGCTGCTCGATGCCGGGGTCGCGATCGTTCCTGGTCTCGCGGCACAGTCACGTGTTGGAAACAATTTTGAGTTGCAGCGGCTGTTCGCGGACGACTGGCCCGGCCGTCATCGGGTGCACGCGATCGTCTCGAACTACGAACCGGCGGTGTCTGCCGATCCGCTGTGGAAATTCTGGAAGCACTTTCGAGACGTACCAGGACAGGCGCTCAACTGGGGTGCCGACGCGATCTTCGACGGCCCCAACGATCTCGTCGTCGACACGGCTTCGATGAGCCGGCTTGGCAAGAGCTCGGTGTTCAAAAAAGATCAACTGCAATATGACGGCGACAAGGCCGTCCATCATTGCAGCTACTTCCGGCAGCCGCGCACGTTCGAGTTCCTGGAGGCGGTGCTGAAGCTGTGAATTGGTACCGCGTCAGAAGCTTACGCATCGACGGCAGGGCTACTGCGTTATCATGAACCTTCCACTAACTGTGACTGGAGGCTCCGATGAAGCGCTTTATGTTTATTGCTCTGCTTGTCGCGCTCGCAGGTGCGCCGATCTTCGCTCAGGCCCCTGCAGGGTGGCAGGTGCGTGCGGATCGCAGCACGAATGCCACCGATCCAGATGGGGCCGGCGACATCAAGTTCACGACGATTCCTGGCGGGTTCAAGGCGAACAACCCGACTGCGGCGATCTACTGGAATCCAGCCAACACTGCGAAGGGGAACTACACGCTCCGGGGTACTTTCAAACTTCTGGAACCGAGCGGCCACACGAACTACTACGGCCTGATCGTCGGAGGCCGCGCACTCGAAGGAACGGATCAGAACTATCTGTACTTCGTGGTGGCGCAGGACGGCACGTACCTGATTCGGAAGCGCGCGGGCGATCGCATGCCCGATCCGAATGCGCCGGCGAAGGGCCGCGGTGGCCGAGGTCCGCAGGCGATTACCGAGAACGTCGCGCGTGCGCCGCATGACGCCGTGCAGAAGCCGGGCGCGGATGGCACATCCGTGAACACGCTCGAAATTCGTGTCGCCGGCGACACGTTGAACTTCGCGGTGAACAACACCGTCGTCCATACGATGCCGAAAGGCGACCTCGTGACAGACGGCATCTACGGCATCCGCGTGAATCATTTGCTGAACGTCGACATCACGAACTTCGGCCTGGCGAAATAAGCGCGCGCGCGTCGCACCTCGAGGAGGCACCCGTGAGACAGGCGCTTCTGGCTATCGCGTTGGTCATCCCCGCGCTCTGCGTGCACGCTCAGGGCGCGGGCGATGCGCAGACGTTCGAGGTCGTGTCGGTCAAGGTCCGGACCGAAGCGGGTGGCGGGCCCAACACCTCGAGCCCGGACCTATACAATCGACTCAAACATAGAAACACATGAGTGTTCTCGTCGATCTAATCCTCGAGTTCCTGCTGGCCGGGATAGGTCCGTCCACGGACCGAGGCATCTGTTGCTGCTGACTCTTGGGCTCGCGACGCCTTCGGTGGGTTTCTACTTCGGCTCGATATTGGTCGGTGCCGTCGGCTGTTTGCTCTCGATACTGCATCTGCGGCGAGTCCATTCGGATCGAGGTACTCGCTCTCTTTTGTGTGGTGGCAAATCTTGCAGCGCTAATGGTTCCGATTCGGTTGGGGCTGGCGCGAGGATAAGCGTTTTTTGTTTTCCTCTTCGTGTCTTCGAGCCTTCGTGGTTTGCTTTTGTCGTTGCGTCGGCGTGGCGTATCGCATAATGGCCTCATGGTGAGCCCGAATAAGCAGACCGTCCAGAAATATATGGACGCCTTCACGCGTTCCGACCACACGGAAATTTTGTCGTGCCTGACTGACGACGTTGAGTGGATCATACCAGGCGCATTTCACACAAAGGGCAAGACCGCTTTCGACAAAGAGATCGAGAATGACGCGTTCGTCGGGAGCCCGACCATCCACGTCACCCGCATGATCGAGGAAGACGACGTCGTCGTTGCGGAAGGGACGGTTCGCGCTGCCCGGAGAGATGGCGGCACGCTCAGCGCCGTTTTCTGCGATGTGTTTGTTATGCAGAACTCGAAAATACGGCACCTGACGTCCTATTTGATGGACCTCAGCGCGTAACCTACGACCCCACGAGCCCTTAATTCAACGTCATCCCGCGCTTGTGGCGCCGTTCCGGCAGTTTGCCGCCGAGTCGCGCGACGGTCGCCACAAGTAAATCCGCATCGATCGGTTTCGCCAGGTGCGATTGGAATCCGGCCCGCAGGGCCTGAAGTCGATCCTCGCTTCGCGCGAACGCGGTGAGGGCCGCTGCGGGAATCGAGGCAAGGTCGGGCGAGTGCATCGCGCGAACACGCCGAATCAGCGCGTAGCCATCTTCTCCAGGCATCGCAATGTCGGCGAGCAGCACGTCCACGTGCTCGCGCTGCAGCACGTCGAACGCCTGCGCGGCAGACGAGGCGGTGAACACTCCCGCGTGGTGCGCCTCCAGCTGCGTCGCCACGATCAGTCGCCCTTCCTCGTCGTCGTCGACGACGAGCACGGAAAGGCCTTTCAGCGACGTCGCATGCGCCGGCAACGGCGGTGGTGCGACAGGAGTGGCGACCGTCGTTTCGGGCCGCTGCGCAGTGGATGCAGGAATCGGCAGCCGTACCGTGAATGTCGCGCCCTGGTCCTTGCCCGCGCTATGGACGCTTACCGTGCCGCTGTGCGCCTCGACGAGATGCTTCACGATCGACAAACCAAGCCCGAGTCCGCCGTTCGCTCGCGTCGTCGACTCGTCCGCCTGCCGGAACGGCTCGAACACCGATGCCAGAAAACCGTCTGGGATCCCTTGCCCGGTGTCGGCGACGACCAACTCCACGCACTCACCCGATCGCCGCAGCCGCACAGTCACCG
This sequence comes from Vicinamibacterales bacterium, assembly GCA_963730445.1. GTDB lineage: Bacteria > Acidobacteriota > Vicinamibacteria > Vicinamibacterales > JAMQPK01 > JAMQPK01. The sequence continues at coordinate 62,347 of CAVSRX010000018.1, read as the reverse complement.
TGCCGCCCTTCGGCGTGAACTTGATGGCGTTCGAGACGAGATTCCATGCGATCTGCTGGAAGCGCGCCTTGTCTCCGTCGATTGCGCCGATCGACGAATCGGTCTCGAGCACAACCTGGACACCCTTGGCGTCGGCAGTGGGTTGCACCACGGTGAGCGCCGCGCGGATGGTCTCGTGTAAATCGACAGACGCGCGGTCGAGACGCAGCTTGCCCGACACGATGCGCGCGACGTCGAGCAATTCTTCGATGAGCTGCGCCTGCCGCTGCGCGCTGTCGTACACCGCCTGATACGCGCGCTCGCGTCGCGGTTCGTCGAGCACTCCTTTGCGCAGCATGTCGGTCCAGCCGAGGATGGCATTCAGGGGTGTGCGCAATTCGTGCGAGACGATGGCCAGGAATTGATCCTTCAACCTGTTCGCCTGTTCGGCACTGGCGCGCGCCGCCTGTTCGCGCTCGAGCAGGTCGTGCCGCGCCTCGTGCATGCGCCGCATCTCGACCATGTGACGCTGCTGGTCGTCGAGGCGGGCCACGAAGAGGTGATAGGTGCGATAGGTCAGGTAGATGGGCGCGACGAGCAAGAGTGCGATCCAGAAATCGCCGCGATTGATGACGATCGCCGCCACTGCGCCGGCGGTGCCGGCCACCATGAACGTGACACCGCTCCATAAGAAGTCGTTGCGCCAGACCTTCGCAATCGACTGGTTCGTCGACAAGGCGATCGCGCCGGCCACGAGGCCGGTGTTGAAGAGGAAATAGATCGCGACCGCCCCAATGAGAGGCTTCGCGAGGTCCAGAATCGGAATGTCGAAAGAGCCCGACGGCCCGCCGAGCCAGAAGTAGGCCACGCATGTGCCCGACATCGTGAGCGCCTCGGCGGTCATGCTGAACACGGTGCGGTATAGCGGGTACGATTGCTTCGGCTTGTACGTGCACTGCGTGAACGCAGCGGCCACCGCGATGATGACGGCTTGTCGCGGGCCGAGCAGCAGAAGCGCCGTCATCTTCGCGGCAAACGAGACCGATAGCGTCGAGCCGCTCGTCAACGGAATCGGGAGATTCACTTTCCACGCGGCCGTCAGACACGCGGCCGCGAGCACGAGCACGAACAGCGCCGGTCGAGGATAGGTGCGCGGCAACCATTCGACCAGCACAGTCGCACCGGCCACGATGACGAGGGCGACGTAGAGCTGCGCCACCCTGGGGAGCGCAGCCCACGCCAGTCCTGTCGCACGTGGCGGGGCAAAGAAGCGTCCGGCGACTGACATTGCCATGCTCATGGTCTTACGGATTCGGCCACATTACCGGTTCACACGAAGGATCTGTGCAACTCGTGCCCCACACCACGCTGTCGTCATCGTTGGTGCCCCAGACGACGCTCGTGCCCCAGACCACGCTCGTTCCCCACACGACGCTGTCGTCGTCATTCACCCCTTCGACCGTCCACGGGCCGGGCAATCGTCGCCGCCGCACGCCGAACCCCAGACGACGTTGTAGGCGTCGCCGTTCGTTCCGTTCCACGGCTCCCATGTCGCTTCGGGTTCCTCACACGGCGTCGAGGTGCAGATGACGCCAAACTCAACGGGCTGGCCGCCAGGTGTCGTCGTCTGCGCCCCATGCGGTATCTGCGGCCCACGCATTTGCGCCGGAAGTGAGCCGTCCGCCCGATACGAGCCGGTTGCCCCAAATCAGCCGCATGCCCCAGTCGGAAGGTGCGGCCAACACATTCGAGGGATCGGTGAAGGACCACGCAAGATTCACCGCGCCCTGCGCGTTGAGAAACCCCGCGCCTTCACTCAGCGCGTCGTAGGCCGGATAGTGCTGCGCCGTGTACTGAAGGATCGCCTTCACCTGATTGGGTGTGAGCGCTGGATTCGCCTGCAGCATCAGCGCAACCGTGCCGCTCACGACCGGAGCGGCCATGCTCGTTCCGCTGAGGCTCAAATAGGGCAGATACGACGTCTGCGCGGTGCCGCTCAATAAATACGCCGACTTCGTCGTGTAGAACGCACTCGCCGGATCGCTCAGCGACTCGATTCCTACGCCAGGCGCGACGACGTCCGGTTTGGCGGAGAGGTCGATCGGCGGTCGGCCCGCGAGAGCTGAACGCGGCGAACGTATCGTCCGCGCGATCGGCGCTGCCCGCATGGTTCGAGGCGCCGACCGTGAGCACCCACGGCGCGTTGCCGGGCGCCGTGATGCCGCCGTATGCGTCGCTGCCGTCCTGATAACGGCCGTGATTCCCTGCGGCCGCCACGACGACGATCCCCGCCTCGACCGCACGCTTGGCCGCGAGCGTCAGCGGATCGGTGTCGTACGACTCGTACACGCCCGTCGCGATCGAAAGGTTGACGACGCGTATGTTGAGTGCGTCCTTGTTGGCGACGACATAGTCGAGCGCCGCGATGACGTCGCTGATGTGCCCGCGGCCCGCTTCGTCGAGCACCTTCAACACAATCAGGTGCGCAGCGGGCGCAATGCCCGATCGGGCGCCGCCCGAGTCAAGACCATTGCCCGCGATGATGCCGGCGACATGCGTGCCGTGGCCATAGTCGTCGTAGGCGGTCGTGACGTCGTTGACGAAGTCGACGAAGTGATGCACACGCTGCGAGGCGCCGTTGGCGGTGAGGTCGTCGTGCCACGACGTGACGCCTGAATCGATGACCGCCACACCCACGCCGGCCCCGTCGTACCCGAGACTCTGTCGAAGAGCGGTCGCTCCTGATGGTGGCGCCCGATCGTTCCATCGCGCCGACGATGGGCCGATCGAACGAGATGCGCTCGACCAGCGGATGATCGGCGACGTGCAGGAGCAGGCCGTTCGGCAGGTCGACGACTTGAGAATTCAGAACCGCCAGGGTTCTATGGACGTTGCCACCGGCGGCCTGAACGAGAGGCAGGAGCTCCGCGGGCGACGTGCCGTCAACCGCACGCAGGATGACGCGCGATCGGCCAAGAGCGTGAGGAAGCTGCCGCTGCGCAAGTGGCCCGATTTTCTGAAGCGCATTGGATGAAGGCGGAAGCGGCGGAAGTTGTAGGAGTTGCGCTGACGCGGCGCGCGCCATCCCGGCGATCATCAGCGCCGCCATCACACATCGAATCGGTCCTGTCATCGTTCTCATCTGGCACCTCGGGGAACGCCGCTACTGAAGAGGTAGGGAAGGGAGTACAGCAGCGAGCAACCGACATGCCCTCGCATGATCGGCGCATCAGATTCGCGCTAAGCGGCAACGACTGAGCGTGTTAGAAAAAAATTCAGGACGACAAAGAAATCGTGCAGAGGGCGATTCAGCAGCCAGTTATGTAAGGTCGATCACGGAATGCTGAATGTATTCGGATACTACATTCACTTCAGACCGAAGACCACCGTGACGGTCATGATGACCGGCGTCGGTTTGCCGTTTAGCAGCGTCGGCGTGTATTCCCACGCCCTCACCGCCGTGAGCGCCGCCTGATCGAGCAACGGGCTCGAGCGAAGCACGCGCGCGTCCTCGACCTTGCCGTCGGCGCCGATGATTGCCTCGAGAATAACCACACCTTGAACTCTGTTTTTTCGCGCGAGCTCGGGATACTCGGGCATCACGTACTTGGTTCGCGCCGGCGGCTTGATGTTCCCGCCGATTGTGATCGGTCCGGCCGGCGCAACCGCAGGCGGGGGAGGCGCTTCGACAGCGGCCGTTGACACATCGAGTCCACCGACGATGCCGTCGATGCCGCTCGTCTCGACATCCCTCGGCTGAAAAATCAATCCTGGTTCGACGCCAATCACCTCGGGTGCGACGACGGGAGCGCCAGGCGTCGGCTGTGTCGCACGCGCGGGCGCAGAACGTCGCATCGCCGGCGCCTGCGGCACGACAGGAACAAACGGCGTGACGAACTGCAGCAGCGCCCGCGGCGTCGGCAGCGTATCGGTCGCGATCAGGGGCACGACGATGAGTATCGCAAGCACGGCTGTGTGGACGAGGCACGAGAGCGGAAGCGTGTACCACTTGCCGTTGGAGCGAGCGCGCGAACACACGACGTCCTGAAACATGATTCTGGGCATGTCGACCCTCCTGAACGGCGCATTGTTTTGCGTTACTGGAGAGTTAGACACCGCTCCGCGCAGTTGGGTCCGAAAGAGATTTCTGAACGCGCCAGCACCAGACATTCGCTGTCTCGACACAGAGACACGGAGACGCGGAGGAAATTCATTTCTCTTGGCAGCAGGAACTCCGTGGCAGCCGTCGATAACGCGCCGTAGGCGCGCCCGCGAGAACACAGGAACGGAAATACAAGAAGCTCGTTATCCCTGGCTCTTGTATTTCCGTTCTGGTGTTCTCGCGCGTTGGCCGCAGGGCGGCCAACGACGTCGACGGCCGCCCGTGTCTCCGTGTTGAAGACACAGGTATTTCTCCTAGTCTCCTGAGCTCCTGTTCGGGGTCTGTGTCGATCCGCGGCCGACGGGCTTCGGCGCACCCGCCGCACCCCTCGCCCCCGCCGCACCTGTTGCACCCGCGGCACCTGTTGCACCCGTTGCACCTGTCGCACCCGATTCCGTTCGTTGCGCCATGCGCGAGAGCAGGATCGTTCCCGCGAGAATCAGGAACTCGTCGACGAGCGGCAGTGGGTCGGGGATCAGCATGTTCAGGACGAACAACGTGCCGCCGACGCCGATGATGGTGCGTGAGCCGAGCCTGGCGACAATCGGCATGAGCACGCGCGAGGTCAGGAAGCCCATGCCTTCAGTGTGCCACGGTTGTCGTAGACTGATCCATCTTGAAACCCGCCGTTGTCGCGGTTCTGCTCGTGCTGGCAGGTGCGCCCATCGCCGGCCTCACCGAGGTGCTGACCGATCGCGACATCGCGTACGCGCTGAACGTCGCCAACGGATCGGAAGCCGCGCGCAAGCTGTTTCACTCAGCCTACGTCGTCGGGATCGACGACGTCGCGATCGAGCGCCTCGACATCATCACCGAGCTCCGCCGCTTCGTGCTGGCCGCCGAAGATCAATTGGCGTCTGGAAACTGGATGATGGGCCGGGGAGGGTACGATCAGAAAGGACGCACGCTGAAGGATGTGCTGCAGCCACGCGCGGGACAGGTCTCGATTCGCGCGCGTTTGCGGTTTCATCCGCTGAACAACTACACGGCCCTGCCTGCGGTCGACATCCTGCTTGGCGAGCCCACGTTGCTCGCCATCGACGTGATACGCGCGCCGCACATCTCTTATGCGAACGGACAGCCGGGGTCGATCGACGTCATCGAGGGCGCGACGATCGAAGTCTTCTACAATGCACCGACGATCAACGATCGCGTTCTGCCAGTGAGACTGCTTCTCGAGGGTAAGGAGCTCGCGCGCGTCAGTGTGGATTTTTCGCGTGTCGAGTAGATATCAGGCGGCGGTCACTGAACGGCGGTCAACGTGCTCACGGCGATTGCGCGAGGGCGGTTCATCGAGATGGCGGCGAACGCGCGAGCGCGTGTCGCTGCGCACCCAGCCGGCCGCAATCATCAGCATCGCAAGCTGCGCAGGCAGGTCGTACACCTTTCCGACCATCGAGTTGTCCGGTGCGACTCCCTCGATCGCGGCTGGTGGATGCTTGATGGTCACGACTCTCACAATTTGTTCTCTGAGGCGATTGGGGAGCAAGTTCCATTCCGCGAACACATAATTTCCCAGAATTGCTGTCGTGTTTTGATGCAGTTGGAAAAACCTTCTTAAAAAGCACGCGAGCGCACGTTCGGCGGCGTTCGGTTCGTCGTTGATTGTGCTAGCATCAATTTCGTTTTTTCAATGGGCATTAAATCAGACAAAACGTTTGAGGAGATCGTCGAGCGGCTCGTCGCGCTGTTCAAGCCGCAGACGGAAGGCGCCGAGCGCGACGCGCACTCGGTGGCCTCTTCGGCGGAGGTCATCGAATACCTTCCCCCCGGCGCGGTCCCTCCCTTAAAGACCCAGGACGACCCTCAAAACTAACTCTCTGGCCTGCGTTTTGCTCCCTCAAAGGTGGAAGACAGACCGGTATGTCCGCTGTCTGTACACCTTTGAGGAGGAATGCATGAAGAGTGGTATTTCGTCGTTAGGTTTACCAGCGGCATTGCTGTCGGCGTCGCTTTTTGCCGCCTGTCAGAACACTGCGAGAGGAGTGGAACAAGACACCGAGCGGAACACTGCGGCTGCGAAAGAGGAAGCCCGGGAGGCCAACGCTGAAGTGAAGCAGGAAGCCCGCGAGGCCAACGCTGAGATGAAGCAGGAAGCCCGTGAGGCCAACGCCGAGTTGAAGCAGGAAGCTCGCGAAGCGGGCAACGCGGCCGAACGCGCCGGCGATCGCGTCGCGCAGGAAACCAAGGACGCCACGCGTTCGGTGGGCGCGACGCTCGACGCCGCCGCCCAGACCCTCCAGATCAAGACCGCGCTGATCGATGCGGACAACCTCGATGCGAACAACATCGACGTCGACACCAACGGATCGACCAAGACAATAACGTTAAAGGGTCACGTGTCGAACGCGTCGCAGAAGGCGGCTGCCGAGCGCATCGCGAAGGAAAAAGCGCCCGGCTATCGCGTCGTGAATCAGCCTCGTTATTCGGTAGGTCGCTTTGTCAGGGTTCGTGGGGTTCGTAAGGTTCGTGGGGAGTTCCCCACGATCCTTACGAGCCCTACGAACCCTACGATCCCTACGACGTGGCGGGAAAGATCTGCGGGGCCACTTCGTACAGATACTTCCTCCACACAATCCACGTATGCGCGCCGGGCGTCGTTTTGTACGTGTGCTTGATGCCCGCTGAAGTCAGGAAATCCGACGTGCGCTTGGCACCGGCCATGGCGCCATCTTCCGTCCCGACGCCAATCCAGAACAGCTTCAGTTGAGCGTTGACATTCTTCGCGTTCGTCCCGATGTCGGCGAGCGTTTTTTCCGGATTCTGTCCCGCACCCGAGCTGAACACCGCGAGACGGCTGAACGTGTCGAGGTGCCGTGGTCCGATCGCGAGCGTCAGTCCGCCGCCCATCGACAGCCCCGCGAGCGCGCGATGGTCGCGGTCGGCCGCGACGCGATAGTTGCTCTGCACGAACGGAATCAAATCAGTCAACAGGTCCTTCTCGAAATCGGCGCGCTGCTTGTCGCCCGCGGCGCCCGCATGCCACGGATAGGCGTAGGCGAACGGCATGACGACGATCATCGGCGCGGCTTTTTTCTCGGCGATGAGGTTGTCGAGAATCAGGTTGGCGCGCCCGAATTGCGTCCATGCGGTCTCGTCGCCATCCGCGCCGTGCAGGAGATAGAGCACCGGCAGCCGTCCGCTCGAGCGCTCGTAGTTCGGCGGCGTGTAGACATACGCGCGGCGAGTGGTGCCCGTCGCTTTCGACGGGTAGTATTTGATGCTGACGCTGCCGTGCGGAACCGGCTTCACGTCGTAGAACATCGGCGCGGGTCCCGGCACGTCGAGGACGCTCTCGATCAGGTTCGGCCGGCTGTTGTATTTGACGACCGGGTTGCGCTGGTCCAGGTTGTCGATGCCATCGACCGTGAAGTGGTACTCGTAGATGTCGGGCTCGATCGGGCCGACGGTGACGCTCCACACGCCATCGGCGCCCTTCGTGAGCGCCGGTTCGGTCGACAGGCACTCGCAGAACACCGTTACCTTCGAGGCATTGGGCGCGCGAACGCGGAAGGTGACGCGGCCATCCGCTGAAACCTCCGGTGAGCGGACAGCCGGCTGAGTCGGTTGTTGTGCCTGGACGACCGCGGTCAGCGGCAGCAGTAGGAGCAGCGCGCGAAGCTTCATGAGAACCTCCTAAGGAATGAGGGCGTAGGTTACCATCGCATGGCCAAAATGCCAGCAGCCCTTCTCGTTCGGCGTCTTTTGTACGCGCTTGCGTGTTTCTTGCCCGTCTGGGCCGTGATCGCGTACTTCACCGGCGGCGTCGGATGGATGTTGGGCCCGATACGCCTCTCGTCGCGCCAGCCGCTGCGGCCTCTCATCCTCGGGCTCGCCATCGCCGGGCTGTATGTGTGGAAATACTCGCGCGCCGACCGCGACGCCGACGGCCGCTGGCTGCATCAATGGGCCGCCCGCGCACTTCCATTCACCGTGCCGCTGGTCGCGGTGCTCGCGTTGTATATCGGCATCCACTACGGCAGTTTTGCCGCGGGCGGATCCGACTCCTCTGGATATGTCAGCCAGGCGCGCTTCTGGCTCAGCGGACTTCCACGGGTGGAGCAGCCGTGGGTGATGGATTTCCCGTGGAAGAACCGCGAATGGATTTTTTCGCCGCTCGGCTATCGGCCGTTTTCGCCGGACGGGACGATCGTGCCGATCTACCCTGCGGGTCTGCCGATGATCATGGCGGCCTTCCTGGCCTTGCTCGGCGAGAACGGACCGTTTTACGTCGTGCCTGTACTGGCGGGGCTCACAGTCTGGTTCACCTATGTGCTCGGCCGCGACGCGACCGGCAGCCGGACCGTAGCGTCGCTGGCGGCGGTACTGCTTCTCGCATCGCCAGTCTTTCTGGCGCACATCGTGGTGCCGATGTCTGACGTACCGGCCGCCGCAGGATGGACGCTGGTAGCGGTGCTCGCGCTGAAGCAGAAACCGCTCGCCGCGGGCATCGTGTCGGGTTTGACGCTCCTCATCCGTCCCAATCTGATTCTGCTGACGCTGGTGCCGGGGTTCACGTGGCAGTGGAGGCGGGAGCTGCTCATCCGCTACGCGATGGGCGTCGTGCCAGGGCTGCTGGCGATCATGCTGATCAACGCGCTGCTCTACGGCGGACCGCTGAACACGGGATACGCCTCGTTTTCCGAGTTGTATTCGCTCGGCTCGCTGCCGCTCAACGTGCGCAATTATTTCGTCTGGCTGGTGCAGACGCAGACTCCGCTCATCCTTCTTGCGCTCGTGCCGCTCGTCGTGCGCGGCGCGCTCCGCGACGATGGCGAGCGATTCTCGCCGCGCGCGTGTCTCGCGGCACTCGTGGGGCTGACGTTCCTGTCGTACCTGTTTTATGCCAACTTCGATAACTGGTTTTATCTGCGATTCCTGCTGCCGGCCTATCCCGCGCTGCTTGTCCTGCTGGTCGCGGCGCTGCGGTGGCTCGCGTGGAAGCTTCCAGCCGACGCGCGCGTGCCGGCCGTCGCGCTCGTCTGCGCGGCAATCGTTCCGTTTGGTGTGAATGTCGTGAAGGAGGGTCTGCTGAACACCGCGACCTTCGAAGGCCGCTATGTTCGCGCCGCCCGGGAAGTCGCATCGCGGACGCCCGCCGATGCGATGGTGCTGTCGGTTCAGCACAGCGGCAGCGTGCGATACTACACCAACCGAATCACGCTGCGGTACGACTGGCTGGAGGACGGCGCGCTCGATGCCGTGCTCCGCGATCTGGCGGCGAAGGGTCGCCGCGCGTATCTCGTCGTCGACGACTCGGAAGAGAAAGAGTTTCGCGCCCGTTTCTCGCCGGGCAATCGTGCGGCGCAGCTTGGGGCGCCTCTCGCGCGTGTGACCGGCAGCCCGGAAGTGCGCATCTTCGAGTTACAGGACGGGGGCCCTGCTCCGATTCCATGAAAAAGGGCGCGCTGGTTTTTCTCATCTACTCTGCCATCACGATTGCGCTGACCTATCCGCTGATCCTGCAGATGGGATCGGTGCTGCCGAACGACGCTGGCGACCCCGGGTTAAATACCTGGATTCTGTGGTGGAACACGCAGACCGTGCCGTTCTCGACGGCGTGGTGGAACGCACCCGCGTTCCATCCCGTGCCCGGCGTACTGAGCTTCTCGGAAAACCTGCTGGGCCTCAGTCTGGTGTCGACGCCGCTTCATTGGCTCGGCGCCGGACCGCAGATGGCATACAACGTCGTGTTTCTGCTGACGTTCCCGCTCAGCGCGCTCGGCGGGTACCTGCTCGGATATGAGCTGACGAAACGCCACGACGCGGCATTCATTGCCGGATTGCTGTTCGGCTTCGCCCCATATCGCATCGCACATCTTCCGCAGATTCAGTCGCTCGCGTCGTTCCCGATGCCGTTCGCGCTGCTCGGGCTGCATCGCTACCTCCGCGATCCGCGGCCGAAATGGCTCGCGCTCTTCGCAGGGGGATGGCTTCTGCAGGGGCTCTGCAATGGGTACTACCTGCTGTTCTTCAGCGTGTTCGTCGGCATGTGGATGCTGTGGTTCGCGAACCCGTGGTCGCGGCCACGACAGTTTCTCGCGATCGGTCTGGCGTGGGTGATTGCCGCGATTCCGATTTTGCCGCTGTTGCTGCGCTATCGCGCCATCCACGCGTCGTTCGGTTTCGCGCGCGATTTCGGCACCATCCGCGACTTCGGCGCCGATGTGGCCAGCGTGCTGCACGCGACGTCGCACCTGGCGCTGTGGGGATGGTTGGAGGTGTTTCACGCGCGCCGAAGGGGAGCTGTTTCCGGGACTGACGTGACGCTGCTCGTGCTTGCCGGCGTCATGTTCGTGCGCAATCCGAGTCACGTGCGCGTGACTCGCTGGAGGCTCGCGCGGCGGAATTCTGTGGGTCTGACCATTGTGACCGCCGTCGTGTCGGCCAGCACTCTCATCGTGGGGCCATGGCGCCTGGCACCCTTCGGCGTGCAGTTGGTCTCGGTGTCGACACCGATCAAGCCGCTGAACGTCTCGCTCGGGCTTCGCGCTCGCCCTTGCGTTGACGAGCCCCACAGTGCGGCGCGCATATCTGGCGCGTTCGATCATCGGCTTCTACGCGGTCGCAGGATTCATCATGTGGCTGTTCAGCCTCGGGCCCGTGCCGTCGCTGATGGGCAGCGAGCTGATGTATCGCGGGCCGTATGCGCTGCTGATGTATCTGCCGGGATTCAACTCGCTGCGCGTGCCCGCGCGATTCTGGATGACGGTGACGCTGTGCCTCGCCGTGATCGGCGCGATGGTGTTCGCGAGGCTGACCGAGAAGCTCGGCCGGATACGGCTGGCTGGCCGCGGTGATCGTAGCGCTCGGCGTCCTCGCCGACACCTGGTTGGCCGCGATGCCGCTGGCAGAGACGCCGAAACCATTTCAGGTGCTGAGCTGCGCGAGCGACGCGAGCGGGCCTCTCGTCGAGTTTCCGCTCGGGACCGATCTACCATGACGTGGCGGCGATGTATCGACAGATGTCGCATCATCGTCCGCTCATCAATGGTTACAGCGGATATTTCCCTCCCCATTACGCCGCGCTGCAACGTGGTCTGTCGCTGCGCGATCCGGACATCCTGACGCAGCTTGCGACGTTCGGCGTGACGACCGCCGTGGTCGATCGCAACGAGGATTCCAGACGGCAAGTGGGACGAGTACCTGCGCTCGCATCCTGCGGTGACGCATGTCTGCACGATCGGGCAGCAGTCGCTGTATCGCATGACCGCGCCTCCGGCTGCCGAGACTGCTGCCGCACACCGCGCAGGCACGCCTCTGCGTCCGGCGGTGATTCGAGCGAACGTGAACCCGGAGTTGGTGCCCTTCATGGTCGATGGCGACGTGGCCACGCGATGGGAATCGGGACCGCAGGGTGAAGGAATGCGGGTCGATGTCGATCTTGGCACGGTCCAGACGGTGCAAGGCGTCGATCTCACGCTCGGACGATTCGTGGAGGACTTCCCGCGCCAGATGGTCGATCGACGCATCAGAGGACGGCGAGCGGTGGCGCGAAGTGTGGCGAGGCACCAGCGCCGGCCGCGCTGTCGATCTCGTCGATTCGACATTCGAGGGGCCGTGCCGATGCGCTATCGCTTCGAGCCGGTACAGGCGCGGGTGATCCGAATGCGCCTCGCGGCAAGCGACGACATCTATTTCTGGTCGATTGCCGAGATGAAAATAATCGGACCCTGATTCACCGTGCGTACGAGAGTCATCGTCTATCGTCGAATCCATACTCATCGCGGCGACGCTGCTGGGCGCGGTGTTGTCGGCGTGGGTCGCTGCGACCGGCGGCGCGCGATTCTCGCTCTTCAACATCGACATACGAGCGACCGATCCCTATCGGCCGCTCGCCATCGCGATTGGCGCGCTCGTGCTCCGAATTGCGATCGGCGGCCGGCACAGTGTGCGGGGCGATCTAGCGCCGCATGCGGGCCGCAGTCACGCCGCGGACGATCACCGCTGCGCTGATTCTGGTCATCGTCTTTGCCGGCATTCTGGACGGGTCGGGCATCGCCGGCGGCGCCGATTCGCATGGGTACATCAGCCAGGCCGATCTGTGGCTGAAGCGCAGCCTCGTCATCGCCCAGCCCGATGCGCGTAAGGTTCCGTGGCCCGAGGGGCAGTGGACATTTGCGCCGCTCGGATATCGGCCGGCGCCATCGCGCGATGCGATTGTTCCCGTGTATGCCCCTGGCTTTCCGCTGCTGCTTGCGGTGTTCAAGTTCGTTGCGGGGCAGTGCGCGATTGGATCGGCTGTTCCCATTCTTGCGGGACTTCTGATCGCCGTGACCTTTGCGATCGGCCGGAAAGCCGTGTCTGAGGAGGTTGGCGCCGCCGCGGCGTGGCTGATGGCGACGAGCCCGGCGTTTCTCTACATGTTGATGTCGCCGATGAGCGACATCCCCGCGGCGGCGTTCTGGGGGCTTGCGGCGTACGGCTGCCTTACGGGATCGCGACGAGGAGCGCTGCTCGGAGGATTGGCTGCCGCGAGTCGCCGTGCTCATCCGGCCGAACCTCGTCCATGTCGGTCTGGCGATGGCGTTGTGGATGTTGGTGGCCGATGTGCGGCTTGCCGGCGCGCGGCGATTCGCGCGGCCTGTTCTCTTTGCGATCCCGTTGGGCGTGGCCAGCCTTGCCATCGCCGCGCTCAATCAATATTTGTACGGCGCGGTCACCAACTCGGGATACGGCAGTCTCAGCGGCGTGTTCCGCGCCCGCTATTTCTGCGCAGCAACGTCATCAACTACGGTTCGTGGCTGGTCGAGACGCAAACGCCGCTTGCGCTCGATCGGGCTGCTGGCGCTCGTGGCGCCGGCATCGCGGTGGATGAAATCGCGTGCGCCGATTCACGGACGCGGGCTTCTGGCCGTCATGTCGGTGTCGGTCATCGGCACCTACCTGTTCTACCTGAACTTCGACGCATGGTGGTACCTGCGATTTCTTCTGCCGATGTGGGCCGCGTTGTGCGTCGGCACGGCGTATGTGCTGACGAACGGCTCGGGACGGGCGTTCAACCGCGTCGGACATCGTCGATCCTTTCATGTTTGGGCGTCTATGGCATGTGGTACGCGCGCGACGCAGGCGTGCTCGACCTGGGCCGAAACGAACAGCGGTACGTCAGGATCGCGCAGCTCGTGCGGGACACGACCGAGCCGAACAGCGTGATCATCACGCTGCAGCACTCGGGCAGCGTGCGCTATTACGGCGAGCGCGTGACGCTGCGATACGAGGTGCTCCACGACCGCTGGCTCGATAAGATCAATTGCCTGGCTGCACGAGAACGGATTTCACCCGTACATCCTTCTCGATACTCCTGAGCACGAGCCGTTCAAGAGGAAATTCGCGCCGACGGAACGTTGCCGGAAACCTGGATATGGCGATCGTGTTCGAGTATCGAGACCGATACAACACGTCGACGTATCTCTACGATCCGCTGCAGCCGTCGAAGCTGTCGAGCGTGCCCATTCTGGTGGCGGCGCCGCAATACGACAGGGTGAGAGACTGCGCGCCGCCCGGGCGCGTGCAGCCGATATTTGCGATGGAGAATGCGGCGCGATGACCGATCCGGAGCAGAGGAGAAGCCGATCGACGAACCCGCTCGGCATCATCATCGCGCTGGGCGCGCTCGGTTTGCTGCTCGTGCTGCTGTTTTTCCAGTCGAGCCCGTCGACCGATTTGCCGCCCGACCAGGGGCCGATGGCGATGGCGGTGGTCAGCAACATGATGACCAACGGCGTGCTGGTCGACTACGCGTGCGAGAAGAACACGGCGTGGGTCAACCGCGCGGTCTGGACGAAATATAACTTCGAGCAGCGGCGGAACATGGTGATCGGGCTGGCCACCGTCTGCGACACGAAGCGCGCCGGCTACAGGATTTCGATCCTCGATTACGACACGAAGGGCGAGATTGCGGCCTTCGACGGCAAGACGGTTAAGATGGATGTGATGTCTGACATACGCATCAGGCGCGCGACACCCCGGCGACGTGCCGATCATTCTGACGTTCATCCGCGAGCTCGCGACCTACGAGAAGCTGGCGCACGAGGTCGTGGCCACCGATGACGACATGCACGTGGCGTTGTTTGGTGAACGGCCCGTCATCGAAGCGGTGATCGCGACCAACGACGACGAGCCTGTCGGGTACGCGCTGTTCTTTCCAACGTTCTCGACATTCCTGGGCAAGCCCGGCCTGTATCTCGAAGATCTCTACGTGCGTCCGGCGGCGCGCGGGCTTGGCATCGGCCGCAAGTTGCTCGAACATCTCGCGCGCATCACCGTCCAGCGTGGATGGGGACGGTTCGAGTGGTCGGTGCTCGACTGGAACGAGCCGTCGATTGACTTTTATAAGAAGATGGGCGCCACGCCGATGGATGAATGGACGATTTTTAGGCTCACCGGAAAAGCGCTCGAGACGCTGGCATTGGCAGATTCGAAGATTGGAAGATTGGAAGATTCAGAAATTCCTTAATCTACCAATCTGACAATCTACCGATCTTCCAATTCATTCAATCCACCCACCCCCGACGACCACTTCACCGTCATAGAACACGACCGCCTGTCCTGGCGTGATCGCCATGACCGGAGCGTCGAATTCCATCGATGCGCGGGTGTCATCGAGGGCGCGGACAGTGCCGAGCAGCCGGCTGGTGGCGATGGCGGATTTGTGCGGTGACACGCTGCGGTCCCGTCGGCGGTGCGCCCGCGATCCAGTTCACGTTCGACGCTGACAGGCACGTGCGCTCGAGCTCGGGTCGCGGCCCGACGACGACCGTCTTTTCTGCAGGACGCAGTTGCAGCACATACATCGGTTCGGCCGCGGCAATGCCGAGCCCCTTGCGCTGTCCGACGGTGAAGCGGTGCACGCCGCCGTGGCGGCCGAGCACTTCGCCCGACTGGCTCACAATCGCGCCGCCGCTCTCGAGATCGCCGGTCTTGCGCTCGATGAAGGCCGCGTAATCGCCATCAGGCACGAAACAGATTTCCTGGCTGTCGGGCTTCTCGGCGACCGACAGGTCCATGCGCCGCGCGATGTCGCGCACCGCGTCCTTCGACAGATCGCCGACAGGGAAGCTGGCGCGCGAGAGCTGTTCCTGCGTCAGCGAAAACAGAAAATAGGACTGATCCTTCGCCGCATCCAGACCGCGGCGAAGCACATGGCGGCCGGTCTCGGCGTCGATGCCGATGCGCGCGTAATGTCCCGTCGCCACCACTTCTGCGCCGTAGGCCATCGACCGATCGAGCAGCGTCGCGAATTTGAGATCGCTGTTGCAGTGCGCGCACGGAATCGGCGTGCGGCCGGCGACGTACTCGCTGACGAAGTTCGACACCACTGTCCGCTGGAACTCGCGCTCGAAATTGACGATGTAGTGCGGGATGTTGAGGCGGCGCGCCACGCGGCCGGCGTCATGGAGATCGTCGAGGCTGCAGCAGCTGCCGTAGCCCGACTCGCCGTCGCGCTGGTCGTAGAGCTGCATGGACAGACCGATAACCTCGTGGCCCGCTTCGGCGAGAAGCGCGGCGGCCACCGATGAATCAACGCCCCCGGACATAGCGACGACTACGCGCATGCTTTAGATCAAAAGTTCAGTAGCTCAGTAGGTCTTTAGTTACCGGGATCCCACCGCGGACAGACTCCGCAGTTTCGTCACTATCCGCGGCAGGATCTCGATCACCCGATCGATCTGCTCTTCGGTATTCGAAGCGCCCGAGGCTGAAGCGGATCGAATTCTGCGCGCGATGGCTCGACAGGCCCATCGCCTTCAGCACGTGCGACGGCTCGAGCGTGCCGGACGAGCACGCGGATCCGGTCGACACCGCGACCCCTTCGAGGTCGAGCGCGATCAGCAGCGACTCGGCCTCGATGCGCTCGAAGCTGATGTTGGTGGTGTTCGGCACCCGCGCGTCGCGCGACGCCGTTCACGTCGGTATTCGGCACCGACGACAGGATGCCGCTCTCCAGCCGATCGCGAAGCGCCGACAGGCGCGCGGCGTCGACATCCATCTTCATCATCGCGCGCTGAGCCGCGATGCCCGTCCCGATAATCCCCGGGACATTCTCGGTTCCCGCTCGTCGATTGCGCTCCTGCTTGCCGCCGCTGAGAAAGGGCGACAGGCGCACGCCGCGCTTCGCCCACAGCGCGCCGATGCCCTTCGGGCCGTAGAACTTGTGCGCCGAGATGGCGAGAGATCGACACCCAGCGCTCGCACGTTCACCGGAATCTTGCCTGCGCTCTGCACCGCATCGGTGTGGAAGAGCGCGCCGCGCCCCTTCGCGATCGTCGCAAGCTCCGCAATGGGCTGAATCGTGCCGATTTCGTTGTTGGCGTGCATAATCGAGACGAGCGCCGTGTCGTCGGTCATCGCGTTGCGGAGGGCGTCGGGCGACACGATCCCGCGCGCGTCGAGCGGCAGCACGGTCGTCTTCCATCCCCGCTTCGCGAGCGCCTTGAACGTGTTGAGGACCGCCTCGTGCTCGATGCCCGACGTGATCAGGTGCTTCCGCCCTGTCACCTCGAGCGCCTCTGCGGCGCCCCGAATCGCGAAGTTATCGGCCTCGGTGCCGCCGCTGGTGAAGACGATTTCGGACGGTTCGGCGCCGATTAACGCCGCAACGGCGCTCCGCGCGTCGTCGATTGCGGCTTTCGCCTGCTGCCCGTAGTAATGAACACTCGACGCATTGCCGAAAAGATCCTGTAGGGCGCGCATCATGGCATCGGCGGCCGCCGGATCGACCGGGGTCGTCGCGTTATGATCAAGGTAAATGCGCATGTGCTACTTCGGATGTTAGCACACGGGCGTTTGGCGCTAACCCACAGCAAAATAAGGGCTAGACACGTCTTGGGACGGTCACCTATACTGGCCGTACCCGCTCATGACCCG
The DNA here is from genome assembly GCA_963730445.1 of Vicinamibacterales bacterium. Taxonomy (GTDB): domain Bacteria; phylum Acidobacteriota; class Vicinamibacteria; order Vicinamibacterales; family JAMQPK01; genus JAMQPK01. Next base: position 45,339 of record CAVSRX010000018.1, on the reverse strand, counting down.
GATCGCTTGCGCTCGGGGTCTCCTGTCATATCCCGAAACGGTCGGGGAGGAAACGAAATGTGGAAGCGTGACGAAGCAGTGCGACAACCGACGCAACCGGCGCAACCGGCGGTGCCTACCAACGAAGCAGCTGCGGCGGCTCCCGTAGCAGCGGCGCAGGCCGGCCGTCCAGAACCCATGAGGAGCCAGAATTCGAGGGACGTAGTGAACATCGGCAAATCCGTCGTCATCAAGGGTGAGTTGAACGGCAGCGAAGACCTGACCATCGAAGGCCATGTCGAGGGGAAGATCGAGCTGCCGCGATCACGTGTTGACGATCGGTCCGAACGGCAAGATCAAAGCCGAATTGTTCGCCAAGTCCGTCGTGGTGCTGGGTGAGGTCATCGGCAACGTCAGCGCCAGCGAGAAGGTCGACATCCGCGAAAACGGATCAGTGGAAGGCGACATCACGTCGCCGCGTGTGGCGATTGCCGAAGGCGCGCATTTCCGCGGCAGCGTCGACATGGCACAGAAGGGCAAGGCGGCCGCAGCCGGCCCGCGTCCCGCCGAAGCGAAACCGCAGGCGGTGCCGCCGCAGCCGGTGGCGCAGCAACCCCAGCCGCAGCCTCAGCACGCGCAAAAGGTGGGCTAGTTGCTCTGGGATCAGCGCAGCAAAGAACGAAGCGAGGCGGCGGCTCCGGCCGCCGCCGTCGCAGACGCCGGCCAGATGTTTCCCACCAAGGCGCTGCGAAAATTTCTCGCGAGCCTGACATCGCGCGAGTCCCCGGTCCTGATGGACCTGGGACCGGTCGTCGGCTCGAACGTCACGTTCTTCGGCGAGCGTCTCGGCTGCAAGATCATCCTCGAAGATCTGTTCGGCGATCTCGATCGCTATCCGAAGAACTCGGAAATCCCGTTCGCCCAATATCTGAAGTCGCGATTGAAGCACGAGGATGGTTCTGTCGACGGCATTCTCTGCTGGAATTATTTTGATTTTCTCGATCTGCCCTCAGCGCAGGCGCTCGCCGTGTCGCTGACGAAGCTGCTGCGGCCCGAGGGGACGTTACTCGGGTTTTTCACGACCGTCGGCGCCGCCGACACGCGCTTCTCGAAATACGTGATCATGGACGAAGTCTCGGTGAAGCAGCGGCCGTATTCGTCAGGCGGCAAGAAGCAGACGTCGTTTCAGAACCGCGACATCATCCGGATGTTCGAAGGACTGAAAGTGTCTGAGTCGTTCCTGTTGAAGACGAACGTTCGCGAATTTCTATTCCGCAAGCCCGCCCAGACCTCCTAGCAGCATCGGCTCGCGTCATGGCTCGACCAGTCATTGCGCTCCTGACGGATTTCGGCACCCGCGATCACTACGCCGGCACGATGAAAGCGGTGGTGCTCGGGATCTGTCCCGACGCGACGCTCGTCGACATCACCCACGACATTCCTCCCCACGACATGATGACGGCGACGCTGGAGCTCGCTGCCAGCTATAAGTACTTTCCGCCGGGGACGATCTTCCTCGTCGTCGTCGATCCAGGCGTGGGGTCTGCACGCCGCGGCATCGCCGCCGACACGGGCGACTATCGTTTTGTGGCGCCGGACAACGGCGTGCTGACGGCGGTGCTGAAGGAAGCGCCTGCCAAGCGTGTAGTCGAGCTCACGGAGCGGCGCTATGCGAGGCCGACGGTGAGCCGCACGTTCGAGGGGCGCGATCGATTCGCGCCTGCGGCCGGCTGGCTCGCCAAGGGCGTCGATCTGTCCGCGCTCGGACGATCGGCCGGCGCGATTCAGCAGCTGGCGATTCCGTCGCCCGAGATCGCCGAGGACGTGCTGTCTGGAGAAGTGCTGCGCGTCGACCGCTTCGGCAATCTGGTGACGAACATCGATCGGAAGCTCTTCGACAAGTTCACCCACAAGGACGGCATTGAGATCGCCGCGGCCGCGCACCAGATCGGCCGGGTCGTCGCGACCTATGCCGATGCGGCGGCCGGCGAAGTGTGCGCGCTCTTCGGCAGCACCGACCATCTCGAGATCGCCGTCAACGCCGGCAGCGCCAGCGATCACTTGAGCCTCGGTAGAGGCGCGCCTGTGACAATACGCAAAAAATGAAACGAAAACTCCTACTCTCCTATCCTCCTGTTAGGATTTGGTCTTGAAATGAATTTTGATCTTGGTGAAGAGCATCGTCTGGTCGAGCAATCGACGCGCGAGTGGGCGGCGAGGGAAGTGTCGCCGCGCATTCAACAGCTCGATCGCGAGCACACGTTCGATCGCGGACTGCTGCCGAAGATGGCCGAGCTTGGGCTGCTCGGCATCTGCGTACCCGCGGCGTATGGCGGCGCCGGCATGGATTACATCAGCCTCGGCGTGGCGTGCGAAGAGCTCGAATATGCCGATACGTCGATGCGGGTCATCCTGTCGGTGCACGTCGCGCTCAACTGCCTGACGCTGCTGACGTGGGGCACGGAAGCGCAGAAGCAGAAGTATCTCGTTCCGCAGGCACAGGGGACGCGCATCGCCACCTACGGTCTAACCGAGCCGTCGGCAGGCAGCGATGCGCGCGGCATTCAGACGACAGCCGAGAAGCGCGGCGATCGGTACGTGTTGAACGGCGAGAAGATGTGGATTTCGCTGGCCGACGTGGCGGACACGTTTCTGGTGATCGCCTGGACCGATGCGGAGAAAAAGCGGAAGAAGGATCCGTCGGGGCTGAGCGCGTTCATCGTGGAGCGCAGCTTCAAGGGTTTCTCGAGCGGCACGCTGACGCAGAAGTGGGGCATTCTCGCCGGCAACACCGGCTTCTTCAAGATGGATGGCGTCGAAGTGCCCGAGGAGAATCTCGTCGGTGAGCCGGGCGAGGGATTCAAGATTGCGATGTTTGCGCTTGACCAGGGGCGGCTGACGGTGGCGGCCGGCGCGACCGGCCTCATCCGCGCGTGCCGCGACGCCAGCGCGAAGTACGCGCGCGAGCGAAAGACGTTCGGCGTCGAAATCGGCCAGCACCAGCTCGTCAAGGAAATGATCGCGCAGATGGAATCCGACTATCAGGCCTCGCGGCTGTTGTGGCTGCGATCGGCGTGGCTGAAAAACGAAGGGCAGCGCAATACGAGAGAGACCGGCCTCGCGAAGTGGTTTTCGACGGTCTGCCTCCGAGCGCGCGGCATCGGACGCCGTCCAGATACATGGCGCCAACGGATACTCGGATGAATATCCTGTCGGGCGCTACTATCGGAACGCAAAGGGTGCGGTCATCTACGAGGGCACCCGCGAAATCCACAAGCTGATGCAGGCCGACTACGTGCTCGGATATCGCGCCGACAAGCCCCTCCGCTGCGAGCTGCCTCCGTATCGCGCATGAGCGACGCAATCAGCCCGCTTGCCAGGCTGAAGGCCCTCGTCGGGGAGATCGTCGACTTGCGGCACGCGGCGTCCCTGATTGGCTGGGACGAGCGCGTGTCGATGCCGGCCGGCGGCGTGACGGTGCATGGCGAGATGGCTGCGACCATTCAGCGCATCGCACACGAGAAATTCACATCCGCCGAGCTTGGGAGCGCCCTGGACGCTGCGGCGCGCGAGGTGCGACTCGCTGCCGCCGGACTCGGAGCCGGCGCGGCTGGTGAAGGTGACCGCGCGCGACTACAGCCGCGCCGTGCGCGTCCCGAGCGACTTCGTCGAAGAACAGGCACACGTGGCCTCGGCGGCTCATCAAGCCTGGAAGGAAGCGCGGGCCCAATCGAACTATGCGATGTTTCAGCCGCACCTCGAGAAGGTCGTGCGTCTCGGCCAGCAATACGCCGGCTTCTTCCAGCCGGTCGCCCACCCCTACGATGCGCTGATCGATCCCTACGAGCCAGGTATTCTCACATCCGAGATTCAGGAGATGTTCGACGTGCTTCGGCCACGGCAGGTCGAGCTCGTCCGCGCGATTCAGGAGAGGCGGGTGGAACCCGCGCCATTCCTGACGAAGGACTACGACGAACGGGACATGCTGGCGTTCTCGACTGAAGTGATTTCGGCGTTCGGGTTCGACTGGACGCGCGGCCGGCAGGATAAATCGACACACCCGTTTGCGGCCCCCATCGGGTCGGACGACGTGCGCATCACGACGCGGTTCGACAGCCGCCATCCGTTCGAGATGCTGTTCGCGGCGATGCACGAGACCGGCCACGCGTTGTACGAGCAGGGGGTGGCCCCCGCATGGGCGAGGACGCTGGTCTGCGGCGGCGCGTCGCTCGGTGTGCACGAATCGCAGAGCCGCTTGTGGGAGAACGTCATCGGGCGGTCGCGCCCGTTCTGGCAGCACTTTTTTCCGGCGCTGCAGCGGCGCTTTCCGTCTCAGCTCGGCGGCGTCACGCTCGACACCTTCCATCGAGGCGTCAATCAGGTGAAGCGGTCCCTGATTCGCGTGGAAGCGGACGAAGTGACCTACAACCTCCACGTCATGCTGCGGGTCGAGATCGAAATCGCACTCCTGACCGGAGCGATTTCCACCAGGGACGCGCCGGCGTACTGGAACGGGAAGATCGAGGAGTACCTCGGCATCGTGCCGGATAGCGATGCGAACGGCATCCTGCAGGATATGCACTGGTCGATCGGCCTCTTCGGCTACTTTGCGACCTATACGCTCGGGAATCTGATCTCGGTGCAGCTCTGGGAGAAGTACAAGGAGGACGACCCGCAGTGGTCCGGGCGGATTCAGCGCGGAGAGTTTGGAACGTTGCGCGAATGGCTGCGTCAGGCGCTTCACCAGCACGGCCGCAGTTATCAGCCTCGCGATCTCGTCATGCGCATCACCGGCCATCCTGTGTCGACGGCGCCGTATCTCGAATATCTCGAGTCGAAGTACGGAGAGCTGTACGGATTGTCGCCGGCTGCACGGGCATGATTCATCTGCGCGTCACGCCGTCGACGCTCGGCCCGGACGTTCTCGCGCCGGCCGTCGGCGCGCTGCATCGCGGTGGCGTCGTGGCGTTTCCGACGGACACGTTCTACGGGCTCGCCGTCGATCCGCGATCGACCGCAGCGGTGACGAGCCTCTTCGATCTCAAGCGACGCGCGCGCGATTACCCGCTGCCGTTGATCGCGAGCGATGTCGATCAGGTCGTCGACCATGTCGGGACGCTGACGCCGCTGGCCGTGCGTCTGGCCTCGCGCGGATGGCCCGGCCCGCTCACGCTGATCATTCCTGCGTCACGTCATCTGTGTGAGGCCGTGCATCTCTCGACCGGCAACGTGGCCGTTCGCGTGCCCGCAGATGCCGTGGCACGCGCGCTCGCCGCGCGTGCCGGCCATGCCATCACGTCGACCAGCGCCAATATCTCCGGCGATCCGCCAGCGGCGACGCCCGAGCAGGTCGTCGCATCGTTCGCGACCGGCATCGACGTGCTGATCGACTCGGGTCCAGCGCCCGCAGGGCTTCCATCCACCATCATTGACGCGACGGGTGACGTGCCGGTGCTCGTTCGAGCGGGCGCGATTCCGTGGGAGCGCGTGCTAGAATTTTCGAGATAAATGGCAGCACAACACCGCGAACGCGCTGCGCTCGTCGGTTTGACCCTACGGCGATCGAAAAAGCTGGATGCGGAGCGCTCGATCGAGGAGCTCACCGGCCTCGCGGAAGCCGCCGGCGCGACCGTCGTCATGACGATGATTCAGGAGCGGCCGACGCCCGATCCCGCGACGTTCATCGGCAGCGGCAAGCTCGACGAGCTGGCGATTGAATGCGCGCGGTTTGCCGCCGACGTGGTGATCTTCGACAACGAGCTGTCACCGGCGCAGTTGCGGCACATCGAGGAGCGTCTCGATCGCAAGGTGGTCGATCGCACGCAGCTGATTCTCGACATCTTCGCGCGGCGCGCGCGGACGCGCGAAGGCAAGTGGCAGGTCGAGCTGGCGCAGCTCAAGTACATGCTGCCGCGGCTTGCGGGTTCTGGCACCGCATTGTCCCGGCTCGGCGGCGGCATCGGCACCCGCGGACCCGGCGAAACGAAACTCGAAACCGACCGCCGGCGTATTCGTCAGCGAATCCACGCGATCTCCGAGGAGATCGACTCGATTCGCAAGCGGCGGCGTCACTCGCGGGCGAGGCGCCAGAAAGTGTCAGTGCCGCTGGTTGCGCTGGTGGGGTACACCAACGCCGGCAAGACAACGCTGTTCAACCTGCTGACGAAGCAGTCTGCGGAGACCTCCGACGCGTTGTTCGTCACGCTCGATCCGCTCGTCCGTCAGGTCAGCCTGCCCGACAACCGGCGGCTGCTCTTGTCGGATACGGTCGGGTTCATCGAGCGGCTGCCGCACACACTTGTCGCGGCGTTTCGGGCGACGCTCGAGCAGGTGGCCGAGGCGGATCTGGTGCTGCACGTCATCGACGTGGCCAGCCCCGAGCGCGACAGTCACATCGAGGCCGTCAGAGGCGTGCTGGAGGAAGTCGGAGCCGCCAATGTGGCGACGATGGACGTCTTTAACAAGTGCGACCTGATCGAGGCTGGAGAGGTGGAGCGGCTGCGGCGGCTCTATCCCGAGGCGCTGTGCATCTCGGCGCTGAAGAACACGGGGCGCCAGGAGATGATCAACGCGATTGTGGAGAAACTCGAGTTGGACACGCGACGCGTGATGCTGGAATTCGACGAAGACAGCGTGGAAGACCGCGAAAAAATCGCGCGGGTCTATCGCCATGCGCGGGTCGTCAGTCACGTGACGACCGACGGCCGCGTGGCAATCGAAGCTGACGTGCCGCGCAGGGTGCTCGACCGCGTCAAGACGGCAGGTGGGCGGTGATGCAGGACATCGTCGATCGCTCGCATCGACGATGCGTCGATCGACGATGGACGCTGGACGATCGACGATGGACGCTGGACGATCGACGATGGACGCTGGACGATCGACGATGGACGATCACGGCTGTCTGCTTGTTCCTCGTACTCCTCGCCGGCTGCTCGCGCCCAGTTGCTCCGCCCGTCGTCACGGCGCCTCGCTATCCTGATTACATCGTCCCGACACTGGCGCAACCCGATCCGCGTCAGGCGGATCTGCTTCAGGAGCACGACGCCGCGTGGCGCTGGTTCCAGACGGGCGATTTTGGGCGCGCCGAGGCCGGATTCATGGCCGTGCTCAAGCGATCGCCGCAGTTCTATCCGAGCGAGACGGCGCTGGGGTATCTCGATCTCGCCCGAAAGAACTTCGAGCCCGCCGTCGAGCGATTCGATCGCGTGCTGCAGACGAACGCGGACTACGTGCCGGCGCTCGTCGGCCGCGGCGAGGCACTGCTGGCGCTCTCGCGCGAGCCCGAAGCGCTGGCGGCGTTCGAGTTTGCCGTCAAGCTCGATCCGGAACTGCAGACGATCGCGCGTCGCGTCGAAGTGCTGCGCGCCCGCGCGCAGCAGGAGAACGTGGCGGCCGCCCGGCGGGCCGCGCAGGCGAATCGCCTCGACGAAGCCGCGCGCCTGTACGAGCAGGCTATTGCGGCATCACCCGACAGCGCGTTCCTGGTGCGCGACCTCGCCGATGTCGAGGCCAAGCAGGGAAAGACAGATCAGGCGCTCGCGCGATACCAGCGCGTGGTCGAAATGGATTCCGCCGATGCGACGTCGAGAATCCGCATCGGCGAGATACTCGACGCGCGCGGCGATCTCGCCGGCGCGCAGAAGATGTACGCCGAGGCGAACACGCTCGAGCCGAGCGCCGACCTGCGGCGGCGGATGGCGGCGATCGACGCGCGGCTGGCCTATTTGAAGCTGCCGGCCGAATATCGCGCGATACCCGAGCAAGCGTCGATTACGCGAGGCGATCTCGCCGCGCTCATCGGCCTCAGGCTGGATGCGCTGCTCACACTGGCGCCGGCCCAGGCCGTCGTCATCACCGACGCGCGCAATGATTGGGCGTCGGAGTGGATCATGGCCACGGCCCGCGCCGGCGTGATCGAGCCGTACGAGAACCACACGTTCCAGCCGCGCAACGCCGTGCAGCGCAGCGACCTCGCCCAGGCAGTAGCGCGCATGCTGAAGATCATCGCCGTCGGGCGCCCACAGTTATTGAAGGACTGGCAGAGCCGCATGCAGAAGATGGCGGACGTGGGCGTCAGTAATCTGCATTATGCCGACGCGTCGCTCTCGGTCGCGGCGGGCATCATTCCGCTCCTCGGCGACGGATCGTTTCAGCTGACGCGCCCCGTCAGCGGCGCGGAAGCGATCGACGCGATCACCCGCATCGAGCGGCTCCTCACGACGTCCAAATGAGCGTGTTGACGCCGGCGAATCAGCTCACTTTTACACGGGTGTTGCTCGCGCCGGCCTTCGTCATTCTCACGGTGTACGGCTATTTCGGGTGGGCGCTGATTGTCTTTGCGATTGCCGGCCTGACCGATCTGCTCGACGGCCTCATCGCCAGAACATTCAGAGGCCGCACCAGCCTGGGCGCCTGGCTCGACCCGATGGCGGACAAGCTGCTGATCGTGGCGACGGTGAGCGTGCTGACGCTGCCGGGCCTCGGGCTGGTGAACAAACTGCCGGTCTGGTTGACCATCCTGATTATCACGAGAGACCTGCTGATAGTGCTGACGGTTGCGGTCATCAACCTCGCGATCGGCCGCCGCGAGTTCAAGCCGTCGATCTACGGCAAGATCGCCACTGCGACATACATCCTCACCTGCGTGGTGATCATGTATTTCAACTACCTGGAGCGCACTTCACCGATCGTAGCCTTCGGCATCTATGCCTCAGCGGCCATCACGCTGATCTCGGGTTTCCATTACGTCTTCAACATCACGAAGATAATTAATCAGAACTGATCAGTTGGTAGTCGGCGACTGCGACGACTAAACCCCCATCTTCCTCTTGAAGTATTCAATCGTCTTCACGAGCCCCTGGTCGAGCGTGACTTTCGGCTCCCAGCCGAGCAGCGTGCGGGCCTTGGTGATGTCGGGCTGGCGGACTTTGGGATCGTCCACCGGCAGATCCTGGTAGATGATTCTGCTCTTCGAGCCCGTCATCGTGATGATGGTTTTCGCGATCCCCTCGATCGTCATCTCGTGCGGGTTGCCGATGTTGACCGGCTCGTTCAGGTTGGAATCGGCCAGCTTCAGGATGCCGGCCACGAGATCGTCGACGTAGCAGAAGCTGCGCGTCTGTGTGCCGTCGCCAAATACCGTTACGTCCTCGTTGAGCAGCGCCTGCGAGATGAAGGCGGGCACCGCGCGGCCGTCCTTGATGCGCATGCGCGGACCGTACGTGTTGAAAATTCGCACGATCTTGGTGTCGACCCCGTGATACCGGTGATACGCCATCGTCATCGCTTCGGCAAACCGCTTCGCTTCGTCGTACACGCCGCGTGGGCCGATGGGGTTGACGTTGCCCCAGTACGTTTCCTTCTGCGGGTGCTCGAGCGGATCGCCGTAGACCTCTGACGTCGAGGCGATGACGAACCGGGCGCCCTTCGCCTTCGCCAGGCCGAGTGCCTTGTGCGTGCCGAGCGCGCCAACCTTCAGCGTGGGAATCGGCAGCTCGAGATAGTCGATCGGGCTCGCCGGGCTCGCCCAGTGCAGCACGATGTCGACCGGGCCGTCGACATTGATGTAGTTGGTGACGTCGTGCTTGATGAACACGAAGTCGCGCCCCGCGAGGTGCGCGATGTTGGCGAGATCGCCCGTCAGCAGATTGTCGATGCCGACGACCGAGCAATCGCGGTTGAGGAGCTCCTCGGCCAGGTGAGAGCCGATGAATCCAGCGGCTCCTGTGATGACGATGCGGCGTTTAGGCAAGGGGCTTGCTCCGTTTACCGGGTAAGGACACCGCGGAAGAGCGTCATCCACATAATCTTGAGATCGAGCGAGACCGACCAGTTCTCGATGTAGTAGAGGTCGAACTCGATGCGCTTCTCGAGCGAGGTGTTGCCGCGCCAGCCGTTCACCTGCGCCCAGCCTGTGATGCCGGCCTTCACCTTGTGGCGCAGCATGTACTGCGGGAAGCGGTGCTTGAACTGGTCGACGAAGAACGGCCGCTCGGGCCGCGGGCCGACGACCGACATGTCACCCTTCAGCACGTTCCAGATCTGCGGCAGTTCGTCGAAGTCCCAACGACGCAGGAAGCGGCCCACGGGCGTGCATCGCGGGTCGTCGTCGCGCGCCCAGATAGGGCCGGTCACCTCTTCGGCGTCGAGTTCCATCGATCGAAATTTGTAGACCCAGAACGGCCGGCCATCGAGTCCCATGCGTTCCTGGCGGTAAAAGATCGGGCCGGGTGACGTGTATTTGATGGCCAGCGCGATTAACCCGCACGGAATCGCGAGCAGCATGGCACCCGCGCCGCTAATCGCGAGATCGATCGCGCGCTTGATGACCGCATTGAGGCCCTGCAGCGGAACGTCGTGGATGTTGATGATGGGGACGCCGTCGAGATCTTCGAGGCGCGCGCGCAGGGCGAGGAACTGCACCAGGTCGGGAACCACCTTCACGTCGACCACTTCGCGGCTCGTGCTCTCGATGAGATCGAGCATCTTCACGTGCTCGTCGAGCGGCAGCGCCACATACAGGTGGTCGATGCTCTCCTGGCGGATGATCTCGGGCGCATCGGCCAGCGTGCCGAGGAGCGGCAGGCCGCGGTAGCCCAGGTGATCGCCGCCGGCGCGATCGTCGACAAATCCGATCACCTGATAGCCGAGCTCGCCGTGCTGGAGAATCTTTTCGGCGACAACGCGGCCCAGTTCGCCGGCGCCGGCAATGAGGATGCGCTTCAGCCCGAGGCCCGCTTTCCAGCGCCGCTCGAGGATTTCGCGCACGAGCTCGCGCGAGCCGAACGTGAACGCGATGTTGATCACCAGGAACAGGGCCCAGACGATGCGCGAGACTTGATACGCCCCAACGGCCTGCTCTTCGGGCGACGCGTGGTACGCGTCGACGTACAGAGTGGTGACGATGCCGAGGATTACTGAGACGACGGTGCCGATGAAGACGAGGAAGAAATCATCGACGCGCGACCGGCCGCGCCGCAAACGGTAGACCCCTTGAAAGTAATAGGCAAGAGGGACGAGCACCGCGATGTACGGCATGACCGCGACGTACTGCTGGAACGGCGGAAAGCCTCGCGTGATGGGGATGAGCCCGCTCGAGAATCGAAGTAGATAGGCCAGGCCGAATGCCGCGATGCCGAGCATCGCGTCCGAGACGACGTAGAGCGCCAGAAGCAGGCGGCCGTATCGTCTAAGCATGGGCCCCTCGACTTGGCTCGGGCCAGGCGAGGCTCTCGATCGTCGATTGTATCGCGCGCGAAAACACGGCGCGATCGAATGTGATGGCGTGGGCCCTGATGACGGCACGGTCGAACCGCAGCTGGCTGGCGCGCGCGATGCCGGCGGCAAGCGCAGAAGGGGTCGGCTCGTCGACGAGCACGCCCGTGACGCCGTCGATGACCGTCTCGAGCGCGCCGCCGCGTGCGAGCGCAATCACGGGAGTGCCGCAGGCCTGCGCCTCGACCGGTACGATGCCGAAGTCTTCCTCGCCTGGCAGCAGCACGGCGGCTGCGCGGCGATACTGATCGCGCACATCCTCGTCGGACAGCCGTCCAAGCAGCTGCACGTCGGCGCCGGTACGCGCGACGAGCGCGGCCAAAGCATCGCGCTCCGGCCCGTTGCCGATGATGCGTAACGGCGTATTCGAGAGACGGCTCGCCTCGATCGCCACGTCTATGCGTTTGTATGGAACGAGTGCTGACACAATCAGCAAAAAATTGTCCGATGCAACCGTGTCATCCGGTGAATAGAAGCCCGTGTCGACCGGAGGGTAGATGACCTCGGCGTCACGATTATAGTACCGCCTGATCCGGCTGGCAACGTGCTGAGAGATGGCCACATAGCGGTCGACCCGCCCCGCGGTGGCGGCGTCCCAGCGGGCCAGCGCGTTCAGCACCGGCCGCAGCGCGCGGCTCTTCATCGTGCCGACACGCCCCTCGCCGAAATATGCGTCGAACTGATCCCAGGCATACCGCATAGGCGTGAAGCAGTAGCACAGATGCCGCGCGCGACCGGTCTTCACCACCGCTTTGGCGGCGCAGTGGCTCGTGCTGATGACCAGATCGTACTGATCGAGATCGAACTGTTCGATGACGGCGGGGAACAGCGGCAGACAGTAGCGGTAGACGCGCCGCATGCCCGGCAGATGTTGCAGCACGGACGTGCGCGGCCGCAGCCGCTCGATCGCCGGCGAGACGCTTCCCGGAACGTGGAACAGCGTCAGCAGGTCGGCGTTCGGGTACGCCTCGCACAACAGCTCGAGCACCTTCTCGCCGCCGCGCATGCCGGTCAGCCAGTCATGCACCAGTACCACCCTCACGACAAGACCTCGCCGTAGATCTCGTGCACGCGCTTCACCGAGCGCGCCCAGGAATATTCCTTGACGCGCTCGAGGCCACGCGTGCGCAAGTCCTCGCGCAGGTGCGTGCTTCGCAGCACCGACATGATCCCGTCCGCGATGGCCTCGGCGTTGTATGGATCGACGAGCACTGCGGCATCGCCCACCACCTCGGGCAGCGATGACACGTTCGATGTGACGACAGGTGTGCCGCTGGCCATCGCTTCGAGCGGAGGAAGGCCGAACCCTTCGTACAGCGACGGAAACACGAACACCGACGCGAGCCGGTACAGCACGGCCAGCGTCTTGTCGGGCACGTAGCCGAGGAATCGCACGTAGCGATGGATGTCGTACTTGTGCACGGCACGCCGCAGCGACTGCAGCTTGGAGATCTCGTCGCCGATGATGATGAGCTCGAGCTCCGACCGCCCCTGCTGCCGCACGAGATGAAACGCCTCGATGAGCCGCTCGAGATTCTTGTGCGGCTTGATGTTTCCGACATACAGCAGATACGAATGGCTCAGTTGGTACCGCTCGCGCGTGTTGATGACGTGCTCTTCGCTCGGCGGCACGCTGAAGCGATCGTCGATGGCATTCGGCGTGACGACGATCTTGTCCGGCGGCACGTCGAAGAATTTCAGAATGTCGCGCTTGGACTGCTCCGACACGGTGAAGATGCGGTCGGACTTGTGCGCGGCCGTGTACAGAGACGCGCGCGCGAACGCATAGCCGAGACGGTGTCGAAGGTACTGCGGGAACATCAGGTGAATGCAGTCGTGAATCGTGACGACGCTGCGCGATGGCGTCAGCGCTGGCAGCACGTAGTGCGGCGCATGGAACAGATCGAGCTTTTCGCGCCTCACGGCGAGCGGAATCGAAATCTGCTCGGCAATCGAGTAGTGCCCCGAGCCATCAGCGACCGCGCGGAAGTTGCCCCCGAGCGAAGCCGCGACACTCATGTCCTGAGGCCTCGTGATGAGCACGTACTCTGTCGTCTGGTCGAGTGTCGCGAGCTCACGCAGCAGATTCCGGATGTAGGTGCCGATGCCGAAATCATGAAGCTTCCGCGCGTCTATGCCGATGCGCACTTGTGTATTCTAGTCGTCGATCGTCGATCGTCGATCGTCGATCGTCGATCGACGACTGCAGACTCGATGGACGATGGACGATGGACGATGCGACGATGGACTGATCACCTATCAAAACCCGGCCAGTCCATGCGGTAGCGGCGGCGGATGTCGCGCAGCTCTCCGGGCAGCACCGACGCGCGCCGCGCTTCCTCCTGGGCCGTCCCCATCACCGCGCGCACCTGCGTGGCCATCTCTTCGAGCTCCTGGACGGCTGAACCGCACGACGAGTCGGGCGTGTCGAGCTTCGCGCGGCCATCCCACAGCCCGAACCACTCGCGGTCGTACCCGGGCGCGACGCGCACGGTGCAGTTCACTTTGATCCGGCTCCAATAGGCGTCGAGCTGCACCGCCTGGCGCGAAACGGCCTCGACGATCTGCCCGTATCGCTTCGTCCCGGCCTCGCGCGCGATGTCGGTGGACGAGCGTGCGCCGAACGCGGGCGCCAGCTGCTGGTTTTGCTGCGCCGACGTCCCGAACGGCTCGTTCGCCCGGCCGCCGCCGACGAGCGCGCGCGCATGATCGGCCGCCACCGCAAAGCCGAGCGATTCGGCCGCGCCTCCAACCTTCAGCGTGTTGATGCCGACGACTTGTCCCTGACGATTCAGCAGCGGCCCGCCGCTGTTGCCCGGATTGATGGCGGCATCGGTTTGCAGCATGACCGTTCGATCGGCGCGGCGGATCGCGCTGATGATGCCGCGCGTCACGCTGTTCTGAAACACGCCGAGCGCCAGGCCGATGGCAATCACTTCCTGCCCGGGACGCACGTCGTTGACGCTGCCGAGCGCCAGCACCGGCTGTGACGGCAGCGCGCTGTCGACGCGGACGATCGCCAGGTCGTTCTCGCTGGACGACTTCTCGACCCGCCCCGGCAGCGTTTGGCCGCTCGAGAGCCGCACCGTCACCGACACGTTGTCCTGGATGACGTGGCGGTTGGTGATGACTGTGCGCGGCGCGACAAAAAATCCGCTCCCGCGCCCTTGACCCGTTTCGATCGACACGATCGCCGGAATCGCGCGGCTAATCACGTCTTCCAATGAAGTGGGTATGACGGGTGCAATGGGTGCAATGGGTGCAACGGGTGCATCGGGTGCGATGGGTGCTGGTTCGTAAGGTGCGAGAGGCCTGTCCGCCATAGCGATAGGAGATTCCGGCGCGGAGGCGGATGCGTTGGGTGCGAGAGGGGCGGTGGGTACGTTAGGTGAAAGACGTGCGGCAGCCTGTGGCTGTGGGCGCGCAGGCAGCACTTGCAGCGCGATTAGCGTGCCGGCGGCGGCCAACGCCACGAGACCAAGGATGATCCACGGCAGCTTCGAAGGTGTCGGCGGCGGCGGGCCCCAAACGGTCGCGTCGCCCTCCGCACCCATCGCACCCGTCTGCACCCATCGCACCTATTGCACCATCGCATCGCGCGCGGCGCCACACCGGCACGTGTCGAAGCGGTTCGGCACTTTCCGGGTACATTCCGGACAAACCCAGGAATACTGCGGTTGAACGGGAGCGTCACTCATAAAGGGCTTAGGGCCCTCTTATCGGTCGCTTACCTCGGCAGCTTGCCGCGAAGCGCCAAATACGCCTTCAGAAACGGCACCCAGAACGGGTGGTGCTTCCGGTAGAAGGCGATCTGGCTGCGGCGGTAGCTGTCGGCGGTGGCCGCCGGGTTGGCCCGCCACGAGCGGCCCCGGAGGTGAACCACCTGTGCGAGCGGGGTGAAATAGACCTTGCCGCCGTTGGCGCGCACGGCTGCACAGAAATCCACATCCTCGCAATACATGAAGTAGCGCTCGTCGAGAAGGCCCGCCGCCTCGGCGTCACGCCGCCGCACGAGCAGGCAGGCGGCCGTCACCCAGTCGACCTGCCGCGTCTTCGAGGTCATCAGCGACAGCTTGTGTGGCGAGGCACGCCGCACGAGCCGTTTCTGCCGCAGCTCGGCCAGCGGCGTCATCATCCGGCCGTACGACAGCTCCGAGCGGCCGCCGCCGTCCACGATCTTCGGTCCCACAATCGAGGCGCCGGGAAGCTCGCGCAGCGCACCGATGAGGCGATCGATCGCGCCATTCGGCACGAGGGTGTCGCTGTTGAGCAGCAGCACCAGCTCGCTCTCGGTCGCGCGGATGCCGGCGTTGTTCGCCGATGCGAAGCCAACGTTCGAGTGAAGTGCCATGACCGTGACGCCGGGCCATCGCGAGCGCACCGCATCGACGCTGCCGTCGCGCGACGCGTTGTCGACGACGACAATCTGGTGCGACGCATGCGGCGGATGGTCGTGCAGCGACTGCAGGCAGTTTTCGAGGTCGCTCCTGGTGTTGTAGCTGACAATGACGATCGCGAGGTCCCATTTCAGAACTCGAAGATCAAGTTTTTCATTCTTCTGACCTTCTGATCTTCTGTTAAGCGTGATCACCCGACACTCTCCAGCGCGGCCAATGTCTCGGCGCCGGCGCGTGTCCACGAATAGCGCGCGAGCACCGCGGGGCCCGCGTCGAGCACGCGCTGCCGCACCTCCTCGTCGAAGAGCAAGCTGTTCAGCGCGGCCGTCGTGCCGGCGATATCCCCCTTTGCCACATACAGCGCCGCGTCGCCGCACACTTCCCGCGCGACGTCGGTGTCGACGAGCACTGACGGCACGCTCGAGCCGAGCGCCTCGAGCGGTGGATGGCCGAACCCTTCGTACTCCGACAGCAGCGCGAACGCGCGCGCCCGCCCGTACAACTCGGCGAGCTCAGCGTCATGCACGTACGGCCGAATCGACACCTGTGAGGCGATTCCCGCCGTCGCCGCGATCGCCGTGAGATCCTCGTGCGGATGCGTCCGATTGTCGCCGACGATCTCGAGACGCGCGGCAGCATGGTTCTTCGCGATCGGCTTGAACGCGTGAATGAGATCGGGAAGGTGGCGACGGTTGAAGATCGAGCCCACGAACAGGACGATGGGATCGCCCCCCTTCGCGAGGACGCTGGGAGGCTTGCGCCCCGTGCAGCGAAATCACACCCGGATAAATACAGCGCACGCGGTGTTCCGAGAGCCCGAAGTGCGAGATGATTTCGCGCCGCGCCCCTTCGGAAACGGTCAGCACCAGCGCCGCGTGATGGCTCGACCATCGTGTCAACAGCCTCCGGCGCAACCCTTCCTTCCACCGAAACCATTCAGGATGTGCGGCAAACGAAATGTCGTGCACGAGCACCACGGTCGGCGTGTTCAACAAGAGCGGCGCCGTGTAGCCGGGCGCGAAGAAGACATCCAACTGATCCTGTTTCGTCGCTTTTGGGAGCGCGAGTTGTTCCCACGCCGTCCCGGGTGCGCCTGGAATGACGCGCAGCTCGGCGTTGCGAAACGGGGGCGCGAGTGCCTCGTGCGCGTAGAGCACGAACGTGTGTCGCGATGCGGTGGCATCTGTTGACCATGCGCGGAGCAGCCCCGAGAGATGACGGCCGACGCCGGTCGGCTTGCCGCAGAGCTCGCGGGCGTCAATGCCGATGCGCATTTCGACTGTGGACGCTCGACTGTGCGCCGGCGAGAACGGGAGAGCGATGCCGTCGCGCGAGCATTGCGTCTTCATACGCGCGCCGGACGTCGCGCGCCGTCTGGGCCCAGGTGAAGTGCCGCGCCCTATCGAGACCGCGGCGCGCGCAGGCCGCGCGCAGATCGGCGTCGCCGATCAGGCGTTCCAGCGCCGCCACCAGGCTCTCCACATCGTCCGGATCGATGAACAGTCCCGCATCGCCAACGACCTCGGGCAACGCCCCGCGGTTCGACACCACGACCGGCACGCCTGCCGACATCGCCTCGACGGCGGGTATGCCGAATCCTTCATCGAAGGCCGGCAGCACAAACGCCTGTGCGCCCTTGAACAGCGCTTCGCGATCGCCTGCGGGAACGTAGCCGCGGTACTCGACGCGGCCGGCGAGCGGCGGCTGATCTATCCGCGCGAGCACGTCGGCGCTGCCCTGTTCCGCGCGGCCGGCGATCACAAGGCGCGGCGCGTCGGCGCGCCGCGCGATCAGGCGCGCGTATGCGTCGAGCAGCCCTCCGACATTCTTGCGCGGCTCGATCGTGCCGGTGTAGAGCAGGTAGCCGCGGCGTCTGCGCTCGCTGCGGGTCCCTTCCACTCGGGCGCGCCATTCGGGCAGACGGAAATGCGCTCTGCCGGAATGTCAAGCAGCCGCTGCACCTCGCCGGCGACGAATCGCGACACGACGATGACGCGATCGGCGCGGTGGGCGTGCGCGCGAACGAGCGTGGGATAGTCGCGGCGAATCTCTCCCGACGTGCGATCGGGATGCGTGAGGAAATGCAGGTCGTGAATGGTCACGATCTGCGCCGCCGAGCGCGACGGCAGCAGCAGCGGATGCGGTGAGTGCGCGACGTCGTACTCGCCGCCGGCCAGCGCTTCGATCGGCGGCCAGCGCAATCGGTGCCACGCGAAGTTGAGCGCGCCGACCGGTATGCGCCGATCGACGATTCGCACGGTGGGCATCTCTGCCGCGAGCGTCGAAGGCACGCGATCCTTCCACGAGCTCGAGAACGCCGTAATCTCGTCGCTGCCGGTTCGCGCGAGCTCGCGGGTCACCTGGTGGATGTGTTCGCCGACGCCGGTGCGGGCCCGGAGGGCCGGACGGTAATCGATGACGATCCGCACGCGGCCGAGCCTATCACAACCCGACCATATCCTTGCTGGTCAATGGGTTGGAGCGATATACTCTCACCCCTTGGCGTCGGCTCGGCTTGCCCCGAGCGAGCGTAGCGAGTCGAGGGGAGTAATCACGAATGAAAATTGCGGTCGTCGGTTCAGGCTACGTCGGCCTGGTGCTGGGAGCCTGTCTGGCGGAGAACGGCAATGACGTGACGTGCATCGACAAGGACGCGTCGAAGGTGCGCAGGCTGAAGCGCGGCGTCATGCCGATCTACGAGCCCGGCCTCGAAGAGATGGTCACGCGCAACGGGCAGAGAAGCGCCTCGAGTTTACAACCGACCTTCCGCGCGCGGTGCGCGCTGCCAGCATCGTCTTCATCGCCGTCGGGACGCCGCAGCACGAAGACGGCTCGGCGGATCTGTCACACGTGCTTGCGGTGGCCCGTGACATCGCAAAGGCGATGAACGGCTACAAGGTGATCGTCGACAAGAGCACGGTGCCTGTCGGCACAGCGCAGCGGGTGCGCGAGCTGATCAAGAGCGAGACCAAGCATCCCTTCAGCGTGGTCAGCAACCCGGAGTTTCTGAAGCAGGGCGCCGCGGTCGAGGACTTCCTGAAGCCCGATCGCGTCGTCATCGGCGTCGAGGACGATCGTGCGCGCGCGCTGATGGCCGAGCTGTACGCGCCGTTCACGCGCACGGGCGCGCCCATCATGATGATGGACCTGGCGAGCGCGGAGTTGAGCAAGTACGCGGCGAACGCGATTCTCGCCACGCGCATCTCGTTCATGAACGAGATTGCGAACGTGTGCGAAGCGTTCGGCGCAAACGTCGATCAGGTGCGCAAGGCGATCGGCGCCGATCGCCGCATCGGGCCATCGTTTCTCTTCCCGGGCATCGGGTTCGGCGGAAGCTGCTTTCCGAAAGACATCAAGGCCCTCATCAAGTTCTCCGGCGACAAGGGGTACGACTTTCAGACGCTGAAGGCCGTCGAGCGCGTGAACGAAGCGCAGAAGGTTCGCTTCGTGTCGAAGCTGGAGACGCACTTCGGGTCGCTCAAGGGCAAGACGATTGCCGTGTGGGGACTGTCGTTCAAGCCGCGGACCGACGACATGCGCGAGGCGCCGGCGATTCCGCTCATCACCAGGCTGCTGCGCGCCAAAGCCAGGGTGCAGGCCTTCGACCCGCAGGCCGCGCCGGTCGCGAAGCGGATTTTCGGCAACAAAATCACATTGGCCGATAAGAGCTACAGTGCGTTGAAGGGGGCCGATGCCCTGGTGATTGCCACCGAGTGGAACGAGTTCCGCGAGCCCGATTTCGGACGTATGCGCAAGCTGATGAAGACGCCGGTCATCTTCGACGGCCGTAACATTTACAGCCCGGATCAGATGAAAGCTCAAGGATTCACGTACTACTCCGTGGGCAGGTAATGGCAGGGATAAAAGGGAGACTCAACAACCCGCTGCTGTCGGTCGTGATGCCCGTCTACAACGAGCGCGACACGATCGAAGGCATGATTGCCCGCGTCCTGGCGGTGCCCGACCTGCGCATCGAGTTGATCGTCGTCGATGACGGGTCGAAGGACGGCACGTCGGATATTCTGCGGGGGCTCCAGGGCAAATACCCCTTCAAGCTGTTCCAGAAACCCAACGGCGGAAAAGGATCGGCGCTTCGGCTCGGCTTCAAGGAGGTGACCGGCGATCTCGTGGTCATTCAGGACGCCGACACGGAATATTCGCCGGAGGAATTTCCCGAGCTCATCGAGCTGATCGTCCAGGGGCGCGCCGACGTGGTTTACGGATCGCGCTTCCTTGGACGGCATCGCGTGTTTCTGTTCACGCATTACCTCGGCAATCTGTTCCTGACGTTTCTGACCAACGTCCTCTACAACACGATGCTGACCGACATGGAGACCTGCTACAAAGCGATGCGGATCGAGGTGCTCCGGTCGTTTACGCTCGACAGCGACGGGTTCGGCATCGAGCCCGAGCTGACGGCGAAGATCTTCAAGCGCGGATACCGCGTGTACGAGGTGCCGATCACCTACGACGGCCGTGGGTACGACGAGGGCAAGAAGATAACGTGGCGCGACGGTGTCGTCGCGCTGTGGGTCCTGGTCAAATACCGCTTTACCGAGTGAACTCGTTCTTCCGGCTCCTTCGGTACGCAAAGCCATATAAGGGCCGCCTGGCCTGGGCGGTGCTGGCGATGGTGATCTATGCCGCCGCGTCGGCGCTCGTCATTTATCTGATCAAGCCGATCCTCAACGAGGTCTTGCCGACAGGGGAAGGGCTGCGCACGATTGCGTTCGCGCTGATCGGTCTGTATTTCCTGAAAGGCGTCGGGTCGTATTTTTCGGGCTACCTGATGGAAGACGTGGGGCAGCGCGTCGTGATGGACGTCCGCGACGAGCTCTACGGGCACATTCTCGGGCAGTCGGCGAGCTTCTTCGGCCGCAACGCCGTCGGCCAGCTTTTGTCGCGCGTGTCCAACGACGTTGGACAGGTGCAGCGCGCCGTGTCGGAGACCGCGGGCGATCTGGCGCGCGAAACGCTCGCGCTCATCGGGTACGCGGTGATTCTGTTCTACCTCGACCCGCGACTCGCGCTCGTGTGCCTGACCGGCGCACCTATCCTCCTGTATCCGCTCGTGCGCCTCGGCCAGCGCGTCCGCCGCACTGCGCGGCGGAGCCAGGAAGCGCAGGAACATATGTCGCACGTCGGCGCCGAAACCTTCGCCGCCCACCGCATTGTCAAGGCCTTCGGCGCGGAAGAGCGCGAGACGAGCCGCTTCCGCGACGCGCTGCGGCATCTGTATCGCACGAACATGCGCGTCGTCCGCGCGCTGTCACTGATGCCGCCCGCGATGGAGCTGCTCGGCGGCATCGGCATGGCTGCGGCATTGTGGTACGGCAGTAACGAGATTGCCACGGGTCGGCTGACGACGGGCGATTTCACGACGTTCCTTGCGGCGATGCTGATGATGTACGCCCCCGCGAAGAAGCTGAGCCGCGTGAACGCCAACCTGCAGCAGGCGATTGCCGCGGCCGACCGAATTTTCGAAATGCTCGACACGCACACCGAGGTTGCGGAGTCGCCGAACGCAGGTGCCGCTGCCGCCGTTTTCGCAGGCGATTGAATTCCGCGACGTCACCTTTGCCTACGAAGAGCCGCGAGCGGCGCGGGGCGATGGGGCCCCGCAAGCGAGCGGCGCGGAGCGGGGCGAGGGGCCCCCGCGACTGAATAAAGATGTGCATCCGCGCGCGATTCTCCGCAACATCAGCCTGACGGTTCCGGCCGGACAGATGGTCGCGATCGTCGGCCGCAGCGGCGCCGGCAAGACGACGCTCGTGAACCTGATTCCACGCTTTTACGACGTCAGCGGTGGCGCCATTACGATTGATGGATCCGATCTGCGCGAGGTGACGCTGAAGTCGCTGCGTGCTCAGGTCGGCATCGTCACACAGGAGACCGTGTTGTTCGACGACACGATCGCGAACAACATTGCGTATGGCGCGGCGCAGGCGACCCCCGCGCAGATAGAGGCTGCCGCGCGGGCGGCGCACGCGCACGAGTTCGTGTCGGCCCTGCCCGAGAAATACAAGACCCGCATCGGCGAGCGCGGCCAGAAGCTCTCTGGCGGCCAGCGTCAGCGGCTCGCCATCGCGCGGGCGCTGCTGAAGAACGCCCCCATACTTATTCTCGATGAGGCGACCTCCGCGCTCGACACCGAAGCCGAGCTGCTCGTGCAGGACGCGCTGGCGACGCTCATGTTGAACCGCACGTCGTTCGTCATCGCACACCGCCTGTCGACGATCATGCGTGCCGACGCGATTGTCGTGCTCGAGCGGGGGCGCATCGTCGAGGTCGGGCGCCATGACGATTTGCTGAACCGCGAGGGTGTGTATGCGTCGCTCTACAAGATGCAGTTACTCGAGACCGAAGCGCACGGAGAATCCGGTAGACGTCGATAATGATTAAAAGCATGACGGGGTTTGCGGCGGCGACCAAAGAATCAGAAGCGGCGACCATTACCGTAACCATCAGAGCCGTCAATCATCGGCATCTCGACTTGCAGCTCCGCGTGCCGCAGACGCTGGCCGAGGCCGAAGGGCGCATTCGCTCGAGCGTGCAGCGGCGAATCGGCCGGGGCAGGGTGGAGCTCGCCGTCAACGTGCAGTACCGGCACACCGCGAGCGTCGAGGTGGAGTTCAACGAGCCGCTCGCGGTCGCGCTCTCGGCCGCGCTCGAGACGGCGAGGAGCCGCGGCATCGTGCAGGGTCCCCTGACGCCGGGAGATCTGCTGCGACTGCCGCAGGCGCTGGCTGTGCGCGAGCGGCCTGTCGAGCGCGATGCCGCGATGGTGGCGCAGCTCGTCGAGATGCTCGAAGCGGCGGTGGAGGACGCGATCACGCAGCTCGACATCATGCGCGCCACCGAGGGAGATCATCTGAACGCCGACCTCGAAATCAGGCGCGCGCTGCTCGGCGGCATGCTCGAGGAGATCGCGGACGCGGCCGACCTGGGCCGTCTGGAGCTGCAGGCGAGGCTCGCCGCGCGCGTGCAGGAGCTGACGGTCGATCTGGCGGCCGATGCCAATCTCATCGCGCAGGAAATCGTCCGCGTGGCGTCGCGCTCTGACATCAGCGAAGAGATGGCGCGGTTCCGCGCGCACCTCGCGCACTGGAAATCGCTGGCCGAGTCGCCAGAGCCGTGCGGCCGGAAGCTCGATTTCCTGCTCCAGGAGATGAATCGCGAAGTCAACACCATCGGATCGAAAGCCGACGGGCTGCGCGTCTCGAACCTGGTGATCTCGGCCAAGGCCGAGCTCGAAAAGATGCGCGAACAAGTACAGAATGTCGAATAAGGGCTGCTGCTTGCTGTTCATCGTCTCTGCGCCATCGGGCACGGGAAAAACGACGGTCGTCGAGCGGCTGGTCCGGGTGACCGATCGGCTGAAGCTCTCACGCTCGTACACGTCACGCGCGCCGCGCGGCGACGAAGCGGATGGCGTGGACTATAATTTTGTGAGCCGTGCGACATTCGAGAAGATGATCGCGAACGGCGAATTCCTCGAGCACGCCGAGGTGTTCGGCAACTTTTACGGCACGCACGCGGGCGATGCCACGCGGTGCCTCGAAAGCGGCGACGATGTGGTGCTGGTGATCGATGTGCAGGGCGCGCGGAAGGTTCGCCGCGTCGGCCTGCCGCACGTGGCCATTTTCGTGCTGCCGCCGAACTACGAGGCGCTCGAACACCGGCTTCGCGGGCGCAGCAAAGACAGCGACGAGGCGATACGCAAGCGGCTCGAAGTGGCGCGCGAAGAGGTGTCGGCGTTCGAGGAGTACGATTACGTCGTCATCAACGATCAGCTCGATTCGTGCGTCGAGCGCATCAAGTCGATCGTGCTGGCGGAGCGCTCGAAGCTGCAGTGCATGCGCCCACAGGCGCTCGACATTTTGCGGACGTTCCGGTAGCTCAACTAGCTACGGTAGGCTCAACTTTAGTTGAGCAAAGAGGCAGGTCACCCATGGCCATGATTGCTGTCGGCGTGTGCGGCGGAATCGGCGCCTACAAATCGGTCGAGGTCGTGCGCGGTCTCCAGAAGCTGGGGCACGACGTGGTCGCCGTCATGACGCGCTCGGCGCGCAGGTTCGTCGGCGAGCTGACCTTCGAGGCCATCACGCGGCACCGCGTGCTGACGAGCCAGTTCGAGCCGGGCGCGAATGCCGATATCGAGCACATCGCGCTGGCGTCGAGCATCGACCTGCTCATCGTCGCGCCCGCGACCGCCAACATCCTCGGCAAATTCGCCAACGGCATCGCCGACGACTTCCTCACGTCGCTGTACCTCGCCACGAAGGCGCCGGTGCTCGTCGCACCCGCGATGAACACGAACATGCTTGCGCACGCGGCCGTTCAGCAGAACCTCGAGACGCTCGCCGCGCGCGGCACGTATTTCGTCGAGCCAGGCGCCGGATACCTCGCATGCGGCTGGATCGGCAAAGGGCGGCTCGCCGAGCCCGCGGACATCGTGCGTGCGGCCGAACAACTGCTCACGCCGTCCGGTCCTCTGCGCGGCAAGACCGTCATCGTCACGGCCGGACCGACGCGCGAGGCCATCGACCCGGTGCGGTTCGTCGGCAATCGCTCGAGCGGGAAGATGGGGTATGCGCTTGCGGGCGCTGCCCGCGCCCGCGGCGCACAGCGTCGTGCTCATCAGCGGACCGACGGAGATTCAGCCTCCTGCGGGAGTCGAGCTGATTCGCGTGACGACGGCCGCGGAAATGCGCGACGCGGTGGTTCCGCGCGCGAAGGACGCCGATGTGGTGATTATGGCGGCCGCCGTGGCCGACTACGCGCCCGCGGCCGCGCCGCAACAGAAGATCCACAAAGACTCCGACACCCTCACGCTCTCGCTGGTGCGGACGCCGGACATTCTTGTCGAGCTCGGCGCGCAGCGTGCCGCCGGTGAGCGGCCGCTTCTGGTCGGCTTCGCGGCCGAGACTACTGATGTCGTCGCACGCGCGCGCCGCAAGCAGCGCGAGAAGAAGGTCGATCTCGTCGTGGCCAACGATGTCTCGCGCACCGATGCGGGCTTCGAGGTCGATACGAACGAAGTGACGCTCGTGTCGGCCGACGGCGAGGAAACATTGCCACTGCAGTCGAAGTCGGCCATCGCCGCGCAAGTGATGCAGCGCATCGAGAAGCTGCTCACGCAATCCCGTTCCGCAGTCCGAGCGTAATGTCGGACGAACGCGAACAGTTTGCCGAGCACCTGAAGTTCTTTGGGGAGCTTGGTGTGGCTGGGTACCGTCGCGACGCCGTGTGGGCGGCACGGTCGCGAGCCGCAGGCTGACCTAAGGTCAGCACTACGACAGTCGCAACGTCGACAGTCCGGCAGCTCGACAGTGCCGACCTTCAGGATCGGCATGTGCCGCGGTCGCGCGAGCTCTCGCCGCCATCCGCGAGGACATCGGCGACTGCGTGCGGTGCAAGCTGTGCAACCTCGGGCGCACGCAGATTGTGTTTGGCGCAGGCAACCCGAACGCCGACCTGATGTTTGTCGGAGAGGGACCTGGCCGGGATGAAGACATCCAGGGTTTTCCGTTCGTTGGGCGCTCGGGTCAGAAGCTCACGCAGATTATCGAGGCGATCGGACTGAAGCGTGAAGACGTCTATATCGCGAACGTCATCAAGTGCCGCCCGCCGGAGAATCGCAATCCAGAGCCCGACGAAGTAGAGCAGTGCGAGCCGTTTCTGTTCCGGCAGATCGACACGATCAAGCCGAAGGTGATCGTCGCGCTCGGCACGTTCGCGGCGAAGTCGCTGCTGAAAACGACGGACCCCATCTCGCGACTGCGCGGGCGCGTGTTCGACTACCGCGGCGCCAAGCTCGTGCCGACGTTCCATCCGGCGTTTCTCCTTCGCAATCCGAGCTGCCGGCGCGAGGTGTGGGAGGACATGAAGAAAGTCCGCGCGCTCCTCACTGGCACAGACGTGGCCTGATCCGGTGCGGTTGGTCTCCGTCGCCGTTCCCGTTCCATTTCTCGACCTCCTCACATATCAGGTACCCGACGGCGTGCCGCCTCCGCCGCGCGGCGCGCGCGTCGTCGTGCCGCTCGGCAAGCGGGTCGTGACCGGCATCGTCATCGATCCGGCCGCGACGCTCGATGCCGGCCAGACGTCGGCAGACAAAATCAAAAGCATCCTCGAAGTGCTGGATGATGAAGCGTTCCTGCCGGGGCCGGTGGTCGATCTCGCGCTGTGGGTGTCGGAGTATTACGCGTGCGGAGCAGGCGATGCGCTGGCTGCGGCCGTTCCGTCGACGCAGGCCCACAAAACGATTCGCATCGCGACGCTGACCGCACAGGGGCACGATCCTGCAGTGCTCGACTGCAGTCGAGCCGCTACCGAAGCGGCAACGAGAGGCCGATCGATCTTGCTGCGAGGATCTCCGCACGGCCTGCCGGTGCCCGCGCTCAACGAACGGGGCATCTCAGACGGATGTGCTGCAGCGGCTCGCCGCGAAGGGACTGATTGCGCTCCATCATCAGCGCATCGAGCGCGATCCGTTCGCGAGCGGCGTCGCGGCCTCTACGGTCGATCGCGTCGGCCGGCCGGGTGCTGACCGACGAGCAGTCGAGCGCATTGCACGCGCTTGCCGCGGCCGCGGAGGTGGGAGCGTTCTCGGTGTTTCTGCTGCAAGGGGTCACCGGATCCGGCAAGACAGAGGTGTACCTCCGGCTTGCCGATCTCGTGTTGCGCCGAGGCAAGTCGGTGCTCGTGCTCGTTCCGGAAATCGCCCTCACGCCGGCGGTGGCCTCGGCGTTTCGCGACGCATTCGGCGATCGCGTGGCCGTGCAGCACAGCGGACTCTCCGATGGCGAGCGTTCCGATCAGTGGTATCGCATCCGGCGCGGCGAGGTGTCGGTCGTCGTAGGGACGCGCTCGGCCGTGTTTGCCCCCCTCGACAACCTTGGGTTGATCATCGTCGACGAAGAGCACGACACATCGTTCAAGCAGGAGGAAACGCCGCGCTACAACGGGCGCGACGTGGCGATTGTGCGCGGACGCAACGAGGGAGCGCTCGTCGTGCTCGGATCGGCGACGCCGTCGCTCGAGAGCAGCCAGAATGCGGCAAGCGCGCGATACACGCGCCTGGTCATGGAGCGGCGCGTGCAGGATCGCCCGCTCGCGTCGGTCTCCGTCGTCGACATGCGCCAGGAATATGCCGAGCACGGCCCAGACGTGATTCTCAGCGGGCGGTTGAAGAACGCCATCGCGAAGAGGCTCGAGGCAGGGCAGCAGTCGCTGATTCTGCTGAATCGCCGCGGGCTGGCGACGGCGGTGTTCTGCAGGCAATGCGGCGGCACCATCGAGTGCCCGAACTGCAGCGTGTCGCTCATCGTGCACTCGGAAGGGCGCGATCGCCATCGCGCCCGGTGCCATTACTGCAACTACGGGACGCTCGTGCCCAAAGCGTGCCCGGCGTGCAAGGGTCCGTATCTCGAGCGGCGCGGTTTCGGCACCGAGAAGGTCGCGCAGGAAATCGCGACACTGTGGCCGACGGCGCGCGTGGCACGGCTCGATCGCGACACGGTGCGCCGCAAAGGCGCAGCGGCCGATATTCTTCGATCGATGGCGACCGGCTCGATCGACGTTCTCGTCGGCACGCAGATGATCGCCAAAGGGCACGATTTTCCGCGCGTGACGCTCGTCGGGGTGGTCTCGGCCGATGTGGGGCTCGGGCTCGCCGATTTCCGCGCCGCCGAGCGCACGTTCCAGCTGCTCACGCAGGTGGCAGGGCGCGCGGGGCGTGGAGCGGAGCTTGGCGAAGCGATCGTGCAGACCATCTATCCCCACCACTACAGCATCGAGCACGCCTGCCAGCAGGACTACAGCGCGTTTTTTGCGAAGGAGCTCGGCTATCGGCAGGCGATGCGATATCCGCCCCTGACCGCGATGGTGAACATCGTCGTCAAGGGCAGGTGATGCGCGCGCGGCGTTGACCGACGCGGCCACGCTCGCCGCAACACTTGCGGACGAATGCCGGCGCCGGGCGATTCAGCGTGCTGGGGCCGGCGCCCGCACCGGTCGCCAAACTGCGCGGCGAATATCGCGCGCAGATCTTTTTGAAGGGCATCCATCGCGCGAGCATGCGAGAAGCAGTGCTCGCGGCACTCGCCGCCGAGCCCGATATGCGCCGCCGCGTGTCGATTGACATCGATCCGGTGTCGATTCTGTGAGCGGACCACTCTTCACCAAGCCGTCGAGGCGCGTGCTGATGTTCTGGGGCGCGCTCGCGGTGCTCAATCTCGCGGCAGGGGTTGTCGTCTCGTCGCAGGCAGACCGCCTCTACGACCTCGAGTCGATGATGCGATGGGGACGATACTGGCTCGTCGAGGGAAAGAACGTCTACGAGCCGGGCCGGTGGGGCTCGGTGGACTACCCACCGAACGCCGTTGTGCTGCTCTCGCCGCTCGGTCTGCTGTCGCTCGGTGCTGCGCATCCCATCTGGATGCTGATGAACTTTGCGATGGCGATACTGGCCCCGTATCAAGCGGCGCGATTCTTCCGGCCGCACGATCCGTTCAGGGTGATTGCGCTCCCCATCCTGATGTTTCTCTGTTGGGGAGGCGTGCGCACGCTGACGCAGTTCACCCTCGTCGGATTGACCTGCTCCATGGCGGCCATGCTTGTCTGCGTCCGCCACCCGATCGCAGGCGGCGCGTGGCTTGGGCTCGCGATGATGAAGCCGCAGGTCGCGGTGCCAGTATTTCTGTGGAGCGTGTTCACGCGCCGATGGTCTGTCGTCCTCACGTCGCTTGCCGTGATCGGCGGACTGATCGCCGTCTTCTGCCTCCGCACCGGCGCGTACCCATTATGGGTGGCCGCCAGATACGCCGAGATTCTTGCGGTGAATCACACCGGGGAGGCGATTCTGGCCGGCATCAGCGAGTTTCGACCGCTGATCTATCAGCTCGTCACCGAGGTATCGGAGGTCGACGCGATTGCCGGATCGATCGCACTCGGGCTGATCGCGGGCATCTGCGGTGACGGGATTTCAGGAAGGCGCCGTCAGGAAGCACGTGCTGTACGCGGCGCCGCCGCTGGTCGCATGCTGGTCGCTGATGACGTTCTACCACCTCACCTATGGGTTCGTGATTCTGCTGCCGGTGATGATGCTGCTGGCACTGAACGACACGCCCCGCTCACGCCTGCGGCGAGGGCTGTTCTGGCTGCTGCAGCTCGGCATGATGTTCGACATCCCAGGCCTGAGCCGCCGCGCGGGCCTTGCCGGAACGCCGCTCTTCACGAACGTCCTCGCGCACGCCGACCGCGCGCTGATCGTGACGTTGTTTATCGGCCTCGTTGTTCTGGCATGGCAGGAAGTGCCGGAGGCTGGCGCATCGTAACTATAGATCTCGAGATCTATAGATCTATCGATCGCTAGTTAAGCCGTGCGGCGCGAATCAGCTGATCGGAATTCTGTTCGATGACCCGCCGCAGGCGCGGGGGATAGTCCTTGTGAGCCGCCAGAAACGCCGTGACCGTCTGTGCCGCGGCAGGGGAGTTGTGGCCGCCGAGCACGGCATTCGTCCAATCGAGCGGAAAGAAGATGTCGCCGGTGCGTTGAATGTCTCCGAGCATCTCGAGGCTCGGCTGAATGTAGCGCTCCGCATGGGCGCGGCGCAGCGGGTGATTCAGGAATCGCAGCCCGTCGGCGACCCATCGCTCGTGCGCGCGGTTCTCGACGCGTGCGAGGCTCGCAAAAAATGCGTCCCGCTTCCCGGCGTCGGGCGACAGCGCAGGTGTGATGAACGCGAAGCGCGCCTGTCGGTCTGGATTCGTGATGCGCGCAGACTGCTCCGCGAGAATCGCGTCGGTGCGCGCGCCGCCGCGCAGCGCGAGCTCCTGCGCCATGTCGATGAAATCGTTTTCTGCAAACGTCAGGCCCGCGATCGCGTCCTGTCTCCGCCACACGCGTTCGAGATAGGCGACACCCTCGGGCGTCGTGACCGTTCGGCGGAATGCGGCGAAGTACGCCGACTTCAGCGAGGTCGTCGATGCCTGCGCGAGACCGGCGCGTAGAGTCTGCTCGAGGCGGCCGGCGATGGACGTGCGCTCGGCGTCCGACACATAGCGCCAGAACAGGTCCTGTGTGTGCACGAGGATCCGCTCGACGTTCAGTTCTTCGCGCTCGCCGGGCAGCGTGCGCAGCGCGAGATCCAGCATCTGCCGCGGCCGAGCTCCTCCCTCGAGCATGTCGTCCCACAGCGTGACCCACGCGATGCCGCGCGTCAGGCCGTCGCCGATCTCGCCCAGAGATGTCAGGAAGAATTGCCGGCTTCTGTCGTCGAGCGCGAACAGGCCGTAGGCCGTCCCTTCGCCGTTCGCCAGGGTGTAGTTCGGCAGTGGCAGATCGCCGACCCGCGGCACATCGACCGAGGGCCCCTCCATCTTCACCGTTGTGATGCGCGCGCCATGCTCGTATCCGAGGGCTATCTGCAATTCCTGCGTCCACCGGAGCGATCGGCCCCGCGGATCCGATTGCGTGAAGCGTGAGTCGCGTCACCTTGCCGTTCGCCGTCTCCAGGTTGGTCGCGATGGTCGGCCTCCCCGGCTCGTCGACCCATGCGCGGCTCCACGCCGCGAGGTCTTCGTCAGTCCTCGCGTCGAGGATCGCGATGAGATCGGTCCACGTCGCGTTCCGGAAGGCAAAGCGGCTGAGGTACTCGCGCAAGCCGTCGCGCAGCTCATCGGGCCCGAGTATCTGCTCGAGCTGGCGCATGACGATCGGCGCCTTCAGGTAGATGATCGGTCCGTACAGGCTGCCGGCGTCTTTCAGGTTGTCGAGCGGCTGCCGAATCGGATTCGTGCCGGCCGTACGGTCGACGTCGTAGGCCGACGGATGATGCTGCAGGAAGAAGCGCAGCTCGTGATTGACGTCTGGAAACGTCGGGTTGACGATCTTCGCCGCCATGAAGTTCGCAAACACTTCCTTCAGCCACACGTCGTCGAACCACTTCATCGTGACGAGATCGCCGAACCACATGTGCGCTGTTTCGTGCGCGATCAGGTTCGCGCGCCGCAACTGGTCATTCTGCGTCGCGGTTGCGTCGAGCAACAGGTACGGCGCGTTGTAGAAAATGGCGCCGGCATGCTCCATGCCTCCGAACTGAAACGCCGGCAGCAGCACGAAATCGAGCTTCTGAAACGGGTACTTGCGATCGGTGTAGGGTTCGAGCCATTCGATCGCCTGCTGATGGAGATCGAAAAGTGTGTCTCGGTTGGCGGCAACTTTCGCCGCGTCGGTCTCACGGTGGTACATGTGGAATGCGCGGCCGCTGCGCTCGCCCCGCTCGACAGAAAACTTTCCGGCCGCAAAGCCGAACAGGTATGTCGGAAGGGCGGGCGTCTCGCCGAATCGCACCGTCATCCGATCACCCTTCGTGTCGCGACTCATCTCGGGCGCATTCGAGACCGCGGCCCAGTCGGCAGGAATCTCGAGCGAGAGCGAGAGCGATCCTTTGATGTCGGGCTGGTCGAAACAGGGAAATGCCTGCGACGCGCGCGCGGGCACGAAGAGCGAGTAGAGAAATTCGTCGTTCCGATTCAGCGCCTCGTCGCCGGCGGTAAAGGCAATGTCGACGATGTTCTCGCCGAGCTTCAACGATTCTGCAGGAACGACGAGATGGCCCTGCTCCGAGCGGACGGCGACCGTCTGGCCGTTGGCGCGGATTGAAGAGACCCTGTCCGCCGGCTGCGCAAAATCGAAAATCAAGGGCGCCTGCCCGGCAAGGACGAGACGAACCGACACGGTGCCGCGCACCGGCTCCTTTTTCGTCGACGGAATGCTCAGCGAGAGCGCGTATCGGACCGAACTGACATTGGCCGCCCGTTCAGACGCCAGTGTTTGAGAAATCCCTTCGGTGGGCGGGGTCACGGTTACAATTCGAGAACCCATACGTTGAGCGATCCACCACGCGGCGGGCACACTGAGCGCAACCGCCGCCACGACAATCCATTTCCGCGACATGAGTCCGTGCGGCCAATGATACTTCGGACGATAGCCCTGTCAGCGATCGTCATCGCTCTCGGCCTGCACTGCGGCGCCGCCGCCGCCGGCTGCGGTGCGCTTTGCGGTGCCCATTCCGGACGATCGCATCCTCAGCTCGTTCGCCGTGTCACCGAATGGCGAGCGGCTGGTTTATTCGGCAGAGGGCGCGACGGATGGACACAGACGCCTGTTCGTGCGCTCGCTGCTTGGTGGCGCGGCGTCCGATCAGGAACTCCCCGATACCATCGGCGCCACGACGCCGTTTTTCTCGCCGGACGGTTCGTCCGTCGCGTATTTCTCTCGCGGCGCGCTTTGGCACAGACCGGTCTCGGGCAGCGGAAGCCCTGTTCGCGTCATCGATGCACCCAGCGGGTCTGCCGGTGGAACGTGGAGCGAGGCCGGCTGGATCATCTTTGCGCCGCTCAATTCGGGACTCGTGGCCGTGCGCTTAAGCGGAGGCACGACGGAACGGCTCACCGAGCTGAACGCGGCAGACGATGAGCTCGAGCATGGGTGGCCGCACATGTTGCCCGGCGGATCGATCGTGTTCACCGTCTCGCAGCGCGGCCGCGACCCGCATCTCGAAGTGCTCCCACTCAAAGGCGAGCGCACGCGGCTGCGCGTACCGATCATCGGCCAAGCGCAGTTTGTCGAAACAGGGCACCTGATTTACAGCTTCCTCGGCAACCTGATGGCGGTGCGGTTCGACCTCGACAAGCACACGACTGACGGCGTTCCTGTGGCCGTCGCGAAAGGCATTCAGACCTCGACAGGATTCGGCGTGCTCGGGCGATCCGGTTTCGCGGTGTCGCGGACAGGCACGCTCGTATGGCTGCGTGCCGGGGCCGAGGAAGGGAAGAGCCGCCTCGTTCGTGTCGAGCGTGATGGCCGCGTATCGCCGCTCGCGGCGCCGATCGATGCGCTGCAGACCCCACGACTTTCGCCAGACGGCCGGCGGCTCGCCGTCGTAGCCAGGTCTGGAGTGATGACGCGCGAGATTCGCGTGCTCGATGCGGCGCGTCCCGATCGAGTGGTGCGGACGATTCAGGGTGGCGACAATCAATCGCCTGCCTGGAGGGATAGCCGCCGTCTCTCGTTTGGGTCGAACCGTGAGGGCCTTCAGAAAATTTATGTCGTGTCCGTCGACCAACAGCGCCCGCCAGTGCCGCTATTCACGGCTGACGCGACCGTTGCCCGTAATCCCGCGAGCTGGGGTGAGCGCCTGCTGGCGCTGTATGAAATAGAGCCCGCGCGCGGTCGAAACGTGCTTGTGTACCGCATCGGTGAATCGGTCGCACCGGTCGCCGCAACCGAGCGCGAATGAGCGCTCGCCAAGCGTGTCGCGTGATGGCAAATGGATCGCGTATGTCTCGGACGCGTCGGGGCGGGACGAGGTGTATGTGGCGCGATTGGATCGGGCCGGCGACGCGCTGCAGGTGACGAAGGCCGGTGCCAGCGAGCCTATGTGGGCGCGTGAAGGGTTGTTTTATCGCGAGGGCGAGCGCGTGATGCTGCGCGCGCTCGATTCGCGAAACCCTGGGTGCAGCCGCAGGCACTCTTCGAGGGACATTTCGAGCGCGATCCGGGATCGAACCTCGCCTCGTACGACGTCGATCCGCAAGGGCGGTTTTTCATCATGTTGAAGAGCGCATTGCAGGCGAGAGAATTGCGGGTCGTCAGGAACTGGGGGACGGAACTGCCGTAGTTCGGTTCCGGGTTCCGGTTCCGTTCCGCGTTCGCGTTGGACGCCGTCTTTTCTCAAAAGAAATGCGCTCTCGATTCAGGCGCCACCACGAACGTGGACGCGGACCCGGAACCTGGAACCTATTTATCTGTTTTCAGCAACATCCCGCGCGCGCGGAGGTCGGCGCGCCGCACGCTGACTTCGATCTTCGACGGCGGCACGAGTCGGCTCGGCCTCGCGTACGTCACGCGATACTGATTCGACAGCTCCGTCGCGAGCTGCCGCGACTTCACCTCGAGAGCGGTCGGCATCAGCACTTCCTCGAAGCGGCCGCCTGTCTCCGACGTGCCCTTGCTGATCACGATCTCGCGTCCCTGTCCGCCCAGGCCCATCCCGAGTTGAAGGACGTGGAGCGATGCGCCGCCTGCACGAAAAAATCGCAGCGCCTCGGTGTACTGGCGGTAACTCATTTCCGGTCCGAGACCGGTGATCACCGCAATGGCCGAGCGCCACATCGTGCGCTTCGTGAGGCCCTGCGAGGTCTCGGCGATGCCGTCGAGCAGATAGTTGGCGGCTTCGTAGGCGAATATGCCGTCGGCGGCCTTGCGCAGCGCCGCGCGATCGCTCGTGTAGCCGACGAGAATCGTCGGCCGCTCGGCCAGCGTGATGAGCGCGAGCTGCACGTCGTCGCGTGTGGCGTCGATGAAGGCGGTGACCGCCTTGCGCAGCTGCGAGAGCCTCGGCCGCATCGACACGCTGTTGTCGACGAGCAGCGCGATCTGCAGCGGGTCGTTGTCTCGCGCCACGCGCAGGATTTCGCGCGCCTGGCCGTCTTCGCGGACGATGAAATCCTTGATGGTGAGGTCGAGGACCGGCGCGCCATCCCTATCGACGACGCTGGTGTAGATGACACGCTCGTCGGCCTGCGCGTACGCGGACGACGTGGCCGCGGCGAGGATGGCGAGCGCGAAGCCAATACTGCGCATAAAAACAAAAGGGGCAAAGGGTAGTTTACCCCTTGCCCCTTGTATTCCTACCAGCTACCGGCTACCAGCTACCAGCTACCGCTTCCAGGTATACAGCATGCCGACATACACCCGGTGCGCGCCGCGGCTCTTCGATTTCGCGAAGAAGGCCGGCGCATCGCTGTTCGAATTGACGAACAGGTAGCGGTAATCCAGACGGAAGCCCCAGTTCGGCGCGTCCGCGCCGCGGAACAGCTTGACGCCTGCGCCGATATTCTCGGCCATGAACATCTGCGTTCCGACGGTGTCGACGTCGTAGCCAAACACTTTGGTCGGCACGCGCGGCGACAATGCGATAGCGCCGATGCCACCGGTCAGATAAATCGGTGCGCGCTTGCCGTTCGTTCCGCCCGGGAAGAAGACGACGTTACCGGCGTAGCTCCATACGGTCGGCATCTGGTTGTGGATGAGCTTCGAGTTGTTGAAGTCCACATCCTGCGCCCAACCGACGCTGCCGGTGAACTCGCCTTCGACGGCCACCTTGTCGTTCAGGTAGTACGTCAACCCGCCGCCGGCGGTGTAGACGTTGAAGTTCACTTCCCTCGCGTCGTCGCCACCGATGAAGAAGGTGCCGCCGCCTGGAAAGCCGCCAACTTCGACCTTTCCCGCACCGATCGTTGCATCCTGGGCAGACGCGGCGGCGCATCCCGCAAGCAGGATCAGGGCGGCCAAGACAGCTCTAGAGCCACGGATCATTACCATCCTCCCCACTGTTTTTTAAGGAATAAGGCCGAAAAACGCGTGCTTTGGCCGAATGGCGTGGAGTCTACCATAACTCGGCGCCCAGGGTGTATGCGGGATGTACGCTCTACCGGCCCAGCAATTCGGCCGGCTCGATCGGGTTCGGCGTGAAGCAAAGAACCAACACCACCAGCGCCAGCACGGCCATCCAGATGCGGGTGCGGTCGAGCGGGATATCTTCGTCGAGTGTGCGCGGATGGCGTGGTCCCATGGTCAGCGTCATTGCCACCAACAGGAACGTCCACACGATCCAACTCGTAGAGAGAAACGTCAGGGCAATCGTCCCGCAAATTGCTGCGAGGGTGACAGCGGTCGACCGCCGGCCGAGCACCGCATACGAGATGTGGCCGCCATCGAGCTGCCCGATCGGAAATAGATTGAGCGCTGTTGCGAGCAGGCCAAACCACGCGGCCCACGCCATCGGATGCAGGTTGAGAAAGTAACCCTCAGGCAGCGATCCCCATGTCAGCAAGGACGCCATTTGAAACACCAATGGCTTTCCAATCCGGAGCTCGAGATTGTCGGGTATGGGCACGACGGGAGATAGTGCAATACCGATAAACAGTGCAGGCACGACGAACACGAAACCGGCAAGCGGGCCCGCGATGCCGATGTCGAACAACATGCGCTTGGTGGGAATAGGCTCACGGATGCGAATGAACGCGCCGAGCGTGCCTGTCAGCACGAGCGGCATCGGAATGAAGAACGGCAGCGAGGCGTCCACCTGATAATATCGGCACGCGAGGTAGTGACCGAGCTCGTGCGCGCCGAGGATGAGCAGAATCGTGACGCTGTACCACAAACCCTGCAGAATCATCGCGAAGCTGACATCGACAGGGCGACGCCCAAAATCGGAGATATAAGAGAGATAACGATCGGTTCCCAGCAGCGTGGTGCTCGCGAGCGTCAGCACGAACAGCGTCAGATGCAGCCAGCGGCGGTCCTGAAATTTGCGCGGGGACGTATAGATGTCGGAGAGGGGCGGCTCGCCCTCGACCGAGGTCGGGCCAGGTGGAAGCGGATCAAGCACGCGCGGCTTTCGGCTAGCTGATATTCTGGAGATCTTTGCCGGGCTTGAAGCGGATGGTCCGGCCGGGCGGGATGCGGACTTCTTTGCCGGTTCGCGGATTGCGTCCGATGCCGCGTTTGCGCGGCTTCACCTGGAAGACCCCGAAGCCGCGGAGCTCGATACGCTCGCCCCGCTGCATCGACAGGCGCATCGCGTCAAAAACCGCGTCGACGGCCACCTCGGCCTTCACCTTGGTGATGTCGGCGATTTTCGAGACTTCGTTGACGATGTCGACCTTGATCATGCTTAGGCTCTCCTGCGGGGTTGTAAATATATTAAGAAACAACCACTTACGCTGTCAAGGTATCGGCTAAGTGGGCTTTCGACTTCATACATGGCTTCTAAACAGCTCCCCGCAGTCGTCCTCGTCGGGCGCCCGAATGTCGGGAAATCGACACTTTTTAACCGTGTAGCCGGCACCCGGCGGGCAATCGTGAATCCGACGGCCGGGACGACCCGCGATGTCATCCAGCACCCCGCCGACTGGCAGAACGTTCCGTTTCTGCTGACCGACACGGCCGGCATGTTCGGCCAAAGCGAGGATCCGCTTCAAAAGCAGGTGCTGGAGCACGGCTGGCGCGCGCTCGAAAATGCGACGCTCTTCGTGTTCATCGTCGATGGCCGGGAGGGGCTGGTGCCGGCCGATCTCGAAATCGCCGAGGCGATTCGGACAAAGGGCCGTCCGGTCATCGTCGCGATCAACAAAGCCGACGACAAACGCGCGAAAGCGGGCGCCCTCGATTTCTACGAGCTCGGATTCGAGCCGGTGATGGAAATTTCCGCGGAGCATGGGCTGGGTATCGGCGATCTCCTCGACGAAGTGATCGAGCGGCTGCCCGAACGGCACTCGGAAGAGGAGAAAGCGGAGGCGCCCGAGCCGCGGATTGCGATTGTGGGGCGGCCGAACGTCGGCAAGTCGTCGCTGGTCAATCGTATTTTGCGCGAGGAGCGCATGCTCGTCAGCGATGTGGCCGGCACGACCCGCGATTCGGTCGACACGAATTTTCGCTGGCATCAGCGCCAGTTCAAGATCGTCGATACCGCCGGGATCAGAAAGCCCGGGCGCGTGGCGCGTGCGGGACCGGTGGAATCGGTCAGCGTGCTGTTGGCGCAGGCGCGCGATTGCCGATGCCGATCTCATCGTGCTCGTGATAGATGCGACGCTTGGCGCGGCCGATCAGGACGGCGCCATTGCCGGCGAGGCCGAGCGCGCGGGGCGCAGCGTCATCATCGCCGTCAACAAGTGGGACCTGATGAAGGGCCGGGGTCAGGATTTTCCGGAGGAGTTCGACGACAAACTGCGCTTCAATTTGAAGTTCCTCGATTTTGCTCCGATCGTGCACATCTCAGCGCTCACGGGCGAGCGCACACCGAAGCTGCTGGAGGTGGTCGACAAAGTGATGGACGAGCGGACGCGGCGCGTCCCGACGCCAGAGCTGAACAGGTTTCTTCAGGAGGCGACCGCCGCGCACCCCATTCCGAGCCCGGGCAAAACAGCGGTGCGCATTCTCTACGGCGCGCAGGTCGGCGTGGCGCCGCCTACTTTTGCGCTGTTCACGAACGTGGCCACCGAGCTGCATTTTTCATACGAGCGATTTCTGAAAAACCAGCTCCGCGCAAAGTTCGGATTCCTGGGCACGCCGATTCGTCTGCAGGTCCGCAAAGAAAACGGTAGGCCACGCGACCAACGCGACCCACGAACCCACGCGTCCTGCTATAATCCGCCCAAATTGCAGCAAGCAGGACTATTTGTGGCTGACGTCGAGATTCCCAAGCGCGCCCTCTTCAAGGCATCGGAAGTGTGCGAGATCGCCGGAGTGCAGCCCTACGTCCTGCGAACATGGGAGTCGGAATTCCCCGATCTCGGCGTCTCGAAATCTGCCGGCGGTCCGCGTATCTATCGCCGCGCCGACGTCGAGCGCGTGTTGCACATCAAGCAGTTGGTGTTCGCCGACGGCTTGACGCTTGCCGGTGTGCGCCGGCGCATAGACGAAGCGGCGCCGCCGGTACTCGAAGAAGCCGAGGCCGCGCCCATCAAAGAGCTGCTCGGGCGCAACGCGAAGGAACGGCTCTCCGAGGTAAAGCGAGGGCTGATGAGCATCCTCGAGATGCTCAACGCGCGCCCCGGCGATGTCCGCGCATATGCGCCACGCCACCCCAACGCGGCTGCCGCGTTGGGGGCCCGCCAGCCACGGCGCGCGCCGCCCAACCCGCCAAGCGCAAGAATGGCTCGCGCCCCGCGAAGCCCCCAGCCAAAGCGACGAAGAAACGCCGATAGCCGGTCGCGGTATTCTTGACCAGTGGAGCTGGTCGTCATACGGCGCGTCATCCTCGTCGTCCTGGTCTTCGGGATGACGGGACTCTTGGCCGAGCTGTCGCTCATCGCCCATTATGAAGATGCCGCGCAGTGGATTCCGATCGCGCTGCTGGCCGCCGGACTCGTGCTGCTCGCCGTCGATCTTGGTCTCGCCCGCGGCTGGACGCAGCTCCTGGTTCAGATAACGATGGTGCTGATAGTGGCGGCGGGAGCGCTCGGAATATACTTTCATTTTCAGGGCAGTCGGGAATTTCAGCTCGAGATGGACCCTCAGATGCGCGGCACCACGCTGGTGTGGCACGTGCTGCGGGCGAAGTCGCCGCCGACGCTGGCGCCCGGATCGATGATGCAATTGGGCATTCTGGGTCTCGGCTACGCGTACTTAAGGAGAAACAAATGAAACTAGGTGCAATGGGTGCAATGGGTGCAATGGTGCAATGGGTGCATTAGGTGCAATCGGTGCGTGCTGATGCTCGTCGCCGCTCCGGCGTCGGCGCAGGTGGGGAAATCGCTCGGGGTCGTCGATGCGAACACGGCCACCGAGCAGGTGCTCGTTGCGGCGCCGAACATGACCGCGCCTGTCGCGAAGGCGCTCATCGCCGCGCGCCCCTTCAACAGCATCGTCGAGCTGAACAAGTTCCTGCTGAGCCAGAAGCTGACGCAGGAGCAGGCGAATCAGTTCTACGGCAAAGCATTCGTGCACGTGAACCTCAACACCGGGACGGCTGAGGAGATCATGTTGATTCCCGGCGCCGGCAAGCGGATGGCGCACGAGTTCGAAGAGTATCGGCCGTGGCGCAACTGGGCGCACTTCCAGAAAGAGATCGGAAAGTACGTCAACCAGGACGAGGTCGCGCGGCTCGCGCAGTACACGTTCATTCCGATCAACATCAACACGGCGAGCGACGCCGACATCCAGACGATTCCCGGCATGGGCGCGCGCATGCTGCACGAGTTCAAGGAATACCGCCCCTGGAAGTCGATCGAGCACTTCAACAAGGAAATCGGGAAATACGTCGATGCCAAGGAAGTGCGGCGGCTCGGAAGGTATGTGGTGATTCAGTAATTGGAAGATTGGTAGATTGGCAGATTGGAAGATTACGGCGGCGCTCGCGTGTGGGCTTCTGATATCGGCAGAGGCTCATGCGCAGCACGTCATGGAGAATCTCGGCCGGGGGGTTGTCGCCGTGCGTTCGGCGGAGCGAACCGCTTACGTGGGATGGCGACTCCTCGCGACAGACCCCGAGGGCGTCGGCTTCAACCTCTATCGATCCGCTGGCACTGAGACGCCCGTTCGGCTGAACGCGTCGGTGCTGACGTCGACCACCGATTTCATCGACAACACTCTCGATCCCACGCTCAGAAACACGTACACGGTACGCGCGGTCGTGAGCGGCAAAGAATTGATCGCCAGCGCGCCGTTCGTACTGCCGGCCAACACCGCCATTCGGCAATTCCTTACTGTGCCGCTGCAGCGGCCAACCGGTGGCGAGGCGCCCGGGCCCTCTGGCGTACTGGCTGCCTATACCTACAGCCCAAACGATGCGACCGTTGCCGATCTCGACGGCGACGGCGAGTACCAGATCGTGCTGAAGTGGGATCCGTCCAACTCGCGCGACACTGCCGCGCGCGGGGTCTCGGGCAATGTGATGCTCGACGCATATAAGTTGGACGGGACGCGTCTCTGGCGAATCGATCTCGGCCGCAATATCAGAGCCGGCGCTCACTACACGCAATTCATCGTGTACGACCTCGACGGCGACGGTCGCGCGGAAATCGCGTGCAAGACGGCGGACGGCACGGTCGACGGGCAAGGAACCGTCATCGGTGACGCGACGAAGGACTACCGCACGCTGCTGGAGCGCACCGACGCCGCGCCGGTGGCAAGCGCCACCGACTCTCGCTTCGGCAAAGTGCTGACCGGACCCGAATATTTCACTGTCTTCGACGGCCTCACGGGACGCGCGCTCGCAACAGTTGAGTACATTCCCGGCCGCGATCCCCAGGATGGCTGGGGCGGGATCGGCGGCAACGGCGGTACCGACAGCGGCGGCAACCGCAACGATCGATTCCTCGCCGGTGTCGCGTACCTCGACGGGCGTCTACCGAGCGTGCTGATGGCGCGCGGGTACTACGGCCGCTCCGTCATCGCGGCCTGGGATTGGCGGCAGGGAAAATTGGCGTCGCGCTGGGTCTTCGATTCGGGCAGTGCGCCCCCGCCGTATCCAAATCCGGCCGCCTCTCCGTACTCGGGGCAGGGCGCGCACAGTCTCTCGGTTGCCGACGTCGACGCCGATGGACGCGACGAGATCATCTACGGCGCGATGGTGGTGGATGACGCCGGCAAGGGATTGTTCTCGACCGGCCTGCGTCACGGCGATGCGCTGCACGTGAGCGATCTCGATCCTTCGCGCCCCGGACTCGAAGTGTTTGGCGTTCATGAGAACGAAGAGGCCACCGCGGCGCTGAAGACGCCGGGGATGGCGCTCTACGACGCGCGAACTGGTGAAATCATCTGGAGTCTGCTGCCAGGCGTCGACGTGGGCCGCGGTCTGGCGGCCGACATCGATCCGAACCATCCGGGCTACGAATTCTGGGCGTCGGCTTCGTCTGGATTGCTCGACGTGCGCGGCCGCAGAATCTCTGACGCGCCGCGGGCCGTCAATTTCGCGGTGTGGTGGGATGCCGATCCTCTGCGAGAAATTCTCGACGGCAACTGGATTGGCAAGTGGGATCCGGCGACTGCGTCGGTCGTGCGCGTGCTGACGGCCGACGGCGCTGCGTCGAACAACGGCACGAAGGCGACGCCCGCGCTCTCCGCAGACATATTCGGGGACTGGCGCGAAGAAGTCATTTGGCGATCGGAAGACAACGCTTCGCTGCGGATTTACACGACGACCGTGCCTGCCGCGAACCGCATGGTCACACTGATGCACGATCGCACGTACCGCCTCGCCATCGCCTGGCAGAACGTCGGCTACAATCAGCCGCCGCATCCAGGATTCTTCCTCGGCCACGGCATGAAGCCTCCCGCGCGCCCGCGCATCGAGGTGCCTCACCGCGCTGATGATGTCGCTCATGAAGTGAGGTCAGAGATGGCTCGCAGAGGCATGCCCGCACTTGTCGCGATCTGGTCCATCGCCCTGTTATCCGTCCCCTTGAACACGGCGGGTCCCTCATTCACTCCCGATGCCACGCTCAGCGGTTCCAGTTTGACGGGATGGCGCCCGCTGGGAGCGGCCACATGGCGTGTCGAGAAGGGAGAGATCGTCGGGACTCCAGCCCAGTCCGGCGCCGGATGGCTCGTGCTGGACCGGTCGCTGCAGGACGTGGCTGTCTTCGCGTCGTTCAAGTGCGCGCAGGGATGCGAGACCGGTATTCTGCTGCGCGCGGAAAAAACTTCGGGCGGCATGAAAGGTATCTACGTGGCATTGACGAATGGCGACGTCGCGTCATACCGCGTCACCCTTGACGAGCAAGGCAGGATTCTCACGCGAGACGCGTTGAGGCCCGGCGGCGGTCAGATGCGCATTGCGCCGCCACCGGATCCCAATCGCGCCTGCGCGGCGGTGCGGCGCGGCGCGCGGCGCGGGCCCGGCCGTCACGTTGCCCGTCACGCCGCCTGACAGCAGCATGAAAGTGGGAGAGTGGAACACGATCGAGCTCTATCTCGACGCCAACATCATTCGTCCGCTGCTGAACAACGGCGGCGAACGCGGTGGCGGCGTCGCCGATCCCGAGGCCGGCAATTTCGGGCCGATTGCGTTGTATGCCGGTGGAAGCGGTGAGGTGCGGTTCAAGGATGTCGCGTACAAAGACCTGGCGATTCAAGTGAGGCCCGCGGAAAGAGTGTCGAGCAACTTCAGGATGCAACGACTCAGCGATTTTTACTATTCCTGGGGCGCCGGCGCCACCGATGTCAATCACGACAACGTGCTCGATGTCGTCTCGGGACCGCACGTGTTCTACGGCCCGGACTACACACGGCGCAGCGAGATCTACCTGCAGCTCACAAGCAACCCCTCCGACACGTACACCATGGACGCCTGGATGCAGTTTGTCAGCGACTTCACCGGTGACGGGTGGGGGGATGCGCTGAACTGCAGCTTCACGGGCGGCGGCTGTTCGCTCTATGTGAACCCCAAAGGGGACTCGCGCCGCTGGGACAAGCATTCCGTCGTGCCGGCGTATCAGACCGAAATCGGCGTACTGCACGACATCGATGGCGACGGGAAACCCGAACTCGTGTACGGCGCCGAAGGTCAGATGCGGTGGGCGAAACCAGATTCGGCCAATCCAACCGCGATGTGGAGAGTCCACAACGTGTCGGAGCGAGGGTACGTGACCGCGCACGGGGTCGGCGCCGGCGACATCAACGGAGACGGCCGAGCGGACATCGTCAACCCGTATGGCTGGTGGGAGCAACCTCCCGCCGCCACCAGTAAGGAACCATGGACTTATCATCCGCAGGCCTTTGGGCGCTACAAGCGCGGCTTCGGTGGTAGCGTCATGGCCGTCTACGACGTGAACGGCGACAAACTGAACGATGTCGTCACGACGCTGGCGGCGCACGGCTGGGGCATGGCGTGGTACGAGCAGAAGCGCGACGCGAAGGGCGCGATGTCGTTCGAGCAGCACATGATCATGGACGATCCGTCGACGAAGAATGCCGGCGGCGTCGCGTTTTCGCAACCGCACGGCTCTAATTTCGGCGATCTCAATGGCGACGGGATTACCGACTTCGTCGTGGGCAAGCGCTACTGGTCTCATCGCGACGACTATCTCGATCCCGATCCGTACGGCCCGGCGGTTCTCTACTGGTACAAGACGGTGCGCAACCCGAAAGCCCCTGGCGGCGCGGAGTTCGTTCCCGAGCTCATTCACAATCGCTCGGGCACGGGATCGGACGTCTATCCCGTCGACTTGAACAAGGACGGGCGGCTCGACGTCGTCACCGCGACGCGATTCGGCACCTTCATTTTCTGGAACAACGTGAAACGATGAAAACAACACTGACGATCATGCTC
Organism: Vicinamibacterales bacterium; assembly: GCA_963730445.1. Taxonomy (GTDB): domain Bacteria; phylum Acidobacteriota; class Vicinamibacteria; order Vicinamibacterales; family JAMQPK01; genus JAMQPK01. The sequence goes on along the minus strand of CAVSRX010000018.1, from coordinate 1,841 downwards.
GCACTCAGCGTTTTCACATTCGCGGTCAATGAGCGAACGGTTTTCAGTCAGGCACGCGCGTCGGGGGCCTACACTTTGACTCCTGTCGCCAACGGCGTGCAGCTCAAGACGCCTGACGGCCGTGTGGTGCTGGAGTACGTCACGAGCAAGCCGGCGGGCGTACCGCTGACGGGACCGAACGCGGCGTGCTTCCATCCCATCAACACGCCATCGGGAGAACGGGTCAGCGCCCTCGCGCCCGACGATCATCCGCACCATCGCGGCATGTACGTCGCGTGGCACGACTCCGAGTTCCGCCAGCCGATTACGCGCAAGGGACCGACCAGCCCGCTGTTCGGCTGGAACGTGACCAAAGCCGACTTCTGGGGATGGGGCGTCTACGCGCCGCGCGATGGCCGCACGATCGAAACCCGCGATGTCACACTGAAGTCGGCCGACGCGGCCAAGGCCGTGATTGAGGTGTCCAACGACTGGGGCGTCAACAAGCGCAAGTTCGCCGAGGAAACGACGACCGCGACGGTCGTCGAGCGCGACGGCGCGTATGTCATCGATGTCGTGTTCAGGCTGGCGGTGCTCGTCGATTACCAGTTGAACAAGCAGAGCTTCTCAGGATTCAACTTTCAAGCCCGCAAAGACGGCGAATCGTATTACACGTGGCCCGGCGGCACCGTGGCGTTCCCCGACGCGCACTATTCAGCGCCTGAAACGAACTGGCCGGGAGCGCCGTGGTACGGCTACGTCATCGCTCTCACGAATGGGAAGACTGTCGGAGCCGCGGTGCTCGACCATCCGTCCAACCCTCCGACCACCTGGCACGGTTCGCGTGGGTTGTGGATGCTGAATCCGAACATCGCCGCGCTCGGGCCGTATACGATCAAAACCGGTACGCCGCTGACGCTGCGGTACCGTGTCGTCGTGCACGATGGGCCGACGCCGACGGCGGTTGTCGAAAAACTCGCGGCTGAATTTCGCGCGACCGAGTAGGCATCTGCGACTACGTCTCACGCGACCCACGATCGTCTGATGTACAATTGCGGCGTCGGGATGTGGCGCAGCCTGGTAGCGCACTTGACTGGGGGTCAAGGGGTCGCTGGTTCGAATCCAGTCATCCCGACCATTTCTCTTCCACTCCATCACATTGATCAGCACAGCACAAGTCTTCTGGGTCGCGCTGTTCACGGCCCTGGCAACGGGGCTGGGTGCGCTGCCCGTTCTCTTCCTCAAGAACTCTGAGCCGCGCTGGCGCGGCATCGCCGCCGCTACCGCGAGCGGCATGATGCTGTCGGCGTCGGTGTTTGCGCTCGCCGACGAAGCGCTCGGACGCGGCGGCGCGGTCGAAGTCGTGGGCGGGCATGCTCGCCGGCGCGCTGTTCTTCTCGTATACGTCGCGGATCATCGAGGAGCGCGGGTGGACGCATCCAGGGCCTGAACGAGAAGAGCTCGAGGCAGACGCTGTTGCTGCTGCTGACGCTGTTCGTGCACAGCATTCCCGAAGGCGCGGCGATCGGCGTCGGCTACGCCACCGGCGAAATCAAGTTCGGCTGGCTGCTCGCCGTCGCGATCGCCGTGCACAACATTCCCGAAGGCACCGCGGTATCGCTGCCGCTGCGCGCCAATGGCGCATCGGTCTGGCGGTGCATGTATTACTCGATTCTCACCAGCCTGCCGCAGCCCATCGTCGCGGTGCCTGCGTTTCTGCTCGTGTCGATCTTTCAGCCGCTGCTGCCGGCGAGCCTCGGCTTCGCCGGCGGCGCGATGATCTTCCTCGTCATTCAGGAATTGCTGCCCGAGAGCTTCGCGCACTCGTCCCCCACCGAAGCGGCCTGGGGCGTCACGATCGG
>CAVSRX010000017.1:0-187875 GCA_963730445.1 Vicinamibacterales bacterium | reverse complement strand
TCATCGAGCGCAGCCTTCGGCGGCCGCGTGCGCTCGAGCGGCAGCGTGGCCAGCGGCTCGTCGACGACGTTGAGCTGACGGAGGAAATCGTCGCGGTCGGGCTCGATGTAGATGACGCCGGTCGCGAATTCGCCGCGGCGCGCCGTCTCGTGCAGCACGCGCATCGCCGCGAGCTTATCGGTCGGGTCGTACGACTCTTCGAGCTTCTTCAGCAGCAGCCGCGACCCGTCGTGCATCTTCACTTCCTGCGTCGTGCCCGGATCGTAGTCCACCGAGATGTCTTCGAAGAACGGCACGAAGCTCACTTCCTCGAGCTGGTCGTCGTGTTCCTTCACGTAGGCGTAGCTCTTCGTCGAGCCTTCGTGATCGTTGAACGTGACGCAGGGCGAGATGACGTCGAGCATCACCGTGCCGCGATGGCTCAGCGCGGCCTTCAACAGCGCGAGCAGCTGCTTCTTGTCGCCCGAGAACGACCGCGCGACGAACGTCGCGCCAAGCTGGATGGCCAGCGCGCACGTGTCGATCGGCTGCAGGTCGTTGACGACCCCGTTCTTCAGCTTCGAGCCGAGGTCGGCCGTCGGCGAGAACTGCCCTTTCGTCAGCCCGTAGCACCCGTTGTCTTCGATGATGTAGATGATCGGCAGGTTGCGCCGCATCAAGTGCACGAACTGGCCGATGCCGATGGCGCCCGTATCGCCGTCGCCGCTCACGCCAATCGCGATGAGCTTCTGGTTTGCGAGCATCGCGCCGGTGCCGACCGACGGCATGCGGCCGTGGACGGCGTTGAAGCCGTGCGAGCTGCCCAGGAAGTATGCCGGGCTCTTGCTCGAGCAGCCGATGCCCGACAGCTTGACGACCTGCTTGGGATCGACCCCCATCTCGTAGAACGCGTCGATGATGCGCTCGGAGATGGCGTTATGCCCGCATCCCGCGCACAGTGTCGTCTTGCCGCCCTTGTAGATCTGCGGTTCGAGCCCGATCCGATTGACCTTTATTGGCGTCGCCATGTTTTATCCAATCCCCAGTCCCTAATCCCTAATCCCTAATCCCTAATCCCTGCTCTTATTCCCCGCCGGTCATCGAAGACGCCGAGGCGGGTGTATCGCGCTTGGCCACTTCGAAGCCTTCCTGCGCGAGGATGTCGTCGCTCACGCTGCGCGCGTCGATCGGCAGTCCGTTGTAGTGCAGCACGCTGCGCAGCTTCGCGCAGCGCTCCGGCGACAGCTCCAGCCTCATCAGCATGGCGAGCTGCGCGTCGCGGTTCTGCTCGACGATGTAAATGCGCTCGTGCGCATCGATGAACTTCACGAGATCCTCGTTGAACGGGTACGCCCGCACGCGGAGGTACGACGTGGCCACGCTCGTCTCTTCGCGGAGCTGATCGCGGCTTTCCGTAATCGCCCAGTGCGACGTGCCGTAGCCGATGATGCCGATCTTCGCGTCCTTGTTGGTTTCGACGACCGGCGCCGGCACGAACTGTCGCGCCGTCTCGAACTTGCGGCTCAGCCGGTCGACGTTTTCCACGTAATCGTCCGGACGCTCGCTGTATTGGGCCTTCGGGTTGTGACCCGAGCCCGCGCGTGAAGAACGCGGGCATGCCGTCGCCAGGAATCGTGCGGTACGCGATGCCGTCGCCGTCGACGTCCTTGTAGCGGCCCCACTCGCCGAGCTTCTTCAGAATCTCCGGCGTCAGCAGCTTGCCCCGATCGATCGGCTTGGTCGGATACTCGAAGCCGTTCGACATCCAGTTGTTCATGCCGAGGTCGAGGTCCATCATCACGAAGATCGGCGTCTGGAATCGCTCGGACAAGTCGAACGCGGCCTGCGCCATCTCGTAGCACTCTTCGACCGAGCTCGGGATGATCAGGATGTGCTTGGTATCGCCGTGCGAGAGAAACGCGGTGCTCAGCAAATCGCCCTGCGCCGTGCGTGTCGGCAGTCCAGTCGACGGACCGACGCGCTGCACGTCGAAGATGACCGCGGGGGTCTCGGCGTAGTAGGCGAGCCCGGCGAACTCCGACATCAGCGAGATGCCGGGACCTGCCGTCGCCGTCATCGCGCGCGCGCCGGCCCAGCCGGCGCCAATCACCATGCCGAGCGAGGCAATCTCGTCTTCGGCCTGGACGATCGCGAAGGTCGCCTTCCCCGTCTCCTTGTCGATGCGGTATTTCCGCATGTAGCCGATGAGCGATTCGCACAGCGAAGAAGACGGCGTAATCGGATACCACGCGACCACCGTGACGCCGGCCATCATGCAGCCGATCGCCGCGGCCGAGTTGCCTTCGATGAGAATCTTGCCGGCCGTTTCGTTCATCCGCTCGATGTGAAACGGATCCTGCTTGGTGAAGTTTGCTTCCGCGTAGTCCCAGCCGGCCTTGAGCGCGCCCTGGTTCAGCGTGACCGCTTTCGCCTTCTTGCCCATCTGCTTGCCGAGCGCCTGCTCCATCACGGCCATGTCGATGCCAAGCAGCTTGGCCAGCACGCCGTCGTAAATCATGTTGCGCACGAGGCGGCGAAGCTTGGCGTCGGGACAGACGGCGGTGACGAGCTTGTCGAACGGGACGGGATAAAACGTGAGATCCGAGCGCAGCGCGTTCAGCTTGAGCGTCTCGTCGTAGACGACCGCGGAGCCCGCGTCGAGCGTCATCACGTCCTCTTTGGCCGTTTCCGGGTTCATGGCCACGAGGAAGTCGACTTCCTTTTTCCGCCCGATGTAGCCGCGCTTGCTCGCGCGGATGGTGTACCAGGTGGGCAGCCCCGCGATGTTCGACGGGAACATGTTCTTGCCCGAAACCGGTATGCCCATCAACAGGATGGAGCGCAGGAGCACGAGGTTGGCGGTCTGGCTGCCCGACCCGTTGACGGTGGCGACCTGAATGCTGAAATCGTTGACGACTTTGGTACGCGCGGGGGTGGTCTTCTCCTGTGTTACGACGTCAGTCGGTGACATGCCTGGTCCTTAGGATGCGTTATGGCGATTTGGCAATAGGCCTGGAAAACTTCGGTACCCAACCAGAGATTATAGCGCCAAACCGCTCAGATCAGGCTCTTTACAGCAGTTCCGATGTCTGCCGGGCTCTTCACAACCTTGACACCTGCCGCTGTGAGGGCCGCCATCTTCTCTGACGCTGTGCCTTTACCGCCCGCGATGATGGCGCCGGCGTGCCCCATCCGGCGCCCGGGAGGCGCCGTCTGCCCCGCGATGAAGCCGACCACCGGCTTCTTGAAGGACTTCTGGATGAATTGCGCCGCCTCTTCTTCCGCCGTTCCGCCGATCTCGCCGATCATCACGACGGCGTCGGTTTCGGGATCGTCCTGAAACAGCTTCAACACATCGACGAACGACGTGCCGATGAGCGGATCGCCGCCGATGCCGATGCACGACGACTGTCCCATGCCGAGCTGCGTGAGCTGATGGATGGCCTCGTAGGTGAGCGTGCCGCTCTTCGAGACGATGCCGATGCGCCCTTCGCGGCAAATGTGGCCGGGAATAATCCCCGCCTTCGCCTTGCCCGGCGAGATCGCGCCTGGACAATTCGGTCCGATCACCCGCGTGGGCTTGTCTTTCAGATAGGTGAACGCGCGCATCATGTCGAGCGTCGGAATGCCTTCGGTGATGCAGACCACAAGCCGCAGCTCGGCGTCGGCGGCTTCCATCACCGCGTCGGCGGCAAATGCCGCCGGCACGAAGATGACGGATGTATTCGCGCCCGTCGCGTTCACGGCGTCGGCGACGGTGTTGAACACCGGCCAGCCCTCGTGCGTCGTGCCTCCCTTGCCTGGCGTGACGCCGCCGACGACCTGCGTGCCGTACGCCTGCGCCTGCTTTGCGTGAAAGGTGCCCTCTTTGCCGGTGAGTCCCTGAACGATTAATCGAGTCGACTTATCGAGAAGAATCGCCATTACTTCGACAGCTCCACAACTTTCTGCGCGGCCTCGCCCATCGAGTTGGCCGTCGTGAAATTCAGTCCGCTTTCCTTGAGCATCTTCTTGCCTTCCTCGACGTTGGTGCCTTCCATGCGGATGACGATAGGCACACGCACGCCGAGCTCCTGCACCGCTGCGATGACGCCCGCCGCGAGGATGTCGCACCGCAGGATGCCGCCGAAGATGTTGATGAGGACCGCGCGGACGTTCTTGTCCGACATCAGGATCTTGAACGCGTTGCGAATCTGCTCCTTGTTCGCGCCGCCGCCGACGTCGAGGAAGTTCGCCGGCTCCCCTCCCGACAGCTTGATGATGTCCATCGTCGCCATGGCGAGACCGGCGCCGTTGACCATGCAGCCGATGGTGCCATCGAGGCGGATGTAGTTGAGGCTGAACTTCGAGGCTTCGACTTCGAGCGGGTCCTCCTCTTCGAGATCGCGCAGCTCTTTCAGTTCGGGGTGCCGCCCCAGCGCGCTGTCGTCGAAGGTCATCTTCGCGTCGAGCGCCAGCAGATCGCCGGTCTTCGTGACGATGAGCGGGTTGATTTCGAGGAGCGATGCGTCGGTGCCGACAAACGCGTTGTAGAGCGCCGTCAGCATCTTTCCGAACTTGCCCACCTGATCGCCTTCGAGCCCGAGCGCGAACGCGAGCTTGCGCGCCTGAAACGGGATGAGGCCGGTGGCCGGATTGACGTATTCCTTGTGAATGCGCTCTGGCGTCTTTTCTGCGACCGCCTCGATCTCCATGCCGCCGTCCTGACTCGCCATGATGACGGGCTTCCCCGCCGCGCGATCGATGACGATGCCGAGGTACAGCTCTCTCGCAATCGGCAATCCCTGTTCGATGAGCAGCCGCGATACCTTCCGCCCCTCGGGACCGGTCTGGTGCGTCACCAGCGTCATGCCGTGGATCTGATTCGCCAGCTTGTCGGCATCGGCGGGATTCGCGGCGAGCTTTACGCCGCCGCCCTTGCCTCGTCCGCCTGCATGAATCTGCGCTTTGACGACGACGGTGCCTCCGCCGAGCCGCTCGGCAACGCCCTTCGCCTCGGCCGCGTTCATCACGGCCTCGCCCGCGGGCACCGGCACACCGTACTTCGCAAGAATTTGTTTGGCTTGATACTCGTGAATTTTCATATGTGGGAAACAGTGAATCGTATCGTTCGCTGTTTGTCTGCGTCAAGCAGTTGCGAATAGAATTCAACTCATGACGACCCGACGGAGCTTCCTCGGTTCGCTGATCACCACCAAGTTGATCATCGGCGTGACAGGAATTCTGCTGTTCCTGTATCTGATCCTGCACATCGCGGGCAACCTGATGGTGTTTCTCGGACCGGAGAAATTCAATCAATACTCGCACGCACTCATAAGCAATCCGCTGGTCGTTCCGGTCGAGATCGGACTGGTCGTGGTGTTCCTGATCCATCTGTTCAAAGCGGTCAGGATGACGTTCCAGAACCAGTCGGCGAGGCCCGCGAAATACGCGAAGAAGACATGGGCCGGCGGAGAGAGCCAGAAGAGCCTCGCGTCATCCTCGATGATCCTTACGGGCATCGCCATTCTGATCTTCGTGCCGATTCACGTGAAGACATTCAAGTACGGCGCGTTCTACGACATCGGCGACGGCGTGCGCGACCTCTACCGCACGGAGCTGGAGAACTTCAGCTCGCCAATCGCGGTGGCGCTGTATGTCGTCATGATGGTGCTCGTCGGACTCCACCTGTGGCACGGCGTGCCAAGCTCGTTTCAGTCGTTGGGTCTGAACGGCCCCCGCTTCACGCCGTTGATTCGCACAATCGGCAAGATTTCCGCTGTCGTGATTGCCGGCGGGTTCATCGTCATCACCCTCTGGGTGTTCCTGGCGGGAGGACGGTCATGACGCTGGATTCCAGGATTCCGAGCGGACCGATTGCCGGCAAGTGGGAGCGCCGCAAGTTCGAGAACAAGCTCGTCAACCCTGCGAACCGGCGCAAGTACGAAATCATCATCGTCGGCACGGGGCTCGCGGGCGCGTCGGCTGCCGCCGCGCTCGGCGAGCAGGGCTACCGGGTCAAGCTGTTCTGCATCCTCGACAGCCCGCGCCGCGCGCACAGCATCGCCGCGCAGGGGGGCATCAACGCCGCCAAGAACTATCGGAACGACGGCGACAGCATCTATCGCCTGTTCTACGACACCGTCAAGGGAGGCGACTATCGCGCGCGCGAGGCGAACGTCTACCGGCTTGCGCAACTGAGCGTCGACATCATCGACCAGTGCGTGGCGACCGGCGTCCCGTTTGCCCGTGAATACGGCGGGCTGCTCGACAATCGCTCGTTCGGCGGCGCCCAGGTGTCGCGAACGTTCTACGCCCGCGGGCAGACCGGCCAGCAGCTTCTGCTGGGCGCGTATCAGTCGATGCTGCGGCAAGTCGACGCCGGCACGGTGACGCTGTTCTCTCGCCGCGAAATGCTCGATCTGGTCGTCGCCGACGGTCAGGCGCGCGGCATCGTGACGCGAAATCTCATTACAGGCGAGCTCGAGCGGCACGAAGGTCAGGCGGTGCTGCTCTGCACCGGCGGGTACGGCACGGTGTACTACCTGTCGACCAACGCAGTGAACTCGAACGTGACGGCGGCCTGGCGCGCGCACAAGCGCGGGGCGTTGTTCGCAAATCCGTGCTTCACGCAGATTCACCCGACCTGCATTCCGGTGAGCGGCGATCATCAGTCGAAGCTGACGCTGATGTCGGAGTCGCTGCGGAACGATGGGCGCGTATGGGTTCCGAAAAACAAGGGCGACAAGCGGTCTCCCGATCAGATTCCGGAATCCGAGCGCGATTACTACCTCGAGCGGCGGTACCCGAGCTTCGGCAACCTCGTGCCGCGAGACGTTGCGTCGCGAGCGGCCAAGCAACAGTCCGACGAAGGCAATGGCGTGGGCGAGACCGGGCTGTCGGTGTATCTCGACTTCAAGGAAGCCATCGATCGGCTCGGCATCGAGACCATCAAGGCGCGCTACGGCAACCTGTTCGAGATGTACGAGCGCATCACCGCAGAAGATCCGTACACGGTGCCGATGCGGATTTATCCCGCCATTCACTACACGATGGGCGGGCTCTGGGTGGACTACAACCTCGAGAGCACCATCCCGGGCCTCTTCGTGATGGGCGAAGCAAACTTCTCCGACCATGGCGCAAACCGCCTCGGAGCGAGCGCGCTGATGCAGGGGCTGGCCGATGGTTACTTCATCGCGCCCTACACCGTCGCAAACTACCTCGCGAGCGCGAAGCTGCCGAAGCTTTCGACCGACCACGACGCCTTCAAGGAAGCCGCGAACAACGCGCAGGGGCGCATCGACAAAGTGCTCGGCATCAAGGGCAAGCGAACGGTCCGCCAGTTCCATCGCCAGCTCGGCCGCATCATGTGGGATTACGTCGGCATGGCGCGCAACGAGGCCGGCCTGCGCGAGGCCCTGCAGAAAATCCGCGCGCTGCGCGAGGAGTTCTGGCAGGACGTCGCGGTGGGCGGAGAGAAGAACAACCTGAACCCGATGCTCGACTATGCAGGCCGCGTCGCCGACTACATGGAGTTCGGCGAGCTGCTGACGTTCGACGCGCTCCATCGCAACGAGTCGTGCGGCGGGCACTTCCGGGAAGAATTCCAGACGCCCGACGGTGAGGCGCTGCGCGACGACGAGCGCTACAGCTACGTGGCAGCCTGGGAGTTTACCGGCGTCGGTTCGGAGCCGGCCCTGCACAAAGAGCCGCTCGTGTTCGACGAAGTGCACCCATCGCAGCGGAGCTACAAGTGATTCACGTAGGGCAAAGAGCAGAGAGCAAAGAGCAGAAATGCCATCTGCTCTCTGCCATCTGCTCTGTCGCTTAGGAGACGCATGTCAGCGAAGACGATCACAGTAAACCTGCGCGTGTGGCGTCAGCCGGCCAAGGATCAGCCGGGACGACTTGTCGACTACGTCGCGAAGGACATCTCGACCGACATGTCGTTCCTGGAGATGCTGGACGTCGTCAACGAAGACCTGATTCGCAAGGGAGAGGACGCGATTGCGTTCGACTCGGACTGCCGCGAGGGCATCTGCGGCGCGTGCGGCTGCATGATCAACGGCGTCGCCCACGGCCCGGATTCGGGAACGACCACCTGCCAGCTTCATATGCGGCGCTTCAGCGACGGCCAGACCATCGTCATCGAGCCCTGGCGGGCCAAGGCGTTCCCCGTTCTCAAGGATCTCACCGTCGACCGGACGGCGTTCGACCGCATCATCGCAGCCGGCGGCTACATCTCGGCCGGCGTGGGCGGCGCGAAGGACGCGAACAACCTGCTGGTTCCCAAAGAAAAGTCGGACGCGGCCATGGATTCGGCGGCCTGCATCGGCTGCGGCGCGTGCGTGGCGGCGTGTAAGAACGCCGCGGCGCACCTGTTTACAAGCGCCAAGATCACCCATCTCGCGCTTCTGCCGCAGGGAGAGCCCGAGCGCGAGGTCCGCGTGGTGCGCATGGTCGGACAGATGGAAGCCGAAGGCTTTGGAAACTGCTCGAACGAAGGGGAATGCGAAGCGGTGTGCCCGAAGCTGATTCCGATTTCGAATATCTCGAAGATGGTGAGGGAGTTCACGCGCGCGGCATGGAAGGGTTACCGCGCGCAGTGAATCTGGAATCTAAGATCTAGAATCTGCCGCCGCCTCACATCTTTATAACGTCAACCAGTTCCCTCACGGCCGCGGCCGACTTGTTCAGCGCCGCCTGCTCGTCCGCATCCAGCTTAATCTCGATGATCTGCTCGACCCCTTTGGCGCCCAGCTTCACGGGCACGCCGAGAAAGTGGCCCTTCACGCCATACTCCCCTTCGAGATAGACCGAGCACGGCAGAATTTTCTTCTTGTCCTTGAGGATCGCCTCGACCATCTCCGCCGCCGACTCGCCGGGCGCGTACCACGCGCTCGTGCCAACCAGTTTTGTAATCTCCGCGCCGCCGTCGGCGGTGCGCTTGCAGATCGCGTCGATGCGCTCCTTTGATAGAAGCTGCGTGATCGGAATTCCAGCCACCGTCGACAGGCGCGGCAGCGGCACCATGGTGTCGCCATGGCCGCCGAGCACGAACGCGTGGACGTTTTCGACCGAGACGTTCAGCTCCTGAGCGATGAACGTGCGCATGCGGGCCGAATCGAGCACGCCGGCCATGCCGATGACGCGCTGGCGTGGAAACCCGCTGAGCTTGTAGACGGCCTGGCACATGGCGTCGAGCGGGTTGGCAACCGGCACGATGATGCAGTTGGGCGAGTACTTCACCACCTGCTCGGTGACCGCTTTCATAATGTTGAAGTTCACGTTCAATAAGTCGTCACGACTCATGCCAGGTTTTCTCGGCACGCCAGACGTGATGACGACGACGTCGGAGTTGGCGCTGTGGGAGTAGTCCGAGCCACCGATGACCAAACTGTCGGAGCCGATGATTGGGCAGGTTTCGAGAATATCGAGCGCAACGCCCGCGGCTTTCTGATCGGCAATGTCGACGATCACCACATCCGCGAGTTCTTTCTCGGCGATGCTGCGCGCAACCGTGGCGCCTACGTTGCCCGCGCCACCGACGACCGTCACTTTACGATTCATCTCATCTCCTCGACTTTTTTTCTATGCCAGCTACTGTCACGAAATAAAAAACTTCTGAATTAGGTCAACTCACTTCAGGCAGAAAACAGTTCTTCACAGAAAGTGTGGAAAACCCTGTTGAAAAGATCGGCGAAAACGGCATCGCGCTTCAACAATCCGAAGAAATTAGCAGATTGCACTATCGTGGTGCGATTCACAGCCGTGTGAATAGTCGAAGGACAAAACCGACGGATTATACTGTAATCACCTCATGAACATTGTGATCGCCGACGGGCTCCCCGCTTCCGCCATCGAGATTCTTCAGCAGCCAGATTGGAAGATCGATAACCGCCAGGGACGGCCTGCCGCCGAACTGACGGTCGATCTGAAGGACGCGGATGCGTTGGTGGTCAGAAGCGCCACGAAAGTGACGCGCGAGATGATCGAGGCGGCGCCGAGGCTGCGCGTCATCGCGCGTGCTGGAACGGGTGTTGACAACGTCGACGTTCCCGCCGCCACCGCGCGCGGTATCGTCGTCATGAACGCGCCGGGCGCGAACAGCTTGAGCGTCGCCGAGCTGGCGATGGGGCTGATTCTGTCGCTGGCACGGAATATTCCTGCCGCCGATGCGTCGATGAAGACCTCGAAGTGGGAGAAATCGAAATTCGCGGGCGCCGAGATTCGGTCAAAGACCCTCGGACTGGTGGGACTTGGCCGCATCGGACAAGAAGTGGCGGCTCGGGCGCACGCATTCGAGATGAAGGTGATCGCGCACGATCCCTTCATCTCGGCAGAAATGGCGGCGACGCTTGGCGTGGAGCTCGTCTCGCTCGACGATGTGTGCGCGCGCGCCGATTACATCTCGCTGCACGTGCCCGCGCTCCCCTCGACCAGGCACCTCTTCAATGCTGAGCGCTTCGCGAAGTGCAAGAAGGGGCTGCGCATCGTCAATACCGCGCGCGGCGAGCTGATTGACGAGACTGCGCTCGCCGATGCCATCGAGAGCGGCCATGTCGCGGGCGCCGGACTCGACGTGTTCGACCCGGAGCCGCCCAAGGAGTGGCGCCTCGCGACGCTTCCCCAGGTTGTGGCGACCCCGCATATCGCGGCATCGACGAAAGAAGCGCAGGAACAGGTCGGCAGCGAGACGGCCGCCGCCTTGCGCGATTTTCTGAAGGAAGGGATTATCCGCAACGCCGTGAACTTCCCATCGGTGTCGCCTGAAGCCTACAAGCGGCTGCGGCCGTATCTTGTGCTGGCGCGATCGCTGGGACTGGTCGTGGCGCAAATGGGCGAGGCGCGCATCAGCGCGATCGGGGTGCGCTATTACGGCGAGCTCGCGGCCGAAGACAATCAGCTGTTGGGCAGCGCGGTGCTCGAAGGTGTGCTCTCGGCCATCCTGTCGTCGGCCGGCGTCACGCCGGTGAACGCGCGCACTCTCGCGACAGAGCGCGGGATCGAGCTTATCGAGTCGCGCAGCACGCGCTCGCGCAACTACACGAGCCTCATTTCGGTGAAGCTGCATACCGACGCGGGTGAGCGCTGGGTCGAAGGCACGGTCTTCGCGAACGGCAGCCTTCGCCTGGTGCTGATCGACGGCGTCGGCGTCGAGTCGCCACTCGAAGGCACGCTGCTCATCATCAAGAACAACGATCAACCCGGCGTCATCGGCGACGTCGGCACGCTGCTCGGCCGCCACAAGGTGAACATCGCCAACTTCGCGCTCGGTCGCGACCCGGAATGCCGCGTCGACTGCGCCATCGGCGTGGTGAAGGTGGATGAGCATCCCGACACGGGCGCCGGCATGGTCACGGATCAGGTGCTCGCGGAGATCCGCAAGGTGCCTAACATCCGATCGGTGTGGAGGGTACGACTCGGAGACTAGGGATTGGGGATTAGGGATTCAGGGATTAGGGATTTAGGGATTAGGGATTAGGGATTAGGGATTAGTTGAGTATCGTAGTGTCCGGTTTTAGCCGGACCGTGGAATGCGAACGCCAACTGATCGATGAACAAATCGCGTACTACCGCGCGCGAGCGTCCGAGTATGACGACTGGTCGACGGCCGCAAATCACATACTCCCCGATGCCGGGAATCCAATTGCACAGCGTAAGCTCGACGACGGCCGGCAATTTCGTATCATCAAGATCTTCTACGAACCGGCAGAGCTTCAGAACAGACTCGAGATGGCCGGCTGGATCGGCGATGTTCGAACGACTGGCGCATACTTTATCTATGGCTGTGTCCAGCGCCGCTGAACACCGTTGAAACAACCATTCCTCACAGCGGAATGGCGCCATCTCGTGATGCTCAACTTTCGGGTTGATCCCGCGCTCGTGCAGCCGCACGTCCCGGCGGGCACCGAGCTCGACTTCTGCGAGGGCCACGCGCTTGTCAGCGTCGTGGGTTTCCGCTTCCTGAATACTCGCGTGCGTGGCTTTGCGATTCCATTTCATCGACATTTCGACGAGGTGAACCTGCGCATGTACGTGCGCCGTGAAGCGCGCGGCGAAATTCGCCGCGGTGTCACGTTCATCCGCGAGCTGGTGCCGCGTCGTGCGATTGCCGCTGTCGCGCGGGCCGTCTACAACGAACCGTATGTTCGCGTTCCCATGAGCAGCGATGTGGCAATCGACGGTGGACGCCTACAGTCCGCCACGTATCGATGGCAGACCTCTCGCGGCGACTGTGAGCTCCGGGCGGACGTGCGAACCGAGCCGTTTGCGTTACCGGCCGAAGGGTCCGAAGCCTGCTTTGTGACCGAGCACTATTGGGGCTACACGCGCCAACGGGACGGCGGCACCATCGAGTATGAAGTTCAACATCCGAGATGGAACGTGTGCCGTGCGGCAAGTGCGCATCTCCACGGCGACACCGCTCTTCTTTGCGATTCCGGGTTTGCGGATGTGCTCAACGGTGAACCGTGCTCGGCATGGGTGGCAGATGGATCTGAGGTAGCGGTTTTCAATCCCCGAAGGCTGGATAAATGACGTCGCTCAAGTGGGCAGGATCCCAGGAACTGGAGCGCCTGAAATCGGCGTTCCTGGAAGTGGGTCGCCGGGAGGACTAATTACTGCGGCAGGACGAGCCGCTGTTCGACACCGGCGCTGTCGCGAAGAAGGACCGTCTCCGGATCGATCGTGATGACGGTGTAGCGGCCGGCGACCGAGTCCCCTACGCCGACCACATAAATCTGGCCGTCGCCGGAGAGAATCGCGGTGCGCGTTGCGCCCTTCTGCGCGACGCCGGACAATTTCAGCGTGGGCGCCGGTGGCGCAACTTGAATCGCCGGCTCGATCGCGGCCGATTGAACCGCGCGCTCGCGTGACGCGCGTGGCGCAGACGATTTTGGCGAGCCGTATCTGAAAGGATTGCGCGTCGACGGGCGCAGCGTGACGGCGGCAGTGCGGTTGCGCAGCCGCGCGGCCTTCACATTCAGCTCTTCCGCCGTCGGCTCGGCCGCCGACGCAGCGCGACGGACCGCCGCCGCGGGCGGCGTCGGCGGCGCGACGGGATTCGGCGAGACTGCGAGCCACGTCGCGAGGACACCGCTCCCGCCAATCCAGAGCGCCTTGAACGTCGTTCGCGTCATCACGACTGCACCATCCTAGCACCGGCCCCGAAAGGCCCGCAAACCTGTGTTACTATTCCACGTGCGTCCCGCAGGTTGCTCAGTTAGCATCCGCGATCCTCTTCAAAACCATAAACATACTGTCGCTGTCATCCCCGCCCGCTACGCGTCTACCCGTTTTCCGGGGAAGGCGCTGGCCGACATCGCGGGGCGGCCGATGATCGAGCACGTGTATGGCCGTGCGGCGGCGGCCCGCAACATCGATGCCGTGATCGTCGCGACCGACGATCATCGAATCTCCGACGCGGTCACCAGATTCGGCGGCACCGTGCGGATGACGGGCTCCCAACACCTCACGGGCACCGATCGACTTGCCGAAGTCGCGGCCGAGACTCGACTGCGACCTCATCGTCAACGTCCAAGGAGACGAGCCGCTCATCGAGCCCGACACGATCGACGCCGCCATCGAGCCCTTTCGCGACGATCCGGCGCTTCTCATGTCCACGGTCTGCACCCCTATACTTACTAACGACGCAAACGCCGATCCAAACGTCGTCAAAGTCGTGAGCGACGTGCGCGGATTTGCGCTGTATTTCTCACGATCGCCCATTCCCTACGCCCGTGGACACCGTGAGATCTCTTATAAGCATCTCGGTCTTTACGTCTACCGGCGTGAATTTCTGCTGCGCATCGCCGCGCTCGCGCCGACACGCGCTCGAGCGCAGCGAATCGCTCGAGCAGCTTCGCGTGCTCGAGAACGGCTTTGCGATAAAAGTGGTCGAAACGCGGCACGACTCGATCGGTGTCGACACTCCGGAGGATTTGGAACGCGTGCGCCGTCTGTTGACGGCGGACGCTCGCGCCTAGGCCGAGGCAAGGAGCCTGAAAACATACGATGACGAACTCTCAAACGCGTCCCGTGAAATACATTTTCGTGACTGGCGGCGTCGTCTCGTCGCTCGGCAAGGGGCTCGCCGCGGCGTCGATAGGCGCGCTGCTCGAGGGGCACGGCTACAAGGTCACGCTGCAGAAGTTCGACCCGTATATCAATGTCGACCCGGGCACGATGAGCCCGTATCAGCACGGCGAGGTCTACGTCACCGACGACGGCGCCGAGACGGACCTCGACCTCGGCCACTACGAACGCTTCACCAACACGCAGACGACGAGGAATCACAACTGGACGACCGGCAAGATTTACCAGTCGGTCATTCAGAAGGAGCGCCGCGGCGATTACCTCGGCCGCACCGTGCAGGTGATTCCGCACATCACCAACGAGATCAAAGACAGCATCCGCGCGGTCTCCTCTGACGTCGATATCGTGCTGGTCGAGATCGGCGGCACCGTCGGCGACATCGAGAGCCTGCCGTTCCTCGAGGCCATTCGCCAGTTCCGTCAGGACGCCGGCCGCGAGCACACGCTGTACATTCACCTCACGCTGGTTCCATTCATCGGCGCCGCCGGCGAGCTGAAGACGAAGCCCACGCAGCACAGCGTGCGCGACCTGCGATCGATCGGCATCCAGCCCGACATCCTGCTCTGCCGCACCGATCGGTTCCTCGACGCCGACCTCAAGAAGAAGATCGCGCTCTTCTGCGACGTCGATCCGGAAGCCGTCATCACCGCGAAGGACGTGTCGACGATTTACGAAGTGCCGCTGGTGCTGGGCGTCGAAGGGCTCGACCGGATCGTGCTGAAGCATCTCGGCCTGCCGATGACCGAGAAGCACATGGAGTCGTGGGAAGAGCTGGTCGAGCGCATCAGGAATCCGAAGGATCGCGTCACGATTCACGTCGTCGGCAAGTACGTCGGCTACGAGGACTCGTACAAGAGCCTCAACGAAGCGCTCTATCACGGCGGCTTCGCGCACCGGCTGAAGGTCGACATCAAGTGGGTCGAGGCCGAGGCGCTCGAGCAGCCCGACGGCGAGCAGCTCCTCGACGGCGCCGACGGCATTCTGGTGCCCGGTGGCTTCGGCACGCGCGGCACGCGCGGGATGATGAGAGCGGCGCAGATTGCCCGCGAAAAAGGGATTCCCTACTTCGGCATCTGCTATGGATTCCAGTGGGCGGCGGTCGAATACGCGCGCGGCGTGTGCGGGCTCAGCGAAGCCGACTCGACCGAGTGCTCGCCCGATACCGAGCACAAGCTGATCTACAAGCTGCGGGATCTGCTCGGCGTCGACGACCTTGGCGGGACGATGAGGCTCGGTCAGTACGAGTGCGTGCTCACGCCTGGATCACTCGGCCACAAGATTTACGGCGCCACCAACATCATGGAGCGCCATCGCCATCGCTACGAGTTCAACTGCCTCTACGAGCAGGCGCTCACCGACAAGGGCCTGCGCGTATCTGGCAAGTCGCCCGACGGGAAATTCGTCGAGATGCTCGAGCTGCCCGGTCATCCGTGGTACGTCGCCGTGCAGTTCCATCCCGAGTTCAAGTCGAAGCCGCTGCATCCGCATCCGCTGTTCGCGAGCTTCATCGAGGCCAGCCACCAGCACAAGACGAAGTCGGGGGCGGCACGACCGGCGGAGGCCGGCATCGCCTGATGCCCGACACGACACGCGTGATGGCGGGCGCCGTCGCCATCGGCGGCGGCGCTCCCCTCGCGCTGATTGCCGGACCGTGCGTCATCGAAAGCGATGCGCACGCCTCGATGATTGCCGAGTCGCTCGCGAAGATTGCCTCGCGCTGCGGCGTGCCGCTCATCTTCAAAGCGTCCTACGACAAGGCGAACCGCACATCGTTGAAGTCGTTTCGCGGACCCGGCATCGAAGAAGGGTTGAAAGTCCTGTCGGGCATCAAGAAGCGCGTTGGGGTGCCGATCCTCACCGACATTCACGAGGCCAATCAGGCGGCGCCGGTCGCCGAAGTCGCCGATGTGCTGCAGATTCCCGCGTTCCTGTCGCGGCAGACCGACCTCATCGTGGCGGCGGCGAAGACCGGCCGGACCATCAACTTGAAGAAAGGGCAGTTCCTTGCGCCCGCCGACATGAAGTACGCCATTGCCAAGGTCGTCGAATCGGGGAACTCGCAGGTCTTCGTCACCGAGCGGGGTTTCAGTTTCGGCTACAACAACCTGGTCGTCGACATGCGGGCGTTTCCGATGCTGCGATCCCTCGGCTATCCGGTGGTTTATGATGCGACGCACAGCCTGCAACTGCCGGGCGGCGGCGACGGTGTCACCGCCGGGCAGGCGGAATATATCGAGCCCCTCGCGTCGGCGGCCGTCGCGGCGGGCATCGACGGGCTCTTCATCGAAGTGCACGACAATCCGCCCCGCGCGAAGAGTGATGCGCAGAACGCGCTACCCTTGGAGCGCGTCGAACCGCTGTTGCGTCATCTCATGCGTCTCAGCGACGCAGCCCGTCAAGGGGGTCTGACCCCCGCGACGGTACGGGGGTCAGACCCCAAGTGACACGCTCCGAATGACACAGACCAAGACACCGGCCGACCGCTCGCTCGCGCGCAAGGTCCTGGAGACCGAAGCTGCGGCCATCCTGGCGCTGGTCTCGCGCCTCGATGAGAACTTCGACCGGGCGGTACGCATGCTCTTCGAGTGCCAGGGGCGCGTCATCGTCACGGGCATGGGCAAGTCCGGCATCATCTGCCGCAAGATTGCCGCGACGCTGGCGAGCACCGGTACGTCGGCGTTCTTTCTTCATCCCGCGGAAGCGACGCACGGCGATCTCGGCGTCATTCAGCCGAGCGACCTGCTGCTCGCGATTTCGCACAGCGGCGAAACGCAGGAAGTGCTGCGCCTGCTCGAGGCGATCCGCCGCATCGGCGCGAACATCGTCGCGATCACGGGCAATCCGGCATCGACGCTCGCGCAGTCGGCCGACGTGGCGCTCGACTGCCAGGTGTCTGAAGAAGCGTGTCCGCTCAATCTCGTGCCCACGGCCAGCTCGACCGCCGCGCTGGCGATGGGCGACGCGCTGTGCATGACGCTGCTGGTCGAAAAGGGATTCCGCGAAGAAGACTTCGCCAAGATTCATCCAGGCGGCAAGCTGGGCAAGAAGCTGATGCGCGTCGACCAATTGATGCACGGCGGCGCCGATGCGCCGATCGTCAAGACCGACACGCCGATGCGCGACGTGATCTCTGAGATAACGAAGAAGACGCTCGGCATGACGTGCGTCGTCAATGCCGCAGACGAGCTCGTCGGCATCATTACGGACGGCGACCTCCGCCGGCACATGGTCGACAACAACGGACTGTTCGCGCTGACAGCCGGCGACATCATGACGAAACGGCCCATCGTGATCGATCCGTCAACGCTCGCCGCGCAGGCCCTGCTCATCATGGAGCAGCGCAAAATTACGTCGCTCGTGGTCGGCGGCAAGAACCAGAGCGTCGCCGGCGTGCTGCATCTTCACAACCTCTGGCGGACAGACCTGTTTTGAGCGCTTACTACCCTTTCCTCGCGGCGCTGGTTGCGCTTCTCATCGGACTGACGGTCGGGAAAGCGTGGGAACGCTATAAGCTGCGCGCCGGGCGCTTGATCGATCGCCGCCGCGTCCCGGAATCGCTGCATTACATCGTCGGGCTGAACTTCCTCGTCACCAACCAGATCGATCTCGCGATCGAAGAGCTCAGCAAGGCCGCGGAGAGCCTCGGCGACGCGCTCGAAATCCATCTGCTGCTCGGCAGTCTGTATCGAGAGAAGGGACAGGTCGCGCGCGCGATCAATATTCATCAGAGCCTGCTGCAGCGGCCGCGGCTGACGCGCCTCGAGCAGGCGCACATCCTGCTGTGCCTCGGCCTCGACTTCAAGCGCGGCGGATTCGTCGATCGCGCGCTCGAAGCGTTCAACGAAGTGCTCCGCCTCGATCCGAACAACCAGTACGCGCTGTTGAACATCGAGAAGCTCCACGAAGATCAACATCAGTGGCAGGAGGCGTACGACGTAAGGCGCGCGCTCGGAAGCCAGGGGGTCGCCGAAGATGGCCGCAGCCAGGCCATTCTGGCATTCCTCGAGAACGAGCTCGGCCTCCAGGCTGTTGCCCGCGGCGACTACTCCGGCGCGATCGCACGCTTCGAGTCGGCGATCGATCTCGACGCCGGCGTGGTACCTGCGTACCTGAACCTCGGCGACATTCACGCGCGCGAAGACAAGATGGGGCAGGCCGCGGGCGTCTGGGAGCAGGCGATCGAAAAGGCTCCCGAGCGCGCGTACCTCACGTTCGATCGCCTCTCGCTCGCCTACACGAGGCTCGGGACTCCTGAGCGCTTCTCACAACTCTGCCGCAGACTGATCGCGAGCAACCAGCAGGATTGGCGCGCGCGGCTCGCGCTGGCCAGGCATCTCGAGAGCCGGGACGATCCGCGCGGCTCGCTGGAACTGCTGTTCGAGGCGCTGGTCCACAATCCCCACGCCCTGACGGTGCATCAAGCCATCTGGCACGTGCTCGCTCGTCTCGAGTTCGAGCGCACCCTTGTGCAGCGGTATGTCGAGCTCACCCGCCATGCGGTCTTCTACATGGATCCCCACATCTGCATGCGGTGCCGGTATCGCAGCACGGAGCTGCTGTGGCAGTGCCCGCACTGCCACGAATGGAATACCTTCGTGGAAGATCGGATTGCACCGGCGAAAGAACCTGAGGAGATGGGAGTCTAGGAAGAGTCGGGAGAGTCGGACAGAGTCGGGAGAGGCCAGGAGTCGGGCAGTCAAAGCCTCAGTTCGCGCTGCCGCGATGATAAACCCTTCACAGCCAGCCGCCGGTGAACCCGGCCCGGCGCAGCCCACGAATCACCGCCGGGCAGCGGCGCATAATCTCCCAGAGGAGCCCAGAACGGTAGTTCTCGATCATCAGCACTACCGGCCCCTGGTCGATACCGAAATGGTGAGGGGTAACCCACCAGCTGGTCACGCCGTCTTCCACGGCGAAGGTCTGGTTAAACGACGGCTTAAACCCGTAGGGGGCAGTCATTCCCAGATTCAACTCGGCGAAGTGGCGGACAGTCGGGACGACGATTTCCGGCGCGAACGGCAGCGAGGCAACCACGACCCACGGAGCGACGGTGCCGTCGTCAGGGCCGAACGGGGCGCCGCGGGCGATGTAGTCGTAAAACTCCCGTTCGACTCCGTTCACGTCGCGCTTGATCCAACCAGGGCCATCACAGGCCGTGAACCCCCAGCAGTGCTCCCCGTAGCCTTCGAACTCGAGCGGGTTCCTCACGGCATACTCCTGCTGCACGAAAGTCGCGTGGCGGCTGTTCTCGAAGTAGTCGCTGCCGCGCTGGCGCATGAAGGCATCGCGGATGCCGCGGAAATCGACCCACAGATGCGAGAGCTGATGAGTGAATAGAGGACCGGAGTAGAGCAGCTCGCGGCCGTAGATTTCCTTCCATTTGTAGGTGGTGCAGTAGGCGGCGTAGCTCTCCGGCGGCAGTGGGTGAGTCGGCGAGCCAAGGCCGAGGACGTAGAGCAAGAGCCCCTCGTCGTAGCCCTCGTAGCGGTGTGGCAGGAAGCCGGTCTCGGGCTTCCAACCGTGGGTGAGCGTCGCGCCGCCGTTGCACGCCCACTTCCAGTCCGCCCGGTCGTAGAGCGCGTTCGCAAGGCGTCGGACCTCTGCTTCCTCCTCGGTGTCGCCGTCGAAATAGGCGGCGCACGTGAGCACGCCGGCGAACAGGAACGCCGAGTCGAGCGTCGACAGCTCGCAGTTCCAGATGCGACGGCCGGTGTCGATGTCGAGGAAGTGGTAGAAGAAGCCCTTGTACCCGGCGGTGTCCGGCCCCGGTCCCTGCGGGAGATCGAGAGGCTGCGGAGTCGGCGCCGCGCTATCTTTGCCGCGAACTTGCGGATGATCACTCCGCGCTCGACGACCGACCGGGAGTGTCGCCAGGACCAGGCCGACGGCGGCGATGCTGCACGGCGCGGCCGGGTCGGTCTTGTCACGGACCAACCCGTTGTCCGGGTTGGTCTCGTGCAGGTAGTACAGCACCGTGGTCCGCTGGAGCCGGCCGAGCTCCTGGTCCGTCGGCAGTCGGTTCAGGATGCTCTGCGCGCAGCCGGTCGCTCATCGCATCTTCCTTCGCTGCTCGCCCATTGCCCGCTCAGCCCAGCTCGACCCTGACCTCGTGAGCTTTCCCGTCGTCCGACCAATGGGATCTCGCCATCAGACATGACCTGCGAATCCACCGTGACGGCGCGAATCCCACGGCCTGTGCCGGCCGCATTCTCAACGACTACGTGATAGGTTGCCGACCGGTGACGGTAGGTCAGCTCGTATCCTGGCCAGTCCGGCGCGACGCAGGGCTCGATCCTCAGCCGGTCGCCCCGTCAGGCGGAAGCCGAGGATCGCCTCGAGGCCAACGCGGTACAGCCAGCTCGCCGAGCCGGTGTACCAGGTCCAGCCGCCGCGGCCGATGTGCGGCGGCGCGCCGTAGACGTCGGCCGCGACCACGTACGGCTCGACCTTGTAGCGCTCGACTGCCTTCGGGCGTGGCGGTGTGGCTGATCGGGTTGAGCAGGTCGCGAACAGCTCCAGCGCCCGCTTGCCCCGGCCCTGCAGGGCGGTGGCCAGCACCACCCACGTGGCGGCGTGCGTGTATTGGCCGCCGTTCTCGCGGATGCCGGGCACGTAGCCCTTGATGTAGCCGGGCTCGAGCGAGCCGCGATCGAACGGTGGAGCGAACAGCAGGATCAGCCGCTCCGGATCGCGGACCAGACGCTCTTCGACCGCCGCCATCGCCAGGCGGGCGCGCTCCGGGTCGCCGGCGCCGGAGATCACTGCCCACGACTGGGCGATCGAGTCGATCTGGCACTCGTCGTTCTGAGCCGAGCCGAGCGGCGTGCCATCGTCGAAGTAGGCTCGCCGGTACCAGCTGCCGTCCCAGGCGTGCTCCTCCATGCTCCCCGCAGCGCCTTCGGCGTGCTCGCGGCACCAGGCCGCCCGCGCGGCGTCGCCCGCGCTGCTCGGCCAGTCGGCGAACTCGCGCAGGGTCGCCAGCATGAACCAGCCGTTCCAGACGCTTTCACCCGTGACCCTCGGCCCCGACCTGGTTCATGCCGTCGTTCCAGTCGCCGGTGCCCATCAGCGGCAGTCCGTGCGGCCCGAGCCTGAGGCCGCGTTCCAGCGCGCGCACGCAGTGCTCGTAGATCGTCCCGGTCACGTCGCTCACTTCGGGCAGGCCGTAATCCTCCTCCTGGTCGGGCTTGAGGACCGGCGAGCGCAGGAACGGCACTCGCTCGTCGAGTAGCGCCGCGTCGCCGGTCGTGGCGACGTAATGGCAGGTGACGAGCGGCAGGAAGTACAGGTCGTCGGTGATGCGGGTGCGGACGCCGCGCCCCGCCGGCGGGTGCCACCAGTGCTGCACGTCGCCCTTCTTCGAATTGCCGGGCGGCCGCCCGCAGGATCTGCGCCCGCGCCTGCTCCGCGGCGCCGTAGACCAGCGCCATCGCGTCCTGCAGCTGGTCGCGGAAGCCGAACGCCCCCCCGACTGGTAGAACGCCCGATCGGCCCCACACCCGGCAGGCGAGCGCCTGGTAGATCAGCCAGCGGTTGAGCATCAGGTCCAGTGCGGGATCGGGCGTGCGGACCTGGACGGCCCCGAGGATGCGGTCCCACTCCGCTCTGACCTGCTCCAGCACCTGCTGCGCGCGGCCGGTCTCGGCGTAAGACCGCACGAGTCGCTGCGCCTCTTCCGCGCTCTCCGCCTGGCCAAGCATGAAGACGACCTCGTCCTCGCCGCCCGGCGGCAGCTCGAGTGTGGTCATCAGCGCGGCGCAAGGGTCGCAGAGTTCGCCAGCGCGGTCGGAGAGGCTCGCGCGGCCGAGAGCGGCGGGCGCTTGCCGGCGTGCCGATTGCGTCCCAGGAACTCGGTCCGGTCGGTGGTGAACGAGCGCGGGCGGCGCCCCACGTCGGCAAAGGCGACCCGGCCGGCGAAATCATTCGCCCAGGCGTTTCGGGCCAGCAGCGCGCCGCTCTCCGGGTCGAGCGTGCACAAACGACCTGGAGCGGGGCCTGGTCGCGGTGCACGCCCAGCACCCATTCGGCGTAGAAGGTCGCCGACAGTCGTCGCGGCCGGTCGCCGTGTTGCTTGACCCGTCAGGCGGAACAGTTTGATCGGATCAACAGGGTGAGACGAGGACGAGCAAGGTCCTGCTCCAGCCCGTGGCTGGTCCGGTTGAAGCGCGTATATCCCTGGCCGTGACGGACGACGGTCGTCGCCTCGCCACCGCAGGGGCCCGGCGTCGGTGACCAGAACTCTCCGGTCTCCTCGTCGCGGAGATAGATGGCTTCACCGGGCGGGTCGGCGACCGGGTCGTTGCTCCACGGGGTCAGACGGTTCAATTGGGCGTTGCCTGCCCATGTGTAGCCAGCACCGGATTCGGTGATCAGGCAGCCGAAGTCGGGGTTGGCGAGGACGTTGCTCCATGGAGCCGGCGGCCGCTCGCGACCGTGCAGAGTCACGATCGTACTCGCGGCCATCCGGTGTGAATCCACCCAACCCGTTAGCGAACGACAGCGCTTCTTCAACAGCAGCCGGCTTGCTGGCGGGGGACGCCGACTTGCGTCGTGCGACGCGCAACTTACCCGGCAGCGTTGCGGAAGCGGGCGCACGATCGAGTTGCGCAGCCAAGACGCCATTGTCTCCGTGCAGGATCGTGCGGGCGGACGCTTCAAGCAGTTTCACGTCATCCGCGGGCATCTTTAACGCGCTCTTCAGAAACACGCCGCCCGGCTTGTCCGCGAGGTCGGCGGTCCATCCCACCCGGATCAGCCTCTCCAACGCGTGCTGAAGTTCGTCCGGCGGCCCGGCGTCGTTCAGAAAGATCAGGTCGGCCACGAGCCCGCACCGGCGCCAGTAGGCGTGTGCACGAAGCAGCTCGCCGGCCAAGTCGAGTTCGTCGGGACCGGCGAGTCGTACCAGCACGATTGGCAGATCTCCAGAGATGGCGTACGGCCACAGGCCCGGCTGGCCCAGGCGGTTTCCGGTGACGGACTCGTGCGACCGCAAACCCGGCGCGGTGAAGAGAACGTGAGCGGCTAACCGGTGGAACCGGGCAGCCTCTTCAGGAGTGATGCCGAGTGCGGCCAGAGTCGCCCGGTCGTGGATCCGCGCCCGGTCGAACGTGCTCTCAGCTTCAACCAGGTCACTGTAACGATGTGCCAGGGCCACCGCCTCGTCGCGGTAGCTGGCTTCTGCGGTGCTGAAGGTGAGGACGGCAGATGCGCCTGGGTCGATCAAGACCTTCCGCCGCAGGCTAAGAATGGGGTCCAAGACCGGCCCGACGGTGCCCGACAGAGCAACTCCGGAATCCAGAGAGGCGGGATGCTCAGTCGAACGGCCCCGGCCGAGGAATCTGGCCCGGTCAGTTTCGTATTCGACGCTCCCGGTTGCGGTGCCATCCTGGCCCTCAGGGCCCGCCAGAACATGCACTGCCCACATCGGCTTCTCATCGCGAGCGCGAATCCGGCGGCGGCACAGCAGAGCAGCGAGCTCAGGTAAGTACTCGGTCTGGAGAAACAGCTTGGCGAAGGCCGGATGAGCCTGGTCGGCGCGACGGCTGTTGAGGGCCACCTCGACGTAGCTGGTGACGTCCAACGTGCGGGGCCGCGGGCCGTGGTTGGTGAGCGTGATTCGCCGCACCTCAGCATCGGCATCGGCCGCGACCGTAACCTCGTAGCGGGTCTCGATGTCTGCATCACGGCGCTGAAAGACCGCCCGGTCAGAACCGAGGATCGCCTCGTAGTCGTCAGTTGCTCCACCGATCGGCTGTGGTGCAGCCGACCAGGTGCTGCCGCTCTCAAGGTCGCGGATGTAATAGTACCTGGCCCCAGCAATCGCGAGTCGTGTCCTCCCGCCAGCGCGTCAGATCCCTTCCATCGCAGCTGCTGTATCCGCTGCCAGTCTCTGTCAGAACCACGCTATAGCGGCCGTTGGACAGCAAGCACACGCGCGGAGGCGAGCCAACTGCCGCCGTCCCACGACGCAGGCGCACGGCCTGGTACTTCGATTTGGCGGCAGACTTTAAAGAGGAGTGAGCCATTGCGATCCTCCAGGGATTGAAAACCGGCGCCTCACAACCGCAGTGCCGCGAGGAATGCAGCTTCCAGGGTTCTCAGATGAACTCCGACGTCCGCGCCGAGATGAGCGCGGAGCGCACGGCGGTCGCGTTTCACCAGGACGTCGAAATCGCCTCGGGCCTGGGCCGCCTTGACTGCACCAAACGTGTATTTCCGTCCAGGCACAGGCAGATCAACGGCGTCATCGCACGTAATCTGCAGGAACACGCCTGTATTCGCGCCGCCTTTGTAGGCCTGCCCCGTTGAGTGCAGGAATCTCGGTCCAAACTGGAGGCATGTTGCACAGCGCCGGCTGTCGCGGACGCTCCGGCGCATCGTCCCTAACACCCCCTCGTGTGCCTCGTTCATTGCGATGTACGCCAGCAGCGCAAAGTAATCTCCATCGCCGAGCCGGTTGAGATGCGCTGCGAGATACCCTTCTAAGGTCGGCGTCCCATTCACCATCTTCGTCAGCGCCGTTGCATTCTTTTCATCCGCGAACAGCCGAATCCCGTCCTCGATGAAGAAAGGTGTCTCTACGGGCAACGACCCGCGCTCTTCGTACTCGGTGGTGAGCTTTCGCGTTGCGATCTTGCTGGCTTCCACATCCGGCTGATCGAAGGGGTGAATACCGAGTATCGAACCCGCCACCGCGGTGGCGAACTCCCAGCGGAAAAATTCTTCTCCGAGGTCGTACGGATCATCCACCGCTATACGCACCACCGGATGACCCGCGCGTTCCAGCTCGTCAACCGACGCGTCCTGCTCAGCATCCGGGGCCGACAGCAATCTCAGATAGACAAATATGCGATCGCGCCCATATACATCTGGCCGGCCGAGCGCTTCGTGATCGATCGGAATCACGCTCTTGCCGTCCTTCCCTGTGGATTCTGCAACCAGTTGTTCCAACCACGCGCCAAGACGATCAATCCCTGGCGAAGCCACGATCGTCATCTTGTCGCGGCCAAACTGGCTCGCGGCCACGCCGAGGATGGTGCCGAGGACGACACCGGGGTTTTCTTCAAGGGGAACGGACGGCATGCACGCACACACCATTTCCTCTGTCCGTTCCAGGAACTTCGCCACATCGACTCCCATAATTGCCGCAGGGACCAGGCCGAAATCGGACAGTACGGAGTAGCGTCCTCCGATATTCGGCCATCCGAAGAAGACGTGCCGAAAGCGATCGCCTTCCGCAACCTGCTGCATCATGGAACCTGGATCGGTGATGGCAATGAAACGACGACCGGCTTCGTGCTTGCCAACGAGCCGTTCGAGCCGATCGAAGAAATACTCCTTGAACACGTTGGGCTCGAGGGTCGAGCCCGACTTGCTCGAGACGATGAAGAGCGTATTTTTCAGATCGACCTTGCGCTCGACCTCCCGCACCTGCGCCGGATCGGTCGAATCGAGCACGTGAAGCTCCGGGAACCCGGCGATCGTTCCGAACGTCGTCTTGATCACTTCGGGACCCAGGCTCGAGCCCCCCATGCCGAGCAACAGCACATGAGAGAAGCCCGGCTTTGACCGCCGCGTCTCTGATACTGGTCCAGCGCTGAACATGTGCCAGCTGATCGTTGGTAATACCGAGCCAGCCGAGCCACTCCGCTTCATCCTTGCCCGTCCAGAGCGACGCATCCCGTCCCCAGAGCCTTCTGACCTTGCCCTGAGCGTGCCACTCGACCAATGACCCTTTCACAGCAGCGGCGAGTCCCTCGGGCAGCTTGTACGTCAGTCGATTGAGGCTTCCCGTTCCACCCTGCCGGCTCTGTTTTTCCACGGCCTTCAGCAGTTTGTTGAAAGCATCGGCGAAAAGATGTACGCCCTCGACGAGCAGCGTGTCGCTTACTTCCTTCATCGAGATTCCGACTTCGGCAAGAGTCGTCATCGTGTCGCCGGCGGACTCCAGGTCCTCGACGAGGCTGGCGCGCACCCGTCCGTGATCGCGGAACGCGTCGAGCGTCGCCGGCGGAACCGTGTTGACGGTATCAACGCCGACGAGCTCTTCGATGTAAAGGACGTCGCGATAGCTGGGATTCTTGGTACCCGTGCTGGCCCACAGCAACCGTTGT
Organism: Vicinamibacterales bacterium; assembly: GCA_963730445.1. GTDB lineage: Bacteria > Acidobacteriota > Vicinamibacteria > Vicinamibacterales > JAMQPK01 > JAMQPK01. Next base: position 161,707 of record CAVSRX010000017.1, on the reverse strand, counting down.
GTTTGAGCGCCACGGTCGGCCAGAGCCTGCCAGCGCCGGCTGCTGACCAGCTCCTGGTAACGCTGGTAGGTGAGCTTGGCATTTGCAACCGCGACCTTGCCGGTCAGGGCCCGCAGCAAGCTTTGCTCCTTCGTATCCGACGCCGCGTCCAACCGTTCTGCGGCAATAGCATCGATCGCTGTATCGATCCGGCTGATGAAGAAACTGGCCACGCTGGCCACACGCCGCAGGTCTCCTCCGCGGGCGGCAAGCGCCTCCAGCCCCGACATGTACGCGCGCGCCACCTGTTCGTACGTGTTCTGCGCAAAGAGCAGCGTGACGTTGATGCTGATGCCCTCGCCGATCAGTTGTTGGATCGCGGGAATGCCTTGTGGAGTGGCCGGGACCTTGATCATCAGGTTGTCCCGCCCGACCGCTTGCCATAACCGCCGAGCTTCCTCGACCGTGCCGGTCGTGTCGTCAGCAAGAAGCGGCGAGACTTCGAGACTGACGTATCCGTCACGCTTCGCGGTCTCGTCGTACACAGGGCGCAGCAGGTCGGCGGCCTCTCGGACATCATCAACCGCGAGCCTCTCATATAGCGCTTTCGGATCGAGCCCGCGGACCTCCGGTGCTTCGAGCACGTGTCTGTAATCAGAGCTTCCGGCAACGGCTTTTTCGAAGATCGCCGGGTTGGAGGTCACGCCACGCAACCCGTCTTCGTCAATGAGGCGACCGAGCTCACCACTCGTGATCAAGCTGCGGCGTAAGTAATCGAGCCATACCGACTGGCCGAAGGCCTGCAGTGCACGCAACTGATTGTCGAGCGCGGTCACCTTCCCGATCGCGCGCGCCTGATCCGAACCTATGGCAACGTCCATCGTTCACCTCGCTTCGGCGATCTGCTCCTTCGCGGCCGCGATGACGTTCTCGAGCGTGAAGCCGAATTTCTTTTGAAGCTCTTTGAGCGGCGCCGAGGCGCCGAAGGTTTCCATGCCGATGCTCCGCCCACTTCCGCCGACGTAGCGCGCCCAGCCGAACGTGGACGCCTTCTCAACGGAGACGCGCGCTGTCACCGACTCGGGCAGCACCTTGTCGCGATACTCGGGATGCCGGCGGCAGTAGTGCTCGAAGATCTCCCACGACGGCATGCTGACGACGCGCGCCTGTATGCCTTCGGCCTTGAGCTTTTCGTACGCCTCGAGGCAGAGCGACACTTCACTGCCGGTGCCGAGCAGCAGCACGTCCGGTCTGCCACCGTTGGCATCCGCGAGCACATAGGCGCCGCGCTGTAAGCCTTCGGCGGAGGCGTATTTGGCGCGATCCAGTGTGGGCACCGCCTGGCGCGTCAGGATCAGGGCGACCGGTTCATGATGGAACCGCATGATCGCGCGCCAGGCTTCGACCACCTCGTTTGCATCTGCCGGTCGCAGCGTGATGAGGCCGGGGATGGCGCGCAAAGACGCCAGATGTTCCACCGGTTGGTGAGTCGGCCCGTCCTCGCCGACGCCGATCGAATCGTGGGTGAAGATGTGGATCACCGGAATTTCCATCAGCGCGCTCAGACGGATCGCTGCACGGCCGTAGTCGCTGAATATCAGGAATCCCGAGCCAAATGGCCGGATCTTCGACAGGGACAGCCCGTTGAGGATGGCGCCCATGGCGTGCTCCCGGATGCCGAAGTGGAGATTGCGCCCGCGCAGGACTATCCGCGCTGAAATCGCCGGCGTCTTCAAAGTTCAGGCGCGTCTTGCACGATGGCGCCGAGATCCGCCGAGCCGCCAACGAGCCACGGCACGTTCCGGGCGAGGACGTTCAGCGCCTGGCCCGACGCGTCTCGAGTGGCGATGCCTTTGCGATCCGCGGGAAAGACCGGCAGTCCGCTGTCCCAAACGTCGGGCAACTCCCGACGAAGCATGCGATATCCATGGTCGGCGAGCTCGGGATACTGGCTCCTGTATCTTTCGAACGTCGCCCACCAGGCTTCACGCAGCGCCTCGCCCCGCGCGCCGATGCCCGCCGTGAAAGTGCTCGACGCACCCGTTCGGGAACAAGAAATTGCGCATCCTCGGGCCAGCCGTAATGGCGCTTGGCCGCTTGATTTCTTCCGTGCCCAACGGCTCTCCATGTGCCGCGCTCGTATCTTGTTTGTGTCGGTGCGCCATAGGCGATGTGGCTATCGACGATAATCAGCGTCGGACGGTCGGTCGTCTTCTTGAAGGTCGTGAACGCTCGTTCGAGCATGTCCAGATCGTTGGCATCGCCGACCCGCGTCACGTTCCAGCCGTACGCGATGAAGCGCGTGGCGACATCATCGCTGAACGCCAGCGCCGTGTTTCCTTCGATCGTGATGTTGTTGTTGTCGTAGATCCAGCACAAGTTGGCGAGCTTGAGATGCCCTGCCAGTGACGCCGCTTCGCCGGAGAGACCTTCCATCATGCAGCCGTCGCCGCACAGGGCATAGACGTCGTAGTCGAAGAGATCGAACCCTGGACGATTGAAGTAGCTCGCCAGCCAGCGCTCGGCGATCGCCATGCCGACGCTGGTGGCCACTCCCTGTCCCAGCGGGCCCGTGGTCGTCTCGACACCGGAAGTCCAACGATATTCCGGGTGGCCGGGACACTTGCTGTCGAGCTGCCGAAACTGCTTGATGTCCTCCAGCGTGACCGACAGTTCTCCGAGCGTTTCGTACTTCGGGATTGACTGCCTTCACACCGGTCAGGTGCAGCATGGCGTAGAGCAGCATGGACGCGTGGCCCGACCGACAAGACGAAGCGGTCGCGGTTGGGCCAGATCGGATGGCCGGGGTCGAAGCGCAGAAAGCGCTGCCACAGGCAATAGACCACCGGCGCCAGCGCCATCGGCGCTCCGGGATGACCGGAGTTGGCCTGCTGCACCGCATCCATCGCCAGGGTGCGGATCGTGTTGACGCACAACTGGTCGATGTTCGTGAAGCGACGCTCCGTCCCGAGCCTCGCATCGGTCGATCGCGGCTTCGACTGATTGCAGCGCTTCCCGAGATGCTCATCGGTTCATCCTCAATGTCCGGCCTTAGTACGGCCAGGTCCAGTTGACAATCTCGGGCCGGTCGGTGCCGTGCTCGTGCGCGTAGCGCAAGGTTGTCGATGATCGCGTTCTTCATCTCTTCCTTGAGGTGCGCGGCCTTCGTGCGCAGCTTCGGCACGCGGTCGATGACGTCGATCACCAGGTGGAAGCGCGACGTCTCGTTCAGCATCGCCAGCTCGAGCGGCGTGTTGATGTTGCCTTTCTCCTTGTAGCCGCGCACGTGCATGTTGTCGTGGCCCTTGAAGCGGTACGACGAGCTTGTGGATCAGCCACGGGTAGCCGTGGAAATTGAAGATGATCGGCTTGTCCGTGGTGAACAGGCTGTCGAACTCGCGCTCGGTCGACCCGTGCGGATGCTCGGACGCCGGCTGCAGCTTGAACAGATCCACGACGTTGACGAAGCGCAGCTTCAGATCCGGCGCCCGCTCGCGCAGGATCGCGGCGGCGGCCAGCGCCTCCATGGTGGCGACGTCGCCGCAGGAGCCAGCACGACATCGGGCTCCTCGCCGGCGTCGGTGCTCGCGCGCGCCCAGATGCCGATGCCCTTTGCGCAGTGGACGATCGCCTCGTCGATCGTCGTGAACTGCAGGTGCTTCTGCTTGTCGGCGACGATGACGTTGATGCAGTCGGTGCTGCGCAGGCAGTGATCCGCGACCGACGAGCAGCGTGTTGGCGTCCGGCGGCAGATAGATGCGCGTCACCGATGGCACTCTTGTTGGTCACGAGATCGATGAAGCCGGGATCCTGGTGCGAGAACCCGTTGTGGTCCTGCCGCCAGACCGTCGACGACAGCAGGATGTTCTCGGAGGCGACCGGGGCGCGCCACGGCACGTGGTTCTTGCTGATGTCCAGCCACTTGGCGTGCTGGTTGAACATCGAGTCGATGACGTGGGCGAAGGCTTCGTAGGTGTGGAAGAAGCCGTGCCGCCCGGTGAGCAGATAGCCCTCGAGCCAGCCGAGCAGCGTGTGCTCCGACAGCATCTCCATGACGCGCCCGTCGCGCGACAGCTCGCCGCCGTCGGCGTCCTCCGGCAGCATGTCGGCCATCCACGTCTTCTTGCTCACCTCGTAGATCGCCTGCAGCCGGTTCGAGGCGGTCTCGTCGGGGCCGAAGACGCGGAAGCTCGTCATGTTGTTCTTCATCACGTCGCGCAGGAACTCGCCGAGCGGCTTGGTGTTCTCGTGCAGCATCGGTGCCGCGTGACGCGACGTCGACGGCGTACTTGCGGAAGTCGGGAAGCTTGAGCTCCTTGCGCAGCAGGCCGCCGTTGGCGTGCGGGTTGGCGCTCATGCGCCGGGTGCCCTTCGGCGCCAGCGCCTTTGAGCTCGGGCACGAGCCTGCCGTTCGCGTCGAACAGCTCCTCGGGCCTGTAGCTGCGCATCCAGTCCTCGAGCAGCTTCAGGTTCGCCGGGTTGTCGCGCACGTCGGCGAACGGCACCTGGTGCGAGCGCCAGAAGCCTTCCACCTTGTGGCCCTTGATCTCCTTCGGGCCGGTCCACCCCTTGGGCGAGCGCAGCACGATCATCGGCCAGCGCGGACGGAACGGCCTTGCCCGAGTCGCGCGCCGTCTTCTGATGCGGCGCGAATCTCGCCGATGGCCTCTTCCAGCGTCGCGGCCATCTTCTGGTGCATCTCAGCCGGGTCGCTGCCTTCGACGAAATACGGCTTGTAGCCGTAGCCGACGAACAGCGCCTCCAGCTCCTCGTGGCTGATGCGCGCCAGGATCGTCGGGTTGGCGATCTTGTAGCCGTTGAGGTTCAGGATCGGCAGCACGGCGCCGTCGCGGACGGGGTTGATGAACTTGTTGGAATGCCACGCCGTCGCGAGCGGCCCGGTCTCCGCCTCGCCGTCGCCCACCACGCAGGCGACGATGAGATCGGGATTGTCGAACGCCATGCCGTAGGCGTGCGAGAGGCTGTAGCCGAGCTCGCCGCCTTCGTGGATCGAGCCCGGGTCTCCGGCGTGACGTGGCTGCCGATGTGGCCGGGAAAGGAGAACTGCTTGAAGAACTTCTGCATCCCTTCCGCGTCCTCGCTCTTGTCCGGATAGATCTCCGAGTAGGTGCCCTTCGAGATAGGCCGGCCCGAGCACGCCCGGGTGCGCCGTGGCCGGGCCCGGCCACGAAGATCATGTCGAGGTCGTGCTTGACGATCATCCGGTTCAGGTGCACCCACACGAACGACAGCGCCGGGCTCGCGCCCCAGTGGCCGAGCAGCCGGTGCTTCACGTGCTCGGTCTTCAGCGGCTCTTGAGCAGCGGGTTGTCCTTCAGATAGATCATCCCGACCGACAGGTAGTTGCAGGCGCGCCAGTAGGCGTCCATCAGTTCCAGCTCTTTGCGTCCGACAGGGCGTTCTCAACGGTCACCGTCACTTCGCAGTTCTTCTCCCGTCAGCACTTTGGCCATGGCAGTCCTCCCCTTCACACAATGCGTTGCTGATCTGCGGCTCGCCGGATACGCAGCGTGTCAGGCGAAAGCTGGCTTCGCTTCTCCATGGATGCTGCATACCGGCCCAGGCAGCGGCGCTGTCGCACTCGGGCTCGATGATGGAACGCCCGCTGAGCCGCTGTGAGGTTCTCGCGCCTCCCGTGCCAGACCTTGAGCGCCTCGTCCTGCAGTGCGCGCCCGTACGAGAAGCTGAGCGTCCACGGCTTCGGTCCATCGAGCTGATTGATCGCGCTCAGATGCATCGTCGCGCGGAGATGATCCTGGCCGCCGGACAGAAACACGATGCCGGGAACCGCGGCCGGCACGTGCCGGCGCAGACATGCGCAGCGTGGCGAGCGCCACCTCCTGACTGAGGCTTGCCTGCTGCATTCGTCGCCCGAGATCACCATGTTCGGTTTCAGCAACATGCCTTCGAGAGAGACGTTCTGTTCGAAGAGCGCATCGAAGACCGCGTGGAGCACGTCACCCGTGACCTCTTCACACGCTCGATCGTGTGCGCGCCGTCCATCAGCACCTCGGGTTCCACGATCGGTACGAAGCCCTGCTCCTGGCAGAGGGCGGCATAACGTGCGAGCGCGTGTGCGTTGGCATGCACGCACCTCGCGCTCGGCAGGCCGTCGCCGATCGTGATCACCGCCCGCCACTTGGCGAAGCGCGCGCCGATTTCGCGGTACTCCGCGAGGCGATCGCGCAGCCCGTCGAGGCCTTCGGTGATTCGTTCGCCTGGGGCGCCGGCGAGCGGCTTGGCGCCGTTGTCGACCTTGATGCCGGGCATGATCCCCTGCTCGGCGAGCAGCTCGGCCAGCGGAGTTCCTGTCGAGCTGCTGCTGGTGGATCGTCTCGTCCTGCAATATGACGCCGCTGATGAACTCGGCGATGGCGGGCGTGGTGAGGAACATCTCGCGGTAATCTCGACGGCTTTCCGCGTCGATTCGATCGTCTGCGCGCCGAGGCGCTTTGTGATGGTCGGAATGGTCTCGTCAGCCGCCAGGATGCCCTTTCCCTCGGCCACGAGCGCTCGCGCGGTCTCTTCAAGGTCTGTCGTCATGTTTCCCTCCGGTTCTTTCCGCCGCCCGATCGTCAGCGGCTGCCTTCGTAGCTCTTCCCACTCGCGGCGATCAGCGGTCCCGCCTCGAGGCTCTTCCGCACGTCCGGCGGCAAGAGCGGGGCGTTCCACCGTTTCACCGCCGGGATCCCGCGGTAGTAGCCGAGCACGCACATCGTGGCTGTATCGAGAAGGAAGTGAGATCCCGCGGCGGCAGGAAGGCCAATCCAACGGGCCACGAAGACCCTGAAGATGTGGCCGTGCGCAAACATCGCCACATTCCCGTCCGACGGCGCGCACACGTGCGATCACCCGATCCGCCCGCGCGCCGACCTCCTCCGGGCTCTCCCCGCCGGGACAACCGTCTTTGAACAGCAACCACCCGGGCGCTTTTGCGTGGATCTGTTGCGGGGTCAGGCCTTCGTACTCTCCGTAGTTCCACTCCATCGAGATCGCGATCGATCTCGGCGCGCTCGCCGAGACCCGTCAGATCGCACGTCTCGCGCGCGCGCTGAAGCGGGCTCGTCAGGACCAGCGCGAAGTTCAGCTGAGCCAGGATCGACGCCCATTGCATCGCCAACTTTCGGCCGCTCTCGGTGAGCGGAATGTCCGTCAGTGCCGGTATGCTGCCCGCTGACACTCCACTCAGTCTCGCCGTGTCGCACGAGGAAGACTCGCTGGCTTGGCATGCACGTCACTCCGCATCCAGACGCCCGCTAACGCCCGGCTGAGGAGCGCTTGCGCTTCCTCCTGGATGCGCCGCAAGTGATCGATGCCGCGAAAGCTTTCGGCATACAGCTTGTAGACCTCTTCGGTGCCGGACGGCCGCGCCGCGAACCACCCCTGTGACGTGACAACCTTCAGTCCGCCGATGGCCTCGCCGTTGCCCGGGGCCCTCGTGAGGATGGCCTGAATCCGGTCACCGGCCAGCTCGGACGCGCTGACATCTTGAGGTGAGAGAGCAAGAAGAATCGCCTTCTGTTCTCGCGTGGTTGGCGCATCGATGCGTTGATAGACCGGTGCGCCGAGATCGCGAGTCAGGTCGCAGTACAGCTCGCTCGGATCGCGGCCGGTGCGCGCCATGATCTCCAGGGCAAGCAGGTCCATGATGATCCCGTCCTTGTCGGTCGCCCACACCGTTCCGTCCTGCCGTAGAAACGACGCCCCCGCGCTCTCCTCGCCGCCAAAACCCAGCGATCCGTCGAGCAGACCGGGCACGAACCACTTGAATCCCACAGGCACTTCGACCAGGGTGCGCTTCACCTTGGCAGCGACCCGGTCGATGATGCTGCTGCTGACCACGGTCTTCCCAACTGCGGCATCCGCGCGCCAACCCGGCCGGTGAGTAAAGAGGTAGCAAATCGCCGCGGCGATATAGTGGTTGGGATTCATCAGGCCTGCGCTGCGGGTGACGATGCCGTGTCGATCGCTGTCGGTGTCATTGCCGAAGGCGATGTCGAAGCGATCCTTCAGCTCGATCAGCTTGGCCATTGCGTAGGGAGATGAACAGTCCATCCGGATCTTGCCGTCCCAGTCCAACGACATGAAACGGAACGTCGGATCCACCGCGTTGTTCACCACCTCCACGTCGATGCCGTAGCGTTCGACGATCGTCGCCAGTACGCCACGCTTGCTCCACCGAGCGGATCGACGCCCACCTTGAGTCCGGCGCTTCGGATGACCTCCATGTCGACGACCGACGCCAGGTCGCCGACGTACGATCCGACGTAGTCGTATGCGTGGGTAGTGGCGGCGTGACGGGCTCTTTCGTAAGGGATCCGCGGCACCCTCCCGAGATCGCTCGCTAACAACCGATTCGCCTCATCCTCGATCCAACGGGTAACGCCGGCGGCTGCCGGGCCGCCGTGAGGCGGGTTGTACTTGAAACCGCCGTCTTCCGGCGGATTGTGCGACGGAGTGATCACGATGCCGTCCGCGAGACCCGACGTGCGGCTGCGGTTGTGTTTGAGGATGGCATGAGAGATCGCAGGCGTGGGGGTATAGCCATCGTCGCTCGTCGATCATGGTCTCGACGCCGTTTGCCGCGAGCACCTCCAGCGCGGTCGTGAAAGCCTGCTCCGACAGCGCATGGGTGTCTTTCCCGATAAAGAGCGGGCCAGAGATGCCGCGGCCGCTGCGATACATGCAGATCGCCTGCGTGATCGCCAGGACGTGCGCCTCGTTGAACGCGCCACGGAGCGACGAGCCGCGATGACCGCTGGTGCCAAAGCTCACCCGCTGGGTGAGGTCCTCAACGTCGGGCATCCGGGAGTAGTACTCCTGTCGAAGTTTGTCGACATCGACCAGGAATTCTTCGGGAGCCGATTTACCGGCGAGAGGATGGATTGTCATCGGTTCATCACATGCAATCAGGTATGGGCACAGCTCTTTCAGGCATGGGAGTTCCGGTTGCCTATGTTGCTCTGCCCGCGTCGCGCACCGTTCTCTCACGGTATCTCGTGGCCTGTAGCGAACGGGAACTCGCGCTCTCCATCAAATCCTTAAGAAAATCAGGGCCAGGAGCCGGACGACTAGTCATTACTGGCACAAGCTGTGCCAGGGTCGTGTGCCCGATCAGTGAGGTCGCGCTTCAGCTCGCAGAGCGCATTCTGCGCGCGCATCAGATCTGTGGGTGAAGGGTCGCTCGACCGCCAGCGGCTTCAACGGCTGTTTTTTCCGGAAGGCGTGGCGCGTGTGAAGTGCTCGCGAGGAGGTAGGAGTGGTCGACCTTCGACTCTGCGCTGCGTGAGCGAAGGTTGGTGAGCCAAGCAGGAATCGAACCAGGATGTTGGCCGTTAGTGCGTTAGTGCCACCCGCTCCGAAGAGGCATCACGCCCCTACGAACCTTACGAGCCTCACGAACCCTACAAACCTTTGCACGGACTCTTCCCGACTCCCCGACTCTTTACGACTCCCTGTTGAGCTTCACCAACAGCTCCTCAACCTGCCGGTCGGTCGCCAACATCGTGTCGTCGGTGCGAATCACGAAGTCTCCGCGCGCCGCCTTCTCTTCGGCCGGCATCTGCGCCGCGATCCGTTGATGCGCTTCCTCTTCAGAAATGCCGCGATCGAGCAATCGCCGGAGCTGCATATCAGGCGGGCAGACCGTCACCACGACGACATCGAAATCCTGTTCGCGGCGGGTCTCATACAACAGCGGAATTGATGCGACGGCCATGGGGCTGTCGAGCGTGTCGAACCACGTTTGGATCGCATCGTAAACGCCGGGATGAACGATGGCCTCGAGCTGCAGGCGGGCCTCACCATCCCTGAACACGCGTCCCGCCAGGAGCGATCGGTCGATGCTGCCGTCCGGCTTCACGAACACGCTGCCGAACTGCATCGCGATGGCCCTGGCTGTCGCAGTGCCTCGCCCAAGCGCGTCGTGCACAATCTCATCCGCATCGATGGTCGGAATGCCACGGTCCTTCAACCGCGCGAGCACGTACGATTTGCCTGTGGCGATGCCTCCGGTTAGCGCCACCTTGAGCATACGATCACGGTCCGGCTAAAGCCGGACACTATTCCCCGCGGCGAGGCGTAGCTCAGCCGCTAAGATCGTATTGGCCATCAGCATCGCAATGGTCAGCGGACCGACGCCACCTGGAACCGGAGTAAGGGCACCGGCCACGTCGGCCACGTCTGGATGCACGTCGCCCACCAGCACCGACCCTTTGCGGTCGAACAGCCCGCGCCGCGGGTGACCTTCGCGAAAAATCCTGCTCGCGACGCTGGCATCGGTGACGAGGTTGATGCCGACATCGATGACGATCGCTCCCGGCTGGACGAAGGACGGCCGCACGAAGCCCGGGCGACCGAGCGCTGCGACCACAATGTCGCCAGTCGAAGCGACCTTCTCGAGTTCCTGCGTCCGCGAATGGCAGATCGTCACGGTCGCATGGCGGTGCAGAAGCAGCATTGACACCGGCTTCCCGACGATGTCGCTGCGCCCAATCACGACCGCATGCTTTCCTGCGACCTCGATGTTGCTGCGCTTCAGCAGCTCCATGATGCCGGCAGGCGTACACGCAATCAGATCCGCTCGATTTTGAACAAGCCGCCCCACATTGGCGGGTGTCACGCCGTCAACATCTTTCGAGGGATCGATGGCGTCGAATACTTTCTGCATGGCCGCTGGTCCCAGTGAATCCGGCAGCGGCGCCTGCACGAGGATGCCATCGGTCGTCGGATCGGCGTTCAGCCTCGCGATGAGTGACAGAATCTCGTCGAGCGACGTCGAGGCCGGCAGGTGCGATAAGGTTGCGTTCATCCCCTCGTCGCCCGCAGATTTCAGCTTGCTGTTCACGTAAATCTGCGAGTCGGCCTTGTCGCCTACGAGCACGATGCTCAAACCGGGCTGCCGGCCGGCGCGGCTCGTAAATGCGGCCGCACGCGATGTCATCTCGCTTCGGATTTGGCCGGCGACGGCAGCACCGTCGAGAATTCGCGCAGACATGATTATTTGGCCGCCTGTTCCAGCTCTTTCAATGTTTGCGAGCTGCCGAGCACTATCAAGTGATCGCCCTCGTGAAGCACGGAGCTGGCTACGGGGTTGAACTCCATGCGGCCGTGCGCATGTTGAATGCCTACCACGACAACGTTCATTTTATCGCGCTGAATCACTTCAGACAGCGGGCGGCCAGCGAGTGCGGAGGCTTTCTCGATGTGAATTTCCTCGATCGACAGCTCGAGGTTGTCGGAGCTCGTTGCAATCTCCACGAAGTCGACCACGGCTGGACGCAGGGCTGTCTGGGCAATCTGGACGGCGCCGATGCGGTACGGCGAAATGACGCGATCGGCGCCTGCTTTCTTGAGCTTTGAGATCGACTGCTCCCCTTCTGCGCGGGCGATGATGAAGAGATCGGCTTTCATCACGCGCGCGGTGAGCACGGCGTACACATTCTCCGCGTCCGTGCCCACGACAGCCACGAGGCCGCGCGCCCGATCGATCCCGAGTTGCTTCAGCGTGTCTTCGCGGCTGGCGTCTCCTTCCACAGCGAGATGACCGCGTTGGTTGGCGTCGGCTACTTTCTCCGCATCGCGGTCGACGATGACGAACGGCGTGTTCTGCCGTTTGAACTCACTCGCCACGATCGATCCGATCCGCCCGTACCCGCAGACGACGTAATGGTCCTTCAGGTGGTTAATCATGCGCACATACCGCCATCGCTCAATGTACTTCGGCCACCCGCCCTCGACGACCACGCTGGCAAACGCCGAGAAAGCGTAGAGCGCCGTGCTGACACCAACGATGATGAGCGCCAGCGTAAACGCCTGGCCGGCCCGCGACAGCGGGTGAACTTCGCGATACCCGACCGTGGCCACAGTCGTCACCGTCATGTAGAACGCGTCCCACACGCTCCATCCCTCGATGGCCACGTATCCAGCCGTCCCGCCGGCCAGCACGACCGTCAGCAGCACGAGCGTGGGAGGGATGCGTGGTTTCATGAGAGCGCGCGCAGATACTCCCTGACCCTGGCCTCCGGATCTCCCGTCGACAGCAGATCGGAAATGACGGCCACCGATGCCGCGCCCGCCTCCATCACCTCGGGCGCCCGCTCGAGTGTAATTCCGCCGATCGCCACGATCGGCGTCGCGCAATCAGCACGCCGAAGGATGCCGACGGCCTCGCTCACGAATGCCGTGCCGACGCCGCGATAACCGGTGTCTTTCGTCGACGTGCCGAAGATCGGCCCCACGGCAATATAGTCGACGGCCATTCCCGCGGCCGCTCGGACCTGATCGGCCGAATGCGTCGACATTCCGACGATTGCGGCGCCGCCGAGGATTCTGCGTGCCGATGCCGGATCGAGATCGTCCTGTCCTACGTGCACGCCGTCGGCCGCCGACAGCTTCGCCACGTCGGCGCGATCGTTCACGATCACGGTCGCGCCTGCCATGCGTGCGCGCGCCACGACGTCCTCGCACATGTCGAGAAACGCGCCGCTCGCCGCGTGCTTGCATCGAATTTGAAGGAAACGCGCGCCGCCCGCCAGATAGGCGTCGGCCAGCGCCGGCACCGTCCACCCCGACCGGCGAGTGACCTCGTCGTCGATGATGGCGTTGAGAGGAGAGAGGTTCAGACAGCCTCGGCGTGGCTACTTTTTTTTTCGGCCGGCGGCGGCGCGAAGCGCTCCATGAACTTCGTGCTCAGCCGACCGGCGAGGAAATCGGGGTCGTTCAGGATCCGCAGGTGCATCGGAATCGTCGTCTTGACGCCTTCGACGACCGACATCTCCAGCGCGCGCTTCATGCGGACGACCGCCTCATGGCGGTCGCGGCCGTACGAGATGACCTTGGCGATCATCGAGTCGTAGTACGGCGGAATCGTGCAGTCGGAATGGGCCGCCGTGTCGACGCGGATGCCTGGCCCTCCGCCGAGGCTGAAGACGCTGATGTGTCCGGGCGACGGCACGAATGTCTCGGGATCTTCCGCGTTCACGCGGCACTCGATGGCGTGCCCGTTGAAGGTGATCTCGCCCTGCCTGGACGACAGGCGCTCGCCCGCCGCAATCCGAATCTGCTCTTTGACGATGTCGATGCCCGTGACGAGCTCAGTGACCGGGTGCTCCACCTGAAGGCGCGTGTTGGCCTCCATGAAATAGAACCGCGCCTGATCGTCCATGAGGAACTCGAACGTGCCGGCATTGGTGTACTGCACGGCCTTCGCCGCATCGACCACCAGATTGCCGAGCTTGCGCCGCTGCTTCTCGGTGAGCGCGGGCGACGGCGACTCTTCGAGCAGCTTCTGGTGCCGGCGCTGAATTGAGCACTCGCGCTCGCCGAGATGCACCACGCCGCCATGATGGTCGCCGAGCACCTGAATCTCGATATGGCGCGGGTTCTCGAGATACTTCTCGATGTACACGTCAGGGACGCCGAACGACGCCTCGGCTTCCCGCTGGGCCGTCTTGATCGCGTGGCCGAGCTCCTGCGGCGTGCGCACCACGCGCATGCCGCGGCCGCCGCCGCCCGCAGTGGCCTTGACGATGACCGGGAAGCCGCAGGTGACGGCGAACTTCAGCGCTTCTTCTTCGCTCTCCACCGGTCCGTCTGTCCCTGGCAGCAGCGGCAGGCCGGCCTTCTTCATCGCGCGACGCGCACGCGCCTTGTCGCCCATCAGGCGAATGACCTTCGGGTCGGGTCCGATGAAACGGATGTGGCAGGCCTCGCAGACTTCGGCGAGGTACGCCGATTCCGACAGGAATCCATACCCGGGATGAATCGCGTCGGCGCCCGTGATTTCGGCGGCGCTGATGATCGCCGGCACGTTCAGATAGCTCTCGGCGCTGCGCGCCGGTCCGATGCGCACGTCCTCGTCGGCGAACCGCACGTGCAGCGCGTGCTCGTCGGCCTCGGAATACACCGCCACGGTCTTGATGCCGAGCTCGCGGCACGCGATGATGATGCGCATCGCGATCTCGCCGCGGTTTGCGATCAGGATTTTTTTAAACATTGGGCTTTATGGCGAAGAGCCGTTCCCCGTACTGCACGGGCTGGCCGTTTTCGACATAGACCTTGACGATCTCGCCGTCGTACTCCGAATCGATCTCGTTCATCAATTTCATCGCTTCGATGATGCAGAGCACGTCACCCTTCTTGACGGTGGCGCCTACGTCGACGAATGCTGCTGCCCCTGGTTCGGCCGAACGGAAGAACGTGCCGACGATGGGCGATTTCACAATCGCGAAATCGATCTCGTCGGACGAGGGAGAGGGAGCGCTCGGCACGGCTTCGAGCGGCGCATGCGGCGTCGCCGCAGCCGCCTGGGGTGCCGCAGGCGCCACCTGTTGAACCATCGGCATCGCGAAGGGTCCCGACGCGTTCACGAGCGTGCCCTTCTTGATCTTGATCTTGAAGCCCTCGCGCTCGAGCTCGAACTCGCTCAGCTCGTGCTCGCGCACCATCTCCAAAATGCGATTGATCTCGTCAAATTCCATGCGTATGTGTGAGGCTCGTTGGGACGTTTGTGAGCACTTCGACCCCGTCTGACGTCACCAGCACGTCGTCTTCGATTCGCACGCCGCCCCACCCTGGGAGATAGGCGCCCGGTTCGATGGTGAAGACCATTCCAGGCTCGATCGCTTCGTCTGAGGGCGCCGGCTCCTCGCCGATCGCCTCTCGTCGTGGTCCAATCCGCGGCGTTTCGTGAATTTCCACGCCCAGGCCGTGGCCCGTGCTGTGCCCGAAGGCCTCGGCCAAACCGTGCCGTGCCAGCGTACTCCGGGCCGCCGCGTCGATATCCCCTGCCCGAACCCCGGGCTTGACTGCCGCGATGGCCGCCCTCTGGGCCTCGAGGACCGCCTGGTAGACCCGGGCCATTTCGGCGTCGGGCTGCCCCAGGGCGACAGTTCGAGTCAGGTCGACGCAGTATCCGCCGTAGACCCCGCCAAAGTCCAGCACGACGAGGTCCCCCTCCCGGAGCACCCGCTCGCCCGGATGGGCGTGCGGGAGGGCCGAATTGGGGCCGCTCGCGACGATGGTCTCGAACGAGCACCGCTCGAAACCCGCCGATTTGATGCGCCAGTCGATTTTCGCGGCGAGCTCCTGCTCCTTCATTCCAGCTTTCGCGTCGTGGATGATGTCGGCCGCCACAGGCGACAGCAATTGCGCGCCGCATCGCAGCATCTCGATCTCGTGCGCGTCCTTGATGATCCGCAGCCGCTCGACGATCGACTCCGTCGGGACAATCTCCGCGGCGCTCCCGATTCTGCGCGTCAGATCATTCGCGCGATTGACCGGCACCTGGCTCCCCTCGATGCCAAGGCGCTTCGGCTGCAGCTTCTTCACGAGCGCAACGAGCGTTTCGTCGTAGGTCCGTTCGACAGGGACGATCTCGGCGTCCGGACATCCGTAGGGGGTGTCCCAGACCGCCTTCGCCGCCGAGGCGTACCGGAAATCGAGAATCAAAAAAAGCCGATCGCGCATCGCCACGGCAATGCCGGCTGTGCCGAGAAAGTTCGTTAAATAAAAAATATTCGGCAGATGCGTGACGACCAGGCCGTCGAGATCGGCGGCAGCGACTGCATGTCGAAGCCTGGCATGGCGAGCCGCGAGAATCTCTCGAGGGGCAAGGCGCACGGGAAGATTTTAGACCGCCTTTTTCTGGCGGCTTATGTGAATGCGGTTGAGAAAGCGTTCCAGCTCGGGAAGAGCGGGAGGATCGTGAGGTGCGAGAGGGGCGTTAGGTGCGTTGGGGGCGTTGGGTGCGAGGGGTGCGTCAGCGAAGTGGGATTCGACCTCCGGCGCCAATGCAGCCTCGAGACCGCCGGGCAGACCCTCCAGCGCCGACATGAACTCCGCGCTCGCCTGTTCGAACGACAGGCCCTCGTCGACCACGGGCGAGATCGCGCGGGAAATCTCGTCGACTGTCTGTTCGAGGTCCGGGTCGTGCCTCGCCAACGCCAGCGCCGCTTTGTAAAACACGAGCGCCTCGGTGAGCTGCCCACGGCGATGGTGAATCTCCGCCACGCCGCGGATGGCCGCCAGGTTCTCGGGCGCGTTTTTGAGCACGTACTGCAGTTCCGCCAGCGCTGCGTCGAGATCGTTCATCTCGAGCAGCGCGCGACCCAGCGTCACGCGGGCGGAAAGATACCCTGGATGGATGGCGAGCCCGGCTCGGCAGGCTGCGATCGCGTCTTGGTAGCTGCCAGCCCGCCGGTACTCTTCGGCGAGCTGCGCAAATGCAATCGACGCCGGGTCCTTCTGGATCCGGCGTCGGAGTTCTTCAATACGTGGATTGTCCGGCACGGCTTACGGTAACACTAGGGGCAGGGATTGGGTCCGGCAATAACCGGCACCGTCTGGTTGATCACGGCCTTCTGTCCAGCCTCGTCAGTGACCGTCAGCACTACCACCCAGCTTCCTTCAGTTTGGAATCTGTGTGAGCGCGTCGACCCGCCCTGTGATGGCGTGCCGTCGCCCCAGCTCCAGTTGTAGCTCACGATCCTGTGCCCCTCTCCGGGTGTCGAGACCGTGCCATTGAAAAAGATGCTGGTGCAAGTGGTCGGCGATTCCGGCGAGAAGACAAATTGGGCTGCAGGTGGATTTCCGGCACTCACCGCAATTGTCTGACCTTCGCTCGTATGCGACAGGCCATTGCTGTTCGTGACGGTCAACTTGACGACAAAGGTTCCGACGCTCCTGTATTGATGGGTCGGTGCCACGCCGGTGCCGCCCGTACCATCGCCGAAATCCCAAGCGTAGCTGGTAATAAAGGCCCCAAGACCAGGAGTCGACGACGATCCGTCAAATCGCACATCCGTGAAAGCCGCGGGGCCCGCCGGAACGAATGTGAAGGCCGCCGTCGGGGGGGCACCAATGACATTCGGCGGGACCAGCCTTACCGAGATGACACGCCTGATGTGCGTCGACGCGTCGTTTCCGGTCGGGGTCACGCCAATCTGCAGATTCGGAATCGAGCCGCCGCAACACGACGGCGCCGTGTAGGTAAACGTCGCCCGCCCGTTGCTGTTCGTCACGAGGGTTCGGGCCGAGATCGTCCCGAAATCAACAGGCTGGCCGTCCGCGAGAATTTCGACGCGGAGCGGCACGTTCGGAACCAACTGCCCGTTGGTGTCGCGCGCCTCGACGGTAATCAGCGTCTGCGAGAAGCCGTCCAGAGACAGCACGTCGGGAGTCGCCGTCATCGTCAGCGCCAGGCTCATTTCTGACGGTCCCGTCAGTGGCGGTGCTGAGCTATCTGTCATCGTGCACGCGGCCGCCAGAACGGCCGTCATCAGCACGAATGCGTGTGTGAGGTATTTGGTCATGTTCGTCTTTTTCTAAGTGCCTACTCGGGATCCGCGTAATCGCTGAAGCTCACGCTGATCGTGCCCTTCGCTTGTATGTCGTTGCCCATCGCGTCTGCGCCGTAGAACGTAATCTCCGCAATCGTCGAGATGAAAAGACGGACGCCGCCAAAACTTCCGTTGACGCTCGCGAGCGAACGCAGCGGCTGTTCGAGCTTCTGCTGGTGACGGACGATCTCGAACGGTACGACGACGGGCGTCGCCGTCAGCGTCGCGGTGACCGCCCCATCGACGGGATAGGGCACGTCCAGTCCGGGAGTATTCCTTCCGTCAGCCCTGATGAACGTGATTCGGTAACGATTGATCGTCACGGCGTTCCATGGGGTGGGGTTCAGGTTTGTGGCTCCGTTTCCGCCATCCTTGGGGATGAGCCGCATGGTTGCCTGTGCCACATCGTTGAAGATGACCGGGACGCTGGTGGTCACACCGCCGACGGTCTGTTCAACGAGGGTCTGAACGTCCGACAAGAGAAAACCACCCAGGGCGCCGGGATCGGCGCCCGAGGCTGCCGTGAGGTCGTCGATGATGATGATGACAGGCGCTTTGCCCTGCCGGACGACATCACCACATGACACCGACCCAACCAGCAGCGCGATGACTGCCACTCGTGTTATCAACGGACGATATCGTGCGCGCATATCTCTCTGCTCCCTTTGCACGGCGCTTAGCTCTTAATGATGCGCGGCGTGATGAAGATCAACAGCTCGCGACTTTCTTCCGTGAATTCTTTTCGCTGGAACAACCAGCCCAGGATCGGAATCTTGTAAAGGCCCGGCGTTCTGTCGTTCGATGAATCCCGTGCGTTGATATAGATGCCGCCGATGACCGATGTCTGCCCGTCCGACACGAGCAGCGACGTCACGGCACGCTGCGTGTTGATGGGCGGGATGCCGCTGACCGCGCGACTGAAGTCGGGCGATGAGTTCTCGAGCACGATCTGCATGATGACGGTATTGGCGGCCGTGATTTGCGGCGTCACGTTCAACTTGAGCGCCGCATCGCGGAACGACACCGTCACGGTGTTGTTGGCGACCGTCTGAATGGGCACCTGCACGCCCTGCGTGATTTCCGCAGGCACGTTGTTCTGCGTCGACACGCGCGGCGTCGAGAGAATGCGGCCGTTGCCCGATTCTTCCAGCGCCGACAGCACCACGTCGAGATTGAGCGCGCCGTTCACCGATCCCAGCGCGAGGCCGATGGCGCTGCTGGCCGTTCCGATGCCGAGATTCACCGCAGTCGAGGCATGGTCGGCCACCGAGCCCAGGGAGGAGCCTTGTGTGCCGCCCGTCCGTCCGCCGAGGGCAATCTGGTTGGGGAATGCCAGGTTCGTGGTGTTGCCGATGTCTTGTGCCGCGCGGCCGTTCATGCCCCACTGCACGCCGATTCGACGCGCAAAGTCGCGCGTCGTCGTGACGATGCGCGCTTCGATCTCGACCTGCGGTTGCGGGCGGTCGAGGGCATCGATCAGCTGTGCCGCGCCCTGAAGGCGGGCCGGCAGATCGCGGATGATGATGGTGTTGGTGCGCGCGTCGATCTGAATGTCGCCGCGCAGCGACAGCGCCGTTCGCGTCAGCAGCGGCGTCAACTCCGTCGCCTTGGCGTAGCTGAGGGGGCGCGTCAGGACTTCGAGATCGCCCGCGAGCGCGCGCTCTTCTGCAAGCTTGCGCCGCTGCGCTTCTTCATCAGCCAGCGACGCCAGCGGCGCGATACGGACAATCGTGCCCTCGACCGAGTAGCCCAGTTTGTGATCGCGCAGGATGATGTCGAGCGCCTGATCCCACGGCACTTCATGCAGCGAGACGTCGACCGCGCCCTGAATGGACTGATCGATGACGATGTTGAGGCCGCTGATGTCGGCGAACGTCCGCAACACCGTCCGCAGATCGGCGCCCTGGAAATCGAGCGTCACCGGATGACCGGTGAACCGTACCGGCGCGCTGGCGGTGGGCATCGGTGTCTGCGGCGGCAGTTGAGGAATGGCGCCCTGCTGCGGCACCTGCCCGAACGGGCCCGCACCCATCCCACCTCTCACGCCCGTCGCAGCATTCGCACCTGACGCGCTAAACGCCCCCACCGCACCCTTTGCACCCAATGCACCCGCCGCACCCAATCCACCGCGCGTCAACAGCGCATCGATCGGATCGAGCGACGCCACGAATCCCGTTGCGTTCGGAGGCGCGCTGGTGACGAGCGGCGGCACGTCTTCTTCGAAGAGGATCGTGAATTCTTTTTCGCCTTCCTCCGGTGGAGTCACGCGATAGGTCGCGGGCCGGAGCAGATCCACGGTGACGCGGGTCGTCGGCACGACTCCAGTCGTCACCACGTGCACCGCGGAGACGGGACCGCGACCGACGAACAGGTCGGCGGGCGCCTGCGAGCGGACGTTCGGAAATGACAGCACGACGCGCGGCGTACCATCCCCGAGCGGCGTGACCGACTCGACGATGAGCTCGCCGTTGCCCGTCAGCGTGATGGCGGCGCCGGTCGGCTTCGCCTCGGCGCGGACGCTTTCGAGCATCGTCGCGAACCGCGACGACGCCGACGTGCCGGCTGCCGTCGCCGATGCATTCCCCACAGAGCCCAACGGGAACGCGCTGTCAAAATCGATGTGAATGACGTTGCGCTTGCTGCGCACCTGATGTGCAGCCGGCGCGGTGAGCCGGATGCGCACGCGCGCCACGCGCACACCATCTGCGCCCGTGGCTTCTTCGACCGCCGCACCTGACAAGATGCCTTTGGCGCCGAGCAATGCGCTGCGCGCGCCGCTCGCATCGACATCACGCAAATCGATGAAGAGCGTCAGCGGATCCGGCCGGCTGGTCACGTAGGCCACCGGATCGGATGTCTCGATGCTGACGGTCGTGATGCGGCGCCCCGCGCTCGACGACATGCCCTTCAGCCGCGGTGCCGGTGCGTCTGCCGTTTCCGGCGCGCCTGCCTCGCCGAAGCGAAGCGGAGGCGGGCCGAACGCGCCCAGCGGCGCCAGGTCTGCCGCCCACAATCCTGCCAGGAGCAGCAGCAACGCGCCGCCCGTTCGGACGTACGCAAATCGATTCGTCTTATTTGCCATCTTCCGCGGTCCTGAGTCCCTTTCGCACTTCGCGCTGTTTCACCAGCGAGAGTGGATCGTTGACTTCCTGCATGATGACGATGCCCTGCGGCGTCACACTTCGGATGACGCCGTCCAGGAGCCGATCGTTCACGCGCGCTGGGTACGTTTTGCCGTCCGGTCCTGACAGCAACGCGACGTACGAATTGCGGCTCTGCATGACGCCGCGCAACATCACTTCGCCAGTCGTCAGACTGGACAGCCCGGTTAGTTTCTTTCCAGTCGTCGGTTCGATGCCCCGTGAGAGCAGGCTCACGAACGGGTCGCGCCGTCCCGCGGGGTCGTACGTGTACGCCTCGGCCGCCGGCGCGGGTGCCGGCGTGGCCGTCGCCGTCGCGGCCGGCGGCGGCGAGGCCGGCTGTTTCGGCTGCGCGGCGGGCGCGCCCTGCGCCGACGTCACCGCGAGACTGGCGCCTACCAGCACTGCGGCCGTCACGAACGTTTTCATCCAGGTCGTTTTCAACGTTTTACTTCCTACTTTTCACTTTCTACTTTCCTAGTTGGCCTTCGCGCCCGGCGCCGCGGGTTTCGCGGTATCGAGCAGCACGAATGTGGTCGCCACGCAATCGACAGTAATCGTTGAATTCGGCTCCGGCTTTTCTTTCCCGCGAATCACGATGCCGCTGACGTTGATGATTCGCGAGAACTTGCTCACGCGATCGAAGAACATCGCCAGGTTGTGGTACGTGCCGTCGAGCTGCAGCGCGATCGGCCACTCCGCGTGCAGCTGCTTGGTGACCGACGGCGCCGGCTTGAAACCGCGGATCGCCAGGTTCGACTGCGTCGCCAGCGTCTGGATGCGCCGTAACAGGTCGGCCACGTCCTTCTGTTCGGGCAGCACCGCCTTGAGGCTTTCGAGCCGTGCTTCGAGCTCGGCCACCTGCTGACGGAACTGATTCAACTGGTTCGCCGTGGCCGATCCCTTCGCGATGTCGACGCGAAGCCCCGCGAGCTTTGTCTGGCGGGTGGCAAATTCCGCCTCTGTTGGCTGGACGTAAAACCACCAGAAGCTGCCGATCAGGGCAATCCCCATGACTGCGAAGATGGCCACCTGGCCGTACCACGGTAATTTGTCGAGTTTCAGGTCCATTCGCCTGTCAGTAAGTATCGGGGCGTGGCGACAAGGCCATTAATCGGCCGCCTTCGCGAGCTGCCGCGCCCGTACCGTAAACCGAATCAATTCCGGCGACGCCGTTGTCGCCGCCTCGACGCGGCTGTCGATAATCTCGACCGGCCGCTCGAACAGGTTCGACGCTTCCAGCCCACTCACGAAGTCCGACAACGAATTCAGCGACGTGCACCGTCCTTCGAGCGTGATATCGCTGCCCACCTGCCGCAGATCGGCCAGCCACATCCCTTCAGGCAGCGCTTTGCTGATCTGATCGAGCAGATGCACCGGGCCGGTCTGCCCCTTCCGAAGCTCTTCGATGAGCGTGACGCGCTGCTGCAGCTGCGCGCGGCGTGCCTCGAACTGCGCGACCTGCTGAATGACGCTCTGAAGCCGCTGCCTCTCGCGCTCGGCGTCGGCAATCTGCTGATCGAGATCGGCCGAGGTGCGCTGCAGCGACCAGAACCACCAGCCGACCACGAGCGCGGCGGCCACCAGGATGAGGCTGCAGAAAACGGTGACCTTCTGTCCGACCTGGAATTTCGCCTTGCGCTTGGCGCGCTCGCGATCGACGGTAAGGAGGTTGATGCGAATCAACGGTCACCTGCCCGTCTCACCGCGAGCCCGACCGCCACGGCGGCAGTCGGCGCGATCGATTCACGCATGTCGGCGGAGAATTTCTTGGCATCGAGCGTCACCTTGCGGAAAGGGTCGAACATCTCGACCGGCGTGCTGAAGCGCTCCTGCAGCGTCTCGGCGAACCCTTCGACGCGCGACGCGCCGCCGCTCAGCATGATGCGGCTGATCTGATCGGTCGACGCGGTGGCCTTGAAGAAGTCGAACGTCTTCTGCACTTCGAGCAGCACGTTCTCCGTCATCGCGCGCAGAACGGGAAGGACGTCCTCGAACGTGGCGCCGTCGACCGGCGCCCCCTTCTTGAGGAGCTCCGCGCTTTCGAACGGCAGGTTGAGCTCGCGCTGCACGGCCTCGGTGTAGGCGTTGCCGCCAAGCGAGATGTCGCGCGTGAAGACCGACTGCGAGTTCGCGATGATGTTGATGTTGATGGCGCTGGCGCCGGCGTTCAGCAGCACGACGACAGAGTGAGGCTCGAAGCCGTAATTCAGCTCGAAGGCGTTCTGCAGCGCGAAGGCATCGACGTCGACCACGACCGGCGTGCGTCCCGCCTGCGCGATGACGCCGGTGTAGTCGGCAATCTTTTCTTTCTTCGCCGCGACCAGCAGCACTTCCATCGTGCCCTTCGAATCGGGCCCGCCGCCGGCATCGAGGATCTGATAGTCGAGGTTCACGTCCTGGATGTCGAACGGGATGTACTGCTCGGCTTCCCAGTAGATCGATTCGTCCAGCTCGGTCGCGGTCATCACGGGCAGCGAGATCTTCTTGACGATCACGGCGTTGCCCGAGAGCGAGGCCGCGACTTCCTTGGTCTTGAACGCCTTCGATTCGAAAACGCGCCGGATCGCCTCGGCGACCGCGGCGCTGTCGATGATGGCGCCGTCGACGATGCTGTCGGGCGGAATCGGCTCGCTGCCATAGGCCGCAACGCGGAAGCCCTTCCCTGAAGCCTTCAGCTCGACGGCCTTGACGGCGCTCGACCCGATGTCGAGCCCGACGACGGATCGGCTCTTGTTGAACAAGGAAAAGTTCTTCACGGTTTAGCGCGCCTCGCTGGGGCAAGCCCGGTGCCACCGGTGCCCACGGATTCAGTTACGAAAATCGGCGGTGCCTGGCCGCGGATCACGGATTTGTCGACGAGTGACAAACCTGGAGACGCGTCTTATGCCGCCGTCATAGCTATCGGTCGAGGTGAGTTCAATCTTGATGGGTGCACACAGTTCGGGTGCGCAATTCGCGAACGTCGGTGACTTGACAGTGACGACAACACTGCGTAAGATTTGGGTTTACCGTTGTGCCCGTTTTTCCCAGAGTAGAGCCGAAAGGCGCGTCCAGGGGGAGGGGCCCCTGGATTAGAAAATGAAGGACCCACGTTTCATGCGGACGTATGTAGCAACCCCGAAAACGATCGACAGCCGTTGGCACGTCATTGATGCCGACGGGCAGGTGCTCGGACGCGTCGCGACCCTGGCAGCCAGGCTGCTTCAGGGCAAGCACAAGCCCACCTATACCCCGTTTATCGACACGGGCGACCATGTCGTCATTGTCAATGCGGCCAAAGTGAAGCTGACCGGGCGCAAGGAAGAACAAAAGCTCTATCGCCGCCATAGCGGATACGAAGGCGGGCTGCGCGAAGAGCGCGCCAAGATCGTCCGCCAGGCGAAGCCGGCCCGCATCGTCGAAGAGGCCGTGCACGGCATGCTGCCCAAGACGACGCTCGGCGCGGCGATGTACCGCAAGCTGAAAGTCTACGCAGGCCCGGATCATCCACACGTGGCGCAGAAGCCATCCGCACGCGAGGTCGCATAAGTTGCCAGTCACAGAATTTTACGCAACCGGCCGCCGGAAGACATCGTCTGCTCGAGTCTTCCTGAGGCCAGGCAAAGGCGCAGTTACCGTCAATCACCGCGAGTTCGAAGCGTTCTTCCCTACCGAAGCACTGCGAACCACGATTAAGACACCGTTAGTACTCACCCAGACTGTCGAACAGTTCGACGTCGTGTGCACCGTTGCGGGCGGCGGCATCAACGGACAGGCGGGCGCTGTGCGCCTCGGCATCGCGCGCGCGCTTGTGCTGTACAACGCCGAGCTGCGGAAGGCTCTGAAAAAGGGCGGATTGCTCACGAGAGACGCCCGCGCGAAAGAACGCAAGAAATACGGCATGGCCGGCGCGCGCAAACGGTTCCAGTTCAGTAAGCGATAAGGGAGGCTACTTTTTGGCGGTCGCAATGAAAGATCTTTTGGAAGCGGGAGTGCACTTCGGGCACCAGACGAAACGCTGGAACCCGAAGATGAAGGAGTACATTTTCGGCGAACGCAACGGCATCTACATCCTTGACCTCGGCAAGACGGTCAAGCTGTTCAAGGAAGCTGAAGATTTCGTCACGCACCTGGCCGCAGAGGGCAAGACGCTGCTCTTTGTCGGCACGAAGCGACAGGCGCAGGACGTGATTGCCGAAGAAGCCGCTCGCTGCGGGATGTACCACGTGAATCAGCGCTGGCTCGGCGGCCTGCTCACCAACTTCAACACCATCCAGCGCAGCCTCGCACGGCTCCGCGACCTCGAATCGATGATCACCGACGGCCGCTACGACACGCTGTCGAAGAAGGAAGTCGCGCGGCTCGAGAAAGAGCGCCGCAAGCTCGAGAAGAACCTCGAGGGCATCCGCGGCATGTCGCGCCTGCCCGACGCGGTCTTCATCGTCGACACCCGCAAGGAAAAGATTGCGGTCGACGAAGCGCGCAAGCTGAAGATTCCGATCATCGGCATCATCGACACCAACTGCGATCCCGACGAAGTGGACTTCCGCATCCCGGGCAACGACGACGCGCTCCGCGCGATCCGGCTGTTTGCCTCGAAGATTGCCGATGCGGTCAATTCGGGCCGCGGCACCCGCGAATCGGCCCAGGCCGAAGCGACCGCGGAAAAGGACGAGGCCGACGACAAGCGAGGCGCGCGTGCCCCTCGCCGGGTGGCCGCCGAACCCGCGACGTCCCCTGCCGGCGTTTAGTTATCTCTTGAGCTAACCGAGCGCCGGTCGGGAATTCCGACCGGCGCTTTTTTGTGTACCTGACGGAGACGAAATGGCAATTCCTGCAGAGCTCGTAAAGAAACTTCGCGACATGACCGGCGCCGGCTTCATGGAATGCAAGGCCGCGCTGACCGAAGCGAACGGAGACCTCGAGGCCGCCGTCACCCTGCTGCGCAAGCGCGGGCTCGCCTCGGCGGCGAAGAAGGCCGGCCGCACGACCAGCCAGGGCTCGATTGGCAGCTACATCCACATGGGCGGCAAAATTGGCGTGCTCGTGGAAGTGAACTGCGAGTCCGACTTCGTGGCGCGGACCGATCAATTCGCGGCGCTCGTCAAGGAAATCGCGATGCATATCGCGGCGGCCGACCCGAAGTACGTGCGCCGCGACGAAGTGCCGCTGGCGGTGCTCGAGAAGGAAAAAGAGATCTATCGCGCCCAGATGGCGCAGTCGGGAAAGAAGCCGGAGATCATCGAAAAGATCGTCGAAGGCAAGCTCGACTCGTATTACGAGCAGGTCGTGCTGGTCGACCAGAAATCCATTCGCGACCCCGCCGTGAAAATCTCGCAGCTCATCGCCGAGGCCACCGCCAAGATGGGCGAGAACATCACGGTGTCGCGCTTCGCGCGCTTCAAGATAGGCGAAGCGGCCGAATGAGTCGTCAGTCGAGAGTCGGCAGTCTCAGTCAGCTGACCCTCGACTGGACTGCGACTGTCCGACTCCCTGACTGCGACTATCGGACTATAATTCTCTTTCGACATGCCTCCCGCCCCCACGTACAAGCGCATCCTGCTGAAGTTATCCGGGGAAGCGCTGATGGGCGAGCAGCAGTTCGGCATCGACCCGAACGTCACGACCCGCATCGCCGCAGACATCGCAGAGATTCAGGCGCTCGGCGTCCAGGTGGGCATCGTGATTGGCGGCGGCAACATCTTCCGCGGCGTGGCCGCCAGCGCGAAGGGGATGGATCGCGCCACCGGCGACTACATGGGCATGCTCGCCACCGTCATCAACGGCCTGGCCATGCAGGATGCCCTCGAGCAGCACGGCATCCTCACACGCGTCGTCACCGCCATCGAGATGCGCGCGGTCGCCGAGCCGTTCATCCGCCGGCGGGCGATTCGCCACCTCGAGAAAGGCCGCGTGGTGATCTTCGCGGCCGGCACGGGCAACCCCTACTTCACGACCGATACCGCCGCGGCCCTGCGCGCGATGGAGATGAAGGCCGACGTCATCCTGAAAGGGACGAAGGTCGACGGCATCTACACGGCCGACCCCATGATCGACAAGACCGCGACGAAGTTCGACAGGATTTCCTACCTGCAGGTCATCGACAAGGGACTGCGGGTCATGGACTCCACGGCGATTACGCTGTGCATGGACAACCGCCTGCCGATCATCATTTTCAACCTCAGGACGCCGGGCAACCTGCGCCGCACCGTTATGGGCGAGCCGATCGGTTCGATCGTCACGGCATAGGAGCTGTCAATGGATGTGAACGATCTCAAAGGATTGTTTGCCGAAGTCAACAAACGGATGGACGTCGCGCTCGAGCGCGTCAAGCACGACCTCGCAGGCAGTCAGAACGGGTCGGGCCTCGACTGCCCTGCTGGACCACGTGCACGTCGAGGCCTACGGCACGAAAGTGCCGCTGAACCAGGTGGCAGGCATGTCCATTCCCGAGCCAACGCTCATCGTCGTGCAGCCGTTCGATCCCGTCACTGCTCGCCGCGGTCGAGCGGGCCATCCGCATCTCCGATCTCGGGCTGAATCCGGCAAACGACGGCAAGGTGATTCGCGTGCCCATTCCGTCGCTCACCGAGGAACGGCGCAAAGAGCTGTCACGCCACGTGCACAAGCTCGCCGAAGAAGGGCGCAATACCGTCCGCGGCGTGCGCCGCGACGCGAACGATCGGCTGAAGAAACTGCTGAAGGACTCGAAGATCTCCGAAGACGACGAGCGGAAGGGGCTCGACGAGGTCCAGAAGATTACCGATCAGCACGTCAAGTTGATCGACGACGCTCAGAAAAAGAAGGACTCCGACCTGCTCGGGCACTAGTCTTGCACTTCCCTCCCCTTGGAGGAGTGTGAGCATGAAGAAGTTGTACATGAACCTGTCGCTATGCCTCGCCCTGGGCATGGCGAGTACAGGATTCGCCCAGACGGCTGCCAAGGACACCCACGACGAAATCGAACAAACCACCAAAGCGGCCACGATTTTCAAGCGAGATCATGAGCGCTCCCGACAAGGCGATTCCGCGGCGCATCCTCGACGACGCAGACTGCATCGCCGTGTTTCCGCAGGTCATCAAAGCCGCGTTCGGTATCGGCGGCCGCGGCGGCCGCGGTGTGGTCGTGTGCCGCAACGCAGGCGGCTGGAGCGCACCGGCGTTTCTGAACGTCGGCGGCGCGAGCTTCGGCTTGCAGATTGGCGCCGAGTCCACCGACTACGTCATGCTCTTCATGACTCCGGAGAGCGCCCGCAGCCTGCTCGAGTCCAACGTAAAGCTCGGCGGCAGCGTGTCGGTGGCGGCCGGACCGGTCGGACGCGAAGCGGAGGCGGCGACCGACCTGAAGCTGAACGCGCAGATTCTGAGCTATTCGCGCAGCAAGGGATTGTTTGCAGGGGCCGCGCTCGAAGGCGCGGTCATCGAGACCGCAGACGGCGACATGAGAGACGTGTACGGAGCAAACGGCTCCGTCGAAATCGGTACTGTTTGGCGGCGTGACCGCGCCGCCCGAAGTAACGGCGTTCTCGAAAACGATCGAGGGCTACGCGCCGAACGTAGAGTCCCCGAAAGTAATCCCCATCGCGCGTGCTGTCCGGATGAGATCGAAGTCCGGCGGCACGCGCTTCTGTTTTCCGCCCACCATTTCGAGCGGCACGGTGACGATGTCTGGAGGCTGCGAGGCCACCATCACGTCGAACTCCCCTTTCAGCACGCATTCGACGGCCTTGCCGCCGAAGCGCGTGGCGAGCGTGCGATCGTGGCTCGTCGGCGTGCCTCCGCGCTGCAGATGGCCGAGTACGACGTAGCGCGATTCCTTGCCTGTCAGCTTCTCGAGCTGGCGCGCGCAGATTGCGCTGTATCCGCCCAGGCGCTCCGCGGTCGCCGCATCGCCCTTCGGCAATGAGCGACACCTTTCCGCCGATCGGCGCAGCGCCCTCGGCGACCACGACGATGCTGAATCGCGCGCCGAACTTCTCGCGCTCGCGCAGGCGCGCCGCGACGATATTCAGATCGAAGGGAATCTCCGGAATCAGAATCGCATCCGCGCCGCCGGCCACGCCGGCATACAGCGCAATCCATCCGGCATAGCGGCCCATCACTTCGACCACCATGATGCGGTGGTGCGCTTCGGCCGTGCTGTGCAGTCGATCGATGGCCTCGGTGGCGAAGTTCACCGCCGTGTCGAACCCGAAGCAGCTGACGGTGCCGACGATGTCGTTGTCGATCGTCTTCGGGACGCCGACGATGGGAATGCCCTTTTTCGAGAACTCATGCGCGATGGCGAGAGTGCCGTCGCCGCCGATGACGACGAGGGCGTCGAGGCCGAACTTGTGAAAGTTCTCGATGACGCGCGCCGAGTAATCGACTTCTCCGGTGCTCGTCGACACGGGATACGCGAACGGATTGCCGCGATTGGTGGTGCCGAGAATCGTGCCGCCCAGGCGGAGAATTCCGGTGACGTCCTTGAGCACAAGCACCCGCGCGCGCCCAGGCTCGATGAGGCCGTCGAAGCTGTCTTCGATGCCCAGCACTTCGATGCCGCTGTTGCAGGCGGACTTGACGACCGCGCGGATCACGGCGTTCAGCCCCGGAGCGTCTCCGCCGCCGGTAAGGACGCCGATGCGCCTGATTTGTGGCATGGGGAATTAGAGTGCCTGTGGCTGTGGCTCGCCAACCGAAGCTGCGTGAATGCGTCGGCGCGGCGAAGGTTGGTGGACGGCGCGAGGATCGAACTCGCGACCTCTGCATTGCGAACGCAGCGCTCTCCCAGCTGAGCTAGCCGCCCCTCTGCACGCACCGATCGGGCTGGTGCAAACCGGCATTTTACCACAATGAAATCGGGTTGTCCGCCGCCGACGGACGGGGTATAGTCTCGCGCAACAGCGTGCTCCCCTTCAGGCACCGTGAATTCAGACCGATACGGTAGCTTATGCACGATGCGCTTGGTGAAGTCCTCGCTAAACGACGCATACAGGCAGTACTGCCGCATGTGAATGGCCGTCTGCTCGATGTGGGCTGCGGATCCAATCAGCTTGTCCGCCACTACGCGAACGGCGTCGGAGTCGACGTCCATCCGTGGCCCGGCGCCGACGTCATCGTCTCCGACACCGCAACGCTCGCGTTCGCGTCGGAGTCATTCGACACGATTACCATAGTCGCGGCACTCAACCACATTCCCAACCGCGCGGCTGTGCTGAATGAGTGCCGGCGTGTCCTTCGGCCCGGCGGCCGCGTGGTCATCACCATGCTGACGCCTCGGACATCTCGAATCTGGCATTGGATTCGCGCGCCCTGGGATGCCGATCAGCGCGACCGGGGCATGCAGCCGGGCGAGGTCTTCGGCTTTACGTCGGCACAGCTGCTCGAGCTGTTTACGCGCGCAGGATTTACGCTGCTCTCGCGGGAGCGGTTCATGCTCGGCCTCAACCAGGTGTATGTCTTCGGCCTGGCCGACGCGGCGCAGCCGGCGTTGAACCATCTAGAAGGGAACGGCCCGGCCAGCCTGGCTCGCGTCAGTTAGCTGCACCCTTTTCCCCGTCCAGTCTCGTATTAGATACAGATGCTGACGGCCGCTGCCTCGCCGCATGCCCCCGCCCCTTCCGGGGACGAGCTTCTGGCACAGGCGCGCACCGGCAGCGAAAGCGCCTTTGCCGCGCTCGTGCGCGAGCACCAGGCGATGGTGTTTGGGCTGGCGTATCACTTTCTCCAGAGCTCGGCACAAGCCGAAGAGCTCGCACAGGACGTGTTCCTGGCCCTGCATCAGAACCTGCCGCGGGTGGAATCGGCGCGGCACCTTGTGTTCTGGCTGCGTCGCGTGACGAGCAATCGCTGCATCGATTGGGTCAGAAGCGCGCGTCGCAGGCGCGAGCTGCCCATCGACGAGATTCATGAGCCGTGCGTCACGCCGCGCTTCGGCGACCCGCTGCTTGGCGAGCTGCTGCGCACGCTGGTCGCGGAATTGACACCCGACGCGCGCATGGTCGTGACGCTGCGCTTTCAGGAGGATCTCGATCTCTCGGAGATCGCTGCGATTACCGAGATGCCGGTCAATACCGTGAAGAGTCACCTGCGGCGCTCGATGGACGCGCTGCGCCGCAAACTGGCAGATAAAGGGCACGTGTATGAGTCTTGAGCAGGAACTTCGTCGAGCGCTGAAACGCAAGGATCCGCCGAGAGGCTTCGACGACAGAGTGGTGTCGAAGATTATCGCGGGCGGGTGCCTGGGCCAGACCCCCGCGGTGCCGACCCCGACAGGCCGATGGAGCCGCGCATTGCTGCCGATCGCCGCGTCGTTGATGCTGGCCTTCGGCGCGAACGTACTACATCCAGCAACAGCAGCAGCAGAATGCGCGCGATGCATACGCGCACGCCGAGCAGTCGACGCGCGAGGTCGTGCTGGCGCTTCAAATCGCAAGCGAAACCGTCGCGGCGGCACAGGTCAAGGTTGAGGAGATTACACGATATGAACCCACGAACAACTATTAGCTGCTGCCTCGTTCTGACAGCGTTGCTCCTTCCCCCTGCGGCCTCAGCACAAGGCGCCCGGTTGCAGCTCGACCATCTCGACAGGCTGGCGGAGAAAGCCAAAGACACGGTCGACGTCACTGTCGACTCCGCGATGCTCAAAGAGACGGCGGGATTTCTCGCGGGCAAAGGATCCGACACCGAGAAGGTGCACGAGCTCATCCAGGGCATCACCGGAATTTACGTGAAGAGCTTTGAGTTCAGCGTGCCCGACGCCTATTCGGAATCGGACATCGATCTCATCAGAAAACAGGTGTCAGGATCCGGGTGGTCGCGCGTGGTTGGTGTTCGCGGGAAACGCGAGCTGACGGAGATTTATTTCTGGAGGGAGGGGGACGAGAACGGCGGCCTCGTGGTGATCGCCGCGCAAGCGAACCAGCTCACAGTCGTCAACATCGTCGGGCGTGTCGACCTCGCGTCGCTCGCGGCGCTTGGACCGATGATTCCAAAACTGCCTGGCGCCATGCGGAAGGCCATCCCGCGGTAGCTACTTGATCGCGATCTCGAAAATGCGCGGCCAGAGTTTGCCGGTCACGAAGATGCGGTTCTTCTGGGCGTCGAATGCGATGCCGTTGAGCACAGCCTCTGCGCTCAGCTTCGCCATCGGCGCCCCGAGCAGGCCTTTGAGATTGATCCAGCCGAGCACGCGCCCCTCCTTCGGAGAAATGCGGACGATATAGTCGGTCTGCCAGACATTGGCCCAGATTTCCCCACGCACCATTTCGAGCTCGTTGAGCCGCTCGATGGGCACGCCCGCATCCATCACCTTCACACGCCGCCGCTCCTGGAACCGCGTCAGCTCGAGAAACCGCAGCGTGCTGGTGCCGTCGCTCATGATGAGCCCGCCCGGCTCGTGCGTCAGTCCCCACCCCTCGCCGAAGTAGCTGAAATTCCGGATGAACTTCAGCGTTTTGGCGTCGTAGACAAAGCCGGTGCGGTCCTGCCACGTCAGCTGAAAGACTTTGCCTTGCGCGATCGTGATGCCCTCGCCGAAATACTGCGGATGCAGCTTGACGTCCTGCACCACCTTGCCGGTTTCGAGCTCGACCTTCCGCACGGCCGAGCTGCCCTTCACCCCCGTGCCTTCGTACAGAAACCCATCGAAGTATTCGAGGCCCTGCGTATATGCCTTCGGATCGTGCGGATAGCTCTTCACGACGGTGTATCCGTATTGCGGCGCCTTCGATATGGATGGCGGCACGGGTTTCGGGGCTTGTGCCCTCACTCCAAGCGAAGCGAGACAGGTCAGGGCGGCAATGGTCATCTGGCGCATGGCCGCATGCTACTACAATGGTCCCCATGGCCACGACGGCAGTGGCGCCTGCGAGCGTCATCGCGAGCGTTGCATATTCGAACGGACGGAAAATTGGCGAGGTCGCGGTCGATGACATCAGCGATGTGCTCGAGCGCCCCGACACATTCGTGTGGATCGGCCTCTACGAGCCGAACGAGCCGCTCCTCCGGAAGATGCAGGAGGAGTTCGGCCTTCACGATCTGGCCATTGAAGACGCGCTGACGGCCCACCAGCGGCCAAAGGTCGAGCGCTACGACAACTCGCTCTTTGTCGTGATGCGCACCTCGCAAATCGAAGATCCCAAACCAGACAAGCCGTGCGACGTGCGATACGGCGAAGTGCACATGTTCCTGGGCCGCAATTTCATCGTGACGGTTCGGCACGGTTACGCGACGTCGTTCTCGCAGGTCCGCACGCGCGCGGAGTCGACGCCCGACCTGCTCAAACAGGGACCCGCGTTCGTGCTCTACACCATCATGGACTTCATCGTCGATCAGTACTTTCCCATTGTCGACGCGCTCGGCGAAGAGCTCGAGTCGCTCGAGCAGCGTGTGTTCACGCAGCCTTTCAGCCGTCGAACGACGACGCAGATTTACAAGCTGAAGCGCGATCTGATTTCGCTGAAGCGCGTGGTGGCGCCGGTCATCGAACTGTCGGCGCGGCTCATCCGGCTCGAGGATGAAGATCTCATACCAACGCCGGCGCGTCCGTACTTCCGCGATGTCTACGATCACACGCTGCGTATCAACGACATGATCGATGGGGTGCGCGACCTGCTCGGGACCGCACTCGAAGCGCACCTCTCCCTTGTCTCTGTCTCTCAGAACGAAGACACGCGCAGGCT
This sequence comes from Vicinamibacterales bacterium, assembly GCA_963730445.1. Taxonomy (GTDB): domain Bacteria; phylum Acidobacteriota; class Vicinamibacteria; order Vicinamibacterales; family JAMQPK01; genus JAMQPK01. The sequence goes on along the minus strand of CAVSRX010000017.1, from coordinate 128,582 downwards.
GGCCGCATGGGCCGCCATCTTCGCAGTGTCAACGGCCATTGCGGGGATCTACGGTATGAACTTCGATTACATGCCGGAGCTGCGGTGGAAGCTGGGATATCCCTTCACGCTGGCACTCATCATTGGGCTCTGCGTGACGCTCTACGTCCAGTTCAAGAAAGCCAAGTGGCTGTAGCCGTTGCAGCCCTTCAGGGATCTCCCCATCGCACGCAAAACGCTGATGCTCGGCCTCGTGCCGGCCATCTTCGCGCTTCTTGTCGTGATTCTCGCGTCGCTGCTCTCGACCTACATGACGGCTCGGCGCAATCAGCAAGCCGACGTCGACTCGCAGGCCACCGTCGTTGCGGACAACACGGGCGCCGCTCTGGCGTTCGGCGACCAGCAGGTCGTTGACGAGATCATTGGCGCGCTCGATGTCCGGCCCAACATCGACATGGTGTGCGTCTACGACACGGCGGGAGGCATCTTCAGCCGTTTTCAGCGGGCTGGATTTGTCTGCCCTCCGTCCTGGCCTGCCGAAACGCCGGCGACCGTGCCCTTCGCGGTGACGGAGGCGATGGCCGGAAGCAAACGTGTGGGAACGGTCTACATCCGTGGGAATTACACGAATCTCTTCAACTGGATGCGGCAGCAGTCGATGGTCGGGTTCCTGGCGCTCGTGTGCGGAATTCTCGTCGCGGTGGGCCTGACGCACTACGTGCAGCGCTATCTGTCGACGCCGATCGTCGAGCTCGCGTCGACGCTCGATCGGGTTGCGGCCAGCGGCGATTACTCGACCCGCGCCGAGGCGAGAACGGGCGACGAGGTCGGGCGGCTCGTGAACTCGTTCAACACGATGCTCGGCGTCATCCAGAAAAAAGACCGCGAGCGAAACGAACTGCTCGAGAAATCCCAGGAGAGCAATCGCCTCAAGGACGAGTTTCTCGCCACCGTCTCGCACGAGCTGCGGACGCCGCTGAACGCGATGCTCGGGTGGCTGCAGATCATCCGCACGACAGACATGGATCCCGCAACCGTTGAACGCGCCATGGCCAGCATCGAGCGCAACGCGCACTCGCAGGCGCGTGTCGTCGAAGATCTCATCGAGCTGTCGCGCGTGGTCACGGGCAAGCTTCAGCTCCGGAGCCAAGCCGCTGGATCTACGCGCAGTGGTCGAAGCGGCACTCGACGTAGTCCGCACTGCGGCAGCGGCGAAAGGTGTGACGCTCGAATCGAAGCTGCCTCCGACGCCGGCCATCGTGTCTGGCGACCGCGATCGCCTGCAGCAGGTCGTCTGGAATCTGCTGTCCAATGCGGTGAAATTCACCGAGTCTGGCGGCACCGTCACGCGTCGAGGTGGGTGCAGACGACCGCTATTGCTCCATCGTCGTCGCCGACACGGGCATGGGGATTTCGCCCGAATTTCTGCCGCATATTTTCGAGCGATTTCGCCAGGCCGATCAGTCGACGACGCGGGAGCACGGGGGCCTGGGCCTCGGTCTCGCCATCGCCAAAGAGATCAGCGAGCTGCACGGAGGCGTGTTGAAAGCGTCGAGCGGCGGCCGCGGACGGGGCAGCCGTCTCACGCTGACGCTTCCCCGCCTGACGAGCGCCGGCGCGGCCATCGCTCTGTCGGACGCTCTCGAGGGGCCAAACCTTACCGGCAAGCGCATTCTCGTCGTCGATGACGATGCCGACAGTCTCGAGATTGCGGCGAAGGCGCTGGCCGGCACAGGCGCATCGATCACGCGGGCGAGTTCTGGACTCGAGGCGCTCGACCAGTGGCGCGCGCAACCATTCGATGTGCTCATCTGCGACCTCGCCATGCCCGGGATGGATGGGTACGAAGTGCTGCGGACCATCCGCCGCACGGCACCCGTTGACAGCCGCCAGAGCCTCGCGATTGCGCTGACCGCTCTCGCCTCCGGCTCCGATCGGCAAGCCGTCCTCGACGCCGGCTTCGACGATCACATCGTGAAACCGTTCAATTTTCCCGACCTTCTCCGCGCCGTCTCGCGGACAGCCAAGGTCCTAATCCCCAATTCCTAGGGTAAAAGGAGCGATGCCGCGAGCCATGTCGAGCAGCCGGTGAATCCGGTACGGTAGGAGCTAGAAGGACTGATCGCTGAGGCGGTGCTGGAGTTGGCCGATGGCCCGATCGTCGGCAATGCTCCTCGTTTCCCCGGTCGTTTCGATGCCGACGTCGTGGGTGCCCCCCGTCTCGTCGACCACCTCGAGCACCTGTGCCTTCCACCCGTGGTCGTGGGGTTCCGACACAATCCAGAACTTGCGTGAGCCGATGCTGACTTCGCGGGACATGCGTTCAGCTGTTGTTTCGGCTGAACGCGCATCAGCCCATATAGGTTCGCGTTCTCACGATTGGAGTACGAAACACGTAATCCCAAGTTCCAAATTCGGGCACAAGCCATAACGGCCAGCCGATATGCGCGAGCACTATTGAACTGGCGACCCTTGCAATTTATTCGGGAATTTGTCAACTCGTGCATCGGGAGCGAGTGTTCGAGCCGGCGGTACTCTCCTTGCGATAAAGGAGGTTGCGAATTGCAAAGTAGAGGTCACTTATGTGGAACTGGTTGAACTGCTATCTGTCGGGACGTCATGACTTCGGAATCACCTGTTCGTCAGGCTCCATCTTCCTTCGCTGCATTCACTGCGGCAAGCGGTCGAATGGTTGGTCGGTCCACAACGAGCCCGCGCTGGTCCCGGTGACCGTGCCGGTGACGCGCCAGCACGTAACGAGAGGGCCGCGCGCGCTGCCGTTTGTCTCCCGTGACATCGCCCCGCAACAGCGGTCTGCCTAGGCACACCTTGACGGTTCCCCGGCGCACGGCGAGAATAGCGCCGTGCCCGTCGAACGCATCAGCAAAGAACAACTGAAGGAACGCTTGGATCGGGGCGAGAAGCCCACCATTCTCGACGTTCGCCTGAAATACGCCTACGAACACAGCACGGTCAGGCTTCCCGGCGCCATCCGCGTGCCTCCCTATGCGATCGATTCGGTCGTCATCCCGAGCGGCAGCGATGTGGTTGCGTACGATTCAGATCCCAATGAGCTGGTCAGCACGCATGTGGCGGCTGAGCTGCTGCGGAAGGGCATCAAGGTTCGCGTCCTCAAAGGCGGGGTTCCAGAATGGCTCGCCGCCAACTTTCCCATCGAAACGAAGGAAGCGCCACGCTCGGCCCCGCCCGAACCAGGATCCCTCAGCAAGGGCTAGTCGCCGCGTCGCTCGCGGTTGTCGCGTTCCTCTGCTACTACGTCACGCTCGTTCCCGGCCTCGATCTCGGCGATAGCGCGTCATTTCAGACTGGCCTCGGGTCGCTCACGCTGACCCCGCGTCACGCCTACCCCCTCTATCACGGCCTCGGAAACCTCTTTGTCTGGCTTCATCCGGGAGAACCCGCGCGGGCCGCCAACCTCGCCTCGGCGGTATACGGCGCAATCGCGGTGGGCTTGGCGTCCTGGTTGGCCACGCGGTTGAGTGAGTCGCTGGCGGCCGGCATCGGCGCTGGGCTCTTTTTCGCCTTTTCCTACACGTTCTGGAGCCAGGCCATCACCGCCGAGGTCTATACGCTTCACCTGATGATGGTGAGTGGGGCCGGGCTCGCGGCCATGGCGTGGGCCGATCGTCCAACGACAGGGCGGCTGGCCCTGTTCTACGCCGTGTTCGCGATCGGGTTCGGCAACCATCTGAGCATGGTGCTCGTCCTGCCGGCCTTTACAGTTTTTCTCCTCATGTATCGCCGTCCCGGCGCAGCCGATCCGCTGCGCCCCCGCATGCTGGTCATGGCCGTTGGGATCGCCGCGTTCGCGGCCTTGCAATACGCATGGAATCTTCGAGGGTTATGGGCAGAGCTCGAGCCCCCGGCGACGCTCGCCGAGGCGCTGGCAAAATTCTGGTTCGACGTCACGAAACAGGACTGGCGCGACACGCTGGTGAATACGGTCTCGGAAACGGGACTCCAGTATCGTCCTGCGATGTACTGGTTCGACCTCAGGCAGCAGGTTGGCGTCCCCGGCGTCGCGCTCGCAGCGATCGGCTTCTGCTACGTGCTGTGGCGCTGGCCGAAGCGCGCGGTTTTCCTCCTGCTGTTCTATGCGGCCAACCTGAGGTTCGCCTGGACGTACAACGTCGGCGACGCGTATATCTTTTTTCTGCCGTCGCACTACGTTGTTGCGCTGTGTGCCGGTGCGGGCATTGCGGCGGTTGGCGCGTTCGCCTCGCGTGTGTCGAGCCGGACGATTGGCGCGGCGGCGAGCGGATTGCTGCTGCTCTATCCCGCGTGGCGCGGGTACGACACGTTGCCGGCGGTGGATAGGAGTTGGGATCGTCGAGCCGAGCGATTGCTGGACGAATTCACGAACGACACGAGCGCTGTGTATGGCGTGGACACGAATTGGCAAGTGCAAAACGCGTTCGAGTACTTCATGCGCGAGCGGAAGCCGGGAGTCCCATGGTTTTACACGGAAGAGCTCGAATGGCTACAGGGAATCCATCGCGACGCGCGGTTCAACGCCTTTGTCGCTCGCAACGCTGAGATCGGCCGTCGCGTAATCCTCAGTGGACCGGCCGCAGAGAAAGTCATGGACCCGCCTCAGTCACAGCGGCTCGCTGACGTCGCCCCTCCCCTCAATTTCAGCACGCGCGTGGAATCCCTTCGGCCGGGAACTCCATACGTCCTCGCGGTGCTGCGAGCCGATCGCGAGTATTCGCTCAACACGGCGCGGCTGGATAATGCGTGGCGCCAGCTCGCACCAGGGGTGGTGATGCCGGCATGGCGGCAGTACACCGTCATCGTTGGGCGCGTGGGTGAGCGGCCCGTGCTGGTGGAGTCACAGGATCGTCCGTATCGTGTGGGGGTGACGATCGAGCCATTCGACTTCGACGTGCGCATGGAATCGTGGCTGCCCACCGACACCATCCGCCGCGCAGGATTCGGTCACGTCATCGTGAATCGCCGCCACGTGCTGACTTTGGAACGCGGCATCAGCTTCGTCGCCTTGGGCCTCGGGGGCGGCCCGTCCTACGAATCCGGCTTGTTCGCCCCCATCAGGAAGCACGTCGCCACGCCTAATCCCTAGGGCCAGAGCGTGTTATCGTTGATCCACTGTGAGCCCACGGCTGCTCGCCCTCGCCCTCGTAGGTTTCCTGACGGTGTCAATCGGCGCCCAATCGCCGACTGCAGATACCGTCGCGCGCGATTTGCAGCGCAAGTACGACAAGGTCACTGATTTCTCAGCCGATTTCGTCCACAGCTATCGTGGCGGCGTGTTGAAGCAGCAGGCGACCGAGCGCGGCACGCTGCTCGTCAAGAAGCCCGGGAAGATGCGCTGGGAGTACACCGCCCCCGAGAAGAAACTGTTCGTCTCGGACGGCCACAAGATTTACTCGTACATCCCTCTGGACAAGCAGGTGCTCGTCGGCACGATGCCGCGCGACGAGCACGCACCGACGCCGGCGCTGTTCCTGACCGGCAAAGGTGACCTCACGCGCGACTTCAGCGCGGCCTTCGATAAGGTCCCAGAAGCGCCCTCAGGATCGCTCGCGCTGAAACTGACGCCGAAGCGCCGCGAGGCCGAGTACGAGTCCCTGACGCTTGTCGTGGACCCGAATACACTGACGCTTCGGATGCTGATTACGGTCGATGCCCAGGGTGGCCGTTCTGCCTTTACCTTCTCGAATCTCAAGGAAAACGTCGGCGTAGCCGATAATCAGTTCGTGTTCAAGATGCCCCGCAACGTCGACGTCGTCACCGACGGAGGCCGATAGCGTGTTCAGCCGATTCATGCCGGCACGCTGGGTCGCCGTACTTTCGATCGTCGCCACTCTTTCCGGATGCATTACGAGCGCTGCCCTGCGCGACGCGCGACGCGCCGAGGAGCGCCAGGATTACGACGTTGCGGTCGTCGAGTACTCCCGCGCGCTTCAGCGCGATCCAGACAACATAAACGCGCGAACGGGCTTACAGCGCGCCAGGCTGCGCGCGTCGCAGGACCATTTCACCCGCGCACGCCGGTTCGCCGCCAACGGAAGACTCGAAGAAGCCGTCGCTGAGTACAAGCTCGCTGCCGAGTTGAATCCCAGCGACGCCGACATCGCGAGTGAGTTCGCGCAGGCGCAGAATCAGCTGCGCACGCAAGTGGTGGTCAATCGAGACGGCAAGACCGAGCTCGAGGCCCTCGTGGATCGCATGAAAGATCAGCGCCTGCCTGGCCTCGACGTGCCGGCGGATCCATTGCCAGACGGGCTCAACTTCCGCGCGGCGGCCAGTGACGTGATCATTCGCGCGCTGGCGACGATGGCGAAAGTCAACGTGGTGTTCGATCCGGCGTTTCGGCCCGCGACCATTTCGTTCGAGGCGCGCAATCAGACGTTCGCCGAGGCCCTTCAGTCGATCACCGCGAGCACGCAGAACTTCTATCGCGTGACGGCGCAGCGCACGGTCACCATCATCCCGGACACGCCCGCCAAGCGGCGCGAATACGAGGAAACCATCGTCCGCACGTTCTATCTCAGCAACGCCGATGTCAAAGAGACGATGGATTTGCTGCGCCTCGTCATCGACGCGCGCCGGATCGGCGGCATGCAGGGAGCAAACACCATTACGATCACAGATACGCCCGAGCGCATCGAGGCAGCTGGACGTCTCATCAGCATGATTGACAAGGCGCGGCCGGAAGTGCTGATCGACGTCGAACTGCTCGAGGTGAGCCGGAACCGGCTCGCGGAGTACGGCCTGCAATTCGCGTCGCCCGGTAATCCTCCGACCGGCATCAACGGCAGCGCCGATGTCAACAGACCCGGCCTGACGCTGGACGATCTGAAGAACCTGACTGGTTCCCAGATTCTCATGGCCGGTGTGCCGGCGCTGTACTACCGCTTACTCAAAGACGACAGCACCGGGCGGGTGCTCGCAAACCCGCAGTTGCGCGCGCAAGTCGGCATGTCGGCGCAAGCCCAGTTCGGCGAGCGTGTTCCGGTACCCGTGACGACGTTCTCCCCTATCGCCAGCCGGCGGCGTGAACCAGCAGCCGATTACGTCGTTTAATTACGAAAACATCGGCGTCAACATCGACATCACGCCGCGCACGCACATGAACAACGACGTCACACTGGCGCTGGCGATTTCCGTCACCAGCATCTCTGGCGTCGGATTCGGCGGGCTGCCGACGTTCGGTAACCGCCTCGTCAAGACGACGATTCGCCTGAAAGACGGCGAGACGAACATGCTGGCCGGCCTCATCCGCGATGACGAGCGCAGGACTCGGAGAGGTATCCCCGGCCTGAGCGATATTCCCGGGGTGGGCCGCTTGTTCGGACACTCGAAAGACGAGCGGAATCAGACTGACGTCATCCTCATGCTGACGCCACGCATCGTGCGCATCCTCGATCTGACCGAAGACGACTTGCGTGCGTTCAAAATGGGGCGCGACGTGGGCGCGGCCGGTTCGGCCTCGGGTGCAGGCGGCCCCTTAGGCGTGCCTGCCGGCGGCATCCAGCTTCCATCGCCGGATGAACCGCAGATTCTCGACCGACCCGACGCCGACCAGCCGCCAGGCGGCGTGATGCAGCCAGCGCGGCCGGTATTGCCGCCGCCGCCACCGCCGCAGACGCCGCCCAACCCCGGGCAAGTACCGCCGCGTTAGACATGCTTCCGGTTCTGCCTCCGATCGTGGCGCGTGCCTGCGCTCACGGCTCGGGTGTGGCCATTCGCGACCGCGCGGGCACTCACACCTACGACCAGCTCGACCGCGCCTCCGCAATCGTGGCGGCCCGGCTTCTCGGTGGCCGCGACGACTTGAACGAGGCTCGCATCGCGTTTCTCGTCACACCAGGATTCGATTACGTGGCTGTCCAATGGGGCATCTGGCGCGCCGGCGGCATCGCAGTGCCGCTGCCGATGTCGCACCCGCCTGCGGAGCTGGACCACTTGCTTCGCGATTCGGAGGCATCTGCCGTGATCGCTGATTCAGACAATGCGGCCACCGTCGAACCGCTCGCAAACCAGACAAGCGCGCAAGTTTTTTCTCTGCGAAGCGCTGACCGCCGAACCAACGAACCTTACGGACCCTACGAACCCTACGAACCCCACGAACCGCCGCGCCCTTATCGTCTACACCAGCGGCACGACCGGCCGCCCAAAAGGTGTCGTCACCACCCACGCGAACCTCACCGCGCAAATCGAATCGCTCATTGCCGCGTGGGAGTGGACCGCCGCCGATCGCACGCTGCTCGTGCTGCCCCTCCATCACGTTCACGGCATCCTCAACATCGTCTGCTGTGCGCTGTGGAGTGGCGCCACGCTGGAGATGCTGCCGAAATTCGAGAGCGACACGACGTGGGATCGTCTCGCATCCGGTGAGCTGACGGTTTTCAGCGCCGTGCCGACGATTTACCATCGGTTGATTCGATCGTGGGACGCGGCCGGACCGGATGTGCAGCACGCGCGCTCGCGCGGATGCCAGGCGCTGCGGTTGATGATGAGTGGCTCTGCTGCCCTTCCGCGCACGACGCTCGATCGATGGAAGGACATTTCCGGTCACGTGCTGCTCGAGCGCTACGGCATGACGGAAGTCGGCATGGCGTTGTCGAACCCGCTGCACGGCGAGCGGCGTCCCGGTTTTGTGGGCGGGCCGTTGCCCGGCGTGTCGGCGCGGCTCGTCGACGGAGAGCTGCAGCTCAAAGGCGCCGGCGTGTTCTCGGAATACTGGCGCCAGCCCGAGAGCACGCGTGACGCATTCGTCGATGGATGGTTTCGTACCGGCGATGCCGCCGTCATCGAGGATGGCGCGTACCGGCTTTTGGGACGATCCAGCGTCGACATTCTGAAGAGCGGCGGTCACAAGATTTCGGCACTCGAAATCGAAGAAGTGCTCCGCACGCATCCGGCGATTGCCGAATGCGTCGTCGTCGGCGTGGACGACGTCGAATGGGGACAGCGTGTCTGCTGCGCCGCAGAGCTGCGGCCGGGCATCACGCTCGAGCTCGACGAGCTGAAAGAGTGGGCACGGGCGCGCCTGGCGCCGTACAAGATTCCAAGAGATCTCGCCTGTGTCGCTCAGCTGCCCAGAAACGCCATGGGCAAAGTCGTCAAGCCTGAGGTGTCGACACTCTTTGCTCGACCTGCTCCACCTGCGCGCCCAGCATCTTGAGGCGATCGACCAGCTGCCCGTAGCCGCGCTCGACCGTTTCGAGCGGACTCAGGCGGCTCTGGCCTTCGGCCGCGAGCCCTGCCGCAATCAGCGCCATTCCCGATCGCAGATCGCGGCTGTCCAGCTTGCGCCCTTTCAATTTACACGGGCCTGTCACGATGATTCGGTGCGGGTCGCACAGAAACAGGTCTGCTTTCATGCCGCTGAGCTGTTCCAACGCGAACAGACGCAGCTCGTACATCCAATCGTGAATCAGCGTGCGGCCGTCGGCTTGTGTGGCCAGCACGGTGACAAGGCTGACGAAATCGCTCGGAAAGCTCGGCCAGAGTCCGGTGGTGATCTTCCCCGCCGCGACGGGACGGGACTTCTGAATGGTCATCAAACCGTCTTCGAACGTGCAGGCGACCTTCATGCGCTTCAGGACGAACGCGATGCCCTCGACATCCTCCGCGCGCGCGCCGCGCACCTCGATCTCGCCGCCCGTGACCGCTGCCACCACCGCCCAGCTGCCCGCTTCGATGTAGTCGCCGTTGAGCTCGTGTCTGACGCCTCGCGGATGCTTCGTGCCCTCGACACGAATCTTCGACGAGCCGGCGCCCGTGATGCCAACTCCCATGCTCTGAAGGAACGTGCAGACCTCGACGACGTGCGGTTCTGTCGCGGCGTGGCGGATTTCGGTGACCCCTTCGATCGTCGCCGCGGCAAGCAGCGCCGTCTCAGTACCGGTTACCGACGCCTCGTCCAGATACATGGACGCGGGATGCAGTCCATCTGGCGCCTCGAGCGCGTGACCGGTCGACGGCAGGACCGTCGCGCCGAGCTTGACGAGCGCTTCGATGTGGGTGCCGATGGTCCGCCGCGCCGGAAAATCACCGCCCGGCATTCCGAGAACCGCCCGGCCGGTTCTTGCCAGCAGCGGTCCGAGCAGCAGGACCGAGCCGCGCAGCCTGCCAACGAGCTCGCTCGACGGCTCCGACGTTTTGATATTCCGGCATCGCACGCGGACGGTCGTCGTGCCGAGGCCGTGAACCTCGGCGCCGATCTCTTCCAGCAGCTTCGCCATCACGCCGACGTCGCCGATGCGCGGCATGTTCGTGAGTACGCACTCTTCGGTGGTCAACAGGCACGCGGCCAGCAGCGGAAGTGCGGCGTTCTTGTTGCCCTCGACTGCGATCTTCCCGGAGATCGCGCGTCCTCCCTCAATCAACAGACTCGACATCAAAACTCTCCCAGGTAGACGATCTCTTCCTGCAGTGCCACGCCGAATCGTTCGCTCACACGCGCGCGGCACAAATCGATGAGGCTGCGAATGTCGGCAGCAGTGGCCCGTCCCTCGTTGACGATGAAGTTGCCGTGCGTCGGAGAGACGCGCGCATCGCCGCGCGCCGTTCCCTTCAGCCCTGCCCGGTCGACCAGCGCGCCGGCCGAAGCCGGAATATCAACGGGTACTTCTGCGCGTTCCGGGTTCTGAAAGATACAACCTGCGCTCGGCGTGTCGAGCGGCTGAGTTTTCTTGCGATACGCGAGCGACTGGCGCGCGATATCGCGTAACGCGGCCGGATCGCCCGTCGAGACGTGGAAGACGGCCGACAGCAGCACTTCACCGGTTTTCTGCAAGCGGCTTCGATCGTACCCGAATTCCATTTCGTCGCGGGAAAGATCGCGCGTCTCTCCGTCGACGCCGGCCAGCCGCGCCGATTCGACGAGCTCGCCAATCAGCCGGCCGCCGAAGTGCGCATTGCCGAAAATCGCCCCGCCAACCGTTCCAGGCGTGCCGGCCCACGCCTCCAGCCCCGCGATGCCCCGCTGTATCGTCCATCGGACCAGACCGTTGATTGTGGTGGCTGCGTCGGCGCGCACGCGCTCGGTGCCGATCTGTTCGATGATCCCACCACGCGGCCTGATGACCAGCCCGCGCACGCCGCGATCGCCGACGAGCACGTTCGATCCGCCGCCGAGCAGCGTCACTCGCACACCGCCGGCGTGCGCCATTCGCAGCGCCGCAACGATCTCGTCCGACGACCTCGCCTCCAGAAACCACTCCGCAGGTCCACCGACCTTGAAGGTGGTGTACGGCGCGAGCGGTTCTTCGGCGCGAACCCGCTCCACCCCAAACCGCGCGGCCATCTGCTCGTGAAACACGCCGCTACGCTGCGTCAAGCGCAGCCTCCCGTCGACGCAGCTCTGCGCCCGCGGTGTCGATTGAGCACGCCTCGAATTCAACCCAATCGCCCGGCGCAAGCTGACCGGCAACTGGAAGGTCGGCCGTAATCACGGTGCCCGCAATCGCATACCCACCTGTCGTTGCATGATCGTTCATGAGCAAGATCGGCTGCCCCGTGGGCGGCACCTGAATCGCACCAGTCGGGACTGCCGTGGAGATCAGCTCCCCCGTCGGCGCATCGCCAGTCTTAGCCCCTTCGAGTCGATATCCCATGCGGTTCGACTGGGGCGATACACGGAAGCGCTGCGAGGCAAGTTGCGCAAACAAGCGCGCATCGCTGGGTATGCATCGCAGCTTGCTCCGCCCTCGCGTGACAGGGGCAAGGGCAAGGGGCGAGGGGTCATTACCCCTTGCCCCTTACCCCTTACCCCTGTGTCAAGCGCGTCCCCCGCGCGGAGCGCGCGCCCCTGATGCCCGCCCATCCCTGTGAGCACGTGTGTGGAGCGGCTGCCGAGCACCTCGGGTACATCGATGCCTCCGCCGACGGCGACGTACGCGCGCGCGCCGCGCAACCGCTCGCCGATTTTCAGCACCGACCCCGCTTTCGCTTCAATCGCGCGGTTCATCTCTATCGTCGCGTCATCCAGCGTCATGCGACATTCTGAGCCGGTCACCGCGAATAAAGCGTCCGCGTCGAACTGGATGTGTGGGCCCACGAGCGTGATTTCCAGCGTCGCCGAGGCCGGGTGATTTCCCAGCAAACTGTTCGCCAGGCGATGCGAGTACCAGTCCATCGCGCCGCTCACAGGCACGCCGCGCGATTGATAGCCCCATCGACCCAGGTCTTGCACGGTGGTGAACATGCCCGGACGCAGAATGGACACTGCACCCATAGATCACGCGGCGACGAACTTCACACGATCGCCGGCCTTCAAAAGAAACGGCTCTGGCCGTGTCGCATCAAACACTTTCATCGATGTCCGGCCGATGATGCGCCAGCCGCCCGGTGTGTCGCACGGATAGATTCCCGTCTGCTCCGACGCGATGCCGATCGATCCGGCGGCGACGCGCATGCGCGGCGTCTCGAGCCGCGGCATCGCGATGCGGCGATCCACCGATCCCAAATACGCAAACCCTGGAAGAAACCCGAGCATGTACACGCGATACAAAGTCTCCGTGTGCAGCCGCACGACGCCGGCCTCCGAACACTTCGCGAACTCCGCGACTGCTGCCAGGTCTGGTCCAGATGCGCCGCCGTAGCTCACGGGAATTTCAATCGTTCGAACGTCGGTGTCCGCTGTTGCCGCGGTCGTCGCGGCGAGCCGGCTGAGCTCGGCGCAGAGCGTCTGGCGATCGGTTGTGAGCGGGTCGAAGTGCACCGTCACGGCGTTGTAGGTAGGTACGACGTCGCGAACGCCGGGAAATGCGAGGCGTTCGAGTGCTGCCGCGAGCGCGATGCAATGCGCATTGACCGCTGGATCGATGGCCGCTCGGAACTGCGCGGCCACGCACGAGTCGCCGAGGCTCACGATCCGCGAAAGGCTCATGCGCTCAGCGCCTGAAGCGTCTTCTGATGGATGCCGCCAAATCCCCCGTTCGACATGAACACGACGAGGTCGCCGTCCTTCCGCTCTTTCACGATGGTCGCGACGATGTCATCGATCGACGCGGCAGCTCTGGCGCGCTGGCCCGCGCCCTTGAGATCCGACACGAGCTGCTGCGCCGACAACCGCTCGTCTTCCGGCAGATTCGTGCGAAACACAGGCGCGATGATCACTTCGTCCGCGGGTCCGAACGCCCGCGCAAAGTCCTCTTGAAACACGCGACGGCTCGACGAGGCGGAGCGCGGCTCGAAAATCGCCCAGATGCGGCGATGCGGGTTTGCCGCGCGCAGGCCCGCGAGCGTCTCCGCGATCGCGGTCGGATGGTGAGCGAAATCGTCATAGACCGTCACCCCGCCGGCGTCGCCGAAAATCTCGAGCCGCCGCTTGACGCCCTGAAACTTCAGCAGTCCTTCGGCAATGGTTGCCGCCGGTATCGACAACGCGTGCGCGACGACGATCGACGCCATGGCGTTGCGCACGTTGTGCAACCCGAATAATGGAATCTGCATCGTCGCGTAGGGCAATCCGCCATGGAGGACGTTGAAGGCCTGCCCCGCCGCGGAAACCGTGACATCGGTTGCGCGCCAATCGGAGGACTCCGAAAGACCGAACGTCTCGACCGGGCTCACCGCCACTTTCTTCAGAGCCAACGCGTCGGGCGAATCCGCCCCCAGTAGCAACACGCCCGAGCGGGGCACGAGGTTGACCAGACGGCGGAACGCGAGCCGAACCGCATCGATGTCCGCATAGATGTCGGCGTGATCGAACTCGACGTTGTTGACGACCGCGATGTCGGGCAGATACTTCAGGAACTTCGCGGTCTTGTCGAAGTAGGCGCTGTCGTACTCATCGCCTTCGATGACGAAGTCTTTGCCCTTCCCCAACCGGTAGCTCGAGCCATCCTGGCCGAGGTTGCGTGCGATTCCGCCGACCAGGATGCTCGGGTCGAGCCCCGCGTGCACGAGCAGCCACCCCGTCAGCGAGGTCGTCGTCGTCTTGCCATGCGTCCCGGCAATGACAATCGAGCGCGAGCTCCACAGAAATTGCTCCCGCACCGCCTCGGGCAGCGAGCAGTACCGCATCTTTCGCTCGAGCACCGCTTCGAGCTCGACGTTGCCGCGCGAGATCGCGTTGCCCACGACGACCAGGCCGATTTTGCTTGTGATGTGGTCGGCGCTGTAGCCGCTGAGTGTTCGAATATTTTCCGACGCGAGGAATGTGCTCATCGGCGGATACACGTTTTCATCCGACCCCTGCACGTCGTGCCCTTTTTGCCTCAGCAGCGCGGCCAGCGTCGCCATGGCCGTCCCGCAAATACCGATGAAATGAATCGTCACTCGACGCCAGCCTCTTCGATGATTACGCGTGGATTGCCGTTCGCCACGACACGAGCGCGCACCCCAAACGGAAGGGTGACGAGAGGGCCGCGCGTGTGTCCAGACGGAAAACCGTGAACAACCGGTCCGTTGAAGTCTTTCAGCAGCGTCGCGAGCACCGCTTTCGCGGCGAGGGCACCGCCCGGCTCGTCGCAATCGACGAAGTCGCCCAGCACGATCGCAGACGCGCGCTCTAGCACGCCGGCCAGCCGCAACTGCGTCACCATGCGGTCCAGGCGGAAGGGGCGCTCGCCTACATCTTCGAGAAACAGTACGTGGCCCTTTGGCGGATCGAATGCGTACGGCGTGCCGAGCGACGCAATCAACTGCACGAGCGTTCCTCCCATCAGTGGGCCGGCAGCCTCCCCTTTGTTGAACGTCTCGAGGCGCGACGTGCCCAGCTCGCCGAGCGGCTCTACGCTCGTCAGCGCTCCCACGAACGAGTCGCGATCGTAGGCGTCGATGCCACGGCTCAGCCTGCGATCGAGCATCGGGCCGTGGAACGACACGATTCCGCAGCGCCCCGTGAGATATGTGAGCACGGTCGTCAGATCGCTGTACCCGATGAAGGCTTTCGGCGTCTGGCGCAGATCCTCTTTTTCGAGAAATGGAAGGAGATGCACGCTGCCATAGCCGCCGCGCACGGCAATGAGCGCGCGCACCGACGGATCGCGCCATGCGTTCAAAAACGCGTCGGCCCGCACCCGGCCCTCGCCCGAGAGATAGCCGCCGTGCTGCGCGAACACGCTCTCTTCGAACACCGGCTCGAATCCGAGCCGCTGAATCTCGGCGACCCCCTTGTCGAATTCTTCGCGGAGAAACGAGCTGGCCGGCGAGACGATCGCCACTTTGTCGCCCGGGCGCAGCCTCTTTGGCTTCAGCATCCGGGTCAGGCGAACTCCGACATCTGTTCGGAGATCGCGCGGTGCTGCTCCGACCCGATGACCGTCCGCAGCTGGGCCGCGGTGGGCGGCCGCCAGTCGCGCAGAAAGCGCTCCTTCGCCAGGCGATTGCGCTCGAGCGCCGCCTCGACGCGCTTGAGCGGCAACCGCTCGTCCTCGACCGCATGAATCAGCGCCTCGAGCGCCGTACCTTGCAGCTCGACGTCGGCAGTCTTTCCGGTTCCACAGATCAGCACAGCGTCGCATCCGGCAGCGATGGACAAGACGGCAGCCTCGCCTGGCGGGTACATGTTCGCAATGGCTTTCATCTCGAGGTCGTCCGAGACAATGACGCCGTCGAAGCCGAGCTCGTCGCGCAGAAGGCGCTGGACAATCTTCGGCGAGAGCGTAGCCGGCCGCTCGTCGTCGATGGACACCGCGAGGACATGCGCTGTCATGATGAACGCGACGCGCGCCTCGATGGCCGCCCTGAACGGCGCAAACTCGATGGCGCGCAATCGATCCGGCGCGTGCTCGACGATGGGCAGCTCGAAATGCGAGTCGGTGGCGGTATCGCCGTGTCCTGGAAAATGTTTGCCGCAGGCCGCGACGCCGGCGCGCTGCAGCTCTTCGATGATGACGCGGCCGAGCTTCGCCACGATCTCAGGCTTTTCGCTGAGCGCCCGATCGCCAATGACAGGATTTTTCGGGTTGGTGTGGATGTCGAGCACGGGCGCGTAGTCCAGCGAGATGCCGACCGCCGCCAATTCCGCTGCGAGCGCTCCGGCAAACTTCCGCGCGAGCGCCGCATCGTCGCTGCGGCCGAGCACCGCCATCGGCGGCCACTCGGTAAACGGCGATCGGAGGCGCGCGACGCGTCCTCCTTCCTGATCGATGCCGACCCACGCCGGCAGTTCCCTGCCAAGGCCACGGACATCGAAGGCCAGTCCGGCCACCTGCTCCGGCGATTCGATGTTTCCGAGCCTCCCGAAGAAGGTAATTCCGCCCAAATCGAACTCGCGCGCGAGCGCTCGCATCTCGACCGGCACGTCAGATCCCGAGAAGCTGCCGATGAGCAATTGCCCGATGCGGCGTCGAAGCGGTTGAGGCGACACGACTTGTCATTATAGAGTTGTTACGCGATTCATGGAGAAACCCGCCGACGCTGCCGCAACCGATCCTGTGTGGGACAGGCGCAGCCTGCCGGAAGTGCACGGCACCATCACGATTCCGGTCGGTGGGCCCCCGTGGAGAAAGATGCTCGCCTTCGCAGGGCCGGGATACCTCGTGGCCGTCGGCTACATGGATCCGGGCAACTGGGCGACCGACATCGCGGGCGGCGCAAAGTTCGGGTACACGCTGCTCAGCGTCATCGTGTTGTCGAATTTCATGGCCATTCTGCTGCAGTCGCTCTCGGCGCGGCTCGGCATCGCCAGCGGACGCGATCTCGCGCAAGCCTGCCGGGATACCTACTCCAAGCGAACGACCATCGCGCTCTGGATCGTCTGCGAGATCGCGATCGCCGCCTGCGACCTCGCCGAAGTGCTCGGCGCGGCCATTGCGCTGCAGCTGCTGTTCGGGATTCCTCTCTTGTGGGGCGTGTGCCTGACGGCGACCGACGTGTTTCTCGTGCTGTATCTGCAGAACCGCGGCTTTCGCTACGTCGAGGCCATCGTCCTGACGCTGATTCTCGGCATTGCCGGATGTTTTGCCATCGAGCTGTGGATGGCGCAACCGGACATGGCCGCGCTCGCCGCCGGGGTTGTTCCGCGCGCGGAAATTCTGCGGAACCCGGAGATGCTCTACATCTCGATCGGCATTCTCGGCGCGACGGTCATGCCCCACAACTTGTACCTGCACTCGTCGATCGTGCAGACGCGGATGTACGGCGATACGTTCGAGGGCAAGAAAGAAGCCATTCGCTACGCGACGATCGACTCGACCGTTGCATTGATGTCGGCGCTGTTCATCAACGCAGCGATTCTCATCATGGCGGCGGCGGTATTCAACCCCGACCCGCAATATCGGGAAGTCGCCGACATCGGCGATGCGTACATGCTGCTCAATCCGCTGCTCGGTGCAACCGTCGCCAGCACGCTGTTTGCCGTGGCGCTGTTGTTTTCGGGGCAGAACGCCACGCTCACCGGCACACTGGCCGGGCAGATTGTCATGGAAGGGTTCCTGAACCTTCGTCTCCGCCCGTGGCTGCGCCGGCTCATTACGCGGCTCATCGCGATCGTGCCCGCCGTCATCGTCATTGCGATCAGAGGCGAGGAGGGCTCGGGCCCGCTGCTGGTGCTCAGCCAGGTGATTCTCAGCCTGCAGCTGCCCTTCGCCATCTTCCCACTCCTCCAGTTCACGAGCAGCACGAAGCTGATGGGACCGTTTGCGAACGGGGTCTGGGTCAAGGCGCTGGCGTGGCCCGTCTGCATTATCATTGCGGCGCTCAACGTGTACCTGCTGTATCAGACCTTCGTTGGATTCTTCGGGGCCTGACGATGTATCAGCATATTCTCGTTGCAGTCGAGCACTCGAAGGCTGACGAAGCCATCCTCGAGCACATCATCCGCCTCGCGCAGATGACAAAGGCGCGATTGCTGCTCGTGCATGTGGCCGACGGCTTCGCCGCGCGCCATTTCAACGATCTCCAATTGAGAGAGTCGGAGGAAATGCGCGACGACCGCGCGTATCTGGCCAAGCGCACGGAGGAGCTGCAGAAAGCGGGACTTCAGGTCAGCTCGCGGCTGGCCATGGGAGACCCGGCGACGGAGCTCATCAAGATCGCCGCGCAGGAAGGCGTCGATCTGATCGCCATGTCGACGCACGGCCACCGTTTCCTGTCGGATCTCATTCACGGCACCACGGTCGACAAGGTGCGCCACACCGTACGCGTGCCCGTTCTGCTTCTCCGCGCGCCCAGACATGAAGCAGATTAAGAGCTCTGCACCAACCCGAATCGATCTCGCCGGCGGCACGCTCGACATCTGGCCCTTGTATCTGTTCCACGAGCACGCGCAGACACTGAACGCCGCGATCAGCTTGCGTGCGCACGCCGAGATCGAAGAGCGCACCGACGGCAGGATCCGGCTGGAATCGATCGACACATCGAAAACGGTCGAGGTCGCCCATTGGAAGGATCTCTCCGACGGCCAGGGCCTTCCGTTGCTCAGCCGGCTCGCGCACTTCTTCCGCGCGGAGAACCTGACGCTTCGCACGCGCGGCGAATCACCTGCCGGCGCCGGCATCGCCGGATCGTCGGCGCTGAACGTCGCCGTCTGCGGCGCGCTCGCCAAGTGGGCCGGCCTGACGCTCGACGGTGAGAAGCTGCTGACGATTGCCATGAACGTCGAAGCGCAGGTCATCAACGTGCCCACCGGGGTTCAAGATTACCGCCCTGCCTATTACGGCGGCGTTGCCGCCATCGAGCTGCTGCCGGAGGGCATCGCGCGCACTGCGATCGCTGTCGATCCCGTCGAGCTGCAGGGCCGCATCGTGCTGGCCTACACCGGCGCACCGCATTTTTCGGGTACGAACAACTGGGAAGTCATGAAGCGCCACATCGACGGCGACCGCCACGTCTTCGATTGCTTCGATCGCATCGTCGAGGCTGCGGGTGGTGTGCGCGACGCCCTTACCCGCGGCGATTGGGCCGGCCTCTCCCGGCACATCACTCTCGAATGGGAAGCGCGCAAGAAACTGGCACCCGGCGTGACGACGCCGATGATCGAGACGCTCATCGCGAATGCCTTCGCCGCCGGCGCGCGCGCGGCGAAAGTATGCGGCGCCGGCGGCGGAGGATGTCTGTTCTGCATCGTCGAGCCGAAAGACGCCCCCGCGGTTCGGCAGGCGCTTACGTCGGGCGGCGCGCGTGTATTGGACTACCGTATTGAAACAGACGGTCTTCGGGTTCAGTCCTCGTAGCACTCGTTGCATTTCGCATCGTTGCGGTGAGACATGGAAAATCTGGCCATCGCGCGCATCTTTTCTGAGATCGCCGATCTGCTCGAAATCAAGAGCGAGAACCCGTTCAAGATTCGCGCGTACCGGAATGCGTCCGAGACGATCGCCCACGCCACGGACAAGCTCGCGTACCTCAACGAAGAGCAGCTGCGCGCCATTCCCGGTATCGGCAAGGATCTGGCGTTGAAGATCCGCGAGATTGCCGAGACCGGCGAGGCGCGCTATCACCAGGATTTACTGACGCAGTTTCCGCCGACGATACTCGACCTGCTCCACCTCCAGGGCGTCGGTCCCAAAACAGTCGCGCTGCTCTACACCGAGCTCGGCGTCAAGACCATCGAGGAGCTCGAGGCTGCGTGCGGCGACGGCCGCGTGCGCGAGCTGAAGGGACTGGGCCCCAAGAAGGAACAGCTCATTCTTCGGGCGTGCGCAGAGCGGAAACAGCATACGGGCCGCCACTTGCTGCCCGATGCCGCCGAGGCCGCGGCGCTGCTCGTCGACTATCTGCGCGCGGAATGCCCGACGGTGGTCTTCGACAACGTCGGCAGCATCCGCCGCGGCGCCGACACGTCGGGCGACATCGATATCCTCGCGACGGGCGCCGACCCGCACGTGATGTCGACGTTCACGATGTACAAACTCGTCGAACGCATCCTCGGTCAAGGCGAAACCAAGTCGAGCGTTCGGCTCTGGGGCGGCATTCAAGCCGATCTTCGGCTCGTGCCCGAGGAGAGCCGCGGCGCGGCCATGCAGTATTTCACCGGATCGAAATCGCACAACATCGCGCTGCGCGACCGGGCTATCGCGCGCGGGCTCAAGCTGAACGAGTACGGTCTCTTTCGCGTGGATGATGGGTCGCTCGTGGCCGGGCGGACGGAAGCGGAGATTTACGACGCCCTCGGCCTGGCGGAGATCCCGCCCGAGCTGCGCGAGGGGCGCGGCGAGCTCGACGCGGCCGAACGGCGCGCGCTGCCGAACCTGCTTCGGCTCGAGGACATCCGGGGCGACATTCACTCGCATACCACCGAGACGGACGGCCGCGAAGACATCGAGACCATGGCGCTCGCGGCGCGCGACGCGGGGCTGCAGTACCTCGCGATTACCGATCACAGCAAAGCGCTCGCGATGGCGAACGGCCTCGACGAGCATCGCGCAATCGCGCACGCGAGACGGATTCGCGAGATCGGCGACCGCCTCGATGGCATCACCCTGCTCGCAGGTATCGAGTGCGACATCCGTCCGGACGGTTCGATGGATCTCGCGGACGACTGCCTCGCCGAACTCGACGTGGTCGTAGCCTCCGTCCACTCCGCGTTCAACCAGGACGAAGCACAGATGACAGACCGCATGCTCAGGGCCATCGCCAACCCGTTTGTCGATATCATCGGCCATCCGACCGGCCGCATCCTGCTTCGACGCGATCCGTACAAGCTCGATGTGAGCAGGCTGATCGACGCGGCTGTCGAGGCTGGTGTCGCGCTCGAAATCAACTGCCAGGCCCATAGACTGGACCTCTCCGATGCCAACGCGAAGGCAGCACGCGATCGCGGCGTCACGATCGTCATCAGCACCGATTCGCACGCCACAGGCGGATTCAGGCTGATGCAGTGGGGCGTGCAAGTGGCGCGTCGAGCGTGGCTGACGAAAGAGGATGTGCTGAATACGAGAGACGTGAACGGGTTTAAAGCCGGGATTACGGACGAAACGAAAAGCGAAGAACGTAAAACGAATAACGTCACACGGGTCACGCAGCTCAAGTCCTTCGATTGTGATCTCTATTCGTTTTTCGTTTTTCGCTTTTCGTTTTCTTCGTCGGCATCGGGCTTCTCGCCTGTCGTGCCCAGTCCGATCGCATCTGCGAGAGACCGTCCATGTAGACCGCCACTCGCTCTCGCTCTTCTTCGGTCGACATGGTCTTCAGCAGGTCGATTGCTTTCGCAAAGTCCTGTTTGATGGTGGCGCGGGTGGTCTGGTAGTAGAGGCGTTTGATTTCGGCCACCTTGTCGTCGGCCGAGAGCATCCGAATCATTTCTTCTCTTGAGCCTCGGCGATGCGCTTGCGAACCAACAGCTTCAGCGGCTCGTGCAAGTTGCGATCGAGCGCGATCATCTTCAGGTCGCGATCGCTGAGCCGCTGGACGAACCGCATGCGACACGGCGAGCGGGGTCTTCGGGTTTTTCGTCAGCGCCGCGATGACGCCGTAGTTCTTGGTCCACCCGCGATTCTGGCCGATCGTGCGCAGGACTTCCTCAGAGACGTTGGCGAGCTTGGCGAAGTTCTCGACTTCCGACTCCGTGAGCTTCGGGCTGCTCAGCACGGCCGCCGACACGAGCTTGTTCGGATCGCGAATCAGGATGGCGCGCTCGGACTTCGAGCCTTTCATCGCCGCTTTCATGCGCTCGGCCACGCCCATCAGCGCCAGCTTCTGCGTGGATGCTCTGTGATTGTCCTCTTCCTCCGCCTCGGCGCCTTCGGCACACCGCCGCGGCAGGCGTCGACATCGACCAGCGGCTCGTCGCTCACCTCACCACCCGACAACGCCTCGACGCCGCGCGCACGGAAGAACTCACGCAGTCCTTCGGGAACGTCCGATCGTCCGAGGAACGCCGCCAACGACTCGCTCGGAATAGCCGCAAGCGTCGCTTCAGCAGTCGCGCGGATTTCCTCATCGCCGTCATCGGTCAGCATCGCGAGCAGGCCGATCTGATCCAGCGCGCGCGGCGCGAGCCCACCGCTGGCTGCCAGCAGGCGAACATCTTTGGCGACTTCTCCACGCTTGAAGAAATCGAGCATGGGGCTGCGGAGACCGAGATCCATCAGGGTGTCAGAAACTCTTGAAGGTTGGCGAGCGTGATGCGCGTGCTGACGACCTTTCCCGGAGCGCCGAGCGACTTGCCTGGTCGTCCGTTCAACGTATACACAAACACGCCGGCGTCGCCCACGTTCAGCGCAATCTGCTCTTTGGCCGTCACGGTTCTCTTGTCGCCGGCATTCATCAGACCGGAGAAGACCTGCTCGCCGTCGGTGTTCACCGACACCCAGCACGTGGCCGTCGGCGCAATCTCCATCGAGATGCCTGATGTCTGCGGCGCCGCGGCCGGTACCGGTGCGGCAGGCTCGGGCGCCGGAGCAACGGGCTCAGCGGGCCGTTCGGTCCCGGCCGGCGCGTGCGCTGCGGGCGGGTGAGAGTCAGCGACGGGCGCAGCCGTTCGGTCAGGCGCTGCGGGAGTGCCGTGCGAGCCGTAATAAATCACGAGGCCGATGATGGGCAGGCTGACGAGCGCCAGGCGCAGCGCGGTCGCGACAGCTTTGCGATCGCTGTCAAGTTTCTCGCCGTCCTCGATCGCAGCCGGGTGCGCCGTCGAAGTGGCGGCCTCCGGCGGCAACTCGGCGATGAAGTCCTGAATCATGCGGTCGGGATCGAGGCCGACCTCCTGCGCGTACGCGCGGATGAAGGCTCTCGTGAAGATGCCGCCAGGAAGGCGCGACAGATCGCTGCGCTCGAGCGCCTCGAGCGACATCACGGAAATGCGCGTACTGTTCGCGATTTGCCGAAGTGACACACCCCTCTTCTCACGCGCTTCGCGCAGGCGAGCGCCAACTGTTCGGGCGGGGGAACCCTGGGGCATCAGATTCGCCCGCCTTCGCGCGAAGCGCTTCGGCTCGGTCGCGCCGGAGCTTTAGCGGAGGCGGAAGTTGCGCTCAATGTTAGGAAACCGCCTCGCATGTGTCAAACGCCCGCCGCAGGCTGGCGGCGATCAGTTGCAGATGCTTATCGACCGATTCGCCCTCGGGCGGTACGAAGAGGCCGATACCGGCGATGCCAGAGGCGCCCGCGCGCGCCGCGTCTGCCGCACGTTCGACCGTCATCCCGCCGATGGCCAACACTGGAATGCCCGCCGCTGCACGGCACGTCGCACGCAGCTCGTCGAGGGTTGCGAGCGGGTGCCCCTCACCTTTCGACGCGGTCTGATACAGCGTGCCGAAGATCAGATAATCGACGCTTCCCGCCCCCGACACCACAGCAGCTTCATCCGCACCATGCACCGACCGGCCGATAACGCCGTCACCAAGCAACGATCGGATTGCCGTAGCGGCAATGGAATCGCCTCGGAGATGCACGCCATGTGCGCCTGCTGCGTCGGCAACGTCGGCACGATCGTTGACGAGCACCTTCGTGCTGGTTCCGCGGGCCGCTGCGACGCAGCGCCTCACGAGCGCGACCAGCCGGCGCGCGTCGAGATCGCGCTCGCGAACCTGAATCAGGTCGATGCCGGCGCGCGCTGCCGCTGCCACGAGATCGACAAGCCGATCGGCCGCGTCTTCACCGGTCGAGAGCCGCCGCCGATCGGTCACGAGGCAGATCATGACTGCTCGATCGTCTCCATCGTTTCCATGCGGCGGCGCGCCAGCAGCACTGACGCCAGCTCGTTGAATCCCATCAGCAAGTTGACGACTCCCAGGCCGGATACGGCGCCGCGCAGGTAGTTATTGCGGACGAATTCCTGCAGCACGGGGAACGCGGTGAGGAAATAGTTGCGCTCCCAGAATGGAGACCACGGGACGAGCACGAGCAGCAGCCCGACCTCGATGAAATACGCAACCAGCAGCAGGCGCTTCACCATCAGCTGCCCATTTGCACTTTGAGCTGCTCGAGGCGGCGCGAGACATCGCGGTACTCGCCTGCTTCAGCCTGCAGCTCGAGCAGCACGGCCAGCGCCCGCGCCCCTTCGCCGTTCGCCTCGAGCACCGACGCCAGCTCGTAGAGCAGCGAGTGATGAGCCACAGGTGAGGGCGCCGGCGCCTCGACGGCGCGCTCGTACCACTCGATGGCGTGAACCGGATCTCCGTTGTCGAGATACGCCTTGGCCAGCATGGCGCCGGCGCGGAATCGATGCCGCGGCGATCGCGCCGCCACCTCGAGGGCCTTCATGGCCTCTTCCTGCATCCCCATGTCGACGTAGGTCGCCGCGAGCTTGAAGTGCTGCTCCGCCGTTTCGGGCGACGCGTCGTTGGCGGCCTCGTCGCGCATGCCCTTCAACACGCTCTCCATCGCAGGCGCCGGCTTACCCGCCGGTTTGCCGGCGGGTGACGCGGCCGCCGCCTGTCCCGTTCGCATATCGTGAAGCTCGTCGTTCAGATCGACTTCCTGCGATTCAGCCTTCGGCTTTGCGGGTGGCTCTGGCGTCTGCTGGTATTCGACATCCGACAGCAGATTGCTCATGTCGATGGCGTAGGCATCCTTGGCCGAACCGTGCGGCGCGGCCTCGGGCGGCGGCGCTTCGACAATGGGAGCCGGGGCTGCCGGCGGCGATGCAGGGGGCACGGGCATCGGCGCCATATCCGATCCGCCTGGATCGGACGGCCACATGAAATCCGTGCTGGTGAAAGGCGTATGACCGCTCAAACGATCGGCGATTATGGCGTCGATATCCGTTTCGCCGAGCAAGGCAAGGGCGCTGCGGAACCGCTCGATGTTCGATCGATCCCATGGCTCGCGCGCGACGAGATCTTCGGCGATCACTCGCGCCTCGGTCCCCGCGCCGACGGTCAGATACGCGTCAGCCAGTTGGGCCTGCGCGCTGTGCATCGTCGCTTCGAGTCCGCCGTCGACACAAATCTCCACCAGCCGCATCAGTGCGGGAATGTGATTCGGCACGCGATTGACGAACTCGTTGAGCGCGGCAGCGGCCGAGCCCCACTCGTCGGCAGCAATCGCAGTTCCGGCCGCCACTTCGATGCACTCGTACCCCGCATCGGGGTTGACCTCGGCGATCGAACACCCGAGGATGACCAGCGCGTCGCGGCGGCTGGGATCGTCGGCGAGCATTTTCTGCAAGAGCGCGGTGCCTTCCGGAATGTGGCCGTCGCGCAGCTCCATTTCGGCCAACAACCACAGCAGCTCAGGATCGTTGCCCGCGACTTCCGGCGTGAGCATCGTGCGGGCGCTCGCCACATCACCGCGCGCCACGAGCCGCTTGACCAGCTCCATGCGAATCGAGGCGTCGGCGGGATCGGCGTCAGCCGCGCTCGCCAGCACGTTGAGGCCCTCGTCTTCACGCCCCAGACCAAACAGCTGCGTCGCAAGCTGCCGCAGCTCCGCGGCGCTCGTCGCGAACTGGCACGCGGCATCGAAATCGCCGCGCGCGATGTAGGCCTTCACCAGCATCTGGCGCAGCGACATGTCCTCGGGATCGATCTGCGCCGCCTCGGTGAGCATCTTGAGCGAGTCGGCGTCTTTGCCTTTTTCCTGAAGGTCGGCGGCGTACTGCTTGAGCCGATCGACGGCCGCTTTCGGATCGCCCAAGCTCGACCCGGGCGCGGACGCCAGCCAACCGGGTCTCGAGATCGGCGCCGTCGAGATCGCCGAGACGAATGCGCACCTCGGCGACGCCTTTCGCGTCGCCGCGCGCGCGCCGGCGCTCGGCCAGCGAGCGCGAAATTCGAGCGCGCCTCGACGAGCAGCCCCTGGCGCGCGGAGATGTTGCCGAGATGCCACATCGCCCGCTCTTCGTCGGGCTTGATCTTCAGGATTTTCTTGTAGAGGGCGACTGCTTTCGGAAAGAACCCTTCGTTCGCCAGATGGGCGGCGATGTCGTTGTATTGCGCAATCGCCTTGTCGAGCTGACCGGCGCGGAAATACAGGTCTCCCAGCGTGTTGGCAGTATTCCAGTCGGAGGGCTGATCCTCGATGACCTTGCGGTACTCCGCGATGGCCGGATCGAGCTTCCCTTGGCGGAGCAGTTTCTCCGCATTGCGGAGCGTTCCCTCTCGATCAAATGGCACAGGCGGCATTCCTGAAAACGGAAGGCGAGATTCAGTTCGCCTTCGCGCCGGAGGCGCGTCGGCGAAACTCGCCGAAACCTTTGGCGGAGGCGATCAGTCAATCGTATCAAATTCCAGCGGCAGCGTCGGCGGGTTGAACGACCGGCGATGAACCGCGGAATAGCCGAATTGCCTGACGGCGGCGAGATGGTCGGCCGTCGCGTACCCTTTATGCCGATCAAATCCGTAACGCGCGTCCTGCATGTGCAATTGCCGCATCTGGCGATCGCGCGTCACCTTGGCCACGATCGAGGCGGCAGCGATGGCCGAGCACCGCTGGTCGCCATGCACTACGCCGCGCTGGGCCATCAGCAGATCCGGGATGCGGAAGGCGTCGACCAGAACCAGATCGGGCAGCGGCGCCAGCGACATCACCGCCCGGCGCATCGCCTGCAGCGACGCCTGATGGATATTGATAGTGTCGATTTCGCCCGGCGAGGCCTCGGCCACGGCCCAGGCGACGGCCCGGCTGGTGATCTCCTCGAACAGGGCCTCGCGCTCTGCCGCGGGGACGGTCTTCGAATCGCTCAGCCAGGAGATATGCCGGTCGGGATGAAGCACAACGGCACCCGCAACGACGGGGCCGGCCAGGCACCCCCGGCCGACTTCGTCGACGCCGCACACGCGGTTGAAGCCCAGCTTCCGCAGGACGTTCTCGAGCGTGCGTGTCGCAGCGACGCGAGTCATAGCGGGGTTCGTGGGGATCGTAGGGATCGTGCGGATCGTGGGGAGAGATTCCCGCATTTCCCCACGCGCCCCACGATCCCTACGCGACCTATTTTGCGCCCTCGCGCATCCGGGCCGCCTTGCCCTTGAGGTCGCGGAGGAAATAGAGCTTCGCGCGGCGCACCTTGGCCGAGCGCACGACTTCCACTTTCTGAATGATCGGCGAGTGCAGCGGGAAGATGCGCTCGACGCCCTGGCCGAACGACACCTTGCGCACCGTGAACGAGGCGCGCACGCCGCCGCGATGCATGCCGATGATGATGCCCTCGAACACCTGGATGCGTTCTTTGTCGCCCTCGCGCACCTTGACGTGCACTTTCACGGTGTCTCCGGCCTGCATCTGCGGCCGCTCGGTCATCTGTGTTTTCTCTACGACTTCAATCGCGCCCATGGGCGACTCCCTTCTTCGCTTCCATCAACTCTCGCAGGATTTCCTGCTCTTCCACATCCAGCTCCGCGTCGGCCAGCAGATCCGGCCGCCGCAGCAGCGTCAGCTCGAGCGCCTGCCGCTTGCGCCACTTGCGTATCTCGCCGTGATGGCCCGAGACCAGCACGTCGGGAACTTTCCAGTCTCGAAACTCCGCCGGCCGCGTGTAGTGCGGGTAATCGAGCAGCCCGCGCGAGAACGAATCGCCCGCGACCGAATCTTCATCGCCGACAACCCCGGGAATCAGCCTCGCAACCGCATCGACAATCACGAGCGCCGGCAGCTCGCCGCCGCTCAACACGTAATCGCCGATCGACAGCTCCTCGGTCGCGAGATTCTCACGAACGCGATCGTCGATCCCTTCGTATCGGCCGCAGAGAATCACGACGCGATCGAGGCTGGCCAGCCGCCCGGCTTCAGCCTGCGTAAAGCGCCTGCCGTGCGGCGAGACGAGCACGATGGCCTGCGGCGCCCCGACGTCCTCGCGAATCGCGTCGACGGCCTTGAACAGCGGCTCGGGCTTCAGCACCATTCCCGGCCCGCCGCCATACGGCACGTCGTCGACCGTGCGGTGGCGATCCTCGGTGAACTCCCGCAAGTCGCGCGCTCGAACGGCAAGGACGTCGCGCTGAATCGCCCTCGCGAGAATCCCCTCGGTAAGCGCGGCTTCGATCATCCGCGGAAAAATCGTGACGATGTCGAATCGCATCCTAAAATCTTTGGCGTTTCGTCACGTTCACGTCGAGCAGCCCTTCGGGCGGCGCGACGACGATTTTTCTGCCGGCGACATCGATCTCCACGCAAATGCCTTCCACCATCGGAATCAGGACGTGGCCGTTCGAGCGCTCGACAACAAGCCGGCTGCTCGCTCCGTCGCCTTCGACGCCCCTTACCTGGCCGATCCGCTCGCCGCCCGGCGTCTCGACCGCGCACCCGATCAAATCGTGGTGGTAATACGAACCCGCCGGGAGCGGCTGCAGCGCCTCGACGCCCACGCGAAGCTCCATGCCTGCCAGCGCTTCTGCCGCGTTCATCGTGTCGATTCCAGCGAGCCCGATAATCGGCCGCCCGCGATGGAACCGGACGGTTTCGACCGTCACACGCTCGGTGGCATCGCCGCGGCGGATGTGCAGCATCGAGCCCGCCTTGAACCGCTCCTCCGGAAAATCTGTTGCCGGATCGACGATGACCTGCCCGCGGTTGCCGTGCGCGCGCGCGATGCGCCCCACCACCACCATGTCGTCCCACTCAGCTGTCATCTCGACTCTGGCGACTCCAAGACTCGCCGACTCTGGACTCGGCTAGTCCAGAACTTCGAGCGAGACCTTCTTGCCGAGCCGCTCGCCAGCGATCGATGCGATCGTCCGCATCGCCTGTATCGTGCGCCCCTGCCGGCCGATCAGCTTGCCTACGTCCGGCGGCGCCGCCGTCACCTCGATGAGCGTCGTGCCCTGGTGCTCGGTCTCCGTCACCGACACTCGCTCCGGCGAATCGGCGAGCGCCTTCGCGACGGTCTCGATCGCGTCGCGAATCGACATTACGCACTCGCGGCCGCGGCAGGCTTGCCCGCCGCAGCGGCGTCAGCCGCGGAGGCGGGCGCGGTCACATGACTCTTCAGCAGCGTGCGCACGGTGTCGGAGAGCTGCGCGCCCTTGCCGACCCAGTGGTCGATCCGCTCGCGATTGATGTCCACCTTGGCCGGCTTCGTCCGCGGGTTGTAGTGCCCCACGATTTCCACGAAGCTGCTGTCGCGCGCCGTGCGCGAGTCGGTCACGATGACGCGGAAGAACGGCCGCTTCTTCGAGCCCATCTTTCTCATGCGAATCACTACCATGCTCTACCTCATTCTCCCCATCATCGAACCGAACTTTGCGCGGGCCTTCCAGTCAGGCTTGCCGCCCGTCATGCCGCCCATCATCTTCAGCATCTTGCGCATCTGCACGAACTGCTTCAGCAGCTTGTTCACTTCCTCGACCGTCGTCCCGCTGCCCCGCGCGATGCGCTTGCGGCGGCTGCCGTTGATGACGTCGCTGCGGCGCCGCTCGTGCGGCGTCATCGAGCTGATGATCGCCTCGATGCGGCCGATCTGCTTGTCGTCGGGCTTCTGCTGCGCGAGCTGCTTGATGTTCCCCATCCCGGGGATCATCCCGATGATCTGCTCGAGCGGCCCCATCTTCTTGATGGTCTGCAGCTGCTCCCGGAAATCCTCCAGCGTGAACTCGTCCTTCCGGACTTTCTCTTCGAGCTTCTGCGCTTCCTCGATGTCGATGGCCTGTTCGGCGCGCTCGATCAGCGAAAGCACGTCGCCCATGCCCAACAGCCGCGACACGAGACGATCCGGATAGAACTGCTCGAGATCTTCCAGCCGCTCGCCGCTGCCGACAAACGCAATCGGCACGCCGACGACCGCCACGACCGACAGCGCCGCGCCGCCGCGCGCATCGCCGTCGAGCTTGCTCAGGATGACGCCGCTGACGCCGAGCCGGCGGTTGAACTCGCCCGCGCTCTTGATGGCGTCCTGCCCGGTCATCGCGTCCGCGACGTACAGCAGATCCGAGGCCTGCGTCGTGTCGCGAATCGCCTCGAGCTCGGTCATCAGCTCGTCGTCGATGTGCAGGCGCCCTGCCGAGTCGACGATGACGACGTCGTAGCCGAGGTTCGTGGCTTCAGCGACCGCGCCCTTCGCGCGCGCGACGGGATCCATCTGCCCCGCCGGATCGTGCACGCGGACGCCGAGACCCGCCTTCTGCGCGACGACGTTCAGCTGCTGGATCGCCGCCGGCCGCTTCACGTCGGTCGACACGAGCAGTGCGTGCTTGCCCTGCTTCGTCAGCCACTTCGCGAGCTTGCCTGCGGTCGTCGTCTTGCCTGCGCCCTGCAGGCCCAGCAGCAGGATGACGCGCGGCCGCTTGTTCGTCGGCTTCAGTCCGCCTTCGGTATCGCCGAAGAGCGCGACCATTTCGTCGCGGACGATCTTGACGACCTGCTGCGACGGCGACAGGCTCCGGAGCACATCCTGCCCCAGCGCGCGATCGCGCACGCGGTCGACGAACGCCTTGACGACCTTGAAATTGACGTCGGCTTCGAGCAGCGCGAGGCGAATCTCGCGGAGCGCCGCCTCCACGTTCTCGGGAGTCAGCCGTGTCTCGCCCCGAAGGGTCTTGAAAACGTCTTGTAGGCGATTACTGAGCGACTCGAACATTTACGGCGTTCCGGTTCCTGTTCCGCGTTCCACGGAACCGGAACGTGGAACCTAGTGGCGCTAAGCTGCTCTAGCGCAAACGCTTATCGTAGCGGATGACGGGTGAAACTGTCAATGAAAAGGGGTGGTTTCGCCTCACCCCTTACCCTTTGCCTTTTATTTCGCCGGGTCCGCTTCGTACGAGTGCGACAGTTCCGTGTAGCCGTTCATCGCCAGGCGGCACGACGGACCGGTGCCGGCAAAGCTGGCGAGATGGAAGCGCATCTTCGGCACGTAGACGATGTCCCCCTGATCGGCTTCGAACACGGGCAGCCCCTCGATGTTGTAGCGAATCTTGTTCAGGAGGATGAACCAGAACTCGGCGCTCTCCGGATGGAAGTGCCCCTTGTTGGTCAGCGGCGGCGGCGCGATGCCAGGGCCGAGAATGATGTTCGCCACGGCGCGATCGTCGTGCACGAACCGGCGCGTCTTGTCGGTGCCGGCCACGACCGCGTTGAAATCCACGAACGGCTTGTTGCCCTCGGCATACGTCACCTTTGCCGGGCACGCGCACCGGAACGAAGTTGAAACCGGCAACGGGCACTGGCTTCTCGTCCATCGGATACATCTTCCGCGCCTTCGCGATGTTCACTTCGAAGCGCAGCGACGGCCGATCGCCCACGGTTTCCATCGTGTACATCGTGCGATACGGCACCTGCACGAGGTACCCCTTCGACGCCACGAACGGTTCCTGCCCGTCGATCGTGAATCGAATCTGGCCGTCCTGAATCACCCACCACTCGCGGGTGTCGGCGTTCATCCGGCGCGGCGTCTTCTTGCCCGGAGCCCATCGAAATGTAATCGGCGTGCAGGTTGTCGTCGTCCACGACCGGCTCGGTCCAGTCGGCGCTGCCCTTTGTGCTTCGCCAGTACTTCGGACAGCTTGGTGTGCGGCTTTGTGCGGCGCTACGTACTCGGTCAGCTTCGCGGCCTTCGGCGCGAGCACGAACTGTTCCTGCGGTCCTGCGCCGCGCCCACCGCCGCGCCCAGCCGCCGCGCGCGGCGCCTGCGGCGCCTCCTGCGCCGACACAACCGCGAACCCGGCGACGACGAGAACGAGACCGAAGATGCGCTTCATCATGAGGGCTCCTATCTACGGTCCGGCGAAAGCCGGACACTACACCGAAGACAGCTTGTGTCCGAGCTTGTCTTTCTTCGTCTTGAGATATCGCCGCGTCGAGTCCGAGGCCGGGATCTCCAGCGGAATCCATTCCGAGATGCTCAGTCCGTATCCCTCGATGCCGACGAGCTTGCGCGGATTATTGCTCAGCAGGCGCATCGTTCGCACGCCCAGCTCGCGAAGAATCTGCACGCCGATGCCGTAGTCGCGCTGGTCGGCCTTGAACCCGAGCTTTTCGTTCGCCTCGACCGTGTCGAGCCCCTGGTCCTGCAGCTCGTACGCGCGAATCTTGTTCGCCAGCCCGATGCCGCGCCCTTCCTGGTTGAGATACAGCAGCACGCCGCGTCCTTCGCTGGCGATGCGCCGCATGGCGGCATCGAGCTGCCCGCCGCAGTCGCATCGCAGCGAGTGCAGCACGTCGCCGGTCAGGCACTGCGAGTGGACGCGCACCATGATGTCGCCGCCATCGCCGACCTCGCCGAACACGAGCGCGACGTGCGTCTGCTTGTCGAGCTGGTTTTCGAACGCGTGCACGTCGAACTCGCCGTACTCGGTCGGGAGCTTCGCTTTCGCGACTTCCCTGACCATCGACTCGTTGTGCATGCGGTACTTGATCGAGATCCGCGATGGTGATCATCAGCAGCTTGTGCCGCTTCGCGAATTTCGTCAGCTCCGGCACCCGCGCCATCGAGCCGTCGTCGTTCATGATTTCGCAGATCACGCCGGCCGGATACAGCCCGCCGATTCGCGCGAGATCGACCGCCGCCTCGGTCTGCCCGGCGCGGACGAGCACGCCGCCCGATTCCGCGCGCAGCGGAAACATGTGGCCGGGACGCGCGAGGTCCGATGGCTTCGTTCGCGGGTCGATGGCGGCGAGCACGGTGTTGGCGCGATCGCCGGCGGAGATGCCGGTGCTCGTCGAGTGCTTCGCTTCGATCGTCACGCAGAACGCCGTGCCGAGCCGCGCGGTGTTCTGATTCACCATCAAGCGGAATCTCGAGCTCGTCGAGCCGCTGGCCGGTCATCGGCATGCAGATGAGCCCGCGGCCGTGCTTCGCCATGAAGTTGATCGCCTTCGGCGTCACCTTCTCGGCGGCGAGCGTGAGGTCCCCTTCGTTCTCGCGATCTTCGTCGTCGCAGACGATGATCATCTCGCCGGCGCGGAAGGCCTCGATGGCGTCCTCGATGCGCGCGAACGGACCGGACTTCTTGCGGCCTTTGGCGATCTTGAGTGGTGCGGTCATACCTTCTGTCCCATGAACTCCATTGCGCGGAGGACGTACTTGCCGACCATGTCGCATTCGAGGTTCACGCGATCGCCGGCGCGCGAGCGCCGCAGGTTCGTGTGCGACCAGGTGAACGGCACGATCTGCACGTCGAACGTCGTCTTCTCGAGCGTCGCAATCGTCAGGCTGATGCCGTCGACCGCGATCGATCCGCGATGAATCAGATACGGCGCGAGCGCCGCCGGATAGCTGACGGTCACCCACGAGAAGTCCGCTTCCGGACGGATCGCCTGAATCGTGCCGGTGCCATCGACGTGGCCGAGCACCATGTGGCCGCCGAACCGGCCGTTCGCCGGCATCGCGCGCTCGAGGTTGACGAGCGCTCCCGACTTGCAAATCGCCGAGGCTCGTCACCTTCGCGGTTTCGGGACCGATCTCGGCGGAGAAGGATCCTGATGTCGTGTTCCACGACGGTCAGACAGACGCCGTTGACGGCGACGCTCTCGCCGAGCCGCAGGTCGCCCGCGATGCCGCTCGCGATGCGCAGGCTGAAGCCGGCATCGATCGCCTTCACCTCCGCGACTTCGCCGACCGATTCAATCAATCCCGTGAACATAACCTTCCATGAAAACGTCGGGGCCGAGCGGCATCACGCGGCGATCGACGAGCGAGGCAATCGAGACGGTGTCGGCATCGAGCCATGACACCGCGTCGTCTCCGAGCGTCATCGGCGCCACGTACAGATGCACGGCGTCGACCAGCCCCGCCTTCCATGCCGCAGCCTGCAAGGCGACCCCCCCTTCGAGGACGAGCGACATGATCTGCCGGTCGCCCAGCCGGCCGAACGCCTCCGGCAGGTCCCCACTGCTTATCGGCTCGAGTTCGGCGCCCGCCCGCTCCAGATCGCGCGGCGCGGTCGCGGTTGCTCTCGAGGCTCTCGGGCGTGGTGACGATTATTACCGGTCCCGCGTCGAGCGTCGAGAACACCCGCGCCGAGGGGGGATCCGCAGCCGCCGATCGAACAGCACCCGCGTCAGCGGGCGGCGGCGATGCACCTCGCGCGCGGTCAGCAGCGGATCGTCGGCGAGGACGGTTCCCGAGCCGACGGCGATGGCATCGATCTCCGCCCGCACCGCGTGCGCATGCCGAAGCGAATCATCGGAGCTGATGCGCGTGCGCTCCCCAGCCTTCGCCGCCACGCGATTGTCGAGGCTCGTCGCCGCCTTCATGATGACGAACGGCCGCTGCTTCGTCTTGAACGTGAAGTAGGCGCGGTTCAGCCGCAGCGCGCGCTCGCGGCCGGCGCCGACCGACACGTCGATGCCCTTGTTGACGCAGAAAATCGAACCCGCGACCGCTCACGCGCGGATCGGGATCACCCGTGGCCGCAACGACGCGCGCGATGCCGTGCTGCCGCGACGCGCTCGACGCACGGCCCGGTGCGGCCGACGTGCGAGCAGGGCTCGAGGGTGCAGTAGAGCGACGCGCCGCGCGCGAGCTCGCCCGGCCTCGTCGAGCGCGCGCACCTCGGCGTGCGGTCCGCCCGCGCGCTCGTGATACCCCTGACCGACGATCGTGCCGTCTTCGCGGACGACGACCGCGCCGACCATCGGATTCGGACTGGTCGTTCCGCGCCCGCGCTCGGCGAGATCGAGCGCGCGGTTCATGTACTCGAGATCAGACAGCATACGGTTCTGGGTTCTCGGTTCTGGGTTCTGGGTTCCGGTTCAGGGTTCACGGTTCGCGGTTCTCGAACGCTGAACTCGGAACCAGAACCTGGAACCAGAACCCAGAACCTGGAACCCTGTCACCATTTCGTTTCAAACAACGCATCCACGTACTCGTCCACATCGAACGGAATGAGATCGTCGATCGTTTCGCCGACGCCGACGTAGCGGATCGGCAGCTTCAGCTCGCAGGCGATCGCGACGGCGATGCCGCCTTTCGCCGTGCCGTCGAGCTTGGTCAGCACGACGCCGTTCACGCCGGCGACGTTCATGAACTCGCGCGCCTGGCTCAAGCCGTTCTGGCCGACCGTCGCGTCGAGCACCAGCAGCACTTCGTGCGGCGCGCCGGTCACCTCGCGCGCGGCGACGCGGCGAATCTTCTCGAGCTCGTTCATCAGGTTCACCTTCGTGTGAAGGCGCCCGGCGGTGTCGACGAGAATCGGATCGCGCCCCTTGGCCTTGCCCGAAGCAATCCCGTCGAACACGACGGCGGCCGGATCGGCGCCTTCGCGCGCGCGAATCAGATCGACGCCGGCGCGGCCCGCCCAGATTTCCAGCTGCTCGACGGCCGCAGCGCGAAACGTATCGGCCGCGACGACAGCGGCTTCTTGCCGGACGACTTCAGCAGCTGCGCCAGCTTGCCCACCGTCGTCGTCTTGCCGGTGCCGTTGACGCCGACGATCAGCACGACGTGAGGCAGGTGACCGTTCGATTCGGCGCCGGGCGCTGAGGGCACCGACGCGAAGATCGCGCGGATCTCGTCCTTCACCGCGTCGCGCAGCCCCTTGCCGTCCGCGGTCTGCTGTTTGACGGCCGCGATGATGCGGTCGGTCGCCGCAACGCCGACGTCCGCCATGATCAGCAGCTCTTCGAGCGCCTCGATCGTATCGACGTCGATCGGCCGCCCCTTGCGCGACGGGCGCCTCGGACTGCGAGACGATTTCGTCGAACCGTTCGACGATCTGCTGTTTGGTTTTGGAGAGTCCTTCGCGGATGCGATCGAAAAAACCCATTATGTGACTTCGGTTTTCTGCGGGCGAAGCATCAGCTCCTCGACGGCGGCAGCGGCGCTGCGATGGCCGGCGAGCACTTCCGCCATCTGTGTGGCGATCGGCAGCTCGACGCCGTGCTTGCGGCCGAGCGCGAGCGCGGCCGTCGTCGTCTTCACCCCTTCGGCCACCATCTTCATGCCGGCCACGACTTCGGAAATCGGCCGGCCGTGCGCGAGCTCGACGCCGACGTGCCGGTTGCGGCTGAGCGAGCCGGTGCACGTCAGCACGAGATCGCCGAGCCCGCTCAATCCGGCGAGCGTCTCGCGCCGTCCGCCGACGGCGCACGCGAGACGCGTGATTTCCGCGAGGCCGCGCGTAATCAGCGCGGCGAGCGCGTTCTGCCCGAGGCCCAGCCCCTCGACGACGCCGGCGGCGATGGCGATGATGTTCTTCAGCGCGCCGCCGATCTCGACGCCGACGACGTCGGTGCTGCCGTAGAGCCTGAAATACGCGGCGCGAAACTCGCGCTGCACGTCTTCGGCGAGAACGGGATCGGCGCACGCGACCGAGACGGCGGTCGGCAGACCGCGCGCCACTTCGATGGCGAAGCTCGGCCCCGACAGCACCGCAACCGGCCGCGCTCCGCGCACTTCCTGTGCGATGACTTCCGAGACGCGCAGCAGCGTGTCCTGCTCGATGCCCTTGGTGGCGCTCACGATGAGCGCCTGTCGTGAGATGAACGGCGCGGCCGAACGGATGACCGCGCGCGTGCCGTGCGATGGCAGCGCGGCCACGACGATCTCCGCGCGCGTAAAGCGCCTCTTCGAGCGAGGCCGTCGGCATGACGCCGGGCGGCAGCACGATATCGGGCAGGTACACCGCGTTCGCGCGCCGCGATTTCATCTCGTCGATGAGCTCGGCATTTCTGCCCCACAGCCGCACGTCGTGCCCCGCGTTCGCAAGATGAAACGCGAGCGCCGTCCCCCAGCTCCCCGATCCGAGCACCGCAACCGTTTTCATGCGCTTTGTCCGAGCCTCCGTTCGATGCCCGCAAACACCCGCCGCAGATTCGATCGATGCCGATGCACGACGATGGCCGCGACGATGACGGCCGCGATGACCGTCACCTCCGGTGCGCCGTACATGTAAGCGAGCGGCGCGAGAATCACCGAGCCCGCAACCGATCCGAGCGAGATGTATCGCGTCCACCACACGAGCGCGAGAAAGACCAGCGTCGCGATCGCCGTCGCCTGCGGCGCGAGAATCGAAAACACGCCGCACGTCGTCGCAACGCCTTTGCCGCCGCGAAGCCCCAGCCACACGGGATAGATGTGCCCGAGCACGGCAGCGATGCCCGCGACCGCCGGACCGGTGGTGCCGGGATCGATCTGCCGCGCGACCAGCACGCTGGCGATCCCCTTGCCCACGTCGAGCGCCATCGCGCTGACGCCGATTTTCTTCGTGGTGTTCCGCAGCAGATTCGCGGCGCCCACATTGCCGCTGCCGGCCATGGCGCAGATCGATACCGCGATGGCGGCGGGCCAGCAGATACGCGAACGGGATCGACCCGAGCAGGTACCCGACGCCCAGAGCGATGAAGTATTCGCGGACATATAGTGTGTCCGGCTTCAGCCGGACCGTGCCAACAGCGCTTCGGCGAGCGGGATATACGTCGGTCCCGCCGGCGAGAGGCGGCTTTCGTACAAGGTAACACGATCGATCCGCGACGGTCCGGCGGAGGCTGGAATACTGGCTATTTCGGCGAGTTTCGCGCGTGGAACGCGATCTCTGAATCGGGCCAGCGTGAGATGCGGCGTGAACGGTTCGTGCCTCGGTTCCGCGAGAGCCGTGTGAAGGCGGCGCAGCGCTTCGTAGACCATCGCGGAACTCCCAGCCATAACACGCGCGGCGAGCCGCGCTCGGGAAAGAATCCAAGGCCTCGAACGACAGATCGAATGCGGGCTGCGGCGATCGGATGTGCCAGCGCGCCGCGCACGCGCTCTTCGATCGCGCCGTCGGCGCTGCCGAAAAAGTGCAGCGTCAGGTGCATCCGATCGGGCCGCACCCACGAGACTCTGGTCTGCGCCTCGATCGCGTCGCGCAGTCCCGCCGAGATGCGACCGACTTGCGCGCGCGTCGCCTCATCGACGTCGACGGCGATGAATAATCGCTTCCCCACTCTACTCAGTCAGCCAGCGCCGCACCATGTCGAGCGCCGCCTGCGACGCCTGAAACCTCACCATCTCGCGCCCGCCGACGAAGTTGAACGTGCGCACGCGCGTGTCGATCGGTGCCGTTGCGCGCCCAGGCGGCGGCAATCGCCACCATCCCCACCGGCTTCTCCGGCGTGCCGCCCGCCGGTCCGGCCACGCCAGTCACGCCGACGGCGACATCCGTGCCGGCGATGCGCACCATGCCGCTGGCCATCGCCTCGGCCACGGGCTCGCTGACGGCGCCATGCGCCGCAATCAATGAGCGCGGGCACGCCGAGCAGATCGGTTTTCGACTGGTTGCTGTAGACGACGACGCCGCGGTCGACGTAATCGGAGCTGCCCGGGCACTTCGGTGAGCCGCGCCATCACGAGCCCGCCGGTGCACGACTCGGCCGCGGCAATCCTGAAGCCGCGCGACCGCAGCAACTCCCCGACGACCTGCTGCATCGTCTCGCTGTTGGTGCTGAAGAGATCGCGGCCGAGCGTCGCGCGCACATCTGCCACCGCTCCGTCGAGCGCGCGATGGCCGTCATCGGCGCTCGACGCCATCGCGGTCAGATGCAGCTCGATCTGACCGAGCGAGGCGAGAATCGTCGTGGTAATCCTCGTCGGCGCGGCGAGCCACTTCGCGTAGAGCGGCTGCATCTTCTCTTCGACGTACGATTCGCTCTGGCCGGTGATGCGCAGCAACCGCCGGAACAGCCGCGAGGCGCCGACGTGCCCGAGCAGTCGTTCCTGAATGACGACTTCGAACATCGGCTTCAGCTCGCGCGGCGGACCGGGCAGCAGCACGATCAGCTTGCCGTCGTGCTCGATCCAGAGGCCGGGCGCCGTTCCGTTCTTGTTCGGCAGCACCGCCGCGCCCTGCGGGCACCATCGCCTGACGCCGGTTGATCTCCGGCGTCCGCAGATCCGCGCGCGGCAAAGCGCTGCTCGATCGCCTCGAAGATGTAGCGCGTGATATTCCAGCGGCCGGCCGATGAGATCGGCGACCACGTCGCGCGTGAGATCGTCGTCGGTCGGGCCGAGACCGCCGGTCAGAATCAGCAGATCGCTTCTGCCGAGCGCGTCCGACACGATCGCTTTCAGCACGCGCGCGGTCGTCGCCGGCGACCGACTTTCCCCTGCAGATCGATGCCGATCTCGTTCAGCCGCTCG
This sequence comes from Vicinamibacterales bacterium, assembly GCA_963730445.1. Taxonomy (GTDB): domain Bacteria; phylum Acidobacteriota; class Vicinamibacteria; order Vicinamibacterales; family JAMQPK01; genus JAMQPK01. The sequence continues at coordinate 89,791 of CAVSRX010000017.1, read as the reverse complement.
GTAATGAACAGCGAGTTGGTGTCGACGTGCGTCGGCGTCAGCATCTCGCTGCCGACCGCGATGATCTTCGTCGCCTCTCATCGCTCATGCCAGTCCGCTGGCGCGAGGTAGTACGCGCCGCGCAGCAGCAGATTCGCGTAGATGGCGGCCATGGCGTCGTCAGCCATCACGCCGAAGCCGCCGTGCAGCCGTTCGAGCTGCCGCGCCGGAAACGGCTTGACGACGTCGAGCGCGCGAAACAGCAGGAACCCGAGAAGGATGCCGCCCCATCCGACCGGAATCATGAACAGCGTGATGAGCATGCCCATCACTTCGTCTATCACGATCGGGCCTGGATCGACGCATCGCAGATCTTCCTCGCACGGCCGCGTGAAGACGACGCCCGCCACGCGCAAACGCGACGATCAGCATCAGCTCGAGATACGGGACGGCGAGCTGCCGCGCGGCGAGGTACACCGCCACCCCTGCCGCCGAACCGACCGTGCCGGGCGCGACCGGAAAAAAGCCGATGTACCCAAAGCTGCAGACAAAAACCGCTAGACGACGCATGGCTGACGTTAGGTGGACGAGGGACGCACGACACGCGTGTGGGCGAGGCGATCGTGCAGCGCGAGGCGATCGGCGCTGATCACGCCGGGCAGAAAGCCGGCGCCGAGCGGCAGCGCCGAGACGAAGTAGGCCAGCGTCCGAATCGTGGCGCGGCCGATCGGCACGGCGCTCTCTTCCTGCGAGATGACTTTGATGCCGAGCGCCATCTTGCCGATCGACTGGCCGCCGACGGTGGTGAACGCGATGAAGTAGCCGCCGTTGAGCAGCAGGAAGAACGCGACGAGCGGCAGCAGCGGCAGCTCGAACATCTGCGCGGTCGCCAGCCCGAGCAGCCGCAGCGTGAAATACAGGATCGACGCGTCGAGCGCCGAGAGCAGCGCGATGTCGACCAGCGCCGCCAGGATGCGGCTCGCACGGCGCGGCGAGCGTCTCGCCGCTCGTCTCGCCCGATCTCGATGGCGCGACCGTGCGTCCGATGGCCGCAGGCGGCGCGTCGAACAACATCTCCGCGGTTGACGGCGTTTTCGTCGCGCGCGGCCGTGCGCGCGGCACTTCAGGAGTCGCGCGCCTCACGCCGAGCGGGGCGCGCGGCCGCGCCGCCCGCGCTCGACGAGCGGCGCATCGTCGCGTCAAACAAGAGCGGAAGATCGTCGGGCTGCACCGGTTCCGGCGCGCCGATGATGCGATCGAGATCGAAGGGCGGCCTGGATTCGTCTGGTCCGAGGTCGAGGGCGAGATCGAGCGGATCCGATTTACTGACCGTCAGCGAAAACTCGTAACCGCAATTCCGGCACCGGTCGCCGCTTTCAAACCCTAGATATCCACACTTGGGACATTTCATTGCGTAGGGTTCGTCGGGTTCGGGGAGCTCGCCGGTTCGTCAGGCCTGACAGCTCGGCGCCGCCGGGTGATGTTTGAAACGCGAGCAGCTCGCGCTGAATCTCGGCCTTCAATTTGTCGGCGTCGCCGCGCAAGCGGATCGGTCGGCCGCACCAGGTCGACCGCGCGCAGCGCATCGTAGAGACGTCCTGATTCGAACAGCGCTCGCGCGCGATCGAGCGCCGTCTCCGAGCTCCGCGGCACGATCAGCGGCTCCTGCACCACGCGCATGGGCGCAAGGCCTGTCCTGCGCGCCCGTGCTCAAGGCCGGAATCCAGACACGCAGCTGATCCCACGAGGCGATGGCGACAGCCACGGTGGCGATCGAGCAGGATGACGAACGCCGCACTCGCCCACCGCGATCCCGAACGGGCCGACGTCACCGTGCGGGGCCGGAACGGCAGCCTCGACGGCGGCGCCATCGGCACCGGCAGCGACGGCGTCGCCGCATGGATGCGATCGATGCGCGTGAGAAACGCCAGCGCCACGTCGTGCGCGCCGCCGCGCTGCACCGCCGCATTCAGCATCTGCCGCGCCGCCTCGATCTCTCCCCGCTCGAACGCCGCGACGCCGTTGTGCAGCAGCTCTTCCGACTCGCGCTGCTGCTCGGCCATGGCGCTTCTGGCGCGCTCGATGTACGCGCGCGCCCGCGCGTGACTGCGATCGAGAAACAGCGCGCGCGTCCAGATGTCGATGGCTTGCGCGTAGTCGGCTGCGAAATACTGATCGAGGCCGGCAAGCAGCAGGCTCTCGATTTTGGCGTCGCGTTCGGCGTCGCCGTCGGTCGAGGCGGTGTTCTCGTGTTGGATTCGTGCGGAGCGGATCGGACATGCTCGCGGGAAAATTATGCGGCAGAATCAGCTGTGATACAAGAGCCTAATGCCGCTGATTGAGTGCGTACCCAACGTGAGCGAAGGACGCCGCGCCGACGTCATCGCCGCGATCGGCGACGCGATCGCAGCGCCCGGCGTGCACATGCTCGATCGATCGTCCGATCCGTCGCACAACCGCTCCGTCTACACGTTCGCAGGCGAGCCCGCTGCGCTCCGTGACGCCGTGCTTCGCCTGTTCGCCGCGGCCGTCGCGCACATCGACCTGCGCGCGCACGACGGCGTCCATCCGCGCATCGGCGCCGTCGACGTCGTGCCGTTCGTCCCGCTGCGACGGCGCGACGATGGAGGAGTGCGTGACGCTGGCCAAGAGCACCGCGGCGCTCGTCGCGGACGCGTTTCACGTGCCGGTGTTCCTGTACGAGGAAGCGGCCGCGACGGACGAGCGGCGAAGCCTCGCGGACATCCGCCGCGGAGGCGTGAACGGCGTCGCGCTTCGCATGAAGCAGGCCGCGTGGCGTCCCGATTTCGGACCCGATCGGCCACATCCCACCGCCGGCGCCACCGCCATCGGCGCGCGCCCCATTCTCATCGCCTACAACGTGAACCTCGCGTCCAACCGCCTCGGCGTCGCCAAACGCATCGCGTCGGTCATTCGCGCAAGCAGCGGCGGCCTGCCCGACGTCAAAGCGCTCGGCATGCAGCTCGACCACGGCGTCGTCCAGGTGTCGATGAACCTGACCAATTACAAAGAGACGTCGATGGTGACGGTGTTCGACGCGATCGACGCGCGAAGCCGCGGTGGATGGCGTGCGTGTGCTGGAGAGCGAGATCGTCGGGCTCGTGCCCGCAGATGCGCTGCCAGCGGATCCTGTGCGCAGATTGAAGTTACGTGCGGAAGATCTGGACAAGGTGTTGGAGACGCGCCTGAAAACGAAAACGAAGAACGAAAAACGAATATGACGTAAGTCGTCGCGCCCTGCTACTCTATTCGTTTTACGCTCTTCGTTTTTCCGTTACACCGCCTCTTCTTCGTCAGTGCTTCTGTCCTTCGCGGCACGATGCCGAACGCCCGCATCTTCCTGTACAGATTGCTGCGCTCCACGCCCAGCACTTCGGCGGTGCGCGAGATGTTGCCCTGCTGATGGGCCAGCTCGCGCAGGATGTACTCGCGCTCGAACTGGTCGCGCGCGGTGTACAGCGGCACCGCCGGCGCCGCGGCGTCATCCACGTGCTTCTCGACGGGCGCGTCGCCGGCGAGAAACGCGAGATCGCGCTCGGTGATCTCCTCGTCCGGCGCCATGATGACGACCCGCTCGATGACGTTGCGCAGCTCGCGGATGTTGCCGGGCCATCGATACATCTTCAACCGCGCCATCGCCCCGGGCGTGATGGTCTTCGCGCGCTTGCCTTCCGCCAGCGCGAAGTCGGCGACGAAATGCTCGACCAGCAGCGGAATGTCTTCCGCGCGCTCGCGCAGCGGCGGCACGAAGATCGGAATGACGTTCAGCCGGAAGTACAGATCCTCGCGGAAATTGCCGGCGCGAATCTCGGCCTGGAGATCCTTGTTCGTGGCGGCGAGCACGCGCACGTCGACCTGCACGCGCGACGTGCTGCCGACCGGCTCGGTGACCTGCTCCTGCAGCACGCGCAGCACCTTCGCCTGCGTCTTCAGGCTCATGTCGCCGATCTCGTCGAGAAAGATCGTGCCGGTGTGCGCCGCCTCGAACCGCCCTTTGCGATCGGCGACGGCGCCGGTGAAGGCGCCTTTGACGTGGCCGAACAGCTCGCTCTCGATCAGCTCTTCTGGAATGGCCGCGCAATTGACCTCGACGAACGGCTGATTGCGCCGGCGGCTCAGCGCGTGCACGGTGCGCGCGACGAGCTCTTTGCCCGTGCCGTTCTCGCCGAAAATCAGCACGCGGCCGTTCGTGGGCGCGGCCATCGCCACCTGCTCGCGCAGCTGCCGCATGATGAGGCTTTCGCCCACCATCTTGCCGGCGCGATCGACGCGCGCGCGGAGCGCGCGGTTCTCCGCTTCGAGATGCCGCTGCCGCAGCGCGTTGCGGATGACGAGCACCGTCTTCTCGAGCGACAGCGGCTTCTCGACGAAGTCGAACGCGCCGGTCTTGATCGCCTTCACGGCCGACTCGATGTTGCCGTGCCCCGAGATCATCACGACCTGCGAATCCACTTTCATCTGCCGCAGCCGGCCGAGCGTTGCGAGGCCGTCGAGCCCTGGCAGCCACACGTCGAGCACGATGACGTCGAACACCTCGCGGACGACCCGATCGAGACACTGCTCGCCGCTCTCGACCGCATCGACGGCATACCCCTCGTCGCGCAGCACGCCGCTGAGCGCCGACCGCACGCCCGGCTCGTCGTCGACGATGAGGATGGATGCTCTATTCACTGACGTTACCGGTTCCAGGTTCCAGTTCCATGTTCCGCGTTCGTGGTGGCGCATCGACACGACAAGCGCATCCTTTTTTAAAAAAGACGGCGCTGAGCAGTCGCGCGCCCACCGCGAACGTGGAACGACGGAACCGGAACCCGGAACGTTAGCATGGCAGTTCGATTGTGAACTTGGTGCCGCGCGGCTCGTTGTCGCCGACCTCGATGGTCCCGCCGTGTTCGGCGACGATGCGCCGGACAATCGCGAGGCCGAGGCCGCTGCCGCGGCGCTTGGTCGAATAATACGGCATGAACAGCTTCTCCCGCTCGGCCGCGGGGATGCCCGGCCCGTTGTCGGTGACGATCAGCCTGACGAGCGATGCGCTCGGCATCGTGGTGTGTTTCGAGCGTGATGACGCCGGAGCGGTTCATCGCTTCGATCGCGTTGTCCACCAGGTTGATGATCACACGGCGGATCTGCTCGCTGTCGACGCGCACCTTCGGCAGCTTCTCCGCCAGGTGGCGCTCGAAGCGCACCTCGCCGAGCAACCCCTGATAGAGCGCGAGCGCTTCGTTCAGCACCGCATGCAGATCGGTCGGAACCGCGTTCGGCGCCGGCATCCGCGCGAACTGCGAGAACTCGTCGACGATCGCCTTCAGTGAATCCACTTCGCCGACGATCGTCGACGTGCATTCGTCGACGAGATCGAACGTAGGCCCGGCGCTGTTGTTGAAGTGGCGCCGAATCCGCTCGGCGCAGAGCTGGATCGGCGTCAGCGGATTCTTGATCTCATGTGCGAGACGGCGCGCGACCTGCGTCCACGCCGCCACTTGCTGCGCGCGAACCAGCGGCGAGAAGTCGTCGACGACCAGCACCATGCCGTCGGACCCTTCCGTGCCGCGGAGCGTCGTCGCCACCGCCGCCAGCTGCAGCTCGCGATCGTCGCGCGTCAGCGGAATCTCCAGCGTCGACGGCTCCGTCTTGCCTGTCCCCGCCGTGCGCAGCAGCGCGCCGAACGGCTGGAGATCCTCGCGCGCAAACACATCGGCCGCCGGCTGTCCCACTGCAGACGCGCTCAAACCCAGCAGCCGCATCGCCGCGCTGTTGAGCGTGCTGATTTTTCCCGACGCGTCGATCGACACGACGCCTGTGGCGATGCGCTCGAGAATCGTCTCGATGTAGCGGCGGCGTCCTTCCACCTCGAGGTGCTTGCGCTCGAGATCGACGGTCGAGCGCTCGAGGCGCCTGCGGCTCTTCCCCACCTCGCTCGCCATGCTGTTGAACGCCTCGACCAGCGATCCGAACTCGTCGTCGCTCACTGTTCCGCGGTCGACGCGATAGTCCAGATGGCCGGCCTCGATTTCCCTGGCGGCCGTCGCGAGCCGCAGCACGGGCTCGGTGATGCGCTTGGCGAGATACAGTCCCATCCAGACGGCACCGACGAGAATCATCAGCGTCATCATCAGGAAGGAGGACAGGTAGACGCCGTAGAGCGGGCGGCGCAACACGCGCAGCTGCGCGTAGTCTTCGAAGGCGTCCTGAATGCGACGGGCCCGCGACGCAAGCTCGGCGGTGAGAAAATCGCTCGCAATCACGACCGCGACGGGCTGCGGCGAGCCGGGCCGCCGCACGACCGCCGCGGCGCGAATCAACTCGCCGGTCGTCGGCAACTGTTCCGGCGTCGGCGGTTCGATCTGACCCGAGGCCGCGTGATAGGCCATGCGATCGGCAACGGCCCGCGCGTAGCCGCGCGGCATATCGGCCGCCTCAACGTCGACATACGCCATCACTTCGGGAGGCTGCGTCCCCGGCGTCACACGGTAGACCTCGACCATCTTGACCCGGCCGTTCGTGACCTCGAGCCGGATCCGATCGCGCACGGCGCCCACATCCGCGCCGTCAAACGCCGCACCAGCCAGCGCGCCGGCGAGCCGCTCCGCTTCAAGGGCGAGGCGCGCCTGGCGATCGCGATAGTAGTCGCTCGCGATCAAATCGGCCGATGTCAGCACATCCTCGACCGGCACATTGAACCAGCGATCGACACTGTTCCGAATCACCTCGCTGCCGACGAGCAGCACGAGCACCGCGGGAATCAGCGTCATGCCGAGCAGCACGGCGACGAGCTTTCCGCGGAACCGCGCGAACGGCAGCGCCCGCCGCCGCTCGACGATGAGCTTGATGACATTGCGTGCGAGCACGAAGGTGAGGACCAACAGAATCGTGAGGTCCACGGCCCACAGTCCGTACAGCACGCCGCCTTCGGTGAGAAACTCGGGGGACAGGCCGGCCGAGCTGTTGGCGAGTGCGACGAGACCCACCAGCGCGGCGATCAGGAAGATCATGCCCGCGAGGATGAGCCGCGGATTGTCGCGCAGCGGGCGGCGCGGCGGAACCATCGTCAGGGAATGAACGTGAAGTTCGCGTTCGTCGACACGAGGCCGCTGTCCCACGGCCAGAAGATCATCGAATCGCGCGGCCGCGTTCGCGCGCGCACGCGGACGTAGTACTCGGTATTAGGCTCGAGCTCCGACGTCGCAAACAGCGGGACCGCATCCAGTGCGGTCAGCCAGCGCCTCACCTCTGCCTCGTCCGCGGTCGATTTGGTCGCCTCGATGCGCCCGTCGAACGTGCGCGTCAGCGCGTGGCGCCGGGTCAGCGTGTCGAAGGTCACCGTGATCGCAATCGTCGCCGTGTTGAGCACACGATCGGGCCAGAACGCTACGCCTCGGCGCAGGTCCACGTCGTAGGTGAAGGTGACGGGCAAACCCGAGAACACCGCCTGCCGCAGCTCGGGCGCGAGCCCTTCCTCGATGCCGAACGACACCCAGACGCGCCCCTCGCGCACAATCGGCGTCACGCGCACGTCCGCTGCAGCGATCTGCGCGACGGACAGCACGACGAGCGTGGCAGCAGCGATCTTCATTCCTTGGCGTTCAACAGATCCTTCAGCTCCGTCATGAACTCGCCGATGTCGCGGAAATGCCGATAGACCGATGCGAATCGCACGTAGGCCACCTTGTCGAGCTTCTTCAGCTCCTCCATGACGAACGCGCCGACTTCGTGTGTGCTGATTTCCTTTTCGGCGCGCTCCTGCAGCGTGCTCTCGACGCGATCGGCGACGGCTTCGAGCGAGGCGACGCTGACAGGGCGCTTCTCGCACGCCTTCAGCAGTCCGGCGACGAGCTTCTGCCGCTCGAATCGCTCGCGCGTGCCGTCCTTCTTCACCACCATGTACGGGATCTCGTCGATCCGTTCGTAGCTGGTGAAGCGCTTGCCGCAGCCCAGGCATTCGCGACGCCGGCGAATGACTTCGCCCTCGCGGCTCTCGCGCGAATCGACGACCTTGTCACCGAGATGAGCGCAGTATGGGCACTTCACGGGCTAATCCCAAATCCCCGATCCGCTAATCCCTAATCCCTGGTAGTTGCGGCCGCGTGCGCGAGGTTACGCATCGCGCCCAAGCCCAGGCCGTCCTGAATGACGAAGATCGCGCCCAGCACGATCGTGGGCAACACAGAGACCGCGTGCAGGACGAGCGCTGCGCCAACCGCGCGGTCGTTCGGAACCGCATAGAACGACGTCAGCCCAATCTGCACAGCCGCTTCGAATCCGCCGACGTTGCCCGGTGTTGGCACGGACACGCCGACTATGAGCAGCGCGATCATGAGAAACGAGCCCGTAAACGGCATGACGATGCCGAATGCCCGTGTCACCGCCCATATCCCGAACCCGATGGAGAGCCATAACGGAAACGACAGCAAGAGGGCCAATGCGAGCCGCTTCGGCGTGCGTACGACGGCCAACCCTTCGGCGAACTTCAACAATACGCCGGCAAGCTTGTGCGTGACTTTTCCGGGCAGCAGATGCTCGAGCTTGTAGGCCCATCGGCCGACGGCCGACGGATCGCGTGCCGCCACGAACATCACGCCGAGCACCCCGATCGCGAGCGCGCCGACAGTGATACCGCCCACTTCAACAAGCCAATAGAGCCGGCTGTCGGCGCTGTCCATTCCCGGATCGAAGAACAGCACGAACGACGCGAGCAGCACGACGCACGTCACCGCGTCGAGCACCCGTTCGATGATGATGGTGGCGAAGGTCGCAGTCGCGCTCAATCCTTCCTGCCGCGCCAGAAGATAGGGGCGAATCACCTCGCCCGCGCGCGCCGGAAGCACCGCACTCGCCGCAAATCCGATCATCGTCGTCCGAAACGCGGGCCCGAACCGCGCGTGGCCGATTGGTTCGAGCAAGTATTGCCACCGCAGCGCCCGCCATCCCATCGTCATCACAGTGACGACGCAGGACAGCCCGATCAGCCAGTTGTTGGCATGCCTGATTTCGGTCCAGACGACATCGAGATGGGCGCCTCGAAGAAAGAGCGCGAGCAGGCCAATCGAAAGAAGGACGATGACGGCGGTCCGGAGCGATTTCTGCATTGAATTCCACACGAAAACAGCCGCGCTACTATAAGGGGGGTCGCTGGGAATGCCAAGAACGCATTAGTAGTGGTGTTGTCAGCGTGATGCGTCCCCGATATGATCGGCGTTTCTCGCCTTAACCGAGGTTTTCCATTGCCATCGTCGCCGCTGATTCTCGAAACATCACTTGACGGGCTCACCCGCCATTCACAGGGGAAAGTTCGCGACATCTATGCCTTTCCTGACGACCCGAGCGCGCTGCTGATTGTCGCGACCGATCGTATTTCCGCCTTCGACTACGTGCTTGGCTCGGGCATCCCCGACAAGGGAAAGGTTCTGACCCAGCTGTCGGCGTTCTGGTTCGGAGAAACGAGCGACATCGTTTCCAACCATATGCGCTCGACACACGTGGACGACTTCCCTGCCGCGGCCCGCGCGCACGCCGATGTGCTGAAGGGCCGATCGATGCTCGTCCGCAAGACGGAGCCCTTTCCGATCGAGTGCGTGGCTCGCGGCTATCTGTCCGGCTCGGGGTGGAAGGAATATCAGCAGACCGGATCGGTCTGCGGCGTCAAGCTGCCGGCCGGGCTGCGCGAATCCGATCGACTGCCCGAGCCGATTTTCACGCCGGCGACGAAAGCGGCGACCGGACACGACATCAACATCAGCGAAGACGAGGCCGGCCAGATCGTCGGCCGCGAGGCGATCGAAACGCTGCGCAATCTGACGCTGCGGCTCTACTCGCGCGGCGCGGCGCACGCCGAGCACCGCGGCATCATCGTCGCCGACACGAAATTCGAGTTCGGGCGCACGCTCGACGGCAAAGGCGACATCATCCTGATCGACGAGGCGCTCACGCCCGACTCGTCGCGCTTCTGGCCGCGCGACCTCTACGTGCCGGGCGGCCCGCAGCCGAGCTTCGACAAGCAGTTCGTGCGCGACTATCTGGAATCGATTCGCTGGAACAAGCAGCCGCCGGTGCCGACCCTTCCCGATGACGTGATCGAGAAAACGCGCGACAAATACGTGCAGGCGTTCCGCCTGTTGAGCGGTCTCGAGCTGGAATAAGTGAACGAAAAACTCCAGAAGCTCGTCGACGAGATGGTGGAACGGGGTGTCCGCTTTCCCGAGGCGACCCGCGAGTTCGAGCGGCGGTTCATCTCGCGGGTGCTGGCCGATGCGGACGGCAACCTGTCGAAAGCCGCCGATGCGCTGGGCCTGCACCGGAACACCCTCAGCCGCAAGATGGCCGAACACCGGATAAAACGGCGGCCTTAGCACTCTGCGCACTTGACAGCGCTAAAACGGTTTCGCTAAATTAGCACTCTTGTAGGGCGAGTGCTAACCCCCGTCACGCTCGACGCAGGCTTCGGCGCGGCAGCCTGGACATGTCCTCTTACGGAAGTAAACACGTTATTCATTCACACAGCTGGAGCGACCTATGAACGCTAGACCGCTACACGACCGCATCCTCGTTCAACGCATCGAGGAAGGGGAACAGAAAGTCGGCGGAATCATCATCCCCGACTCCGCCAAGGAAAAACCGCAGCAGGGCAAAGTCGTCGCCGTGGGCAACGGCAAGGTCAAGGACGATGGCGGGCGCATTGCGCTCGACGTCAAGGCGGGCGATCTCATCCTCTTCGGCAAGTACTCGGGCCAGGAGATCAAGCTCGACGGCGAAGAGTATCTGATCATGCGCGAGGACGAAGTCCTGGCCGTGATCGACTCGGGCAGCGGCAAAAAGAAATAACTTTCAATAACGGAGCACACGATGGCAAAACAGATTATTTACGGCGAAGAATCGCGACAGGCGATTCTTCGCGGCGTCAACCAGCTGGCCGACGCGGTCAAGGTGACCCTCGGCCCGAAGGGCCGCAACGTCGTCCTCGACAAGAAATTCGGCTCACCCACGATCACCAAGGACGGCGTGACCGTCGCCAAGGAAATCGAGCTGAAGGATCCCCTGGCGAACATGGGCGCGCAGATGGTGCGCGAAGTGGCGAGCAAGACCTCGGACATCGCGGGCGACGGCACCACCACGGCGACCGTGCTGGCGCAGGCCATCTACCGCGAGGGCGTGAAGAACGTCGTCTCGGGCGCCAACCCGATGGACATCAAGCGCGGCATCGATCGCGCCGTCGAGAAGGTGATCGAAGGGCTGAAGGCGCAGTCGAAGCCGGTCACCGGCAAGATGATCGCGCAGGTCGGCACCATCTCGGCCAACAGCGACGCCGAGATCGGCAAGTTCATCGCCGACGCGATGGAGAAGGTCGGCAAGGACGGCGTCATCACCGTTGAAGAAGCCAAGACCCTCGAGACGTCGCTGGACGTCGTCGAAGGCATGCAGTTCGATCGTGGCTACCTCTCACCGTATTTCGTCACCGATCCCGAGCGGATGGAAGTGGTGCTCGAGAATCCGGTCATCCTGATCCACGAGAAGAAGATCAGCTCGATGAAGGACCTCCTGCCGGTGCTCGAGCAGGTCGCCCGCATGGGCCGTCCCCTGCTGATCATCGCGGAAGACGTCGAAGGCGAAGCGCTCGCGACGCTGGTCGTCAACAAGCTGCGCGGCACGCTGCAGGCGGCGGCCGTCAAGGCGCCGGGCTTCGGCGATCGCCGCAAGGCCATGCTCGAAGACATCGCGACCCTCACCGGCGGCCGCGCCATTACCGAAGACCTCGGCATCAAGCTCGAGAACATCAAGGTCGAGGATCTCGGCAAGGCGAAGAAGGTCACGATCGACAAGGACAACACGACGATCGTCGAAGGCGCGGGCAACTCGAAGGACATCGAGGGTCGCGTCAAGCAGATCCGCACGCAGATCGAGGAAACGACCTCGGACTACGACCGCGAGAAGCTGCAGGAGCGGCTGGCGAAGCTCGTCGGCGGCGTCGCCGTCATCAAGGTCGGTGCGGCCACCGAGACCGAGATGAAGGAAAAGAAGGCGCGCGTCGAAGACGCGATGCACGCAACCAAGGCGGCGGTCGAAGAAGGCATCGTGCCCGGCGGCGGCGTGGCGCTGATTCGCGCGGGCAAAGGCCTCGAGGGCATGAAGCTCGAAGGCGATCAGCAGATCGGCGTCAACATCATCCGTCGTGCGATTGAAGAGCCGCTCCGCTGGATTGCGACCAACGCCGGCAAGGAAGGCTCGATCATCGTCTCGCAGGTGAAGGAATCGACCGGCGCGACCGGCTACAACGCGCAGGACGACAAGATGGAAGACCTGATCGCGGCCGGCGTCATCGACCCGACCAAGGTCGTGCGCTCGGCGCTGCAGAACGCATCATCCATCGCGTCGCTGCTGCTCACGACCGAAGCGCTTGTGTGCGAGATTCCGGAAGAGAAGAAGGAAGCGGCGATGCCGGGCGGACACGGCGGCGGCGGAATGGGCGGAATGTACTAACTGAAAAACGCAGAACGTAGAAAATCGAATAGAGCAAGTAAGAAAAGGCCCGGGGGAGCAATCCTCTCGGGCCTTTTGTTTTGCTCTTTGCATCTCGGCTCTTTGCTCTTTCAGCGAAGAGTAAACGCGATCGCGATCGTGACGAGCACCGGGACCGGTTGGCCCTTGACGCGTGCCGGGCTGGAAGCGCCACTGACGTGCCGCTTTGATCGCTTCCTGATCGAGGCCGAACGCGCCATCGAGCGACCGCACGACACGGATGTTGCCGACCGAACCGTCGGGCTGGACGACGCACTCGAGCAGCACTTCGCCCTGAATTTTCGCGCGCATGGCCTGCGCGGTGTATTGGGGCTTCACTTCGCGGATAAGCTTCGGCGTTTCGACGCCGTTGCCGGGCTTGTACGCGCCGCCGCCGGTGCCGCCGCCCCATCCCTCGCCAAGACCGGATCCCCGGCCTGAGCCGATGCCGGTGCCCTGCCCTGTTCCCGCCCCGCCGCCACGACCAAGACCGAGCGAATCGGAGGACGGAACGCCTTCCAGCGCGCCCGCCTGCGCGAGATCGGCCGACGCCAGCGTCTGCGCAGGAATCGTCAGGTTCTGAATCGGATCTTCAGGCGGTTTCTCTTTGGGCTGCTCCATCGCCGGCGGTTTTTCAACCGGCACGGTAATCTTTTCCTTGCCCTTGAGCTCGACCTTCTTGACGGGCTCGGGTGATTGATTGCCGCCGCCACCACCGCCGCCGCCCGGGCCGGGCACATCGAGCCAGACGATCTGATCGCTCAGTTTGTCGAATGCCTGTGTGACCTGGTTGACGTCGGCATTCCGGGCAACCCAGAACGCCAGCGCGAACATGGCCACATGTACGCCAAAGGACGCCGCGATCGCCCCTCCGGATCGCTTTCGCGATTCCTGGAAGAGGAATCGAACTTCCGCCGGTGCGTCTGCGCGAAGATCGCTCATGTCTTGGAAAATGGGCCGGAGGCTCGGCCTTACATCTATTTTGCGCCCTCATCCTGCAGCGCGCAAGCTGCAAAACCGCGGCCACGATGCCTGCCGGATTGCGCGTTCCAGTTCCCGATTCCTGTTCCATGTTCGGGTTCCTCGTTCGGGTTCCATGTTCAGTTCACGTTCTCCGTCCTTACTTACGACGCTCGAAACACTTACGTAGTCTTGTAATTAACGTCGCCAGGCTGGAACGCGAACCAGGAACCCGAACGCGGAACCCGGAACGAGGAACCTGGGACCACGGCGTCAGCTCAAACCCGTCCTGTCCAGGCTCCAATTGCGGCGTTTCCGCCACCGTACGAGTGCAGTACGGCGAGGGCGTCCGCGGCCCGCGGCTCGCTATGAATCGCCACGAGCACGCCGCCCCGCGCGGTGAGCACATCAAAGATACGGCCGTCGTGCGCCTGAAATCCGACGCGGCGCATCGTGGCGGCGATGCCGATCTTGCTCAAACCCTGATCGCTGCCCTGCAGCGCGGCGACGAGCGGTCCCCGCGCCACCGCCGGGCCCAGGTCGTGCACGTCGAGCGACTGCGGGGTGCCGAGCGCGCGCTCGATGAACGCGCCCATCTCAGGCGACGCCTTGCCCAGAATCGACAGCGATTCGACGGCGAGCCCCTGTTTGCGGAGCGCGTCGACACCTTTCTCGGCCCACGCGATGTCCTGAAACACGCCCACGGTAAATCGTCCCGTTTCTACCTCGACTGCCATTGAACCTCGTTTCGTTTGCCCTCAGCCCTCAGCCCTTTCAGCGAAGAGAGCTTCAGTCGTCCCATTGCGTACGGACGACCCCGCCCACGCTGTTTTGTGCAAGGAGCGCCTCGATCTCGGCGGCGCGCCCGTTGCGCGCGTGCACGCCGAGCAGGATAGCGCGGCCGCTCTCGATCTGCGCGCGCCACGCATCGGCATCCGTCTCCGACATGCCGGCCTTCATCAACGTGGCTTTCAGATCGCCCGCCACCTGCCCGGCGACGTGACCGGCGGCTTCGCCGAGTTCGGCTGCCAGCGGGCCCGCGGCCACGACGCCGCCCGTTCCGGGCAGGCCGATCGCAATCGCCGCGAGAATGTAGCCGCTCAATTCCCCCAATCGCGACGCCGCCGGCGAATCCTCGATTTCCGAACCCGGGCTCGCGTCGATCTGAGTGGCAATGCGCTTTTCATCCTGGTGGTCGCGCGCAACCACCGACAGGTCCGCGCGGTCGATCCCCAGCGCATGCACGCCGCGCGCGGCAACTGCGGCCGAGGAGACATCAGAAAAGAGCGCCATGAGTAACGGATGCGACATTGCTGACGTTAATCTATATCACCTAGCGGTAGCTGGTAGCCGGTAGCTTGTAGCGCGTTTGTGTTACGCGCCCACAGGCTACAAGCTACGGGCCACAAGCTACGAGCTAGAAGGACATGCGAGTTGCCATCATCGGCGCGGGACCGGCGGGCGCGATGGCGGCGGTGCGCCTCGCGCGCGCGGGCGCATCGGTCATGCTCTTCGATCCGAGCCATCCTCGCGAGAAACCGTGCGGCGGCGGGTCTGACGGGGCGCGCACTCGCGCTGGTCAGCGATGTCATCGACATCCAGTCGCTGCCTGCGGTCGTCGCGAAGTCGGCGACGGTCGAAGGCCCCGAGCGCAGTGCGCACGTCGCGCTCGTCGACCGCGACGCCACGCCCGACAGTTCTCTGCTCGTCGTCAGCCGCGCCGTGTTCGATCGCGCGCTCGTCGAAGCCGCCGTCGCAGCCGGCGCGCGCCTGGTTCCCGAAAAAGCCATTGACGTCACCCGCCAACCGGGCCGGATGACCGTGCGAACCGATCGTCGCGAGTTCGACATCGACTACCTGCTCGGCGCCGACGGCGCCAACAGCATCGTCCGCAAGAAGCTCGCGCGCCCCTTTGGGCGCGCGGAACTCTCTGTCGCCGCGGGCTTCTTCGTCCACGGCACGACAGCTTCGAGCATCGCCGTCAAGACCACGTGCGAGCAGCCGGGGTACCTGTGGTCGTTTCCCCGGCCCGATCATCTGGCGGTCGGCATTTGCGCCGCGGCCACCCACCACGCCACGTCAGGCGTGCTTCGCGCGCAGTCGGCGAAATGGATCGAGCAACACGACCTCCATCGGAACACGCGGCTCACGCCGTACGCCTGGCCCATTCCGAGCATCGGGTATCAGGCTCGACGTGATGTCACGATTGGAGGCGAAGGATGGATGCTGCTCGGCGACGCCGCCGGGCTGGTCGATCCGCTGACGCGCGAAGGCATCTACTTCGCATTGCTCTCGGGCCTGTGGGCGGCCGATGCGCTCACGGCGACCGCCGGCCCCCGCGCCGCGTCGCGGTACGCGGACAGGGTGCTCCGAGAGATTCATCCCGAGCTCGACCGGGCCGCGCGCCTCAGCCGGCTGTTCTTCACGCCGGCCTTCTCATCCCTGTTCGTGCGGGCGCTCGACCAGAGCGAGGGCATTCGCGACGTGTTCGTCGACCTGGTCGGTGGCCTGCAACCGTACCGCGGCCTCCGGCGGCGGCTGCTCGCGACACGCGAATGGAGGCTCGCCGCGCGTGCAATTCAGATGCGCCTGACCCCTGGATTTACTGGTACAATGACGGCCGTCGCGTTGCCCCACAAAGAAGATGTAACAAGGAGTCAGACGATGGGTCGGATTGGTTTGCCTGAGCTCTTCATCATCCTGTTCATCGTCGTGCTGATCTTTGGCGCGAACCGCCTGCCGCAGCTGGCCACCGGCATCGGCAAGTCGATTCGCAGCTTCAAGGACGGGATGAAAGAGGGCGACGACACCGACATCAAGAAGACCTAGCGCCGCCGGCGTTTCCCTTTCTGCCGCTCGCGACGGCCCGGCCGCTGTTTGCGGTGCGTAGGAGCGGAACGGCGCTGCTCCTGTTTCGGCCGCGCCTTGCTGTGCTTCGGCCCGCGCCGCCGTTCGTCAGTCCTCACCGACTCGAGAATCTCCACCAATCCAAGATCGATTTGCCGCCGATCCATGTCGACGCGCACCACCTGCACCTCGACGCGGTCGCCGAGCTGATAGACCTTCTGCGTGCTCTCGCCGCGCAGCGAGTGGCTCTTCTCGAGATAGCGATAGTAGTCGTCCGCCATGCTCGACACGTGCACGAGCCCTTCGACGTAGTGCTCGACGAGCTGCACGAACAACCCGAACGCGGCCACGCCGGTGATGTAGCCCTCGAACTCCTCGCCGACCTTGTCGGCCATGAAGCGCACTTTCTTCCACTGCACGAGCTCGCGCTCGGCGTCATCTGCGCGCCGCTCCATGTCCGAACAATGGCGCGCCATCTCGGGCAGATCGGCCTCGAGCTCTTCGACGCGCTCCATGTCGATGCCCTCGTGCCGCAGCTCGCGCAGCATCCGGTGCACGATCAGGTCGGGATAGCGGCGTATCGGCGACGTGAAGTGTGTGTATGAATCGGCCGCGAGTCCGAAATGGCCGAGATTGCGCTCCGCGTATCGTGCTTTCTGCATCGTGCGCAGCATGAGAAACGCAATCGGCCGTTCCTCGGGCTTGCCGCGCAACTTCTCGAGCAGCCGCTGAAAGTTCCGCGGCCGCACCGCGCCGGGCGGCGCGGCCAGCGAATATCCGAATCCGGAAATGAACTCCTCGAACTCCTCCACTTTCAGCACGTCCGGCTGCTCGTGGATGCGATACACACAGGGCATGCCGCGCCCTTCGACGTAGGTCGCAACGGTCTCGTTGGCGAGCAGCATGAACTCTTCGATCAGCTTGTGCGCGATGTTACGCTCGGCCTCGACGATGCGTTCGACCAGGCCAGCCGCGCCGATGATGACTTCCGCCTCGGGCAGGTCGAAATCGATCGACCCCCGCCGTTTGCGGCGCTCGTTCAGCACCTGGAACAGCTGCGCCATCAGCTCGAACTTGGGGACGAGGTCGCGGTACTTCTGCATCAGCTCCGGCGGCTTCGTCGTCAAGATCGCGTTGACGTCCGTATAGGTCATGCGCGCCGCGGTGTTGATGACGCCGTCGTGGAACTCGTACCGCACGACGGATCCGTTGGCGTCGACTTCCATCAGGCACGTCTGCACGAGGCGATCGACGCGCGGGTTGAGGCTGCAGATGCCGGTGGCGAGCTCCGAGGGAAACATGTGAACGGCGCGCTCGGGAAAGTACACCGACGTCGCCCGCTCGTAGCCTTCCTGATCGAGCGCGGTCCCGTCGGTGACGTAATGCGCCACGTCGGCGATGTGCACGCCGAGCCAGTAATGCCCATTCGGCAGCTTCTCGATGCTGATCGCATCGTCGAAGTCGCGCGCATGCTCGCCATCGATGGTGACCGTGACCGTCTGCCGGAAATCGGTGCGCCCTTCGATGTCCTGTGCGCTGACCGGTCCGAACGCGAGCGCTTCCTCGATAGCCGCCTCGCCGTGAACGTCAGGGATGCCGTACTTACGGATGATGATCTCGGTGTCGACCCCTTGCTCGTTGATGTCGCCGAGCACCTCGACGACCTTGCCAACCGGCCCGCGCGACGCAGTGGGCCACGTGGTGATTTCAACGACGACCATCTCGCCCCGCTCGGCCGCTCCCCACTGGCCCGACGGCACATGCACATCGGTCACCACGCGGCGATCGAACGGCTGCACGAAGCCGAGACCCGAGTCGTCTATGTCGAAGCGGCCGACGATCGTCGAATTGCCGCGCTCGAGAATGCGGATGATGCGCCCTTCGAGACGATTCTCCGCCGCCCTGCGCTCGATGCGCGCGAGCACGCGATCGCCGTGCATCGCTTCCTTGATGTTGGTGGCCGACACATACACGTCCGGCGCGTCGCCGCCCGCCTTGTCTGGAATCACGAAACCGAATCCGGCCGCATGCATCTGAAGGCGGCCCACGACAAGATCCATCTTGTCCGGCAGGCCGACGCGGCCGCCTTTGGTTTCGACGAGCTCGCCGGTCGTGACGAGCGATTTCAACAGACGTCGAAATGTCGCGCGTTCTTCCTGCGGAATTTTGAGCGCTTTGGTGAGCTCGCGCGGGGTTGCGGGATGCGTGACTTTCTCACGCATCAGCTTGAGGATCTGTTCTCTCGAGAGCATTGCTTCTGACTATAACTCTTTAGCGGAAGAGAACTATCTGCAGGTCTCCGACGTTCGTTGTGGACGGTCCGGTGATGAGTAAATCGTCGAGCTTCTGGAAGAACGCGTACGAGTTGTTGTCGGCCAGATACGCATCGGCGTCGAGCGACTGTTGCTGCGATCGCCTGATCGTTGTCGTATCTGAATACGCACCCGCGGCGTCCGTCGGGCCGTCGATGCCGTCGGTGCCCACGCTGCCGAGCGCGACCTCAGCCGTCTCGTGTGCCAGCGCCTTTGCGACAGACAACGCAATCTCCTGATTGCGACCGCCTTTGCCGCTACCCACGACTTTGACGGTCGTTTCGCCGCTGGCGATCACCGCGACGGGCCGCGTCCTGCCCGCAGCCAGCGCTCGCGCCCGCTCCAAAACCACCGGCCCCATTGTGCGCGCGTCGCCGACAACCGGCTCTTCGCTCAGGATGACGTCGTACCCCAATGACCGCGCCGTGTCTGCCGCGCCATTCATCGCGTTGAAGCGGCCGCCGATGACGCGCGTCACCGAACGCTCGAAGCGCGAATCGCCGGCCTTCGGCGTCTCTGCGATCGCGCCCTCCAGCCCGGCGCGCAGGTATTCCTTCGCGGCCGGCGTGAGGAGCGCCTCCACGCCGAATCGATCGATGTAGTTCCACGCGTCGCGATACGTCGACGGATCGGGAACCGTAGGACCGGAACCGATGACGCTGAGATCGTCACCCACCACATCGGAGATCGCGAGACACACGGTCGGGCCCGATGCGGCCGCCGCGAGGCGCCCGCCTTTGACGGCCGACAGATGTTTGCGGATCGTGTTCAGCGCCGTGATATCGGCGCCCCCCTTGAGCAGCGCGTTCACGGCAGTCCGCTTGTCCTCGAGCGTCAGGTTCCCCGCGGGCACCGCCATCAATGCCGACGCGCCGCCCGACAGGAGCACAACGAGCGTATCGCCCGGGTCGGTCCGCTGCGCAACCTCGAGGGCGCGGCGTCCTGCGGCAACGCTGCGCGCGTCAGGTAACGGATGGCTCGATGGAATCCACTCGAGCGCGGCGGGCAGCGCAATCGGCAGGTGCGTGCCGATGACAATGCCGTCGCGAATCCGATCGCCCGCAAGGGCCGCGAATGTGTCGGCCATGAAGGGCGCGGCCTTGCCGACGGCAATGACGCGCAGGCGTTGACCGTCCAGGCGCGACGCGATCGCCGGGTCCTGCACGGCGCGATCGATCAGTTGATGTGGAGACGCGGCGTCGATGGCGCCGTGCGCGATGGACAGAAAGTGCTGGCGAAAGAGCGACAGGGGCGACGTCTCAGTGAACGTTCTTCGGATCGCTCCAGCTCGACAGCCCCGTCACGACGTTGAACGTCCGCAGCAGGCGGCTGACCACCTGATCGGCGTCCTGTTTGGCTGAGAGATGATCGAGTTGGGAAATGATGCGGGTGAGGGCGGCTTCGACGGATGTAATGGCGCTGTCTGAGTAGTATTCGCGCTGCTGTTCCAGACAGCGCCGATGTTTGAGGAATTCCTCCCGATAAAAATCGGTAAGGTTCGACCCGGGCCTTGCTTTCGATTGCGTCATCTAGGGGTAAATCCAGTCTACGAAGGGGTCCCCAAACTGTCAACGAATTTTCACATCTTACTCCGCGATTTCTCGCGCGCCGCGCGCCGCGATGAATCCGCCTGCGGCGCCGACCGCCGCGCCCGCCGCAAGCAAAGCAGCCGCCACCGGCAGTGAAAGAAAGACCAGCGCGGCCGGATCGATCGCGCCGGCCAGCCACGTGTCGGCCCGGTTTCTCACAACGAAGAATGTAATCCACAGCACGACGAGCGCCACGATGGCGCCGATACCGCCCTGGATGAGCCCCTCGACGATGAACGGCCCGCGGATGTAGGCAATCGGCGCGCCGACGAGCTGCATGATGTGAATCTCTTCGCGCCGCGCGAAGAGCGCGAGCCTCACGACGCTGGCCACCGTGAGGGCGGCAGCGAAGACGAGCAGCGCGGCGAGCGCGAAGCCGCCCGCGCGCACAATGTCGACCGCGTACATGAGCCGTTGAATCCACTGACGGTCGTAGCGCACATCGGCGACCCCCGCGAGCCCGGCCGCTCGTTCGGCGAGCGCCGCGACTTCCGTCGGATTCGCGTTCGCGCGCAGCCGCACCTCGAGCGACGCCGGCAGAGGATTCGCGCGAAGATCGCCCGCGGCCTCGGCGAGCGTGCCGAAGTTCTGCTTGAAGCGCCGCATCGCGTCCTCCTTCGACACCACCTCGATGGCGCCCACGACCGCGCTCCCGCGGAGCGTCTGCTCGATGGCCGCGCGCTCGTCGGGCGTTGCCACGTCCGACAGGTACACCGAGAACTCTGCAGCGTCCCGCCACCGCGTGAATACACGCTCCATGTTGGAGGTGAGAATGAGGAAGCCGCCGAGGACGACGAACGCGACGGTGATGGTGGCCGTCGCAATGAGCGCCGTCTTGACGCCGCGCCACAGGCTGGCGGTCGCCTCGTCGAAGAAATACTTAATCGCCCGCATTCGATCCCGTTTCTGCGCGTTCGTCTGCATCGACGAGCGTGCCGTGGTCGAGCGCGATGACGCGGCGCCCGACGCGGCGAATCAGATCGCGATCGTGCGTCGCGACCAGCACGGTCGTGCCCCGCGCGTTCACCTCGCGCAGCAGGTTCATGATGTCGAGCGACAGGTCCGGATCGAGATTGCCCGTCGGCTCGTCGGCGAGAATCACCATCGGGTCGTTCACGAGCGCCCGGGCGATGGCGATACGCTGCTGCTCGCCGCCCGACAGCTCCTGCGGATACGCGTTCATGCGGTGCTGCAGGCCCACCCACTTCAACACCTGAAACGTCTTGCGCTGCTGCGTCGAGACGGGCGCGCCGAGCACGCGCGGCACGATCGCGACGTTTTCGAGCACCGTCTTTCGCGGGATCAGCTTGAAGTCCTGGAAGATGAATCCGACGCTGCGCCGGTACGTCTGCACCTGCCGCGGCGTGAGCTCGGCCAGATTCTTCCCCGCCACCGTAATCGTGCCGTCGCTCGGCAGGGTCTCGCGCAGCAGGAGCCGCAGAAATGTCGACTTGCCCGCTCCGCTCGGGCCAGTCAGAAACACGAACTCACCCTTCTCGACCTGCATCGACAGATCGCGCAACGCGTAGACGCCGCGGCTGTACAACTTCGAGAGGTTATGCGTCTCGATCAAATGTTCAACTCTCTTCGCAGCAGCTCGTTCACGAGCTTCGGATTGGCTTTCCCGCCGGTGGCCTTCATCACCTGGCCGACGAGAAAACCGAACGTGCCGGTCTTGCCGCCGCGAATTTGCGCGACCGCATCCTGATTGCCGTCGATGACCGCGCGCACGCTCGACAGAATCGCTCCTTCGTCACCAATCTGCGCCAGGCCGTCGGCCGCGACGATATCGTCGGCGGTGCGGCCGGTGTCGTACATCTTCTCGAGCACGCTCTTGCCGATCGACGCACTGATGGCCCCCTTCTCGACGAGCGCTATCAACGCCGCCAGCGCGCCCCCTGTCACCCGCTGCCGATCGAACCGTTCGCCAAGCTCGTTCAGCCGGCGCGCCACCTCGCCCGACACCCAGTTGAACGCCGCGCGCGGATGGCCCGACGTCCTGGCGGTCTCTTCGAACAGCGCCGTGAGCTCGGTGTTCTCGAGCGCGGTCACTTCGGCTTCGGACAGCGCGTATTCCATCATCAACCGCCCGCGCCGCGCTTCGGGTAATTCCTGAATGGACCCGCGGATCTGATCGATGCGATCCCGCGCGAGCCGCACCGGCGGCAGGTCGGGCTCCGGGAAATAGCGATAGTCGTGGGCGTCTTCCTTGCTGCGCATCGAAAAGGTCTCGCGCGCCGACGCATCCCACAACCGCGTCTCCTGCACGATCGTCCCGCCGCGCTCGACGACCGCTATCTGCCGTGCGATCTCGTACTCGAGCGCCTTTTCGAGATAGCGGAACGAGTTGATGTTCTTCACTTCCGTCTTCGTGCCGAGCGTCGTCGCGCCCGCCGGCCGCACCGACACGTTCGCGTCGCAGCGCAGGCTGCCCTCTTCCATGTTGCCGTCGTTCACGCCAAGGGCGATGAGCATCTCGCGCAGCTTGCGGAACGCATCGGCGGCGTCGCCTGCCGACCGCAGGTCGGGCTCCGTCACGATTTCGATCAGCGGCGTGCCGCTGCGATTGAAATCGAGGTAGGTCTTCTGTTCGGAGTCGGCGAACCCCTCGTGCAGCGACTTCCCCGCGTCTTCCTCCATGTGCACGCGCGTGATGCGCACGCGCTTGGCGGCACCCGCCGCGGTGAACTCGAGGGCGCCGGCGGTCGCGAGCGGCAGCTCGTACTGCGAAATCTGATAGCCCTTGGGAAGGTCGGGATAGAAGTAGTTCTTGCGGGCGAAAATCGACTGTTCGTGGATGGTGCAGTTCAGCGCCAGGGCCGCTTTGGCTGCGAAATCGACCGCCCGGCGGTTCAGGACCGGCAGGGCCCCCGGGAACCCCAGACAGACCGGGCACACGCTGGTATTCGGGGCGTGCCCGAACCGCGTGCTGCAGCCGCAGAAAATCTTGGTGTCTGTGAGGAGTCGGGCGTGTATTTCGAGCCCAATGACGGGTTCAAATCCCACGAGGTGTGATGCTATCATCTAATGGTCATTTTCTCCGGGCCAAATCCCTGTAACCGTTTGTAAATGAAAGGCCAGCATAGTCGTATCTATGAGTAGGCACGATCAGATGGCGGCTGGCGGCTCTGCACTTCACGCTCCGGTCGACGGAGCCGGCGGCGAGACTTCTCTCGCCACGCAGGTAGCGCCTCGCCCGATCGAGACCGAATCGACCCTCGCCGCCCAGGTGCAGGATCTGCTCGCAGACGGCAACGACCATATGGCGCGCGACCTGTTCGCGCAGATCGTCTCGCGCCAGCAACGGCGGGCGTCGCGCATTGCGTGGCACTACCTGCGCGATGTGGCCGAGGCCGACGAAGCGGTGCAGGACGCGTTCGTCAAGGCCTACACGCACATCAAGTCGTTTCAGCGGAATCTCTCGTTCGAGGTCTGGCTGACGCGAATCTTGATCAACGGCTGCCTCGATCGGCAGAAGGCGCGCACACGCCGGGCACGCTGGATGACGCCGGTCGCCGACGCCGGCCGCCGCGATCAGGACACCATCGAGCGCGCCACCCGTCCGAGCGATCGATCGCCCGAAGCGCAGCTCATCGCGCGCGAGTGGCGCGAACAGGTGATGGCCGCCGTGAACAAGCTGCCCGATCGGCAGCGCCTGGTCTTCATGCTCTGTCATTACTCCGATCACTCGACGCGCGACGTCGCCGAGATGACCGGCTTGAACGAATCGACCGTCCGGGTTCACCTGTTCCGCGCCATTCGCAAACTGCGTACGGCTATGGAAGGACAGCGTCATGCGATTTGACAACCGCATCGTCAACTTCGGGGACACTACTGTGACCACACATTTGAGCGACGACCAGCTGATGGAGACCTGCGTGCTGGCCGGCGATAATCGTCACCTCGCGGAGTGCCGGCCGTGCAAGGCGCGCTTCGACGAGCTCGTGCGCTCGCTGCAGCAGATGCACGAAGCGGCGGTCAGCGAAGCCGACACCGCGTTCAGCGCCGATCGGCTTCACGACCAGCGCGATCGCATCATGCGGCGCATCGAGCGTCACGATCATCCGGCCGAAGTCGTGGCATTCCCGCATCATGGTGCGCCCGCGCACTCCAGCGTCAATCGCCTGCTCGGCCCTGCACGACGCTGGGTCGCGGGTGCCGCAGCCGCAGGCCTGGCCGCGGGCGTGTTCCTCGGGTTCGCCATGGATCGCCAGGTCAGGATCGTCGATCAGGCGGTTCAGCAGTCGAAGCCGGCCGCCGCGCTGGCGCTGCAGGTCGCGGCCGACGATCAGTTCTTCATCGATATCGACGAGGCGCTCATCGGTTCGCGCGTGCGCGAAATGCGTCCCGACCTGAGCGCGATCGATATCATGACGACCCCGCTCGAAATCCGCGAAGTCAGTTACGTTCGCGAATGAGTCGTAAGCGGCAATGACCTCTTCGCTCGTGTTCCGCAAGGGCCTCGACCTGAAAGATGCGGTCGCGGCCGAGCTGAATCAGAACTACTACAGCGATCTCGTTCAGCAGATTAAGGCCGACGACTTTCAGTTTCGGTCCGGCCGTCTCACGATCCATCTCGCGCGCGAATTTGGTTTCTGCTACGGCGTCGATCGCGCCGTCGACTATGCCTATCAGACGCGCGAGCGATTTCCCGATCGCCGCGTGTTCCTGACGGGCGAAATCATCCACAACCCGCACGTCAACGATCGCCTCCGCCGCAAGGGCATCCAGTTCCTGAGCGACGCCGGCGAGGTACGTGCGCCGCTGGGCCCCGACGACGTGGTGGTGCTACCGGCGTTCGGCGTGACGACGGGCGAGATGCAGCGCTTCACCGACATCGGGTGTGTGATGGTGGATACCACCTGCGGCTCGGTGCTGAACGTCTGGAAGAACGTGAAGCGCTACGCGCAGGACGGCTTCACCTCGGTGATCCATGGGAAGGTGTGGCACGAGGAGACGCAGGCGACCGCATCGCAAGCGCTCACCTTCGCGAACGGCCACTTTCTCGTCGTCTTGAATCTCGACGAGACCAACGCGGTGTGCGACTACATCCGGCGCGGCGGCGATCGCGATGCGTTTCTCGCGCGCTTCCGCGACGCCATGTCGCCGGGCTTCGATCCCGATCGCGATCTCGAGCACATCGGCCTGGCCAACCAGACCACGATGCTGATGTCCGAGTCGCTCGAGGTACAGGAGCTCTTTCGCCAGGCAATGACCGACAGATACGGGACCGAGCTGGTCGGCTCACGGTTTCGCGCGTTCGACACCATTTGCAGCGCCACGCAGGATCGCCAGGACGCGGTTGTGGTGCTCCTGAAGGAGAAGCCGGTCGATCTGATGATCGTCATCGGGGGCTATAACAGCAGCAATACCTGTAATCTGGCCCGCATGTGCGCCGCAACGGTGCCGACGTTCCATATTGCCAACCCCGATTGTCTCGAGTCTGCCGACGCAATTCGTTATCGGCCCATCGGCGGGGTCCCCAAGGCGGCAGTCGCCGGGGCGGGCGGCAAGGAAGAGCTTCGGGCGACGGGATGGCTGCCCGCCGGCCGGGACCTGTCGGTGGGGCTCACCTCGGGAGCGTCGACCCCGGACAACCAGGTCGGCACGACCGTCAAGCGGTTAGCCGAGCTCTGTGGGCCTGCCCACCGCAGCGCGTAGCGCGAAGGTAGGTAAACAACCCGTATACCGCCGTCGTATTTGGAGTTAGTAGTCGGTAGAGGTTACTTTCCATGCGCAAAATTCTTCACGTTGTCTTCATCTGCAGCGCCTTGGCCGCGGCCGCGGGTTTGTCCGCTGGCCTCGAGGCCAGCGGCTCTCAGCAGCAGCCGGGTGCCGCGCCCAGCGCTCACCCGTCCCCACGCCGGCCATCGGAGTGGTGGAAGACCCCCAGATACATGCAGGAACTGAAGCTCACCGCCAAGCAGTCGGCAGAGCTCGATCAGATTATCCAGGCCAGCTCGGGCGCGGATGACTGCGGATAAGGAAGACCTCGATCGCGCACAGAGCGATTTCCGCCAGTTGATGGAACGGCCCGACGCGAACCAGCGCGAGCTGCTCAAGGCCGCCGAGCGCCTCGAGATGGCGCGGTTCTCCATCGCCAAGGAACGGACGATGATGGGCGTGCGCATCCACAGCGTGCTTACGCCGGAACAGCGCAAAGGGCTCGATGCCATCGCGAAGCGGCATCAGGCCGAGCAGGATCGCAAGAACCAGAAGCAGAGCCAGAACCAGAGATAGTCCCCAAGGACCAATTTTCACTTCAGGAGTTCGCGATGTTGGGAAGAAAGCTTGTTGCGGCAGCGTCGTTTGTGGTGTTCGTCTCGGGTGCGGTCTCAGCGCAGACGGCGAAGTCTGAGACGGCGCGCACCGAAGATCTCATCAAGCAGGCCGTCGAGCGGTACGCCGCCGGCCTCGAAGCGTCGCGCGTGCAGAATACGCAGGCCGCACAGAGCGAGTCTTCCGTGCCCCTGACGCTCGAAGATGCCGTGCGCCGCGCGGTCGACAACAACCTGGAAATGGCGGTCGAGCGGCTGAACCCGCAGACCTTCGACTTTACGCTCGCGTCGCTGCGCGCGAACTACAACCCGAATGCGACGTCGCAGCATCGGCCGGCGCGACAACGTGCGCCCGCCGACCAACCTGCTGAATCCCGGCAGCCCGAACGTCTCGACGATGACCTACAACTCGGGCATCGCTGCAGAACATCCCGTGGGGCGGCGGCAACTACTCGCTGACGTTCAACAACAACAAAGTGGTCTCGCCGACAGACCAGCTCGCGCGCTTCGATCCCCAGTTCAACAGCTCGTACCTCTTCAGCTACACGCAGCCGCTGATGCGCGGTTTCAAGATCGATCAGACGCGGCAGCAGATGCAGACGGCCGTCATCAACCGCGACAACGCCGAGCTGAATCTGAAGGCCCGTACCACCAACACGCTCGCGGCGGTGCGCGCGGCCTACTGGGATTACGTGTATTCGATTCAGGCCGTCGAGGTGGCGCGCCAGTCGCTCGCGCTCGCATCCAAGCTGCTCTCCGACAACAAGATTCGCGTCGAGGTCGGCACGATGGCGCCGATGGATGTCGTGCAGGCCGAAGCGGAAGAAGCGACCCGGCAGCAGGCGCTGACGACGGCAAACGCGACCATGCGGACCGCGGAGCTCTCGCTCAAGCGATTGATCGTGAGCGGCACGAACGACCCGCTGTGGGCACAGCACATCGAGCCGACCGATCGCCCCGACTTCCAGACCGTGTCGATCGACGTCGAAGGTGCGGTGCGGTCGGCGCTCGGCCAGCGCACCGATCTGCTGATCGCGCGCAACGCGTTCGAGGCGAACAACGTGCTGCTCAAATCGCAGCGCGACCAGGCGCTGCCCGACGTCGACGCCCTCGTCACTTATGGTGCCTCGGGCCTCGGCGGTGTGCAGTGGAACCTGACGGGATCCGGACTCGATCAACAGCGCAGCGGAGTGCTCGTCGACGGCGGATATAACAAAGCGCTCAGCACGTTGATGAATCGCGAGTTCCCAAATTGGCAGTTTGCCCTCAACGTGAACTACCCGATTGGCGGCAACGCCGCCCAAGCGCAGGCGGCGCGCACGCGCCTGCTGATTCAGCAGAACCAGGCGCAGATTCGCGCGAGCGAGCTCACGGTCGCGACCGAAGTGACCAACGCCGCGCTGCAGGTGACCAACAGCACCGAAGCACTGGCGGCGGCGCGCGCGGCGCGCGACCTGTCGCAGCGGCGGCTCGATGCCGAGATGAGCCGGTTCGAGGTCGGCATGTCGAACAACTATCAGGTCGTCCAATCACAGCGCGACCTGCGCGAAGCGCAAAACTCCGAGCTGCGCGCGCTGCTCAACTATCGGAAAGCTCTTGTCGAGTTCGACCGCGTCCAGCAGGCAGGCGCGCGCTAGAGAGAGGCACCCGGATTCATATGCGTAAATACGGAATCATCCTGCTGATCGTCGCCGTCGCGGGCGGCGCTGCGATCTATTACTTCATGGGCCGCTCGGGGGCGGCGGCGGCGCAGAGCGGCCAGCCGACGGCGGCGGACCTCGCACGCGAGCGACGTCAGCAAGGCGGTGGCGGTGGCGGCGGTATGGGTGGTGGAGGATTTGGCGGGGGCGGCATGGCCCGCGGTCCGCGCCCGCCGATGACCGTCGAGCTCGCGCCGGTCACACGCAAGAACATGATCGACACGATCACAGTCGTCGGCAACCTGGTCGGTGCCGCGACCGTCGACGCAGTGCCACGCGGCCAGGGACGGCTCGACGCGGTTTACGTCAAGCTTGGCGATCCAGTTCGTCGCGGCCAGGCGATCGCGAAGATTGAGGACCGCGAAATCGTCGAGCAGATCAAGCAGGCCGAGGCGACGCTCAACGTGTCGCAGGCGACCATTCGCCAGCGCCAGGCCGACCTGAAGCTGGCGCAGAACAACATGGAGCGCTCCAAGAGCCTCTACGAGCGCGATCTGCTGCCCCGCCAGACGTTCGACGACACCGACGCGCGCTATCAGGCGGCGCAGGCGCAGCTCGAATTGTCGATGGCGCAGCTGGAGCAGACCCGCTCGCGGCTCGATGAGCTCAAGATCAACCTGCAGAACACGATCATCACGGCCCCTGTCGAAGGGTTCATCGGCAAGCGCACGCTCGATCCGGGCGCGAGCGTCGGCGCGAACACCTCGTTCATGTCGGTCGTCGACATCCGGACCGTTCGTCTCGTCATCAACGTCGTCGAGAAAGACCTGCGGCGCATTCATCAGGGCACGGCGGTGGAAGTCGAAGTCGACGCGTATCCCGGAGAGAACTTCCTGGGCCGCGTGGCGCGCCTCGCGCCGATTCTCGATCCGGCCACGCGTACCGCGCAGGTCGAAATCGAAATTCCGAACGGCACGTATCGCCTCAAGCCCGGCATGTACGCGCGTGCGCGATTCACTGTCGAACAGCACGACAACACGCTCGTCGTGCCGACGCTTGCGGTGGTCGACCTGCAGGGCAAGATCGGCGTGTGGGTGCCCGCGGACGAAGGCGACAACCCGGTGTTCAACCCCGTGACGACCGGCATCGAGCAGCAGGACTTCACGGAAATCACCAACGGCGTCAAGGACGGTCAGCGCATTATCACGACCGGCGCGGCCGCGCTGCGTCCGGGCGATCGCATTGTGTTGGCCGGCCAGCGTGGCGGCGGCAATCGCGCAGGCGGCGGTGCACGCGGCGGCAGACGCGGCGGCGGCGCGCCCGCTGTGAACGCGAATCAAGCACAGCAGCCTGGTAAGTAGTTGGCGGTGGGTGGTTGGTAGATCTTAAACGGCAGACTGCGGAGCAGACATGAGTATCCCGAGAATCGCGATCGCACGGCCCGTGACGATGTTCATGATCAGCGCGATCATCATCCTCCTCGGCGCCATCTCAGTCACCCGCCTTCCGGTCGACCTGCTGCCGGACGTGACCTATCCAACGGTCAGCGTCATCGTGCGGTATCCAGGAGTCGGACCGCAGGAGATCGAGCAGCTCATTACGCGGCCGATCGAGCAGACGGTCAGCGCGGTGGCGGGTCTCGACCAGCTGAACTCGAGCTCGTCGGAAGGCAACAGCCGCGTGTCGCTCTCGTTCGCATGGGGCACCGATCTCAACGAGGCGATGGACGACATGCGCATGCGGCTCGATCGCGTGCGCGGGCGCATGCCGATCGACGCCGAGCCGATGCAGATCTTCCGGCAGGACTCGAACGCGATGCCGATCATGAGCCTCGGCATCGAGGGCGACTACGACCGCGTGACGCTGCGCGAGATGGCCGAGAACCAGATCGGCCCGCGCCTCGAGCGCGCCGAGGGCGTCGCGGCGGTGACGACCATGGGCGGCCTGCGCCGTCAGATTCACGTGCAGCTTTCGAAAGAAAAAATCGCCGCGCTCGATCTGCCCGTCGAACGCATTTCCGCGCTGCTCCGCTCGGAGAACCAGAACACGCCGCTCGGCGAGGTCAACCAGGGCGAGCGCACGTATCTGCTGCGCAGCCAGGCGCAGTTCCAGAGCCTCGACGAAATTCGCAACCTCGTGCTGATGACCCGCGGCGGCGTGCCGATTTACGTGCGCGACGTGGCGGAAGTCGTCGACACGACCGAAGACGTCCGGTCGCTTCTCCGCATCAACGGCCGCCCGGGTGTGCGTCTCTCGGTGCAGAAGCAGTCGGGCACGAATACGGTTCAAGTCTCCGAAGGCATCAGGGCGGAAATCGATCGCATCAACGCCGAGATGCCGAACATCAGGCTGAACGTCCTCGACGACAGCTCGGTCTACATCAGCCGGTCGATCCACTCGGTGCAGGAGCACGCGCTCATCGGCGCCGGACTCGTCACGCTGATCATCTTCCTGTTTCTCCGGAGCTTCCGCTCGACGCTCATCGTCTGCACGTCGATTCCGATTTCGGTGGTCGGCACCTTCGCCCTGCTCTACTTCGCGGGCTACACGCTGAACATCATGACGTTCGGCGGGCTGGCGTTAGGCATAGGCATGGTCGTCGACGCGGCCATCGTCGTGCTCGAGAACGCGTACCGGCACATGGAGCACGGGAAGGATCGCGTCACGGCGGCCATCGAAGGCAGCGAGGAAGTCTGGGGCGCGATCGTCGCGTCGATTCTCACGCACATCGCCGTGTTCGTGCCGCTGCTCTTCCTGACGGGTATTTCGAGCATCCTGTTCAAGCAGCTGTCGGTCGTCGTCATCTTCTCGCTCCTGATGTCGCTGCTCGTCGCCGTCACGCTGGTGCCGGTGCTGTGTGCGAACCTGCTCAGGCTGCCCCCGCCGGTTGAAGAACGCAAAGGCCTCGGCGGACGCCTCTTTACGTGGAGCGAGAACTTCCTCGAAGGGATGGACGACGCGTATCGGCGATTCCTGCACAAGGCGCTCGTCCATCGACCGATTGTGCTGGCGATTGGCGCCGCATCCGTCGTCGCAGCCGTCTTGATGTTTCCGTTACTCAATACCGAGCTCGCGCCGCAAACCGACGAAGGCGTGGTTCAGGTGTCGGCCGAGCTCGCCGCCGGGACGCGCATCGAGCGTACCGACGCGATCATGAGCCGTCTCGAGCAGATGACGCAGCAGCTCGTGCCCGAAGCGCAGACCCTCATTGCGAGCGCCGGCGCGGGCGGCGGCGGTGGCGGCGGCGGCTTCGGTGGCGGCGGCACGAGCCGAGGCAGCATCCAGCTGTTCCTGGTTCCGAAGGATCAGCGCGAGCGTTCGAGCGATCAGATTGCGTTCGACCTCCGGCGCCAGCTCTCGGGCATTCCGGGCGTCATCGTCCGCGCGAACGCGAGCGGCGGCAACAATCAGATGAACCGCCTCATGTCGGGCGGCCAGGGCAACGACGCCCGCATGGGCGTCGAGATCCGCGGTGAAGATCTCGAAGCGTCGCGTCGACTCGCGCTGGAAGTCCAGGACCTGCTCCAGACCACGCCGGGCATTGCCGATCCACGGCTCGCACGTGATGAAGCGCGCCCGGAGCTCGCCGTCCAGATCGATCGTCCGAAAGCGGCGCTCTTCGGCTTGAACACGACGCAGGTGGCCAACACGATCCGCACGAACGTCGCGGGCACGACCGCCGCGCAGTTCCGCCAGGGCGGTTACGAATATCCGATCATCGTCCGCCTGAAACAGGAAGATCGCGAGCAGGTATCGGACGTCAACGACGTGATGGTCAACACCGCCAGCGGCGTGTCGCTGCCGGTGAGGAACGTCATGGTCATTCAGTCGCAGCTCGGACCGAGCCAGATCGAGCGCAAGAACCAGGAGCGCATGATCATGGTCAGCGCCGAGCCTGAGATTCCGCTCAGCGAAGCGGTGAAGGCCGTCACGGCTCGGCTGCCCGAAATCAACCGCCCAGCGGGGTTCTCGATCGGATTTGGCGCCGAAGTGGAACAGCAGGAAAAGACGTTCAACGAGCTGCGCCTCGTGCTGATTCTCGCGCTCATCCTCGTTTACGCCGTCATGGCGTCGCAGTACGAGTCGCTGCGCGATCCGTTCATCATCATGTTCTCGGTGCCGACCGCCGCGATCGGCGTCGTGCTGGCGCTCTATCTGACCGACACGTCGTTCAACCTGCAGGCGTATCTGGGCGTCATCATGCTGGGCGGCATTGTCGTGAGCAACGCCATTCTGCTCGTCGACTACACGAACATCCTGCGGCGGCGCGACGGCATGGAGCTGCGCGAGGCTGTCGAGGTGGCGGGACGCACACGACTGCGGCCCATTCTGATGACGTCGCTGGCCACCATGCTCGGACTCGTGCCGATGGCCCTCGGGATTGGCGAAGGCAGCGAGCTGCAGGTGCCGCTGGCGCGCGTCGTCATCGGCGGGCTTCTGACGTCGACCTTCATCACGCTGGTGTTCGTGCCGACGGTCTACACGCTCTTCGAAGAGGGGTGGGCGGGGCTTTGGAAGAAGCACCCGCATCAGCAGGCCGCGGCCCATTAACCCTGTCACAGAACTTTCACACGGGCGCGCTAAACAACCTTAGCGCGCCCAACGTCTTATACACATAGATGCGAAAAACACTGCTTCATCGTCGTCGCGCTCGTCCTGGCCGGAGCCGGAGCATATGGCTACTACCGCTACACGCAGAAGCCTGTACCGCCAACGATTACCACCGCGCGTCTCACGCGCGGCGATCTCGCGGAGACGGTGGGCGCGACCGGTGCCCTGCAGGCCGTCACCACGGTGCAGGTCGGCACGCAGGTGTCGGGAACCATTCAGGAGCTGAACGCCGACTTCAACTCGCTGGTCCGCAAAGGACAGGTGCTCGCGCGTCTGGATCCTTCGCTCATCCAGTCGCAGATTGAACAGGCGCGCGCAAACCTGATTCGTGCCGAAGCCGATCTCGAACGGCTTCGCGTGGCGCTCGACGACTCGAAAACGAAACTGGCGCGCGCCAAAGAGCTCGCGGCAAAGAAGCTGATCGCGACGACAGAGCTCGAGGCGGCCGAAGTCACCGTGCGCTCGTCGGAGGCGCAGCTTCGATCGCAGGTGGCCGGCGTCACGCAGTCGCAGGCGTCGCTCCGACAGAATCAGGTGAATCTCGCGCACACCGTCATCGAGTCTCCGATCGACGGCCTCGTCATCTCGCGCAACGTCGACGTCGGACAGACCGTCGCGGCGAGCATGTCGGCCCCAACGCTGTTCGTCCTCGCGGCCGACCTGACGAAAATGCAGGTGCTGGCCAGCCTCGACGAATCCGATGTCGGTCGCATTCGTCCCGGACAGGCCGTGCGTTTCCGCGTCGACGCGTTTCCGACCGACGAGTTCACGGGCAGCGTCACGCAGGTTCGCCTGCAGCCGACGACGGTGCAGAACGTCGTGACATATCAGACGGTCATCGACGTGCCGAACCCCGGCCTGAAACTCAAGCCCGGGATGACGGCGAACGTCAACATCGAGATCGCGCGGCGCGAAGACGTCGTGCGTGTGCCGAATACGGCGCTGCGGTTCCGGCCGACGGCAGAGACCTTCGCTGCGCTGGGACAGACACCGCCTCCGGGCGGAGCGGGTGGAGGCGGCGGCCGCGGACGTGGTGCCGGCGCAGGCCCCGACACGCGCAATGCCCCACCGGCGACGGCGCCCGCGGCGCAACAGCCGGCAGCGCAGCAGCAACCGGCCGCTCAGCAGCCCGTAGCGCGAGGGACCGGCGATCGCTTTCGTCCGGCAGCGCAGACCGCGCAACAGGGCGAAGCACCTCGAGCGGCTCCGCAAGGCGAAGGCTCGGCGCCGCAGATGGGGCGCGGCGAGGGTGGCGGCGGCCGTCGTGGTGGCGGACGTGGAAACATGGCAGAGCGCATGGCCAGCATGACGCCCGAGGAGCGAGAGCGTTTCATGGAGCGCATGCGCGCGCGCGGCTTTACGCCTCCAGCAGATGGCCAGGCGGCTGCCGCACCCGCACGCGGCGGGCGGGGTCAGGGACCTCGACAGCAGGGTCAGCCACAGGCGGCGCGGCCGGCGGCTTCGGCGGCACCGACTGCGACGACGTTCGACGCACTGTTTGCACCCCTGACGCAGACTGAAACCTTCGGGCAGGTCTGGTTGAACAAGAACAACAAGCTCGAGCGCGTGCGTCTGCGCCTCGGCATCAGCGACGGTCAACAGACAGAGCTGATTCGAGGCGCTGGACGGCGAGCTGCAGGAAGATACAGAGCTCGTCACGAACGTGATTACTGGCGCTGTGCGCCAGACCCTGCAGCCGCAGGGCGGCGGTGGCTTCCCTGGCCTCGGTGGCGGGCGCCAGGGCGGCGGCTTCCCGGCGGCGGCGGCGGTGGTGGCGGCCGAGGCGGCGGACGAGGCCAGTAATGCCGGTCATTTCCGTCCGCGATCTCATCAAAACGTACGACGTCGGCGAGGTGAAGGTGCACGCGCTTCGCGGCGTGTCGCTCGACATCGAAAAGGGCGAGTTCGTGGCGGCCACCGGGCCATCGGGCTCGGGCAAGTCGACGCTCATGCACATCCTCGGCTGCCTCGATCATCCGACGAGCGGCCAGTACTTCCTCGACGGCCGCGACGTCGCCAAGCTCAGCCGCAACGAGCTGGCAGAGGTGCGGAACCACAAGATTGGGTTCGTGTTTCAGGGATTCAACCTGCTGTCGCGGACCTCGGCGCTCGACAACGTCGAACTGCCGCTGCTCTACACGGACAAGACGATGAAAGCGTCAGAGCGCCACGCGCGTGCCATGGCCGCCTTGAAGGCGGTCGGCCTCAGCGAGCGCGCGCATCATCATCCCAACCAGTTGTCGGGCGGCCAGCAGCAGCGCGTCGCTATCGCACGCGCGCTGATCAATCAGCCCTCGCTGATTCTCGCGGACGAGCCGACGGGCAACCTCGATTCGAGGACGAGCGTCGAGGTGATGGGGATCTTTCAACGCCTGAATGCCGAGCAGGGCATCACCGTGCTGCTGATTACGCACGAACACGACATCGCCGAGTACGGGACGCGCATCGTCGGTTTCCGCGACGGCCGCGTGCTGAGCAATACGCCGGTGACGAACCGCCGCGACGCCGACACAGAGCTGGCCTCGATGCCAGTGCTCGTGTAGCTTTGAGATTCCGAGATTTTTAGATTTTAGTTTTTAGATTCTAGATTTCAGATTCGAGGATCACCCTATGTCCCCTGTCATGACCACGCGAATCGCTCTGAAGGCGCTGGCGCGCAACAAAATGCGCACGGCCCTGACCATGCTCGGCATGATCATCGGCGTGTCTGCGGTCATCACGCTGGTAGCACTCGGCACCGGCGCGCAGTCGCAGATCGAGGAGCAAATCAAAGCGGGCGGCACTAATATGGTGACGATCTCGGCCGGCAACTTCACGATGGGCGGCGTCCGCGGCGGATCGGGCGCGGCGGCGAGCCTGAAGCCGGAAGACGTCGATGCGATCAGAAAAGAAGTGCCAGAGGTGCAGTACATCGCGCCTGGCGTCAATCTGCGGGCGCAGGTCATCGCCGGCAACCAGAACTGGTCCACGCGGCTCGAAGGCACGGATGTGGACTTTCCGCTCATTCGGCAGTGGCCGGTCAAGTACGGCACGTTCTTCAGCCCGCAGGATGTCAGCAGCGCGTCGAGGGTGGCGGTCATCGGAAAGACAGTCAGCGAGCAGCTCTTCGGACCGGAGGTCGATCCGACCGGACAGTTGATTCGTATCCGCAATCAACCCTTCAAGATCATCGGCATGATGGACTCGAAGGGCCAGGCGGCGATGGGCAACGATCAGGACGACACGATCTTTGCGCCCTACACCACCGTCCAAAAGCGGCTGCAGGGGCAGCAGAACATCCAGAACATCACGCTCTCGGCCGCATCCGCCGACTCCGTATCGGACGTCGCCGATGGAGTGGCGGTCGTACTGAGAAATCAGCACAAGCTGATCTCCGGAGACCCGGATGATTTCACGATCCGAACGCAGGAGGAGATCGCCAACATCCGCACCGCGTCGATTGAAACGTTTACCCAGCTGCTGGCGGGCATCGCCGCCGTCTCGCTCATCGTGGGCGGCATCGGCATCATGAACATCATGCTGGTGTCGGTCACCGAGCGGACGCGCGAAATCGGCATCCGCCTGGCCATCGGCGCCAAGGGACGGGACGTACTGCTTCAGTTTCTCGTCGAAGCCATCGTCATCAGCCTGCTGGGAGGGGGCATCGGCATCGCCATGGGGTTTGGGATGGCCGAGCTTGCGACGCGGGTCTGGGAGTTCCCGACGGCCGTTCCGCCCAACGCGGTCGTGATGGCGTTCGGATTCTCGGCGATCACGGGAATCTTCTTCGGGTTCTATCCGGCGAAGAAAGCCGCGGCGCTCGATCCGATCGTCGCGCTGCGATACGAATAAATACGAAACAGGAGATTAGAGATCTCCTGTTTAAAAGATCAGCGATCGTTTTTTTCGTGACCGGATCGATCATGTCGGGCGCGATCTCGGCGAGCGGGCGCA
Source organism: Vicinamibacterales bacterium (assembly GCA_963730445.1). Lineage (GTDB taxonomy): Bacteria > Acidobacteriota > Vicinamibacteria > Vicinamibacterales > JAMQPK01 > JAMQPK01. Next base: position 53,129 of record CAVSRX010000017.1, on the reverse strand, counting down.
GGACGAACTCGCGCTCGCGGAAACGCGGGTGAGGCACGGACAGCCCGTCTTCCTCGATGATGTCGTCCCCGTACAGAACCAAATCCAAATCGAGCGTGCGCGGCGCCATCGGGTATGGCCGCACCCTGCCCCGCTCTTCCTCTATCTCGAGCAGGCGTTCCATCAGCAGGCGCGCAGAGAGCTGCGTGCGCCCGACGACTGCTGCGTTCAGGTACGCGCCGTGCTCGGGACCGACGCCGACAGGCTTCGTTTCCAGAAATGAGGAGACCGAGACATCGGTGAGGTCGAGCTGCAGCGCGTCGATGGCGTAGTCGAGATGCGCGCGGCGATCGCCGAGGTTGCTGCCGAGGGAAATGGCAACGCGCACTAATTCTTCGGTCGTGCGGCCATCACCGATCCGCGAAGGACCTTCCCGTCCGAATGGCGCCCCAGCAGATCGGCGCGACTGTCGGCTGCCTGCTGCAGGACGCGCAAGTGCTCCTTCATCTCCCCGAGAATCAGCTCGACCATCTTGCGGTGGCGCGCGTTGGTGACCATGGCCACGCGCGGAGCCCAGCGATCGATGACCGCCTTCTGGTTGGCTGCGTCGGCGTCGATAATCGATTTGGCCGTTTCGGCCGACGCTTTGCCGCTCACCTGATCCAGAGAATCGGCAACCGTGGCCCCCAACGCGGCGATCGCATCGCGCAGCCACTGGAGGTGCACTTCCTGGCGGCCGAGCACCTGCTGAAAGCCGTTGTTCGCGTCGTACGCCGCGACCGACTGTGCGTTGGTCTGCCGCGCCTTGAACAGTTCGAGCGTCTCCCGATGAAAATCCTTGAGGAAAGCCAGCAGCTCGGCAGGGCTCACGTCGTCTGTTTCGCCTTGCAGGTGATGCAGACGCGCGTCCAGGGGATCGCATTCAGCCTGGCCTCGGCGATCGGTTCTCCGCAGTCACGGCACACGCCGTAGGTCCCCTTCTGAATCCGCTCGAGCGCCTCTTCGATGGCCTGCAGAATCTTGGCGTCTGTCTGCTTGAGCTTCAGCTGGATATGGACTTCGTTGTTGCCCGTCGCCTGGTCGGCCAGGTCGCCCTGACGGGTGTTCGTGTCGAGCGTCACGGTGAGCGGATCGCGCCCACCGCCCGAGAGGATATCTCCCCGTTTCCGCAGCAGCATCTCTTTGAAGGGCGTTACGTCCATTGATAACTAGACATTTTAACTATTCGGCACGCAACGCCGCAAGCGGCTTGCGCTTCAGGACATCCGCGCTCGCCACCACGCCGATGATCATGATGAGCAGCGAGGTCGCTACCGTACCAATGAGATTCTCGTGTAGAACGGGACGCCATGGGATGTCGAGCGCGAACCGGCTGACGCCCCAGCCCAATGCCAGCGCGCCGAACGACCCAACGGCCCCGGCAATCGTCCCCAGCAGGCCGTACTCGACCATCAGCATCGCGGCAATCGCCCGCGAGCTGGCCCCCAGGGTCTTGAAGATGGCGGCTTCGTACACGCGCTGGAATTTCGTGACCGCAACAGCGCCGGCGAGGATGAGGCCGCCGGTCAGAATCACCAGGGTGCCGACGATGTCGATGGCCACCGTGACGACCTGAAAGACTTTACGCACCGACTCGAGCAGCTCGCGCAGGTCGATGACCGACACGTTCGGGAAGCGCACCACGAGGTCGTGCGTAAGCTTCCCGCGCTGCGGCCGCATCCGCGAGGTTGGCACGAACGGGCGCAAAAAACCAGTGCGGCGCGCCCTCGAACGTGCCGGCCCCGAACACGAACATGAATCCGCCGCTGCGTCCCTCGCGCCACTCGACGCGTCGGATGCCGCTGACCCGCGCATACATCGCGCGACCGAGCACATCGAAGCGCATGACGTCTCCGAGGTCGATGCGAAAGCGCTGGACAATGCCCTCTTCGATCGACACTTCCGGCAGATCCTGGGATACGCCGCCAGCAAAGGGGTCAGACCCCGTTGTGGGCTTTGGAAACGTTCCCTTTATCAGCGTCTCGTTCGACTCGAGTTGGCCGCGATAGGTGATGGTGTATTCGCGCGACAGCATGCCCCGCCCTTGCAGGTCTTCCACTTCGTCGAGGTTGCCGCCCTTGCCCGTGACGCGCGCACGCAGGACGGGAATCAGCAGCGGCTGCGATTCCTTCGGCAGCCGTTCGGCCAGAAACGTTCTCATGTCGGCGGCCTGATCCTGCTGAATGTCGACGAGAAACATGTCCGGCGTGTTGTCGCCGATCTGCAGGGCGAACTGATTCAACAGGTTTACCTGCAGGCCGCGCACCCCCATGATGAAGAAGGTGCCAAGCCCCACGGTCAGCAGGATGACGCGCGTTTGATTGCCAGGCCGGCTCAGATGCAGCACCGCCTGCCGCATGGGAAACCATGTCGACCGCGCGAGCGGCCGCGTCATTCGCGTCAGGAGCCAGCCGACGCCATAAAGCACCAGGGTCAGCCCGAGGAACCCGGCGCATACGATCAACCCCACTCGTATCGATGCCGCCTGCCATGACGCCAGCGCCACGAGCGCGCCTCCGACCACCACCGTCGCGCCGATCTGAAACCAGTCGCGACGCCGTCCGGTCGTCTCATGGCGCAGCAGGAGCGATGGCTTGACCTGGCGCACTTCGAGCAGCGGCACCATCGCAAACAACAGCGATACGAGCACCCCCACGCCGGTCCCCTGGGCGGCGGCAGACCACGACAGCCCGTAATCCACCGTCAGCGTGCCGATCTGATTCATGTCGTCGGGAATCACCGCGATCGCGATCCACGCCATCAGCACGCCGATAAGGCTGCCAACAATGCCCAGGGCCAGAGACTGAAGGAGATAGACGCTGAGAATCTGACGGCTCGTGCCACCGACGCACTTCATGACCGCGATGCTCTTGATCTTCTGCCGCACGAACACGCGCGTGACGCTCGACACCGCGATGCCGCCGAGCACGACGATCACGAGACCAACCAGGCTGAGATAGTTTTCGGCGCGCTCGAAGTCTTCGCCGATCTGTTCCTGACGATCTCTATAGGAGCGCACGCGTACGAACTGCGGCCTCAGCTCGGTCTGCAGATCGTTTGTGAGCGTGTCGATCTCAGCATCGGGAACGCGCAGCAGCATCTGGCGCGAGACGCGGCTGCCGAACGCGACCAGGCCGGTCTCGGCAAGATCGTCGTAGTCGATGAACACACGCGGCCCCAGACTGAACGCGCTGAGCGAGCGGCCCGGCTCGAGCGAAATCACCCCGCGGACGACGAACTGCGCTTTGCCAATCGTGATGGCATCGCCAACGGAAAGGCCAAACTGCGCCAGAAGCTCCGGGCGCACGAGCGCGCCGTTGTTCTGCAACAGCGAGTGAGAGTACGGCCGCCCATCCTGCAGCGTAAGCCGGCCATAAAAAGGAAATCCCGGCTGCACCGCTCGAAGCTCGACGACCTTCGTGATGCCCGCGCGCTCGTCCACCGGCCGCGCCATCGTCACCATTTCGATCGAGTCGATACGCGCAGAGTTCGGAATGCGCGCGAGGCGCGACGCGATGCGGTCGGGCGTGCCGTCCTGCCACGGCCGGTCCGTCGACAGGAAGATATCGGCAGCCATCAGCGAGCGCGCTTCGGTCGACAGCACGTAGCGGACGCTCTGGATGACCGAGCGCAGCGCGACGATGGCGCCGACGCCGATCGCGATGCAGACGAAGAAGAAGACCAGGCGCTTCCAGGCCGATCGCGTCTCGCGCAGAGCGGTCATCAGCACGAACCGCATCAGAGCCCCACCCGCTCGGCGACCTTGCCGTCGCGCAGATACACGCGCGCATCGGCCATGGCCGCGATCTCCTGATCGTGCGTCACGACGACGAGGGTGACTCCGCGCTGCTGGTTGATGCCGAGCAACAGCTCGATGACGTGATGGCCGGTGGCGCTATCCAGGTTGCCGGTCGGTTCGTCGGCGAGCACAATCACCGGCTCGTTCGACAGCGCCCGCGCAATCGCGACGCGCTGCTGCTCGCCGCCCGATAACTGCGACGGATAGTGGTGGCCGCGATCCTCGAGCCCAACTTCGCTCAGCAGGCTGCGCGCGCGCGCGGCCGCGTCGCGCCGCCCGGCAATCTCCATCGGAACGAGGATGTTCTCGAGGGCCGTCAGCGACGGAATGAGATGAAACGACTGGAACACGAAGCCGATCTTCTCGCCGCGCAGGCGCGCGAGTCGATCTTCGCCGAGCTCGGTGATGTCGGTATCGTCGATGAGAATCGAGCCGCTCGACGGCGCGTCGAGCCCGGCGATCAATCCGAGCAGCGTCGACTTTCCGCTCCCTGACGGCCCGACGATGGCCAGGCGCTGCCCTGACGGCACCGCAAGATCGATCGGATGAAGGATGGTGAGTAGATGATCGCCGCTCTTGACCGTTTTCGAAACCCCGCGCAACTCGATCATTTGTCGATCATCGTCTTTACCGCAGGCCAGAGGTGATCGGCAATGCGAGCGGCGCCGGCGCTGGTTGGATGGATACCATCGGCCTGATTCAAGTCGGGAACGCCCGCGACCCCTTCGAGCAGAAAGGGCACGAACGTCACTTTGTTTTCGCGCGCGAGATCCTGAAATACCTGACGAAACGACGCGGCGTATTGTTCCCCGAAGTTCGGAGGCGCTTCCATTCCCACGAGCAGCACCGGAATCGCCCGCTGCCGCGCGCGGTGAATGATGCTCTGGAGATTGGCCTTCATCTGGGTCGCCGGCAGGCCCCGCAGACCGTCGTTCGCACCGAGCGCGACGATCAGCAGCCGCACATCCCCTTCGAGCGCCCAGTTCGCGCGGCGCAATCCATCGGAACTCGTGTCGCCCGACACACCGGCGTTGATCACCTCGAGCGGTATCCCGGTGTCGTGCAGTTTGCGCTGCAACACCGCCGGATACGCCTGCTCGCGCGGGATGCCCAGGCCCGCCGTAAGACTGTCGCCGAGCACCACGATGCGCGGCGGGCCGGGTGCAATAGGTGCAACAGGTGCAACGGGTGCGTCAGATGCGACGGGTGCAGGGGCGGATGCGGGCGCGTCCGAGCGCCCGCACGAAATCGCCGCAAGCACAACGAGGCAAAGGAGAACGCGATTCAATCCTCTCTATCTTACCCTTGACGTCGTATACTCCCGTCCGTGGTCACCATCGCCTTTCAGCCGGCGCTGGCGCGCGCGCGAGCGTCTCTCGAGCGTGGCCGCCATGCCGACGCGATCGGCATCCTCACGCAGGCATTGAAAGCATCGGGCTTCAAACACGAAGACGAGGTCGGCCTGCGTTGTACGCTCGCCGACGCATGGCTGATGGGCGACGACGTGGCGCAGGCGGCCGCCACGCTCGGGCGCCCGCCGGAATCGTCGCGCGACGATCTCTCTCCCGCGCTGCTCTCGACCCTGTGGCGCCTTCACGGCCGCATTGCGTTTGCGAAAGGCGACCAGTCGCGCGCGATTGCGCTGCTCGGCCGCGCGCTGAGTACGCGGAGCAGGCGCACGATTCCGAGGCGATCGGCCTCGCGCATTACGAGCTGGGGCTCTGCTACCGGCAGGTCGGCGACACGGCGATCGTGCGGGAACACATCGCGAAAGCGGCGCCGGCGCTGCATGCCGCGGGCAATCGCCGCTACCTTGCAATCCTCCACTCCCTCTCCGGCGCTGTGCTCGCTCAGGGCGGGCGCATCGAAGAAGCCAATGCCGCGTTGCAGCACGCCGAGCGACTCGCGGCGTCGGTGCAGGCGCAGGATGTCCTCGGTATCATCAGCAACAACCAGGCGAACGTGGCGCTGCTCCAGCACCGCCATGAGCAAGCGCTCGCCATGGCCGAGCACGGTACGGCGTTGCAGGAACAGATGGGGCCCGGACGCGGGCTCGCCATTTCGCTCGCCACGCTCGGACAGATCCTCGTGCGGCTCGGCCAGCTCGAGCGCGCCGAGAAAGTTCTGCACCGCGCGCTGGACTTGCGCGTCCAGACGCAGTTCAACGAGATTACCGGCGCCGTATACGACACGCTCGCGCAGATTGCGCTGATGCGTGGCGGATATGAATCGGCCGGCGACTACCTGCGCAAGGCCGGCGAAGCCTACGGCAATTACGGCGCCCAGACGAGCTCGTGGTACGAGTGGTCGATTCGCATGCTCGAAGCGAAACTGGCCGCTCGGCGCGGCGCGACGGAAGAGGCGTTGCGGCTCGCGAACGACATCGCCGCAAAGGCCCCGCCGGCCGAGGCCATTCAGGCCGATCTCATCGCCTGCGAAGCGCTGCTCGCGGCGGCTCGAGCACCTGAAGCGGAAGTACCGGCTCGGCCACGGTCGCCGGTCGCATCGACGCACGCGCGATGCCGGGCGCATGGGGCGAGTTTCTTCGTCTCCGCGGCGCGCTCCACGGATCGGCAAGCCGCCTGTCGGAGGCGTACCACGACATCGCGCAAAGCGCGAGCGTGTTCGAGTTGATCGGCGAGGGCTACCAGAGCGCGTTGAGCCACCTGGCGCTCGGCCGGCTGGCGAGCCGCGTGGGCGCGCGCTCGCAGGCCGAACATCAGTTCACCGTTGCGGCGTCGCTGTTCGAATCGCTCGGCGCCGCGCGCGATCTCCTCGAAACACAGAAGGCCGCCTCGGATCTGCCGTCGGTTGAAGCCACCGACCCGCTGTCCTCGATCGGCTCGGATGATGCGGTCGTCCGGCGGCTCATCGACGCAGCGGCCTTTCCGGAACTACTGGGGCATGAAACGGCCGCCGCCGTGCGCGACACGCTCGACGCGGATTGCGCTGTGGTGTTCGTCGCACCGAAGGATGGGGATCTTCGCCTGGTCGCGTGGACCGGCAGCGACGCCGACCGCGCCCGCGCGATCGCCATGCGCGCCGTCGGCCGCTCGCATGGCACGGGGTTCGTCGTCGCGGAGCAGACCGGACGCGACGTCGACGGTCCGCGATTCGTCGCGATTCTCTGCCCGCGACCCGTCGCCGACCCGCTCCGCCGCCGATTGCGGATGATTGCCGCTATCGCTTCGCAGGGGTTCGATCTCTGCAGCGCTCGGCAGCGGCCGGCGGCGCCCGCCGAAATCGCGCACGAGCAGCCGCTCGAGCCGCTGCTGCCGGGATTCCTGTGCGCGAGCCCCGCCATGATGCGCGTCGTCGAGCAGATTCAGCGAATGCAGGGCAACGAGCTGACGGTGCTGATTACCGGCGAGAGCGGCACGGGCAAAGAGCTCGTCGCGCGCGCGATTCACGTCGGCTCGCTGCGCAGCTCGGCTGTGTTTCTCCCGTATAACTGCACGACGACCACCCGCGATCTCGCCGACAGCCAGCTGTTCGGCCATCGGCGCGGCAGCTTCACCGGCGCGGTCAACGATCAACTCGGTCTCGTGCGGACCGCCACGGGCGGCACCCTGTTCCTCGACGAAATCGGCGACCTGCCGCTCGACGTGCAGCCCAAGCTGCTGCGCTTCCTCGAGCAGGGGGAAATCATGCCGATCGGCGAGACGCGCCCGCAGCGCGTGGACGTGCGCGTGATTGCCGCGACGAATGCCGACCTCGAGCAGCGGGTGGCCGAGGGCAAGTTCCGCGAAGACCTGTATTACCGCCTGGCGGTCATCCGCATTCTGATCCCACCGCTCCGCGATCGCCGCGAAGAGATTCCGCATCTGACCAGTCTGTTCATGCGTGAGGTATCCGAGCGCCTCGGAAAGCCTGATGTGTTTCTCACGCCCGACACGCTCGAGCTGTTGGCGCAGCATTGGTGGCCCGGCAACGTCCGTCAGCTTCGCAACGAGATTCAGCGTCTGGTGGCGCTCAGCCGCCCGGGTCAGGGCATCGGTCCCGAGCACCTGTCGCCCGAGATTACGTCGGCCGCCATCCGGCAACACGCGATTGGTCAGGGGCCGAGCGCGGCGGCACGGCTGCCTGTCACGTCACTGTCGGCCGCCGTAGACAGCCTGGAACGCGAGATTATCGAAGCCACCCTGCACCAGAGCGGCGGCAATATTTCCGAGGCGGCGCGCTCCCTTGGCCTGACACGCAGAGGTCTTGTATCTGAAACTGCGCCGATTGGGCTTCGAAACGACCCCTTTTGCGGATACGAAGTAATCACTTACAGGGGTAGTTGGATACCTAGTATCTTGCACAAGGCTTCCCAGCTGCCTGTAGCTGTAACGAAATAATTCATATAAGACTTTTATTCACTGTATGTTACGGAAATATAGTGTAAGTTGACCTGGGCGGCTAACGGGTTGGCCTGTCGATTGATATACAGATTGGCGTCGCTTGATTACGGGAGGCCAAATGCAAGCACTGAGCATCGCCACGAACAGGACGAACATCGTACCCCGCCGGTCGGAGCGCCGCTCGCTTATCCTGCCAGGGCGCGTCACGTGGAAGGATTCCCGCGGCACCACACGGTTTGCCAGCGTTACGACGCGCGATGTCAGCGAGACCGGCGTGTTTATCGAGTGGAGCGAGTCGACGTCGATTCCGCTCTATCGTCTCGTGACGTTCCAGCTCGAGCGCGATGCGCGCAACGCCGATGGCCTGCCGATCGCGCTCCGCGTCGGCAAAGTGCTCTCCGCCGTCTACCGCGCGGGCGACTTCCAGAAGTCGACAGGCACGCCCGAAGGATACGGACTGCGCCTGCTGGTGGAGCCTTCGGCATCTTCGCCGGCCTCGACCGAACGCGTGGAAGCGACAGCTAACTAGATCTGAGATCTAGATCTTAGATCTCAGATGGCGGCCTGTATTGCGGCCGCCATCTCTTTTGTCGACGCCTTCCCTCCCATATCCGGCGTCTTCGTATCACCGCTCGACAGCACCTTCGTGATGGCCGCGACGATCGTGTCGTGCGCTGCGTGCTCGCCGAGATGATCGAGCATCAGGGCGCCGGCCCAGATCGCGCCGATCGGATTTGCGATCCCCTTCCCTTTGATGTCTGGCGCGGACCCGTGGATGGGCTCGAACATCGACGGATATTTCCGTTCGGGATTGATATTGCCGCTCGCCGCGAGCCCGAGGCTGCCCGATATGGCGGCGCCCAGATCCGTCAGGATGTCGCCGAACAGGTTCGAGGCCACGATGACGTCGAGCGTCTGGGGATGCGTCACCATGCGCGCCGCGAGCGCGTCAACGTGGTATTTCTTGAACGCAACGCCCGGATAATCCTTGCGCACCTCGTCGACCACCGTGTCCCACAGCACCATCGAGTGCTGCAGCGCGTTCGATTTGGTCGCGCTCGCAAGCTCGCGACGCGGCCGCTTCGACGCCAGCTCGAACGCATAACGCGCGATGCGGCTGATGCCGTGGCGCGTGAAGAGTCCTGCCTGCTCCACCGCCTCGAACGGTGTCCCCGCGTGAATCTTTCCGCCGATGCCGGCGTACTCCCCTTCGGAGTTCTCGCGGACGCAAATCATGTCGATGTCGGCGGGGCCGCGATTCGCGAGCGGCGAGTTCACGCCCGGAAAGAGGCGCATCGGCCGAAGGTTCACGTACTGGTCGAATCGCTGCCGCAGCGGGAGGATCAGCTCCCATACGGCGATATGGTCGGGCACCGAGGGGTCCCCGACAGCGCCGAAATAGATGGCGGGAAATTCGGCGAGGCGGTCGAATGCATCCGCCGCCATCATGCGGCCGTGTTTCGCGTAGTAGGCGCAGCCGTAGGGAAATTCCACGAGATCGAAGGTGAACCCGCTGCGCCCGGCCACTGCCTCGAGCACCGTCAGCGCTGCCGGAATGACTTCTTGACCGATACCGTCGCCTGGAATCACCGCAATGCGGTGACGCTTCGCCGTCATGTACGCCCTCTCTATTCGTTTTTCGTTATTCGTTTTTCGTTAAGGCCGAATGTCCCCTGCGGCTGGATATCCGGGAATTCCCTTGGCCGCCTGCACGGCGCGTACGATGGCCTCGGCCATCGCGTCCGCCGCAAGCGCACCGATGCGAGACACATCGCTGTTGTCGATCGCCCCGGTAGCCAGCGCAAAAATTGCGTCGCCATCACCCATCGTGTGCGCGGGATAAATCGCGCGCGCAAATCCGTCGTGCGCCATTTGCGCCACCTTGGTCGCCTGAACCTTCGTCAGGCGCGCGTTGGTGGCGATGACGCCAATGGTGGTGTTCTGTCCGGCCTTGATCGCCGCCGGCACGGCCGATCGCAATAACCGGCGGGCATCGGCCAGCCCTTTTCCATCAGGCGTGCGGACGCCCGCGACGAGTGTGCCGCTGCGCGGGTCGATGACGTCGCCTACGGCATTGACCGCGACAATCGCACCGACGATGAGCGTGTCGGCGCCTGCTGGAACGGCGATCGATACCGTGCCGAGCCCGCCCTTCATCGCCCCGCCGCCGCCCGTTTTGCCAATCGTCGCACCCGCACCCGCACCGACGTTGCCCTCATCGACAGGCCCGCTGGTCGCGCCTGCCGCCGCACGATAGCCGCAATCTGCCGTCGGCCAGACATCAGGCCGATTGCCCACGCCGAGATCGTACAGAATCGCGCCAGGGACGATCGGCACTCTGGCCGATCGTGTCTCGAATCCGATCTTCCGTTCGTAAAGGTACTTGCGCACGCCCGTTGCCACATCGAGTCCGAACGCGCTGCCGCCCGACAGAAACACCGCGTGCACCTGCTGCACAAGATTCAGAGGGTTCAGCAGGTCGGTTTCGATCGTTCCCGGTGCAGACCCGCGCACATCGACACCGGCCACGGCGCCGGCTTCGGCAAGAATGACCGTGCAGCCTGTCAAGCGTTCGGTCCGTGTGACCTGCCCCACCTTGATCCCGGGAACATCGGTCAGACCCGTCTTGGCGCGCATGGTGGAGCTGATACGTCCTTCCTGCTGGTTCGCGACTGCGCCGGCGGAGGCTGCCAGCAACCCGGCCGCCGTCACCGCCGCGAGCGCTCGTTTCATCGCGACATTCTATTTGGTGTCACCTGCACGCCCTTCTCGCTTGAATTACTCCAGGTGGGTCGGTGTCAGATTCGTAGCAGATGCCGGATCAACTCGCGCGGCAGCGTAGCACCACGCTGCTCTTCTACGGATGTGTCATCCTCCTCGGCTACCTGCTTTATCAACTCTTCGAGCCGTTCCTCAGGCCGCTCGCGTGGGCGGCCATCTTCGGCGCATTTTTCCATGCCCGGCACAAGCGGCTCGAAGGGCGCTTCGGCAGAACGCTGGCGGCATCCATGAGCACAGGCGCGGTCACGCTCATCATCGTCGTGCCGTTCGTGCTCATCGTCATGGCGTTCGTCGAAGAGGCGATGCAGACGCTTGGCTCGATCGATCTCGCCGCTGGCGGGTCGCGCGGGCTCGAGCGCGTGCAGCGCGGATGGAGCTGGCTGCAGCGCCAGCGGTTCGGCCGCGACATCCCGAACCTCGACGTGCTCCTGAAAATGGGGGCCTCGCGCATCGCAGGGCTCGTCACCGAAGGCGCCGGCCAGCTCGCGCGCAGCATTGCCGTGCTCTTCGTCAACGTCATCATCATGCTGTTCGCGCTGTTTTTCTTCTTCCGCGACGGCGATGCCATCATGAGCCGGCTGCGCCGGGTCCTGCCCTTCGACCCGTCGTTCCGCGAAGGGCGGATCCGCGAAACCGCCGAGCTCATCAAAGCGAGCATCAGCTCGGGCATCATCGTGGCGCTCACGCAGGGCGCGGTGGGCGGCATCACATTCGCGCTGCTCGGGCTCGGCGCCCCGGTGTTCTGGGGCGTCACCATGGCGTTCTTTTCTCTGCTACCGTTGGGCGCATGGATCGTGTGGCTGCCCGTTGCGGTGTGGCTGCTGCTGACCGGAGAGGTGTCGCGCGGCATCGCGCTGTTGGTGATCGGGGCAGGCGGCATCAGCCTCATCGATAATTTCCTGCGGCCCATGCTGCTGGCCGGCCGCACGCAGATGAACGGCCTGCTCGTCTTTATCAGCCTCCTCGGAGGCATTGCGGCATTCGGATTGCTCGGTCTCGTGCTGGGCCCGGTCATCATGGCCACCGCGATCAGCTTCGTCGATGCCTATGCGACAGAACGAAGAGAGTTGACAGTCACCGATGACCTTTCTGCAGAGAGCGATCGGCGCGGCAAGGCTTGACGTCCCGGTCTTCGAGGAAATCGAAGCCGATCGCACGGCCACCGGCCAGGCGCTCCTCATCGTCGTCCTGTCGAGCCTCGCGGCCGGCATCGGCCTGACGGCGGGCATCTACAACGCGCCGGTGCTGCATCGCGTGATGCTCGCGCTGCTGTTGTGGGTGTTCTGGGCGATCTCCACCTACATCGTCGGCGTCTACCTGATGCCGGAGCCGCAGACACAGACCAACGTCGGCGAGCTGCTGCGCACGATCGGATTCGCGGCGTCACCCGGGATCTTGCGCATCGCCGGCATGCGTGCCTGTCATCGGCGGAACCATTTATGTGATCTCGACCGCGTGGATGCTCGTGGCGATGGTCATCGCCATTCGCCAGGCGCTCGACTACAACAGCACCGGACGCGCAGTCGTGGTGTGCGTCATCACGGGAATGATCGGAGTGGTCATGGCCGCGCTCTTCGGCGCGCTGCTCTTCCTGCTCGCCGAAGAGGTTGTGTTTTGATGGAACCCAAACAAACACCGAAGCCGGTCAAAACGTCCTCGCAGCCTGAAGATCGCATTCTGCTGGAGGGCCCGCATTCGCGCCTCCGCGAGGCGCGGCTCATCTTCAACGCCGTCAAGGATTTCATCGCCGGGTTCCGGGCGTTTCACTTCTGCGGCCCGTGCGTCACGGTGTTCGGCTCGGCGCGCATCCGCGAAGGACATCCGTACTACCAGCTCGGCATCGAAATGGGGAAAGCGCTGGCGCGCCTCGGATTTACGGTGATGACGGGCGGCGGTCCCGGACTGATGGAGGCCGCGAACCGCGGCGCGCGGGAAGCCGGCGGCCGCTCGGTCGGCGTAAACATCGTGCTTCCGTTCGAACAGGCGCCGAACCGCTACTGCGATCGCATCGTCACGTGCCGGTATTTCTTCGTGCGCAAGGTGCTGCTCTTCAAGTACTCGTACGCGTTCGTCGCGCTGCCTGGCGGTCTGGGCACGCTCGACGAGCTGAACGAAGCGCTCACGCTGATTCAGACAAAGAAGATTCTCCACTTCCCGGTGGTGCTGATGGGGGCGACCTACTGGCGAGGATTTCTGGCGCTGCTCGAGGACATGGTGAAGGCGGGCACCGTCAGCGCAGGCGATTTGAAGCTGTTCCTCGTGACCGACAGCCTCGAAGAAGCGATCGAGCACATCCGCAAGCACGCCATCGAAGAGTTCAAGCTGATGAAGCACCCGCCGATGAAACCGTCGCGGCTGCTTCGGGAAAAGGGGACCTATTCCTCGGGCTCGTCTTTTTCCTCGAACGGCTGAACGGCGCTGTTCAGCGCCGATAGCGACACGCTGCGCTGGAAGGCGGCCCACACAGCCTTCGACAGCAGCGTGCGGAACCCGCCTTTTTCGAGCTGATACAGCGCGTGCGCGCTGGTGCCGCCCGGCGAGGTGACGAGATTGCGCATCTCTGCGGGATGCGACGGCGAGTGTTCCGCGTAGATGGCCGAGCCGCGAACGGTCTGCGTCACGAGCGTCCGCGCGTCCTCGCGCGAGAAGCCCAGATGCACCGCCGCATCGATGAGCGCTTCCATGAACAGGAACACATAGCTCGGGCCGGAGCCGCTGATAGCGGTCGCCATGTCGAGGAACGCTTCGTCGGCCACATAGAGCTCTTTGCCGAACGCACGCAGAATGGTCTGCGCCTCTGCGCGCTGCGCCGGCGTCACCGCGCCGGTGGCGGTCCATACCGTCATCCCCTCGGCCACCTGAGCCGGCGTATTGGGCATCGACCGCACGATGGACGGGTGCTTCAACCCCTGGGTCATCGACTCTGTTCGCGCGCCCGCGATAATCGACAGCACCAGCGCATCCTTGCGCAGCTTTCCGCACAGGTCGCGAAACACGAACCGTAGCATCTGCGGCTTCACCGACAGAATTACGATGTCGGCGCTCTTCGCCGCTTTCAGGTTGTCGCTGGTCGTCGTCACGCCGAATCGCTTCTCGAGATCCTGCGCGCGATCGGGGTGCGGATCGCTCGCGGTCATCGCCTTGGCCTCGACCGCGTGCGAGTTCAGCAGGCCGCCAATCATCGCGCCCGCCATCGCGCCGCCGCCGATAAACGCGATGGACTTTCCGCCCAACACCTTTTGCGTAGTCAAGGCCTTGTTTGTCCTGTCCCTTCGATGATCCACTTATATGTGGTCAGCTCGCGCAAGCCCATCGGCCCGCGCGCGTGAAGCTTCTGCGTCGAGATGCCGACCTCGGTGCCCAACCCGAACTCCCCACCATCGGTAAACTGCGTGCTCGCGTTGACGAACACCGCCGCCGCGTCCACTTCGTTCAAGAACCGCGACGCTGCCTGCGCATCCTCAGTCACGATGGCTTCGGAGTGGCCGGAGCCGTGCGCGCGGATGTGATCCAGCGCTTCGTCCAGGCTGCCGACGATCTTGACGGCGGCCACGAGCGAGAGAAACTCTCTGCCGAAATCGTCTGGCGACGCCGGCACCGATGCGGCGCCCGCAGCGCTCAACATCCGGGCCGCCTCGGCATCGGCGCGAATCTCCACGCGCGCCTTGGTCCACTCGGCCGCCATCTTCGGCAGCCACGACTGGGCGATCTCGCGGTGCACGATCAGCGTATCGAGCGCGTTGCAAATCGTCGGGCGCCGCACCTTCGCGTTGTACACGATGCTGAGCGCCATTTCCGGATCGGCGGCGCGATCGACATACGTGTGGCAGACGCCGGCGCCCGTCTCGATGACCGGAATCGTCGCGTTCTCGATGGTCGTCTTGATCAATCCCTCGCCGCCGCGCGGGATGATGACGTCGATATACTCGCGCAGCTTCAGCATGCGCTGCACGAGCGCGCGATCGGTCGACGTAATCAACTGCACCGCCGTCTCCGGCAATCCAACGTCCTTCAAGCCGGCCTGAATGGCCGCCGCAATCGCGCGATTGCTCGCAAGCGCCTCGCTGCCCCCGCGCAGAACGACCGCGTTGCCGGTCTTGATGCAAATCGCCGCGACGTCGCTCGTCACATTGGGGCGCGACTCGTACACCACGCCGACGACTCCGAGCGGCACGCGCCGCTTCGAGATGGCGAGACCGTTGGGGCGCGTGATCTGATCGAACTGCTCGCCGACCGGGTCGGCCAGGCGCGCCACCGCCTCCACGTCGCGGGCCATGCCGGCGACGCGGTCCGAGGTCAGCCGCAGGCGATCGATCTCGATTCGCGCCGAGGCGTTCGCGCAGTCCTGCGCGTTCGCAGCGAGAATCTCGCTCTCGCGCGCGCGAATCGCGTTCGCAATGGCGATGAGCGCGCGATTCTTGAGATCGGTCGTCGCTTGCGCGAGCACGATCGACGCAGCCTTCGCGCCCGAAGCTTTGTCGACCAGCTCGTCTGTCGTCACCGGTGTCACAGCATCACCACATTGTTTCGATGGATCACTTCATCTCCGAAGTTGTACCCCAGAATCGTCGTAATCTCGGCCGACCGGCATCCTCTGATCCGCTCGAGATCGGCAGCGCTGTAGTTCGCGATGCCGCAACCCACCGCCTTGCCTTCGGGACCGACGATGTTGACGCTGTCGCCGCGGTCGAACGGACCCTTTACGTTGACCAGTCCCGCGGGCAGCAGCGAGCGCCCGCGTCCCAGCGCCGTCACCGCGCCTGCGTCGATGTGCGCGGCGGCCTTGCCAGCGAGCCCCGCGAGAATCCATCGCTTGCGGCTTTCCATGCGCGTGCGATTCGACGGAAACCGCGTGCCGACCGACTCCCCGTTGACGGACCTTACAAGGACATTGTCGGTCGTTCCGCCTGCCACCAGTACGGTCACCCCCGATTCGGTGGCGAGCCGTGCGGCCTGCAGCTTCGTCAGCATTCCGCCGGTGCCGCGCGAGGTACCCGCACCCGCCGCCAGCGCGAGAATCTCCTCCGAAATGACGGGAACCTCGTGAATCAGCGTCGCGGTCGAGTGCCGGCGCGGATCGGCCGTGTACAGCCCCTCCTGATCGGTCAGCAGGATCAGCAAATCGGCGTCGATCAGGTTCGCCACCAGCGCCGACAGATTGTCGTTGTCTCCGATCTTGATTTCCTCGGTCGCGACGACGTCGTTCTCGTTGATGATGGGGACGACCTGGCGCTCGAGCAGCGCAAGCAGCGTATTGCGCGCGTTGAGGTACCCCTGGCGGTCGGCCAGATCCGCGCGCGTCAGCAGCGTCTGCGCGATGATGAGCTCTTCCTTCGAGAAGAGCTCGTCCCACATCTGCATCAGCTTGGTTTGCCCCACCGCGGCGAGCACCTGCTTGAACGGAATATCCTTACCATTGCGCGACACGGACAGCGCCTGGCGGCCCGCCACAATCGCCCCCGACGAGACGAGCGCCACCTGATGGCCGTCGTGCACGAGCCGCGCGATCTGGCGCACGATGTTCAGCATCGCGGGCCGCGAGAGGCGGTCTTCGCCTCCGGTCAGCGTATTGGTGCCGACTTTCACGACCAGGCGCTTTTTCGTCCGTTCTCCCATGTTGGCGGCTTCATTTTATCGCTATAATCTCGGCCTCACACTCAAAGGAGCCCCCTTCATGCGAAGGCTGTCGATTCTCGGCTTGTTGCTGTGCGCCACTCTGCCGCTCGCCGCCCAGACGGGCGCGAAAAACGGCGAATGGCGGCTCGTATGCGGCAGAGCCGGGTAGCACGAAATACTCGCCGCTCGATCAAATCAACAGGGACAACGTCAAGAACCTCCGCATCGCGTGGCGCTTCAAGACCGACAACCTCGGCCCGCGCCCCGATTTCAACATGCAGTCGGTGCCGATCGTCGTGAACAACGTGATGTACGCGCAGGCCGGCACCCGCCGCACCGTCGTCGCGCTCGATCCGGCGAGCGGCGAGCAGTTGTGGATGTGGCGCATGGACGAGGGAAAGCGCGGCGCAGCAGCCCCACGCCAGGGCTCTGGCCGCGGCCTCGCGTACTGGACAGACGGCAAGGGCGACGAGCGCATCGTCACCGTTACGCCTGGCTATCACCTGGTGCAGCTCAACGCGAAAACCGGGATACCCGTTGCGTCGTTCGGACGCAACGGCGTCGTCGACCTCAAGACCGAGATCGATCAACCCGGCATCGATCTCGAGACCGCCGACATCGGGCTCAACTCGCCGCCCGCGCTCGGCAACAACGTCATCGTCGTCGGAGCGGCGCACCTGCCCGGCGGCGCACCGCGCGCGAAGGAGAACGTCAAGGGATACATCCGCGGCTACGACGTGCGCACCGGCAAGCGCCTGTGGATTTTCCACACGATTCCGCAGCCTGGCGAGTTCGGCAACGACACGTGGGAAAACGATTCGTGGTCGTACACGGGCAACGCGGGCAACTGGGGCCCGATCACGATCGATGAAGAGCTGAACCGCGTGTATCTCGCGACAGAAGACGGTACCGGCGACTATTTCGGCGGACACCGCCCCGGCGCCAATCTCTTCTCTGCCAGCGTCGTCTGCCTCGATCTCAATACCGGCAAGCGCCTGTGGTATTTCCAGGCGATCCATCACGATATCTGGGACTGGGACTTTCCGACCGCGCCCATCCTGATGGACATCACCGTGAACGGCAAGCCGATTAAAGCCGTCGCTGTGCCGTCGAAGCAGGCATTTCTCTATACCTTCGATCGCGTGACCGGAGCGCCCGTATGGCCCATCGAAGAGCGGCCGGTGCCGCGCGGCAAAGTGCCAACCGAATGGTATTCGCCGACGCAACCATATCCGACCAAGCCGGCCGCGTATGACAGGCAGGGCATCCGCGAAAGCGACGTCAACGACTGGACGCCGGAGATCAAGGCCGAAGCGCTGCGCGTGCTCAATCTGCACAAGTACAGCGACAACCTCTTCGAGCCGCCGATCGATCGCGGGCAGGACGGCAAGTTCGGCATGCTCATGATGCCGGGCAACAACGGCGGCACGAACTGGGAAGGGGGCGCGTTCGATCCCGAGACGAAAATCGCCTACATCTTCTCGTCGACGGAATTCAATCGGCGCTCGCTCATCAACGATCCCGCGCGCTCGAACATGAATTACATCGATGGAGGCGGCGGTGGCGGGCGAGGGGGGCGGAGGGCGCTGGTGGCGCAGCGCCGGAAGCCGGCGCGCCGGCCCCCGCTCGCGGCAACCGCAGGACCAGGCGCGGTAGAGGCCCCACCAACGACGGCGTTCGGCCTGCCGATCATCAAGCCGCCCTACGGCCGCGTCACGGCCATCAACATGAACACGGGCGACCACGTGTGGATGGCGCCGATCGGCGGCACCCCCGAGAACATCAAGAACCACAAGATGCTCCAGGGGGTCACGATTCCGCGCACGGGACGTCCTGGACGAACGGGCATCATGGTGACCAAGACCCTGCTGTGGGCCGGCGAGCGCGGCCCGCTCGACACGGTCAACGGTCAGACGGTATCGTGGTTCCGCTCCTACGACAAAGCGACCGGCGAGATCGTGTCGGAGATGCAGATTCCAGCCAACGTCACCAACATTCCGATCACGTACATGTCGGGCGGCAAGCAGTACATCGTCATCGCAGTGGCCGCGGTCGGGAAACCGGCCGAGCTACTGGCGTTGACGCTTCCCTAACGCACGTAGAGCATAGAGCCGAGAGCACGAATCTCTCTGCTCTTTGCTCTTGGCTCTCATCAGGAGGCTTTCTATGTCGCGTAGGGTTCTTGCACTGGTGGGTGTGCTCGTTGTCGGCGCCGCCTCGTTGGCGGCGCAATACGGGACGACGAACGGCGAATGGCGAGCGTACGCCGGCGAGCCGGGCAGCACGAAATACTCTCCGCTCGACCAGATCAACAAAGACAACGCCAAGAACCTGCGCATCGCCTGGCGGTTCAAGACCGACAATTACGGCGTGCGTCCCGACTTCAACATGCAGGTGACGCCGCTCATGGTGAACGGGGTCATGTACGCGCAGGCCGGCGTGCGGCGCGCTGTCGTGGCGATCAATCCAGAGACCGGCGAGCAGTTGTGGATGTGGCGCATGAACGAAGGCAAGCGCGGTGAAGGCGCGCCCCGCCAGGGATCAGGACGCGGCGTCGCATACTGGACCGATGGCAAGGGCGACGAACGCATTCTCACCGTCACGCCTGGTTACCATCTCGTGGCGCTGAACGCAAAGACCGGCGTGCCCGTTCCGTCATTCGGCCGCAACGGCATCGTTGATCTCAAGACCGAGCTCGATCAGCCCGGCCTCGACCTGGATACTGCCGACATCGGCCTCAACGCCCCACCTGCGGTCGGCAATAACGTCGTGGTCGTCGGTGCCGCGCATACGCCTGGCAGCGCACCGCGCACGAAAGAAAACGTCAAGGGCTACGTCCGCGGCTACGATGTGCGCACCGGCAAGCGTCTCTGGATTTTCCACACGATTCCGCAGCCCGGCGAACAGGGCAATGAGACGTGGCTGAACGACTCGTGGTCGTACACGGGCAACGCGGGCAACTGGGGCGCCATCACGATCGATGAAGCCGCCAATCGGGTTTACCTCGCCACGGAAATGGCGACCGGCGACTACTACGGCGGGCATCGCCCCGGGCAATAATCTCTTTACCGACTGCGTCGTCAGCCTCGATCTGAACACCGGCAAACGCTATTGGTACTTCCAGGCGGTCCATCACGACATCTGGGATTGGGACTTCCCTGCGCCCGGCATCCTGATGGACATTACCGTCGACGGCAAACCCATCAAGGCCATCGGCGTCCCTTCGAAGCAGGGCTGGATCTATACGTTCGACCGCATGACGGGACAACCCGTGTGGCCAATCGTCGAGCGCCCGGTTGAAAAAGGAAACGTACCCGGCGAGTGGTATTCGCCCACACAACCGTTTGTCACGAAGCCCGCGCCGTTCGATCGACAGGGTGTGTCTGAGGACGACCTCATCGACTGGACGCCGGAGCTGAAGGCAGAGGCGCTGCGCATCGCGGGCCTTCACAAGATGGGTCCGATCTTCACGCCCCCGATCACTCCGGGTGAAGGCGGCAAAGCCGGCACGCTGATGCTGCCGAACGCGACAGGCGGCGCCAACTGGGAAGGCGGCGCGTTCGATCCTGAGACAGGCATCGTCTATGTTTTTTCGACGACGAATCCTTCACGCCTCAGCCTGATTAACGATCCGGCGCGATCGAACATGAACTTTATCCAGGGGGCGGCGGTGGCGGTGGCGGCCGCGGTGGGCGTGGCGGTCGTGGCGGCGCCTGCTGCGGAAGGCGACCCCGCGCCAGCCCCCGCTGCAGCGGCAGGAGCGGCGCCGGCTACACCAGCGCGAGGAACGCCCCTTCCACCGACGACGGTATTCGGACTGCCGCTCATCAAGCCGCCGTACGGGCGCATCACCGCGATCAACATGAACACCGGCGATCACGTCTGGATGCAGCCGGTCGGCGACACGCCGGACGAAATCAAGAATCACGAGCGCCTGAAGGGCGTCACGATTCCCAGAACCGGACGCGGCGGACGTTTGGGCATCATGGTGACGAAAACACTGCTGTGGGGCGGCGAGCGCGGCCCGCTCGTCACGGTGAGCGGCCAGCAAGGATCGTGGTTCCGTTCCTACGACAAAGCGACCGGTGCGATCGTCTCGGAAATACTGCTGCCGGCGAACACAACCGGCGTGCCGATGACCTACATGGTGAACAAGAAGCAGTACATCGCGGTCTCCGTTGCGGCGGCGGGACGTCCTGCGGAGATCATCGCCCTCACTCTCCCCTGATAGCAAAAAAGGCCGCGCGAACACTCGCGCGGCCTTTTTCCATATCTATAGATCTAAGGATCTTAGATCTATAGATCTCTAGTTATTAGCGATTCCCATAGTCCCGCACATCGTCGTCGTTCAGGTTGAAATCGACAGCCTGACCGCCGACCGTCACCTTGAACGACTCGTACAGATCCAGCTTCTTCGACAGCTCGACGAGACCCTGTATCTGGTCGCCCTTCTTCACTTTGCCGGCGGCGAAATTCTTCATCGGCGTGACCTTGCCCGTCAGCGTCTCACCCTTCTGCGTCACCGTGACTTCCGGGTTCAGCTCGAACTCTTTGTTCGCGCTGCCCTGGATGAAAAATACGCTGGTCATGCGCGCCTTGGTGCGAAAGGCCGCCTTCGCGGGCGACGATCCGAACAACGCCTCGACCGTCCGATCGTTCAACAGAATCACCTGCAGGTTGCCCCAATCGGGGCGCGCCTGCGCGGAGAACATCTGCATCATTCTCGCGTTATCGACCTGCTGGGCGCCGGCGAACACCGGCAGCGCGCACGCGGTCACAACGAGGAGAGCGAGCACCTTCTTCATCACGTTTTCCCTTCAAATAGAGTTAGTCGCGCCGGGAAAGGCAAGTGTACTGGAAGTAGCGCCGGTTGGAAAGCGAGCGGCGCGCCGGCCGTGCCGGCGCGCTGCTGCATCAGGCGGCCTTCTTGCGCCGGCGCTGCCCTCGCAGCGAATTTTCGTAGCAGTCAATTGCGCGAATGAAGATTTCGAGCCGCGACAACCCTGTCGTGCGGGTCAGCGTGGCGAGCTGTGCGTATAGCTTCGGCGGCACGCGAATGCTCACCTGCGGATAGTCGCGTACGCGCTGTCCATCCACTCCTCCTGGAGGTCGCCCGGCCTTTCTGGCGGTTTGCTGTTTTCTCCTCATAACTCACCCTCATCGACGCGGTCTCTTTTGTGCTTTCACAAATTCTCTCGCCGCGTCGAACACGCTCTGTGGCTCTAGCAAGGAAGCTGCCATCGCTATTTTATTGAGCGGCGATCGCGCGTTGACAAAGAATGTCTCAAAGGCGAACAACATTGTGTGCTTTTGAACATCACGAAAAGACGGGACAGAGAATTAGGGCTAGCACCAAACCGGAATAACGCACGAAAGGAATTTCTACTGCAAGTGAATGCTTTCTGGACAGAATTTGTGCCGCACTAACGGCCGATCGGTATGTCCAGCGTACCGTAACGACCGGTAAATCGATCGCGGACGATAACTCGGACTGTTCTGGTCTCCGGCTTTAACGTCCAGCGTTGAGCGTAGGGCGCCAGCGCTCCCGGATCGGTGTTCGTCCTACCGAGGCTTGCCCGCTCGACGCGAAACGAGAAATCGCCGCTCTCGATTTTCTCGGCCGTCGACGATCTCGATTTCCGCCACGGCTTTGCCGCCCGCATCTCGAAAGTGCACATCATCGAGCGCAATCTGCATGCGGAAGTCGAACGTGCGCGGGTCTGCGCCGGCGACCGGCGCGATCTGTCCGTCGAGGCGAACTACGCTCGAGCTGAGCGGATTGGCGAGCGCGGTCCGCCACTGCTCTTCTCCCCATTCGAGCGGCTGCATCGCCGGCGCTTCGGCGAGATATCCCTGGCGATGCGTCACCGTCACGTTCGGCCTGCGCACCTGGACGGCGATCGGATGCCACTTGTTATCGGGCGCGGCGACGGCATAAAAGCCGACTGAATAAATCGCGCGCTGATCGAGCGCCGTCGTCCGTAGTCCTTCGGTGGGATCGTTCATCGTCAGCGTGACGCGGCCGCCGGTCGTGTCGGCGAAAAGGTTCAGCGCCTCTTTCGTGGACTCCCCTGTTACCCGCGACGCGACGGGATACACAGCAATACCTTGCGTGGCCAGCCGCTCTGCGGTGGCTCGCATACGCGGCTCATAGTCTCGCGACCTGCGCGCCCGCGAGCCCCCGATGTATAGCGGCATCCCGTTGCCAACCCAGACGATGTTCTTGCGGCCGGGAAAGCGCGCGAGATGGTTCCCGAGCGCCTCGAGACCCGGCAGCGTCAGGTCGACCCGCTTGGTCTGCACGTTCTCGTTGTAAAACGCGGTCGCTTTCGCATCGGCCGCCAGTGCCGCCGCGAGGCCCGCCTTCATTTCCGCGGATCCCGACGCGCCAGATGCCGCATACTCGGGATCCCTGTAGCCCGAAATACCGAACAGCTCAGGCATCACCAAATCCATTTTCGCCACCTGAGCTCGCAAAGCGACGCGACATCGTCCGTGAAGTCATGCAGCACGTCGATCACTTCGCGACCAAGCCGAAACAATCCCACGCGCGTATGCGGCGGCAGCCCGTCGAGATACGCGAGGATCTGAATGCGCGTCGTGGCCTGAGTGAATTGATAGGTATCTTTCACCGTCGGCATGTTCATCGCGTCGACCAGGATGGCGGTGATGTGGCGCGCGGCGTTCGGCGCCGTTTCGAACCGGTTCGTGAAATGCCCCGGCGGAAGCGCGTTCGGCGACGGCTGCGGCGGCGCGCCGTCGAAGCGAAAAAACTCAACCGCGCGCGGCTGCCCGTTTTCGGTGACGACGATATCGTCCTTGGTGAGATCGGTGATTGGGTTGCCTTGCCCATCTCGCGCGACGATCGTGAACTCGATAAGGGTCGTCCCTGCGCGGAACGTCGGAGTCGGCGGATCCTGGGCGCGAAGAGGCGGCGTCAACACGAGCGCGCCGAGCAGGAGAACGAAGACGATGCGTTTCATGGCGTTGTCCAATACTACGCCGGGTTGGTGGTTGGTGGTTGGTGGTGGCGCGTAGGGTTCGTGGGGATCGTGGGTCGCGTGGGGATCGTCGGATTCGTGGGGTTCGTGGGTTCGCCGAGGCGCTTGCGGTAGGGGCGCGACTTCAGTCGCGCAATCACCAGTATGAGGGCTTAATGATTGAGAACGGTATCTCGCTCACGACGCCACCGGTTCGCCGTTCGCCAATTCGCCACAATAAGGATTGGAAGTGCCACCATCGCCACCGTGGCCAAGACTTGATTCCTCATGGCGATGGGGAGAACAAATTCCAGGGCCACCATGAAAAGGCCAAGTAGAAACGTATGACGCCCGAACTGGGCATTGACGTCGTACCAGACCGAATCATTCGCAAGCGTGGCCGCAACGCGAAACCCAAAGACGTAGTTTCGAGGAATCCACCTCAACATGAAAGGTATTGACACCACGAGCAGGACGGGGCCGAGTGCTTCCATGTCGGTCGTATAGCCAGTGCGTCGTGGCCCGTGAATGGGCCCCTGAGCGATGACGATGATCGGGACGACTGCGACGACAAGTCGTGTGGCATGCGATACTTCCACCTCATACGCCGGGGTGGCGGAACTGGCAGACGCACAGGACTTAAAATCCTGTGACCCGAAAGGGTCGTGCGGGTTCGATCCCCGCCCCCGGCACTTTTCTCAAAACAGTTTCGATGGTTGCTGAATGCAGCCACCGGACGGACACAGCCAAACGGGGCGACTGTAGCTGACGCCGCACACCCGAGGCCCTGAACAACCAACCAAAAGTCTCCCGTCCGCAGGATTCTCAAACTGAGGCGTGCGAATGTCCTCTGGATTCGATCCCTACGCGGAGGCACTGCGTTTGCAGCCACCACGTGCGCGGACGCGAGGCGGCGCCGGATCCTTCGGCATTCGAAGGCTCCGCGCCTAGGGGTCGTGTGTTGCACGTAGGACTGCAAACCACGCCCCCCGTTCGCCTATACGCAATGCCGCGATTAGGCCGTGTGCTTTTGCTGATCGGCGCGATCGCCCTATGGGTCCTCGGCTGCGGCTGACGATCCCCGACTGCCCCACCAACACCACCACCGCCGGCGAAGCCCGCGCCGGTTGTCGTCGCGCAAATCACCGCCAGTTCGCTTCAGGCGAAGCTCAATTCGCAACCCAGGACGGCAGACAACATCGGGGTTCCGAACTCAGTTACGCCGTGTTGCTTGCCAATTCCACTGATAGGTGACGGTCTCGCCCGTGTTCAGGGGGTAAACATTTGATTCAGTCCCCGACAGAGTCTGCTCATCCGAGGCAACACGTCCTGAAAGAGTCGAGACGCCAGGTCGCTGGATGATCGTCGTCCCGCTGCAATCTGCACTTCCTCCTTCAAGAGGGCCACTCTGCCGCGCCGTGAACTCTTCCCCCGTCGTCGTGCCGGTGTATGTCGCGAACCACGGGCTCTGAATAGTGATTGCACCGCTGGAACGCGTGACGCTCATCTCCAGGTCAGGAAAGACCACGCCAGTCAAGCTGGCCCGTTGCCGCTGCACCCAGCAGTTCTCTGCGCCGGTTACTGAGACGAAGCGGTGCGTCACCGTCCAGTTCGTCGATGGCGACGAACCTGTGGGCGAGGGGGCTGTGGGCGAGGCCGCTGTGGGCGTAGGTGTCGTGGGCGTGAATGGCGTCGGAGACGAGGAGCCGCCGCCGCACGCTGTCAAGAACAGGGTGGCAATCGCAAGCAGAATGTAACGCATGTGTGTCCACCTTGATGTTTGACCTTCGAGCGCAGCGGCTGGCGAAGCCGGAGGCTGAGTACAATTTCTATGCCCTTTCACGGCGGAAGGCTATTCCAAATAGCACACAGAATCCCGAACCTAATTCTTGCGACATTTCGACCGGAGGAGAGGAATTAACCTAAAAGCCGGCTGTAAGGTTTGGCATCCCTGCAAAGATGTCTAACGTCCATACATGCAGCACTTTGCGGCATTGTTGCTAGCATGAATCCGTGCTAGCCTGCGCTTCTCGTGACCGACTTGCCGAAACCTTTCCTGACGTGCCCGGTGTGCCGGTCGTGCAAGACCACCTGCATCGAATCGCGCGGCTGGAGGCTGCCCATGCACTTCTGCGGCATGTGCGGCCATATGTGGCAGGCTGAAGCGCCGCCCCCGAAAAAGCGCGGATCTATTTTCGAGATCCTGCCCGACGACTAGCAGCAAGCACGAGCGCCCCCAAAGGCGTCAGACAAACCGGAACAGCAGTGCCAACCCAAGTCAAGCCCCAACAGAATGACCCCGGCCTGCCACGCCAGGTTTCTGCGCGGCTTCGGCTAGCAACAGCCCTACTCCAACCATGCCTCCCAGAAAAAGACCGACCATGACGGTCATAAATCCGGTTAGGACCAGCTCATCCATCGGCACGTTGTTCGTATTCCGTTATCTATGCGTTATCTCACTTGAGGTAGTCAGGGAGGCCGCCGACCAACCCGGCCCAAGTCGTCCCCGTTCAACTCAATTTTGGATGAGGGTTGATGAAGCTATTTACAGCAGCAGCAACCGCCGCAGTCTTCGCCCACACAGCAGCACTTCGTGCAGCAGCAGGTCTCGCCGCAGCACGTGCAGGAACACACATTCTGGGCTTGGACGGCGACGCGCTTACGGAAGGCGAACGGCAAGATCGCGCGGGCGATGGATTTGAAGATCATGAAACGAGCGTAAACCCTACAGTTGCAGGAAGGTCAAGGGTATTGACCATCGTTCGATTGCGCACAGTTTCCTCTTGCTCTTTCGCTCAGCTTCGGCATAACGTCCCTTCCTCACCACAACAAAACCAACCACGGCGGTTGAAAGGGGCATTAGGCCATGATCAGAAAGCTACGGCTCATCGGCATCCTCGTGTGTTTTTCTCTGGGTGCGGCAGCCCCCGCCGGTGCTGACGTTGTCACCGATTGGAGTGCTATCACGATCAGCACAATCGGTGCAGGCGCGCCGGTGGCAGGCCCTGGCCGTTTGATTGAATACGCGATGGTCCATATCGCGATCCATGACGCGGTGCAGGCGATTCAGCAGCGCTTCGAAACGTATTCACCTGGAATCACGCCGACAACGGGCTCCGAGATAGCGGCCGCCGCAAAGGCGGCTCGCGATGTTCTCGTCAATCGCTTTCCGGCGCAGACTGCTACTCTTGATGCAGCCTACTCGGCCTATCTAAGCGGCTCATCAGATCGCGGCCAACGATCCGGGTATCGCGGCTGGCGCGCAGGCAGCCGCCGCGATATTCAGGGACGCGTGGGCGATGGAACTTATCCGGTGCCCGCGCCGATCTTCATGGGCGGTACCGGCCCAGGGGAATGGCGCCCCACAGTTTTCGATGCCGCCGGGCGCGCCCCTCCCGATGGGGGTTGCGTGGATGGCGACGGCGAAACCGTTTACGGTGATGCACTCCAACCAGTTTTTTGCGCCCAAGCCCCCGCGCATCACGAGCCGTCGCTACACCAGCGACTACAACGAAGTGAAAGCGCTTGGAAGGAACGTGAACTCGACCCGCACACCCGAACAAACCGCGGTCGCCGTGTTTCACTCGGGCAACACGCTCGCACTATGGAACCAGACGCTCCGGGCGCTTGCCGACCAGTATGTTAAAAACGTTGGCGACAGCGCGCGGTTGTTCGCGCTCGTCAATATGGCTATGGCCGACGCAGCCATGACCGCGTGGCAACAGAAGATTCAATACAACGTCTGGCGTCCGGACACGGCAATTCAACTGGGAGATTCCGACGGGAATCGCTCAACTGTGGGTGACCCCAACTGGCGGCCGTTGTTCCCCAATCCCAACTATCCCGACTACACGTCGGGGGCCAACAGTCTGGCCGGCGCGGCCACCGAAATGTTGAGGCTGTTCTTTCGCACGGATCGGGTGCCCTTCTCGATGGTTGGACCGACTAGCAGCCGCTTCTTCACGCGATTTTCCGACGCCGCTGACGAAGTTGTTGAGGCGCGCATGTACATGGGCATTCATTTCCGGTTCGCCGACACGGCAGCTCGATCGAGTGCGATGCGTGTGGGACGGTGGGCCTACAGATATTTCCTGCGGTCGCTCGACGGCGACGAGTTCGATTTCGTGCGAAGCCTCGACACCTTCGAAGAGGTCGACGTCGTCGAAGATGACCTCGAGGGGCAGGATGATGATGACGCGGAAGGTCCTGGGGACCGTTAGAGTTTACCTTCAACGAGTGACGGAGGCGTTCTTCTGAACGTCCCGTCACTCGTCCGTAACTCACGAAATATCTCGAAGAGATATGTCACGACACCTGCTGTATCTCGCCCTGCTCCTCGTCCTGTCAGCGTGCGACAACCCCGCGTACCCGGGTTCAATTCAGTCCCATCTGGATACGACGACCCCTGATCTCAAGGTCAACGGTGTGACCATTCTGCCGCCAGCGCCGTCGTTCATGATCCCCGCCCCGGCACTTTTGACGCCATAGGTGCTAGCCGATACCTGTTCAAAACAGAACAGCGCGTTGGCACGCAGCCATCTATCCTCTCCCTTACCCCCCCAAGGTGTTTCTGTTACTCATGGTTGAATCGAATCACGAAGAAGAACGACTGGCCCGTGTTGAACGCATGCTTGCGAAGTGCAGGCGGGAGTCTGTCGCGCTCAAGGCTATCGCTGCGTCGAAGGTTATGGTAATCGTCGTAGACGCCACGCGCGCGTCTGGCGCGGTTCGGCCTGCCAAATCAAAACATTCACACTGAAGCACACGGAGCGGACGTGTGCAATCCGGAACAGCCTGCCGGGACGATCATGCACTATCGTCGCGGTGAGTGGTCAAGTCAACCGCTCACCGGACATCTCAAAGGAGTGCGTTATGAATCTCGTCGTGCTGCTGATTGTTCTTCTATTGTTGTTCGGCGGAGGCGGTCTTTACCTGGGCGGTCCCTTGATCGGAGGAAGTCTTGGCGGGCTCATTCTTATCATCCTGGTTGTCTTGTTGCTGACAGGCGCACTGAGCCGAGCATAACGCTACCCTCGCCCGATGAATGGCATCTTCGTCGCCATCACCGTCATGAACTGCACGTTCGCCTCGAGCGGAAGGCTCGCCATATAGACGACCGCTCGCACGACGTGCGCGACGTCGAGGCGCGGCTCCGGGGCGATCTCACCGTTGGCCTGCAGCGCGCCGCTCGGCATCCGCGCGGTCATGTCTGTCGCCGCGTTGCCAATGTCGATTTGCCCGCACGCGATGTTGTATCGCCGGCCGTCGAGGGCTGTTGATTTCGTCAGACCGGTAATCGCGTGCTTGGTGGCGGTGTAGGGCGCTGAATGCGGGCGGGGTGTATAGGCCGAGATCGATCCGTTGTTGATGATGCGCCCGCCCTGCGGCTGCTGATCCCTCATCAGCAGAAATGCCTGCTGCGTGCACAGAAACGCGCCGGTCAGGTTCACGTCCACCACCGACTTCCATTCGTCGACGGTCAACTCTTCCAGCGGCACCCCGCGCGCCGACATGCCCGCGTTGTTGAACAGCACATCGAGCCGGCCGAATGCGTCGCGTGCGGCGGCAAACAGCGCTCGCACCGCTGCTGGGTCACTGATATCGGTCGGCACGGCCCGCGCGTGCGCGCGGTGGTGGCCTGCGGCCTCGAGCGTCTCCTCCAGCATCGCCGCGCGGCGCCCCGCCAGCACAACGGAATAGCCCTCTTCGAGGAGGCCGATCGTAACTGCCCTGCCGATGCCGCTGCCCGCGCCCGTCACGATCGCAATCCTCGAGCGTGTGCTCACGCGGGGAATGATATGCCGAACAGTAATCCGTCGCTAACAGGGCACTCGCCGCGCGACGTTCGCCGTCAGGTTGCGCAGGTCAGGCCGGAAAGTGATCTCCGGGTACCGCTTGCGATGCAGATCCACGAACGTCTGCACCAGTTTGGCCGGGCACCAGCCAGAGGCCGCGTCATTCAGCATGATGTTGTACGCGGCCTTCGCCGTCATCGCGGCTCTGTACGGGCGGTTGGTAGTGAGCGCGTCAAAGACGTCGACCACTGCCACGATTTGCGCAAGCAGCGGAATCTCGTCGCCCTGCAGACCGTCCGGATACCCGCGTCCGTCCTGCCGCTCGTGATGAGAGCGAACGATCGGACGCACGCGATCCAGCGATTTGATCGTGCGGCACAGATTGTCGCCGACCACCGGGTGCTGTCGCATCAGTAACAGCTCCTCGGCATCCAGTCGGCCTGGTTTCAGCAGCACCGCATCTGGAAGCGCGATCTTTCCCACGTCGTGCAGCACCGCGCCCCGAGTCAACGTGTCGAGATCCGCGGGACCCAGACGGAGGGCTGCGCCGAGCCCGGTTGCGTATTCTGCCAGACGCTGGCAATGCCCTTCGGTATACGGATCACGGGCTTCCACGATATGCCCCAGCATCGTCATGATCGCTTCGGTCGACTCGAGCTCATCGGTCAGGTTCTTGACGCGCAGCAGCGAGCGGACGCGCGTGTGAAGCTCCTGCACATCGACGGGCTTGCCGAGAAAATCGTCTGCTCCCGCTTCGATGCCCGCGAGCCGGTGGCTGCGATCCTGGCTGGCCGTCACGAGCACGACGGGCATCAGGCATGTGGTGCCGCTCGCCTTTAGTTCCCGGCACAATTCCACACCAGACATGCCGGGCATGACGACATCGACCAACGCGATATCGGGTGTGTCTTCAGATACGAGAGTGAGTGCATCGGGGGCGTTATAGGCCACGCGGACATCGTAGCCAGTCCCCAACAGAAGGTCGCGCAGCCCGTTGGCGTTTGGAGCGTAGTCATCGACAACTAGGACCTTGCCACGTCGTGATGCCATGCGTGATTCTCCGTCATGATGCTTGGGGGAAAGCGCCAGCGGTTTTGCAAACACCGGACCGGTCACGCGGCCCCTTAGGCCGCGCTAAGTCATATGTGGTCAATCTTTTGCGGCTGTGAAATCCGCGCGTACGATGTGTGACGGGCGGGAAGTGTGCTGAATCGGCACTCTGCACGCCAGATTTGATCGTCGGTCCGACGGTACTGTAATGGCGAACCTTACGAGCCCTACTCGTATTTCAGCGCCGCGACTGGATCGATGCGCGCGGCGCGGCGAGCCGGAAAATAGCACGCCGCTGCGGCGACCAGCGTCAGCAGCACCGATACCGTGACAAACGTGACCGGATCGATCGGCGTCACGCCGAACACGAGACCCGACAGCAGCCGCCCGAGCGCCGCGGCGCCAATCAGCCCAACCCCAAGGCCGACCAGACTGAGGCTGAGCCCCTCGCGCAGAATCATCCGCACGATATCGCCGCGCTGCGCGCCCACTGCAATGCGGATGCTGATTTCGCGCATGCGGGTCGCGACCGAATATCGAATGAGACCGTAAATGCCGATCGCCGCCAACAACATCGCGATCAGCGCAAACGTAATGAGCAGCGACGTCTGGAAACGCCGCTGCGCCTGAAATCGGCCGAGCGACGTCTCGAGCGTCATCACGCCGTACACCGGCGCGCTCTTCTCGACCTGACGAACCGTGGCCTGCACCGTTCCCGTCATCCGCACAGGATCTGCTGATGTTTTGACGAGCAGTACGACGAGACGTGACGGATTTTGGGCCAGCGACTCGAACATCTGTGGAATGGGCTCCTGTTCCGGTCCTTGCCGCCGCATATCGCGGACGACTCCGACTACCGTAAACCACGGCTCAGTCGAATCCGCGGCCCCGAACTTGAAGCGCCTGCCGACGGCATCCTGCCCCGGCCATAGGCGGCGCGCCATCACCTCGTTGATGACGGTCGCTCTCGGAGCGTTGGGACCATCCGAGGCTGTAATCGATCGCCCTCCGAGCAACGGCGTGCCGACCGTTTCGAAAAACTCTGGGCTGATCTCGTCGCGCCGAAGCCGAATGCGCTCCGACACCCCGCGCGTGCTGCCCTCCATCGTGATCGTCTGCTCTGGACTTCCTCCGATGAAGATCTCGCTGGCAATCGCAGCCCTCTCCACACCCGCAACGCTTCTCGCCTGCTCGAGCACGCGCTCGAAATAATTCACACGCTGCGCATCGCCCGCAAAAGGACTCGCGAGCTGCAGCGTCAACACGCCGTCGGGGTTGAATCCCGGATCGATCTGCTGAACGTTCAACAGGCTGCGCGTCAACAGACCGGCGCCGACCAGCAGCATGATCGCCAGCGCAAATTCCGCCGACACGAGGACACGCCGGATTCGGCGCGTCGCGGCGCCGCCCGACGCCCCGCGGCCGCCTTCCTGAAACGCCGGCTTCAAATTCCGGCGCAGCGTCGTCACAGCAGGCGCAAGTCCAATGAGAATTCCGGTAAGCAGCGACAACGCCACGGTCCAGGCAAATGCGGACGAGTCGAGGCGCGCTTCGTCGAGGCGTGCGAGACCGCCTGGCCTCATCGACAAGATGAGTCGCAGGCTGGCGACAGCCACCAGGAGGCTTGCGATTCCTGAAATGACAGCGAGCGTTACACTCTCGATGAGCAGCTGCCGGACGATGCGAATCTGGCTTGCGCCCAGTGCCGATCGAATCGCAATCTCGCGCTCGCGCCCCGCGCTGCGCGCCAGCGAGAGCCCCGCGACGTTGGCAATCGCCATGAGCAGCACGAACGACACTGCGGCCGTCAACATCCACAACGCCACTCGCGTCGCCGATCCGGTGACATACAAGGTCAACGGCACCACGCTGATCCCGCGCTGCACCGCTGCCCCGGACTGTTCGTTGAGACGCCTCGCGATCGTGCTCATCTCGGCCTGGGCCTGATCGAAGGTGACGTTCGGCCGAAGTCTGGCGATGACGAACCATGCACCGCCGCCGCGCGCGACGCGAAGGGCTTCCCAATCCGCAAACAGCGTGTGCGGCTCCCAAACCTCGGTATCGTTGAATTGAAGCTCGGCTGGCAGCACGCCGATGATGCGGGACGGCTGGCCGTCGATCACGATCGACCTTCCAATCGCGTCGCGCGTCCCACCAAAGCGGGCTTGCCAGAAGTCGTGACTGATCACCGCGAGCCGCTGACGCTGGTCGGCCTCCTCCGCGGAGAATGTGCGGCCGTGTGCGGCTTCCACTCCCAGCACTGAAAAGTAATTCGACGAAACCCTGGAAACGCGGACCTGTTCCGAACCGCTCTCGGTCGTGAGCGTCAGCCTGACAGGATCCTCGACGGCCATATCGGTGAACGTCTGGGTTTGCCGCCGCCACTGTTCGACGTCACCGTATGCGGTCCTGCCCTCCCGGAGGCCTTGTGTGGGTACCTCCGAAAAGAGCACCGCCAGTTCGTCAGGTGCGCGATACGGAAGAGGCCGGAGAAGTACGGCGTTGAGGACGCTGAAGACGGCGGTGTTCGCACCAATGCCCAGCGCCAGTGTCAGCACCGCAATCGTCGTGAAGCTGAAATTCTTTCCTAGCCCGCGGAGGGCGTACCGGAGGTCCTGGCTGAAGCCGCGCATGTCACGACAGTATCAACGTGCATGCCCACCTACGCCAGCGGATTTGGCAGGGTTTGGCGGCTATCGCGGCCGTTTCTGGGATTAGGGTTCCCAACGGCGAACGCTGAGCCGCCGACCCGGGGCGCCCTAGTTGCCGAGCGACAGCACTTGCGTATGCTGGGCGACGACGTCGTGGTACCTGGGGTCGCGGGTCTCTTTGTAGAAGTGGCCGAAGGCGTAGCCGCACAGCAGTGAAAAATCGTAGGTCGCCGCAAGCTGATTCCAGAGAATCTCGAGCTTGATCGCCCCGTCAGCATTGCCTTCCTGCCACAGCAGGTCGACCATCTCGCCGTAGACGCGAATCGGGCACGGAGTGCGGCCCGCACAGCTTCTCGATGACATCGCCGACGCTCGACCTGAACATGCCGAGGTCGGGCATGTCTTCGACCATGAAGGATGCGAGTGTTTTCCGCGCATCGAAAACTGGTTAGGGTTAGCATTTAGGGACGGAATTAAATACCGTACCGAGGAACAGTACACAAAAGAGCCAGCCGAACGGGTTCGGCTGGCCCCACTCTCGACGCTGTTACCAGCGCGGTTCGTTACGATCGCGGCGCGAGCCGTTGTTCACGAACCCGCCGCCGTGCTCGGTCTTCGGCCGAGCCTCGTTGACGGTCAGATTGCGACCCTCGAAGGAATGCGCGTTGAGCTCGGAGATGGCCTTCGCCGCCTCCTCGTCAGTGCTCATTTCGACGAACGCGAATCCGCGATTCCGTCCGGTCGCCATGTCCTTCATGATTTTCACGGCCTCGACCGTACCGGCCTGCTCGAACAACTGCTGAAGCTCGGCTGCCTCGGTCTGATACGAGAGATTTCCAACATACAATTTCCGACTCATCTTCTAACTCCTCGGCCCCTCGACTACGCTCGGGGCACACATTGTCCGCAATCCAGAATGGACCCGGACCGGCATTCGTTTCGTCGCTAAGCAGAATGTGTGGAGAAGCGAGTCAGGAAAGGCTCGTTACACAGGCAAGCAGCGCAGCACTAGCAAAAACCACAGTCAGTGTAGCACATGTCGCCGCGGCATGCCGGTTCGGAAAATATTTCCCTGTATTGAAGGACCGGTTGCGCTGATTGACAATTTTGGGCGCGTGCTAGTCGTGCCGGCTCTATCACTTAGCGGAACGAGCGTCTTTCTGCGCGGCGCGCGCGGATCTTGCTCCCTGCGACGGTGATGGCACATGCGGAAGCCCGCCGCGCCTGCCGGCATCGCGTGAAATGGCCGGCGCGCGTACGCTCAATCTCCGAAACGCCATGGCACCCGGCGCAGGTCTTGAACCTGAGCGTCACCGGGGTGTTGCTGCAGACCGACCAGGCCTACGAAATCGGCGAGCGCGTCGAAGTGGAAATCGAGTTTCTCACCCAGCCCGAGATCAAGACCGTCGTCACGGGCGTCGGATACGTGGTGCGCGAAGACAGGGCCGAGACACGCTGTGCCGCGATTCACTTCGATCTGGGCTGCACGCCCACGATGAGCACTATCGCGCCAGACGCGCGCGCCGCGCGGCCTTGAACGACTTCACGCCGAGCGCCACGTAAATCGCCATCAACACCATCATGGCCAGCTGTGCGAGCACGGCCGGGCGGGTGAACTCGCCGCGAGCAAGAGCCGGAATCACGCGCAGCGTCCCCAGAAATCCGAGCAGCCCAAGGGCGACGGCGGCATGCATCGCATGCTTGCGGGCCGATTCGTTTGCCGCCACCAAAGCGAGGATGATGAACACAGCGCCGAAAAATGCTGGAATCAACGCCGTCACGCTGACGCGGTCGGTCAGGAAATAGCTCGCGAGCCCGAGCACAATCAGAATGAGTCCGAACGTTCGTGTCGTTGCAGTCATAAGGTAGGCATTGTAGCCTCGGTCATGCCCCCGCGCCAGAAGCCCCTCGACGCGCTCGTCCCCACCGACATCGATAACGCCGAGGTGAACGCGGGCGGCAAGCCCGTGCGGCTCACGAATCTGCGCAAGCCGTTCTGGCCCGATCTGGGCATCACGAAAGGCGATCTCCTCAGGTACTACGCCGCCGTCTCACCGGCGCTCCTGCCGCACATCAAGGCGCGCGCGATGGTGATGAAGCGATACCCGCACGGCGCCCACGGCGAATTCTTCTTCATGAAGCGAACGCCGGAGCCGCGCCCCGCGTGGCTGAAGACGTGCGCGATCGCGCACGGCTCGGGCAACGTCATCGATTTCCCGATAATCCAGGACGCCGCAGCG
Source organism: Vicinamibacterales bacterium (assembly GCA_963730445.1). Taxonomy (GTDB): domain Bacteria; phylum Acidobacteriota; class Vicinamibacteria; order Vicinamibacterales; family JAMQPK01; genus JAMQPK01. The sequence continues at coordinate 17,856 of CAVSRX010000017.1, read as the reverse complement.
CTGCTGTGGGTCGTCAACCTTGGCTGCATCGACCTCAACCAGTGGTACGCGCGCTGTGACGATGTCGATCGGCCCGATTACTTTCATTTCGATCTCGATCCCGGACCGGGCGCCCCGTTCGAGCAGGTGCTCGAGGCGTCGCTGCTCGTCCGCCAGGCGCTCGACACGCTGAAGATGCCCTCGTATCCGAAGACCAGCGGCTCGAAGGGCGTGCACGTGTACGTGCCGATCAAGCGCGGCCCGTCGCAGAAAGACGTGTGGACGTTCACCAAGGCGCTCGCGGTGACGCTGGCCGAGCGATATCCCACCATCATGACCGCCCAGTACCGCGTTGCGAAGCGCCCGCGCGGCCGCGTGCTCGTCGACTACAACCAGAACGCGTGGGGACGCACCCTCGCCAGCGTGTACTCCGTCCGCCCGACGAAGGTCGCCAGCGTTTCAACGCCAGTCACGTGGGACGAGATCGAGCGCGGCATCACGTCCGAGCAATTCACGATGGACGTCGTCCTGAAACGCGTCGCGCGCCACGGCGATCTGTTTGCGCCGGTGTTGAGCGGAAAGGTAAAGGTGCCGGTGTGAAAAGCGGTTGGTGGTTGGTGATTGGTGGTCAGTGGATGGATGTTGCAGACGATGCGGGTGACTGCGCTATCGCGCGCGCGATCATGTCTTCGAGCTGTTTCTTGTCGATGCGGAATGGACCGGCGACGGCTGCGCCGGTCTGAATTTCGATGGCAACGACAACGCCGTTCTCCTCGAACGGGTTCACGATCCAGCTGAATCCTCGCAGGAAGACCGGCGTATCGGTCGAGCTGGGGTTTTTCGCGCGATGAATGGACAGCAGCATCGCCTTCAGCAGCTTCGAGACGTCCTGGTCGGTCCACGCCGCGGGATCCGTCCCGATGCCGGAAATGGTCTGCGTTTTTGCGAAATCGGTACCGCGAAGCCAGACGTCTACTTGTAATTCCATTTAGCTGTCGACCGAGATTGTACGAGACAGCCGTTCGGCGAGTCCAGCCGGATCGGTCGCCGGCTCGCCGCATGTGAAGTCGTGACACACATACGCCGTCGGCCGTCCGTCGCGCATGGTCATGGCGCTGATGAACGGCAGCATGCGCGCGAGCTGTGACTGCGCAGCTCCAGGCTCGACCGGCACGAGCACGCTGAACGGATCATATTTCGCCACGGCCTCGCGCATGAGCGCCTGCGTCGCTTCATCGTCAGCGGCACCGACGATGACGACTTGCGCCACCTTCGCGTGGTAGGTCGAGAGCGCCGCCAGCATCATCGGCACGGCGCGCGCGACCTTGCCGATTTGCGGCCCGAACATCTTCAGCGTCCGATCGATGCGCTCGAAGAGCTCGGCCTCGTTGGTCAGGTGCGCCATCATCAGCAGATTCAGCACCGATATCGAGCTTGGCGATGGCTCGGCGCCGTCGTAGTCTTCCTTCATGCGCAGGATGACGCTCGGATCGGCGCCGGTCGTGTTGAACCAGCCGCCGTTCTCGGCATCCCAGAACTGCTCGTCCTGCCGCTTCTGCAGCGCCCGCGCCCACTCGAGCCAATGGGCGTTGCCGCCCGCCTGAAACAGCTCGATGAGGCCGAAGATGAGATACGCGTAGTCTTCGGCGTACCCGTCGATCGCCGTATCCCCCTCACGATAGCGCCGCTTCACGATCTGCCGGCCGGCATCCCACATGTGCTGTTCGAGGAATTGCGCCGAACGCTCAGCCGCGCCGAGATAACGGGCCCGCGCATCCGCGCCTGGCAACACGCGCGCGGCTTTGGCGAACGCTGCGAGCATCAATCCGTTCCAGCCCGTCAGCACTTTGTCGTCGAGGTGCGGCCGCGGGCGTGAGAGCCGCGCCTGAAACAGAACCATGCGCGACCGCTGCAGCGACGCCTCGACCTCTTCGCGCGACGCGCCGCGTGCGCTGCGCCACTTCTTCGATCGTGCTCGCCACGTAAAGCAGGTTCTTGCCGGTGAACTCTCCTTGCGGATCTTCTGGCGCATTGCCGTCAGGCCGGATGCCAAACCGATGGCGGAACATGTCGAAGTCCTCTTTGAGCAACGTCTCCAATTCGGCCTGCGTCCACAGATAGAACGCGCCTTCCGTCTTGTGTGCCTTTGGATTCGATGCGTCCTCGGGCGGCACACTGTCGGCGTCTTCTGCCGAGAAGAATCCTCCGCCGGAATTGGTCATCTCGCGCATCACGTACTCGAGCGTGTCCTCCGCCACCTCGGCGAAGAACCGATCGGACGCCAGCTGATACGTCTCGAGGCACGCGAGAGTAATCTGCGCCTGGTCGTACAACATCTTTTCGAAGTGCGGCACACGCCAGTTGGCATCGACCGAGTAGCGATGAAATCCGCCGCCGACGTGGTCGCGCATGCCGCCGAGCGCCATCGGCTGCAGGGTCTTCGCCACCATGAACGCCGGCGTGTAGTCGCCCGTGCGCGCCGTCTCGCGCAACAGGAACAGCAACTCGCTGGGCCTCGGAAACTTCGGGGCGCCGCCGAACCCGCCGCGAGCCTGGTCGAAGGTCTGCGCGAACTGCGCGACACCTTCCTTCAGCGCTTCGGCCTCGGGCACGTCCCCGCCCGGCGGCACCGAGCGAAGCCCTCTGATTTGCTCGGTGAGGTTTTCAGCCGAGAGCTGCACTTTCGCGCGCTCCATCTGCCACACCCGGACGATTTCGCGAAGAATTTCCGGGAACCCAGGCCTGCCCCACCGCGCGTCGGGCGGGAAATAAGTGCCGCCGTAAAACGGTTTCAGATCGGGCGTCAGCCACACGCTCATCGGCCAGCCGCCCGAACCGGTTGTCGCCTGCACGAACGTCATGTAGACGCGATCGACGTCGGGCCGCTCTTCGCGATCGACTTTGATCGAGATGAAATCGCGATTCAGGATGTCGGCGATCGCCTGGCTCTCGAACGACTCGTGCGCCATCACGTGGCACCAGTGGCATGTCGAGTAGCCGATCGACAGAAAGATCGGGCGGTCGAGCGCGCGCGCTTTGTCGAAGGCCTCCTGTCCCCACGGGTACCAGTCGACCGGGTTGTCGGCGTGCTGAATGAGATACGGGCTGCGCTCGGCAGCCAGGACGATTAGGCATTCGTTTGGGCTCCACTTGCCCGGATGTCGCGCCGCATCTTGCTGTACGACGCCGTGAACTCGACACCCCAGAGCAGGATGACGGCAGAAAAATAAATCCAGATGAGAAACACAATGACGGTCGCGATCGATCCGTGGATACGCGTGAACTGCGAGACGTCGCGGACGAACCACGCGAACCCTTTGAAGCCGGCATCCCACAACAGCCCCGTGATCAACGCGCCCAGCCACACGTCCTTGAGCAGCACCTTCACGTTCGGCACGAAGTAATAGATCAGCCCGAACACCAGCGCCGGCAGCAGCAGAAGCGCATTGCGAATCATGAAGCCCTGCATCACCTGAAGCGCCGGATAATTCTCGGAGACGCCGGCAAACCAGCGGGCGCTGATGATCTGCGCCGCCGTGGCGCCCAGCAGGCCGATCATCAGCATCAACCCGGCGGCCAGCAGCATGAGAAACGAGAACACGCGGTGACCCAGGAAGCTGCGCGTCTTTTCCACGCCCCACGCGTGGTTCACGGCCGTGCTGATCGCGCCGAAGACACCGAGCGCGCCCCACACGAGCAGGATCGCGCCGCCGACGCCGATGCGAATGGGTGTCTGGCGAAACGCATCGAGCTGCGTGATGATGAAGTCGAACTGTCCGGGAAAGTACCGGAGCGCGAAGAGCAATACCTTCTGCCGCGTCGGATCATCTGCCGTGACGCTGCCGAGAATGGACACCGTGATGAGCGCGAACGGAAACAGCGACAGCAGGGCGTAGTACGCGACCGACGCGGCGTAGGTCAGATTATCCGCCTCATAGAATTCGATGACGGCCCGCCACGCGGACAACCGCGTAATGCGCCAGGTTTCTTTCAGTTCCGCTACAAGGTCACGCTCCCGCCAAAACACTCCCCTTATAATCCCTCACATGGCGGACACACCCAAGAAAGAGCAGATCACGCCCATTGCCTCGGCCCTCGACCCCCCGAAGAAATGCGAGCTGAAAGAGGACCAGATGGTGTGCGAGCGCTGCGGCGCCGAGATGTACAGGATGCACGCGGTCTGGCGCTGTACGGGATGCGGATTTAAGACGGATTGCTGCGGGTGGTAACGGTAGTGCGCGACTTAAGTCGCGCCCTACAAGACGGCTGCGGCCGACGTCGTCGTTTCTTCCTTATCCGACTCCTGGAGCACCTTCGACCACCATGTCGAACGGCATCATGTTGATGGCATCGTAGTCGGGCGGGCAGCCGAACTCGCGAACCTGCGGGGCGGTCGGGTTGCCGAGCGTGACGCACAGGCCGCAGCCGATGCAGAGGTCGGCAGCCACAGCGCACACCATGCGGCCGTCGCGGTCTTTCTCTTCGACGATGCAGCCGGCGACGGGACAGGCAGCCTGGCAAATCGAGCAGGCGAACGCACCGAAGCAGCGATCGGGGTCGATTACCGCTATCGTCTTCGGGGCCTTCTTCCGCGGCCCGGTCATCATTTTGGTCCACATAGTGGTCGGATTATAACGGATCCGGGAATCTATAGATCTAGGGAGCTAGGATCTATAGATCTCCCTGGATCCTTAGATCTCTAGATCTTTAGATCTCTAGTTTCCTGCGTGTCCCCTGACGTCTCCGGGACACGATCCAGATAGTGCTCGGCATCGATGGCCGCCATGCAGCCCGTTCCGGCGGCTGTAATCGCCTGCCGGTAGATGTGGTCCTGCACGTCGCCAGCTGCGAAGATGCCCGGGATGCTGGTGCGGGTGCCGTGGTGCGTCACGATATAGCCGTTCGCATCCAGCTCGAGTTGCCCCTTGAACAAGCCCGTGTTCGGCGTGTGGCCGATGGCGATGAACACGCCTTCGACAGGAAGCTCGGTGCGTGCGCCGGTTACGTTGTCCTTCAGCACGATCGCCGTGACGACCCCTTTCGACACGTCGAGGATGTCCTCGACGTCGCTGTTCCACGCGAACTCGATCTTCGGATTGGCGAACGCCTTCTCCTGCATGATCTTCGACGCGCGCAGCGTGTCGCGGCGATGCACGACCGTCACCTTCGAGGCGAACTTCGTCAGGAAGATCGCCTCTTCCATCGCCGAGTCTCCCCCGCCGACGACCGCGATGGGCTTGCCGCGGAAGAAGAACCCGTCGCACGTCGCGCACGTGGACACGCCATGTCCGAGCAGCGTACGCTCCGAGGGCAGTCCGAGCAATCGCGCCGATGCGCCGGTCGCAATGATCAGCGACTCGGAGTACACGATCTGATCGCTGACCTCAATCTTGATCGGGCAGCGGTTCACTTCGATTTTCGATACGTTGCCCTGAATGATCTCCGTGCCGAACCGCTCGGCCTGCGCGCGCATGTCGGCCATCAGCTCGGGTCCCATGATGCCGTCCCGGAACCCCGGAAAGTTCTCGACCATCGTGGTGAGCATCAACTGACCGCCGGCTTCGACCCCTTCGATGAGGAGCGGCTTCAGGTTGGCGCGGGCGGCGTAGAGCGCGGCGGTGAGTCCGGCAGGGCCGGACCCAATGATGACGACGTTCCGATGCGGGCTCATTAGACGTGTTTATCGATAAGTTGCTTGAGATGATCCTTGTCGGCAAGGCCGACGACCGACTCCACGATTTCGCCGCCCTTGAAGATAAGAATCGTCGGAATGCCGCGGATGCTGAACTGCGCCGCAGTGTTCGGGTTCTCGTCCACGTTGAGCTTTCCGACAGTGACTTTGCCGTCATAGTCGGTCGCGAGCGCGTCGACGGTCGGCGCGAGCCGACGGCACGGTCCGCACCACTCCGCCCAGAAATCGACGAGCACGGGCTTGTCGGACTTCACCACCGTCTGCGCGAAGTTCCCATCGGTAAAAATCTGAATCTTGTCTGATGCCATTAACGCTCCTTGTGCTACGAACCCTAACGCACGAACCCTACCGCAACACCGTCCCGACATACGCCCGAGGCCGTCCGATGGCGTTCTCATACAGTTTGACGTACTCGCGGGCCGATCGGTCCCACGAAAAGTCCTGCCGCATCCCCGCGACCTGCAATTTCTTCCAATTACTTGGGTTAGCGAAGACCGTTTTCGCCCGTTCCAGGGCCCCCAGCAGGGCTGCAGGCGTATACGGCTCGAATTTGAAGCCGGTGCCCGTTCCGGCGGCGTCATTGTAATCCGTAACGGTGTCGTCGAGCCCGCCGGTCGCCCGGACGACCGGGACGGTCCCGTAACGCATGCTGTACATCTGGTTGAGGCCGCACGGTTCGAAGCGCGAAGGCATCAGGAAGATGTCGGCCGCGCCCTCGATGAGATGCGCGAGCGACTCGTCGAACCCGATCTTCACGGCAAAACGATCCGGATACGCCGCGGCCAGCTCGCGCAGCAGCGTTTCATATCGAGGGTCGCCGGCTCCGAGCACAGCAAAGCTGCCGAAACCGGGCAGCGTTGGGGCCAGCTCGGCAATCAAATCGAAACCCTTCTGATCGACGAGGCGCGACACGATGCCGACGAGCGGGCCCGAAAGACGCTCGAACGGCATGCCGGGTCTCAGCAACTCGACAAGGGCGCGCTTCGCGGCGTCTTTCTTTTCAACACTACGCTCGTCGTACGGCTCAGGCAGAAACGGATCGCGCCGCGGATCCCATCGATCGGTATCGATGCCGTTGAGGATGCCGTGGAGATCGGCGGCGCGCGTCGAGAGCACGCCGTCGAAGCCAGACCCGTACTCCTTGGTCTGGATTTCGCGCGCGTAGGTCGGGCTCACCGTTGTGATGCTGTCGGAAAACACGATGCCGCCCTTGAGCAGGCTGATCTGCCCCCAGAACTCGAGCGCGTCCATCGACAGCATCTCGGGGCCCAGCTCGAGGGGTGCGAGCCAGTCGGGCGGAAAGTTTCCCTGATAGGCAAGATTGTGAATCGTGAAGATGGTCGTCATCCCGCTGAGACGCGGCTCGCCGGCGTAAAGGGTGCGCAGGTAGACAGGCGCCAAACCGGCCTGCCAGTCGTGGGCGTGCAGGATGTCGAACGATTCCCCCGACTGCAGGGCGTACTCGAGCGCGGCCCTGCAGAGAAACGCAAAGCGCCTGGGATTGTCTGGGTAATCGCCGCCGGCGCCGTAGAGAGACGCGCGGTCGTACAACTCGGGGCGTTCGACGAGCACCGCCTTGACGTTCTCGGCCAAGGGCTGCTCGATGAGGCGCGTGTCGGCGGCGCCGACGCCTCCCACCTGAATGGTGCGCGTCGTGCCCTGAGCCTGCACATGGCGGTACTTTGGCGTGACGAGGGTAACCCGATGCCCGAGCTTGCCGAGCGCCAGCGGCAGGGCTCCCAGCACGTCGGCCAGCCCTCCTGTCTTGGAAAACGGGAGTGCTTCCGACCCGACCATCAAAACAGAGACACTCATAAAGGACGCTCGCGGGTTGAACAGCGTACGACGGATACTATTGCATCAGTTACAACCACTGAGTCACAATCCTCAAGTGACGACCCCGAAGGCAGATCCGCCGGCAGATCGACCTGTCGAGCGCGCCTCGCGCCCCGAATCGCGCGAAGTGCGGGAACTCCGCGAGCTGAAAAACACGCAACCCGATCTGGCTTCGGCTGCCGACATGCAAATCGAGCTGCTGGGCGCACAACGGCGTGTGCAGGCACGGGTCCCGTTGCCGTCGGCGACCTTCGACCGGCGCAAGCCGGATCACAAGCAGTGCCGGCCCGTCCTGCAGTTCAAGGACATCCCGATCGATTGGAGCGACTTCCGGCTGATGATTCGTCAGACGGCCGATATCCTGCGCCGGTTCGAGACGCTCGAGCTGTCGGATTACGATCGCATCCAGGGACTCGCGCGCGACGGCCAGATCGAAGCAGTCGTCGCGACCTGGTATGAGGCGGCCATGGCGCCGGCGCGCCGGAAGACCGACCCGCGCTCACACGAGCGCGAGCTGCTCGATCAGGTGCTGCTGCTGGCGATGCGGCCGTTCCTCGCGCGCTGCGCCGAGGCGCTGTTGCCGAGGTTGGAGCTGAGCGACTGGAACCAGCCCTGCTGCCCGCTCTGCGGCGGCGAGCCGGAATTTGCATTCATCAATCCCGCCGCCGAGCGTCTGCTGATCTGCGGCAGGTGCACCGGCCAATGGCGGTTCGACCCGATCGCGTGCCCGTACTGCGAGAACAAAGACCGCACGCGCATTACGTCATTCACGAGCCGCGATGGCCGCTACCGCATCTACGCGTGCGACGAGTGCCATCGCTACCTGAAGGCCTTCGACGGCCGCGACGGCAGCCGCCCTGCCCTGCTGGCGGTCGATTCCATAGCAACGCTGCCCCTGGATGCCGCTGCAATCCAGCGGGGCTACCAGAGCTAATCTCACCGCAACGACGCAAAGACGCCACGAATTCTTTTCAAATGAAAAGATTCGTAGCGTCTTTGCGTTGAGATGAAAAAGACTTACTTGGCTGTGGCGACAGCCGGAGTGGCGAGGCTCAGAGCGCTGGTGCGCGCGGCGAGCCACGTCATGAGGTGACGCGTCTCCCAGAAACGGCCCAGGTTCGACGAAGCGCCGAGAATGACGACGGCCAACGAGGGGCCTCCCGAAGGCATCTTCAGCAGTGTGGCCAGACAGTAGCCTGCCTTGCTGATGAAGCCCGTCTTGCCGCCGAGGACGTCCATGTCGCCGTTGCGGAGAATCTGATTGGTGCTGCGAACCGTGATCACGCGCGCCGCTTTGCGAGGCGCGGGAATCGTGCGGAACGAATATTCCGGCGTCCGCATGACCGGGCCGATGCGATCGTCTTCCGAGGCATACGAGATGAGCCGGGCCATGTCGTAGGCCGACGAGATGTTGTCGGCATACAGGCCTGACGGATCGGTGTAGGCCGTGTGGTTCAACCCGAGGTCGTCGGCCTTCTGGTTCATCCTCGCGATGAAGCCGTCATAGCCCAGCGGCGAGAGACGGGCCAGCGCACGGGCCGCCGCGTTGTCCGACGGAATGAGCAACAGGTGCAGCAAGTCCGACAGGCGCACGCGATCGTTGGTGCGCAGGTAGGTCGTCGAGGCGCGCAGCGTATCCGAGCGCACAATCTGGACTTCCTGGTTCAGGTCGGTCGCGGTCTCGAGGAACACGATCGCGGTCATCACCTTCGTGATGCTGGCGATCGACCGCTCGTCCTGGGAATTCTCTTCGTAGAGCACCTTGCCGGTCGCCGGGTCGTAGATAATGGCGGCGGCAGCCCGGATTTCGGGTACCAAGTTGCCGGCTTCGTCGGTGCGATATCGAGGGGTCTTCGCCTCGGCCAGAGCCCTCGCCGACTTCGCGCGTGCGGCGCGGATACGGGCGGCGCGGGCACGAGCCCGGGCGGTGGCCGACGTCTTCTTCGGGGCAGGTGCAGCGGCGCCGGCCTCCGGTGCCACCTGCGTGACTGGCGTCGGGATGGTTGTCGCGCCTGCGCCCGTGGCAAAAAGGCTTACGCCTAGCCACAGAACGGTCGGGCGGGTGGCGCCGAGGAAAGTTCTGTAATTAAACACTCGTAGGTTCTCTAAAATGTTTCATCGGTATTGTAGCAAAGAGGCAATAGAGCCTCCAAGCAAAAAAAGCTTCAAGGGACTGAAAATGGACGAGATATCGTTCGATATCTACTAGGGAGCCCAGTGAACGACCAGACCCAGGCCGAATATCGGGCACTACGCGACACCATCCGCGAGCGCGGAACGGCCCGATTGTGTACCGTTCTGGTCGGCCTGATCGCGTGGGGCGCCCTTGCGATCGCCCTGCTCATCGCAGAGCTCGAAGGGGCCGTCACGCTCGTCCCCTTTCTCGTGCTTGCCGCAACCTTTGAAATCAACTTCTTCATCCACACGGGCGTGGAAAGAATCGGCCGCTACATTCAAGTCTTCTACGAAGAACGTGCGGGCGCCAGTGGATGGGAAACAACCGCGATGAGTTATGGAGCGACGTTCCCGTCTTCCGGGCTCGATCCGTTGTTCTCGATCGTCTTTGCCGCCGCGACGACGCTGAACTTTTTCAGCGCGCTGGCTGTGGCCGAGCGCCGGCCCGGCTGGATCGTCCTTTCGTTCGTTGCGCATCTCGCCTTCGGTTACAGAATCGTCTCTGCAAAAAAAATGGCCGGCGCTCAACGCGCACTCGATCTCGATCGATTCCGCAGCTTGCTATCCAAGTAATTGGTTTCGCGCATCAAAATTACTCACGTCGTGGTTGGATGACCACACTCGCCCTGATCGACGTCCGCAGCAGGTGACGCTGAAGATCGTCCAAATTCTTCGAAAATGTTCGATCGATTTGACTTCGTCGTTATCTCTCTGTAGCAGCCACGAGGTAGATTCACAGGCACGGAAATTGCTGAAGCGCTGCGCTGGAGGCTGGTATGGGTAGTTTCGTTCGACTCCTCGGATTCACGACGCTCGGCTGCGGCTGCATCATCGGTCGCTACCGTGAGCTCGCCACCAATCGAGACGTGAACTACGTCGAGGAAAAAGGGAACGCGTGCACGACGCACGGCCACCGGAGGAATCACACGATCTCCGACCGCGTCGCGGGTACGCCGCTGCTGACGGCCGTCAGAACCGCTTAATCTAGCCTTTCGTCTTGGCCGGCGCGGCCATCGGCTTGAGCGTGGTACTCGCGCCTGTAGAGCACCTCGAGGTTGTTCCCTTCCGGATCTTTCTTCTTCATCCTGATTTCAATCAAGCGGCGGCGCTGCGTCGGGTCGGGGTTGGTCGAGTAGTACCCGAGCACGTAGTAGTCGCTCGTCTCGGCGTCGATCCGCTTCAGCGCCTTGCTGTGGTCGTTGGTGTTGACGACGGCGATGCCGCCGGTCAGCTCCGCCAGCACGCGAAGGCTGTCCTGCGATTTCCGCAGATGCTGTTCCCACTCCACCGGATCCACCGGCTCGTCGATATCGCCGCCGGCCACGAGGCCGCGCGGATCGAACGTGTAGAACGTGGCGTTCGCGCGGTTCGCCTGGCGCGTCAGCTCGGCCAGACGCATCGACAGCTCGGCGTCGTTGAACTGATTGCCCTGGTTCATCTGCGCGTTGTACGGATCGTTCGGATCGACGTTGCGGTTGTTCAGGAAGACGCTGTCTGCGGTGCCCGCGCGCGATGACGCGAACGGGTCGAAGTCGTAGCCGTTGCTGATCAGCACGACCGCCTTGCGGCGATGCTGCGTCTGCTGCAGGTTGTTCAGCATGTCGTACACGGTCTCGAACGCGACGTTCGCGCGGTGCATCACTTCCTGCGGCGTCTCGCCCGTCGATGACTGCTGGATGATTTCGGACGGCTTCAACCCGCCGCCGGTAATCTTGTTGGCCGCCTCTTCCATGCGCGTGCGGTCGTAGGTCAGATCGATCGCGATCGAGGACGTGCCGGTCGAGACGATGCCGAACAGATCGCCGTCGTGGATGAGCTCTTTCGCCATGTCGCGGAAGAGCTTCCGCACGCGATGCGTGTCGCGGAACTCGAGGTGCAGGTCGTCGATGACGAAGATGATGATGCGGCCTGCGGCATCGTTCACCGGCCGCGACGGCGGCAGGATGATGCCTTCTCGCACCGGGCGCCGCGGCCGCGGTCTGCGTCTGGTACACCCGGCCGCCGTGCACGAGCGTAAACGAAGTGAGCTCCTGCTTGACGCCGTCCTCGTAGACCTCGAAATCGTCTTTCGTGAGGTCGGCCTGGAACTGCCCGCGCCGGTTGCGGACGATGACGTCCGAGCTGACGAGGTTGACCGAGGTCCGGAAGGTCGGGTTCGGTGCGGGCGGGCGTCACCGGCGCGGGCGCTGGCGCCGGCAGGTTGCTGCGCGTGACGGCGCGTCGCCAAAGACCGGGACCACGGCCAGAAAGCCCGCGACGAGCCAGGGCGCAAATCGTGCTGTTTTCATAGTTGAAGACTCTGAAGTAAGTATAGCACGCGGTACGTGGCGAGCGGTCAGGCGATTGCCCTTGCGCCTGACCCTTCGCCCCTATCAGGTTCCGACTCCGGCGGCGCCGTCTCTCAGGCCGCTCTGCCCCGCCCCGCCGCCGGCGTCCGCCTCGTCGTGACCGGCGCCGGCGCCGCAGCCCAGCGCGGCGCGCAGGTCGCGAATCCTCGGCTCGAACGATTCGATGCCCTGACGGACTTCCTCGTCGGTCACCCACGTGTCGGGGTTCAGCGATTCCGCCTGGGCGCGCAGCGCCTCGATGCGCTCGGCGTCGCCGCCGCGCTCGGTGATTCGCGCCATGCAGCTCGGCGTATCGCGCGCGCAAGCGCGTCAGCTGCTCGCGTCCGAGGTTGTGCTCGGCAGGCATCGCCGCGGGTTCGATTTTTTCTTCAGCTTCGGGATGTGTCAGCTGCTCGAAGGCCTGAGCCAAGGTTCCAGTTCCAAGGGTTCCAGTTCCAGGGGTTCCAGTTCCAGTTCCGAGTTCCGGTTCCGAGAGTTCTGGTTCCGAAGGTTCCGGTTCCGGGCGTTCCGGTCCGAGGGTTCTAATCGCGGCGGCGGCGGAGCGGGCCTCGCGCCTCGAGTCGCCGGCCGCGGGCGATCGCGCTTCGGCCGGCGGCCGCGCGCATCCTCGGGGGGCGGTGCAGCGGGTGGCTGCGCCTCGAGAATCTTCGGCCAGTCGAACTCGATGTCGGGATTGTGCTCTTCGATCCAGCGGATGGCGTCTTCGTCCAGCGCGGGGCGGCCGACCTTGACGCCGGGCGGCGTGCGAAACCAGTAGAGAAGGCGCTGCCGCGACCGCCCGCTGCGGCGGCCGGCATGGACGAGCGAGGTTGTTTCGTACCCGCGTTTGTCGCGGGTGAACCGCAGATAATGGCAAAGCTATTTGCGTTTGGATTGTACTTCCCGTTTTCTTCGCCGGTTTTGCCGCCGGCTTGCTGCTTCGCCGGCTTCTGCCTTGGCGCCGCCGGCTTTGGACTTCGACCTTCGGCCTGCGGCGCGGCTTTGGCGGCCGTGCCGACCGGCGGCCGGCGCCTTGTAGACGGGCAGAAAGCGCATCTCGTCGCCGATCCAGTGGTAGGTGTGAATCTCGGCGACCGGAATATTGCTGTCGGTGCACAGCCGTTTGGCGACATCGACCATCTGCGCCGGCACATACAAATGGAAGGGAGATTTGAGCCGCCCGAACGGCACCCACTCGGCCATGGCTTCGAGGTTGTTGACCGATTCGACGGTCTCGACCTCGATCACCGCCTCACCTTCCGCCCTCTGTCCTGCGAGACGAGGACGACATCAGGGTAGACGGCCGACGGGCCGGCCCGACGGGGCTGTTCTGCTCGGCGCCGGGGTTGATGCCGACATCGAAGCGACGGCGAAACTTGGCCTGTAAGAGGCGGATGACGCGGTCGTGTTCGAGCTGCTCGCGGACCGGCCTGACGAGGATGGGGCTCACGAAATCGCGACTATAACATGGATGCCATGTAAAGACAGACCCTACTTTAGGCCGATATAAGCTCTCACCGGCGAGTTACAATGACACCCGAGACGCCCAAACAAATGTCCAGCGTGGCCGTTTCGACGCCGGCGGCCACCCGCACCATCCTGATCGTCGACGACGATCCGAGCGTCACCGAGACGTTCGAGCGGATGCTCCGGCTCGAGGGCTATCACGTCGTCACCGCCCTGTCGGCCGAGGCGGGTCTGAACCAGGCCGAGCGCTCGCATCCGCACGCCATCATCCTCGACCTGCGCATGCCGCTCGTCGACGGACTTCAGTTCCTCCGGACGCTGCGCTCGAAAGACGAGCTCTCGAAAATGCCGGTCGCCATCGTCACCGGCGACTACTTCCTCGACGATGCCGTGTCGCGCGAGCTGCGCGGCCTCGGCGCCGAAGTGCGCTTCAAGCCGCTCTGGCTGGAAGATCTGCTCGCGCTCGCGCGAAATCTCCTGAAAGCCTGAGTTCTCGCATCGCTCGACTGTCTCGCCGCTACGGCCGTAGCGATCGGCTTTAGCCAGCCTTGGAGATCAGTAGATCCTGACGCCAGTCCGATAGTCACGTGTAGTACGATCCCCGCCAATGAACGACCGTTTTCTGAAAGCCTGCAGGCGCGAGCCTGTCGATCGCACGCCGGTGTGGTTCATGCGGCAGGCCGGCCGCTACATGCCGGAGTACCGCGAGATCCGCAGCCGCCATTCGCTGCTCGAGATCTGCCGCTCGCCCGAGCTGGCGACCACGGTCACGCTGCAGCCGGTCCGGCGCATCGATGTCGACGCGGCGATTCTGTTTTCCGATCTGCTGCTGCCGCTCGAGCCGATGGGCATTCCGTTCGACTTCGTGCGCGGCGAAGGGCCGGCGATCGAAAACCCGCTGCGCACCGAAGCCGACATCGATCGGCTGAAATGCTTCGAGCCGCGCGAGGCGCTCGCGCACGTGCTCGAAGCGATTCGCCTGATTCGGCGCGAGCTCGACGGCCCGCACGGCGTGCCGCTGATCGGATTCGGCGGCGCGCCCTTCACGCTCGCGTCCTATGCCATCGAAGGCGGCCACTCGCAGAACTTCGCGCTGACGAAAGCGCTGATGTACTCGAACCCGCGCGCGTGGCACCGGCTGTGCGGCATGCTGGGCACGATCGTCGGCGAGTACATGAAGGCGCAAATCGAGGCCGGCGCGCAGGCGATTCAGATTTTCGATTCGTGGGCCGGCGCGCTGAACTCAGCCGACTACCGCGAGTTCGTCCTGCCGCACACGCGCAAAATTTTCGACGCGATCGCCGGCATGGGCGTGCCGACGATTCATTTCGGCACCGGCACCGCGAACATCCTTCAGGATCTGCGCGAAGCGGGCGGCGACGTCATCGGCGCCGACTGGCGCATCCCGCTGGACGAAGCCTGGGATCGCATCGGCCACGACCGCGCGATTCAGGGCAATCTCGATCCGACGCTGCTGCTGGCGCCGCTCGATCGCATGCTGACGGCCGCAGACGACGTGCTCGAGCGCGCAGGCGGGCGGCCGGGGCACATCTTCAACCTCGGCCACGGGATTCTGCCGTCGACGCCGGTCGATCACGTGCAGGCGCTCGCGCAGCACGTGCACCGCTACCGGCTCGCGCATGCCTGATACCGCGCCGGACATGGCGGTGCTGCTGATGGCGCACGGCACGCCCGAGTCGGTCGACCAGATGGCCGACTACCTTCGCCTCGTGCGCGGAGGGCGCGAGCCGTCGGCCGAGCTCATCGAGGAAATGACCCACAACTGGGAGGCCATCGGCGGACGCTCGCCGCTCACCGACATCACGCTCCAGCAAGGCGCGGCGCTCGCGAGCAGCTGGCCGCCGACGGGCTCGACGTTCCCGTCGTCGTCGGCATGCGCAACTGGCGGCCGTTCATCGCCGATGCCATGCGCGACATCGAGGCGACCGGCGCGCGGCGCATCGTCGGCATTCCGCTGGCGCCGCAGTTTTCGACGCTCAGCGTTCAGAAATACATGGACGCGGCGCAAGCGGCGCTTCCCGCCGGCGCCGATTTCTCGTGCGTGCGGTCGTTCCACGATCATCCGCTGCTGATCGACGCATTCGCCGAAAGTGCGGGCCGCGCACCCGGGCGCGATGAAGACATCGTCTTCACGGCGCACAGCCTGCCGCAGCGCGTCGCGGCCGCCGGCGATCCGTACCCGGACGAAGTCGCCGCCACCGCGAAGGCGGTCGCCGACGGTGCGGCATCAGCGTCCTATCACACGGCGTATCAGAGCGCGGGCAGGACGCCGGAGCCGTGGCTCGGGCCCGATCTGTCGGATTACGTACGCGCGCGCGCGTCGCCGGCGCGCGCAGCATCCTGGTCGTGCCGATCGGCTTCGTGTGCGACCACACGGAGATCCTGTTCGACATCGACGTGCAGGCCGCCGCGGCCGCGCGCGAGGCGGGCGTCGCCTTGCGGCGCACGCATCGCTGAACACCTCGCCGACCTTCATCCGGGCGCTCGCCGCACTGGTGGCGCAGTCGCAGTCGTCAGTCGACAGTCTCAGTCGCCAGTCGACGAGGCCGACTACGACTGATGCCTGAGACTGCCGACTATCGACTGACGACTGATGAAAGACGAATTTGTCGACGTCGCCGTCGTCGGCGGCGGCGTCTCCGGCCTCGCGGCGGCCTACGAGCTGCGCAAGCGCAAGCGCTCGGTCGTCGTGCTCGAGCGCGAGCGAGCGGCCGGGCGGCATCATCCATGACCGAGCGCGTCGGCGAGTTCGTCATCGACGCCGGGCCGGATGCGCTGCTCGTGCAGAAGCCTGCCGCCGTCGCGCTGTGCAACGAGCTGGGCCTCGGCGACCGGCTCTTCCCGACCAAGCTTCCGCGGACCGCGTTCATCCTGCGCGACGGCGAGCTGCATCCGCTGCCCGGCGCGTCGATTCTCGGATTCCCGACGCGGCTGAAGCCGCTGTTCAGGAGCACGCTGTTTTGGCTGCCGCGCGAAGTTGCGGATGGCCGCCGAGCTGTTCATTCCCGGGCGCCGCGCACCGACGATGAATCGATTGCCGAATTCGTGCGGCGCCGCTTCGGGCCCGAGGCCGTCACCTACATCGCCGAGCCGCTGCTTGCCGGCATCCATGCGGGCGACGTCGAGCGGCTGTCGATGCGCGCGCTGTTTCCGCGGCTGGTCGAAGCCGAAGCCAGGGCGGGCAGCGTCATCAGGGCGTTCCGGCGCGAGCGTCGGCCCGCTCAATGCAGACGGCGCGTTCCGATCGTTTCCCAACGGCCTCGCCGAGCTCGTCGACGGATTGTGAGGGCCGTTCCGAAGGAATCCGTCCGGCTGCGGCTCGAACGTCACGCGCATCGAAGAGGGCGACGGCTTCACGATTCATGTCGAGGGAAGCCGTCGATCCACGCGCGCGCCGTCATCCTGGCCATCCCGGCGTTCGCCGCCGCCGAGCTGCTGCGTCCGCTCGATGCGGATCTGGCGAGCGGCGTGCGGATCGATTCGCTATCTCTCGACCGCGACGGTCGTCTTCGCGTTCCCGCGCGACGCCGTCCGCCACGATCTCGAAGGGCACCGGCTTCGTGGTGCCGCGCGCCGAGGGCATCAGCATCACGGCCGGCGCGTGGATTTCGTCGAAGTGGCCGCAGCGCGCGCCCGAAGGACACGCGCTGCTTGCGCGCGTTTCTCGGAGGCGCGCGCGATCCCGACGTGCTGTCGAAAATCGGACACCGAGCTGACCAACGCCGCGCTCGGCGATCTGACGAAGATTCTCGGCATCCGCGGGGTGCCGACCCTGACGCGCGTGTATCGCTGGAACCGATCGAGCCCGCAGCAGGAAGTCGGGCACGGCGATCTGATGAAGCGCATCGACGCGAGGCTCGCGCGCCATCCCGGGCTGTTCATCTCGGCGGCCGGCTTCCGCGGTGTGGGTATTCCGGACTGCATCGCCGATGCGCGCAGCACGGCGGGCGCGGCGGCGGTCATTCGTGCGGAACGTCAAGTCGCAAAGGTTTCTTAGAATGAGACCGATGAAACGATCTCGTCCTCGCTCTCGCCTTCGTGCTCGCGCTGCCGGCGTCTGCCTCGCACAGAACGTGCCGCCGCACGTCGACGCGCTGCTCAAGCAGATCAAAGCCGCCGACAAAGACCAACTGGCGGTTTCGGAGGAGGACGGCCGGTTTCTGCGGCTGCTCGTGGTGACGAGCGGCGCGAAGCGGGCGCTCGAGATTGGCGCGGCGAGCGGCTACAGCGCCATCTGGATGGGACTGGGCATGCGGGAGACCGGCGGCAAGCTCGTGACGATCGAGTACGACAAGGCGCGCGCGGCGCAGGCGGCAGCCAACATCAAGAAGGCCGGCCTTCGGACGTCGTGCAGGTGAT
>CAVSRX010000016.1:0-888636 GCA_963730445.1 Vicinamibacterales bacterium | reverse complement strand
GAGGAACATACGCGCTCTGGTTTAGTCCTTTCGTGCTCCTGGCTGGCGGCTTCATCGCACTCTATCGTTCTGTAAGCCGCCGGCCACTTCCCCACACTCGACCACTCTCAGCCGCCCAGCGGAAACGCATTCGGCAACTGCTTGACTCACAACACGGCAAGGAGAGCGTTTGATGGTGTTCGCGGTGATCTGCGCACTGCTGCTCGCGCTCGCGCTCGCGTTCATCCTACCGCCACTGCGGCATCCGGATCGAATAACCTCCGCGAGCACCGCGATCGAAGCCAACGTCGCCGTGTATCGTCGCCAGCTTGCCGAGATGGAAGCGGCTCTTCGGCAGCAGATAATCACGAACGATGAGTTCCTTCAGGATCGCGAAGACCTCGAGCGACGGCTTATAGGCGATCTGCCGAGCGAAATCCACGCCCGTCGAAACCAAAGGTCTGTGACCGGTTCAAGCATGTTGGCTCCTGCATTGGCGGTAGGAGTGCCGTCATCGGCCATCCTTCTTTATCTCCTCCTCGGCGCTCCTCCATCGCTGGGGTAAGTTCGCGAGAGCTGCGCTGTCACGCAGCTGCTCCGAGGGTTCAAATCGAGTCCCAGTCAGGGATCGCTTGCAAGCCCTTAGTTCTTAGTGGTTTAGAAAGTGGGACTTGCGGGGGCTCGCAACCGTCATTACCGACTAGCCTCTACGTGGTCGCCGCATGAGCGGCGCCACTTCCTTACCGAACGCAGTTCTTCCTAACAAAAAAGCGGCCGACCCGTATCAAGAGTCGACCGCCACATCGATCGCGACGACGGGGCAGCCTCCCGCGTCGCGCGAGCGAGAAGCCCGCAGTATAGCGCGGTGCGATCTGGCTCGGAGCACTGGCGCCGATCGGATGGCGCGATACAAAGTCAATCCGGCACGCAGGGCCGCACGCAAGGTGGGCGGCGCCTCATGTGAGAGACACGCGACTATTGACACGCCGAGGACCGCCGGCGTGCCTTTATGCCCTCGACGACTGGACGCGCGACATGCGTCCCTGCCCGCTCGGGCAGTCCAAACGGCCATCCTTCAGAGCCGCGTGTGCGGAGCCTCTGGGATAGGTCACAGTCAGCCAGGGCCACAACAGCGGGTCAACGACATCGCGCAAGAGAGGACTGCGCCACCGAGCGATCGGCGGCGCCTGATGCCTGCGTTCGAGTGGGACTTCAAATCGTCTCGCGCCTCGACGTATGCACTGCACGGACGCCGACTGTCTGCCTCGACTCCCTGGGACTTCGGTCCCCTGGCCTGGCTCCATAGGAGCTGTATGCGATGTTGCGTAGCGCGAGCCGATTTGGCGACTGGACAGCCCGATCTCTGCACGTTCCCGCGTGCCTCCGCGACTCATTGACGTCGCGGGCTGCCGATCTGAGTTCGTAGGCGCTGCGAAGGCATTGCACTTCGCCGTTCCCTTTTGTCCTACTCAGGCCAGGAGAGGAAAAAGTCGGGGTGTGTGCCGCCTGCGCGGTATTTAGAAAGGAATGACTTGGTCGATAACTTGAGTGTATGTAGCGTTATCCTTGAATGCGCGTTGGCGCAGTTGAATCGCAAAGGAGGTAGGGATGGCTATCCGCCGAATCCTCTTGTCGATGACGTTAGTGGCAATCGCGTGGCCTGATCGCGTCAGCTCAAGAGGTAAACCGCCCTCAACAGAGGGCCCACGTTTGAGGTCGCCTCGGTCCGGCCGAACACGTCAGGCGTCGGAGGCGCAGGGATCAATATCCAGCCTGGAGGTCGCGTCACAGCCCTCAATGTGCCGTTGCTATGGTTGATTGAGAGCGCGTATGGCCTCGGGCATCATCAATTAGAAGGCGGTCCGGCATGGATGCACACCGATCGCTTTGACGTGATCGCGAAAGCCGAGACCGACATACCAAGGCCGGTTGCAGGTGCCCCTCCAGGGCCGTTTCATTTCATGCTGCGCGCGCTGCTGGCCGAGCGCTTCAAGCTCGCCGTCCATCAGGAAAAGAGAGACCTTCCGATTTACGAATTGCATCTCGCGCGTGCGGATGGAGCGCTCGGCACAGGGCTTGAGGAGATCTGATTTCGACTGCACGACTGTTGAAAAGATGCCCGATGGCCGCCGGCGCGATCGGAATGATGGTCGCCCGATTTGCGGAATGTCTATGCGTGGCGCGCAAATCACTGCGCACTCAATACCTTTTTCCCATTTGGTCGAAGTGATTGAAGGAAATGTTCACCGGCCCGTCGTGGACCGCACAAATCTGCGCGGGCTTGTCGACATTGACCTCGCATGGGCGTCGAACCCTACAGACACTTCCAAACCATCTATCTTCACGGCGCTACAGGAACAGCTGGGACTCAAGCTAGTTTCTGCGCGTGGCCCGGTCGAAGTGTTGGTGGTCGATCGTGCTGAGAGGCCGACACCGGATTAATTTCGTATCCGCTCGCGCAATTTTCTAAGGGGCTGACTGCGGCACGTCCAACAATTGCCGTTTCGTCCGGGCGGGTTCTCAGGTTACGAAGGGCACTTTCGCCTTCTTGAGCGTCAAGCCACCCTGCGGTGGCTTTCATTTCACGGCAGGCAAGGGAGAAGAAAAAGTCGGGGTGTGCGCCGCGCTTCGGGACTGAGCGATTTCTGCCGATACTGAGAAGTATGGTCAGACGCACTTCGGGACTCGAATGACACAAGACCTTGAGGACATACCTAGCGGCGAACGGTACGCATGGCGTATCGGATGTCGCGAGCGAGCGCGTCCAGCGCGGCGCCCGTGCGCGCATCCCGGGCATACTCTCGTGTCTGCTGGAGGCCGCCGATCGCGGCGAGCGCCGTGCGGCGCGCCTCCTCCGGCGTCATGCCCGATTCGACCCTCGCGTCGATCTCGTGCTGGAGAAACGATTCGAGCTCGGCGTCGAGCGTGCGGTCCCTGGCGCCGCGACCCGAACCAGCGGCGAACCATGGCCGCGAGGCGGGACACATGTCTGTTCACGCGCCCTCCAGCACTCGGGTGATGGCCACGCGTGATCGCTTTCCAGTCGTCCTGTTCCTTCGCCAGTTGCCGCCGGCCGGCCTTCGTGATCGTGTAGAACCGCGCCTTCCGGTTGTTCTCGGACAGGCCCCATTCGCCGGCGATCCACCCGTATTCTTCAATCCGCTGCAGGGCGGGAAACAGCCCGCCCGGCGTGACCTGGAACACGTCGTCAGTGAGGTCGCCCAGCCGCTTCATGAGGCCCCAGCCATGAATCGGGCCGCGCTCGATGATGCGCAACACGAGCAAGTCGAGCGTGCCTGAGGGAACGTCCTTTCGGGTGGGCATTGGGCACTCCTATCGCGTTACGACAGAAGCCTACCGAACGACCTATCGCGTGTCAACAGGAGCACGATGGAGCCCATGGTTGTGTCACGATGGGTTCAAATCGCGTCCCAGTGAGCGACTGCCTGCAAGCGTTTGGTTTTCAGTTATTTAGAAATTTCTGCGCAATAGCTGTAGAGGAGGGTTCATCGAGCGAGGTAGGCGCTCAATACCCCGATGTTGTCGACAAACGTTCGGGTCCTGATGATGCGTTGATTCGGCGGCTCGGCGCCCGCAAAGACCTCGAGCGTGTCATTTTCCTTCATCGGCAACACCTTCCCTCCCAGCGTCACCACCATCCCCTTCGCGGCAAACACTGAGACAAGGCGGTTGGCTCTTCCGATGCTTCCCTCCTCCACCCAGGTGCCGCGGGTATCCATCGAATCAATCGCGACGCGTACGCGCGTTTCAAGCTCGATGGATCTTCCACGATCGGAGTCGATGCCCGATCCGACCGGCGATCCGCCTACCGTTCCACGGAGAAAGGCCGTGCAACCGATCAGGGCGCTTCAAAGTAGCCTGGTCGGTCTTCTGAATCTCGCGGTACTCTCGCTCTATTTCCGCAAACGCTGCACCGGAGACCACCACCGCATAGTGAGTAATCACCGATTCATCGCTGTAGTTCAACTCATAGCCGTCCACGTTCGTCGTTCCCTGATTGACGGCGGTAACCCGCGTCCCTTTCGTGATGTAGAGCGGCCGGTTCGTCCTCAGCTCGTAGAAACGCGCCATACACGGCGTTCCGGAGCGGCACGCTCGCCGGCGGACCTCGGAAGGATTGTCCACGTTGGGCAACACCGACCGGCGGTAGGACTCGAGAGCCCGCGTGAGCGGCTCGAGATATTTCCGATTGCCGGTCTCGCGATACAGGAGGAGCAGGGCTCGCATCACACTCTGGGCCTCGCCTCCTGTAATCGACGCAGGCTCGAAGACACGGGCCCACGCGGGATGCATCTCGCCGTCGTATTGCTGCGCCCAGCCGGGCTGGGGCTCCGGCATCTGTGCGAGCAGGATAAAGGCGCCGCCTTTTTCGGCGGCAGCGAGGTAACGAGGCTCTTTATAGATCCGGGCCGCCTCGAGCATCGCGTCGATCATGTCCACGATGGAGTTGTCGTTGAAGGTGTAGTGGGCGGTGTAGTTCGGTCCGGGCCACGTCCGCGACCACGACTCGGGATAACTCGCCTGCTTGACCGGAAAAGCGTTCGGCTCCGGAAAACGCGAGAAACGCTGCGGCCAGGCGCCGTTCGGTACTGTGCTTTGATCAGGCTGTCGAGCGCGAAACGAGCCGCTTCGTGGATCGCCGCGTCTTTAAAGCCGAGATCGCGATCCACTCGCATCAGCACACGCATCGCAGCCTGAGTGATGTTGTCGTCGAGCGTGGTCTGACGCTCTGGACGCGTTGACGTACTGCCGTTGCACGCTCCGTCGGCCCGGTAAGGGAACTGTGTGCGCTTCTGCGGGTCGAACTCGATGAAGTAGTCCCATCCTCCGGAGCAGGACCGACCCCTGACAATTGCGCGCGCGACCTCTTTCGCCGCTTCGAGATAGTAGTTGTCTCGCGTCGCCTCGTACGCGTCCAGGTAGGCCATGCCCACGAGCGGCGTGCCATCGCGCTGGACCTCGACGCGCGTTGGCCCCTCGCTCATCTCCGACCGCCCATAGCTGAGGTCCTCCGCATATGCGAAGTGATAACCCCCCTCTGTAGATACCTTCGTTCGGTAGAACTCCACCGCCTTGCGCAGCGCCGCCCTCGCCTGCTCGCGCAACGCCGGATCATCCCGCTGCTGCCCTTGAGAGGAAGCGGAGAATCCGGCGGCAAGAACGACGCCGAGCACGAGCAGGCCGCGAAGCACCGTTTGAGTCATAAACAAATCCCTAATCCCTAATCCCTAATCCCTAACCTCCTCGCAGTTACCATTCAATCCGGATCCCCATGCGGAACTCTCGCGGGCCGGAGGCATCGAGAACCGCCACGTCGCCGCCGACGTCGCTGATTACCCCGACCTGTGCCAACGAGCTGATGTTGACCCCGGGGTTCGCATAGTTCGCGCGATTGAAGAAATTCGTGCCGGTGAGCTCCCAGCGCAGGCGCATCCCTTCGCCAAGGTCAAAGTGCTTCGCAAAGCCGATGTTCCACACATCAGAACCCGGACCGTGGATGACGCCTTTGGACGCGGTACCAACGATCCGGGGGTAGGAGGTGCAAATGCCGCTTCATCGAACCAGCCGTCGATCGTTCGGTCTCCCGACGGCAGGTTTGGA
Organism: Vicinamibacterales bacterium; assembly: GCA_963730445.1. Classification (GTDB taxonomy): domain Bacteria; phylum Acidobacteriota; class Vicinamibacteria; order Vicinamibacterales; family JAMQPK01; genus JAMQPK01. The sequence goes on along the minus strand of CAVSRX010000016.1, from coordinate 883,035 downwards.
TCTCTCAACTGATTCGGACGGATCGTCACCTGCGCAGGCGTGGCGCTCGTCGTAAACGCGGTCCCCGTCGGATCCGGACCGGTCCAAAGCGGCGTCAGGAACTGCCCTGAATAATGCTGATAGACCGCGGTCACTTCCCAACCACCCGCCACGGCTTGAGCGAGCCGATTCCCTCCCGTCAGAAACCGCTTTCCCTCGCCAAACGGAAGCCGTACAGCACAAACCCGGAGATGCGATGCCTGGGAATGTCGAGCCAGTCTCCGCGTTCACGCCGGCGATCGTAGGCATTCTCGGCCGACTCGCCTCGTTCCAGATCACCGATGTCGCGCGCCAGGACGTAAGAAGCCTGGTACGCAACGCCGCGGGCGTAGCGGCGCTCGACTTCGAGCGTGAGAGAGTCGTACTGGTGGCCGGCGCCGTTGTCTATGTAGGTAATCGCCGGGTAGTTGGGAAACCGGCGCGGCTTCTCGATGTAAAGGCGCGTATCCGGAAGCGGCTGGTTGATGTTGTAGCCCCATTCTCCCTGCCGAGTATTGGTGCCGATGTACGAGATCCGAAAGCCGGTGTTCCACTGCTGGCGTTCGACGGTGACGTTGTATTGCATCGAATACGGCGTCTGCAGGTCGGGCCGCGTCGCCGAGGGAAGGCCCACTTGTGTTGGACCTCCTACCGAGGTGGACGGAAAGACCCGCGGAAAGATAACGGTGGGCGCCGTGGCCGGATTGGTGAAGTTCGGCTCGTTAATCACAAACGGCGCCGCGCCCTGCGACACGGTACGCGGGATGATGTCGTAAAAGATCCCATAGCCGGCGCGCAAAACCGTCGACTCCCCCCACGGGCGGTAGGCAATGCCGATCCTGGGAGCGAAATTGTTCGTGTCGTTCTTGAGCAGTCGACTTGGATGTAACCCAGCCTGGCTGGCCTCGACGACGTCCACGTAGCCGAGCGGCATGAGGGGGCTGACCTTCGAAAGCGCTCCGTCCGGCACGACAATCTTCCCGCTTTCGACATCGAATATCGCCTGCTGGCCCGTTTTTTCCGACCAACCCGGGTGCAGCTCGTACCGGAGGCCGACGCTCATCGTCAAATCCGAGCGCACCTTGAAGTCGTCGGTAACAAACAGGTCGTACGACCAGCGAGTGCGATCGATCCTTACGGGCGGAAATGCGCGGGCCGCTGTGGTCGGAATCCCCAGCAGGAAGTCTGCGTACGGGTGACCGGTGAAGCGGTTGGAGAAGGTCACGTTGCCGAACAGATTGTTCGATGCCTGGTGGTCCGCAAACGCGGTGCGCGCGAGCAGCGCGCCAATCTTCACATTGTGGCGCCCGTGATTCCAGGAAAGTTGGTCTTGGAACTGTTGGACGGAATTGAGAAACCCGGGGTGGCGCCATTGTGTCTGGGTGATTCCCGTCAGTCCGATTCCGGACCACCCAACGTTCAGCACTCCGTTGATATCGGGGAGATCGTCGGCCAGACCGACGATGCCGAGCTCCTGCGCGATCTGCTTGCCCATGAGCGGGCCGTTTCGCGGGTTGTCGTTGTAGGCGACGCCAAACCGGAACTCGTTCACCATGTTCGAGCTCAGGGTCCGTGAGAAAGAGGCGTTGAAGGCTCGCGTATCGCGAGTCTGCCACCGCTGGCCAATGGTAGGCAGGTTGCCTTCGAAACCGCGACTGTGCGATCTGTTCCAGGTCCAACGCGCGAAGACGAATGTTTGAGGAGAGAAGCGATGATCGACCCGGATCGTGTAGTAGGTGTTGGGATCGAACGGCCGAGTTCTGGTCTCGCGATAGTTCTGGCTGACCAAGCGAGACGTATCGCCGAAGTTCGGCAGCGGGAAAAATCGCTCCTGGATCTTTTTGGAGACCGGGTTCAGGCGCGATTCAGGAATGCGATTGCCCGGAAACGGAGCGTTGTTGTTCAGCGGGTCGCGGATCACGATTCCGAGGTCTGAAAAGTCTCCAGCGCGCCACGAGGCTGGAGCAACGGTCGGGTTCAAAAGGTCCTGAGAGGCAGAGCCTCGCGACGTTTCGAACGAGTGGAAGAAGAACGTCCGATCTCGGCCGTTATAAAGGTCCGCCAACCGGACGGGTCCGCCGATTGATCCGCCCGGAGTATGGCGAATGCCAGTGGGTGGGTCAGGCGAAAACGGATTACGCGCGAGAAAGATCGGCGCGGAGTAGTAATCGAACACGTTTCCGTGAAATTCATTCGTGCCCGATTTCGAGATCACCGTCACCTGACCGATACCGCCGTACTCGGCAGTATTGTTGGCCATGTCGACGCGGAATTCCTGGAAGCTTTCGACGTAGGAGGTGAGCGGACTGATCTGGGTGCCGTCGGTGCCGTTGCTGGTGGTGATGCCGTCGATCGACGCGTCGGACTGATTGGCGCGACTGCCGGCAAATCGGCGTGTCGCCGACCCGGCGCCTGCCTGCACGACGCCGGGGCTGAGGCTCAGGTAATCCCACAGCTGTCGCGTGTTCAAGGGCAGCACCTTCATGGCAAGCGCGTCCTTGCTGTCGCTGATTCTGGCCGTCTCGGTTTCGATCAGCGTGGCGCCGGCGACGACCTCGACCGTGGTTTCCATCGCGCCGAGCTCCAGCAGGACGTCGATGCGCCGCAGGTCCTGTGCGGCGAGCTGGATATTCTGGACGACGAACTCTTTGAACCCGGTCAGCCGCACACGAAGAACGTACTCGCCTTCGCGGAGCTGGGCGAGCGTATACTGCCCGACCGCATTGGTCGCGGTCGGGTATGTGTAGTTGCTCGCGACGTGTCTGGCCTCGACGGTCGCGCCCGGCACGACGGCACCCGCGCCGTCGGTGACGAGACCCGTGAGAGTGGCAAAGGTGGTCTGGCCAAAAGCCGGCGATGCCAGAACGGCAATGACAAGAAACTCGCCGAACAGCACCAAGCGCAGGATTCGCATAAGGCGCTCCTTAAGAAGATGCTACGCGGCCTAGGTTTCGCTAGATCCCTCGATTTGTCAATTCGATTTTGACCTCGTGTTCAATCCTATCAACGTCTCACTGGCTCCCTGACGCTGCATGAACGCGCGAAACTCCTTCTCGGTCAGTGGTTGAGACGTCGACATGAAATGACCGTGGCCGTGCGGTTCCTCCGGAAACACTTAAGTTTCGTTAGATAGACCGTAGATGGAAACAAAAAACGGGTTACAGCAGATTGCCGTAACCCGTTGCAGTATTTTTGGTTGCGGGGGGGGGATTTGAACCCCCGACCTTTGGGTTATGAGCCCAACGAGCTACCGGACTGCTCCACCCCGCGACATTGTGTGAGGACTGGTCTTACGAGACCGATCTATCCCTCCAAGACTATCACAAAAATCTCTCTCGGTTAGTGGTTGGTGCTTGAGGCGCAGCGCCGAAGGCAGGGCTAAAGCACCTGCTCTACCGGGATTCGCCGACCTGAAGGTCGGCACTACAAATATTCTCGACCGTAAGCCCCACGCGACCCACGATCCCAACGATCCCCACGATCCCTTCCGTGCGGTACACTCGCCTCCTTAAATGCCGGAACCGAGTGCAACAGCGCCCTCACGCCCTCGAATCCACCCGATCGCCGTCGTCGCCACCATCGCCGGCGTGCTGCTGTTCATCTATACGCTTCAGGCTGCGGGTCCGCGCGACATTCTCAGTCAGCTCCGCCAGATCGGCTTCGGCTTCCTCGTCGTCCTTGCGCTGTCGGCCATCCGCATGGCCGTCCGCGCCAAGGCGTGGTCGCTGTGTGTGGAAGATACCGAACGCTTCACGTTCGGTCAGGCCTTCAAGGCGTATGTCACCGGCGATGCGGTCGGCAACGTCCTGCCGCTCGGACCGCTCGCAAGCGAAGGCACGAAAGCACTGCTGATTCGCCGCAACATCGCGACGTCGGCCGCCTTCTCGTCGGTCGTCCTCGAAAATATTTTCTACAGCATCAGCGTCGCGATCATGGTGATGGTCGGCACGCTGGCGTTCCTGATGGGATATCAACCGGCGAATGCGGCGCTCACCATTGCGCTCTCGCTCGGCGTCGTCGCGATCGCCTTACTCGTGGCCGTGTGGTGGTTGATGCGCAGTCAGCCGCGATTACTCAGCCGTTTTCTGAAGCATGACGCGGTGCGGGACGCGGAAGATCGAATCTTCCGATTCTCACAGACCCGCCCGAAACATGTCTGGCAGATTCTTCTTCTGCAGTTCGCCTTTCACGCCACTGCGGTGTTTGAAATCTATTTTCTGCTGCGGCTGCTCGTAGGGCACACCGAGCGCACCCTGCTGATGGCGGTCATTTTTGGCACCGTCGAGCGCCTGATCATGATTGCGTTCAAGTTCGTACCGCTGCGACTGGGCGTGGACCACGCGGGCTCGGGAGGCATCGCGCAAGTGCTCGGCATCGGCATTCCCGTCGGCGTGACGATTGCCACGGTCCGCACCGCACGCAATCTGTTCTGGGCTGCGGTGGGCTTGGCGATGCTGGCGAGAAGTACCAAAAAGTAAAGACTGAGAGGGTGTCGTGCGCTTACATGCTTCTGGCTTCGTGATTATCTCGTTCCTGGCGAGTGCCGTACCTGCATTCGCGCAACAGTACGTCGCGCGCCAGACAAACGATGTCGTGCGCCTGGAGGACACGACGAATCAGACCGTCGTGTCGATCATTCCCAGCGTCGGCAATGTCGTCCATGAGATGACGGTGAAGGGGCACAACGTTCTGCGATGGCCCTACGCGTCGGTGGACGAGTTCAAAGCGAAGCCGGGCATGAGCGCGCTTCCGTTTGTCGGACCGTGGATGGGACGCCTGGACGAACAGGCCTTCTATGCCAACGGGAAGCGGTATGCGTTCCACATGGAACTCGGCAACGTGCGCGGCGCGGTGCCGATCCACGGCTTCCTAACGACGAACAATCAGTGGCAGCTCGTTGAAGTGAAAGCGGACGGCCGCTCCGCGTGGGCGACCAGCAGGCTCGATTTCTACAAGCAGCCCGATTGGATGAAGCAATGGCCGTTTGCGCACACCATTGAGATCACGCATCGGCTGCAGGATGGCGTGCTCGAGGTTGAGACGCGCGTCACGAATCTCAGCACGGAGCCGATGCCGCTCGCGGTCGGATACCATCCGTATTTCAGGCTTACAGATTCCACTCGCGAAGAATGGACGCTCTCCGTCCCGGCGAAAACGCTGTGGACGTTCAGGGCGGGCACCAAGCTTCCGGACGGCGTGACGGTGCCGGCGACGCAGCTCTTTCCAAATCCCGATTCGATCCCGTTGAAGGACTACAACCTCGATGACGGCTTAACCGACTTCGTGCGGGACGCGCAGGGGCGCGCGCATTTCGTCGTCAAGGGCAAACGACAGCAGCTCGACATCATGTTCGGTGCCAACTGGAGCGTCATCAACGTCTGGTCGCCGAATCCCGCGGGAACAGGACTGGGCGGTAATGCCGTCGTCAATCCGAATGCGCCGGCACGCGCGGCTGCGCCGCCGGCGACAGCGAACACACCGGCGCGCGGAGGGCGAGGCGGGGGCAACACCGATCCGAATTTCATCGCCTTCGAACCGATGGCGAGTCTCAGCAACGGATTGAATCTCGCGCACAAGGGACTGTACAAGGAGCAGCAGTACGTTCGTCCCGGAGCCACATGGACGGCCACGTTCTGGGTGAGGCCGAGCGGGTTTTGAAGCCCGAAACTAAAATCTGAAATCTGAGAGCGCGGCGTGCGTCTCAGATTCCAGATTCTAGATTTCAGATTTTAGATTTCAGTTTCCTATTTCGCTGACTTCCGTCGCGGCTCGTTTCGCCAGGTCCGGCGTAATCGTCCAGTAGTAGACCGTGGCGCCGTCGACGTTGAGCGTCTGTTCGGGCTTCCAGTCTCCCATGTCGAAATCGTGCGAGACGATGCGCGTGCCGGGCTTCAGCGTTCTCCAGAGCGTGGGCCGCAGCTTCAGGTTCAGTGACGGCAGCAGATAGAGCGAGACGACGCTCGCTTCACTGATGTCCGTGGTGAACAGATCCTGATTCAGCACTCTCACCCGATCGCCAACGTTGTTCTTCTTGACGTTCTCGTTGGCTTCCGTGATGCGCCGGGGATCGATATCGATGCACACGGCCCTGGCCCCAAGCTTGGCCGCTGTGACCGGAATGCGGCCGTCGCCGCACCCCAGGTCGTACAACACATCGCCGGCCTTGACGTTCGCCACTTTCAACATCGCGTCGACGACGCTCTGACGCGTCGGCACGTAAATCACATCCGGTTGTCGAAGGCCTTGCTGCGCGGGAGTCGCCGCAGCCTGTGCCGCTGGAATCGGGCCCGCCGAGGCGGTGCTGATACCGAGCGCGAGGACACCTACGAAAGCCTTCGCGAATTTAAGGCGCATGGATACCTTCCTTTTTTTGAACGCCCGCCGCCGATCCCGCTGGCGCGATGACGAGGGGACAACAGTCATTGTACACTGCGGCGTTGGTCACGACGTCCAAAGAGCCCTTCAAGCGCTGGTTCTTCGAGGGCACGCAAATCGAAGCGGTCGGCCCGCACGCGAAAGCGGCGCACACGGCGGCGTGGTGGCGGGTCATGTGCCTCACCGGCGTCGACTATTTTTCCACGCTGGCGTATCAGCCGAGCATCGCGTTCGTCGCGGCCGGGCTGCTGTCGCCGCTCGCCACGCTCGTCCTCATTCTGCTGACGCTCTTCGGCGCGCTGCCGATGTACTACCGGGTGGCCGAGGCGAGCCCGCACGGCCAGGGCAGCATTCTGATGCTCGAGTCGCTCTTCCCCCGCTGGAAGGGCAAGGCCGTCGTCCTCGTCCTGCTGGGATTTGCGGCAACAAGCTTCGTCATCACCATCACGCTCTCGGCCGCTGACGCGACCGCGCACCTCGTCGAAAACCCTTTGATGCCCGAGTGGATGCATCACCCCGTGCTGGTCACGCTCGCGCTGCTGTTCATCCTGGGCGCCGTATTCATGCGCGGCTTCGGCGAGGTCATCGGCGTCGCGGTCGTCATCGTTGCCGTGTATCTCGTGCTGAACGCCATCGTCATCGCAAAAGGCATCAGCGTGATCGCGGCGCATCCAGAGTTCCTGCAGGGATGGCGGACGACACTGTTCGCTCAACACGACAGTCCCGTCATGATGCTGGCCGCAGCGATGATCGTATTTCCGAAGCTCGCGCTCGGCCTCTCCGGCTTCGAAACCGGCGTCGCCGTGATGCCGCTCGTCGCAGGCGATCCCGGTGAGCGCGAAGAGCGGCCGCTCGGAAGAATCCGAAACACGAAGAAACTCCTGCTGGTGGCCGCGCTCATCATGAGCGTGCTGCTGATGGCCAGCAGCCTCATCACCACAGTTCTCATCCCCGCCGCTGCGATGCTGCCGGGCGGTCCCGCCGAAGGGCGCGCGCTCGCGTATCTCGCGCACCAGCACCTCGGTCAACTGTTCGGCACGATCTATGACATGGCGACGGTCGCGATGCTCTGGTTCGCCGGCGCATCGGCGCTCGCCGGCCTTCTGAACCTCGTGCCGCGATATCTTCCGCGTTACGGCATGGCGCCCGAATGGGCGCGCGCCACTCGCCCGCTCGTCGTCATCTTCACGCTCATCAATTTCGTCGTCACCATCGCGTTCAAAGCCGACGTCAACGCGCAGGGCGGCGCCTATGCCACCGGCGTGCTGGTGTTGATTTCGTCGGGCGCCGTCGCGGTCGCCATCATGAAGTGGGAGCAGCGCCACCACGTGCTGCGATACGGCACGATTGCGGCGATCTTCCTCTACACGACATTCGTGAACATGGCCGAGCGGCCGGAGGGGCTGAAGATTGCGTCGATCTTCATCGCAGGGATTATCTGCACCTCGCTGGTGTCGCGCGTGCTCCGCTCCACCGAGCTCCGCGTCCGCGGCGTGGAACCGGATGCCGCGGCCGCTCATTTCATCGACACCGCCGCGCGCTTCGGCGCCATTCGAATCATCGCGAACCGCCCCGACAAAGGGGACCGCGCCGAGTACGAGCACAAGCTCAGCGAGGCGCGCGATTCACATCACCTCGCGCCGAACGAGCCCGTGTTGTTCGTGGAGGTTCGGCCGGGAGACGCCTCGGAGTTCAGCGAAGTGCTCCGCGTGGAAGGTGCGGAGGTCGAAGGCTTCCGGATTCTGCGGTGTCAGAGCCCGGCGATTCCCAACGCGATCGCCGCGCTGCTGCTCCACCTCCGCGATACGACAGGCATTATCCCGCACGCGTACTTCGGATGGACCGAAGGCAATCCCATCGCGTACCTGCTGAAGTTTCTCGTGTTCGGCGAGGGAGACACGGCGCCCGTCACGCGCGAGGTGCTACGGCAGACGGTCGACGATCCGCAGCGCAGGCCCCGTATTCATGTTGGATAGACAGGGCTGAAGCCCTGTGCCACCGATCTGACACCGTTACGCGGATGTCTGGATGATCGCGTGGAGGTCGCGAAGCCCCTTCTCGACATCTTTCAAGTGCACCCGCAGCACACGACGTCCTCGCGACGCCAGCACTTCGAAATCGCCGCGCGCCTGCAGCCGCTCGATGGTGCCGAAGCTGTAGCGCTGGCCAGGCACCGGCAGGTTCTCTGCCGCGTCGCACGTAATCACGAGAAACACGCCGGAGTTGGGACCACCCTTGTGCGCCTGCCCCGTCGAATGCAGATATCGAGGCCCAAAGCCCACAGTCGCAGCCACCTTCCTGCGATCGCGCACGAGGTTGCGAATCGAATCGAGGGCATTCCGGTGCGCCTGGTTCATTTCAATGAACGCAAGAATCGCGAAGTAATCGCCTTGGCGCAACCGGTCGAGCAGCGCCGTGACGTCGCGGGCGTTGAGCGGCCGCTCGTCATCGGGGAGCGTGCCCGTCGCCTCGTACTCGCCGGCCAATCGCTTTGTGACGATCTTCGCGGCTTCGACGTCGGGCTGATCGAACGGGTTCACCCCGAGCACCGCGCCGGCGATCGCGGTTGCGAACTCCCACCGATAGAATTCGGCGCCAAGCGCGTAGCGATCGGCCCACTCGATGCACACGACAGGATGACCCGCCCGGTGAATCCGCTCGACCGCGGTATCGGCGGCCGCATCCGGAGCGCCTGCCGATCGCACGTGGATGAACACACGATCGCGACCGTAGACGTCGGGCGCGCCCGCAGCTTCTCCTTCAATGGGAATGATGCCCTTGCCCACTTTGCCGAGCGATTCGGCGACGAGCTGCTCGAGCCACGCGCCGAAGCTTGCGAGGCCAGGCGGCGCAATCAGCGTTGGCTTGTCGCGCCCTGCCAGCGCCAGCTCGCCAAGCACCGCGCCGAGCTCGAGGGCTGTATTGTCCGAGCCGGTCGAGGCGCAACGCTGCGCCATGTCCCGCGCACGATCGAGCAGGACGCCGGGATCGGCGCCGAGGAGCGCGGCGGGCACAAGGCCGAAGTTCGACAGCGCCGAATAACGGCCGCCGACCGTGGGCACTCCCGGAAAGATCGCCCGAAAGCCCTCCTTCTTCGCGATATCCTCGAGCTTCGAGCCGGGATCGGTCGTCAACACGAAGTGACGCCCGGCGTCCGCCGCGCCGAGTGCCTTCACGGCTCGGTGATAAAAATGCTGCTTGAGAATATTCACCTCGAGGGTCGTCCCCGACTTCGACGCCACCAGGAACAGCGTCCGGCGGACATCAATCGCGCGGTCAACTGAACGGATCTGCCCGGGATCGGTGGAATCGACGACGTGCAGAGCCGGATACCCGTCGGTGCGGCCGATGATCGCGCGCATCACTTCGGGCGCGAGGCTCGAGCCGCCCATGCCGAGCAGCACGGTATCGGTGATCCCCTGGGCTTTGATCTCGTTTGCGAATTGAACGACGAGCGCGACGCCGTCGCGGTCCTGCATCGGCAGCGTCAGCCATCCGAGCCAGCGAGCCTCGTCGGCGTTCGACCATACCGACGCGTCGCGATCCCAGATGCGGCGCACGACGTCCTGCTCATGAAGCGTCGCGATGCGCTGGCGTACCTTGTCGGACAGACTGTCGGGAAGGCTCCAGCTGAATTCGGTTGTCGGCATTGTGTTCTCAGGCCCCGGCTTGAACGGGTTGGCGCTGCCATCGCGCTCGATTGAACGAGCGCGCGAGACGATAACCGAGGAGAAGCGCCACGAGCGTCGCGTAAATCAGCGGATGCAGCGTATCGGCTTTGACCTTCCACCAGTAATGGGTCACACCTGCGATAGCTGTCAGGTAGATCAACCGATGCAGACGCTGCCAATTGCGCCCGCCGAGCCGGCGAATCCATCCGGCCGTCGAGGTGAGCGCAAGCGGAATCATCGAGACGAACGCGATGAACCCGACAGTAATGAACGGACGTTTGGCGACATCCTCCCAGATCGATGCCATCAGATTGATGAGCGTGCTCCAGGCGACGAACCCATCAGGAAAATCAAGGCTCGCGAAGCGATCGCCGACGAGATAGGTCAGGAAGTGCAGCGCCGCGTAGAAGAACGCGAACAGCCCGAGCATCCGGCGGAAGCGAATCATGGTGTTCCAGCCGCTCAGCCGGCGGATCGGTGTGATGGCGAGCGCAATGACGAGGAAGCGGAGCGTCCAGATGCCGGTCTCGTTGGTAATCTCGACGAGCGGATCGGCCGTGAGGTCGCCGTTGAACCCGCGCCATAGCAGATGGGCGAACGGGACGAGCGCGGCCGCAAACACGAACGGCTTCAATAGTATCTCTTCAGATCCATTCCGGAGTAGAGCGACGCGACTTGATCGCCGTATCCGTTGAATATCACCGTCGGCTGCATGAGGAACTCGCCGATGCGCCGCTCGCGCGCCTGCGACCACCGGGGATGGTCACGCTCTGGGTTGACGTTCGAATAGAACCCGTACTCGTTGGGCGCGCTCAACTGCCAGCTGTTCATCGGCTGCTTATCCGTCAGGCGGATGCGCACGATCGACTTGATGCTCTTGAAGCCGTACTTCCAGGGGACAACCAGCCTGATCGGCGCGCCGTTCTGGTTCGGCAGATACTCACCATAGAGCCCGACGGCGAGAATCGTGAGCGGGTGCATCGCTTCGTCGAGCCGCAGACCTTCGGTGTATGGCCATTCCAGTACGTTCCGGCGCTGCCCCGGCATCTGCTGCGGATTCAGCAGCGTCGTGAATTCGACGAACTTCGCCGTCGAGCCCGGCTCGACGCGCTTCAGCAGACTCGCCAGCGGGAAGCCGATCCACGGAATCACCATCGACCAGCGCTCGACACAGCGCAGCCGGTAGATGCGCTCTTCGAGCGCCTGCGGCTTGACGATGTCCTCGAGGTTGTAATCGGCGGGCTTGCCCACGAGACCGTCGATCTTCACCTTCCACGGCGTCGTCTTCAGGGATCGCGCATTCTCCGCAGGATCGCTCTTCTCGGTGCCAAACTCGTAGAAGTTGTTGTAAGTGGTGATGTCCTGGTACTCGTTCACCTTTTCGCCCTTGCCCCATCCCGAGTTCTGAATCGGTCCGGGGATTTTCACACGCGGCCAGGGCTGCGCCTCGGCCTGCCCGATGCCGAGCGCGCCGGCGGCAGCGCCGACCGTCGTCAACGCCGCAGCCTGGATGAACTCGCGGCGGCGGAGATAGAGCTTTTTATCGGTGATCTCCGACGATTTGATGTCCGGCGATTTTCTCAGGAGCATAGACTCATTATAGAGGCGGTATGGTCGTAATCTACCTCCACGGCTTCGCATCCTCTCCGCAATCGTCCAAAGCGGTGTTTCTTGCCGAACGGTTTGCCGCGGCCGGCATCAGGTTTCTGTGCCCCGATTTCAATCAGCCGGCCTTTTCCACGCTCACTGTCTCGCGGATGCTCCAGCAGCTCGAGACGCTGATCGCCTCTCTTCCGGCTGGCGAGATTGTGTTGATGGGGTCGAGCCTCGGCGGATTCGTCGCCGTCGAGGCCGCCGCACGGCAGGCTGGCGAGGCGCGACACCCGATCTCGCGTCTCATCCTGCTCGCGCCTGCGGTGGAGCTCGAGTGGGACCGCTGGTCCGAAGTCGGACCGGGCGGCATTGAACGCTGGCGGAGCACCGGTGCCGTTGAAATTTTCCACTATGCGACGGATCGTCCCGATAGCCTCGAGTTTGGCTTCTATGAGGATGCCGAGCGATACCATCCCGCATCGCGTCAGCTCAAGTTGCCGATGCTCATCTTTCAGGGTCGACAGGATCAGTCCGTCAGCCCGCACATCGTCGAGCGGTTCTCGCAGCACCAGGCTGCAGCCACGCTTCACATGCTCGACGACACGCACCAACTCAAAAACAGCCTCGATTTCATCTGGCAGCAGACAGTGCGCTTCCTCGACTTTACGAATCAGGATCATCGCTTCTGCAGCGTCGCCGGCCAGTTCACCAACACGGTCAGCGGAGGCACACGGGTCGTCGACTGCTCCACCACGAGAAATCGCTGACCGTCAGGCGTGGGCTGGTAGCGACGCCGAGCAACGGCTACGTGAGATCCCAGATGTTCTTTTCGAAAAGTGGTTCAGGCCTGCCCGCTTCGAACGTTGGCGTCATTTTCGTCGGCACCACCATCAGTCGCCGATCGGCCGATACGTAAAACAACTCGCGTCCGTCGAATCGCCACTGCGGCTCGGCACCGCCGCCGCGTGACACCGGCGTCTTGCGTCCGGTCGGGGGAAACGAGTCCACGTAGACTTCCCTCACCCCCGTTTCGTCCGACGCATACGCGAGCCACTGCATGTCGCGTGATAGCACGGCTTGAGACGCGCTGAAAGACGTCGTCAGCGGCTTCGCTTTGCGGTCCGCGAGCGGGAGGGCCCACAGGTCATGCCAACTCCCACTGCCACCAGACGCCAGGTGAAACAGGATGAAGCGACCGTCCGACGACCAGTCGGTGGGCTGCGATCCCTCCATATCCAACAGGAGCTCTTCGGACCCAGAGCCGTCGGCCAGCTTCCGGTAGAGCACGTCCTAGACCGACCGCCCTTCGTCGATCTGAAGGCGACGTATTTGCTGTCGGGAGACCAGACCGGAAGACTGGTAGCTGCGGCGTCCAGGTTGAGCCGTTCCGCTATTTCCCGTTTGAGATCGAACAGCCAGATCCCGATGCCAGTCTGCGGATGATTCCGGGTCACCGCCAGCATGGTGCCATCGGGTGACAGTGCCGGATCGTAGGCGTGTGGAAGGGCAATCGGGCCGCTCCTATTGCCCTGCCGGTCAATCCACACGAGTCCGGGGATCGTTCAGCCGAGGCGCCCCGGAGACCACGACACCCGTCGCCGATGTCGAAAGCGCCGTGTATGCGGTCGCCTGATTCGCTCCAACAACTGCGTCGGCGACTTGGAAGGCATCCCCAGCGAAGCTCAGGGTATCTGCGTCAAAGCGCCGAGCCATCAGCGCCCCGCCTGCGGAGTACCAACAGGTACCCGGGCGGTGCATAGCGCGCGTTCGCATCGAGGTGAAGAGGAATCGCGGGGCCTCGCCATCAACCGATCCTATCCATGTGTCCTAATCTGCCCTGTAAATCGCTACAGCGAAAAGGAAATGGCGGCCGTCTGGCAGCATTCCGGCCAGGCATCCGCGCGATCTCCCTTCGCCGTATCGACGCACGTAACAGGTACACCGACGCTCTTACCGCCGAAACGACAGCCTTTGCAGACCCTCGGAGGGTGCTCCACTGAACAGGATGATGTTGTCGCGGCCCCAGCTTCCTCCAGCGCCGCGCGACGCGTCCGACAGGACCTATCGTGTCCCACCGATCGCCTCCACGTACTTCAGCTTGCCCTTGGACGAAGAATGCGATGAAGCGGCTGTCCGGTGACCAGAACGGCGCCCGCGCATCGTCGGTGGCTGGCAGCGTCATACGCTGCAGTCGCGGAAAGGGGGCGTAACCAGAGTTGCTGTCGGCCATCCGCGGCGAGCGCAACAAAGGCGAGCGTCCGGCCATCGGGCGAGACCGCCAGCCACGGCAGACCGGTGCTTTGCGGCGTGATGAAGGTGGTGCCGTCAGGTGGATTCACCGTGAAGGCCACCGGCGCAGCCACTGGGGCGGATTCGCGAACGTGCAAAACCGTCATGATGCCGCCGGCGAGCGTCGGCAAGACTCGAGGACGCCCGCGGTCATCCACGCCAGACGTTCGCGGCCGCGGCCCGGCGGGAGGAAACCTGTCGCGGTTCATCATCTACATTCAGTCGGCGTCGCGGAGATCTCGATGCGCGCGTCAGCGATGTCGTGAAGCCGTCTGCGCGAGTCTTTTTCCAGACACCGGCGCAGCAATCTCCGGATCGCGCGGCGGTGTCGCGACCGGCAGCGCGGCCCAGTCCGGCTCACCTCGCAGGATGCTGGCGATGGTGTCGGACACGTCTTCACCGCCGAACGCGCGCCGGCCCGTGAGCATCTCGAACAGCACGCAGCCAAAGGACCAGATATCCGTGCGCTTGTCGAGCGATTTACCCTTGCGCTTGCTCCGGGCTCATGTAGGCGGCCGTGCCCAGAATCACGCCCAGCCTGTGTGGCCGCGAGGTCTTGATCGTCGGCGACAGCGAAACAGCCGGTCGAGATCCGCTGCCGGCTCGATCGCCTTCGCCAGGCCGAAGTCTAGCACCTTCAACGACCGTCGATCGCAGCTTCATGTAGCGGTTCTCGCGGATGAGGCTCTCCTGCTGCGAGATCTTCTGCCCCGCGTAGTCGACGATCCGTTTGTTCTTCGGAATGCGCTGTATGGCGAACACTCCCCAACCGTGCAGCTTCGAGCGACGACGTCTGATCATGGGCTCCCGTTTAAAAGGCCTATGGTACAGTGATGCTCAATGGAAGGCATCCTCAAGGCGTGGGGCAGAATTCTAACTGGTTATCAACCCAATCTTTCAATTGAGATTACGCGGGAGTGCCCGCTGACGTGTCCCGGCTGCTACGCGTACGGGGGCGATCATCTCGGCGGCGGCGTCACGCTGCGCGAGCTGCAGGATTTCAAGGGGCAACAACTCGTCGACGCGATGTTCGCGCTGCTCGATAAGTTCAAGCCGATCCACGTGTCGATCGTCGGCGGCGAACCGCTGGTGCGCTTCCGCGAGCTCGGAGAGATTCTGCCGCGTATGGCCGACATGGGCATCTGGACGCAGGTCGTGACGAGCGCCGTGCGGCCGATTCCGATCGAGTGGGCCAGCCTCAACCGCCTGCAGATGGTCGTGTCGATCGACGGGCTGCAGCCCGAACACGACGAGCGCCGCAAGCCGGCCACCTACGAGCGCATCCTGAAGCACATCGAGGGGCACAACATCCGCGTGCACTGCACGGTGACGCGCCAGCAGGTACGGCGCGACGGCTACCTCGAGGAATTTGCGAAGTTCTGGTCGGCCAACCCGGCTGTCTCGCAAATCTGGATCAGCCTGTACACGCCGCAGGTCGGCGAAATTTCCGCCGAGCGCCTCACCAAAGCTGACCGTCAGAAAGTGGTGACAGACCTGCTCGCCATTCGCGCGAAGTACCCGAAGCTGCGCACGCCCGAAGCGATGCTCAAGTCGTACACGCTGCCGCCGCATTCCCCCGAGGACTGCATCTTCGCGAAGACAACGGCGTGCGTGTCGGCGAATTTCGAGAAGCCGATCACCCCCTGCCAGTTCGGCGGCAACCCCGATTGCGCGAACTGCGGGTGCATTGCATCCGCAACGCTCGCAGCCGTCGGCCGTCACAAGCTGCCGGGCGGGATTCGGGTCGGGAAGTTGTTTGATGCGTCGTTCGAGATTGGGAACCGCGTGAGAGCGGTGCGGGAAAGCTTTGCGGTTAGATAGAGCTTCTTGTAACAGGAGGCTAGGAGAGTCAGGAGAAATTCTCTTTCGAACAGAATTCTACGCTGACGACTCCTGACTCTCCTGTCGAGTTTGTTACCGTCCGACTTTCAACCGAAGTCCACCATTGACCAGCCGCGGCGTGCCGATCGTCGTCGGGTTGGTGCCTACGTAGTACGTCGTTCCGAACAGGTTCTGCACACCGAAAAAGACGTCCACGTTCCGATTGACCGTACGCGCCAGCGTGAGGTTCGTCACGTTGTACTTGGGCAGCCCCACTACCCTCTTGTCGGCGATCGCCGGAAAGATCGCCACCGTGTTCAGGTCGTCGTCGAACTGATGACCGACGAACTGGTTTTCGATCGCGACGTTCAAGTAGCGCGGATTGGTGTAGGTGAGCTGCAACGACACGCGATTCTTCGGCACCTCCGCGAGGTACCTGCCTGTGAGATCGTTGCCGGCGGCGTCCACTTTCGACTCGTGCACCTTGGCGATGTCGAACACGTACACGCCCGAGACGCCCCAATGCCCGTTCACGCGATACGCCACATCGGTTTGAAATCCTGAAATATTGGTGCTGCCGAGGTTCTGCAGCTGCCGGCAGGTCGTCACGCCCGCAACGGCGCACCCCGGTGTCGCCGGAACGTTGTTCACCGCGGCGGTGACGTTGGCGATCGGATCGTTCACGCGATTGTTGAACACGGTGCCCCGAACGGTCATGTTCGACGTCGCGGCGACGCTGACGCCGACTTCCTGACCAATGAGCCGCTCGGGACCAAGGGTCTCGTTCGAGAGCGTGAGCACCGCCCCGACGCGGAACGGGCTGTAGAGCTCCTTCAGCGTCGGCGCGCGGAACCCGTTGCTGAGGCTGCCCCAGACAGAGACGCGATCGGTCGCGCGGTAGAGTGCTGCCACGCGTGGGCTCACAGCTGTGTCGGATTTGTCGGCCAGCGTCGGCCGGTTCGAGGCCGTCGGCAGACCCGTCGCGATCGTCGTCTCGAGATTGTGCGCGTCGAAGTTGCGCCAGCTGTCGATGCGCGCGCTCAGCGTCAGCTGCAGCTTCGGCGATATCTCAATCAGATCCTGCGCAAATACACCGAAGAACCGCTGCGTGCCGCCGGCCACACGGTGGACGAGCGGCGTCAATCCGGTGGCGAGCGCGAAAGTGAGCTCATCGCTGTCGCCGTCGATCTTCCGGAAATCCGTGCCTGCTGTTATGACGTGTGCGCGGGAACCGAGCTGGAACGGACGCGACCACGTGACCATCGTGCCAACCGCCGTGGTCGGCACTCTCTTCTCGAGCGACAGATTGCTCTGGCTGCGCGCCGGCACCGCAGCCGGCACCGCGAACGTGTTCTGGAAGAAATCCTGATTGTCGTAAAACAGTCGGGCTTCGACGTTACTGCCGTCGACCAGTTGCAGGCGCGCCCCGCCACTCGCGAACTTCCAGTTCGTATCGTTGAGCTCGCCAATCTTACCGTTGTTGCGCTCCTCGTCGAAGATGCCCCCGCGTGCGAATACACTCAGGCGATCGGTCACGCCGTAGTCGACTTTCACGCTGACGTTCTGATACTCGACGTTCGCTTCGTTGTCGATCGCTCCGCGCTCTTCTTCTGCCACGATCTCGTACCCATCGGTGTGCAGCGTCGTCGCATCGAAGGTGACGCCGAACCTGCCAACCACGTGGCTGGCAAACAGATCCATCTTGGGTGTCGAGCGATTGCCGTACTGCGGCTTGAAGATGAGGGTTTGCGGCGCGGGACGATTGGTCACGATGTTGATGACGCCGCCCATCGCGTAGTTGCCGTACAGGCTGGACGATGCGCCGTCGATGATTTCAATCCGCTCGGCGTTCATCATCGGCACGCGCGTCCAGTAGACCCAGCCGCCAAACGGATCGTTGAACGGAATGTCGTCGAGCAGCACGAGCGTGCGGCTGACCCCGCTGGGACCGATGCCGCGCAGCGACACGCCCTGCGCGGTCGGATTCGCGGCAATGCTGCTCGTGCGGCGGAACAGGCTGAAGGTCGGCACCTGACGCAGCACGTCGTCGGCAACCACGGCCGGCGACTGCGAGATCTGCTCGTTGGTAACGACACTGACGCTCGCGGGCACGTCGGCAATCCGCTGTTCCGAGCGCGTGGCGGTGACGATGAGCTGCTCGGTGTAGCCTGCGGGCCTGAGCCTGACTTCAATGGCCTGCGATGTCTCGGTCGTCACGTCGACCGACACGTCCTGCACTTGAAAGCCCGACGCCGATACCCGAACGGTGTAGACGCCTGGCGTCAAGCCTGCCATCGTGAATCGCTCGTTCGAGCTCGAAGCCGATGCGGCTGAGATTGGCAGCTCGCTGCGTTGCCGTAACGCGCGCGCCAATGACGGCGAGGCCCTGCTCGTCGAGCACCGTGACGTCGATGCGGCGGTCCGCTGGTGTTTGCGCGAGCGCCGGCGACGCCAGCGCGGCCATCCACACGACTACCATCAAAAGAGCTGCATTTTTCATAGTTAGCCGTTTAGGTTACCACAGCGCTTTAATGAAAGTCGTGCGAGTCAATCTCGATCGCGGCGCCGCCGAGCGCGTGTAAACGTTCGGCTTTGACAGACGTCACGCCATCCTGGTTCTGGAGGATTCCGTCAACCAGCAAAAAGGGCTCGTCCAGAATTTTGAATCGGTCGCGATCGAAGAGATCGGGCCGGACGATGATGTTCGCAATGCCGGTTTCGTCTTCGAGCGTGAGAAACACGAACCCCTTGGCGGTGCCCGGCCGCTGCCGCGTGATGACGCTGCCGGCCACGCGGATACGCCGCCCGTCGCGCGCACGTGACAGATCGACCGCCCGCAGCACCCCGCGCATCGCCAGCTCCGATCGACGCATCGCCATCGGATGCGGACCGATCGTTAAATGCGTGCCGGCGTAGTCGGCCACCAGTCGCTCTTCCGCCGACATTGCCGGCAGCGGACATTGCTGTTCTAGGGATTGGGGATTAGGGATTTGGGATTCGGGCTGTCCCGCGTGTCCCGGTTCTGCGTCCCGAAAGAGTTCCCCGGCGGGCCGCACAGCTTTTTCTACTTGCCACAAGGCTTCTCGGCGTTCGTACCCAAACGAGGCGAACGCGCCGATATCAGCGAGCGTCTGCAATTCTTCGCGACGAATACCCGTGCGGCTGACAAGATCGTCCACGGATTTGAAGCGCAGCTGGCGCTTCAAACGGCAACGTGGCGGTTGCGCAGGTCGCGTGCCGACGATCCAATCATGCGAACACGTGTTACAGAAATACGAGCCCGCTTTCACCGTCTCGATCATCGATTCGTCATCGCACCCGCACTTCGGGCACACATCTGGGTCCCGTGACCCTACTGCCCAATCCCGATCCCTATCGCGCCTTTTCTATGGCGCGGCCGACTTCCTCGCCGAAGCCCGGAGACAAAGCGGAGCCCCAGTCGGACCGAGCCGTCCGTATCCACCCGGCACAGCCAGTCGGAGTGCTGCACGTCGACGCCGGTAAAGCGCACGCCGCGGCGCTGCGCGTCCTTCACGAGCGTGGCCGGATGATAAAACCCCATCGGCTGGTTGTTGAGGAGCGCCGTGTAGAACGCGGCTGGAAAGTGCACCTTCAAATACGCGCTGGCGTACGCGAGCAGCGCGAAGCTCGCGGCATGGGACTCGGGAAATCCATACAAAGCGAAGGCGGTGATCGACGAAATGATCTGCTCGGCCACATCTCCCGTGATGCCGTTGGTCGCCATGCCCGCGCGCAGCTTGATCTCGACCTCCTTCATGCGTTTTTCGGATCGCTTGAAGCCGAGCGCGCGCCGCAAGTCTTCGGCCTGCCCGCCGGTGAAGCCGGCGGTGACCATCGCCATCCGCAGCAGCTGCTCCTGAAACAGCGGCACGCCGAGCGTGCGCGTGAGAATCGGCTCCAGAGAAGGATGCGCATATGTCGACCGGCTCGCGTCCCGCGCGGCGATTCAAATATGGATGCACCATGTTGCCGACGATCGGGCCGGGACGGATGATGGCCACTTCGACGACGAGATCGTAGAAACGCTCGGGGTGCAGCCGCGGCAGCGTGGCCATCTGCGCGCGCGATTCCACCTGGAAGACGCCGATGGTGTCGGCCTCCTGCAACATCTTGTAGACGGCCGGATCGTCGGGCGGAAGGTGCGCCAAATCTACAGCACCATCGACGAGCGTAATCGCGTCCTGCAAGACCGCCATCATCCCGAGGCCGAGCAGATCGACTTTGACGAGCCCCATGTCGGAGCAATCGTCCTTGTCCCACTGCAGCACGACGCGGCCGGGCATGCTGGCGTTCTCGAGCGGCACGACGCTGTCGAGCTGCCCCTGACAGATCACCATGCCGCCGGAATGCTGACCGAGATGCCGCGGCAGATCCTGCATGCGGTTCCACAGCTCGGCGAACCACCGGAACGTCGGATGATCGAGATCGCAGCCGGCCTCGAGCATCCGCTTGTGCAGCGTGTCGGCCGGATCGACGAACTCGAACTGATTCATCACCTTCGCCAGGCGATCGACCTGCGTTGCGATCGATGCCGAGCGTCTTCCCCACTTCGCGCGCCGCGCTCTTGCCGCGATAGGTGATGACGTTCGCCGTCATCGCCGCGCCGAGGCGGCCGTACTTCTCGTACACGTGCTGAATCACCTGCTCGCGGCGATCGCCGCTCGGCAGATCGAGATCGATGTCGGGCCATTCGCCGCGCTCTTCCGACAGAAAACGCTCGAACAACAGCTCCATGCCCACCGGATCGACCGCCGTGATGCCGAGGCTGTAGCAGACGGCGCTGTTCGCCGCCGACCCGCGCCCCTGCACGAGGATGTCGTGATGGCGGCAGAAATTGACGATGTCCCAGACGATGAGGAAGTAGCCGGCGAGATCGAGGCGCTCGATGAGATCGAGCTCGCGCGCAATCTGCGCGCGGGCCCGATCGTGATACGGACGATAGCGCTCGCGCGCGCCCAGGTCGGTCAGCTTGCGGAGAAACGAGCTGTGCGTCTCGCCCGGCGGCACCGGATAGTCGGGAAAGCGATAGCCGAGATCGGCCATCGTGTAGTCGAGCCGCTCGCCGAGCATCTCTGTCGAGGTGAGCGCCGCGGGCAGATCGCGAAACAGCCGCGCCATCTCTTCTGGCGATTTCAGATAGCGCTCGGCGTTGCGCGCGAGCTTCTTCCCCGCCTGCGCGAGCGTGGTCTTGTGATGGATGCAGGTGAGCACGTCGAACAGCGGCCGCTCGGCCGGATCGGCGAAGCGCACGCCGTTGGTCGCGACGACCGGCACATGGAACGTGCCGGCCACATCAATCAGCATCCGGTTGTCGGCTTCTTCGTCGCGCAAGAGATGGCGCTGCACCTCGACAAACACGTTGCCGCGCCCGAACACACCGACGAGCGGATCGATCAATCCGCCGACGCCGTATTTCTGAAACCCCAGCAGATCGCGCCCCGCCAGCGCAATGAGCCCACCGGTGTGCCCGTCGAGCTCGTCGAGCGTCAGCGCGCCCTCGCCTTTCGGCGCGCGCATTTTCATGCGGGTGATGAGCCGGCAGAGATTTCGATAGCCTTCGGCAGATTCCACGAGAACAGGCACTCTCAGGGGTGAGGGGTGAGGGGTGAGGGAAGACGAAGACACAGCCTGCCGCGCCGAAGCTCGGACGATCCATCGAGCGAAGGCTGGGCAATCGTCAGCTCGGCGCCGATGATGGCTTTGATGCCGGCGGCGGTCGCGGCGCGATGGAAGCGCGGCGCGCCGTAGACGCCGTCGCGATCGAGCAGCGCGACCGCGGGATACCCGTACCGCGCGGCCTGGGCGATCAGGGTTTCAGGTAATGAGGCGGCTTCTAAAAAACTGAACGCGGAGGAGGCATGGAGTTCGAGATACATGGAATGACCATTCGCAGATTGGTAGATGGGCAGATTCGCAGATTACGGTCAGTCCAACATGCCATTGAGAAACCAAGTGTTTTCGTTGTGCGCCTGCGAGATTCGATAGGTCGTTCCGTCACTTAACGCCACGTCCCATTCATCGCAGTTCCATCACGTTCTTCCACCAGTCGCCGGACGAGCGCCATGGGCCTTCGCAGCGCTCGACGCGGCCGCCGGCCATACCACGGCGATCGGTCGTCACGCGGACAGGGCGGCCCTGCTCGAGCACCACTCTCGCTGGAATAGGACTTCGAAATCGCCGCAAAACGGCCGCCGACCTGTGATTCAGGGATTGGGGATTGGGGATTGGGAGTCGTAAAACTGCGCGGCGGATCGAATGTCGCCATCGCGAAGGCGCCGGGACGATACGTGTCGACGAGCGACGGCGCGCCGATGCGGTCGGTGCCCATGAGCGCGCCCAGCCGCGCGAGGAGCGTCGCAAGCGTGTCGGTCGGCAACGCGCGCGCGAACAACCCGAACTGCAGCACGCGCCCTTCGGTGACGTCGACCCCAACCGTCACGCGATCGATCGCCGCCGGCGGCGGGTTCGACTCGAGATCGAGCAGCGCCAGCGTACGCAGCACGCGCGCGTCGCGCATCGGCGCCGGCAGCTCGACCACACGCTCGTGCCGCTCACGCTCACCAGCATCAACGTGATACGCAGGACGACGGCACCGCGGTCGCCGCGCTCGAGCCGCTCGCACAAGGGATCGAGCAGGCGCGCCAGCACAAACGACAACGGCTCGAGGCCGTCGATGGGCCACTCGAGATCGAGCGATTCTTCGAACTGCTCTGCGACGCCGGCCGGCACGAGCGGCCGCATCTCTTCGCCGCGCGCCCATCGCTGTAATCGGACACCGGCATGACCTAACCGCGCTGACAACTCACTCGATGGAAGGGCTGCCAAGTCGCCGAGAGGTACGCAGCCCCCAACGAGTGAGTTGCTCGACAGGCTCTGGGCTGTGGGCTTTAGGCTGTGGGCTGGTTCCAAGCCCAGAGTCCAAGGCCCAAAGCCCAAAGCCTAGCTGCGTCAGTACCCGCAGCGGCAAGCGGCGCGAGCGTGGCCGCTTCTGTTCCTGGTGCCACCACCGTCAATCCTGCGCGTGCGTGCGCGAGCAGAATCGCGGCGGTCGACGTGGCCGCCACGGCAATGTGCACGCGCAACCCGGCATCGGCCGCCGTGCGGCGCAGCTCTTCGCCGATCGATCGCGGCTCGCCAATGAGGCTGCCGAGCCCACTGATGTCGAGCGTGACTGTACGCTCGCCATGCGTCTCCACGCGCGGCGAAAAATCGCGCGCGACCTGAATCAGGGTCGCGTCAGGTTCGTGGATCGCGTAGGTCGCGTGGGGACGAATGCCCCTCGTCCCTTGCCCCTTGCCCCTGTCAGGTTTCGAGTTAGCAGGCGGCGGCAGATAAAGGCACGCGAACATGCTGGTCGCTCTCCACTTTTCGCGCGCGGATGACACGCGCGTTCAGGCCCAAAGCCGAAAGCCCAGAGCCCAGAGCCATCTGGATCGTCACGCCCCCGCGCGCTGCGCGCAATCGGCTCGCTGCCAATCAACACGCACGCGGTCTCGCTGCCTTCGATGATGCGATGCAGGCGCACCCACGTGGTGTACGGCAATCGCTTGATCGTCTGCGCGGCGACCTCGCCCAGATCGAGGACCACCACACCAAAGCCCCCGGCCTGCAGCACGATGTTGAGCGCCTTGACCGCGCGATCGAGGCTCTTCTGCAGCGTGCCGTACTCGCACGAGAGGCTGACGCGCGCCGAGCTCGACGCCTCGCCGCGAATCCACAGCATCCGCTGAAAGTCGATGCCGCTGGCGGAGGCCGACACCGGATCGAACATGTCGAGCGGATCGACGAGCGCCGCCGCTTCGCCCCGCGATGTCGCACCGGCCAGCGCCGACACGAGAATGGCCAGGCGCCCCGACGATCGCGGGCCGATCACTTCAGAAAGGTGGCCGCGGGGAAGGCCTCCCTCGAGCCGCGCATCGAGCTCGGCAATGCCGGTTGGGACGAGCCATTTGGGATCTGTCAGACCCCCGATGACGTCAGCGTATGGTCGAGCTTGCGTTCGCGAAGGAGCGATTCGAGTGTCCGACATGGCATCTATGGCGATCTCATACTTTCGCTTTATTTTCGCCATGCTAGATCGAACCTGCCCGTCAATGCAAGAGGCGGGTTCGGGTTACGATACGGGCAATTCCCGTTGGCTGAGGCCCATTCCGTCACCCCAAGCGAAGCCCACGAAGTACCCAAGGGCCTGCGGCGCATTGCGGCCGCCCTGCACCACCGCGACTTCCGCGTCCTCTGGTTCGGCGCCTGCTTCTCGAGCATCGGCACCTGGATGCAGAGCCTCGCCGAGAACTGGCTGGTGCTCTCGCTGACGGCGTCGGCCTTCTACCTCGGCCTCGACGCGTTCCTGCAGCAGCTGCCGATCATGCTGTTCACGCTCATCGGCGGGGTCGTCGCCGATCGGTACGATCGCCGCCTCACGCTGATGGCCTCGCAGTGGGTGCAGCTCTCCACGGCGGCCGCGCTCGCGGTGCTCGTGTATGTGGGGGTCGTCGAGGTCTGGCACATCCTGCTGCTCTCCTTTATTACCGGCACCGCGCAGGCGTTTGGCGGGCCCGCGTACCAATCGCTGATTCCCTCGCTCGTCGGCAAACAGGATCTGACCAATGCGATCGCGTTGAACTCGATCCAGTTCAACGTCGCGCGCATGCTGGGGCCGCTGCTGGCCGGCGGCACGCTCGTCGTGCTGAAACGCTGGGGGGTCGCCGACATGACGGCGCTCGCCATCTGCTTCGGCCTCAACGCGCTGTCGTTTCTCGCGGTCATCCTGTCGTTGATGTCGCTGCACATCAAGCACATGCCCGCGGCGCGCACGCACAACATGTTCGGCGAGCTGAAGCAAGGGCTCGCGTACGTGCACGAACAGCGCAGCATCATGGCGCTGATGGTGCTCGGCGCGGCGACGGCGTTCTTCGGCATCCCGATGCTGACGCTGCTGCCGGTCTTCGCGAGAGATGTCTTCGGGTCGGGTGTCGAAGGCTACAGCGCGCTGCTGTCGTTTTCGGGAGCAGGCGCGGTCGCGGGCGCGATGGTCGTGGCCTGGCTCGGCCGCTTTCCGCACATGGGGGTGACGACCCTGCTCGTGCAGGCCTGCCTGGGCGTGCTGATCGCGCTCATCGCGTTCAGCCCGTCGCTCTACCTCACCTATCTTCTGCTGTTCGCGAGCGGCGTGACGCTGATGATCGTGGTGTCGTGCCTGATGTCGCTCGTGCAGATCATCGCGCCCAACGAGATGCGCGGGCGCGTGATGAGCATTTATCTGGTGGCGTTTCGCGGGGGCATGCCGCTCGGCAGCCTCGTGAGCGGGTATCTGGCCAGCCTCAGCTCGGCGTCGAACGTCATCGCATTCAACGGCGTGGCGTTGCTCCTGGTGAGCGTGTATTTCCTGCTGAAGACGAAAGAGATTCGAGCGCTCTAACAGTGACACGGTTCCGCACGCTGGCTGCTCTCGTCGCGCTCATCGTCGCGGCCCTTCGACTCTGCTCAGGGCAGGCCGCAGACGCCGCGGCTCAATCGCCTGCCGAGCTCGTTGCGCTGGGTGATGCCGCGTACACCGCACGGCAGCCGAAAGAGGCGCTCGAGTATTTTTCGCGCGCCATCGCCGCCGATCCCGCCAATTACGAAGCCCTGTGGAAAGCGTCGCGATCCGAGATAGATCTTGCGGAGATCGCCGCGAGTCGATCGGCGCTCGATGCGCTGCTCGCGGCAGGTCAGCAGCACGCCGAGGCCGCCGTGCGCGCGCGACCGGCGGACGCCGACGGACACTTTTCACTCGCACGAGCGGCCGGACGCCGCGCGTTATCGGCCGGAGGCGTGCGCGAGCGCATCCGATTTTCCGGGATCATCCGCGAGTCGGCGCTCGCCGCGCTGAAAATAAACAGCACGCACGCGGGCGCGATGCACGTGCTTGGGATGTGGAACGCCGAGATCATGCGGCTGAGCGGACTGTCGCGCACATTCGCGCGGGCGTTTCTGGGCGCAGACGCCTTCAATCTGGCGAGCTGGGACGAAGCGCAGCGGCTGCTGGAATCGGCGGTGCGACACGAGCCGGGCCGCATCATCCATCGCCTCGATCTCGCGGGCATCTATGCGGACCGCGGCGACAGCGCGCGCGCGCGGGAACAGTATGAGTGGATTGCGTCAGCGCCTGTCGTCGATCCCAACGACGACGTGTACAAGCGTCAGGCGGGCGAACGGCTGAAACGTCTCAGAGCCCGGTAATCCAGTAAATCCCGAGCGCCAGCGACCCGAGCGCGGTCGCGGCCGCCGAGAACCGGGCCACGTGGCCGGTCATGCGGCGATCGGCGAGCGTGTGCGCGAGCACGATGCCGAAGAGCGACATCGACATCAGGATGCCGAGCGCGAAGATGGTGACGAGAAACAGCAGCGACGAGAAATGATTCGCGCCGCCCGCCGCATTCCAGAGCGGCAGCGACAGGATGAGCGCGCGCAGGCCGCTCACCGCGAACACCGCGCCGAGCACGCCCGGCAGCACGGTGTGAATGGACGGCCGATGCGAATGCTGGCGGCCCCAATGCAGATGCCAGTGGCGATGCGCCCCCTGTTCACCCGCCTCGTGCACGTGTGAGTGCACGTAGAGCCGTCCAGATAAGGTCATCCATCCCACCACGAGCCCGAGTGCGATGAGCAGGAGGCCGCCGACAAACTCGCCGCCCTGCTCGAACCGCACGGGAATCTGCCAGCCGAAAAACAGCACCAGCCCCGCGCCCAGCGCGAGCAGCACCGCGTGGCCGACGGCAAATCGCACGGCCAGGCCGAACGCCCGCGCGTAGCGCGCGGGACCGAGCGGCGTCGCGAGCGACAGCGCGGCAATCGCCATGAGGTGATCGGCGCCAAGGCCGTGGAGGAATCCGAGCGCGAGCATCGAACCGGTCAGCACGGGGGGATTATATCGGAGTCGGGATTAGGGATTGGGGATTTGGGATTCGGATCTCGAACGAGCCTGGCCACCTTGCATTTATATATACATGCATGTATATTCATG
The DNA here is from genome assembly GCA_963730445.1 of Vicinamibacterales bacterium. Taxonomy (GTDB): domain Bacteria; phylum Acidobacteriota; class Vicinamibacteria; order Vicinamibacterales; family JAMQPK01; genus JAMQPK01. The sequence continues at coordinate 856,242 of CAVSRX010000016.1, read as the reverse complement.
TATGTGAAGAGGGCCGGCGAGCTGTACAGGCTATTGGGCGACGAAATACGCCTGCGCCTGCTGCGCGTGCTCGCCGGGAAGCATGGGCGGCTCAATGTGACCGAGCTGACGGCGGTGCTCGGCATCGCGCAGTCCGGTGTGTCGCGCCATCTGCGGCTCTTGAAAGAAGCCGGCCTCGTCGTCGAAGAGCGCGGAGGCGGATTTTCGTTCTATCGCCTCTCCCCTGCCCTGCTCGACGGAGGATTCGCGGGTGTCTGGCCGGCGCTGCAGGCGCAGTTCGCCGAGGCCGCGACGACCGCGGCCGTGCGCGGCGACGAGTCGCGGCTGCAGGAAGTGATTCGCCTCCGAAAAGAAAACTTCGAGGTCCACGGCACCGACCGCGGGCAGTTCGTGCCGGGCCGCAGCTGGGCCGCGTGGTCGCGCGCGCTCGGGCTGCTGCTGCCGCCCGTCGAAGTGGCCGACATCGCCTGCGGCGAAGGATACTTAGCTGTGGAGTCGGCGCAATGGGCCAAACGGGTCGTCGGGATCGATCGATCGCCCGACGTGCTGAAGCGCGCCAAGGCGCTCGCCGAACGGCGCGGCGCGAAAAACATCACGTGGAAGCGCGGCGACATGGAAAAGCTGCCGCTCGAAGACGCCTCGGTCGACATCGCGCTGCTCTCGCAGGCGCTGCACCATGCCGCCAACCCGGCGCGCGCGATTGCCGAAGCGGCGCGCATTCTGCGGCCTGGCGGCCGGCTGCTGGCGCTCGATCTGCGCGAACACGATCAAGAATGGGTGCGCGATCGCGTCGGCGATCGCTGGCTCGGCTTCAAAGATGAGGATCTCGAGCGGTTTCTCAGTGGCGCCGGCCTGACGGACGTGAAGGTCCGCGTCGGATCGCGATCGCCTGGCGATCCGTTTGCCGTGTTGATTGCAAGCGGTGTGAAACGACGTTAGACTGGACATTGAACTCTAGATATGAACATTCGAACCCGACTCGAACATCTGCTCTCCGAACGCATTCTCGTCCTCGATGGCGCGATGGGCACGATGATTCAGCGCCACACGCTGACGGAAGCCGACTTCCGCGGCGAGCGTTTCAAATCGCACTCGAAGGAACTGCGCGGCAACAACGACATGCTCGTGCTGACGCGCCCCGACATCATTCTCGGCATTCACGAGCAGTATCTCGAGGCGGGCGCCGACATCATCGAGACCAATTCGTTCAGCGGGACGACGATCGCGCAAGCTGACTACGCGCTCGAGCCGTTCGTGTACGAGCTGAATGTCGAAGCGGCGAAGCTCGCGAAGCAGGCGACCGACAAATGGACGACGCCGGACAAGCCGCGCTTCGTCGCAGGCGCGATGGGGCCGACCAACAAGACGCTGTCGATTTCGCCCGACGTGAACGACCCCGCGTTCCGCGCGGTCACCTTCGATCAGATGAAGGACGCGTTCGCCGAGCAAGTGCGCGGCCTCATCGACGGCGGCGTCGACGTGCTGCTCATCGAGACGATCATCGACACGCTCAGCGCAAGGCGGCGCTGCTCGCAGCGACAGAAGTCGATCCCGAAGGCAAAGTGCCGATCATTCTGTCGGCCACCATCACCGATCGCAGCGGCCGCACGTTGTCTGGACAGACCATCGACGCCTTCTGGGTGTCGGTGATGCACGCGCAGACCGCTCGCCGTCGGCATCAACTGCGCGCTCGGCGCGCGCGAGATGAGGCCGTACCTCGCCGAGCTGTCGCGCGCCGCGACGACCTTCGTCAGCTGCTATCCGAACGCGGGCCTGCCAAACGCCTTCGGAGCAGTACGACCAGCACGCGCCGGAAACCGGCGAGCTCATCAAGGACTTCGCCGTCAGCGGCTTCGTGAACATCGTCGGCGGCTGCTGCGGCACGACGCCCGATCACATCCGCGCGATTGCCGAGCAGGTCGCCGGCGCGCCGGCGCGGAAGATTCCGACGGCCGACGGCCGTCCGTCGTTCAAGTCGCCCCACACGCAGTTCGCGGGGCTCGAAGTGCTCGCGGTGCGCGCCGACAGCAACTTCCAGATGATCGGCGAGCGCACGAACGTAACCGGCTCGAAGAAATTTCAACGGCTGATCAAAGACGGCAAGTTCGGCGAGGCGGTCGACGTGGCGATCGAGCAGGTGCGCGGCGGCGCGAACCTGATCGACGTCAACATGGACGAGGGGCTGCTCGACTCGGAGCAGGCGATGACGCACTACCTCAACCTGATTGCGACCGAGCCGGAAATCTCCAGGCTGCCGATCATGATCGACAGCTCGAAGTGGACGGTGCTCGAGGCGGGCTTGAAGTGCGTGCAGGGCAAGCCTGTCGTCAACTCGATCAGCCTGAAGGAAGGCGAAGAGGATTTCCTGAAGAAGGCGCGCAAGGTCGCAGCAATACGGCGCCGGCGTCGTCGTGATGGCGTTCGACGAGACCGGCCAGGCCGACACGGTCGCGCGCAAGGTCGAGATCTGCTCGCGCGCGTACAAGCTGCTGACGGAGAAGCTGGATTTCGATCCGACCGACATCATCTTCGACCCGAACATCCTGGCGATCGCGACCGGCCTCGAAGAGCACAACGAGTACGCCATCAATTTCATCGAGGCGTGCACGAAGATCAAGGCCGCGTGCCCCGGCGTCAACTTCAGCGGCGGCATCAGCAACCTGTCGTTCTCCTTCCGCGGCAACGACGTCGTCCGCGAGGCGATTCACTCGGCGTTTCTGTTCCACGCGATCAAGGCGGGCCTGAACATGGGCATCGTGAATGCCGGCCAGCTGATCGTGTACGAGGACATCCCGAAGGATCTGCTCGAGCACGTCGAAGACATCATCTTCAACCGCCGGCCCGATGCGACCGAGCGCATGGTGACGTTCGCCGAGACCGTCAAGGGGTCTGCGACCAAGCGCGAAGTCGATCTGAAGTGGCGCGACAACACCGTCGAGGCGCGGCTGTCGCACGCGCTGGTGCACGGCGTGCTCGATTTCCTCGAGCCCGATCTCGAAGAAGCGCGGCAGAAGTACGCGCGGCCGCTCGAAATTATCGAAGGGCCGCTGATGGACGGCATGAAAGTGGTCGGCGATCTGTTCGGCGCCGGCAAGATGTTCCTGCCGCAGGTCGTGAAGAGCGCGCGCGCGATGAAGAAGGCGGTCGCGTTCCTCATGCCGTACATGGAAGAGGAAAAAGCGCGCGCGATGCGCGCGGGCACCGTGACGCGCCCGCAGGGCAAAATCCTGATGGCCACCGTCAAGGGCGACGTCCACGACATCGGCAAGAACATCGTCGGCGTCGTGCTCGGCTGCAACAACTACGAGGTGATCGACCTCGGCGTGATGGTGCCGACCGACAAGATCCTGCAGACCGCGATCGACGAGAAGGTCGACATGGTGGGCCTGAGCGGGCTTATCACCCCCTCGCTCGACGAAATGGTGTTCGTGGCGAGCGAGATGGAACGGCGCGGCTTCAAGCTGCCGCTGCTGATTGGCGGAGCCACGACCAGCAAGCAGCACACGGCGGTGAAGATTGCGCCGGCGTACGGGAACGCGACCGTGCACGTGCTCGATGCCTCGCGCGCGGTCGACGTGGTATCGACGCTGCTCAATCCAGACAGGTCTGGCGACTTCGACGTCGAGAACAAGAAGAAGCAGGCCGACATCCGCGAGCAGTACGCGACTCGCGCGCGGCGGCCGATGCTCTCCTACCGCGATGCGCGGGCGAACGCGCCGAAGCTCGAGTGGACCGACGTGCCGGCACCATCATTTACCGGCCGGCGTTTCCTGGATGATGAGCCGCTCGCCGACATCGCGAAGTACATCGACTGGACGCTTTTCTTCACGACCTGGGAGTTGAAGGGATCGTTTCCCGCGATTCTGAAGCATCCGAAGTACGGCGCCGCCGCGACCGAGCTCTACGAGCACGCGCAGGAGCTGCTCGGCCGCATCATCGAGAGCAAGCTGCTGCGCGCGCGCGGTGCGTACGGCTTCTGGCCGGCGAACAGCGACGGCGACGACATCATTCTGTATACAGACGACACGCGCACGAGCGAGCTGCTGCGCTTCAACATGCTGCGGCAGCAGGAGTCGATGCCGAGCGGACAGCCGAATCGATCGCTTGCCGACTTCGTCGCGCCGCGATCGTCCGGCGCGGCCGACTACCTCGGCGCGTTTGCCGTTACGGGCGGCCTCGGCGCCGACGAGCTCGTGAAGCGGTACGAGAAGCAGAACGACGACTACCGCGCGATTATGGTGAAGGCGCTGGCCGATCGCCTGGCCGAAGCGTTCGCCGAATATCTGCACGCGCGCGTGCGGCGCGAGTGGGGCTACGGCGTCACCGAGGTGCTGACCACCGACGATCTGATTGCCGAAAAATATCGCGGCATCCGTCCGGCGTTCGGCTATCCGGCGTGTCCCGGATCACACGGAGAAGATCAAGCTGTTCGATCTGCTGGCAGCGGAGCGGGCCGGCATCAAGCTGACCGAGAGCTGCGCGATGACGCCGGCGGCCAGCGTCAGCGGCATCTACCTGAGCCACCCGCAGGCGCGCTACTTCATGCTCGGCCGCATCGGCCGCGATCAGCTCGAGGACTACGCGGCGCGGAAGCGACAGCCGGTGGACGACGTCGCTCGATGGCTCGCGGAACACATCGACGAGCGGGAAGCGGTGACGACGTGAGAAACGAAAAACGAAGAACGAAAAAGGAATAGACCGCTTGGAAATTTCTGTCGACTGCCCCTACTGCGGCGAACCGCTCGAGCTCTATGTCGATCCGAGCGGCGGGTCGACGCAGAAGTACGTCGAAGACTGCGCGGTCTGCTGTCAGCCGATGGAAGTGATCGTGGAGATCGAAGGTGATGAGGACGCGTCTGTGTCGGTGAGGCGATTTGACGACTGAAATGATGTCTGCCCGCGAGGCGCTCGAACGCCTCCGCGAGGGAAACCGCCGATTCGCGTCCGACACACCCAATGACGCGCTCGCGACCCAATCGCGGCGCAGGGCATTGGCGGCGGGCCAGGAGCCATTCGCCATCATCCTTGGATGCTCCGATTCCCGGGTGCCGGCCGAGCTTGTCTTCGACCAGGGGCTCGGCGATTTGTTCGTCATCCGCGTGGCCGGCAACATCGTCGCTCCCTCGCAGATCGGCAGCGTGGAGTACGCCGCAGAACGGTTCGGCACGCGTCTCGTTGTGTACTCGGCCACTCACAGTGCGGCGCCGTGCGTGCCACGCTGGAAGAGCTGATGCGGCCGACAGAAAAGCAGTCGCGGAATCTCGCGTCTATCGTCAACCGCATCCGGCCATCAGTGGAAGCGTTGCTGACGAGCGCGAGGCACGATTCGGAGGCGCTCGTCGACGAGGCGGTTCGCAGCAACGTCCGCGTATCGGCGGACCATCTGCGGCACGGATCGGAAATCCTCGAGCAGCTGATCGAAACCAACGGACTTCTCGTGGTGGGCGCGGAGTATTCGCTGGACACCGGGATCGTCGATTTCTTCGACGGCGTGCCAGTGGGCCGTCTGATGACCGAAAACGAAAAAGGAAGAACGAAGAACGAATATTATCGGGAGTGTTCCGGCTTGACGCCGGACCGCGCCAAGACGCGATGAGCATCGCAGTCGCAATCAGGACAACGATTCGGCAACCACGCGCCGAGCGGCGGCATCAGATAGCCGCGGCGGCTTCCGAAGTCTCCGGCAATCATCAGCACCCAATACGCACAGCACGCGCCGAAAGCGAGCGCGACCCGCCATCCACGGCGATTCACAGGCGCAGCAAGCAGCACGCTCACGAGCGCGAGCGTCGCCGCGGCGAGCGCGAACCGCAGGTGAAAGCTGAAGGTGAGCCGGCGCGCGCGTCGCGGCTGTCCGTCGGCCAAATAGTGCGCTATCTCGCCACGCAGCTCGGACAGCTTCATTTCGCTGTATCCCTTCGGAAGATCAATGACGGCGATTTGATATCCCCTCGCTCTGAGCTCGCGGAAGGTTATCTCCCTAAATGCCTGGTTCCCCGCAGGCACGCCCCACGCGAGCACGCCGAAATTCAACGCTGATGCAGCGAGCGCGCAAAGCAGCAACATCTTCGCGATGCTCATGGTTGCTCGCGAGCACAAACCGAACGCAATACCGAACGCGACTCCAAGCGGAATTGCCAACCCTAACGCCTGCGGCAGAAGAGTCGTCGCTATCTCCCATCCCCTGAACGAGGGAGGGCGATGGCGATAGAGCGGCGGCACCATGAGCAGTGCGGTAATGAGCACAACGATCGTGACTGACCACGCAAGCGTTCTCGCAACGGCGCGCCGTTCGTCCGCGGATTCCAGCGATACGCTCACCGCGCACATGGCAATCACTTTGAGAATCGCAACATAGCCGGCAAGCAGAATCCGAACGCGGGTTGCGAGATTACCGGCACCGCAATACTCCTGCTGCAAATCCGCAATAGCCGGCTCGACGACACGCTCGAGCGTTTTCTCGCTGCAGATGTTGAGCGGCGAGTCGATGGAGGGCGCGTCCTGGAATCATGCCGGGCTCAGCGAACTCTGGACGTTCGGCGGGCCCGATGACGCGAAGTACACAAGTGCACCCGCGAACAGCACGTTTGGGATCCATGCGGCGGCTACGGGCGATAGTCCTTCATACACGAGTGCCTCTGTCGCCATCAGCACGACGAAATAGGCGACGCACATCGCCATCACCGTCGCTCGCCGCGTGCCGTGCGCGACCAGCGCCAGAGCCAGCATGGCGAGCACGAGCGGAGCGAGCGGCAGCGCAAACGTGAGTTGGTAAATCCAGATGGCCCGTTGCGGCGTTTGATCTACATCGCCGCGGGGCGCCATGTTCACCGCGCGCCGAAGCTCGGGGATGCTCATCTCGTGCAGCCCCTTGACGACAGTGCCTTTTCCTCCGATCGCATTGAACACCGACTGCCGAAAGGCTTGATTGGCGACCGGCTTCACCCACGCCATCGAACTGAATGACACGACGGTCACAAACACAGCCGAGAACAGCACGGCCCGTTTCGTGAGACGCGACACCGGTCCGCGACTCAGACCACACGCGATACCGAGCGTCAGCCCAATCGGCAACGCGATCGGCAACGTCATCGGTGTGAGAAGCGCGATGTAAAACGGGGCAAACACCGGTGCCGCGGCAATTGTCAGGGCAATGAGCATCGCCGAGGCACAAACCGTGACGGCGGTCCCCCAGATGAAAGCGCGCAGCAGAGCGCGGCGATCCGTATCGGCGGGTGAAGACATGTCGAGAGCAGTCATGGCCATTCCCTCCCACACACCGGCATACCCGAATAGGAGAATCCGCGCACGCTCCAGCCTGGAGCGCAGTCCGGCGTCGGCGTATTCCTTCTGCAAATCGGCAATCGCAGGTTCGACGACGCGCTCGAGTGTTTTCGCGCTGCAGATGTAAGCGGCCAGGCGATGGAGCGTGGTGCCGGGCATCATCAGGCGTGCCGCAATTTCGGAGAACGCGTCAGCGCGCGCGCGACAGATTCCCACGCCGCGAGGACGCGAAGGCCGTAGGCGGTCGGACGATAGAGACGCCGCGGCAGGCCGATGGCGCCCGCGGGCTGCTTTTCGGTCCACGATTCGACGTACCCCTTGTCCTGCATGCGCCCGAGCGTGACGTAGACGGTGCCGCGCTTGAGCGCGCCCTTCGACTGTTCGACGAGCTGCAAGCCGAACATTTCCTCGCCCGACAGCAGCTCGAGGATGAGACGCTCCGTGCGCGACAGCTTCGGAATGTCCATTTACAGCAGGTATTATCGGTCTTACATTTTGTAAGTCAAGAGGAATAGTCGCGTGGGCGTTCGTGGGGCGTCGTACGGTCGCGTGGGGGCTACGCCTGGCGGGCCCACCTCAGCAGCGTCGCGAAGTTCGGCGGGCGGCCGTGCATGAGGAGGCCGATCTTGAAGATGCGCGAGGCGAACCACAGCGCGCCGCCGGCGGCGGCGATGCCGACCACGATCGAGAGCCACACCTGCCACATCGGCGGCGGCGACGTCGAGGTCAGCCGCAGCAGCATCGCGAACGCACTCATCGGCGGGACGAAGCTGATGATGGTGGCGAACAACGAGTTCGGATCGCGCGAGATCGGGTACCAGAACAGCCACGGGATCATCATGAACAGCGTCACGGGCGTCATGAGCGACTGCGCCTCGCGCAGCTCGTTCACGGCAGACCCGATTGCCGCCATGATCGATCCCATGATGACGTAGGTGATCAGGAAAAAGAGGAACAGGTAAACAATCAGCGACGGATCGAGAAGGCCGATCATCGCCATCGACACGAGGCCGAAAATGCCCATCGACGAATACGTCACGAGGATCGTCAGACCCACCGCCAGCTGACCGAGAATCTTTCCCGTCAGCAGCTCGAGCGGCGACACCGCCGACAAGAGCACCTCGATCGTCCTGCTCGACTTCTCCTCGATCGTTGTCGTCAGCAGGCCCTGACCACTGCTCATCACCGAGATCATGAGCAGAATCGTGAAGCCCATCGGGAGCAAAAAGGCGAAATCGGGCCTCGTCGCCGAATCTCCCGTCGCGGTGACGGTGACGGACGCCGGGCGTGCGACTTTCATGAGCGCATCGATCCGTTGCCGATCCAATCCCGATGCGCGCACTCGAGCGTCGACGATCGCTTCGGCAGCGGCGTTTCGCAGTTCGTTCTGAATCCGGTTGTCGAGGTTGCGCCTCACAAACAGATCGTAGGCGCCGAACATCCCGAGGCCATCGGCCACCGCGGCGTTGGGATGGACGACGAGCACAGCGAGGTGGCGAGGTCCGGCATCGCGCGTGAGCCGTTCCTTCTGCTCGACGAGCTCGGGCAGCGTGGCGTCGACGATCGTGAGCTCCGGAAGCTCACCGAGCACGGCCCGCTGCGCGGCCGCCCCGCCGGCGCCCGCCATCGGCGCGGATTCGATCGCGCGCGCGAACGTCGCATCGCGGCGCTGCGCCATCGCCTGCGGATCGAGATACTGGCGTATGCCCGGCGCCACCTGCCCCGTCTGATCGATCACCGCGACGGTTCCCGTGACGGCCGGGACACGATTGTTCATCATCCGCGGGAACGCGAGGATGATCGCTGCCCAAAGTCAGCGGCGGCACCATCACCGTGATGATGAATCCCTTCGTGATGACGGTCGCCAGAAAGTCGCGCTTGGCGACGAGCAGAATTTTCCTCATGTCACGAGCCCGATAAAAATGTCTTCGAGCGACGGGCGGTGCACCTCGAGGCGCGCAGGAGGCACGGCGGCAGCGACCGAGCGCATGACGCCGACTGGATCGGCTCCTTCGCGCAGGTCGATGCGATAGGTGCCGCCATCGCGCGCCACGCTCGCGACGCCGTCGACGCCGGCGAGCGCGGAGGCATCCGCTCCCCTCTCGAACGGCTCGAACACGAGCGCCCGCGGGTCGTGCCGCCGCTGAATCGACGTCAGGTCCTCATCGAGCACTTTCCGTCCCTTGTGCAGCATCACGATGTGGTCGCACACCTCTTCCGCCTGCACCATCACGTGCGTCGAAAAGATGATGGTCGCTCCCCGTTTGTGCTCCGCCAGAATCAGGTCGCGCAGCAATCGCATGTTCACCGGATCGAGGCCGCTGAACGGCTCGTCGAGAATCAACAGATCGGGCGCATGCAGAACGGCCGAGATGAGCTGCACTTTCTGCAGCATGCCCTTCGACAGCTCCTCGCACTTCTTGTCGTGGACGCCCGGCGAGATTCAGGCGCTCGAGCCATGCGGCCGCACGCGCCGGCGAGAAATCGCGTCACGCCTTTCAGCCGCGCCATGTAGGTGAGAAACGCGCCCACTTTCATCTTCCGGTAGACGCCGCGCTCTTCCGGGAGATAACCGATACGATCTTTCGCTTCGATCGCCGCCGGCCGCCCCAGCACCGACAGCTCGCCGCGATCCGGAAACAGGATCGACATGATCATGCGGAGCGTCGTCGTTTTGCCGGCGCCATTGGGCCCGATGAACCCGTAGAGCGCTCCCATCGGCACCTCGAGATCGAGGTTGTCGACGGCGACCGTCGAGCCGAAGGTCTTCGTCACGCCGCGCAGCGAGATGGCGGGCCCCACGCGTCAGGCTCGAAACACGAAGTACACGGCGCCCATCATACAGACAGCCGCCCACACGTAATCCAGCTTGAACGGTTGCCGCATGTACAGCACCAGAAACGGCACGAAGATGGTCAGCGTGATCACTTCCTGCAGGATCTTCAGCTTGGAGAGATCCATCACCGTGTAGCCGATGCGGTTGGCCGGCACCTGAAGCATGTACTCGAAGAACGCGATGCCCCAGCTGACGAACGCCGCGACGTACCACGGCCGAGTATTGAGATCGCGCAAGTGCGCATACCACGCGACCGTCATGAAGATGTTCGAGAGCACGAGCAGGACGACTGTTGTGACGATGGGTGGCATGGGCGGCAACTAGGTCAGGCTCTTCCGGAAGGCGTTCTGTGTTTTCGTGACCGTGTATCCAAGATGCTCGTAGAAGCCCTGCGCTTCGGTGCGGAGGGAGTTCGATCGCAGGGCCATGACGCTAAGGCCGCGCATCAGCGCCCATTCCTCGGCCGCTTCCACCAGGCGCCGGCCGACACCGCTGCCGCGCGCCTTCTCGGCCGACGACAAGCCCCCAGATCTCGGCGCGCGCGTCGCACTCGAGCAGATAGGTCGCCTGTACGTGAATCCATCCGATGATGACGTTGCCCGCATGCTGCGCCACGAACACCCGCGCATCCCAGCGATCCTTGATGAGATCGTACCGGCGGCGAATCTCATCCTCGGTCGACGGATATCCGAGCTGCGTCGTCAGCGCGGCGACCGCGGACGTATCTGCGGGCCGCATCTGACGAACCTCGACGGTCAGCGTATCGGCCATGTCACCAATCCTCGGAGAGTATTGCCCAGCGCTCGTGATCGCGCCAGCGACCGTTGATTTTCAGGTACCGAGGAGACAACCCCTCGCGGCGAAATCCCAGCTTCTTCACGAGCGCCTTCGACCGCAGATTGCCTGGCTGCACGTTGGCTTCGAGGCGATGCAGCTTCATCACCTTGAACGCGTGCGTGACGGCCTGCGCGAGCCCGTTCTTCATCAATCCGCGTCCGGCCCACGGAACGAACGCGTAGTAACCGAGATACGCGCTTCGAAAACAGCCGTGAACGATCTCGCTGAGATTGACGACGCCGACCAGCGCGCTCGGCTCTTCGAGCCAGATGAACAGCGCGACGCCGCGGGGATCCTCGTGCTTGGACAAATAATCTCGGTAGGCGTGCGGCGTTTTCGGCGCCTGCACCCACGGACGGTGAAGCGCACCGCTTCGCTCGACGGCCGCGAGAAACTCCGTCTCGTCGGCAGCAGTTCCGGGACGAATGTGGACGCGCGGCTCAGTCACAAATAATGGATCGCGGCGCCCGCACCGGCGCCGAAGAACGTGCCGAGCGCCACTTCGACCGGCGTATGACGCTCGAGCGTGAGACGCGACCATGCAAGCGCCGGCAGCGCCAGCAGCAGCACGTAGCCGGCCGGCGCAGGCATGAGGGCCAGTGCCGTGGCGGCCAGCGTGGCGAACGCCATGTGCAGCGACACTTTGATCCATCGCGTCGCAACGGCGCACACTGCCAGCATGCCGAGCGTGGCAACCACTCCACGGACCATGAACGATTGCGTTCGAACGATCAGGAGATACGCGAGCAGCGCGGCGAGCGCGAAACCGCCCACGATATAGAGAATCGGACGTTCTGCGCGATTGGAGGCGTCCGCGTTCTCCCATCGGCCGCGCCTCACCTGACGCCACATCAGCACCGCCAGCGGCACAATCGTGAACAGCGCCACGGTCGCCACGCTGCGCACCGCTGCTGCCGTGCCCTGCCTCGCGGCGGCCGCCGCGCCGACCATCACGCCCACCATGACGAACGGATGGAAAATGATGGACAGCCAGCGGGCAATCGTCATTCGTGCGGAATCGTGTACGACAGCATCACGATGCCGCTGTTGGGCAGGGTCTCGCATTTATCGAGTTTCATACCCGTGATGCGGGCGCCCGGCGCCAGAAGCGGCACTCCCTGAGACAGCAGAACCGGCATGATGGCGACTTCGACGGTATCGACCAGGCCGGCGTCGGCGAGCGTGCGAAACATCGAGCCGCCGCCGAACAGCCAGATGTCCTTGCCCGGCTTCTGCTTCAACTCGCGGACGGTGTCTGCTGGTGACGTGTTCACGATCCTGACGCCCGGGCGCGGCGGCGTCTTCAATGTCCTCGAAAAGACGATGACTTCTTTGCCGCCGAACATGTCCTCGAGCGGGGCTGTCTCTGACGCTTCGGCGTGTGCCGACACGTCCCAGGTTTTGCGTCCCATGACGAACGTGTCGAATTCGGCGAAGACCGACGCAAAATCGATCGCCTCGTCCATGACGATCCAGTCGTATCCGCCGGCCGGATCGGCAATGAAGCCATCGAGCGTGGCAGCGACAGAGTAGCGGACACGGCGCATGGACGTTGCTCCTTTACACGTCCAGTTCCTCCGCTTCGTCGGCGCGTTCCATGATGAAGCGGAAGCGGGCGCTCGCGTCTTTGCCCATCAGCTCGTTGATGACGCGATCGGTCACGATCTGATCCGAGATGTCGACACGCAACAGGCGCCGCGACTTCGGGTTCAGCGTCGTCTCCCACAGCACCTTCGGCATCATCTCGCCGAGCCCCTTGAAGCGCGTGATCTCCGGCTTGCCGCGCCCGTTGCCGTGCTTCTTGAGAATCGTATCCCGCTGCGCGTCGTCGAGCGCCCAGAACGTGTCCTTGCCGATGTCGATGCGGTAGAGCGGCGGCTGCGCGAGGTACACCTTCCCCTCTTTGATGAGCTGCGGGATGTGGCGGAAGATGAAGGTCAGCAGCAGCGTGGCGATGTGGTTGCCGTCAGAATCGGCGTCGGCCAGGATGATGAGCTTGCCGTAGCGAAGGCGCGCGAGATCGAAGTTCTTGCCGAGGCCACAGCCGAGCGCCGTCACGAGATCCGACAGCTCCTTGTTCTCGAGCACCTTCGCAAGCGACACGCTTTCGGTGTTCAGCACCTTGCCGCGCAGCGGCAGAATCGCCTGGCGCGTGCGATCGCGCCCCTGCTTGGCCGACCCGCCGGCCGAGTCACCCTCGACGACGAACAGCTCCGAATCCGATCGGCCGCTGCCCGTGCAATCGCTGAGCTTCCCCGGGAGATTCAAGCGCCCCGACGTGGCGCTCTTGCGCGTGACCTCTGCCTGCGCGGCGCGGCTCGCCTCGCGCGCGCGGGCCGCCAGAATCGCACGCGCCACGATCGACTCGGCCAGCGTCCTGTTGGTGTTCAGCCAGTGCTCGAGCCCGGGGCGCACGACGGAATCGACCGCCGACAGCACTTCCGGGTTGTTGAGCCGATCCTTGGTCTGCCCCTGAAACTGCGGCTCCGACACGAAGACGCTCAACACGCCGGTCAGCCCTTCGCGAATGTCTTCGGCCGTCAGCGTCACGCCTTTCGGCGACAGGTTGTGCGTATCGATGTAATTGCGGACCGCCTTGCCCAGGCCGGCGCGCAACCCGTTTTCGTGCGTACCGCCCGACCCGGTCGGAATGCCGTTGACGTAGCTGCGAATGTGCTCGTCGGTCGCTTCGGTCCATTGCAGCACGAGGTCGACGCGCATGCCGTTCTGCTTTTCGAGCGAGAACGCCGCCTCGTGCACCGGCTTTGCGCCACGTTCGGCCACGATCTTCTTCAGATACGCGAGCAGCCCTTCACTGTGCTCGAACGTTTCCTTCGTCTTCTCGCTCTCGTCCTCGAAGCTGATCTTCAGCCCCTTGTGCAGGTAGCTGGCCACTTCGAGCCGCTCGCGGATGATGGCCGCCTCGAGCTCGATCTTGGGAAAAATCGCGGGATCGGGGTGAAAAAACACCTTCGTGCCGCTGCCGCGCGCCGGCCCGGTTTTCTTCGGAGGCCCGAGCGGCTTTCCCTGCTTGAACCGCTGCTCCCATTCGGCGCCATCGCGGCGCACCGTCGCGACGAGCTCCTTCGACAGCGCATTGACGACGCTCGCGCCGACGCCGTGCAGACCGCCGGCGGTCTTGTAGTTGTCGTGGTCGAACTTGCCGCCCGCGTGGAGCACCGTGAAGATCACCTCCAACGCGCTCTTCTTGCTCGGCCCATGCTTGTCGATCGGAATGCCGCGCCCATCGTCCTCAATCGTGATCGACGAACCGTCCTTGTGAAGGGTCACCCAGATGTTCGAGGCGTGCCCGTTCATCGCCTCGTCTATCGAGTTGTCGAGGATCTCCCAGACGAGGTGATGAAGGCCGGTGCTGCCGACACCGCCGATGTACATACCGGGGCGGCGACGAACAGGCTCGAGGCCTTCGAGGACAGTGATGTCTTTTGCGGTATATGCCATCTGAACAGTGTTCTTACGCTGATCGGGATTAGGGATTGGGGATTAGGGTTCGCTCCCGGCGCCGATTGTACCAAAGGCGAGAGAAAAGTACAGGTGCGTTCGGGCACATCGCTTGCACCGTCCTATCTGGAATGATGAAACAGAAATTCAGAAAGGATGGAACGATGCGACTTCCATTGCACATGGCCTTGGCGGCGACCGTCCTCGCCACCGCGACGACTGCGCACGCTCAGATGCGATATCAGGCGATGGACACGCAACAACGACGGCATGGTCACGCGCGCCGAATGGCGCGGCACGGACCGCGCCTTCCGCAATGAAGACTGGAACGGCGACGGCGTGCTGTCGGGCGACGAAGTTCGCCAGGGCGCGCGGCGCCAGAACTGGAGCCAGGACTGGAACCGTGACGGGCGGGTCGACAACCTCGACGCCCAGATCTCCCAGCGATTCCGCGGCTACGACATGAACAACGACAACCGCGTCGGCCGCAGTGAGTGGCCCGGCAATCAACCCTTGTTCGCGCGGCTCGACACGTCCCGCGACGGATACCTGTCGATTCAGGAATACACCCAGGGCGGGGGCTTCACGCTCGACTCCCAGGGCGGTCCGTCGTACCGGTTCTCGAACATCGACATCAACAACGACGGCTGGGTGACCCGCAACGAGTGGAACATGGGCAATGCGGACTTCACGCGGCTCGACGTGAATCGCGACAACCGCATCAGCCGGTTCGAATTCCAGAACGACACGGCCGCCTATAACGACACCAGGTATTCGCCGGCGCAGTTCAACACGTTCGACGCCAATCGCGACGGATGGCTGACGCGCCCCGAGTCGCGGATGGCGGCGGTTGAATTCGATCGATTCGACACGAACCGCGACAACCGGATCAGCCGGTTCGAGTTCGAGAACGTCGCGACCGCGTCGGACCCGACGAACGAGCCAGACCGAAGCCCCGCGTGGCGCACCGGCTACGACCGTGGCATTCAGGAAGGCCGAGCCGCAGGCCGGGAAGACTTCACGCGCCGGCAAGGATGGGATCTCGAAGGCCAGCGCGAGCTCGAGCAGGCCGATTCGGGATACACACCGCAGGTCGGCACTTTGAGCGACTATCAGGCAGGCTATCGCGAGGGGTTCAGGAACGCCTATCGCGCGGGGTTCGTCGAAGCCGGCGGAAGGGCGCCGCAGTAGAAAGGGGCAAGGGGCGAGGGACAAGAGGCAGATTACCCCTTGCCCTTTGCCCCTTACCCCTGCTGCAACACCGGCAACTCCGGCACTTGAGGCAGGACGCGCGTGAACTCTCCCCGCTGGAGCAGTTCACGTCCGCGTCCGCCGCGGCTCGTCAGGCTGTATTTGGTGGTGCTGATCGTCTGAGCCGCACCCCGCGTGGTCTCGACCGTCAGCAGGTCGCGATCGCCGCTCGACGCAATGAATCCCAGCACGCGATCGTCGTCTTTGGCCACCTTAATCAGGATGACACCGCGGCCGGGGCCCGACAGGAAGTTCACCTCATCGACCTTGCAGAGCAGCGCGCGCGCCTGGCGGGTGGCGACGATCAGCACCTCGTCCCCCTTCACGATCGACACGCCCACGACTTCGGCGCCTTGTCCCACACGCGCGAAGCGCCGCCCCGCGCGCGTGCTGACTTCGACGAAGGGCTCGAGGCCAAATCGCAGGCTGTAGCCGTCGCTCGTCACCGCCACCGCGTGCATCGGCGGCACGTCCCCTTCTTTCTTCGGCTTGATGTGGGTCGCCACTCGTGGATCCAGGCTCGCCGCCGCGACCACACGCTCGCCGTCTTTGAACTTGAAGAGGCTCTGCACCGGCTCGCCGTATCCGGTCGATGCCGGCACGTCGATGACCCGCGCCGTGTACGCGGTTCCGAAGTTCGTGAAAAACACCACGGTCGCGCGCGTGCTCCCCGCGAGCACCGCGAGCACCGAGTCCCCTTCGCGCAGGCGCGTGGTCGACAGATCCTTCACTTCCTTCTGCCGCTTCACCCAGCCGTCGTTCGAGACGATGACGATGTTGTCTTCTTCGATGATGAAGTCGTCGGCCGTGTACTCGGCCGTCTCTTCGGCCTCGATCAGCGTGCGGCGCTTGTCGAGCTTCGGGTCGCCGTAGGTCTTCTGAATCGCTTCGAGCTCTTCGCGCACCAGCTTCCAGCGGCTTTCCTCGTTCTTCAGCAGCCCGCCGATCTGCCGCGCACGCTTGCGCTTTTCTTCGAGCTCCTGCTGAATCACCAGAATCTCGAGCCGCGCCAGGCGATAAATCTTCAGCTCGAGGATGGCGTCGGTCTGCTCGGCATCGAGGCCGAACCGCTTCATGATTTTCTCGGCGGCGTCGGCCTTCCCGTCCGACTTCCGGACGATGCGGAGCACTTCGTCGAGAACGTCGAAGATTTTCTCGAAGCCCTCGAGCAGGTGGATGCGCTTCTTCAGCGCATCGAGCTCGTGCTCGAGGCGCGCGGTGACGACCTCGAGGCGGAAATGCAGGAAGTGCCAGAGGATCGACTTCAGATCGAGCCGCTCCGGCCGCCCGACTTCGGGATTCTCCGTCGGAATCAGGCACGTCAGATTCACCGGGAAGGTGATCTGCATCGCCGTGTGCTTGTAGAGGTACGCCATCACCATTTTCTCGTCGGCGTCCTTCTTCATCTCGATGGCGATGCGCACGTCCTCGGTCGACACGTCCTTCACGTCGAGAAGCTGCGGCAGCTTGCGCTTCTCGATCACTTCGCCGATCTGCGTGACGAGCTGCGACTTGTCGACGGTGTACGGGATGCTGTCGATGTGAATCGTTTTGGTCGATCGCGTCTCCTCGCCGATATCCCACGTACCGCGCAGCCTGATGCTGCCGCTGCCGGTCTTGTAAATCGCCTTGATCTCGTCAGGCGAGTTGAGAATCTGGCCGCCGGTCGGAAAGTCGGGCCCCTTGATATAGCGCGAGAGCTGCGCGTTGCCGAGCTCGTCGTTCTCGAGCAGCTTGATGAGCGCCGTGCACACCTCGCCGAGGTTGTGCGGCGGAATATTGGTGGCCATCCCGACGGCGATGCCGGTGGCGCCGTTGATCAGCAGGTTCGGCAGGCGCGCAGGCAGCACGACGGGCTCGGTCTTCGTGCCGTCGTAGCTCGGGCGGTAATGCACGGTGTCCTGCTCGATCTCGGTGAGCAGCTCGTCGCTGATGCGCGTGAGGCGGCACTCCGTGTAGCGCATCGCCGCAGCCGGGTCGCCGTCGAGCGATCCGAAGTTGCCCGATCCGTCGACGAGCGGATAGCGCAGCGAAAAGGGCTGCGCCATGCGGACGAGCGTCTCGTAAATCGCGGCGTCGCCGTGGGGATGGAAGCTGCCCATCACGTCGCCGACCACCTTCGCGCACTTGCGGTGCTTGGCGTCGGCGGTCAGCCCCTGCTGCCACATCGTGTACAGGATGCGGCGCTGCACCGGCTTCAACCCATCGCGCACGTCGGGCAGCGCGCGCGAGGTGATGACCGAAAGCGCGTAGTTCAGATAGCGCGACTGCGCCGCCTCGTGCAACGGGACCGCACCTTCACCGCTGCCGTTGCCGGACGTCCCCCCGGCTTCGCCCGGCGCGTCGAAATCGAAGGTGTCTGCCGAGGGTTTTTTGCGCTTCGCCATTGGTCTGTGGGCTTTAGGCCTTAGGCCTTAGGCTCTGGGCCTTGGGCAAGTCAGTGTATCGGGAATTTTCTTCGAAGTACAGCCCGGCTCGCGCCTTGCCAATGAGGAGGCGCCTTGTGAGTCGAGATCATCGAAAACTGAATGTTTTCTCGCAAGCAGACGCGCTGGTCCTTAAGTGTACGCAGAAACTGCCGCATTTCCTTCGGACGGACCTAAGGCCTACAGCCTAAGGCCCAAAGCCTACAGCCCAAAGCCCACAGCCTAGTTCCCCACCGTGACCACTTTGCGCATGCTGCGGTGCGCGTCGAGCACTTCCTGGCCGAGCTTCTTGCTGAGGTACACCTTTGACTCCTGGTTGTCAGGGTGCGGCTCGTACTTCACGACGTTGAAATGAAGATGATCGAGTGTGCCGCGCATCTCGTAGAACCGGTTCTTGGTCTTTACCAGAATCTCGTCGAAGCCGTTCTCGATCGCCCACGCTTCCTGCTGCTCGGTGAGCGCGCGGAAGTGTCCCTGGCCTCTCCAGTCACGCCGGGTGCCGCCGATCCAGGTGTACAGAATGCGCCGGCCGTTGAAGTTCACGTAGTCGCGCAGGCGCTCGACCAGATCGGCCAGCTTCGGAATGCTCTCTTCCGCCCTGATTTCGTGGGCCACCTTGTACGACGCGGGCACGACACTGCCGGGATCGTCGGGGAGCGGCGCCATCGCCATCAGGATGAGGTGATCGCGGTTCTGCAGCCGCCCGACGATCTCCGACGCCTTCTTGCGACGCTTGTACTCGCCGAAGAATTCTTCGATGTACTCAATCTCGAGCGCGCCCTGCTCGAGGGGATATTTCGTGATGCGATGTTCCAAGTTGCCTCTTTTTAAACAGGAGAATAGGAGGTTAGGAGAATTCTTTTCAAAAAGAAAACCTCCTAGTCTCCTACTCTCCTGTTCGATTTACTTAGCCAGTTCGATATTCAGCTCTGCCCCGAACACCATCGTCCGGTCGTTGTCGCGCGCGGCCCATTTCAGCAGCGTCGCAACGCTCGGCTCGACCATCCCCTCGAACGCCGTGCGCCCATTCGCCACGACCGTGATGGGACGCCGGAAGTCGAAGATCGACGGCGAGAGCAGCAGCGTAAATGCTCTCACGCCTTCGGTCGACGCCTCCACGACATTTCCGCGCCGCACGAGGTCGACGCGCCCCGAGGGCTTCCGCCGCGGGAAGATCGGCGCCGGCGGCAGTTCGACCTCTGCGGGCTCGAATACCCCTTCCAGTACCTTGCGATCGCCGTCGCGCTCGACCACGAACCGGAGGCGACCCCCTGCTTCCCACCGTGCCATCTCCTGGGCGATGTCTCGTCCGGTTTCCACAGTCGTGCCGTTCACCTCGACGAAGCGATCGCCGGCGCGCAGGCCGATGCGGAAGGCGTTCGAGGCCGGCACAACCTCGTGCGCGCGGCGGCCGCGATCGACGGCCGAGTTAATCCGCAGGCCGAAATCGAGCTCGCGCCCGCGCCGCAGCAGGTTGGTGTCGGGCAGCCGGCTCTCGCCGTCGACGCGATCCAAGCCGATCGATGATGAGCCAGTGCGCGCGGTTGAACCGATCGACCCGCTCCGTCTGCCACGAGATTGCGTCCGGCAGCGGCTCGCGCGGATGATCGTGCACGAATGACTCGAGCTCGGGTCGCTCGTTCGGCCACCACTCTGTCGAATGGTCCAGCTCCGGATACACACGGTACACCACGGGGCCGCCGAGCTTCCGCAGATGATCCACGTGCAGCTCCACCGCGTGCGCCGGATACAGGCGATCGCGGCCGGTGTTGACGACATAGAACGGCTTGTTGACCGCGTTGCCGGGATATATCTCGCCTTCCGCCCGCACCTCCGGCGTGCCGAGCACCACCATGTTGGCAATCAGCGGAAGAAAGCTCGACCACGGCGTCGGATCCCTGAAGGCCATGTAGTACACGCCGGTGCCGCCGTCTGAAATGCCCGTCAGGTAGACACGGTTCTCGTCGATGTTGTAGGTGCGCTTCAGCCGATCGAGGATACGCGCGAGGTTGTCGACCTGCGTGGCCGACCACCACATCGACCGCACCCACCCTCCCGGAAATACCGCGATCTCCTCCACACCACTCGGCAGCGCGTCGACCCGAATGCGGTTGACGACAGGAGGGCGCGCGCGCGCGATGCCGCCATGCAGCTGAAACCGCACTTGATACGGACGGCTCGGATCGTAGTCCTTTGGGATGACGAACGCGTACTCGTGGTCTATGCCGTCGAATGTGCGATGGCGGCCGAACTGGAGGCCGCGCGGCACGTCGGCCTGGTACGCGCGGCCGTGCCGCACGCGCGTCAGCGCATCCTCGAACGACACACCTGATTTGAGAATCGGATCGATTCGTTCAGCAGCGCTCGCGGCATGGGGTGCCGCCCAGAACGTTCGGAATGCGCGATCGATGGGAGACGCGGACTCCTGCGCCGAGACCGCAAGTGTGGCGGCAAAGCTGCCGGCGATGACCGCGCGGCCGAGAGCAAGCACCGACGCATTATAGGGCTTAGGGCTCAGGGCTGAGGGCTAAGGGTGGTTCACCGGGAGTTTCAGGCCGTTCACCGAAAACCGGCATCCCTGCGCGCGGGCGGCACGTAGGATTCGCCCAATGGAGGACGCACGATGACCGTTGATGAACCGCGTGTGAGAGTGACCACGAACCTGGCCTTCGGCATCTGTCTGATTCTGCTCGGGACGACGCTCATGCTCGACCGGATGCAGTTGCTCGATGCGCGCGAGATTCTTGGCCGATACTGGCCCGTCGCGCTCATGCTGTTCGGCGCAGCTCTCGTCATGCAATCGTTCCAGCGCCCGGACGCGACGTCGGCGGCTGACGAGCAGCCGATGCGCGTGGGTTCCATCATCGTGTGGACGATCATCGCGGTCGTGATGTGGAACGGGTTCTCCGCCCACAACCAGAGGGTGAGCACCGGCTCTCACGAGACCGTCAGCCTGTTCGCCGTAATGAGCAGACATCAGCAGGTCAGCAGCGCGCCTGTCTTTCGCGGCGGCCATATGACCGCCGTCATGGGGCGCGCCGATCTGGACCTCCGCAAGACGACCGTTGCGGCTGGAGAAGAAGCCGTGCTCGAGGTCTTCACGTTGATGGGGGGCACGACGCTGCGCGTGCCCGAGGGATGGACTGTGGATGTGCAGGCCGCGCCGATTATCGGAGGAGTCAGGGATCGCCGGGCCGGCCCGCGCGACGTTGAAGGAGCCCCGCGCATCATCATCCGCGGCTTTATCATGATGGGCGGCCTGGAGATCAGGTCATGACCCTTCCTGCCGGACATACGCATATGCCAACCGATACGCGACTCAACCTGACGCCGCAGTTCGTCCTCGGCGTATTCCTGATTCTGTTCGGTGCTCTGCTCACGCTCGATCGCATGCAGGTGCTCGATGCCGCGAACAGCCTTCGCTACTGGCCACTCGTCCTGATCGCGCTGGGCACCTGGATCGTGATCGAGAGAGGTGGGACGGGACGCAGCTTGCCCGGCTACGGGATGATCGTCATCGGCGCGCTGCTGTTTCTCGACGCGCTGGGCTTGGTGCGCGTCAGGTTCTGGGAGCTGTTCTGGCCGATGATCATCGTGCTGGTTGGTGCGCGCCTGATCATGCACACTACTAGACCGAAGCGCGACCGGCATCCTCTGCGATCGTCCGTTGACGGTGAGGCAACTCCGTGGCCTGCTTCGACCAGCGGAGACGGAACGATCAACATGTTCGCGCTTCTGGGCAGCGACAAGCGCGCGAGCGGCGCCAAGATGTTCAGCGGCGCCGAGGTCACGTCGATCCTCAGTGGCACGCACCTCGACCTGCGCCAGGCCGTCATCGAGCCGGGCCATGAAGCCGTGATCAACATTTTCATCATGTTGGGCGGCCACGAAGTGTGGATCCCACAGGGATGGACGGTCGTCATCGAAGTCATGCCGATTCTCGGAGGCGTCGAAGATAAACGCCTTCCGGCCGTGCTCAACCCCGCAGCCGGCCAGGCGACTGGCGCGGCGCCGCGACTGGTGCTGCGGGGCATGGTCCTGCTGGGCGGGCTCGAAATCAAGAACTGATGCACCCGATTCTCGAAGATCGGCGCCGGCTCGCGCTGTATCTGCTCGCGTGGCTGCTGATCGGGCTGCTACTGTCCGTCGGTCTGCGATCCGACGCCTCATGGACGACCTCTGCGGCGTTCCTGCTGCCGCTGTGCTTCGTCTACGCGTTCATCGGCCTGTCGACGTGGTACCTGTGCCGTGCGTTTCCCATCGGCGGCCGGTCGAGCTGGTCGACGCTCATCGTCGTGCAAGCGATCGCGGCGGCGGCCGCGAGCGCGATGTGGACGGGGCTTGGATATTTCTGGGCGGGCGCGCTCGACGCGCTCAGTGCCGAGCTTGGCGCGCAGCTGTTCTACGCGCAGCAACGCCCGCTGCTGTTCGTGGTCGGCGCCCTGCTCTACTGGCTCGCGGCGGCCGGACACTACATGCTCGTCGCGTTTCAAACGTCCCGCGACGCGGAGACCCGCGCGTTCGAGCAGACGCTCCTCGCGCGAGAAGCCGAGCTGCGCGCGCTGCGCGCGCAAATCGATCCGCACTTCATCTTCAACAGCCTGCACTCGATCAGCGCCCTGACCACGACCGATGCCGCCGCCGCGCGAACGATGTGCCTCCTGCTCGCCGATTTTCTGCGCGACACGCTCCGACTCGGCTCGAGCAGCCGCATTTCGTTTGCCGACGAGTGGGCGCTCGCGGAGCGGTTCCTCGCGATCGAGCAGGTGCGGCTCGGCTCGCGCCTCACTATCGCGCGCGAAAACGATCCGGACGCGGCCGACTGCCGGGTGCCGCCGCTGCTCTTGCAGCCGCTCGTGGAGAATGCCGTCATCCATGGCATCGCCCAGCTCGTCGAAGGAGGAACCGTCCGGATGACGGCACATCGCGAAGGACCCACGCTGACCGTGACGGTCGAAAATCCCTGCGATCCCGATCGCCTTCGCACGCGCGGCGTGGGCCTTGGGTTGGAGCTGCTGCGGCAGCGTCTGACGACGGAGTTTGGCGTGTACGATGCCGTTCGAGCCGAGGAACAGTCGGGGCGTTTCAGAGTGGAAGTGCGGATTCCAGTGGCCGCGCCACAAACGTCATGAGCGATTCACACGCCGACCTCATCCGTGTCGTCATTGTCGATGACGAGGCGCTCGCGCGCGGCATTCTTCGCGAGTGGCTGGCCGAGCATGCCGACATCGAAATAATCGCCGAATGCGGGAACGGATTCGAGGCGGTGAAGGCGGCGACCGAGCTGAAACCCGACCTGCTGATGCTCGACGTCCAGATGCCGAAGCTCGACGGGTTCGACGTGCTCGAGCTCGTCGGCGGCGACATCCCCGTCATCTTCATCACCGCCTACGACAGTTATGCCGTCCGCGCGTTCGAGGTGCACGCGGTCGACTACCTGCTGAAGCCGTTCAGCGCCGAGCGCCTCGCCGGCGCGCTCGAACGCGCGCGTGCCAGGATTCGCTCGCAGGAGCGGCCGCCTGTGACGGAGCTCCTGGCCACCGCGAGGCCCGACCGCACGCCGCTGCAGCGCATCCTCATTCGCGAGCGCTCCGAGGTGCACGTCATTCCGGTCGCGAAAATTGATTACCTCGAGTCGCAGGACGACTACGTCGCCGTCAAGTGCGGGGGGCGGAGCTATCTGAAGGAGCAGCCGCTCGGCGATCTCGAGGCGCAGCTCGACCCGGCGGCCTTCGTGCGCATTCATCGGCGATATGTGCTGAACCTGGCGCGGCTCGCCAGAATCGAATTGGGTGTGACCGACAGCCGGATCGCCGTCCTGAATGACGGGACCCAGCTGCCGATTAGCCGAACGGGGTACGGGCGGTTGAGGGAACTACTCTAGAGCAGAGAGCAGAGAGCAAAAGAGCAGAGAGCAAAAGAGCCGAGAACGGGGAGCATTTCGCTCTCTGCTCTCGGCTCTAAGCTCTTACAGCGAAGTTATTTACGCCTGTTCGCCGCTGGGGGCCACCGACGTGCGGCCGCAATCCTCACACTGCAGGTAAATAACCGGCAGACTCTCGGATCGGCCGATGATTCGTGCGGCCAGCATCCCGCACCTCGGACAAACCACCCCGACTGCTGCATTAGGTCTTCGTGCCATACGATCGCTCCTAACCCGTTTAGACGCCGATTGGCCTCCAACGGTTCTCTGAATGCCCCTCATATCGCCCGGACGCGGTACTTGCCCAGAAGTGTCGGGAAATGAATCATTTCTCTCCGCCCAAACCCTCGATTTTTCCCATTTTGTCTGGTCATCATGCAAGAACCCGCCCTGGAGACCGGCGATGCCGCCCGCGACAGCGCCCTACATTTGTGGATACGACGGTGAGGCATCCGACATTTCCGTCACCCGCGAATTGGGGCTTTTCGATGCCTGGGCGGGCCTTTCAGACACACTTGTTGCCTGGTCGCCTGTTATCTACTCGATTGTAGGAAATGCGCTCGGCGGCGCACGGCGGCCAGACGCACAATACCTCAAAACAGGCCCAAAAACGACGATATTCGAGAATCGAGCGGAGTGGTATGGCCGTTGCTCTAGATCAGCGCGGAGAGGAATTACATGAGCCCGAACGTCAATCTGCTCAACCGCGTGCGAAGCGAGTTCATCGAAATGCCTGGATTGCGGCTGCGGATCGATCAGGCTCAGCGTCTCTGGAACCTCGACCGGGCGATCTGTGAGAGCGTGCTGCGCTCGCTCGTCGAGGCGAAGTTCCTGCGCTGCTTCGAGAACGACCTCTACGTGCGCCTGTAGATTCTAGATTTCAGATTCTAGACTCTAGATTCCAGCATCACTGCGGGTCTGCGCCAGGCGCGCTCGCAATCGCGACGCGCAATTTCTGCAGCGTCTCGGGCGACCCGCTGAACAGCCCCTCTGGGTATTTCTTGTGCCGCAGAATGTCTGCGTAAATCGGACCGCTCTGATAGAGGTTCAGTCCCAGCCCCGCTAAGTACTGCAGCCGCAGGTCGCGATCGCGGTTGATCTGCGCATCGGCCAGATACGCCTTCATGTCGGACGCCCGCCCTGCGTAATTCGCGAACAGATCGAGCGCCGAGTAGATGCTGATTTCGCGGAGCGACTCCTTCACCGGCGCATACTGCGGGCTGTTGAGCCGCGCTTCCCACTCGTCGACGTTGAAGTGCGGCGGCTCGACCGTTCCCATCAACACGGTGTCGTAGCCGCGCCCCTGGTGCGTGTTTCCCCAGATGACACCATTCGGAAACACCTCGAAAAAGGTGCCGATCTCGCTCTTCACCGCTTCGGGCGTGCTCTCGTAGAGCTGCACGAACAGCGTGACGGTGCCGCCCGGGTTCAGCTTCGACTTCGCGAGCTCGAAGAACTCCTTCGTATAGAGCGTCGCCGCGCCCTTCACCCACGGGTCGAGCGGATCGGACGTGATGGCGTCGAACCGCTCCTCAGTCGTCAGCAGAAAATGGCGCGCATCGTCGATCACCACCTGCGTCTTGGGGTTGCGGACGACGTGGAAATTGTGCTCGCCGAAATGCTCGGAGACGACGCGCGGAACGAGCGGCTCGATTTCCGCGATGATCAGCGTCTCAACAAAGTTGTCGATGCTCACGGCGCCCGCCGTGGCGCCGGCGCCGCAGCCGATCACGAGGACTTTTTTTGGCGCCTTCGGAACCAGCGTGGTGAAGTGGCCGAGCATCCGCTGCAGGCGCATGTCCTGCGGCTGGCTCGACGCCTGCACTTTTCCGGCGTTGTGGTAGTTCATCACGTCGCCGAACCGCGAGACGGCGACCGACGAGCTCAGCCCTTCGCCGACGTAGAAGATGTCCCCCTGCTGCCCCATCCACGTGGCCGCGTACCGGCCGTAAGCGACGAGAATGCCTGGAATCGTCGGAACGGTTCGAATGAGGAAGGCCGCAACGCCCAGCGCAATCACGAGCATCGCCGGCGCCACCCATCGCAGCACTCGTTTCCGCCGCGGCGCGGCTGGCGACGAGCCGAGCTCGGCCGGCGCGAGCAGGAGCAGTCCCGACATGCCCGATACGATCATCAGCACCTGTTGCGCGCGCTGCGATCCGAACCAATACACGAGAACGAGGCTCGCGATGACCGACCCGAAGATGGCGCCGACAGTATTGGCGGCGTAGACGCCGCCCACGAGACGTCCAGGGTCTTCCCCTCGTCTCGCCACGGCGGCCAGCGCCAGCGGAAAGCTCGCGCCCCACAGAATCGGCCCCGGCAGCACGGCCCAGAACGCGCGCACGAAATCGAGCTGGAAGTTGTACCAGATGCTGGTCGTGATCGACGTGTTGATGGGCCAGTACGGCAGCGATTCCATCAGCATGTACGCGCTCCACGCCATCGCGCCGACGTTGAGCAGCTGGCACCAGCCCAGCGCGACGCGCGGACGCTCGACGGTCTTCGCGATAATCGACCCGAGGCTGCTGCCAATGCCGAGGCCGATGAGAAACACCGCGAGGATCAAAGAGAACGTGTAGGTCGATGCGCCGAACAACAGGCTCAGCACGCGCGTCCAGATCACCTGCGCGGCCAACGCACAGAATCCTGACAGAGCGATCGCCACATAAACGAGTGCGCGATCGCTGGACACCTTAACCGAGGGATTAGGGAATAGGGATTGGGGATTGGGATCCGACATCGCTCCCGTTCACTGACGCTGGCGTATTCGCAGCGACGAGCAACCCGAGTCCGCCGACGGCGAAGTTGATTGCCGCGGCGACGTAGGTCGCCGTGTTCATGTCGAACACGCGCAGCAGATAGAAGCCGGCGAGAAGGGTGCCCATGACGGCGCCCGCGATGTTCCCCGCGTAGAAAAAGCCGAGCCACGACACGCCTGACGGGGTCGTCTGCACCCAGCGGGCGACGGCGGGCAATGTCGCGCCCATGGCCAGCGTCGGCGGCAGCAGGCAGATGCTGGCCACGAGACCGCGCAGCAGATATCCGGAGATGCCGTAGCCGCCCCAGGCGGTGTAGACGTGGCCGACGAGCGGCAGCACGAGCAGCAGCAACAGGCCGATGACTCCGATCGCGATCTCGAGAAGGGCGTAGACCTTCAACGGATGGTGTTTGGGCGAGATGAAACGCGGCAGCAGGAAGCTGCCGAGACACATGCCGCCCATGAACGTGCCCAGTAGCACGCCGATCGACACCGATGAGGAGCCGACGAACAGCTCCAGCATCTGGAACCAGACGATCTCGTATATCAGCGCCGCGCAGCCGCTGCCGACAAACAGCAGTAGCAGGATCGGGAGCCATTGTTCGGTCGAATGCGCGTCGGTTGTGTCTATCGTGTCGATCGATTCCATCGGTTCCTGTTTCTACTGGTTATGCGCGCTTTGATAGTGCGTCTTCAGCACATCGTCGCCGAAGTCGCCGTTGAAATCGCGCCACACGCTGTGGATGTGGTTTGCCTGTGACTGCACGTTATCGAACTCGATGAGAAAGGTCGGTCCCTGCACGCGGTAGTAGTGGGGCTCGTGCAGGGCGTCTGCGCCAATCCACGCAAACGACACTTTATCGAAGCCGGCGGCAGTAATGCGCCGCATGCGCTCGCTTGCGATGTCGTCGACCATGCGCGAGGTGTATTCGTTGACGAGCTCGCGCAGCAGGCTTTGCTGTGCGGCGGTCATGCGCGCGGCCGGCAGACCGTCCGGCGTCAACGGGTTCACGCGGCGCGCGTTGGTGGTAATCATGTCGCTCGGCACTTTGTCCTGGAGGACGGCGGCCTGCTTCTGCTGCGCATCGAGCGCGCGAAGCAGGACGAACGCCTTGTCTTCTTCGGCTGCGAGCACGCGCAGCCCTTTCCGTGCGCCGGTCAGCACCTCGGCGGGATTGGCGCCGTAGAAATCGGGCGTCCACGAGGTGAACGTCCCGTTGGCGATCGTGAAATTCTGAGAGAGATGGTGTCCTTCGACGCGCCAGCCCCATGCGGTCTTGTCGCCGGGCGTTCCAAACACCGTGAAATAGTACATCTCCGGATCCCGGCCCATGTTGGGATTCGGACCGTCGCCTCTGAGCACCATCTCCAGATCGTTCATGATCTGGCCGGACTGCTTGACGCCCTTCGCGCTCAGCGCCGTGGCGAGCAGCTTCTGCGCGGCCTGGCGCTGGGCTTCGGTCATCTCCTTCAACGGCAGCCCTTTGCGCTGCCCCGGCCGCGGAATATAGTGCCAGTCGAACCGGTTCGCGTCATCGAACTTCAGGTTGGCCTTCTCACGCAGCTCCGGCGTGAGCGACGCGAGAAATTGCGTGGCTGCAGTGGCGGTTTGGGCCGTTGCCTGTCGTTGCCCCATGACGGCCGCACGGCCAATCAGCAATCCGAGGCAGAGTACAGAATCACGGCTTTCGCGGCGCGGAGAGTGGTCTTCATGGTCATATCCTCCCTGCCAGCACTTCTGCCAGATGGACCGCGCGCTTGTCGCTGTTTTGCGCAATCTGCTCGCGGCAGCTGAAACCGTCGGTCACGATCACCGTGCCTGGCTCTGCGGCCCGCACGGCCGGCAGCAGCACGCGCTCGCCAAGCGTCTGAGACACGCCGTAACTCTTTTTCTCGAAGCCGAACGGACCCGCCATGCCGCAACATCCCGAGTCGAGCACCTTCACCTCGCCGCCGGTCGCATTCAGCGCCGCAACCTCATCTTTCATATTGAAGATGGCGCGGTGATGACAATGCATGTGCACCAGGATCTTCTGCTGTGTCTTCGCGGGCGCGTAACCAGGCGCGTGCCGCATCAGGAACTCGCTGAGCAGCATGGTCTGCCGCTTCAGTTTCGCCGTCCGCGGATCGTCAGGCATCAGATTGACCGCTTCATCTCTAAATACGCTCGCGCAGCTCGGTTCGAGTACAACGATCGGCGTTTCTGTTGAAATTTCTTCGGCGAGGGCATCCATGGCGTCTTTCAGGTATTGCTTCGCCTTATCGAGCATGCCGAAGTCGTAAAGCGGCCGCCCGCAGCACACGTGACGCTGCAAGACCTTGACGGTGAACCCCGCGTCCGACAGCACCTGATGCGCCGCCTCGGCAATGTGCGGCTGGAAGTAATTGGTGAATGTGTCGGCCCACAGTAACACGGGCGCACCGTTGCCTGTTTTGCGACCCGCAGAGCGCCTGCGAAACGTCGATGTCGCGAACTGGGGCAGGTGGCGCTGCGGAGCGATGTGCAGAAGGCTTTTCGCGAGGCCGGCGGTCAGCGGAAAACGGCCGAGAGCGTTGGCGAGGCGCGGCGTGTGCGAGGCCATCCGCGCCCAGCGATCGATGAGCCCGAACGCGTAGGCATTGAGCGGGCGCGACCGCCCTTCGTAATAATGCGCGAGGAACTCGGCCTTGTAGGTCGCGAGGTCGACGTTGGTCGGGCACTCGGTCTTGCACGCCTTGCACGACAGGCACAGATCGAGCGCGTCCTTCACATCTTCGTTCTGCCATCCGCCGTCCAGCACTTCCCCCTGCAGCAGCTCCCACAAGAGATGCGCGCGCCCGCGTGTTGAATGCTTCTCTTCGCGCGTGGCCATGTAGCTGGGGCACATCGCGCCGCCTTCTTCCTTGCGGCACGCGCCCACGCCGACGCAGCGCAGCGTCGCGTTCGCGAGCGAGCCCTCGTCGTTGGGAAAACGGAAGTACGTCTCAACGGGCCGCGGCCCGTAATCGGCGCCGAGTCGAAGATCGGCATGCGGCTGGCGCGCATCGATCAGCTTGCCTGGATTCATCCTGTTGTCGGGATCCCAGAGGCGCTTGAACTCGCGGAACCCTTCCATGAGCTCGGGGCCGAACATCTTCGGCAGCAGCGCGCCGCGCGACTGTCCGTCGCCGTGCTCGCCCGAAATCGATCCTCCGTGCGCCACGACGATGTCGGTCGCGCGATCGATGAATTCGCGGAACTGCTGAATACCCGGATCGCTCTGCAGGTCGAAGTCGATGCGCATGTGTACGCACCCTTCGCCGAAATGTCCGTACAACGGGCTGTCGTAGTTGTACTCGCGCATCAGCGCGAAGATCGCGCGCAGGTACGAGCCGAGGCGAGCGGGCGGAACGGCAGAGTCTTCCCAGCCTTCCCACCCCGGTCTCTTGCCGGGCTGGACGGCGACGGCGCCGAGCGCCGACTCGCGGACGTGCCACACCGCAGCCGCTTCCTGCGGCGTGCACACCATGAACTTCGGGCGCGGGGTCAGCGTGGCAAGCCACGCACCGAACCGTTCGGCTTGCGCATCGGCGTCTTCGCTCGACCACGCGCCGAACTCCACGAGCAGCACGCCGTTGCCTTCGGGCAGCAGCTTCAGCTCGTCGAGCCGCATCCCCTTCGCCCGAAGCGAATCGGAAATTGCGTTGTCGAACCCTTCGAGCCCGATCGGCTTGAAGGTGAGAATCTGCGGCACGTGATCCGCTGCGATGAACGCATCGGGAAACCCGATGCAGGCGAGACGCCTGAACGGCGGACTCGCGGTGAGGCGAAGCGTCGCTTCGAGCACCGTGACGCAAGTGCCCTCGCTGCCGACCAACGCGCGCGCCACGTTGAAACCGTTCTCGGGCAGCAGCTCGTCGAGGTTGTAGCCCGACACGCGGCGCGGAATGCGCGGAAACTTCTCGCGGATGAGCGGCGCGAGCCGATCGCGAATCGCTTTGAGCCCCGCGTAGATCTCCCCTTTGCGGCCGCCGGCACGGATGATCGCCTCCAACTCGGCGTCGCTCGTCTTGCCGACGGTCATTCTCGTGCCGTCGTACAGCATCACGTCGAGCTCGTGAATGTTGTCGACGGTCTTGCCGCCCATCAGCGCGTGAACGCCGCACGAGTTGTTGCCGATCATGCCGCCCAGCGTGCAGCGGCTGTGCGTGGCCGGGTCGGGCGCGAACGTCAGCTGATGCACTTCCGCGGCATCGCGCACGCGATCGAGCACGATGCCCGGCTGCACGCGCGCCACCTTCCCCGCCGGATCGAGCGTGACGATGCGGTTCAGGTATTTCGAGAAATCCATGATGACCGCGACGTTGCAGCACTGGCCGGCGAGGCTCGTGCCCGCGCCACGCGGCAGGATGGGCGCGCCCGCTTCGCGGCACGCCGCGATCGTGGCGACGACGTCCGCCTCGTCTAGCGGAATGACCAACCCGATCGGAACCTGTCGATAGTTCGACGAATCGGTCGCGTAGAGCGCGCGCGATCCGGCATCGAAGCGCACTTCGCCGCGTACGGTCTGCTTCAGCGCGCGCTCGAGCGACTCGCTTCCTGGAAAGAGATCGCGCGCATGCGCATGAGAGCTGGGAAGGATGTCAAAGGGCAACGGGACTCCGAGGGGAAGATTACTTCCAGACCGCTTCGATGGCCTCGAAGCGCGTCTTGCCAATGTTGGTGATGGTATGGGTGGTCGGACCAGTGTGCCACTCGAACTCGCCGGCCTTCATCTCGACGCGATGGGCGGTCGTGCCCGGTCGCTCGACGGAAATCATCCCGTCGTGCGCAGCAATCAGCAGGCCCGAACGCGGCAGCGTGTAGCGCCCGGTCGACTGCCCGGGCTCGAGAATCAGCCGCTCGACGCGCACAAGGTCGTTGTCGAGCGCCGGCTTGGCCTGATATCCGGCCGGCTTGGGCGACGCGAGGAACGACTTGTCTGACGAGACATCGTCACGCGCCTGAATCTGCACCGTGATGTTCCGGAAGGCCGTTGCGCCGATGTTGCCGACCCGATGCGTGAGGGCCGGCGAGTACCGCACTTCCGCGTCGACCGGTTCGATGTTGATGATTTCCTTGGCGCCGAGGCTCTGCCCGCGCAGCGTCGCTGGACCGATGGAGATCCAGAAATAGGGGTTCTCGTGAATGTGATACAACGTGCCGCTGAACGGCTCGACTGTTACGTCGAGGACCCGCGCGTACTTGTTGTCGAGCTTCACGAAGTGATGGGGCTCACGGATGGCGGGCACCTGCATCTGGGGCGTCGACGCGCCCTGGGCCATGACGCGCGTCGAACCGATCGAAGCGGTCACGATGCCTGCGAGCGCAGCGATGCCCAAACCCGCACCGTAAATTTTCCTCATGGGTCCGGATAATACTATGATCCCAACTGCATATGGCCTACGTGCTTGTCGTCGATGATGAGGACGCGATTCGGCGGCTGCTGAGCCGGTGGCTTGCGGGCTGGGGCTACGAAGCCAAGGAGGCCGCCAATGCGGACGACGCCCTCGAAATCATGACGGCCAACCCGGCCGAGATTATTCTGTGCGATGTGATGATGCCGGTGCACGACGGCATCTGGCTGGCCGAACAGGTGCGCAGCCGCTGGCCGCAGACGGCCGTCATCATGGCCAGCAGCGCGCAGGATATGGAAACGGTGATGCGGATGCGCAAGCAGGGCGCAGTGGATTACGTCACCAAGCCCTTCGGCCGCGAGATGCTGCGCCAGGCTCTCCAGCGAGCGAGTGGAAAGCTGCAGGGCTCCTAATCACGCGTAGTTCTTCCGTCGCTGACGGTTCGCTTCCGCCAATCTCGCTTTCGGAATTGTTAAATCCGACTTCTTCAGGCCAGGCGTTGACGGAGCGGGTTTCCGGCGCCGCTTGCCGGGCGCGTGTGCGGGATCGGCGGCCTGGCGCGCGGAAGCGGCCGGCGCACGCTTCGCATTTTTCGCCTTACGACGCCCCGCCTGCACCAGCTTGCGACCCTTGGCCACACCCGCGGTGAGTCCCTCCAGCATTTGCGTCGCGCTGTCGCGAACGCGCGTCAGCTGATCGGCCAACTGCTGCCGGTTCAGCCATGATTCGGCCGTTCCCTCGATGGTTCCCGCAATGCGGCCCAGTTCCTCGGCCAGCGCGATAGCCTGCGCTCCGAGATCCGATGCGTTTTTCTGCTCTTGTGTCGCCATTTAGACGTTCGCCTCCAGTCGATTAGAGGAGCAAGAACGAGGCCAGACGTCCTGTAAAATACCGGCTTCTCTAGCTTGTAGCCGGTAGCTCGTAGCCTGTAGCAAGAGCTTTGCTACCGGCTTGCTACCAGCTACCGGCTACCAGCTACAAGCTGTCCAGAGGTGTCACATGCGGATTGCCGGTTTGTTTCTCGCGGTGTTCGGCGCGGCTGCAGTCGCACAGGCGCAGCAGACGCGTGACACTCGAGATCAAAGACTTTGCCACCGTCCCGATCAGCGGCGTCCCGCTTGGCAAGACATCGAACGAGATGCTGCTGTCGCGCGTCAATGCCATCCGCGAAGAACCGGGGGGCGCGCCACGGCTGTTCGTCGCGGACATGAACGGCCCGCTCTACATCCTCGACAAGAAGACGAGGCAGTTTACGAAAGTACCTGGACTTCGACGGACGCGATGACCGGCCCGGCCTGTTCCATCGCTTCTTCATCACGAGCGGATACGGCAACGGTCTCAACGGGTTCTATTTTGATCCCGACTACCGGCGGACCGGCATGTTCTACACGGTGCACATGGAGGACCCGAACCTGACCGTGTCGAACCTCCCGGACAATAAGAACCATCCTGGAGTGAAACTCGACGGCTACTCCGTCACACCGACGATCGCCACGCCGGGCACCACGATCAACGAGGGCGTGCTCATCGAGTGGACGGACACGAACACGTCGAATAGCTCATTCGAAGGCACCGCCCGTGAATTGATGCGTGTCCGGCTGAACACGCGGAGTCACCCCATGGGTGATCTCACGTTCAATCCCGCCGCTCGCCCCGGCGATCCCGACTGGCGCGTGCTGTACGGCGAGGTTGGGGATGGCGCGTCAGGAGAATCCCGTGTTGTCGCCATCCGAAACAACCCTCAGCGTCTCGACAACCTTGTTGGGAAGATCATCCGCATCATTCCGGATTTGAACGAGCACGTCGCGACGAGCACGGTGAGCGACAACGGCCGCTATCGCATTCCACATGACAACCCATTCGTGAAGACGAAAGGTGCGCGTCCCGAGATCTGGGCGTACGGCCTTCGCAATCCGCACCGCCTGAGCTGGGCCCCCGACCCCTCGAACCCGCGCGCGCCGAAGCTGTTGGCCAACTCTGTCGGATACCGCACGTGGGAGACGGTGAACGTCGTCGAACGAGGCAGCAATCACGGCTGGCCGTACCGGGAAGGCAACCAGGTGCTGTCGCCAGACCAGCGATCGCATGGTGCTCTGCCGGAGATCGACAAGATTCCCACGCAAATCGGCGACGAAATCACAGACGAGGTCGTCACTCCCAGATACCCCGTCATTCAATACCCGCACGACGCGGCCGGCGGCGACGCCATCGGATCGGGCTACGTCTATGACGGAAAGCTGATTCCAGCATTGCGCGGCAAATACATCTTCGGCGACATCACCACTGGTCGTTTCTGGTACGCCGACTACAAGGAAATGCTCGCCGCCGACGCCGATGGCAACGCCACCACGCTCGCGAAGTACTACGACGTGAAGTTCACGTGGGACAACCCCAACGACGCGCCCGATGCGGGCAAACAGGTGTACGACACCATGTTCCCCATTAACGAGATGACGTACCATTTTCGCGGCGGTAAGGAAGAGCACCTCGCCTCGCGACAGAAGGTGGCGAATCAGGGACGCGCCGATGCGCGCCTCGCCGTGGATGGCAGTGGCGAGCTGTACATCTACAGCAAGAGCGACGGCATGATTCGGCAGGTCGTGGGCGGCGGCGTCACCAAGTGAGCGCTCGCCTCACGCTCCCGGCAGTCGTGCTCGCGGCGTCGGCCGCTGTCGTCGCAGCGCCACCGACGACACCCACGCCGCTGACGCTCGAGCTGAAGGATTTCGCGACGCTGCCGATTACCGGAACCCTCGACGGTGCGGGACAGGTCGACGGCATGCTCGCCCGCGTCAATTCGATTCGCGAAGAACCTGGGCGGCGCAAACCGGCTGTTCGTCACCGACATGAACGGCCCGATCTATCATCCTCGACAAGAAGACCAAAGCGCTCACAACGTATCTCGACTTCAACGGGAGCGGAGAGCGCCCGGGCATTTTCGATCGCCTCTATCACGACCCGGGATACAGCAGCGGCGTCAGCCAGTTCCAGTTCGATCCCGACTACCGGCGCAACGGCAAGTTCTACACGGTGCACATGGAAGGATTGACTTCGTCTGGATCGCAACGGCCCGATGCCACGAAGATTCCCGGCCTTACGCTCGGGCCTTTCGGGTACGAGCCAACGGCCGCGGTCGCGCACGCCGGGACCGATCACCTACGAATCGATTCTGATCGAGTGGACCGACAGCAACCTGCGGAACGCCACGTTCGAGGGCACGGCGCGCGAAGTGTTGCGTGTGCAGCTGAATCACCGCATCCATCCGATGGGCGAACTGGTGTTTCATCCCACCGCGCGCCGCGGCGATCCTGAGTGGCGCGTCATGTACATCGGCTTTGGCGACGGCGGGGCGGGCGAGTTGCGCACGATCGCGCGGCCGAATCCGCAGCGCCTCGACACGCTCGTCGGCAAGATTCTGCGCATCATTCCGGATACGGCCGAACATGTGGCCACGAGCACGTTGAGTGAGAACGGCCGGTATCGCATTCCGAACGACAATCCGTTCGTGTCAAAACCCGGCGCGAAGAAGGAGATCTGGGCGTACGGCCTGCGCAACCCTCATCGGTTGAGCTGGGCGGCCGATCCATCGGACGCCCGGCGGCACCACCTCGATTGCCGCGGTCATCGGGCTGCGCACGTGGGAAATGGTCGCCATCATTCGCAAGGGCGCGAACTACGGGTACTCGCAGCGCGAGGGCAATCAGTTGCTGCAACCCGACAATGTGATTGCCCCGCTTCCAGCTGTTGACAAGATCGCGGTGCAGATTGGCGATGAAGTCACCGACGAAGTGGTCGTGCCCACCTATCCAGTCGATTCAGTACGGGCATGTGCCCACGGGCGGCGACGGCATCGGCAGCGGTTACGTGTACACGGGCAAGGCGCTGCCCGGCGCTGCGCGGAAAGTACATCTTCTCGGACCTGTCGACCGGACGCGTCTGGTACGCCGACTGGAAAGAGATGCTCGCAGCCGACGACGGGAATCCCGCGACGATGGCAGAAATGCATGAAGTGAAGCTGTTCTGGAACGATCAGGTGCACGACACCTTCACGTCGATCGCGCAGGCGGCGTACCAATCGCGCGGCGGCAAAGACCCTGATCTGCCGGGCCGCGGAACTGTTTCAGGCTCGCGGCGTGCCGATGCGCGATTCGCGCTCGACGCCGCGGGCGAGCTGTTCGTCTACAGCAAGACCGACGGCATGATCCGTCAGGTCGTTGGCGTGAGGTAACCATGCGAAAACTGTTTGTCCCGGCTCTGGCGCTGCTCGTCCTCACCTACGCCATGCTCGCGCAGGCACAGCGCGGCGGCGGACCGCCGACGATGCCGCCGGCGCCGGGATCGCTGCCGTCACGCAACTTCGAAAAGGTGGCCGAGGGCGTGTATTACGCCACGTCGACCGGCTCGATCACGACCGTCAGCAACGCGGTCGTGGTCGTGAACGACGAAGACGTGCTCATCGTCGATCCCGGCGTGACCGCCGGTGCGGCCACCGCGTTGATCGCCGACGTCAAGACGCTCACGAACAAGCCGATTAAGTACGTGGTCGACTCGCACTATCACTACGATCACGCATTCGGCAATCAAGCCTTCGGTCCCGACGTCACTATCATCGGCCACGACACCGTTCGGCAGCGCCTGAACGGACCCGCGGTGCTCAAGCAACGGACCTACCTGATGAACAGCACGGCCTCGATCGCGAACACCTTCACGCAGCTGAAGCGGCAGATCTCGGAAGCGAAGGACGCGACAGAACGCGCCGTGCACGAGCGTCGGCTCGCCATCCATCAGCAATACGCCGACGAGCAGCCCAAGCTGAGGCCGACGCCGCCCAACGCGACGCTGTCGCGCGACATGACGCTGCACCGCGGCAGCCGCGAAATTCAGATTCGGTTCCTCGGCCGCGCCCACACCGACGGCGACGTCGTCGTGTTCCTGCCGAAGGAGCGCATGATCGCGACCGGCGACATGATCACGAGCGCCCTGTCATATACCGGTGATGCCTTTGTCGCGGAATGGCCGGCGACGCTCGAAGCGGTCATGGCGCTGGATTTCGACACGGTGCTGCCCGGCCACGGCAGCGTGTTCAAGGGCAAGGATCACCTTCGCAACCTGCAGGCGTACTGGCGCGATTTCTATCAACAGGCGAAGCGTTCCGGAAAACAGGGCGTACCGCCGGAGGAAGCCGCGAAGCTGATGGACCTGAGCGAAACACGCGGGTGCGATTCCAGCGGCGAAAAATCCGGGCGTCGATTACCGCGGCGTCGATCGCATCTACGACCTCGCCGCCAATCCGAACGCGCCCGTGCGCTAGCTGGTAGCTGGTAGCTGTAGCTGGTAGCAATCAGCTGCTGCACCTGCCACAGGCTACAAGCTACCAGCTACCAGCTACAGCTTCTGAAGATCTCGATCGGGCCCACGTGCGGCTGCCCTGCGGATCGAACCGCGTGATGTCGGCCGGATTCTGATCGAGCGTGTCGATTTCGCCGATCGCGCGCACGCTCATCTTGTCGCCCTCGATGGTCGCCAGCAGAAAATGGCACTCGGTCGCCCACGTGACGGTGTGCGCCTGCTGGAAGCTGTCCGGCGGAGTGCGCCGCAGCTTTCCGGCGGCCCCTGTGATGAAGTAGTGAATGCCGTCGACCAACGAATGCTGAAAGTTGTGCTCGTGGCCCGAGAAGAGCGCTTTCACCCCCGAGCGCTCGAAGAGCGGGATGAGCCGCTGCATGCTGCCGGTATTGTGATGCTGCGGGCCGGCGCAATAGGGCGGATGATGGCAGAACGGAATTCGCCAGAGCGTTGCCGCGATCGTCCGGGAACGCGCATTCCACGAACTCCCAGTGCTTCGGATATTCGAACAGACGATGGCCGCGAAAGTAGGCTTCCTTCGACGTGTCGAGGCACACGAACTCGATGCCGGACCCGTAGCGGAACCGATAGAAGAGCCCCGGACAGAATGACGCGCGGCCCGACGCCTCCTCGCCGCCGGTGAGGCGCTCCTTCAGATAAAAATTGTCTTCGACCTGCGCGCGGTCGTCGTGCTCTTCCGTTTCGTTCGCATCGTGATTGCCGATGGACGGAAAGACCGGCACCCTGTTAATCACGTAGCGATACGGCTGAAAGTACGTGAAGAACCAGTCGTCGTCTTCGTCGCCGCTGCCGCCGATCGGAATCCCCAGCAGGCGTTGCGGATGCGTAGATGTTGTCTCCGGTCGTCAGTATCAGGCGCACATCGTCGGTATCGACCGCTTTGCGCAAGGCGTTTGCGACTTTCTGCTGCCGGCGTGTCGGCGAGTCCTTCCTCACGCCGACGCCGAAGTCACCGATGACGGCAAAGCTGAGAGACGCGGCCGGCGCGAGCGGATCCGGATTCGTGCAGAACCGGTTGTCGTATGTGTTTCCCGCCTGCACGAGCGCCTTGTCCGTCGCCGACCAGTCCCATCGCTCGCCCACCGCCCACTCTTCATCTTTCACGAACACTTTGTAGACGTACTCGGTGTCGGGCGTCAGATTCGGCAGCCAGCAATGATTCGCGACTTCGGTCTTCGCGACGCTGACGAGGGCACCGCTCGTGTCGTACACCTCGACGCGCGCCGGGCCGTACGGCGCCGAGAGCGCGCCGATGGAATCCTTGCGGGGCGGATGGATATGCTTCAGATCGTGATCGTCGATGATCTTCCACTTGCCGCGGCTCGTCGTGCGGAAATAGAACGCGCCCCACGCCACGAGCGCGGACTTGTGCGTGACGGCGGGCAGATAAATGTAGGGTTCGGCGTGAAACTCCGGCATAGACGAAATCTACCAGATCTGCGTGTACGTCCTCTAACGCTGAATCGTTGCTATCTCGACACAGAGTCACGGAGGCACAGAGACGTACGGAAGAAATGTTTTTCTCCGAGAGCTGCGTCAGTGGGCTCCGTGGCAGCCGTCGACGACGCGCCTTTTAGGCGCGCCAGCGAGACCACGAGAACAGGAATACAAGAAGCTCGCGATCATGTGCTTCTTGTATTTCCTGTTCTTGTGGTCTCGTTCGTTGGCCGCAAAGCGGCCAACGACGTCGACGGCTGCCCGTGCCTCCGCGTTGAGAATTTCTCTGTGTTTCTGTGCCTCTGTGTCAAGGATCAGCCTGTATTCCGCATTCCCGCCGCAATGCCGTTGACGGTGACGACAAACGCGTCGAACAGTGCGGGATCCGGATCGGGGCCGCGGAGGCGGCGCAGCAGCTCGACCTGCACGAGGTTGATCGGATCGACGTAAGGGTTGCGGACGTCGATCGAACGCCGCAGCACCGGGTTCGCCTCGAGCAGCACCTCGTGATCCGTTACCGCGAGCACCGCGTCGACCGCGCGCGCGAGGCGCGCGCGCATATCGAGCCCGAGCGGACGCAGCTCTTCCGGCGCGAGGTGATCGTATCGCGCCGCAATGCGGGCGTCCGCCTTCGCGAGCGTCATTTCGACGAGGTCGATCGTCGACGCGAAGAACGCCCATCGCGCATACATCTCGCGGAGCATCTCGTTGTGCTCGCCGGACAAAGCGTCTTCGATGCCCAGCCACGATGGCAGCATCAGGCGGGTCTGCGTCCACGCAAACTGCCAGGGAATCGCGCGAAGGCTTTCGACCCCCTTCCCGGACGTGCGGCGGGCCGGGCGGCTGCCGATGGTCACCTGCGTCAGCTCGGGCTCGGGCGTGGCCGTGCGGAAATACGGAATGAATCGGGGATCGTCGTACACCACCGATCGGTACGTCGCCCGCGCGCGACCAGCGACCTGATCCATGCACGCGCGCCATTCGGGCTTCGGCGACGGCTGAGGCGCGACGGCAGCCTCGAGCGTGGCTGTCGTGTAGACCTCGAGCGTACGGATGGCGATATCGACGAGGCCGAACTTCGCCTGCATCATTTCACCCTGCTCGGTCGCGCGCAGCGTTCCGCGAACCGAGCCGGGCGGCTGCGACTGAATGGCGAGATACGTTGGCCCGCCGCCGCGTCCGATGCTGCCGCCGCGCCCGTGAAACAGCGTGAGCCGCACGCCGCTCTTCTCACACGCCGAGACGACTTCCTCCTGGGCGCGGTAGAGCGCCCAGTCTGCGCTCATGCGCCCCGCATCCTTCGCCGAATCGGAGTAGCCAATCATCACTTCCTGATGCCCGCTGATTCGGCTGCGGTACCACGGAATCGCGAGCAGGTCGCTCATGATGCGGCCGGCGTGCTCGAGATCGCGCCCGGTCTCGAAGAGCGGGACGACGCGCTGCGGGTGCGGCGTGCCCGCCGCCATCTGGAGAAACTCGACGGCGAGCACGTCTGACGGCGCGCTCGCCATCGTGATGACATACGCGCCGAGCGATTCCGGATGGATCCGCGCAGCGACGCGGAACGTGTCGAGCACGTCGCGCACCTCGGCGTCAGAGGTCGTCGTCGGCAGGTCATCGAGCCGCACATCGCCCGCCGTCAGGTGCTGCACGAGCAGGCGCTGGCGATCGGGCTCGGACAGCGCGGCGATATCGGCCCATCCCAGCGGCCTGCGCAATCCAATCGACGGCCGCGGTGTGACGCTGGGCTTCCTGCCGCAGATCCAGCCGCGCCAGCGTGACGCCGAACGTCGTTACGCGACGCAGAATGTCGGTGAGGCGCCCCGCGGCCATCGCCTCGTTGCCGGACGACACGAGCGATCGAAAACACAGCTCGAGCGGCTCGGCCAGCTCCGCGGCCGCGAGGTACGGAGCGATGCCTGTCAGCTTCGGCGCAGATTCCGCGAGCGCCTCTTCGGCGAGATCGCGCGTCGCTTCGAGGCGATCGCGCACCTCTGCGAGCAGCACGCGATACGGTTCGTGCGCGTCGCCGACACGCGCGCGGAGCTCCGCGCTCGCGTGCGACGCCGAGAGCGACAGCTCGCTGCGCAGCGCGACGATATCCTTGAGGTACAGATCGGCGGCCTGCCAGCGCGCGAGCCACGTGGCTTGCCGCGTGACTTCCGGCGTGATGCTGGGATTGCCGTCGCGATCGCCGCCGATCCACGATCCGAATCGTATGGGCGCGACGTCTCGCGGAAGCGGCGTCCCGGTCGTCGCGGCGAGCGCGCGATCCACGGCGCGCAGATATTGCGGAAGCGCATCCCAGAGGCTCTGCTCGAACACGACCAGCCCTGCACGCACTTCGTCGAGGGGGCTCACGCGCGCGCGGCGCACTTCGTCGGTCTGCCAGGCGGCCGCAATCTCCCGCTGAAGATCGGCGAGCGACTCTTCCTGCTCGTCCGGCGTCAGGTCGGGCCGATCGCGAAACGCCAGAATCTGCGCGATGCGATTGTGTTTCTGCAGCAGCGTGCGGCGCACGATCTCGGTGGGATGCGCCGTGAAGACCAGCTCGACCCGCATCGAGGCGATGGCGGCGGCCAGCGTGTCGGCGGGGACACCGCCCTCGCGCAATCGCGCGAAGGTCTCGGCAGCAGATCCGCGCTGCGGCCGACCGTGCGGATCGCGCGCATGGTCGCGCCGGCGATGCACGCGATGGTGCTGCTCGGCGATGTTGGCGAGCGTCAGGAAATGCGCGAACGCGCGGGCCACGGTCAGCGCCGAGGCCATCGGCATGTCGCGCAGCAGCTGATCGATGTGCTCGAGCTCGCTGTCGAGCGTGCGCGCCGTCTTGGCCGCCTCGCGCACCTGCTCGACCTGCTGGAAGATCTCGTCGCCTTCGTGATGCCGCAGCACGCGCCCAAGCACCTCGCCGAGCAAGCGCACGTCGTCTCGCAGCGGCTGGTGGGGATCGACACTCATCTCCGAGATCCTATCAGGCTAAGATCCACTCTGGTGTCCGCGACAAAATTCGCTCTCATTGCCTTCGATGTCGTCGCCGGCGCCTTCGTCGTCACGTGGCTCGTGTTCGCGTTCTGGCGCGTGCGTTCGCAGATGAAGCGCCGCGCGGCCGGCGAGGCGCCGCTCACGTCGAGGCGCGCGGTCATCTGGCGCGATCCCGGTCCCGCGGAAAGCCTCGACCTCGCCGCCGGTCCCGGCGGCCGGGACGGCGCACCCGCCCCACCCTTCCAGTTTGTCGAAGAGCACGGCGACGGGCAGCTTTCCGTGCGTCTCCGTGCGCGACGCGCGCGGCCGCGCGTGGCGTGTGAAGTGGGGCAACGAGGTGCACACCGAAACGTTCGCCGCGCGGCTCGCGTGGGCGGCCGGCTATTTCGTCGAGGTGAACTATTTCGTGCCCTCGGGCAGCATCGAAGGCGCGGGCACGCTGCAACGCGCCGGCGAGTGCATCGCGCAGGATGGCAGCTTTCAGAATGCGCGCTTCGAGCTCGACGAGCCCGGCGTCGTGAAGCATTTCGACGAGCACAGCTGGGCCTGGAACGACAATCCGTTCGTCGGCACGCGCGAGCTGAACGGCCTGAAGATCGTCATCATGCTGCTGTCGAACTGGGACAACAAAGATGTGCGCGACGTCGCGCGCGGGTCGAACACGGCCATCTTCGAGTATCGGATGGAGCGCGACGTGCTCGAGGCGCGATATCTCATCATCGACTGGGGCGCGGCGCTGGGCACCTGGGGCAGCAACGTGCTGAGCCGCGGCCGCTGGGACTCGGCTGCGTACGCGGCGCAGAACGATCAGTTCGTGCTCGGCATCGAGGGGGACCACGTGTTGTGGGGCTACAAAGGCCAGCGAACGGCCGATGCCGTCACTGGGCATCAGCCGAAGCGACGTGCACTGGCTCTGCAAATACCTGGGAAGGCTGACCGACGATCAGCTCGCCGCCGGCTTGAGAGCCAGCGGCGGAACTGAGACGGAGATTGCCGACTTCACCACCGCGCTACGCGCGCGCATCGATCGGCTGAAGGTCGTTACGGTTTCGGAGCCTGTTCGTAGTTGATGAGGATGACGAGATCCTCCTTGCCGACCTGCTTGAGACCGTGCGAGCTGCCGGGGCGCGTCAAGACGGCGTCGCCTGGGCCGACTTCGAATTCCTTACCGTCGATCGTCATCATCCCGCGGCCGCTGAGCACGTAGTAAATCTCGTCCTCGCGCTGCAGGTGATATCCGATGGCCGAACCCGGCTTGAACGCGCGCTTGCGGAACACGAGCTTGAGGTTCGGGGTCTTCGCGAAAAACGAATACCCGATCGTCTCGCCGCCGCCCTTGTGGGTGCCCGGCTCGTTCTTCGCGACCTCCTTGTCGCGCTCGAGCACATAGCCGCCCGGTTTACCCGCCGTAGCGTTGTGCTCCGCCTGTGCGAAGGCGGGCGCTGAGGGGGCGAGCGCCGAACCTAACAGAATGACGCCAGCCAGCAGCAAATAACGGTTGGTCACGTGGACCTCCTTAAGC
This sequence comes from Vicinamibacterales bacterium, assembly GCA_963730445.1. GTDB lineage: Bacteria > Acidobacteriota > Vicinamibacteria > Vicinamibacterales > JAMQPK01 > JAMQPK01. Next base: position 812,796 of record CAVSRX010000016.1, on the reverse strand, counting down.
CCGAAAGAATATCAGATTCGGTCAGCGAACATCCCCTTGTAGTGCCGGTACCACTCGCTCTGAAAGCGCTCATCCGGATCGTGTTTCCGCTTCAGCCGCAGGAATTCCGGAAGCTGCGGATAGCACGCCTCCACTTGCTCGCGGCGCGCGTGGCGATGGTAGGTCAGATAGTAGCGTCCGCCGCGCTTCAGCCCCATGTCGATAAGGTCGCGGAAGGCCTGCGCCGCGCGTTCCATGCCTTCCGGCGTGTGCACGACATGCAGGTTGAAAATGATGCACGCGTATGGCTGCTTCGCCCACGCGAGAAAGCTCTCATCGTCCTGCTCGATCAGCCGGACGGTGCCGTACACGATGGGCACGCCATTTTTGCGAAAGACGCTCGCGACCTCGGCCATGAACGAGGGCAGCGCCGGCCGCGGCACGTAGATCTCGGTAATCATCTCCGTCGCGCGATCCTTCACGCCAAGCTGCGTGTCGAGCCGCGCGTGATAGTTGTCGAGATACGTGCTCATCTGATGGGTGTCCGACCAGTACAGCTGGCCCGACGTGGACAGGTAGTATTTCGAGTACCGATCGAAGGCGGTCGCCTTGTTGTTGTGTGCGAGCAGGAGCAGCGCGTGCCAATCCTCGTCGACGAGCTCGCGCTGAGCCTCAGGCATCGGCGTCGCCGGGATCGACCGGCCGGTAACACGAGAAGACGCCTTTCCTGAGAAAGTCGTCGGACGTCTCATCGACAGAAAACTGGAAGTCGCCGAACATGAACCCGTCGGCGATGCGCTGTTCGAATGCCTTTGGCAGGTCATCGATCATGCGCACCTCGACGACGCGCTGAATCTTCTGGCGAGGAATAAGCCGAAGTCTGACCAGCGCGATGACACCGAACAACCCGTACCCGCCGATTGCGAGCCGGAACAACTCGCTGTTTTCAGTGCGGCTGCAGCGTGCGGATATCGCCGCGCGCATCGACGAGCACGAACGATTCCACGTCGGCGATGAATGGCTTCATCTTCAATCCGCGGCCGTGCACGTTCGCCGCCAGCGCGCCGCCAATCGTCAGACGGTCGGCGCCGGTCTGCTTCTGCGCGATGCCCCAGACTCCGCTCAGGGCAGGCTCTTCCCTGCTGCGTCTTCAGCAAGTAATCGACGAGCGCGGGCCACATGATGCCCGCCTCCACTTCGACGATGCCCCTGGTGCGATCGAGCGATCGCACGCGATTGAACTTCGTCATATCGAGCATCAGCGAGTCGGTCGGCGAACTGCTGGGCACCCATCGCGTGGCGGCCGCCGGCAATGCTGATGCCCTGTCCTGCCGCGGCTGCGCGCCGCAATGCGCGCTGAAGATCTGTCGCGGAAGAGATTGGCGCAATTTCTCTCACCCGTGTCTGGTTCAGCTGCGAGTGGATGTCGTTGACGATCGTGCCCGTGTCGCGTGGTGCGGGCTGCAGCGCGAACAAGCCCGAGGCTTTCAAGAAATCTCTACGACTGAGGGCCATACAGTCCTCCCGCGTCACGAAGACGCGCCCCGCCTTTATAGAGCAGCCACACGCCGCCCATCTGCACGACGTGCATCAGATCGTTGTGATTGAAATGTTGATGAAGCCGAACGCCGCTCTGTTGGACCGCAGCAGCGGCAATCGACACCAGGATGCCCGACGCGATGTACGCGCGATGTCCGGCGACGCCGCGCGTCCGCTCGGCCACCACGAGCAGCAGGAGGATCGCGAGCGTCGAGCCGTAGTCGTAGATCACGAAGCGGAACTCGTCGTGTCCGAGCATCCACCCGACGTAGATCGCGAGCTTGAGCGCCGCGCCGGCGATGAGCCAGCGCCGGTCCTGCCCCGTGAATGCGGCGCTGATGGCCGCGGTCAGGAGCAGAAAGCTCGCGACCCCCATGCTGATGGTCGTCACCTTCCACAATACCGCCGCGACGAGCGGATCCATCGCATGCTGGAACCCGTGATAGGTGCCACCCACGTAGCTGGCCATGGCCGACGCGATGAGCGCGAGCGCCCACCACCGAATCGACTCCTGCCGAAGCGACATGTTCTGCTTGAGCAGGAACACGCCACACAGCTCGGCCAGCGTGCCGAGCAGGTAGTCGGTCGCCAGCGTCATGGGCTCCGAAATAGTCACCGCATCTCTTATCGGCTCGGCGGTTTGACACGACCATCGCCTCCGTTGTAACCTTTAATCCGGATTAACGGATTAATGGCTATCGCGCGCCCTCCCGCCATTCTCGACCATCTGTCAGCCCTCGCGGACACCACGCGCAGCCGCCTTCTGCTGCTCCTGGATCGCCACGAGCTGACCGTGTCGGAGCTGTGCGGCATCATGCAGCTGCCCCAGTCGACGGTGAGCCGTCATTTGAAAGCGCTGGCCGACAGCGGCTGGATTTCGGCGCGCGCCGAAGGCACCAGCAATGTGTATGCGATGACGCGCGACCTGGACGGTTCTGCGCGCCGGCTGTGGGCGCTCGTGCGCGAGCAGGTCGGGCCGACGCCTGCGGCGATGAACGACCAGCGCCGCGCGCAAACGGTGCTGGCCGAGCGTCGTACCAAGTCCCAGGAATTCTTTTCTTCGTCAGCCGGCCAGTGGGATCGCTTGCGTGACGATCTGTTCGGCGAGCGGTTTCACCTCGCCGCCCTGCCCGCGTTTGCAGACTCGGAATGGACGGTCGGCGATCTCGGCTGCGGCACCGGCCAGTTGACGGCCGCGCTCGCGCCGTTTGTGCGCCACGTCATCGCGGTCGATGCGTCCGCGGCCATGCTCCAGGCCGCGAAGAAGCGCCTCAACGGTTTCGAGAACGTCGAGCTGCGCCGCGGCGATCTCGAAGCGCTCCCGATAGACAACGGACGGCTCGATGCGGCGACGCTCGGACTGGTGCTGCACCACCTGCCCGAGCCCGATCGCGCGCTCGCCGACGTGGCGCGCGTGCTGAAGCCGAGAGGCCGGCTGCTGATCGTCGACATGCTGCCGCACGACCGCGAGAACTATCGGCAGCAGATGGGCCACGTCTGGCTCGGCTTTTCCGATGAACACGTCCGGCGAATCCTCGACGAGAGCGGATTCGGCGACGTCCGCATTGTCCCGCTCTCGCCCGATCCGAAATCAAAAGGACCTGGATTATTTGTCGCAACAGCCAAACGGCTCAACTGAAAGTTGAGCCCTACCGTGGACGCAATCGTAGGGCGCAACTTTAGTTGCGCCAACAGGAGAAAACACTGATGCCGACCGCAACACCAACCCAACATCCGTTCGCCGCCGCCAAAGCCGCAGGCCGCGAGCCGTACAAGGTGAAAGACCTGTCGCTCGCCGATTTCGGGCGCAAAGAGCTGCGGCTCGCCGAGCAGGAAATGCCCGGGCTGATGGCCCTGCGCAAACAGCACGGCGCCAAAAAGCCGCTCGCCGGCGCGCGCGTCATGGGCAGCCTGCACATGACGATTCAGACGGCCGTCCTCATCGAGACGCTGGCCGAGCTCGGCGCCGACGTGCGCTGGGTCTCGTGCAACATCTTCTCGACACAGGATCACGCGGCGGCGGCCGTCGTCGTCGGTCGCCCCGAAACGGGCGGCACCGTGCAGAATCCGCAGGGCATCCCGGTGTTCGCATGGAAGGGTGAAACGCTCGACGAGTACTGGTGGTGCACGGAGCAGGCGCTCGAGTGGCCCGACGGCAGCGGCCCGACGTTGATCGTCGACGACGGCGGCGACGCGACGTTGCTCGTGCACAAAGGCGCCGAGTACGAGAAGTCAGGCAAGGTGCCCGCATTCAATCCCGATAAGGATCCGGAAGAGTGGGGCGTCATCCTCGAGACCATCAACGCCTCGATCGCAAAGGACAAGGCGCGCTATACGCGCATTGCGTCGACCATTCGCGGCGTCAGCGAAGAGACGACAACCGGCGTGCATCGCCTGTATCAAATGATGGAGGCGGGCACGCTGCTCTTCCCTGCCATCAACGTGAACGACTCGGTCACCAAGAGCAAGTTCGACAACATCTACGGCTGCCGCCATTCGCTGCCCGACGGTCTCGCCCGCGCGACCGACGTCATGCTCGGCGGTAAAGTCGCGGTGGTGTTCGGCTACGGCGAAGTCGGCAAGGGCTGCGCGCAGGCGCTGCGCGGCCAGGGCGCGCGCGTCATCGTCACCGAAATCGACCCGATCTGCGCGTTGCAGGCGGCGATGGAAGGTTACCAGGTCACCACGATCGACGATGTGGTCGACAAGGCCGACATTTTCATCACGGCCACCGGCAATCACAACATCATCACGCTCGAGCACATGAAGCGGATGAAGGACAAGGCGATCGTCGGCAACATCGGCCACTTCGACAACGAGATCGACATGGCCGGGTTGAAGAAGGCGGGCATCGAGCGGATCAACATCAAGCCGCAGTACGACGAGTTCCGCTTCCCCGACGGCCACAGCGTGATGATTCTCGCCGAAGGGCGCCTGCTGAACCTCGGCTGCGCGACCGGACACCCGAGCTTCGTGATGTCCGCGTCATTCACCAACCAGGTGATTGCGCAGCTCGAGCTGCACGCGAACACCGGCAAATACGAGAAGAAGGTCTACATGCTGCCGAAGCACCTCGACGAGCAGGTGGCGCGGCTGCACCTCGACCATCTCGGCGTGAAGCTGACGAAGCTCTCGAAGGATCAGGCGGATTACATCGGCGTGCCGGTGGATGGGCCGTACAAGCCGGAGCATTACCGGTACTAACGAAAAGCGAAGACCGAAAAACGAATAGAGCACGTAGGCCGGGTCTTGCTTGGCCACCGAAGCGTCCTCGCGAAGGTGGCTAGACCCGGCCGTTTTTTTGTCTCCGGTGGTAGACTCTTCCCACACCACAGCCATCGGAGGGAACATGAGTGCACGTGTCCTAAGCGTCACGCTCGTCGTCTTCCTGGTCGCGAGTACATGGCTCGGCGCGCAAGAGGCGCCGAAGCAGCAGGAGTTCTGGGTCCAGAAGGTCAAGACCGTCGCGTATGTGCCGCCCAACAAGCCGCATACAAAGCTTGCCGACCTGAAAGCGAAGTACAAGAACCAGGCGAATTGGAAAGAGACGGTCCTTAAGGACGGCGAGTCGCAGGCCGATTACCTGTCCATGGCGCCGGGCACCAAGTTGAGCCCGCGCCTGCATCCCGCCACTCCGACGCTCTTCGTCGTCTTCGAAGGCGAGATGCGGTGGCGCATCGAGAATCAGGAAGAATTCACCGCCAAGCGTGGCTCAATGGTCCACGTCCCCGCCTGGACCATCTTTTCGTACGATGTCATCGGCACAGTACCCGCCGTTTTCATCGAGGTGAACGCCGCCCATTACTATCCTGTTTATCCTGCGACAAGCCCTGCGCCTGCGGCGCTGCCTGGAAGAGTGGTCACAAAAACGAGGTTCGATGGCCGCACGCCGACTCCGTATGTCGCGCCGAACAGGCCCCACTTCAATCTGCACGACTCAATTGCCGCCGGGCGTGGCGGCGGCGTTTTTGTCAGGACGGGTCACATGTACGCCAACGCCAACTTTGGATTCGCCGATCCCAACGATCCGGCCAATCCGAATCGCGGACGCGGAGCCGCGGGTCGAGGTACACCACCGCCGCCGATCGCGACTATCAACCCGAACGTTCCTGGCGGTCACCTGCATCCCGATAACGTCGAGTGGTGGATTGTCCTGACCGGGCAGATCTCCGCCAAGTTCGAAGTGGGGCACTTCATCGCAAGCGAGGGCGACATTCTGTATGCGCCACCGACCATGCTGCACGCGATGGCCAACCATGGACCGGGGGGCTCCTGCCGGATTGCGATTGGCTGGTACGACCCGGAGCACTTCGACCCCGTCGCTCAGTAGCCATTGATGAATCAGGAAGTAAAAAAAGTAAGAAGTAGAAAGTAAGTAAAGCGCCGCCATCGAGTGTCGTATACATAGGGGAGGAGACTCTTTATCTATGAAACACGCACTCATGGCGGCGCTTGTGCTTTCCATGGCACTGCCGACGGCCCTCCTGGCCCAGGCAAAAACGGACTTTTCGGGCACGTGGACCTTCGATGAGGCCAAGAGCGACCCGGCGCCCGCGCGCGCGGGCGGCGGTGGTGGTGGCGGCGGTGGGCGCGGCGGCGGGCGCATGGGCGGCGCGCCGGCGACCGCAATGACCATTAAACAGACACCCACAGAGCTGTCGATGGATCGAACGACGGCGCAAGGCGCGCAGACCGTTGTGCTCAAGCTCGACGGCACAGACAGCCAGAACACCATCGGTATGGGCCCGGCCACGTCGAAGGCCGTGTGGGATGGGCCGAGACTCGTGGTCACCACGACCCAGACGGTTCAGGGCCGTGGCGGCGAAGTCACGATCAACTCGAAGGAAATCTACAGCGTGGCGGGAAATGTGTTGACGATCGACACGACCCGCACGACACCCGCTGGCGACCAGACGCGAAAGCTGATCTACACGAAGTAATCACTCACGCACCCGACTCGAGGGCCGACATGTGACAAAAGTGTGTCGGCCCTCTCCTCAACTGTTTCCTGCCGTACAATCACTCAGGAAAATTCATAATGAAATTGCTTGCCTCCGCACGGTTTACCGTCGTCTCTGTCGCCCTTCTGGGCTCGATCGCCTGCGGCGCGCAAGACGCCCACGCAGCCGACGCCGCCCGCGCCGGTCTACGAGTTGAAGACCTAGACCTTTACGGGAACGTGAAGACGGGCGGCACAGTGTCGTTTCCGTTTACTGTCGTCAATCCCGGGCGAATCAGGTCTCGATCACCGAATTGGCCCCCGTCAGCACGCTTGCCGATGGGAATCGCCATGGGATTCTGGGACGCCGCCACCTCGACCTGCGCTGAGCAGCTGCGCACCACCGCGGCGACGATCAACGTTGCCTTTGCCGCAACCCCTTCGTCACCCGGCGAGTACTGCGTCGGGATCTTCGACACCGGCAACGTTCAGGTGTCCACCGACTTCACGCTCTCAAGTCACGCACTACTGAGCCGGCGGGATTACTGCTTCACGAACTTCTGAACGACGCCGGTTAACTGCGCGAGATAGATGCTTCCCGCAGCGTCGACGGCGGCTCCGTGCGCGGCGGCCGCATCCGGCAACTTGGTAACCACGTTGCCCTTCAAATCCCGGATGACGGCGCCGGTGATCATTCGTCCATCGCCGGTCATCGCCAGTCCAGAGACGCCTCCCGTGCCTGTCCACTCAGTCAGAAACTTCCCGTTCGCATCGAACACCTGAATGCGCTGATTGTCTCGATCGGTTACGTAAACCTGTCCCTGCGTGTCGACGACGACGTTATGAGGCAGGCCGAATTCGCCTGGTCCTGTTCCGCGCTTGCCCCACTCCAGCAGATACTTGCCGTCGCGCGAGAACTTCACGACGCGCGCGCCGCCGTAGCCGTCGGTGACGTAGAGATCTCCGTTCGGAGCGAACGCAACGTCGGTCGGCAGATTGAACGTAGACCGGCTCGCGCCAGAAGTGCCCTTGGTCCCGAGGCGCATGATCTCCTTGCCGTCGGCGGTCATCTTGTAGACGACATGCGCCGTGGCGTCCACGATCCAGATGTTGCCCTGCGGATCGACGCGGATGGAGTGCGCGCCACACGCCGTGCATCCTGCCGGCCCGTACACGGCGGAGTAGTGAGACCTCTCAGCCGACCAGTTCTCCTTGGAAATGGCTGCGACCTTGCCCTCGCTGATGAGCCCATCGCCCCACGAGCGGATGAATTTTCCCGCCGTGTCGAACTCGAGAATCGGGTGCGCGCCGCGATGAAACACGAGGACGGTGCCTCGCGGGCCAATCGCCACGCTCGACGCCTGGATGAGATTCCATGGTGCGGCAAACCCGGCGGCGTTGGTCGCCGGCGCCGGCCACTCCACGAGTTTGTATTGCGTCTGGCCTACCCCGATATCGGCCACGCCGACCACGACACACGCGAGCACGATGCACCAGACTCGAGCAGATCGCATTGCCGCCTCCTTACTTGGCACCAACCGCGGGCTGATAAACATGCGAGTTCGCATATCCCACGATCGCGAGCCGCGTCGCCATCGTAGTACCCACGTGGCGAGGGCGATGCCACACCTGCGCGGGCGCGTAGACGATGTCTCCCTGATCTGCCACGAGAAGCGGCAGGTCGCCAATCTTGAATTCGTTCTGCCCTTCGAGCATGAACCAGAGCTCGGGGCCGGTTAAATGGAAGTGTCCTTTATCGTCATCGCGCGCGGGCTTCTCGGTCTTCGGATCGCCGCGGATGATATTGGCGATCCCCACGTTGACGTAGCCGCCATCGTGCGCGTCGCCGATGAACTGATTCTGGTTCGGCTTGGGCTTGGGCTTTCCGCCGGACATCACGAGGTTGTAGTCGATGAACGGGACGTTCGCCTCGTCGTAGGTACCTTTCGCGCTCGCGACGCTCACCCGCTCGTATTTCACGCCGCGCGCGGGCGCCGGCGTTTCGTCGGACGGATACATAATCTGCGCGTTCGCCATCAACACCTCGAAGCGCAGCGACGGCGCGTCTCCGACCGTCTCCATGCTGTAGACGAGGCGCTTCGGCACCTGCACCAGGAATCCTTTCGTCGCAACGAACGGCTCGACGCCTTCGATCGTGAATCGGATTTGACCGCCCTGCACGATCCAGAACGCGCGGTTGTCCTGATGGAAACGGCGTGGGGTCTTCGCGCCGGGCGCCATCGAAATGTAGGAGCCGTGGAACAGGTTGTCGTTCACCACGACCTCGCTCCAGTTCTGTTGCCCTTTGTGCTTGGCGAGGATGTCGGAGACCTTGGTCAGCGGTTTGTGCGGCGGCTGTCCAACGGACCGGGCTTCTCCGGCATCGGCGCCCACGCTTCGATGCGCCCGCCCTGCCCCTGCAACTCGACGGTTCCGAAGCCGGCCGCCACGAAGAGACAGAACGCCGCGATGACGAATGCAACACGCATGTGGATTCTCCTATTTCAACAAATGTGCGATCTTGGCGATGCCCGCCTTCGCGCAAATCTCATCCTTGTCGCCGCCCACCGCGCCGCTGACGCCGACGGCACCAATGGGAACATCGCCGACCTTAATCGGCACGCCGCCGCCCAATCCTGTCGTGCCTTCCACGTTCGGCATCGGCGAGCCCAATGCATGTCCCCAGGCCTTCGCGGCTTCCAGCGATGTCGCCCACCGCGACGCAAACGTGAGCGCGGTGTATGCCTTGCGGCGGCTCAAATCGATCGTGTGCGGACCATTGACGCCGTCGTCGCGCACGAACGCCTTGAGCAGTCCGCTCCCATCGATGACCGACACGCTGACGCTGAAGCCGTCGGCGCGACACCGCTCCACTGTTCCCTGGACGACCGCCTGGGCCATCTCGTATCGAGAGCGCCTTCTGCGTGACAAGCCCTTGCGCCGCAGCCTGCGTCGAGCCCGCGGCCACCAGCGCAGCAACCATCAGAAACAACCGCATACAAAACCTCCGGGAAGAGTGTATCTTGACACCTTCCGCACCGTCATCGGACACGCATTTGAAAGCGAGGATGCCGTGAAGAAAATCGCGCTTGCCGCCGTGCTCGGAATCGCTCTGACCTCGCTCCTGTCCGCGCAGGGCGGAAACGCCGCGTACAAACCCAAACGCCTCAACAAGATGATTGAGCTGCTCGAAGCCGGCCAGCCCGTCTACGACGTCAGCGTCGACGGCGTCGGCTACGAAGAAGGGAAAAAGCTCGCCCAGTCGCACATCGATTTAATCCAGTACCAGATGGAGCACGGCCCGTTCGATCCGATGCGCCTCCGCCAATTCATGCAAGGGCTCGTCGACGGCGGACCGACCAAGAGCGGCCATCGCACGCCGACGGTCATCGTCACGCTGCCGGTGCTTGGGCTCGATGGCGTGACCGTAAAGAACAACCACTGGGTCATCGAACAGATCTTGAGCGCCGGCGTGCACGGACTGATGCTGTGTCACGCGCGCAACGCAGACGCCGTCCGCACATTCGTATCGACCGCGCGCTACCAGTTCGAGCGCCCCGAGTTGAAGGGTGCCGACAAAGTCATCCCCGAAGGCCTGCGCGGATCTGGAAGCCAGGGTTACGCATCGCGCATCTGGGGCATCAGCGGCACCGAATACATCGAGAAAGCCGACCCGTGGCCGATGAATCCGAATGGCGAGCTGATTCTGTCGCTGAAGATGGAAGACAAATACTCGCTCGCGAACATCGACGAGATCACGAAGACCCCGGGCATCGCGTGGGGCGAATGGGGACCGGGCGATCAGGCGATGTCGCTGATGGGTCTTGCGTATCTCAAGAGCGGCGGCAATCAGGGACGCAGTCTGCCGGGAACAGCGGCGACGGGCGGGCTGCCGCCGATCGGTGAGCCGAAACTCGACGCGGCGCGCCTGCGCATCATGAAGGCGATGATGGACAACAAGTGGGCGCCGCTGCACTCGTCGAACGTCGAGAACGTCATCGATTTGATCAAAGCGGGCGTGATGGTGCACCACGGCACGTCGGTGGAGCTGACCAATAAAGGTCGGGCGTTCACGAAGCGACAGATGCCCTACTGATCTTGAACAGGAGATTAGGAGGGTAGGAGAAAAACTGACGATGCGGATCACGACTACATTCCTGGTTCTGCTGGCCGCTGTGCGAGCCTCGTCGCGCAGAAGGCGACGCTGAAGCTCGAGCCGGTCGAGCGGCAGATGCCGGCGTACATCGTCGAGCGCCTCAGCCCGCAGGATCGCGTGCTGTTCGGCAAGCTGATGCGCGTGGGGCTCGAGGCGGCGTGGTCGCTGGTGACGGCCGAAGGCTATCCACAGAACTTCATCAACGAGCTGTCGCCGCTGAAGCCGCACACGCGGCATGGTGGGTCGCGCGAGAACGATGCGCTATCTCCCGAACCGCAAGGACGTGCGCGATAAGCTGTACGCGGCGGGGCCACAGCTCAATTACAAGTCTGCCGAAGAAGCGCAGCCGGGCGACGTGCTCGTCTTCGACGCCGGCGGCGAGACGCGCGCCGGCGTTTCGGGCGCCGTGACGACGCTACGCTTCCTCGCGCGGGGCGGCGCCGGGCTCGTCATCGACGGCGCGATGCGCGATGTACCGGAGCTCGAAGCGATGCCGATTCAAACTTACATGCGCCGCGGCCACGCCTCGTCCGTCTCACCGCTGATGATGAGCGTCGATTACCAGGTGCCGGTGCGCATCGGCAGCGTCACGGTGATTCCCGGCGACATTCTCGTTGGTGAAAGCACCGGCATCCTCGTCATCCCCGCCGCCATCGCCGAGAAGGTTGCCAACGCGGCGCTCGAGCACGACGAGCAGGAGGAATTTCAGCGGGAGCTGCTGATCACAGGTGAATCGATCTTCGGGGTGTACCCGACGATGAACGAGGCGACGCGGAAACGGTTTGAAGAGTGGAAAGCGAAGAGAGTTAAAAGTGGGAAGTAAAAAGTGAAAAGTAAAAACATTCTCCTCATCTGCGCTGCCGTTCTTATTCCCGCGCTGTCGTCGGCGCAAGCCATCACGTTCGACTCGAGCGAGGTGCGCCCTGGGCCCGTGGCGGTTACGTCGACGCCCACGACGGTCACCGTCACGTGGCCTGACGAGACGTCGCGCTCGTGGACCGCCACGTTTTCTCTCGAGCCGAACCGCCCGCTGATTACCTCTGTCGGTGTCGGTGCCACACCGGTTATCACCGAAGCGCGCCCGTTCTATCGCGGCGAGACCGGCAAGCGGCGCGGCGGATGGAACGTGTTCTTCGACGATCCTGCCAACCATCCCGAGGGCACGCGGCACGTGCAAGGCACCTTCACGCTGCGCGGCGCGAAAGCGCGCACCATCGGCGAGCGCGTCGAGCTCGTGTTCGACGGCATGCGTATGGGCGGCTTCGAAGGGGCGCTGTCGTACACGTTCTATCCGGGAAGCCGCCTGATCCAGCAGGAAGCGGTCCTGACGACCAACGATCCCGACGTCGCGTACTACTACGATGCCGGGCTCGACATGGCCGCGCCTGCCGATCGCACCGCCGGCAACAACATGCGCTCTGAGATCGCGTACTACGACACATCTGGCACGTTGAAGAAGGTGCACAGCACCGGCTTCCGTGCAGAGCGCGAGCCGGTGCAGGTCCGCTACCGGACGCTCGCTGCCAAGACCGCTGGCGGCAGCGTCGCGGTGTTTCCGGCGCCGCATCAGTACTTTTTTCCGCGCGACTTCTCGTCGAACCTCGCGTACTTGTGGCATCGCTCCTGGCGCGGACGCGTGGGTCTCGGCGTTCGGCAGCTGCGCGACGAGAACTGGCAGTACTACCCGTGGGTCAACGCGCCTCCCGGACGCGCGCAGCGCATGGGCGTGTTCTTCCTCGTATCCGACGGGACATCGGAAGCGGCGCTGTCGCACGTGCTGCGCTACACGAACCGCGATCGATTCGTGGCACTTCCCGGCTACAAGACGCTGAGCACGCACTGGCACCTCGCCGACACCGTGCAGGCGATGGCGAACGGACCGAAGTGGACGCCGCCGTTCAAGCCGGTGCTGAAAGCGATGGGCGTCGATGCGTCGATGATCATGGACTTCCATGGCGACGGGCATCCCGCCGATCTCACGGACCTGCGCCTCGACGAGCTCGACGCCTACTTCAAGGCGCTGAAGGCCCAGTCCGATCCGGATTTTCTGCTGATCCCCGCGGAAGAGGCGAACGTGCATCTCGGCGGCCACTGGTCGGTGGTGTTTCCAAAACCGGTGTACTGGTTCATGAACCGTCCGAAGGACGCGGGCGCCGCGTTCGAGATGCAGCATGCGAAGTACGGGAAGGTATACAGCACCGCCAACGCGCAGGAGATGCTCGACCTCGTGCGGCGCGAGGGGGGCTATATGTATCAGACGCACGCGCGGACGAAAGGCTCGACCGGGTTCCCTGACAAGATCGTCGCGACCGAGCACTTCCGCGATCCTCGGTATCTTGGCGCGGGATGGAAGGCGATGCCGGCGGATCTCTCGTCACCGCGGCTCGGCGATCGCGTGTTCGATCTGCTCGACGACCTCAGCAATCAGGGGCTCCGCAAGCGCATCTTCGGCGAGGTCGACATGTTCCAGTTCGACCACACCGACGAGCTCTACGCGCACATGAACATCAACTACATCAAGCTCGATCGGCTGCCGGCCTTCGAGCAATGGGGTCAGGCGGTCGAGCCGCTCGCGCGCGGCGATTTCTTCACGACGACCGGAGAGGTGCTGCTGCCGCGGGTGGACCTTTCGAAATCCACGGCGAACGAAGTGGTCGCGTCCGTCGACGCGCAGTGGACGCTCCCGCTCCGCTTCGCGGAAATCGTGTGGAGCGACGGCAAGACCACGCAGCGCGAGACGATTCCTCTCGCGGAGACGCGCGAGTTCGGGAAACGTACGTTCGAATGGCGCGCGCCGGCAACCGGCTGGCAATGGGCCCGCGTGGCTGTGTGGGACGTGGCTGGAAATGGGGCGTTTGTGAATCCCGTGTGGAAACCCTGAACAGAACTAAATCTAGAAATAAAAGCTTAGGAGAATTTCTGTCAAGAATTCTGATTCCTAGATTCTGTTCAAGCGTTAGAACCTTACGCCCGCACCGAACCTCACTTGGTGCGACTGCAAATCCTGGCCGAGGCCGAGCACGGAGCTCAACGCGCTGTTCGCCAGGATCTTCTTGTAGCGATAGCCCAAATCGACCTGTAGCGGGCCAGCCCGCATGAGGACACCGCCGCCTGCTCCGAACATCGGATCGCGCGTATCTACCAGGCTCAGCGCCGTGCGAAGGAGCGCGGCGGTCGTCGAGGCGGGCCCTCTCGCGCCGAAACGCAGATGCGCCACCCCGACGGTCCCTTCCACGTACGGGCTGACCGCCGATCGCGGCGCCGCGAGCAATCGCACGCCCCCTTCTCCGTAGAACGCCGAGGTCGTCAGATCGATACGGGTAAAGGCCAATCCCGTCTCGACGAGCGTCGGCAGGACGTTGCCGAGCCTTCCGAACTCGCCCAGCACCTGCACGCCGGGCGCAATCTCGAACGACACGCCGCCGCCGAAATCGAGCGGAACACCTGAGTCTCCGAGCGATGACAGATGGTCGATCGGCAGGGCGCCGAATCCCTGGAGCGACGTCTGGGCAGAGGAACCGACGGGCATGCTCAGCACACCAATCGCGGCTACCGCCGCGGTAATCAGCACATGCATGACAGTCCTTTCCAACGCGCTTCAAGGCAGGCAACAAGGCGAAACGCAAAGGCAGTACCAAGGGTTCCGCACCAATTCTGGCCCTCTTTACGAAGTCTTTACGTACCACTTGCCCCTTCTTCACGACGGCGCCGCCCTTTTTCGAAGACAATCGCATCTGCCCGTGTCCAGACGCATCCTCATCATCGACGACGACCGGGAGCTGTGCGATCTGGTCGGGGAGCTGCTCGGTGGTGAAGGGTTCGAAGTGGAGGCCCATCACTCAGGTGCGGGGGCGGTCGATCTTGCGTCGAGCGGCCGGCACGAGCTCGTGATTCTGGATGTGATGCTGCCCGAGCAGAACGGCTTCGAGATTCTTCGCGAGCTTCGGCGGCGATCCGCCGTGCCCGTCATTCTGCTGACCGCCCGCGGCGAGGATATCGATCGCATCGTGGGGCTGGAGATCGGCGCGGACGATTACCTGCCGAAGCCGTTCAACTCGCGCGAGCTGACGGCGCGCATTCATGCTGTCCTCCGCCGTACGCAGCCGCGCGAGCAGGACACGCTGCCGCGTGTGACGGTGGGCGACGTGACGCTCGATCCCGCCACACGCGGCGTGTCGAAGAATGACGCCGCGATCGAACTCACCACGGTCGAGTTCGATCTGCTGCACATGCTGCTGTCGACCGCCGGGCGGGTCGTCACCCGCGAAGACATCAGCCAGCGGGTGCTCGGCCGTCCCTTCGATCCGTTCGACCGGAGCATCGACGTCCACATCGGGAAGGTGCGCCGTAAGCTCGGCGAACCGCCGGACGGCGACGGCCGCATCAAGACGGTGCGCGGAGTCGGGTACATCTATGCGCAGCCTCGCCATTAAAATTTTTCTGAGCTTCTGGACCGCGCAGGTCGTGATTCTGGTCGGCCTCGAGATTTTCCGTCCTCGTCCCTCGGCCATGCTCGGGACAGGTCTCTCCCAGTTGCGGCCGCCGCTGCCGCCGCCAGGCTCATCACCGTTCTTCATTCCGACGCCGGTGCTCGTCGCGGCCATCGTGGTATCGGCTGCGGTGTGCTTTCTGCTCGCGCGCCATCTCGCGTCGCCGATCAGGCGCGTGCGCGAAGCGAGCGGCCGCCTCGCGGCAGGCGATCTCCTCGCGCGCGCGGGGGCGTTGGTGCGTCCGCGCCGCGACGAAATCGGCGACCTCGTGCGCGACTTCGACGCGATGGCCGAGCGCCTGTCCCTGCTCGTCTCCTCCCAGAAGCAGCTGCTCTCCGACATCTCTCACGAGCTGCGATCGCCGCTCGCGCGCCTGCAGGTGGCGGTCGAGCTGGCGCGACGAAAGGCCGGGCCGGATGCCGCGAAAGAGCTGAACCGCATCGAAGCGGAAGGCACGCGCATGAACGAGATGATCGGCCAGATCCTGACGCTGGCGAGGGCGGACAGCGACCGGCCCGCCATCAACGAAACGCTCGATCTGGCCGAGATCGTGCGGGCCGTCGCGACCGACACGGACTACGAAGCCCGCCAGACGGGTCGCACCGTCCATGTGCGGAATGCTCCACAGGCGATTGTCCGTGGTGATGCTGCCTTGCTCGCCAGTGCCATCGAAAATGTCGTCCGAAACGCCTGCCGGTACACGCCGTCGGGTACGTCGGTCGATATCTCGCTCGACGTCACGCCGACACACGGCCGTATCGTAGTGCGCGATCACGGGCCGGGCGTCCCCGATTTCGAGACCGAGCGGATCTTTCTGCCCTTTCACCGCGTCAGCGCATCGCGCGATCGAGACTCAGGAGGCGCGGGGCTGGGCTTGTCGATCGCCGCCCGCGCAGCCAAAGTGCACGGCGGATCGATCCACGCCGTCAACGCCACAGGCGGCGGCCTCGAAGTCTCGATCGACGTCCCGCTTTACAAACCTTCACCGTCACTTTCCGTTTCTTGACGGCACGCGTCCCGGCGTCCCTTTACTCTGGTTGTGTTGATTCACCACTGGAGGAAAGACATGCAGGACCACGAGAGAAAACTTGCCTCGCCGAAGCGCAACGCGAAGGCGGGAATCGGACGGCGCGCAGCGCTCGCGCTGTTGGGCGTATCGGGAGCCGCACTGGCGACCGCGTGTGCCGGCGAATTACCGACGAGTCCCACGACAACGAACCCCACGACGCCGGACGGCGGCACGTCGGCCGCAGGCTGCGTTGTCACACCGAACGAAACGGTTGGACCGTATCCCTCACGAGTCGATCTGTTCCGCAGCGACATCCGAGAGGGGAAACCCGGCATACAGCTGGACCTCGGCATCACCGTCGTGAACACGGCGAACAGCTGCGCCGCGCTGTCGGGCGTCAACGTCGAGATCTGGCAGTGCGACGCAACCGGCAACTACTCGCAATACGGCAGCGAACAGGCGAAGACGTATCTCCGCGGCATACAGACGACGGACGCCAGCGGACAGGTGAGATTCACGACCGTGTATCCGGGATGGTACCAAGGCCGAGCTACGCACATTCACGTCGAGGTCACGCGTAACGGGCAGTCGCTGAAGGTCTCGCAGATTGCGTTTCCTGATGCCGTCAACGCCGAGGCGTACGGCAGCGGTGTCTATGCGTCGCGCGGCACGAACCCGACGACGAATATGCGCGACGGAATTTTCGCCGACAGCCTGAACTCGGAGCTGGCGAGCATTACGGGGAATCCGTCGAGCGGATACGCGGCGACGTTCACGATCGGGCTGGCGGCGTAGCCTCGGCTTACTAATAGGGATCGCGATTTGTGTCGGTGCGATCGGCGGTCTGTGCCGTCAGGCCGAGAAGCTTGCGGATGGCACCGAGCAGGCGGTCGGGCGAACAGGGTTTGGTGAGGTGCACATCGCAGCCCGCGCGAAGCGCGCTGACCTGCTCGTGGTGCAGGGACCTGCCGCTGAACGCGATGATCGGAATATCCTTGGTGCGCGCGTCGCCTTTCAGCCGCCGCGCCACTTCCCACCCATCTACGTCTGGCAATCCAAGGTCGAGCACGACGAGATCGGGGTTGGACGAGCGAGCGAACGCGAGCGCGTCGGCACCGCCGTCGAACGTGTACACGCGGAAGCCCTTGCCCGAAAGGTAGAGCTGATACCCCTCGCGCGCGTGCTTGTCGTCGTCGACGAGCATCAACCGCTTGCCTGCCGTCATGTCCAAGGCAGCATACTACCGCTCCCACGGAAACCGAAGCGTGGGATCGTTCGCCAGCCGTTTCGTCGCGATGACGAGCTGCTCCCCGGCGCCCGCGGCAAGCTGGACTTCAAAGTGCGACGCATTGACCGGGATGCGTCGATCGCCTAGCCGCACGGACGTCGCCTGATGCTCGCCGTACGCGCCCATCTGCACTATCAGCCGCCGCGAGGCAGCAGCGCTGGTATTCACAAGCATCAGCGTCACGCTGTCGCGCTCGATTTTCTCGACGAGCGCGGCGACATCCTGAGAAAGGCCCGCGCGACGCCGCTCGGGATCGAAGAACCGGACCTGACTGCGCAGCACATCACCCGAGCCGTATAAATTAGCCGCGCCGAGCGTAAGATTGGCCAGCGACTCGAACGCGACGGGGCTCGCGCCATATCCACTGGCGCTCTTGCTCGTCCGCTCCGCAATTCTTGCAACCGCTTCGCGCTCCTGCTGCATCGCTTCGACCGGGTAATTCGGCCGGCGGCCCTGAAGGAACTCGATCCATCCTTGCACCGATCGTCGATCAGGCGGGTTCGGAAGAATGCGCATCACGTCGGCTGGGTCCAGCGACCACAGGTACAACTCGATGGTGGTTTCGGAAAGATTCCCGAGAGCGCCGGTCGGGAAGAATTCTCCTTGACGGTATCCGTACCAGCCAACCTTCCCGCCTGCCTGCCCCTCTCCGTAGTAGTGTGGAAGCAGGACCTGGCCATTTTCGATACGTGCGGCAGCGAAGAGGTTGTCGACCTGCCGGCGCACAGGACCGATGTACGCGATGTTCTTGCTCAACATGGCCGCTTGGCCGAATGCGGCGGGTATGCCTCTCAAGACGTAGTTGCGCAGTCCATCATCGGGGCTATTCCAACCGAATATCCCTCCGTACCACTTCCCGCCCCATTCGCCGCCGATCGTCCCGTCGAGACCTATGTTGGACGGAAAATTTCCGCCGTTGGCTGCTGCCCGAGCACGCCAGGCGTCGACGTACTCGAGCACCCACCTCTTGTACTTCGCCTCGTGAGTCAGCAAATACGCCTGAGTGGCAAGCGTCGTGGCCAGCAGATTCAGCGGATGATCGCCGCGGATGTTCGAGGACGTGGCGAAGCGCGCAGCGCGCTTGGGATCCTCGTCGCCGTCCCAGTCGACAGGCGTCACCGGTCTCGTGACTGGTCCCTTGCTGCCGTTGAACAGGCTCTTGATGATCTTGAGTTTGGGATCGTAGTTGAGAGCGCCGGGATCCTCGTTCAGATAGAAGCCGGCGAATCGGCGCGTACGAGCCAGGCTGGTCGAATCGTTCGGCCGGCCCAGGCCATGCCAGTAGAACGCCTGCAATCCCTCGCCGGTGTGCTCCCAATCAAACGACGGAGGAAACTCGTTGACGAAGATTCCGTCCTTCGCGAGCTCGACGGTTGGAATCTTCGCGCGGCCAAACTGCCGAAGGTGTCCCTCCCACACTCTTTCGTAGGCGTCGGCAACGGCCTCGGGCGCCCCCATCGCATACACGAGCGGCCATCCGCGCACCGTTTCCATGATGTCGTCGGGGCCGTCGGTCACGCCCCACCGTTCCGGAACGTTCACAGAACCGTCGGACTTCACATAGCGTTCGAGCCACAGCCGCGTGCCGTCGGCGGCTGCGTCGAGCATCGCGCGTTCGGCAATCGCCCACGCAGGCGCGGGCGTCAGCGTATTGATAACTATGGTCGTGCCTTGACCGGCGAGGTGGGCCGCCGCGACGATCATTGCGGCGGCCCGCAGAAGATAGAAGACCCGTACGCGCATCGGTCGTAGACCTACGACCACAGGCCCATGACAGGCGTCCCTTTCACCAATTCGCGCGGTTGATCAAGATGATTCCGGATCTCCATGTCCGGATCGATCCCCAGCGCGAAGTACACCGTGGCCAGCAGATCCGCTGGATGAACCGGCTTCTCTTTGGGTGAAGACGCTGTCGCATCGGATTCACCATATTGCGATCCGCGCGCGATCCCTGCACCCGCCACGACGGCGCTGTAGCAATACGGCCAATGGTCGCGACCATCCGGAGAGTTGGAGTTGCCCGATGTCGACACTCCCAACCTCGGACTCCTGCCGAATTCGCCCACCGCGACGACGAGCGTGTCACTTAACATTCCGCGCTGATCCAGATCTTCGAGCAGCGCAGAAAGCCCGCGGTCCAGCTTCGGACAATGCAGATTCTTCAGCGGCCGGAAGTTCGCCGCGTGCGTATCCCAGGCAGTGGTCTCCGGATTTCCGTTCGCCACCGAAGGCCAGTTCACCTGGACGAACGTCGTCCCTGCTTCGATCAGGCGCCGCGCCATGAGAAGGCTCTGCCCAAAGGTGTGCAGCCCGTACCGCTCGCGCATGGCCGGCGTCTCTTTTTCCAGGTCCATCGCGTCGCGAGCCTTCCCCGATAAAACCAGGTCGTACGCCTTACCGTAGTACTCGTCCACCGCGTAGTCGTTCAAGGCTTTCTGCAGCTCTGGCATCGATTCGTTGACGCCTTTGAGCAACTCGAAACGGTCCTTCAAACGTTCCGGCGGAATATCTTTGCGAAGCGACAGGTCCTCCAGCTTCACCGGTCTCGCGGGGTCCTGATACATGCGATACGGATCGTAGGCCTTGCCCAGGAACCCGGCGCTGCCGCCTTTGCCGATAATTCCAGATTCCTGGAGCGGCCGCGGCAGTTCCACAAACGGCAGCACCGGATCGGTCGGCGGCTTTTGCTTCGATATCTGACTTCCCGCGGTCGGAAAGTCGGCCGGTGACGGAGGCTCCAGCTGGCCCGAAGGTGACACCCTGTCGGGCGCATAGCCGGTCAGCATCTGGTAGATCGCCGCGGTGTGGTTGAACAAACCGTTCGGCGTATAGCTCATCGAGCGAATCAACGTCGCCTTGTCGATATGCTCGGCCATCATCGGCATGTGCTCGCCGATCCACGTGCCGGGAATCTTCGTCTTGATGGGTTTGAACTCTCCACGAATGTTCGACGGCGCGTCAGGCTTGGGATCCCAGATATCGATATGCGACGGACCGCCCTGAAGGAAGATCATCACGACGTTCTTCGCCGCTCCCCAGCCGCGGACGCCGGCGTATTTGTTGGCTGCGGCCGCGGCGTGGGCCTGGTCCTGCCAGAAGAAGAAATGCGGCAGACTCAGACCCATCATGCCGATGGAGCCGATACGCAGCAGTTCGCGCCGCGTGGGCCCCTCGCAGTTGTAGCCGCGACGTCCGGGAAGATTCAGCATGATATAGACCCCTTGCCCTGAGCTTGTCGAAGGGCTCAGTAGATGTACAGAAACGCTTTGCTGTTGAGCAACGCCCACAGGAGATCTTGCACGCGGCTTCCTCTCGCTGTATTCGACAGATACGCCACTCCGCGCTGGCGCTCCTCCACAGTTGGAAGACGGCTCAACGCCGCGAGATACAGATCGTCCACGATGGCGGCGTCGCTCTTGCCGCTCAAAATCAGCTTCGCCACGCGCCCTTTCGAATCCGCGACGGCATCGGAAATCGTTTTCCCATTCACCAGATTCAGCGCCTGCGGAAGGCTGAAATCGGACCGCCGCTCGCACTCGCACGATGAATCGCGCGCCGGACGTCCGAACACATCCAGAAACCCCTCTCTGCCAATGTGCGGATCAACCAGCTGCGACGCGCGCGTGTTTTCGGGAACTTCGGCGAAGCTCGGCCTGGCGCCGGCCGCCGAGGCAACTGCGTCCATCAGCTCCTCCGCGGCAAGGCGCCGCGGAATGGCATGGGAGAAGTTATCGCGGTCGTTGCCGTTCCACTCGTTGGTCTCGATAGACGCTTGATACGCGCGAGAGCTGACGATGACGCGCATGAGGTGGCGCAAATCGAAATCGTGGCCGACAAAATCCTTCGTGAGCGCATCCAAGAGCGCCGGATTCGACGGTGGATTGGAGGCGCGAATGTCGTCCACCGGATCGATGATGCCTTTGCCCAGGAAATAACTCCACATCCGGTTGGCGATCGCCTTGGCAAAGAAAGGATTGTCCCTGGATGTGAGCCAGTCCGCGAACGCGTCGCGCCGCTGCGCGTTGTCTGGAACAGGAGCGTGGCTCGACGCGAGCATGAACTGCGGCTTCATGACGCGCCCGTCCCTGGGGTGCTTCATTTCGTAGTCGGCGCGCTGATCAAACACGATCTCCTCGCCCACTTCGAATCCGGCGCGAATTCCGACGGCCGAGAAGAACGCCGACATCTGGTAATACTGATTCTGGGTCCAGCGCTCGAAGGGATGGTCGTGGCACTGCGCGCACACCATCCGCACTCCCAAGAAGACCTGCGTGGTCTTCTCCATCGCCGGCTTGGCTTCGCGCGTGACGCGGAAGTAGTTTGCCGCCGGATTGTCGTACGAGCTGCCACGCGCCGTCAGTAATTCGCGCACGACCTTGTCATACGGACGATTCGACGCGATGGCCTCGCGAATCCAGTGCTGGAATTCGTACGCGCCTTTCTCGCCGAGATACTTGCGGCTGGATTGCAGCAGATCGCTCCACTTCACCGTCCAGTGATCGACATACTCGGAACTGGCGATGAGCGTGTCGATCATCGCCGCGCGTTTCACGCGCGACGACCTGCCATCGGCAAGGAAGGCACGGACGCTCTCCGGTGACGGCAGGCGTCCAGTGAGGTCGAGAGACACCCGCCGCAAAAACGTCGCTTCGTCGGTCGAGGCCGACGGTTGAATCTTCAGCCGCTCGAGCTTTGCGTCAACCAGACGATCGATATAGTTATGTTGCGGAAGCGGCTTCCAGACGAAACCCGGCTTTGGATTCAACACGGTCACCGGAATCGCCGCGAACTTGCCTTGATAGCGCAACAGCAGCGTGGCTTCTCCGACGCGCTCGCCCCGAATCATAGGCATGTCGAAGGATGTGTCCGACTCGACCCGCGCAACATCCGGTACATTCGATTCGATCGCTGTTTCGCGCGTGACATCGCGCACGTGATCGTCCTGATATCGGACGATAACCCTGAGCGATGTTGTCTCGCCAGGCTTGGCCATCAGAATTTCCGCAGGTTCGGCGCGCAACTCCACCACGGTGTCTTTCGCCGGATCACCGTAGGGAACCCCCTGCGAAATCCAGTTGAAGATCGCCTTGTAATAGTCGGAATTCTTCGCAAATCGCTGGCCGCCGCCGTGCGCGACTTCCTGCGACGGCTTTGCGAGCATCAGGCTCTTGCCGGGATCGGCGCGGTTGAAGCGCCGGCCAGACAAGTCATAGAGCAGCGATTCGTAATCGAACTGCGGATCGTATCCGCGCAGCGAAAGCTTGAAGCCGTTCTTTCCCTTCGCCGCACCGTGACAGGCGCCGGCCGTGCATCCGGTTTTGTTGAGAATAGGCGCGACGTCCCGTAGGAAAGTTACACGGGCCTGCCCTGAGCCTGTCGAAGGGGCCTGTGCGAATAACGGCGCGGCACCCAAACACAGGACCGCTGCTGCGAGACTAAGGACGTAAAGCAGTTTCGGCATTTGCTGCTCCTACCTCCTCTACTTCCACCGTAATCGGACGCGACACAATGTCTTCCTGCTCGCCGCCTTCAAGGGTGAGACGCCCCGTCACGAGCACGTCGTACTTCGACGGCCGTGTCAGCTTCGTCGTGGTCATCACAAACGTACCGGTAGACGCGTCTTTCGCGTCCGGTTGCATATCGATCACGCGCACATCCGCAGATCCCACCATTTCGGCAGTGACGATCTTCGGCAGGGCCTGTGTCGTGTCTCGCAGTATCCACGTCCAGCGAAACTTGAGCTGGTCTCCCTCTTCCATTCGCGTGCGCTCGAGCATGGTCACTTCCAGCGTCGCTGGGCGAGGTTTGGTTGGCGCGGTGACCAACTCGAGTCCCATCCACGGCGCGGTGAGGGAGCGTTGCCGGTCGACCGCACCTTGCTCAATCGCTCCCGCAACGGCCACGATCATGCCCGGCCCCTCGGCCTTCCGAACGATCGTCGAGCCATCGGGCAGCGTAGCCACGCCTTCTACCGTCAACTCCAGCGATTCAAGTGTCGCTCCCGGTTCCGTCGTGAGAATCAACACTCCTCGGCTGTTGCGCGTCTGCGGTGTCTCCTTCACCGGCATCCCGGCCACGACGAATCCACCTTCGACTCGCAAGCCTTTCGGCGCATTCGCGACACGCAACTGAATGTCCCCGTCGAAACCTTGCCGTTGTACGGTCACCGGAACCGCCACCGAACCCTCCGCGGGCACGTTCACGAACGGCGAATTCAACACCAGACGGAAGTCGTGCGCAGCTGCCTGGACATTGAGCCGATAGGCGTACTCTGGGCCGCCGCGCAGCGCAAGATCTTCCACGGTCACGGTGACCTGATTCACGTCCGCGGGCGCCTGCAACCGGAGCAGTGGATCGCCTGCCGTGCGGCTCTGGTTGACGTTGAAGAAGTCCTCGGCCAGCGGCTCATCGCCCGATCGCCTCAGGACGTTGCCGTTCTCGTCTTGTACCGTGATAACGGCCATGAGCTTCGACGTTCCCAACTCGCGAGCCTGGATGCGAAATGTCATGGCCCGGCTGGGCGGCACGCGAAACGTGTAGCGATCCACCTGGCCCGCTTTGAGAAGGCGCGAATTGATTGTCACCGGTGCGTTGATCAGCGCGTCAACCGGTGCGTTGACCTCTGGATCGTCTCCGACCGCGAACGGCACCGGAAGCGCGGGACTGCCCGGCACGTTCACAAATACCTGGCGCACGTTCGAGGCGGTATTCCGTAAGTCAACGTTGATTTTTTCGAGACCGAGCGACGTCTCGACCAGCGCTCCTCGCCGTCCGCCCAAAGGAAACACGTCCCGCGGATAAGAGTACGATCCAATCTTCAAACGATAAAAGTTGGCTGTCTGCGTGGAAAAGCGGGCATCCCGCACGACGACGTCATAATCGCCGTCGCGCGGAAAGGTGACCTCGACTCTGGCGTCGAGTCCGAGCAAGGGTGCGTCTTCGCTGCGCGCGATCACTCTGCCACTGGCATCGAGAATCTCGAGCAGTGGATCGAGCGCAGAGCCCGAGCGCCGCGCCTCCACCTCGATCACGCGCTTGTCACCGCCCTTGGCGCGCAGACGGAAGATGTCGCGCTCGGGGCCGCGCAACGTACCATTCAGCGTGAACGGTCCGGGGGGCAGCAGCTGCGCCGTTTCCGTGCTGTCGTTGCTGTTAGGGAGAGCGCCGGGGCGTGATTCGTCTTCACTGAATTCTGGAAACGCGCCAACCGTGAACAACTGGACATTCGAAATGCCATCGGTCGTGACGACCCGAATCGCGTACACACCAACAGCAAGATCGGCAGCGGGCTCGACCAGGAACGTCGCGTAGCGGCCTTCCGGTGCCATCGGACGATCTTGCATCGCGGGCTGATCGGGAGTCAGCAGCGTGAACGATGCTGGCATCGTGGAGCGTATCTTCGCGCCCTCGCCGAGATTCCTGCCGGTGAGCGTAAGCGTAAACGGCTTGCCTTTTTGCACGCCGCGCGGCTGCAGCTCCGTGATCACCGGCTGTGCCGAGAGGCTCGACACAGAGACGATCACTGCCGAGACACTCAACAGCAATACCCGCCACTTCATTGCGCACCTCCGCCAGGTTGGTTGACCAGCGGCACTGGAACGAAGCTCTTTTCCAATGTGCAGGCCGCGGCACCGTACAAGCGGACCTGACCGTCGAATCCTCCGGTCGCCACGCGCGTGCTGTCTGGCGAAAATGCGACGGCGTAGATACCTGCGGTGTGTCCTTTACACGACGCGAGCGGCAATCCGCTCTCGGCGTCGTAGATATTCACCGTTGGACCGGCGCCGCCGACTGCCACGCGTTTGCCATCGGGCGACCAGTCAAGTGCGAAGATCGCGCCGTCTTGCGCGGCGAGCTGGCGCACCAGCGTCGCGTTCTCGCCGACCTTCATGTTGCGAGGACGATCCATTTTGTAAATGTAGGGAATACGATCCTCGCCACCGATCACGATGTCGTCGGCTCGCGGATGCCGAGCCACGGCTGCGAGCTCGCCGTGCATCTGGTTGACGTTCTCCAGGAACTGTCCGGCCTCGGCATCGATCAGCTTGGCAGCCCTGTCGCGTCCGACCGAGACGAGCCGTTTGGAATCCATTCCGAACGTGGTTCCAAGCACCCAATTCTCGTGTGCGCTGATCTTGTAGAGTTCCTTGCCTGTCGCGGTTTCAAAGGCGCGCACGGTGTTGTCGGCGCAACCGACTGCCACCTTGGACGCATCCGGTGACAGCGAGGCACCGAATACCGTATCGCTCGTTGTTTCCGCAGCCCGCAGCAGCTTGCCCTCATTCGGGTCCCAGAATTGGATCTCGCCGAAGCGAGCGGGCGTTCCACCGCCCGCAATCATCAAGTTGCCGTCGGCGGAAAATGCAATCGACAGGATGCGGTCGGATTTGCCGGGCAGACGCTTCACCATGCCGCTTCCGTCGGCGCGATGCAGCAGGACTTCGCGATTACCACTGACGGCGAGCGTCTTACCATCGGGCGAGAAGCGCAGCGCGGTGATCACGGGAGCTTGGTGATAGACGGCGGGCTCACTCGACACAATCTCGGACGGCGCATCGCCCTTGGCGCCGGAACTGATCCAATCGCGAATTCTCGAGACATCGGTCGCGGCGAGCGGCGGCTGCCCCATCGGCATCGACGGCTTCATCGCCGCCGTGATGAACTGGATGACGAGGCTTTGTTCCGGCGAACCGGGCACAAACGCGGGTCCGCGCCTGCCACCGGCCTGGAACCTGTCGAAAGTTGTGAGATCGAGGTCCGACTGTTTCGAAGCGGGTTGATGGCAGCTGGTGCAGTTCCTGTCGAGGATCGGCCTGATGTCGCGACTGAATTCGATGGCCTGGGGTCTGCGGCTCTTGTGCCTGAGGCGTCAACTGCACGACCTCTATCAACACCGCACAGAGCAGTCACGCAAACACCCGCCCATCGAACAGACTCGCAGAGTCATCTCCTGAAGTATTTGAGCTAGGGCCCTCGGATCATGCGCTCCAGCCGGATCATGTGTCAACAATAGTTGACGCTAGGCGCGTTCCTCCGAAGCGCCCGCCCCGATCTCAACGATGACGTCTGCGTTGTAGTCGGGCTCGACGGATTCGGGATCCACGCTCGTGCCCAGGAGAGCGTTGGCTTCGGGCCAATGAGCCTGGAGATTGCCGGACTTGATTGAGGCCGCTCGCAGCCTGCCGGAGAAGGCGCCGAATTCGGATCGCAGGCACACATGGGTGCCTTCGTCCAGGCCAAGCCGGCCCAAGTCTTCAGCGCTGATCAGGATATCGTCGCGCGAAGCGCCGGTCAGCGGATCGATATCGCGTTGCACCATAGAGTTGAACTGCTTTCCGCGGCGCGTCGACAACAAAAAGCGCCCCGGCGTCATCGGCGGCCGTAGAGCCGTACCAATGCGCGCAAACCGGGCCTTGCCGTCGGCGGTTGCGAAGCGGCCATCCGCGTACAGGCTGCGCCCACCCCACTGCACCTGGTCGCCTGTCGCCCTCAGCGATTCGATGCCCTTGTACAACGGAATGGCCGCGCCGATCTCATTCCGGATGCTCTGCGCGTTCGCCAATCCAATCCTGTCACCCTCCACCGGGCGGGCACGAAGCGCCACCTCGCGAAACACCCACCATTCGGGCATGGCGGATCCGATGCGCCGGCCCGGCACTTCCGGCGAGAAAATGATGCGGCGTTCAGTCGATGTTTCCGTACCGCCGCCGGGCGATTCGTATCGGGTGGTCGTGGGGAGCAGCACCACGTCCCCGTCGCAGTCGCTGAGCATCGATGACGACACCACAATGTCCTGATGGACGCGCAGGCGCGGCCGCCGCAGCGCCGCTCTCGATTTCTCTCGATCTGGCAGGGTCTCGAGAAAGTTGCCGCCGGTCATCCAGAACAGATCGACCTCGCCTCTCGACGCGCGATCGACCA
Source organism: Vicinamibacterales bacterium (assembly GCA_963730445.1). Taxonomy (GTDB): domain Bacteria; phylum Acidobacteriota; class Vicinamibacteria; order Vicinamibacterales; family JAMQPK01; genus JAMQPK01. The sequence goes on along the minus strand of CAVSRX010000016.1, from coordinate 785,475 downwards.
TCTCGGTCGTCGTCCATCCCGGCGCATCAGGGACGCGGAATCGCCACACCTGTTCCCAGAGCGCGGCCATGTGCGGATCGATCGTCGGAATGCAGCCCACCTCCGCACCGCCTTGAACGCCCGAGTGCCCGCGAATCGGCACGAGGCCACGGTTCTCGCCGCCAGGCAAACCCCGCGCGAGCGCGACATTGATGAGCGCGCGGATGGTATCGACCCCATGCGCGTGCTGTGTCAATCCCATCGACCAGACAAATATGGTGTTTGGACGCGACATCAGGAGACGCGCAAATTCCTCGATGCGCACCCGCGACGCGCCGCTGGCGCCTTCGATCTCGTCCCAGCCGACACCGAGTGCGCGTGCGCGCGCCTCATCGAATCCGACGGTTCGCGCGCCGACGAACTGTTCGTCGATGCCATCGAGCTCGACGAGCGCGCGCAGGACGCCGGTGAGAAATGCGAGATCGCCCCCGGTATGCACGTCAAACCAGTGATCGGCCAGTGCCGTACCGGAGAGCGCACTCGCTGGAATCGAGGGAATCCAGTAGCGCTCGAGGCCCGGCTCGCGATGCGGATTCACGACGGCGATTTGGGCGCCGTTTTTCTTCGCATGGTAAAGGTACTTGGTCGTGACCGGCTGATTGTTCGGCACGTTTGATCCGAAGAACACGATCAGATCCGCATGAAGCCAGTCGGTGTAGCTGCACGTCGACGCGCCGTAGCCGAGCATTTCCTTCATGGCGACGGTCGAGGCGGCATGGCACAGCCGGGCAGCGTTATCCACGTGATTGGTGCCCATGAAGCGCGCGAACTTCTGGGCCGCGTAGTAGACCTCGTTGGTCAGCCCCCTCGAGGTCAGATACATCGCCAGCCGCCGCGGATCGATCGCGCGCAGCTCGTCGGCAATGCGATTCAGCGCCTCGTCCCACGAGATGCGGCGGAACCCGCTGTCGCCGCTCGACCGCATCATGGGATGCGGCAGTCTGCCAAGCTCGCGCAACTCGCGAGACGACAGCGACGACAACGCGGCAGCGTTCGCGAGCAACGCCGGATCGAGCGGCGGCGCCGTGTTCAGCCTCATCAGCTCCAGACGCACCATGCACAGGTGCGTGCCTGGAAGCGTCCAGTCCGAGAGTCCCGCGGTCCCAAGCGCGCAACCGTCGCACACCCCTTGTCGAAGAATGCGCCAGGCAAACGGCAACGCATCGCGGTTCTCCCAGACGATCCTCGCCATTTCGACATAGTGATGCGGTTTCTGGCGGCCGAGACCGAGGAGGTTGATACTCAAGAGTGGTACCCTAGCCCGCTGTCATGGATGAGAGCACGCGCAGCGTGGAGCTGATGCGAATGGTCGGTGGCCGGTTCGACAGCGCGAGCGACCGCGTCGCGGTCGAAGCCCCGCTCGAGGTACGCCTCAATGGCCATCCATTCGCGGTCATCATGCGCACGCCTGGAGCCGATGCCGACCTGGTCGCCGGTTTTCTGTTTTCCGAAGGCGTCATTCGATCGGCCGACGACATCCAGCGTGTCGACGCACCAGACAACACCAGCGCGCTGAACGTGGTGCTCAGCCGGAGCCGCGCAGAGATTCTTCCCGATCTCCTGGGTGCGCGCCGGAACGTCGTGCAAAATTCCTCCTGCGGATTGTGCGGCCGCCGCACGCTTGAATCGCTCGATCTCGACCATCCGCCGCTCACCGTGGAATGGCATCTCGGCGTCGACGTCATCGCGGGATTCTCAGCGGCCCTTCGACACACGCAGCATGCCTTTGGCGAAACCGGCGGGCTGCACGCAGCCGGCCTCTTCGATCTCGAAGGCCGCCTTTACTTGAGCGCCGAGGACGTCGGCCGGCACAATGCCGTGGATAAACTTCTCGGCCGTACGGTGATGGCCGGTCAACTGCCACTCTCGCGCTACGCGCTTTTCGTGAGCGGGCGATCGTCATTTGAGATCGTGCAGAAAGCCTTCCTGGGCGGAATCCCGTTGGTGGGCGCAGTCTCGGCGCCTTCGAGCTTCGCCGTCGATCTGGCGTGTCGCGCAGGCATCACCTTGCTCGGTTTTGTGCGAGACGATCGATTCAACGTCTACGCGCACCCTTCGCGCGTGTCGTTCGCTTAGCTCATCATCTCGGCAGGCCGGCGACGTCTGTTCGCACCTTATAAAGAGTTTTGCCGGCGGTCACGTACAGCGTCTTCATGTCGGGCCCGCCGAACGCGTTGTTCGTGATGTAGTCTTCCGCGATCGGAATGAACTTCAGCAATGCGCCTCGAGGCGAAATAACATAGATGCCGGTTTTTGTGTCGAGTGTTTCAGACGTTCCGCGCAACTGCCCCATACCGGCCGAGGCGTAGAGGTTCCCCTGCGAGTCGATGCTCATGCCGTCGGCGCTGCGGCCAGGATAGAAGTTGTAATGGACGCGCATGTTGGCGACCGTGCCGTCGGGGCGCAGATCGTATGCGCGGATCATGCGGGCGCCGCCTTGCGTCCCATTCGCTTCGATCAAGTACAGCGTCCGGTCGTCGGGCGAAATCTGAATGCCATTCGGCCGTTGAATGTCCGGCACCGCGAGAATGCGCGTGATCTGCCCAGGTCCGTCAAGCCGATAGACGGCGCCCCCAGTGAGATCGGTGAAGTAGAGCCGCCCTTTTGAATCGATCGTCACATCGTTCGGGCCCACGAACGGTTTGTCCTGATAGCTGTCGGCGAGCACTTCCACCCGGCCCGTCCGCAAGTCTGTTCGCGTAATCTGCGGCTTGAATTTCTGCAGCACGCCCATTCGCCGAGACTCGGCCCCTTCACAGGCGATCAACCTTCCCTCAGGATCGATGAGCATGCCGTTGGCGTTGTTGCTGTTCTCGCGAAAGACCGTCAACACGCCCTGCGGCGTCAGCTTCATGATTCGCTGAAAGACCAGTTCGGTAAAGTACACGTTGCCGTCGCGATCGGCGACAGGACCTTCCGTAAAGCAAGGGTCGTCGCGATCTCGGCCTGCTGCGGAGCGGCAATCGACGGCATCAGAAGAGCGATCGACGTGAGTGCCGGAACTAGAAGCTTCATGATTGGTGGAGTCTACTCCATCCTCTTCTGATACCAGATGATGAGATCGCCGTCTTCTTCCCTGTTGGAATAGAGGATCTTCGAGTACCCGATCGATCGCATGCCGGTCGCGGGCACCTCGACGAGCGCGTTGTTCGAGCAAGGCCAAGCCGAATCAACGAATCGATGACGGCGAACGGTTGTATCGTCTGCGGCGGATAGAAATCGTAGCCTTCCTGCTTGTCGGCGACGTCGAGACCAGGCCCGATGACGGCGACCCGCCGCACGGGCCGCGTGCCGGCGCTCCTTAATGCTTCTTCGACCGCGAAATTGATTCGCACCGACGTGTCCGAGGCCAGCCCTCGATCCCGATACAGGCGCGATCGCTCGGCGAATTCCAGGCTGGGATCGCCGAGCGCGTGCGCCTGCTCAATCAGGCGTGCATGCGTCTCCCCTTCCTTGATTGAACGATCGATCATCGACAGCAGGCGCGCCTTCACCGGCGCTGTGTCATCGAAGACACGCCGAGCGAACTGCAGGCGCTCGTTGACCCCAGGTTGCGCAAGCGCACGCTCGAAGTCGCGAAGCCGCTCCTCCACCGCTCGTCCGATTTGTTCCCGGTTGAGCTGCCCCGAGGTGATGCGTGGCTGGGTGGTGAACGAGGTGCCGAACAGAAGCAGATTGACGATCGTTGCCTCATCACCCTGTGCGACGCGCGCCCGCGTAGCGGCATCCGCCGCGGCGATCCAGCGCGTCCACTCGTCCGGGGCGGGCATGGGCACGTCGAGCGCGGCGAAGACCGGGGCGGCCTGCGCGTGTGACAGGTATGTTGCTGGTGACGTTATTTGCGCCGACAGGATCGCGAAACAGGAAAGAGCAAGTGCGCCGGCGGTGCAAGCGCGGCTTACCCCCACAACAATCCGAACGAGCAGCGAGATGACCGAAGACTCATCTACGGGGCTGCAGGCACGACTGTGGACTGCCACGTCCGCAGCTGCCAGGCGCCGCCGCGATTCGATTGCACCGTCGTGAAGCGAATCGTGATTTTCCGATCCTTGCCGGTGTCAATCACGTTCACGGCCGCGAGACCGTTGACGATGGCGGTGTTGCCTTCGATTCGGATTTTCCAGTCTTTCTCGCTCGGCACGATCGAGACGTAGTCGATGTTGCCGCTCGTCACGCTCTTGAGGAACTGCTCTTTGTTTTCCAGCAGCGCCGTGCTGTGTGTGTAGGTGAGATCGTCCGACAGCAGCTTCTCGAGCGCCGCCCGATCGCCTTTCACCATCGCCGCGAAGCGATCCTTCTCGGCCTGAAGCACCTGCTGCTCCATCTTGCCCATCTGCGCTGATACGGCAGACGCGCACGCGAGCATGACCGCGATGAGTACGAAGCGTCTCATGGATGTCTCTCCAGTTATTGAACTTTATTGCCGGCGATATAGACCGCGTCGATCTGCCGGCTGTTCCGGATATTCGCCAGGGGATCGGCGCCCAGCACGATCAGGTCCGCCCATTTGCCCTGTTCGAGCGTCCCCAGATCCTTCTCCTGCCCGAGAAACTCTGCGGAGCTCTTGGTGGCCGTGGTGATCACCTGTGCCGGCGTCATGCCGGCCTCGACCATCAGCTCGAGCTCCATGTGCTCGCCAAATCCCTCGAATCGCGTCAGCACGCCGCTGTCGGTGCCGTACCCGATGCGCACGCCCGCATCGGCGAGTCGCTTCAGATTTTCCTTCGCCGTCTTCAGGACGCCCGGGTATCTCGGAAAATATTTGTCGCCGGTCAAGGCCTTGTGGTACTCGGGCGACGCCAGGACGGTCTTCTGGCGCTCATCGAGGCCGCGCGCAGAAGAACGGATCGTTCAGAAACTGGTTGGGCTCCTCGAACATGAAGGTCGCCCACTCACGGTAGAGCGTCGGAATGACCCAGGTGCCGTGTTTTTTGATCAACTGAATGAGCTCGTCATCCACCGCCCTGTCGCGCACACTGTGGCCGAACGCATCGAGCCCGGCGGCGGCGAGCTGCTTGGCATCGTTCAGATAAAAGACGTGCGCGACCACTTTGATCCCGTGTTTGTGCGCGACGTCGATGATCGCCTTCGAGATCTCGATCGGTGTCTTCTTGAAGTCGCCGAATCGATCGTCGACCCAGATCTTCACGACGTCGGGCTTTTCCGCCGCAAGCTCTTCCATCTGCGCGGCGGCTTCCTGCGGCGTCGATGGCTCGTACGGGATGCCGGGCACGTTTCCCTTGTTCGTGGGGAACCCGTCTTTCACCGTGAAGCCGCGGCCAGCTGTGAAAATACGCGCCACTCTCGGACGTCCGTTGCGCTGCTCCGCGCGCATTTCGTAGACCAGCGGCTTCTGGTCGGTGCCCTGCGAAACGACTGATGTCGACCCGTAGCTCGCATAGAGCTGCAGATCGCGCGTCACCCCTTCGCGCGTGAAGAACTTGACCGGATCCTGCATGACGACGTCAGAATTCGACACGTGCGTATGCAGATCGATCATGCCGGGCATCACGAACTTACCCGCGAGATCCTGAACGGTCGCACCGGCGGGCGCTTTCAGCTCGGCCGCCGGACCCACCCAGGTGATACGGCCATCGGTCGCGATCAATGCGGAATTCGCGGCCGCGGGGCCGCCGCGGCCGTCGATCAACGTGAAATTATTCAGGACGAGCACGTCGGCGGCCGGAGCCTGAGCGGCTGGGGGCGCATCCGAAGGCGGTGGCGTGGAACCGCCGCAGGCCGCGGCGCAGAGCGTGAGCGCAATGACGAGCGTGCAGGCGATGCGCATCACTTCGTCCGCTCCCGCGCCTCTTCGAGCAAGCGTTTCGCGCGCGACGGATTGAACACCCCGCACGAGCAGAACCGCGTCAGCACCACTGAAGCCTCGTCGGGGGTCCGGCGCCCTTCCTTCACCCAGTCGATCATCTTCTTCGCGAGCGACTGGCTCACCATGCCGTGCCCGCACATCGTCGAGAGCGCGAGCACGTCGCCGTTGGGCAGGTGCTCGGTCTTCCCTTCGAATCCGAGCGAGTAGCCCGCGCTGTGACGCGGGATGCCCGCCGCGTTACAGCACGCGACCGCGCCTTCGACCGACGTCGAGATGTTGATGCTCAAGCCGAGATCGGCTTCGCGCACCGCTTTGGTGCACTGCTCGGCGGCTTCGAGGTTGTCGAACACCGCCGCCGCCGTGCACGTCGTGTCGAGCCCTTCAATCACGCGCTTGAAATCCGGTGAGTTGTCGCGGTTCCAGTGCGCGAGGGGCGACATCGTGCGCGACGGGCGGTACGCGCCGCCGTGGCGCGAGTCGCCGAGGTTTACCGGCTTGAACTTCATGGCAATCTCGAGGAACCGCCGCAGCTTGGGTACTGAGTCCTCGTCGTTTTTTCCGCGGCTCGCGATCGCAAAGACGATGAAGTCGTCGCGGAAGCTTTGCGCGTCGCCGAACCGATGCAGCGTATTCGTCATGGTTTTGCCATCTCCAAGGCAGTTTGCACGGCCGCCTGATTCGTGATGCGGCCGAGGCCGACGTTCGTTTTCGCGCGCTGCAGCGAGTAGCCGAGGCGCTCGAGCACGGGAGCGACCACGTTGTCTTCGCCGTGCTCGTCGCAGCGAGTGCCGACGCCGAGCGCCACGACCGTGTCGATGCGCTTTTCGACGTCCCAGACGAGCCGCACGACTTCCTCGACGCGCTCGACCGGCACTTTGATCTCGACGATCGCCGACATGAGCTTCTCGTTCAGGATGTCCTCGCGCAGTGTGCCCGTCGCGACGTCGCTCATCAGCGATGTAATCGGATTCTTCTTTTCGAACGCGACCCCGGCATCGGCGAGCGCCCAGCACATGAGCTGAATCTCGCGCATCCAGACGCCCACGCCCGGCCGGCCGAACTCGATCGTGAATCCCGCCTCGCCGGACTTCACGCGGCCGCTGATGTCGTTGGTCTTCACTTCCTCGGTGCCGCGCCCTTCGACGCCCGTCGACTCGTGGGGCACCCGCGGATCCGAGAACGCCCGCCGCACCACGCGCGGCCAGGTGAGCTCGTCGGGCTCGAACGCGGCGGTCGGGCACACATCCGGCTCGGGATCGAAGCGCAGCCGCAGCATCTGGAAAATTTTGCGCGTCGTGCGCACGATGGTCGGATTCAGGTGCTCCTGGCTGAGCCCGGTATAGCACGCGTAGCATTCGACACATTCGTGCCGGTTGACGACCGCGCGCTTAATCGTGGGATCGACGTAAATCGCCCCCATCGGGCACACATAGGTGCAGTTGCCGCACGCCACGCATTTATCAGGGTTGATGTACATAATGACCTCTCGGAAATGCTTCGATCTTATAACGATCTTCGAACATCGGCCAAAAGTTTCGAAAATCCAGCTGACCTTTACAGGAGATTAGGAGTTCAGGAGACGACCTCATAACGGGTGCGTGTGCCTAATCGGTTCGTTCGAGCCAATTCCACGAGATCAGCTGGCCATCGTGACAAGTGCTCCACGTCAACGCGCAGGCCATCGGCACCTAACTGTCGCGACACCGCTTCTATCTTCTCCCTATCTTTCGCGGGAGCGCTGACCGTGAGGATCATGCACATCTCAGAACCAATCCCGAATCCCTAATCCCCAGTCCCTAGTTTTCGTTCCAGTCGGCCAGCAGGTCTTGAATCGTCGTCGTCCGGTGTTTTCGCAGTGCCGCGACAGCCCGGGCCGTATCGCGGCTCAGCACCGCGCGGCAGAGGTCTTCGTGCTCTTTCGCAATATCACGCTTGCGTGTCAGGCGCCTCGCCCATAGCCGCCGGTAGCGCGAGAAGCGCTCGGACAGCACGCGGCAGAACCGCATCAGCGAGGGAGACCCGCACGCCGCGTAGAGCGATTCGTGAAACGCGAGGTTGCGCGGCTCCCAGCCCGGGTCGAGCCGGCCGCGCGCAGTGCGCATGCGGTGCTTCGACAGCTCGCGAAAACGCGCCTGGATGTTCGCCTCCCAGCGATCGTCCCCCTTCTTGATCGACTGGCGGATGCCGAGCGCCTCGAGCTCGAACCACGTCATCGCGAGATCCACCAGCTCTTCCTGCGAGACCGGCGCCACGCGAAAGCCCTTGTGATCTTCGAGGACGACGAGATCGTCGGCAACCAGCCGCATCAGCGCTTCGCGGAGCGGGCTGAGGCCCGACCCGTACCGCGCCCGCAGGTCCTTGAATCGCAGCCGGGTGCCCGGCGCGAGCCGGCATTCGAGGATGTCGCCGCGAAGCTGCTCGAAGACGTCGGACGCAATCGTGCGCTTGCGGATGGTAGTCATAACGAAGAACGCAAAACGAAGAACGAATAAAGATTATCGCGATACATAGGTTATTCGTTTTTCGCTCTTCGTTTTTCGTTTGTGCTTTTGCAAGTCCAGTGCGACGTCGACAATCATATCTTCCTGCCCGCCCACCATTTTCCGGCGGCCCAGCTCGACGAGAATCTCGCGCGTGTCGAGCCCGTGCCGCTCGGCCGCCGTCTCGGCGTGGCGCAGAAAACTGGAGTAGACACCCGCGTATCCGAGCGACAGCGTCTCGCGATCGACGCGCACCGGGCGATCCTGCATCGGGCGAATCAGATCCTCCGCCGCGTCCATCAGCGCGAACAGATCGCATCCGTGCGGAAGGTTCGCTCGATTCAGCGTCGCCACCAGCACCTCGAGCGGCGCATTGCCTGCGCCGGCGCCCATGCCCGCAAGCGACCCGTCGACTCTGGTCGCGCCCCGCTCGATCGCGACGAGCGTGTTCGCCACGCCGAGCGAGAGATTGTGGTGGGCGTGCATCCCCTTCTCGGTCTTCGCGTCGAGCACGTCGTTGAACGCGTCCATCCGCTCGGCCACGTCGCGCATCAACATCGCGCCGGCCGAATCGACGATGTACACGCAGTCGGCGCCGTAGGATTCCATCAGCTTCGCCTGACGCGCGAGCTCGGCCGGCGGCGTCATGTGCGCCATCATCAGAAAGCCCACGACATCCATGCCGAGCTTGCGGCCGTGCTCGATGTGCTGCTTCGCGATGTCGGCTTCCGTCGAGTGGGTCGCAATGCGCACAGACGCGGCGCCGGCGGCATGGGCGGCATCGAGATCCTCGACGGTGCCGATGCCCGGCAGCAGCAGCACCGTGACCCGCGCGCGCGTCACGCTTGCCACTGCGGCCTCGATCCATTCGCGATCGGTGTGCGCGCTGAAGCCGTAGTTGAAGCTCGAGCCCGCGAGCCCGTCACCGTGGCTGATCTCGATGGCATCGACACCGGCGCGATCGAGCGCCGAGGCAATGCGCCGCACGTCGGCGACGGAATACTGGTGGCGAATGGCGTGCATGCCGTCGCGGAGTGTGACGTCCTGAACGTAGAGGCTTGCCGCGCCGAAGCCGTCAGGCGTAGGCGGGCTCATGCCATCACCGGCCGCGCCGCCGAGGACGCTGCGAGCCGCTCACCGGTGCGAAGCGCCGCCGACGTCATGATGTCGAGGTTGCCGGCGTACTTCGGCAGGTAATGGCCCGCGCCTTCGATTTCGAGGAACACCGACACTTTGAGCCCGTGCGTGAACACCGCCCCGTCAACGCGCGCGGGGCGCGCGGAGGACACGTCTTCGAACTGCACCGCCTGTTTCAGGTGATAGCCCGGCACATAGGCGCGCACGTCGGCGCACATCTGCTCGACGGAGCGCTCAATGGCCGCGGCATCGGCCCCGTCAACGAGGCAGAACACCGTGTTGCGCATGATGAGCGGCGGGTCGGCCGGATTCAGCACGATGATCGCCTTGCCCACACGGGCGCCTCCCACGCGCTCGAGGCCGCGCGCCGTCGTGCGGGTGAACTCGTCGATGTTCGCGCGCGTGCCGGGCCCGGCCGAGCGGCTCGCGATGCTCGCAACAATCTCTGCATACAGCACCGATGCAACGCGGGCGATCGCCGCCACGATCGGAATCGTCGCCTGACCGCCGCAGGTGACGAGATTCACATTCGGCTGATCGGCGAGCTCGTGCATGTTGACGGCCGGCACCAGGTACGGGCCGATGGCTGCGGGCGTGAGATCGACGATCGGCTTCGAATGGCCGCGGAGCACCGCGTAATGCCGCGCGTGCGCGCCGGCCGACGTGGCGTCGAACACAATTGCGATGTCGTCGAACCCGGGCATCTGCACGAGGCCATCGATGCCGCCGGCGGTCACCGGCACACCGAGCCGCCGGGCCCGCGCCAGCCCGTCCGAGTCGGGATCGATGCCAACGAACGCGCCCATCTCGAGCTGCGTGGACGTCCGCACGACCTTCATCATCAGGTCGGTGCCGATGTTGCCGCTCCCGATAATCGCGACCTTAACGGCCATGGATCTACGCCTCAGGTCAGATTTTCGTGCGGCACACCGGTGCCTGGCCGCCGCCGATGTCGTCCACCCAGTAGATGTACCCGTTGTGCACAGAAGCGCCGTGAGGAAATGGCGATCCGTCGGGCAGCACGATGGCCTCGACGATTTCGCCCGTCACCATGTCGCGCTTCATGAACGCGCCCATGTTCGTATCAGACTCCCACAAATGACGCGCGTTCTCGCTCTCAATGCCGATACCATGCGGCCGGAAACCGGTTGTTGGAAACATGTGCTCGACTGTCCACGTCGCCGGATCGATGCGATAGATCATGCGCCCCGGCGGAACGGCGACCCACAATTTGCCGCCCTGCGCCTGGATTCCATGTGCGCCCGTACCAGGCGCTGGCGGACCAGGATTGCCGGCGTTCGCGCCGCCGCGCCCCACGCCGAGACCGTCACTGGTGCCCTGCCCCGTGTTTTGTCCCGCCGCTGCGGCACCGCGACCACCGCCGCCGCCGCGCCGCGCCGGTGCGGTCTCGCCCCGCGCGGCTGCCGCCGCCGCGCGAACCGTCTCGCCGTACGTGTCGGGCCGCGCCGGGATATCGGTCGTCCGCCTGTAGATAACGCCGGCGCCCGGCGTAAAGTGCTTCTCGATCGTCTCGCCGGTCTTCGCATCGGCCCGAATGATCTCGCGGCTGTATGTTGATCCAATCCAGATGCTCGTGCCGTCGTGGCCTATGCCGCTCGGGCCGGTGCCTTCGGGCGACAGTTCCCGGATGAGCTTGCCGTCGTAGCTCGATAAGAAGACTTTGCACCGCCCGGGCGTATCCGTGCGGCTTCCGGCGATATCGATCGTCCAGATGCCCTCGTCGGTGCACTGCATGCCGTTCCCCGAAAGTCCGGGCGCCTTGAAGAGGATCTCCACCTTCGCGGGGCGCGTCGCATAGGTCAGCTTCGGTGTTGGGGGCGTTGCGCCCTGTGCGCCAGGCACCCCTTTCTGCGCCTGCGCGAATGCGCGCTCCGCCCTGCCTGCGAGAATGGCCGCACCAGCCGACAGCGCCGACGTATTCAGAAAATGTCTGCGGTTGATCTTCGTCATGAGCGGGATAATACGCCGTATGCCCACCATCACTCGAAGAGATTTTGTGGCAGGCGTGGCGGCGGCGACCGCGGCTGCGGCTGTGCCGCAGCGCGCGGATGCGCAAGGGTCCGCAATCCCCATCATCGATACGCACATTCATCTCTATGATCCGACCCGGCCGCAGGGTGCACCCTACAGCGGCCCGCGTGTGCCTGGCGTCGCGCCGATTCCCGCGTATCCCGATCGCTATCGCAAGCTCGCGATGCCCCTGGGTTCGGTGGGCGCGATCAAAGTCGAAGCGAGCCCGTGGGTCGAAGACAACCTCTGGGTGCTCGACGTGGCGCAGCGCGACACGATCATCGTCGGCGTCATCGGCAATCTCGAGCCCGACAAGCCAGAGTTCAAGGAGTACTTCGATCGGTACCGGAAACATCCCCTCTTCCGCGGCATCCGGTACGGGAACCTGTGGGGACGGGATCCGGTGAAGCAGGCCGAGAATCCAGTCTTCATCGACGGGCTCAAGCTCCTCGCGGACGCGGACCTTGTGCTCGACACGGCCAACCCGCGCATGACGCTTCTCGAATCGATGCTCAAGATCAGCGACAAGGTGCCGAACCTGCGCATCGTGCTCGACCATCTGCCGAATTTCGAGCCAACGCCGGCAGAGCGCCCGGCCTACGACGCGGCGCTGAAAGCGTTCGCCACACGCCCGCAGATTTACGTCAAGCTGTCCGCGATCCTTCGCCGCGTTGACGGCACGGTGTCGACCGACGTCAACAGCTACCGCGAGAGGCTCGATGTGCTCGTCGCCACGTTCGGCGAGGACCGCATCCTCTTCGGCAGCGACTGGCCGAACAGCGACGGCGTGGCGCCGATCGATCAGGTCTTCACGATTGCGAAGGCCTACTTCGCCACGAAGCCGCGCGCGGTGGCCGAGAAATACTTCTGGAAAAATTCAATCGCCGCCTACAAGTGGGTAAAACGAGAGGCGGCGCAGCCGTCACTCTGACGTGATCTCGACGCAGAGCCGCAGAGGCGCAGAGTGCAGTCACGAAAATACGAACACGAAGCCATGATCAAGACGCGACGAAATGCTTGACACGGTATTACGTCGTGTCTTCGCGCTCTTCGAGTCTTCGTGTTTTCGTGTCTTCGTGGTTTTCTCGTGAGTGATTGCACATGAACAATTGTTTAAGAACCTGCGGGCTGATCGTTGCGGTGATGCTGCAAACAAGCGTGCCCGCTGAAGAGACCTTCAACCGCGGACTGATCGCCGTCGTCAACGATCAGGGGCAGATCTATCTTGGGTGGCGGCTGCTCAAAGAAGATCCGGCCGACGTCGCGTTCAACGTCTACAGGCGCACAAACGGTGCGTCGGCGGTCAAGATCAACTCAACGCCGCTGACGAGCAGCACGAATCTCATCGACACCGCCGCGCCGAAAGATAGGGCGAACGTCTGGTTCGTGCGCCCGCTCAGCCGCGGACGCGAGCTCGCTCCTTCGGAAACAGCTTCGCTCGCGCCAAATGCGCCGCCGAACCGCGTCCGCTCCATCAAGCTGCAGGGCGATTATCAATTCAACCGCGTCGGAGTCTGCGACCTCGACGGCGACGGCGTGTTCGACTACGTCATCAAACAGCCCGGATCGGGCCACGGACTCGACCCCGGCACGATCCGCCAGAGCCCCGACACGTTCAAGCTCGAGGCGTACAACGGCCGCACCGGCGCGTTCATGTGGCGGTACGACCTGGGCTGGAACATGAACATGGGCGTCTGGTGGACGCCGTTCATCACCGGCGACTTCGACGGCGATGGCAGGGCCGAAGTGGCGCTGAAGATGGCGCCGTACGCCGCGACGAAGGAAGAAGCGGTCATTGCGGAAGGCGGCTTCGTTCTCGAAGGACCGGAATACCTCGTCGTGCTCAATGGCATGACCGGCAAGGAAATCGCGCGCGCCGACTGGGTCGAGCGCGGCGACCCCGCGCGCTGGGGCGACCCGCGAGGCAATCGCGTCAATCGCAATCAGATTGGCGCGGCGAAGCTCGATGGAAAGCGGCTGAGCATTCTCGCCGCGCGCGGCACGTACACGTTCATGTACGTCGATGCGTGGAACCTGGTCGGCGGCAAGCTGGTCAAGACGTGGCGGTGGTTTGGCGACGACACGACGCCCCCGGTTCGTGGCCAGGGCGCCCACGGGATGCACGTCTACGACGTCGACGGCGACGGCCGAGAGGAAGTCGCGCTCGGGTCGGTGGTGATCGACGACAACGGCAAGACGCTGTGGACCAACGGCCTCGGGCACCCCGACGTGTTCTACATGGCCGACATCATTCCGCAACGGCCGGGCCTCGAGATCGCGTACGGGTACGAAGATCGCCAGAAGATCAATGGCATCCAGGTCGCCGATGCGCGCACCGGCGAGATGATCTGGGGCCATCCCAATCCCACGCTCCATATTCACGACTGGGGCATGTTTGCCGACATCGATGCCGGGAATCCGGGCTATGAGTTTTATGCCGCAGAGCAGAAGCGCGAGCTCGGCCAATTCCTGTACTCGGCACGCGACGGCAAGTTACTGTCGACGGCGGATCTCGGGTCGATCACGCTGAATCCGGTCTATTGGCTGGACGGACCACAGAAGGTCTACAACGTTTTCAGCTACCGCGGCACGACGACGGTGCTGCAGAAATACAGAGATGCGGCGCCAGTGGACACGCTCGAAGGACGGATTATCGCCATCGCTGATGTGCTCGGCGACTGGCGCGAAGAGCTGATTCTGACGAGCGACGGGGAACTGCGGATTGCCACGACCACAGTCCCCTCGTCCAGCCGCCACGTCAACCTGATGCAGGATTCGCTGTATCGCAACGACGTCGCCCACGCGTCGATGGGATATTTCTATCCGCCGAACACGAGCGACCCGCTCTTCCCCGAGGCGTTCAAGTAACCATATAGATCTATCGCTCGCGTGTTCGTACTTTCGTGATCGCGGCTTTGCGCCTGGGGCTCTGCGTCGAAGCCGATTCATGTTTTTGGAGTTGGTTCTCCCCCCGTTTTTGTTGACTTTCCTGAGCAAGGTCTTATACCGTGGCTACCCTAATCACCACAATTTCCCCCCGCAGGACACTGGAATCATTGTCCGACATAGGAGGATCCATGCCGGCTAGCAAGCTCCGATCTCTGATCGTTTCCGCCACCGTTGCCATCATGTGTTTGTTGAATGTCTCCGCCGCCGCGCAGACCTCCTCGACGGTAGCCGGCACCGTCAAAGACACGCAGGGCGGGATCATTCCTGGCGCGACAGTCACGCTCGTCAGCGAGACGCGCGGCACGACCTTCGAGGCGCTGGCAGGCAACACGGGCGACTTCGTCATCTCGAACGTGCCCGCCGACACCTACACCATCAGAGTGACGATGGACGGGTTCAAGACGACGGAGCGCAAAGGGATTCCGGTGAGCCTTGGCGAGCGCGTGGCGGTCGGCTCGATCGCCATCGAGGTCGGCACGCTGGCAGAGACGGTGATGGTCACCGGAGATGCGCCGATGATTCAGGCGCAGACCGGCGAGCGCTCCTTCACCGTCAGCTCGGAATCGGTCGAGAACCTGCCGGTGTCGGGCCGCAATTTCGCCTCGTTCGTCGCGCTGGCGCCCGGTGTCCTCGGCACAACCCGTATCGACGGCGCCAGAACCAACTTCATGCTTGATGGCATCTCGTCGGTCAATACGGGCGGCAACCAGCAGGGCATCCAGCTCAACCCCGACGCGATCGCCGAAGTGAAGGTCGTGACGTCCGCCTATCAAGCCGAGTACGGGCGCACCACCGGCATACAAATTTCCGGCATCACCAAGAGCGGGACGAACCAGTTTCGCGGCTCCGTGTATGACATCGAACGGCAGGGCACGTGGAATGCGAACACATGGGTGAACGCCCAGAATGGCAATCCCAAGCCCGTGCTGAAGGAGAGGGACTGGGGGTACACGATTGGCGGCCCGGTAGGAAAGCCCGGCGGGACGAACAAGTTGTTCTTCTTCTACTCCGAACAGTTCGCCCCGCGCACGAGCGGCGGCGCGGTCAACCGCTTCCGCGTGCCCACGCTGCTCGAGCGGCAGGGTGATTTCTCGCAGACCACCGACAACAACGGCGCGCGTTTCAATTTCATCCGGGACGCGTCTACCAATCTGCCGTGCGTCGCGGCAGACACGCGCGGCTGCTTCCAGGCGGACGGCGTCGTGGGCCGCATTCCGCAGGATCGCCTGTACGGGCTGGGCTTGAATATTCTCAAGACGTACCCCGAGCCCAACGTGTCGGGCTTGAACTACAACCTCGAGACCGTCGCGCCGAATGTCGATCGCAATACGTACCAGCACGTCGTCCGCGTCGACTACCAGGCGTCGCAAAACCTGCGGCTCACCGCGAAATACGCCGGTCAGAATGCGACGGTGCAGACAAACCCGGGCTCGATCCCCGGGTTCAACGACCAGGTGTTCCAGTTCCCCGCGATCCTGGTGCCGTCAGCGACCGTGACCTACACGATCAATGCGAGCACCGTGCTCGAGGGCACGTACGGCCTGACGCAGGGGAATCAGCTCGGCAACGTGCCGATGAGCCCGGTGACCAACCGCAATGCGGTGGGCCTTGGAAACTTCCCGCTGCTCTATCCGAACAACGGCCTCGTGCCCGAAGGCTCGTACCAGCAGAAAGTCCTGGAAACGATGAACGCGCCGTATTACATCAACGGCCGCGTCGAGATGGCGCCGACTTACGTGTGGGGCAACCGCATCGCCAACGCGCCGCCGAATAACGCCTATCCGCCGTTCCTCTGCATGCAGAACACGCACGACGTGGCGATCGGCGTGACGAAGCTCTGGGGCTCGCACACGTTCAAAGTCGGGTACCAGTCGCAGGACAGCATGAAGCTGCAGAACCTGGGCACCGTGACACAGGGCGCGCTGCCGTTCGAAGGGCGCGTCACCTTCTCGAACGACAGCAACAACCCGCTCGATTCGGGGTTCGGATACGCGAACGCGGCGCTCGGCATCTTCTCGAGGTTCGAGCAGCAGAACGCGCTGTATGAAGGCGACTACGTCTACCACAACAAGGATTTCTACATTCAGGACAACTGGAAGGTGAACGCCCGGCTGACGCTCGATCTCGGCATGCGGTTCACGCACCATGGGCCGCAGTACGACGTGAAGCAGCAGGCCTCGAACTTCTTCCCCGACCAGTGGTCGGCGAGCCAGGCGCCGCAGCTCTACGTTCCGGGATGCGCGAGCGGATCGGGCGCCGGCTGCCCGCGCGTCGCGGTGGATCCGCGGACCGGCGCCTCGCTCGGCGCCGGATCGTCGGTCGTGATTGGCACGATCGTGCCGAACACCGGCACGCTGTTGAACGGCATCGTGCAGGCGGGCAACGGCATCGCGAAGGAGAACTACAAGGAACAGTCGCTCGTCTTCGGACCGCGCGTCGGCGCCGCCTACGACGTCACCGGCACGCAGCGCATCGTCGTGCGCGGCAGCGTCGGCGTGTTCTACGATCGTCTGCAGGGAGATTCGATCTTCGGCCAGATCGGCAACCCGCCAACCGGCCAGGGCTCGACCGTCGTCAACTCGACACTGCAGCAGGTCGCGCAAGGCACCACCGGCGTGCGAACGCCGCCCGTCATGCTCATCTATGACTACGATGCGAAGGTTGGCGCGTCGACGTCGTGGAACGGCGGCGTGCAGATGGTGCTGCCGTGGTCGTCGGCGCTCGACATTTCGTATGTCGGCACGCACAACTACAACTCCGTGTCGTTCGGCTCCATCTCGGTGCCGGCCAACAACGATACGATGGACTTGAACGCGCCGGACATCGGAACGGCGTATCTCCCGCATAACCAGGATCCGACGGCGGCGGCGAGCACCGTCCCCGGCGCACGGGCGCTTCCGACCGATCTGATGCGTCCCTATCGCGGTCTCGGCGCGATCATCGCGACGCGGCCGATTTTCTACACCCAGTACCGATTCGCTGCAGACGTCGTTCAACCGCCGGTTCCGCAACGGCTGGCAGGGTGGCCTCAACTGGACGCTGAGCCTGCGGCATAAGGGCAACACGCAATCGCCGAAGCACCTGCAGCACAACGCTGACGGCACGATCGGGCTGCGCCCCGAACAGGACGCGGTCGACGAGGTGCTCTCGAACGTCGGCCTGCGGCGGCATCTCATCAAAGGCAATTTCGTGTGGGATCTGCCGAATGTGAATGCGTCGAGCGGTGCCGGGCAGGTGCTCGCCGCCATGACGAACGGCTGGCAGGTGTCGGGCGTGTTCACGGGCGGCAACGGCGCGCCCTATGACGTCACCTACGCGTACCAGTCCGCGGGCGCGAACGTGAACCTCACGGGATCGCCGAACTACCGCGCGCGCATCAAGACCACTGGCGACATCGGCTCGGGATGCTCGAGCGATCAGTACGCGCAGTTCAACGCGAACGCCTTCGCGGGTCCCACCTACAACAGCCTCGGCGACGAGTCGGGCGCCAACCTGCTGAACGGGTGCTGGGACCACACGACGGACATGGCCATCGCGCGGAATATCCGCCTCGGTGGCAGCCGCCAGATGCAGTTCCGCGTAGACTTGTTCAACGTCTTTAACTCGGTCGTGATCAACGCACGCTCGACCACGCTGACCTACAACAGTCCGGCGACGGCGACGGCGATCACGAACAACCAGTTCAACGCCGACGGCAGCCTGAACCAATCGCGGCTGACGCCGGCCACGGCCGGCGGCGGCGCGGCGACCGGCGCGCAGGCGATGCGCGCGGTGCAGATGCAGATTCGGTTCATGTTCTAAGAGGAGAGCCCCATGTCCGGTAAATCTGCGTTCTTCGTGCTGATGGCGCCCGTTGTCGCCGTCATGATTGCGGCCTCGGCCATCGTGTCGGGACAGACCGGTGTCACCAACGGCGAGTGGCCGCACTGGGGCGCGGATCTCGGCAGCAGCAAGTATTCGTCTCTCGATCAGATCAACCGCGACAACGTCAAGAACCTCCGGGTTGCCTGGCGATGGAAATCGGAGAACTTCGGCCCGCGGCCGCAGAACAACATGGAGGCCACGCCGCTGATGGTCGGCGGCGTGCTCTACACCACGGCAGGGTTCCGTCCCAATGTGGTCGCCATCGATGCCGCCACAGGTGAAACGCTGTGGAACTATCGGCTCGACGAAGGTGCGCGCGGCGATCGGGCGCCGCGCAGCGTCAGTCGCGGTGTCGAGTACCTGGACCGACGGCAAACAGGCACGCATTATCCTGGTGACGCGCGGCTATCAGCTGGTCTCACTTGATGCAAAGACGGGCCTCCCGGATCCGGCGTTCGGCCGCAACGGCGTCGTCGATCTGTATCAGGATTTCGATCAGCCACCACCGGGCGATGGCGTCATCAGCTCGACATCGCCCGCCGTTGTCGTCCGCAACGTGATCGTCTTCGGTGCGGCCATGGTCGGCGGCACGGCGCCGCGCTCGAAGGAAAACACGAAGGGTTATATTCGCGGCTTCGACGTCCGCTCGGGCAAGCGGCTCTGGACGTTTCACACGATTCCGCAGCCCGGCGAGTTCGGCAACGACACCTGGCTGAACGATTCCTGGTCGTACACCGGCAACACGACCGTGTGGTCGCCATTTTCCGCTGACGAAGAGCTCGGCTACCTCTACCTGCCGGTCGAAACGCCGACGGGCGACTTTTACGGCGGCCACAGACCCGGCAACAACCTGTTCGCCGGCAGCCTCGTCTGCCTCGACGCGAGAACGGGCAAACGCGTGTGGCATCAACAGCTCGTGCACCACGACATCTGGGACTACGACCTCGCGTCGCCGCCGAATCTCATCAACATCACTGTGAACGGCAAACCGATCCGCGCCGTCGCGCAGGTAACGAAGTGGGCGCACCTGTTCGTGTTCGATCGCGTGAACGGCACACCCGTGTGGCCCATCGAAAATCGGAAGGTCGAAGCGGGCACGGTGCCAGGCGAATGGTATACGCCGACGCAGCCGCATCCGACGAAGCCTGCGCCGTACGATCGGCAGGGCGTGTCTGAAGCGGATCTGATCGACTTCACGCCCGAGCTCAACGCCGAAGCGCGCGAGATGCTGAAGAAGTACAAGATCGGTCCGCTGTACACGCCGCCGATCGTCGCCGGCGAAGGCGGCCTTCTCGCCACGCTGCAGATTCCCGCGGCGCAGGGTGCTGCACTATGGCAAGGCGCGGCATGGGATCCCGAAACGAACATGCTGTACGTCCCGTCGGTGACGAACATGACGGCAGTCGCGCTCCAGCCGGGCGGTGAGCGCTCGGACATGAACTTCATCGGCGGCGGTGGCGGTGGAGGCGGCCGCGGCGCGGCACCAGCGCGAGGCGCAGCACCCACCGGCACCGATCCAGAGCAAGCGGCCGCTGCGCGCGGAGCAGGAGCGCGGCGGCGGTGGTGGTGGACGTGGGGGCGGTCGCGGTGGCGGAGCGCCCGCGCTTGGCCCGGGCGCAGCCCGGGGTCCGTGGGGAATGGGCCCGCAGGGACTTCCACTCGTGAAGCCGCCGTACGGACGCATCACCGCCTACAACATGAACACCGGCGACATCGTGTGGCAGGTCGCCAACGGCGACACCTACGAATGGATCAAGACGCACCCGGCGTTGAAAGGCCTCACGATTCCGAGGACCGGCCGCGCTGACGAAGGCGGCATCGTCGTCACCAAGACGCTCGCGTTTGCCGGACAGGGATGCGGATTGTTCAGAGGCGGCGGTGGCGGCGGCCCGATGTTCTATGCCTACGACAAGATGACGGGCGCCGTGGTGCACGAGCTGCAGCTGCCGGCCAACACGTGCGGTAATCCCATGACGTACATGGCCAATGGCAAGCAGTACATCGTGGTCGCGGTCGGCGCGCAGAATTTTCCGGCGGAGCTGGTGGCGTTGTCGCTTCCCTAGCTGGTAGCGGGTAGCCGGTAGCCGGTAGCAATTCTTGCTACTAGCTACAAACTACCAGCTACAAGCTAGCGCAAACGACACGTCCCAGACGCGCTGGAAGCGCGAGCTCCCTTCGGGACCCGAGACCTCGAGCGTCACGACGAAATCCCCGGCACGCGGGTAGACATGCTGGGGATGCTGTTCGGTCGACGTCGCGCCGTCGCCGAATTCCCATTTCCACGCCGTCACCTGGCCCACTGACTGATCCGTGAACGCGACGAGCCGGCGGCTCATGTCGACGACTTTGTGCGTCCACCTTGCCTGAAGCCCCTTTGCCGGCGGTTCAAGCGGCATCAATCGAAACCCGACCAGCTGATCGGCGTTACCGAAGAACGTCTGCTTATGCGAGAGGTTCCAGAATCCGACGCGCCCTTTCGCATTGACGTCGTCGTAGTCGATGAGACACCACGACAGCCCGATCAGCTTGTTCTCGGACAGCTGCGATTCGATCGCGCGCTGCGGGCCGTCACAGCCGGCATAATCGAACGGCGTGATCCAGAACTCGAGCACGAGCTTTCCTGACGCGCCCGGCTTGAAATCGTAGTCGTACGCCGCATTCGCATACGGCAGATCCTTCGTGTACTGCGCGCAGCCCCACGCCAGCGCCCAATCCTTGTCGCCCGGCGGCGTGAAGATGTGATAGTTCTGCGCGTGCACGCCGTGATAGCCGAAGTGCGCATCCGACCGTGAAATGCGCGGGTCGAGCTCGGCGCGCGGACCGACCGCGGCAGGCGTCCACACGTCGCGATGGTAGATGTCGATGAGCGGGCCGCCCGACAGATCGCCGTCCACGACCACTTCGAAGATGTCGTTGTGAAGTCCTGACGCGGCGAAGTCCCAGTAGTTGTCGAATCCCTCGTACAGAAAATACAAACGGTTGAGCCCTTTCACCCACCCTACCCGCACCTTGACGTCGAGGTTCTTCGTGTCGTGGTTCATCCCATGGCCCTGCTCGGTATCCATGAGCTCGTTCATGCCGACGGCGTAGCTTTCCGGAACCATCGCCCAGTCGTCGATCTTGCCGTCGACGCGAGGAATCTGATCGGCGCGAAACTGAAAGATCTTGAAGGTGACGTCCTTGCGCTCGAGCGCCGCGGTGTCGTGACCAGCAACAGGGCGATCGCGAACGCGACACCGATGCGCGCGCGCGAGGCCCACGCCATCATCTGTCGACTCCCGGGCAGCGCGAACGCGAGCACGTTCGCGCCCGACGTAATCGCCACGTACTGGCGGCCGTTCACGCTGTAGGTCATCGGCGACGCCTTCCATGTTTCCTGCGTCTCGAAGTGCCAGAGATGCGCGCCCGACTTCGCATCGACGGCGGCGAACTCGCCGCTCGCCTGCCCGTAGAACACGACGCCGCCGGCGGTCGACAACGTTCCCGCGTAGTTGTTCGAGTTTCCGACCTGCGGAATCTCCCACGCGATGCGCCCGCTGTCGAGATCGAGCGCACGCAGCGCCATCGTGCCGCCACCGCCCGGTCCGCCGCGGTTGAAACCTCCGCCTGGAAGGCCGAACGGCGACGCGCAGGCGCACCTCGCGCGGGAGGCGGGCGTGGGCGCCGGCGCGACGGCTCCGCGAGCCGGCGGCGCACCTCCGCGTCCTCCGCCGAACATCGTGCTGCGATAGACGAAACAGTTTTCGACGGCCATCACGTAAAAGAGCCGCGTCGCGGGGCTGAACGACGTGGACATCCAGTTCGTTGCGCCGCGTATCGCAGGGCACGTCGTCACGCCGTTTGCGTCCGGTGTGTTGCCGGCCACGAGCTGCGGGCGCCCGTCCGGGCCGATGCCGCTGGCCCAGGTGAGCTTCTGCACGAACGGCCGCGCCAGCAGGACTTTCCCATCCACGCGATCGAGCACGTAGAAGAACCCGTTGCGATTCGCCTGCAGCAGCGAGCTTTCGCGGCCGCCCCTGGAACACCGCGTCGACGAGCACGGGCGGCTCCTGCGCGTCCCAGTCCCACAAATCGTGCGGGGTGAACTGATAGTGCCAGCGCAGCTTTCCCGTCTTGGCCTCGAGCGCGAGGATTGAATTGGTGTACAGGTTGTCGCCCTGCCGCTCGCTGCCGTCAGTGTCCGGGTAGGGATTGCCGGTAGGCCAGAACAGCGTATCGGTCTCTGGGTCGTAGGTTCCGGTCAGCCACGTCGCACCGCCGCCCTTTTCGAGATCGAGGTTGCCCTTCCACGTGTCGGAGCCTGGCTCGCCTCTCGCGGGAACGGTCCAGAAGCGCCACGCCTGCTCGCCGGTCGTGA
The DNA here is from genome assembly GCA_963730445.1 of Vicinamibacterales bacterium. Classification (GTDB taxonomy): domain Bacteria; phylum Acidobacteriota; class Vicinamibacteria; order Vicinamibacterales; family JAMQPK01; genus JAMQPK01. The sequence goes on along the minus strand of CAVSRX010000016.1, from coordinate 762,791 downwards.
CGCGATAGGCCGCGAGAAATCCGCGAATGCCTTCATCGCCGCCCGACACGCCGGCGATGACGAGATCGCCGACCACGAGCGGCGCCATCGTGCCGCCGTACGGCAGCTGGGTGTTTTCCGGCAGCACGACTTCCCAGAGCAGCGCGCCATTCACGCGGCTCACCGCGATGAGATGCGCGTTGTCTGTCACGAGGAAGACCCGTGAACCGAGCACCGCAACGCCGCGATTGAAACCAATCGCCGCGTCGCCGCGCACACCCGCCGAGCGCGGGCGCGAGAATCGCCAGATCTCGCGGCCGGTCGTCGCGTCGATCGCCGACACCTGGTTGGTAGCGGTGATGTACATGATGCCGTCGAGCACGAGCGGCGTCATCTCGTTGTCGAACCCGCGCACGGAGTGAACCCACTGCAGCGACAGGTTCCGCACGTTGGCTGTCGTAATCTGCGCGAGCGCGCTGTGACGGTTTCCATCGAGCCGTCCGTGATAGGTCGGCCAATCGCCGGGGCGCGGTTTCAGAATCTCTGCGAAGTCATTCGCACTGGTCGCACCTGACGCACCCAACGCACCTACTGCACGACCTGTTGCACCTATTGCACGACCATCGCACCCGTTCCGCCTCCGAGACGGCTCGAGAAACGCGATCAGATCGCGCGTTTCGTCGGCTGTCGCCTTCAGCGGCGGCATCGCCGAGCCGGTTTCGCGCGTGATCGTGGCCGCCCGTTTGTCGACGGCGACGAGCTGGCCGTCGACCGTCTGCAGCGGCAGCACGTGATTGCCTTCGTTGCGAACGAATCCGCGCAGCGTGCGTCCATCCTTCAGCTGCACTCGCGCGGTCGCATATCCCTGCGCGATCGCGGCGTTGGGATCGACGAGCGCTTTCGTCAGCTCCGCCACCGTCATCTGGCGCCCGATGTTCGACAGGTCAGGCCCTCCCGCCGCACCTCGCCCTCGCGCGATATGACAGGACGCGCACTTCCCTTTTCCAAAAAAGAACGACTCGCCGGAAGCGACATCTCCAGCAGGCTCGAGATCGAACGCAGATGAGTTGAACGACCGCACGAAGGCGGTCACCGCTTGAAGGTCTGCCTCAGGCAGCGATCCGAATGGCGGCATGCCGTTGGGCATGCCGTTTCTAATGATGGTTTCAACCTCGGCGCGCGGAAGCGCGCGCAGACGGCGATTGTCGATGAGAGGCGCCGCACGCCCGCCTGCGCCGCCATCCCCGTGACACGACGAGCAGACTTTCTGAAACACGGCAGCGCCCGTCGCCATTTGATCAGGTGACGGCGATTGCGCAGCCGGCGGATCGATCGACAGCACCACCGACAGCGCGACGACGCACAGCAGATAAATTCGCGCGCGCATGCTATTTTCTCAAGCCGAACGCGTACACGATCGTCTTTCTCGTCGTCACATACACGCTGCCGTCCGCGACGGTGACGCTGCTGAGGTGCGTCCAGTCGTCGATCACATCCTTGCTCGAATAGAGCTCCTGCCCGGTCTCGGCATCGAGCGCGTAGAGAATCGTGTGCGTCGTGTTCATGCCGCGCTCCTCCGCCGTCATCGTTCCCGTCTTCGGCAGCGGCGGCGCGCCCGGCTTCTGATAAATCGCGTGATACCGCGGATCGGTGTGGCGCTGCAGGGTGTTCTCACCCGTCGAGATGGCGTAAATGACGCCATTGGCGATGACGGGAGAATCGGGAACCGCAAAATTTCGCGACATCCACTTCGGCACGAGCACCGGCTTGTCGCCTTCGAGCACCACCTGGAACGCCATGATGCTGCCGTCGCGCGCGTCGCCATGGCTTCGCTCGAACTTCACGTCCTTCGAGGGCGGGCCCCACATCGGGAAGTACACCCAGCGCTCGTTCCTCCCGTTCACGAACGTCGCGGGTGCGCCCCACACGCCCATCGATGCGTACGAAGTCTCGTCGTTGCCCGCTTTGATCGAGAACAGCGGCGTCCGATGATCGGCGCCGCCGAGCGACTTCGCATCGAGAAGGTAGACGGTGCCGTCTTTGCCCGCCGACACGACGAGGTCGCGGTTGCGGAACGTGAATCCGAGCGTGCCTCCCGAACCGTAGTCGAGATCGTTCGCGTTGAGCACTTCGAGATTTGACGGCGTGAAATAATCGAGCACCTTCAGGGTCTTTGGCGCCAGGCGCAACAGCGTCTGCCCCCACAGTCCTTCCTGCGGATTCCACACGCCGTCGGCGGTCTGCACGAATAGCGAATCGTGCGCCCACGCAAGACCGGCGCGGCTCCACGCGCCGTTCGGACGCGCCGTGCTCGTGAAGAATCGCGTAATGGGACGCGCGGGGTTGTTCACGTCCATCGCGATCATGTGCGCCGCAACGGGCGGCGGCGCTGTACCGCGTCCACGTCCGCGGGCAGGCGCCTCACCGGCCGGCGCACCTTCACGTGCCGGGGCTCCCACCAGCGCGCGCGGCGCCGGCATCTTGCTGCGGCGGCGCGCCGGCGCCACGAATCGTTCCAGGCGGAGGCGCCGGAGCTCCCGGCACCGGACCGTTGCCACAACCGCGCCCGACGGTGGTGTACATCACTCCGTCCACGAAGTTGAGGCTCCAGTTCCGCGAGAACGGCGTCACGAACTCGGGCGGCGGCAGCAACTTGGCTTCGCCGCTGGCGAGATCGACCCCATGCAGGCGTCCATCGGCCGCCAACATGTAGATGGTGCCTTCGCCTTGTCGATGACCGGCGTCGCCGTTGATATGTTGGTGCAAATCCAGTTCGGCGCGCTGCGCGGGTCAACCGTGTGGTCGAACGTGCGTCGCCAAATCGTCGCGCCGGTGGCCGCATCGAGCGCGGCCAGGGTATTCGACGCCGCCAGGGTATAGACGACGGTTTTCGGGCCTTGCGGGGTTCGCACGCCCTGCGCAACCAGCGGAGTCGTGAGCATCGAGTTGCCCGACTCGATCTCGATCGACACTTCCTTGTCGATCTGCGTCTTCCATTTCAGCGCGAGGCGTCCCACCGACTGCTTCGAGAGGGTCGTCTCGCCGCGGTTCCACCCGGTCCGTTCGATATCACCGCCCCACGTCAGCCATTCGCGGGATCGGCCGCTTTGTGCCTGCACCGCCCACGAAACGCCGCCGAGACAGAAAACGATCACAAGGCACGTTGCGCGCATCATCGTCATGTTGGTCCTCAACAAAAAGGTCGCGAGGCGAGAATATGTCCCGGTTTCCCAAGTGTCAACACTTTACACAATCGAACCATCGCATATATGGTTGCGTGAAGCTGAACGATGCCGCGTGCTGTATCGCTTCTCGCCTCCCTTCTTCTGCTCGTCGCACTGGCGTCGGCCCAGGAAATCAACATCGCGATCGGGCTTGGCGGCCGCCCGGCGCCTAAGACTATCTTCGATGAGATCGAAGACGCGCGCGAGCGCGGCGCGTTCCGCGAGCTTTGGGAAGCGGCGCCTCGATCGCAGATAGAGCTGGCCTCCCGCTTCGTCGATCAGTATCCGCGCTCTGTCCTCTTGCGCGAGGCCTACGAGCTGGCGGCGCGCGCGCACGTCGCCGAAGGCGATCTCGCGCAAGGCCTGGTGTGGGCACGCCGCTCCCTGCGGCTGATGCCCGAAAATCCGTTTCTGCTCGTGATGATTGCCGACATTGCCGCGAAACAGCGCGACTTCGATCTCGCGGCGACCAGCGCGCGTGACGCGCTCGGGTACCTCGAGCACGCCGAAGCGCCATCGCAGTTGTCGGGTCAGCAGTGGCCCCAGATGCGCGACCGGCTGCGCGCAACCGCGCTCTTCGTGCAGGGACGCGTCGCCGCGCATCGCGAACAGTACAAAGAAGCGGAACAGTCACTGCTGGCGTCACTCACCCTCAATCCGGACGACATGGAGGCGCTGTACACGATTGGCGTCGTTCGAATGGCAGTGCGAGCTGACGAAGGCGCGGCGCGCGCGTTCTCGCGCGTTGCAAAGACAGATGGGCCGCTTGCGTCCGCTGCGCGCGAGTCACTGCGCGTGCTGCATGGACGGAACGCGGCCGCAGCGGCTATGCCCTTCGATGCCTGGCAGGCCGGGCTCACCTGGAATCCACCTGAACCTGCGGTGCCGGTGATCCGCACGCGCGAGGTGGCAGGTACGCCGGATCGCAGGTGTGCCGCGAGTGCCACGCGCGCGCGTACACGAGCTGGCAGTTGACGGGTATGGCGCGCATGTTCAGGGAGTATCGTCCTGCAGACGTCTTCGGCGACTTCTCGGGCACGCAGATCGTCTCCGGCCATGCGCGCGCGGTAACGGATGGCGCGCGCCACTTCATCGAGATCCGCCGCGGCGACAACAATATGTGGGTTCGCTATCCGGTCGATTACGTGATCGGATCGAAGTGGCAGCAAGCCTACGCGACGAAGCTCGCGGATTCGCGGCTGCTGGTCTTCCCCGATCCAGTACAGCCGGCTGCGATCGGCCTGGGTCGAACTACTGGGAGATGGTGGATGCGCCGGGATCGCCGCGCACGGACATCTCGCAGTTCCACCGCGCGCCTGGCGATGCGGTCTATCAGACCTCGTGCGCGCCATGTCACACGAGCCAGCTGTCGTTCGCTGGCGGTGCCGCACGGCCGGCGTCGGCGACGTTTCGCGAAGGAGGCATCAACTGTGAAATGTGCCATGGGCCGTCGCTCGATCACGTCGAGCGTCTGAAGAGCGGCGCCAGAGTCGCGGCCATCGCCGCGACCACCCCAGTCAGCTTTCAGGCGATTGTCCGCCGACCGATACGTGGCTGTCTGCGCGCAGTGCCACGCGCAATCGGCCGTGCACGACGCGCAGGCAGGCGGCGCCGTGAACATGTCGGAAACGGGCGATCCGTTCCGCACGTACTCGTTCGAGCTTCCTTCGGCCTTCTCGCGGAAGGCGCTCTATCGCGACGGCCGCTACCGCGCGACGACATTCATCAGCGAGGCGTTCGCGCGATCGCAGTGTTTTCGGAAAGGTAACGCGACGTGCGGGTCGTGCCACGATCCGCACCCGTCAAACGCGGCGCAAAATCCGAGCTCGCTGAAGTTCGGAGAGGATGCCGACGCGATGTGCGTGCAGTGCCACACGGACTTCGGCGAGCGGCCCGAACGCCACACACGCCACACAGCCGGCACCGACGCGAGCCGGTGCGTCTCGTGCCACATGCCGCGCATCATGGAGGCGGTGCTCTTTCAGGCACGGTCGCACGAAATCGACGACATCCCCGATGCGGAGATGACCGAGCGTTTCGGCGCCACCGACAGTCCGAATGCGTGCTCGAGCTGCCACGCCGTCGCGACGCCGCCTGGCTGCGCAGCAGCCTTGCGGCGTTCAGGCCCGCCGAAGTAACCCGCGACTCTCATTTTCCTCGAGTGACCGCGCCTGGGAGTAAAATCCACAGCGGTGATCCCTCCCACCGACGACTGGCCGCGTCTGAAAGACGTGTTCGCGGGCGCGCGGGCGCTGCCAGCGGATCGTCGCCCAGCGTACCTGGCCAATGCCTGCGGCGGTGATGACGCGCTGCGCGAGGAGGTGGAGTCCCTACTGGCGTCGGACCAGCGCGCGAAGAGTTTTCTCGAAGCACCCGCGGTGGTCCGAGGCGATGCCGCTCGTGACCAGGCGAGGTTGATGGTGGAAGGCCAGCGGCTTGGTGTGTATCAGGTGCAGGCCCTGCTCGGTGCGGGCGGCATGGGTGAGGTGTACCGCGCGCGCGACACGAAGCTCGAGCGCGATGTCGCGGTCAAGTTCCTGCCGCACGCGTTCACGAGCGACCCCGAGCGGCTCGCGCGCTTCGAGCGGGAGGCGCGGATGCTCGCCGCGCTGAATCATCCGAACATCGGCGCGATCTACGGCTTCGAGGAAGCCGAAGGCATCCGGTTCCTGGTTCTCGAGCTCGTGGACGGGCAGACGCTCGCGGAGACCCTCGCGGATGTTTCGCGTCAACGGTCGCAAGGCCCTGGGCTGCCCATTCGTGACGCGTTGAGCATCGCGCGGCAAATCGCCGAGGCCCTCGACATCGCCCACGAAAAAGGAATTATCCACCGCGACCTGAAGCCCGCCAACATCACGATCACGCCGGATGGCGTGGTGAAGGTCCTCGACTTCGGCCTCGCGAAGGCCGCTGGCGATGACTCGACGCCCGACCTCATACACTCGCCGACGAAGACCGTGAACCACACGAGCGACGGTGCCGTGATGGGCACGCCTGGCTATATGAGTCCGGAGCAGGCACGGGGCCAGGCCGTTGACAAACGGACCGACATTTGGGCGTTCGGGTGCGTGCTGTACGAAATGCTGACGGGGCGCGTCGCGTTCAAGGGCGGGACGGTGTCGGACACTATCGTGGCCGTCCTCGAGAGCGAGCCGGACTGGGACGCCCTGCCGGGCGGAACACCCGCCAGTGTTCGTCTGCTGCTGCAGCGATGCCTCGACAAGGATCCGAAGCGTCGTTTACGCGATCTCGGCGACGTACGCTTCGAGATAGACGAAGTCGGGAGCCACGCCGCGCCAGGGACGCGCCAACCGAGCCTCGCGTACCGTGCAGTGCTGCCGATAGTCGCTCATGTTCGTGCTGCTCGCAGGCGGTGCGATGTTGTTCTATCTCACGAAACCCACGGCGCCGGTGACCTCGCCATCGGAATACGTGCAGCTCACCAACTTTACCGACTCGGCCACGGCGCCCAGCTTGTCGCCGGACGGGCGAATGGTGACATTCAAGCTCGGCGGCACTTCGTTCTTGAGCCCAGGTCAGATCTTCGTCAAGCTGCTTCCGAACGGCGAGTCGGTACAGCTCACGACCTCTGCAGGGCGCAAGTACGGACCGGTGTTCACACCGGACGGATCGCGGGTCGCGTATACACAAGTGGACTCCGGCAAGTGGGATACCTGGACTGTTCCGGTGCTCGGAGGCCAGCCAGTGCGGCTCCTGCCCAACGCTTCCGGACTCACCTGGATCGCCGATCATCGGGTGCTGTTCTCCGAGATCAAGACCGGCCTCCACATGGGGATTGTGACCGCGACCGACAACCGGGCGGACTTACGGGAGATCTATATCCAGCCGGACGAGCACGCGATGGCGCACTACTCCTACGCGTCTCCCGACCGTCAGTCGGTGCTCGTGGTCGAGATGAGCGGCGCCCATGCGTTTACTCAACCGTGCCGGCTGGTACCGTTCGATGGAAGCTCTGCTGGCCGGCAGGTTGGACCTCAGGGCACCTGTCTGTCAGCGGCCTGGTCTCCAGACGGACGGTGGATGTACTTTGGCGCGGTCGTTGGGGGCAGCTCGCACCTCTGGCGCCAGAGGTTTCCTGACGGAGCACCGGAACAAATCACCTTCGGCCCGCTCGAGGAGGAAGGCATTGCGCTCGCGCCGGACGGCCGGTCCATCGTGACATCGGTCGGCATGCGCCGGAGCGCCGTCTGGATTCACGACGCGGCCGGCGAGCGAGCGATCGTGTCGGAAGGCTACGCCTCGGCTCCCCGCTTTTCCCGGGATGGCACACGTGTGTTCTATCTCTTTGCGCGCGACTGGTGGTTGGCGGCATCGGGCTGGATTCCGGCGTCAGCTGATTTGCGCTCGGTGGACCTCGCGTCGGGGAAGAGCGACACTGTGCTGTCGGGCCAGTCCGTCACCACTACGTGATTTCGCGCGACGAGAAGGACGTAGCCTTCACGACCTTGGACGCCAGTGGAGCATCGCAGATTTGGCTGGCGCCCCTCGACCGGCGCACGCCCCCTCGCCTGATCGCCAGTGCCGGCGATCAGGTGTCATTCGGTGCTCGCTGGAGAATTGATCTTCCGGTCCCTGAAGGAGAACAACGCGCTGGTCCGGATCAAGACGGACGGAACAGGCCGAGAGCGAATACCGACGGTGTCCGTCCTGGCGAAGGGCGACGTGTCACCCGACGGTGAGTGGGTGATCATCCGCGCACCTGGGACTGGCAAGGATGCTGTCCTCGCGACGCTCGCCGTCCCCATCCATGGCGGTGTTCCCAAGATCATTTGCTACACATGCTCAGCAACGTGGTCTACAGACGGGAAGTTCTTCTATGTCGGGAGCGACAGGAGCGCTTCCCCGACCTCCGCAGGAAAGACGCTCGCGATTCCTGTTCCGGCTGGCAAGTCGTTGCCGGATCTGCCCGCTGCGGGAATCAACGTTGCCGATGGGACCGTTGGACTCCCAGGCGCCGTGACGATCGAGGATGGCCTGATCGTGCCAGGACCAGACCCCTCAACCTACCTCTTTACCAGGACAGACTCGCAGCGCAATCTCTTTCGCATCCCCCTGCATTAGCGCGTCTGCACGTCGCCTAGTCCGTGGCGGCCGGCACTCGTCAGGCCCGTGGGGCGCGCCCGACGTAGATGATTCCCTCAAAACACTTCTTGCCGACCGGCGCCCCCACGCAGCCCCCTTCGCTGGGGAGATACCTCTGAAAGACGACCTGTACCCGCGCGCCGGTTCGCCACCCAGCCAGGATGACGCCGTCGAGTAGGCCGAGCCCGCCGCATTCGACCCGCCCCGGATGAGCGCCGTGAACGAACGGTCTCCGTCCACGACCTCGTACATGGCCTCGAGCCCAGTGACGTGCCCGTTCACGCTCACTTGTCGCCAGAGAACCTCTGCGTTGAACGAGCCCAGGAGACCGCCACCGGCAAAGCCCTCAAAGAGACCAAAGAACGGGGTCGGAGGAACCGCAGGAGGCGGGGCCCCCCACTTCGTGAAGGTGATTTCGACGGGTCGATTGTTGTGGTCCTGATCCGTTGCCAGGACGGGCGAGATCTGGGCGACTAACGCCACCGCACCGACGAACGAAGCGACGCGTGTGTGCATACCGATGGTTCTCATAAGACTCCTTTTGGGACTGACGGTTTCGCCTGTTGTGGTCCCGTAAGATAAGATGCGCAAAACGGCCCCGTTTTCCCTCACGAGCCGATGACGGACTGCCCCGCGTGCACGATGTAACTGGACTGCTCCTGTCCTGGCGCCAGGGCGACGCCGAGGCGCTCGACCGTCTGGTCCCGCTCGTGTATGACGAGTTGCGCCGCGTGGCGCGCCGCCGTCTCCAGCGCGAACAGCCTGGGCACGCCCTCCAGGCGACGGCGCTCGTGCATGAGGTCTACCTGCGACTCGTGGATGTGGACCGACTGACGCTGAAGAACCGGACGCACTTTTTTGCGGTGGCGGCGAAGTTGATGCGCCAGATCCTCGTCGATCACGCCCGCCGACAACATGCCGACAAGCGCGGCGGCGGTGTCACGATGCTGAGTCTGGATGACGTGTCGCCCGCCGCTCAGCCGCCAGCGTGGACGTGCTCGCCCTCGATGAAGCGCTCGAAGCACTCTCCGCAATCGACGCCCGGCAGGCCAGCGTCGTCGAGCTCCGATTCTTCGGGGGGCTCGACATCGACGAGGCGGCCGAAGCGCTCGGGATATCGCCGGCTACGGTCGAGCGCGAATGGGCTCTGGCGAAGGCGTGGCTCTATCGACGGCTGTCCATGAGTCAATACAAAAGGAAGTCTTTTTTACGCGCGCGAAGTAACCCGCACCGTGCGAATGCGCTCGGCTTCGGGGCGCGCCTCGTAAAACGGATCGAGCGGATAGCAGCCCGACACCATTCCCATGCGAGGGCCGGTCGTGCAGTCGCTGAACGTGCGGCAGATGGCTGCGCGCCGAAGCGGCTTTCCGCTCAGCACATCGGCCGGCAAATCCGGATAGGACAACGCCACGCGGCCGAGGCCGACGAAATCGGCCAGGCCGTTGCGCACGTTGTACTGCCCGACGTTCGGCAGCCACTCCTGCAGATAGCTGTAGGCGGACCCGACGAAGACGAGGTTCGGAAACTCCGCCTTCAGCTTCGCCGTCGCATCGATCTGCCGCGCGACGCCGCGCAGCGGATCTTCCGGCGGCTCGTAACCGTCGAGCGGCGGAAAAAATGCGGGACGCTGAATGTGCGGGTTGTAGTACGGGCTGCCGGCCGACGTGCAGATCCATTTCACGCCGAGCGCCTCGAGGTGCGTCAGGAGCGCGCGCCCATCGTTCAGCGCGCGATCCATGTCTTCGTCGCGCAGCACGCCGAAACCCGGCTCCTCGCCCGTCGTCTGCTCCGGCACGCCGACGCCGTTCGCGCTCTTTCTGTGCGGAACGAGATCGAAGATCGACACGCGCACGACGATGCCGAGGCCGGGCGCGGCGCTGCGAATCGCGTGCACGATCTGCGTGATGAACCGCATCCGATTTTCGAGCGAGCCGCCGTACTTGCCCGGGCGCGTCGTGGCACCGAGCATCTCGTGCCCGAGATACCCGTGGCACGCCTTCGCGTCGACGAACTGATATCCGCACTCCTGCGCGAGCCGCGCCGCGGCCGCGTAATCGTCGACGATGCGATCGATTTCCGCGTCTGTCAGCACGCGCACGCCGCCGGCGAATCGCTGTGTCGAGAATCGGGTGATGACACGCCGCGAGCGGCGCCGACTTGTCCCAGACGTCGGGCCGCGCGAAGCGTCCCGAGTGCGTAATCTGCAGGCCAAGATAGAGATCGCCGTCGGCGTTTGATCCAAAGCGCTCGCGATGCGCCGAGATCAGCTCGTCGCGCAGGCCCGCGATTGACGCCTGGGTCGCGGGCGTCAGCATCAACTGATTCGGGTTGGCACGCCCGTCGTGACGAATGGCGACCGCTTCGCCGCCCCACATGAGCTTCGCGCCGCTGATGCCGAAATTCCTCCAGCGGCGGCGCGTCAGATCGCTCGGCTCGCCGTTGGGCGTGCCGTCCCATCCTTCCATCGGAAGAATGCAGAAACGGTTGCCGACACGGATACCGTCGACCTCAATCGGCTGCGCGAGCGCGCCGGACGGATCGACTGTGTCGTCGAATGGAAGCGTAATGTGCGAGCGTTCGAGGTGGGTGCGAAAGGCCGCGGCCGTTTTCAACGACGCAACCCTGGGATACGGCGAGCTCACGCGCAAATATTATGTTATCTGCTGCCGCTCCTGAAATTGTTGCTCGTCTTCGGCTTGTCCTTGTCGCCCGCTTTGTCCTTGTCTCCACGGCCGAAGACGCTTGCCCCAGAACCCGCGTTTCTTTTTCGGCTGCTCTTCGGCGTCGGTCACCATCACGAGCTCCGGCGGCGACTGCGCTGCAACAGCGGCGACTGGCGCGTCACCCGTGTGAGACGGGAACTGGGGTGTGTTAACCACCTGCCCCGCATTGCTGATAACGGCCGCGCCACCCGGATGCGCAATGGCGAGCTGCCCCGATTCGGTGAAGAAGCTGTGCTCCTGGCAGATTTCCGTCGGCGCGGTGCCGCGCGCAAAGTATTCCGTGATGACGCGATCGCACGCCGCGCTCGGCAACCGGCCCGACAGCCGGCAGACGGCGACCCCCATCAACCCTCCAGGCGACTTGAACGCGTCGGGCTTGTCGTTCACGGTCGCCTGCTTCATGAAGCGCGCCCACATCGGCACCGCCAGCTCGCCGGCGAACCCGTTGGAAATGATCGTGCGCGGCTTGTCGAAGCCGACCCACACACCGGTTACGAGATGCGGCGTAAAGCCGACGAACCACGCATCCACGTAATCGTTCGTCGTGCCCGTCTTCCCCGCTGCGGGATACGTAAATCCCTCTTGTCGAACCTTGTACGCCGTGCCGAAGTTGACGACGTCGGCGAGCATGCTCGTCATCAGGAACGCGGTTCGCGGAGAGATGACCTGCTCTGGCTCGTGCTTCGCGACGAAGAGGACTTTTCCTTCCGCGTCTTCCACGCGGCGGATAAATGTGGCGGGCCGCAGCAGTCCTTGATCCGCAAACGAGGCGTAGGCCGATGTCATCGCCATCAACGTGACTTCACCCGAGCCGAGCGCGAGGGACGGCACGCTCGGCACCTTGCCCATTCCCATCTTCTGCGCCTGCGCGACGGTCTTTGCGATGCCCACTTGCTCGAGCATGCGCACGGCGGCGCGATTACTCGACGTGCGCAGCGCCGCTCTCACGGTCATCGCCGAACCTTCAGAGTGCCCATCTTCCGGAATCCACGCGCCTTGTAGCGTCTGAATCGGCTCGTCGAGACGCGTCACGAGCGACGCGGGGGAGTAGCCCGCCTCGAGCGCAGCGGCGTACACGAATGGCTTGAACGCCGAGCCCGGCTGACGGAGCGCCTGCGTCGCGCGATTGAAGCGGCTGCTCTTGAAGTCGCGCCCGCCGACCATCGCGCGGACTTCTCCTGTGGTCGGATCCATCGCGACGAGCGCGGCCTCTAATTGCTCGCCGGTCGGCGCCACCTTCCTTTTCGCGCGCCGCATTTGAATCTGCTCGAGCGCTTTCGCAACCTGCGCCTCGGCGGCCCGCTGCATGACGGGATCGATCGTCGTGTAGACCTTCAGGCCGCCTTCCGACAACCTCTCCCAGCCGAACTGTTTCACGAGCTGCTGCCGGACTTCTTCCTTGAAGTACTGACCGAGCGGCTCCTCGCGCCGCAGCGTGTCGACGAGGCTGATTTTCTCTTTCGACGCGCGGTCGAATGCCTCTTGCGTGATGATGCCCTGCTCGCGCATCGTGTTCAGCACGAGCGCGCGCCGCGCGAGCGCGCGGGACATGCTGACCGTCGGCGCGTTCACCGAGGGCGCGTTCACGAGACCCGCGAGCAGCGCCGCCTCCCCGAGATCCAGGTCGGCCGCAGACTTGCCAAAGTACCCACGCGAAGCGGCTTCGGCGCCGTACAGGCCGTCGCCGAAATAAATCTTGTTCAGATACAGCTCGAGAATCTCATCCTTCGAGTACATCCGCTCGATCCGCCTGGCGAGGGCGATTTCCCGGACCTTCCGCCATAACTTTTTTTCCCGAGTGAGAAAACTTTGCCGGGCGAGCTGCTGGGTGAGGGTGCTGCCCCCTTGTGCCTTGCGCCCCTCCCGGATGTCGGCCCAGACGGCGCCGACGATGCGGATGACGTCGATTCCGCTGTGGTCCGCGAACCGCTGGTCTTCAAACGCGACAATCGCCTTGCGGAGGTGCGGCGACACCTGCGCGAGCGGGACTTCGATGCGATATTCCTTGAAAATCGTGAAAACAGGCCGGTTGTGCACGTCATACAGCGTCGTCGCCTGCGGCATCTCGCCGAGCGTGCGCAGCTCCTCCCGGTTAGGGAGACCGGCGTGAGCACCCACAGTCCCACAAAAAACAGCAGGACAAACGTCCCGGCGGAAGCCAGGACTGGCCGCCGGTGCATAAGAAATCGCTGTTTAAGTTCCTGAAGTGTCTCGTCGACGGACCGTTTGGGGACCATGTGTACGATCCCTACTGCAAACAACTAGCCAGTAGTTGGTAGCCGGTAGCTAAGTAGCTAATGCTTTTAGCTACCGGCTACCGGCTAAAAGATGTACCTGATGGACATCTGCATCCGGCGCTCCGTGCGAGCCGCCGTGATCTTGCCGAGGCTGGTGTTGCTCTGCACGCCGGTCGTCGGGTTGAATGTCGCCGATGTATTCACCGTCTGGTATTGCACCTGATCGAACAGGTTGTAGACCTCCCAGCGATACTGCAGCTGCTGGTTCCCCTTCAGGCGGATGTCCTTGAAAAGGGTGAGATCGTGGTTGTGCCAGCCGGGCTGCGTGAACTCCCACCCATCGCCGCAATCCGTGGCGATAATCGCCGCGGCCCGTCAACGGCGCGTACGCCGCCGTATTGAACCAGCGATCGATATTCGCGCTCGCTCTTCGGAAGCTGCGGATCCCCGACGATGTGATAGTTGCCGCAGTTTTCGCCGCCGCCCAGGAATTCGAACGAGGGGCTGTAGCTCACGCCAATGGTGCCGTCGGCGCCCGTGCCGAACGTGCTGATGCCGGAGATGCGCCAGTTATCGAGCGCCCAGCTGACGGCCTTGTTGCCGCCGAACAACGAGCTGGCGCGAGGAATCTCGGTACTGATAGCTCGTCACCAGCACGTGCTCCTGCAGGCCTCTCCGCTGCGTCGACGATGGCAGCGGATTATTATTGCGCACCTCGTCTTCCTTGCCACGCGCCCAGGTATAGCTGCCCGCCATCTCGAATCGGCCCGTGAAGCGGCGTGTCACCTGCAGCTGCATCGAGTCGTACGTAGACCATCCGGTCGACTCGTTGATGGTGATGCCGCCAAACCCGGGAATCGGGCGCAGGAACACATCCGGCAGCGCACCGGGATTGGTGGCCGACGCGTCTGACCGTCGGGTCGCGGAACGCCGGATCGAACCGGCGGCCGAACGGAATCTGATTGATGTCGCGTCCGCGCCCTTGGTACTTGCTTCTGGTGCCGACGTACGCCGCATCCACCACGATGTTCTTCCCGATTTCGCGCTGAATCGCCGTAGTGAAGCGGAGGTTGTTCGGCCGTCGGTTGTCGGTTCGAACCGGGCCGCTCACACCGCCAATCGGCGAGGTGGCGCCGCCGGTCAGGTAGTTGTCGAAATCCGTAAAGAAGACCGTACGGTCGAACTGATAGGCCGGCCCTCCTTTTTTGCGTCGGTCCGCCCGTGCCGTCGTGGAACGATCCGCCCGCGACACGAATGACCGTGCGCGGATTGACCGCCCACGCAACGCCAATGCGCGGGTCGAACTGAATCGGAGGCGGCTCGATGAATCCTTCATCGGCATTCTCGAGGTAGTTTCCGTCTGTCTGCGTGACGATGCCGTTGACCGAGCACGGCGTCTCGGCGGTGAGCACGTGGGTGCACGAATAGCCTGTTCCCGGCACGATCAAACCGATGTAGGTCGATCGGAAGAATCTCGCCGGTCCTGGGATTCAGCGCACGGCGAGCAGTCCCCTGCAGCACCGGCCGGTAGAAGACCGGTGGATTCCCGCCCCAGGTTGGATCGAAGCGCTCCAGGCTGAACGCCGAACCTTCGCGCGACATCTGCAGGCTCGGTCCCCACTTGTACATCCGAAGCCCGTACTCCATCGTGAATTTCGGGTGCATCTTCCATGTGTCCTGCACATACCACGCCCATGTCCGCTGGCGGCGATCGTCGGGGACGCGGCCCAGCGACTCCGTGTAGTCGCGGATCTGGCCGAGCACGGCGTTCGCATACGCGTATCCGGTCCGGTTCGGATGATTGTTGTCGTCGGAGAAGTCGAACTCGCCGGCGAACGTGCTCGAACGCGCCTGCCCGAAGAACTCGTCTTCGCGCATCACGCCCATCTTGTACGTGTGCTTCCCGCGCGTGTGCGTCAGGTTGAGCGCCGCGTTGATGGCGATGTCGTTGCCGTAGATCGGCCAGCGGCCGTCATAGCTGATCTGTCCCGTGCCGCCGTCGTTACTGGAGCTGCGATCGCTCGTCGGCACGTTGCCGAACGCCGCTTCAGGAATCAGGCCGAGCGGATTGTGGCGCGAGCGCAAACTGCGGCAGCCGGTTCAGCTGCGGATACGTGACCCGCTGCAGACCGCGCAACGCCGCGTCGTCCTCGGGAGGTCCATCCTCGACGCTGTTGAAGAAGCCAGTTGAGAACTCGAGAATCGTCGACGTGTTCAGAATGCGCGTGTAATCGATTTTGCCGATGTCGACGAAGAAGTCGTAGCGCTGCCGCACGAGACCCCAACGCGCCGACGCGCCGGCCACGTTGATGCCGACCTGCTTGGTGTAGAACGTCTGGTACTTCACCGCGAGCGAATCGCGATCTGTCGGCCGATAGTCGCCTCGGAAGAGGTGCTGCCGGCGCGGGTGCGGAATGCTCGGCTCCTGCGTGAGGTAGTTGTAGCCTCTGACGTCGGTCGTGTTTGGGCAGAGGAAACAAGTTCAGAAACGCCTGTCCACGGGGATCCAGACGATTCGCTGGAATTCTGTTGCCGGGGAACGGCTGGCCGGTGGTTGGGTCGCGTGATGACCACGAGCGTTCCATTCGGCCGGACCGACTGCGAGAAGTCGCCGGCGCGCTCGAGCGCTGTCGGCATCTGGTAGAACTTCAGGCCCTGCACGTTCTTCAGCTGCGTGTCATCGATCGTATAGAAGAAGAACAGCTTGTTGCCGTTTGCGTTGACTTTCGGGATCCGCGGAATGGGCCCGCCGAGGGTACCGCCGAGATTCGAGTAGCGATATTGCGGCTTCGGTCGGTCGTTGATCTTGTTGAAGTAGTTGATCGAGTTCCACGACTCGTGGCGCTTGTACCAGTAGCCCGGTGCCGTGATATTCGGCGCCGCCGTGCTTGGTGATGATGTTGATCTGCGATCCGCCCTTCAAGCCGTACTCGGCCGTGTACGCGCTCATCTGCACGTTCACTTCCGCAATCGCGTCGATGACCGTCGTGCCGCTGAGCGATCCGCCGCCGCCGCCGTCACCACCGTTGATGCCGTCGACGTACACGGTCTGGCCGTTGCCGCCCTGCAGGCTGGGCACGGGCGAATTGAAGCTGCCGCCGACCGTTTCGTTGTCGTTCGCGAGCAGCTGCACGCCCGGCAGAATTTTCAGCAGCGACATGGGGTCGCGGCCGCGAATGGAAAGGTTCTCGACCTGTTTGAGGTCGAGCATCGCCTGGTGCGACGTCTGCGTGGTGGCGACCACCTCGCCGACGGCGCTCACCGTGACGGCCTCGGCCAGGCTGCCCACCTCGAGCCGCAGCGGCTGAAGCGCGAGTCGATTGTTCGCGACGACCATGTTCTTCTGAACTTCGATCGGCCGGAAGCCGGTCAGCTCGGCGCGCACGGTATACGGCCCTGGCAGCAGCCCGTTGAACTCGAAGGTGCCGACCTCGTTGGTGACGGCACGGCGCTGTTCCCGGGTCGCTTCGTTGGTGATGGTGACGTCAGCGCCCGGCACGACCTGCGACTGCGCGTCGATCACGGTTCCGGACATGGCGCCGGAGTTTTGCGCCCACGCAACGGTCGCGCACAACAGCGACACGGCGAGCGCCCGCAAGAAGTGATTCATATTCCCCCTTCAGGAATAATTGCTTTACCGGTACAGTAATCAAGGGTTTACCGGTAAAGGTTAAATGAGAGGGTGACATTACGTCCTGCCGGCTGCAACTGGTATCCCGTCTGGGCTGTATTTTTTGCGTGAATGGAAGGTATCGCTATACCGGCGCGTCTTCCGGCGCGCGCGCCGCGTACTGCAGCGGCTTCGTCCAGAGGCTCTCGAGACCTTCGAGGATGTCCGACGCCCAGCTGAACACGTTGCGGCCGGCCACGATGCGTCGCATGGCGCGCATGCGGAGCGCGCGCTCCTCGGGACTCATGTCGATGGCGCGCGTGATCGCCGCGGCAAATCCATCCACGTCGTAGGGATTGATGATGAGCGCTTCGCGCAGCTCCTCGGCCGCGCCGGCGAGTGCGCTGAGCACCAGCACGCCATCCTCATCGTCGCGAGACGCGACGAACTCTTTGGCAACGAGGTTCATGCCGTCGGCGAGCGAGCTGACGACGCAGAACTGGGCCATGCGATACAACGCGACGAGATCGGCCAGGCCGAGCGCGCTCTTGTGGTAGTAGATCGGCGTCGCGCCGTCAGCCACCGAATGCTTCGCGTTCACCTGCGCGACCTTGCGATCGATTTCCGATTCGATCGCGCCATAGCTTGCGAGCTCCGATCGCGATGGCACTCCGATTTGCACGAACGTGAAGCGGCCGCGCAGCTCGGGCCGGCGCGTCAGCACGCGATCGATCGCCTCGAGGCGCTCGGGAATTCCTTTCGTGTAGTCGAGCCGATCGACGCCGACGCCCACGACGCTCGCGCCGGTCAATCCGAACATCTGACGAAGCCGCAGCGACTCGGCGTCGAACCCGGCGCCGGTCGCCACGCCCTGTATGCGATCGAAGTCGACGCCAATCGGCACGGACACGACCGTCGTGCTGCGCCCCTTGAAGCGCACGCTCGCACCGTCCGCCTCGATCTCGGCGGCGAGCTCGTCCTGGACGGCGAGGATGAAGTTGCGGCGATCGCGCTCGACCTGGAATGCCAGCAGATCGTTGGCGAGAAGTCCCGCGAGCAGCTCGCGCCGCCATTGGCACATCAGCAGGCGATCGGGGTTCGGCCACGGGATATGCCAGAAGAGCGCCGTCCGCACAGTGGGGCGCCGGCGGCGCAGATATAACGCCGTCATCGCCAGGTGATAGTCCTGGAGAAAGATCGGCGTATCGGCGGTGGGCATTTCCCTGTCGATCGCCTCGGCAAAGCGCCCGTTCACATGTTTGTAGGCGGCCCAGTCTTCGGTCCGGAACTTCGGCCGCACGTCGACCAGATGGCAGAGCGGCCATAAGCCCTCGTTCGCGAATCCCCCGTAGTAGGCCGCGAACTCGTCGGCCGGAATCCACAACCGTCGAAGGTCGTAGGCCGGATTGCCCGGCGGCACGCGTATCTTGTCCCCCGCATCGACCGTGTCGCGATCGGCAGTCCCTGCGCCGTGCGCGATCCAGGTGCCGCCGCGCTCGCGCATCAGCGCGTCGAGCGCGACGGCGACGCCGCCTGTTGCGGCGGCGCAGACAACGCGCCCACCATCGTCGATATTGTGGAGATACGGCTCGCGGTTGGAGACGACGAGCAACGGCCGCGGCGCGTTCGCATCGATTTCGCCCGCGCGAACCAGGCCCGTGCGAAACAGCGCCGGCCCGACGAGCTCGTCGATGGCGATGAGCGCCACCAGGAGCATCTGCACCTGTGCGCCCCATGTCGGAAATTCCGCCGCAACCGCCGCCGCGAGACCAAGCGTGATGCCCGCCTGCGAGATTAATCCGGTCCAGACGTACTCACCTGCCCGGTCCTTGACGTTCGCCGCGTGCAGCCCGGCGCGCACGCCAATCCAGATCAAGCCGATTCGCGCGGCGGCAAACCCAACGGCCGCCACGCCGGCAACGGCGAGCGTGTCGAGCCTCAACGACGTTCCCACTGCAACGAAGAACACGACGAGCAGTGGCAGCGCGCCCGATCGGATGGCGGCTTTCAGGGCATCACCTTGTGCGACGGCGACGTTGGCGATGACGATGCCGGCCGCCATCGCCGCCAGCAGCGGTTCGACACGCTGGCTCAGGCCGACCTGACTCAACAACAGCGTGACGCCGAGGAGCGCCAGTGTCACTTCGCGTCCGACGTACCTGAGGTACAGCGCGAAGAGCGCGCCGATAAGGCTGCCAAAAGCCACCGCCCCGCCAATTTCCCATGCGAGCCTGACGAGTACGTTCACGTCTTCCGGTGCGTTCTCCCCTAACGTGGCACGAGCGAGCTGCATGACCAGAGAGAACATCACCAGCACAATGAGGTCGGCGAGCACCACCATCGCCAGCACGAAATCGCTGAGCTTCCCGCGCGAGCCGGTTTCGGCAATGACCGCGGCGCTCATCGTCGGCGAAAAGCTCACGACGATGACGACGAGCAGCGCGATGATCGCCCCCTTCGCGGTACCGGTCGCGTCGGGCGCAATAGGCAGCCACGGCCACATGATCCACGCGAGCGCCGCCAGCCCCGACATCGCGATGCCGAGCGTGATGACAGTTGTGAGGCCCGCGCCCGCGACGCGACGCTCGAGGCGCTCGATGTTGAGCGTCAGCCCTGCAATGAACGCGATGAGCGTCGTTGCGATGCCGGTGACCAGCTGAAGCTCTCTGGCCATCTCCTCGGTAATCACGTTGCCGAGATATGGCCCGACGAGCAGTCCGAAGAGCAGATAGCCGGTGAGGCGCGGCAGCCGGAAACGCCGCAGAAACTCGCCCGTCACCAGGGCGACCACAAGCGTGAAGCCCAGCGCGAGCGCCGTGCCCCGTGTGTCGTCCGGCGACGCCGGCCCAAGCTGGCGCACGACCACCATCGCAGCGACGATGAGCGCGACGGCGGCCAGCCGAATCACCGCAGCGCTCCGCGGAACACGTCGAGCGCCACGGCGATGGCCGCCGCACCTGGCGACACGGGAAACGGTTCGGTGACAGGGCGGCCAACCGCGTGCAGCGCGGCCACGACCACCAGCACCGCGAGTGCGTCGACAGAAAAGGTAATCGATGCGCCGGCCGCCAACAGCATCACGACGAAAAACGGATGCTGGAAGTAGTCGAGGTGTTGCACGATGCGCGCTCTGGCGAGGTCGCCGCCGGAGTTCCACACAATCCCGGCGAGGAGCCCGGCGAAAAGCGCCGACAGCGACGCATACGCGGCTCCCCCGCCGAGCAGCAACAGCGATCCGATGACGAACACCTGCTGTTCGCGCTCGGAGTCGGCCTGCCCGACTAGCAGCCATCCGGCAAACGCCACGACGATTGCGACGCCGGCAATGCCGAGAGCCATCAGCGCCAGCGCGATCGGAGACGAGTCGCGGATCGCCACCATGGCGATGCCCGCAAACACGGCCAGCACGGCAGGTGACGTCGGCGTCGCAATCGCCGCGGGCTTCGGCGAGCCAGGCTGCGGCCGGTGCACGTCGATGGCCAGACCGATGAAGACACCGAGCATGGCGAGCGCCATCACGATGAGAGGGTCGAGCAGCAGCAGGACAGACGTCGACAGCAGGTTGAGTCCGTATGGTCCGGCGCCAATCCCCACCAGCAGCAACAGCGCAGAGGTCGACCACGACATCATTTTTCGATCACCGCCACGTGATGTTCGGACCCGCGAGTAATCGCGACCAGGAGTGAGCCGCCATCCGGCAGCGCAGCAAACGCGCGCGTCACTTCAGCTGGCGTGGGCGACGGCTGTCCGCCGGCGACGGTAATGACATCGCCCTGTCGCATCTCGGCGCGGGCGGCGCGCGACCGCGGTTGCACCGACAACACTTCCGCTCCCACCTTCGGGATCGCCCGTAGTCTCAGACCAAGCGACGGGTCGTCGGCCGGATCGGATGCTGGGATAGGTGCGGCGGCCGCAATCTCCACGTCCCGCACGCCTTCCCTGCCGCGGACGCGCAGCGTCAGCGTATCGCCTGCCTTCACGCGAGCGACGCGCGCGCGCCAGTGATCGGGCGTGTGCATGTCCACTCCATCGATCGCTTCGATTACTTCGGTTGCCACCAATCGGCCGGCCGCAGCGCCCACCGGATCGATCGTGCTGACCACCACGCCGGTCGCCGCACCGGTGGCCGATGCAATCGCCGGCGACAGGGGTTGGATGGCGATGCCGAGGTCGCCGGCTTCACCAGTGCGTTCCTGCAACCGGTCGACCGCGCTGAAAAGAAGCGCGGCGGGGACAATCGCCGAGTGTCCGCCGTGGCTAATGGCGACGCCGGCAAATGCGCTGTCAGTGGTGAAGACGAACGTGCCTGGCGTCATCACCGTCGCCGGCGGAAGCGCCCACACTTCTCCCGACCAGAGCGCGCTCGTCGCAGGAAACAGCCCGCCGACGAAAACCGGCCGTAACGTAATGTGCGGCCCGGCCAGGTCGGCAGTCACGAGATATCGCGGGTAGTCGAGCAAACGCGGAGCCCACGGCAGGAGGCCCGGCATATCGCCATGCGGATGCTGGACGATGCTCAGACCGGTGGCCCGGTCGATCGCGAGCCGCGTGTCTGCCAGGCCCGGCATCAACGTGACCGCCGCATCTTCGCGAATGCGAAGCGCCGCGGCTCCGCCTGGCGACGCGGAAACAGCCGCGGTTACGAGGGGCCGAATGTCGGCAATGAGGCGAGCCAGATCGGCGTAGCTCGAGCTCGGTCTCAACTGTGCGAGCACGTTCGGAACCGGTGTCGACGCTACGGGCCGCTCCTGAAATCGAATGCGCGCCAGCACCCACAGTGCTGTCACCGCCAGCACGATGGTCATCAACAACCGGCGTGTCTCGCGCGAAATCACTGGTTGGCCGGATATCGCCATTGCGTGCTCCTGTCATAAGGCGGGCGAAATTCAGCGTTGCGCGGGGCTGCTGCCGCGCCTTTCTAGGTTTCTGGAATGAACTGGGATCCCGAGTTATGCGTCGCTTGGTTGCAACCGCGCGTTGATGGTGGCGACGTAGGTCGTCAGGGCGTCGGTCGTTCGCGCGAGCGTGGAAAATCCTGAGCGGGCGAACGTGATCGTGTAGACCCCCGGCCGCAAATCCTGCAACACATAGTGGCCGTGTGCGTTGGTGACGCCTTCACGCCTCCCGGACGCGTGGGAGCCCGAGGCTTCTATCGCGACGTCGGGCAGCGCCCGGCCGCGATCGTCGACCACCTGACCTGTTATCCACATGAGTACGCTCCAATGCGCTGCCGGACTAGAATCCGGTAGAAGGCCCGGATTCCAGCCGGGCAGCAGAGAGCCATCGACGAGGCTCTCGAGCTGGGGCTCTCGAGCGTTTGAGCTTACAACTACCTTAGCGCCCGGTGGCAAGGGGTGCCATCCGTTAAGAAGGGTATTCTGCCGGCGGAATCTATCTAGGTGATCACACCACGACGCACGGCGTACAGCACCAGCTCCGCGGTGCTGTGTACGTCGAGCTTCTGAAGGATATGAGATCGATGCGTCTCGACGGTCGCGACGCTGATCGAGAGCAACTCGGCCACATCCTTGTTGCTGTGCCCCTCGGCGACCAGTTGAAAGATCTCGCGCTCGCGCTCGGAGAGCGCTTCGTAGCGATCGACGATGCCCTTTTTCGCCAGATGGCGCAGGTAGTCGTCGAGCATCACCTTCGCCGCGGCAGGGCTGAAGAAGGATTTTCCCGCGGCCACGGCCGTCACGCCGCGAATGAGATCGGTGTCGGTCGAGTCTTTCAGTAGATAGCCGCGCGCGCCGGCCTGCAGCGCCCGTGTGATGAACGCCTCGTCCGCGTGCATGCTGAGAATGAGCACGCCCATATTCGGGAGCCGGCGCACGATCTGACGCGTGGCTTCGATGCCGCTGAGCAGGGGCATTGCGATGTCGAGGATGACCACGTCGGGCTCGAGGGCAACCGCGCGCGCGACGGCATCACGTCCGTCGGACGCTTCGGCCACGACTTCCCAGTCTGCCTGCGCCTCGAGGATCCTGCGAAGCCCCTGCCGCACCAGTGTGTGGTCTTCACCAAGAAGAATGCGGATTCTCGGCATCGCCGCATCTTACCTTGTCAAGTCTTGTCAGCGTCTGCGGTGTCGGCGACAATGGAGATTCACCGACAACTGAATCGCGGACCTCGAACATCAGGAGGATCGAGTTTGTTCAATCGAATCGCCCCGGGTGTCATCATCATGTGTCTGGCGGCAGCGTTCCCACCGGAATTGGCTACGTCGGCCCCTTCCGCAGCCGTTCCCACAGGCGCGGGTGCGAACGTCGCACAGCCAGTGAACGCTGTTCAGGTCGAGGTCTCGCCCGCGCGTGTGATTGGCTCGGCCATCGACATAGCGAAGGCCGCGGATGCGGGCGTCTCGGCGGAAGTCCTCGACCTCGCGCTGACCGCAACGTCGTGTGCGGCCGCCTCTGGCGCGATCGACGCCGCGCCGCCGACGCTGACGGTCATCGACTATTCGCTGCCCTCGACGGAGCCGCGGTTGTGGGTGTTCGATCTCGCCACCGGCGATCTTCTGTTCAAGGAGCTCGTGGCGCATGGCAGAAATACGGGCGACAACCTCGCCACGAAGTTTTCCAACCAGATGGACAGCCGTCAGACGAGCATCGGTCTGTTCGTGACGGACGATCCCTACGTCGGCAGCAACGGATACTCACTCCGGCTCGACGGACTCGACGTGGGATTCAACGATCGCGCGCGCGATCGCGCCATCGTCATGCACGGCGCGCCGTACGTGGATCCGCAGCTCGCCGCCACGCAGGGCCGCATCGGCCGCAGCTGGGGATGCCCGGCGCTGCGCACGGCGATCGCCTCGAAAGTCATCAATCGCATCCGCGGCGGCAGCGTCATCTTTTCGTACTATCCCGATCAGGAATGGCTGCAAAGCTCGCGGTTCCTGAAGGGTTGCAAATCGTCGTAGTGCCGACCTTCAGATCCGCTTGAGACCTTCCTGCTTGACTTTGGGTTAGCGCAGCCTAAACTACGCCCGATCAAGGAGATGACCACGGTCGGTAAGCCACTCACCGGCTTCCGCAACTACTCGACCCCGGGGCGGCCGACCGTGGAAGAGTTCTATCGACTCAACCACCATCACCAGACACTCGATTTCGTCCTGCAAAAGAAAAGGAGAGTACCTCTCCCTCCATCGGCGGACGATGACCGTCTGGGAGGCGCTGGAGTACCTGGAAACGCTGGTCGATGACAGCGACCCGGATCTAGGCCTCACCCAGATCGATCACGCACTGCAGACCGCCGAGTCGATTCGTCGCGCGAACCAGCCACGTTGGTTTATCGTCACGGGACTGATACACGACCTCGGTAAGATCCTGTGTCTCTGGGGCGAGCCGCAATGGGCGGTCGTCGGGGACACGTTTCCGGTCGGCTGCGCGTTTTCCGACAAGATCGTGTATCCGGAATTTTTCGACGACAACCCCGACCGGCACAACCCGACGTATTCAACCGAACTCGGTATCTACGATCGGCACTGCGGTCTCGCGCACGTCCACATGTCGTGGGGCCACGACGAGTATCTGTATCACGCCGTGAAGGACCAGGCGCCGGAAGAAGCGCAGTACATGATTCGTTACCACTCTTTCTACGCCGCGCATCGCGAGCGTCAGTACGACCACCTCATGACCGATCGCGATCGCGACATGTTCCGCTGGGTGCGCGCGTTCAACCGGTACGATTTGTATTCGAAAAGCAGTGAAGTCCCCGACCGGATGGCGCTGCGTTCCTACTATGACGACCTTGTCGCAGAATTCTTTCCACAGCCGCTGCGATTCTAATAAACGGAGGGGCCCATGATGCGTTCATCTCGATGGTGTGCGTTGGCGATTCTCGCGCTCGTATTCATTTTGGTGGGACTTGGTACCGACGCAACCGCACAAACAAGCAACGCCACACTTCAGGGCATCGTTGCCGACGCGAGCGGCGCCGTGCTTCCTGGTGTCACCGTAAAGCTCGAGTCCCCCTCGACCGGCCTGTCACGCGATCTGGTAACAAATGCCGCAGGTGTTTACGTCTTCAACTTCCTGCCGGCCGGAAGCTACGTCGTCTCCGCCGAGCTGTCCGGATTCAAGACCGCGCGGCACGATCAAGTGCGGCTCGAGATTGGGCAGAACCTCCAACTCGACTTGCGTCATGGAAGTCGGGCAACTCAGCGAAGTCGTGAACGTCGAAGGCAGCGCGGCGCCCCTCGATCGCACGTCCCCGACAATCGGCACGGTCATCCAATCCAGTCAGCTGAAAGAGCTGCCGTTGGCCGGCCGCCACTGGGCGGGTCTTATGCTGCTGGCGCCCGGCGCCATCAATACCGGTGACGGAACGCACCTCAGCACCCGATTCGTCGGCCGCGCGCGCGACGACAACAACTGGACCTTCGACGGTATCGACGCGACCGGCGTCAAGGATCCGCGGCAGGACAGCGCCGCGCGCCTCATCATCAGCAGCGAATCGATCGCCGAATTCCGCGTCAGCTCCTCGATGTATTCGGCAGAGTCGGGCATGGCCGCGGGCGGCCAGGTGCAGCTGATTTCGAAAATGGGCACGAACCAGTTTCGCGGCACCGCCTACAACTTCATACGGAATGACGCGTTCGACTCGCGGCCGTTCGGCACGCTCGACGACCTCCCGCCGTTTTCGCTGAATCAGTTCGGCGTGAACCTTGGCGGCCCGATCGTGACCGGCAAGACCTTCTTCTTCGTCAACTACGAGGGACTGCGCCAGCGCCAGACGCAAAGCTTCACGCGGTTCGTCCCGAGCGCGGCGTTTCGCGCAGGAGTCACGGGCGCGCTCGCGTCGGTCGTCGGCGTTGTACCCTGCCGGCACGGGACGGACGAGCGACGCGGCCATCGACGAATGGCGCGGCACGAACAAGGTGACCGCCGACGAGAATGCCGGTCTGGTCCGCATCGATCAGCGCATATCCGACAAAACGTCTTTTTACGCGCGCTACAACTTCGACAGGGCCGACATCATCAGCCCCGCCGACACCGGGTTCACGACGAACCAGCTGCGTCCCAGCAACTTCGCCTCTCACCTGCAGCGCATTTTCGAGCCCGAGCGTCGTCAACGAGCTGAAGTTCGGCTACAACGCGTCGCTGCGCAATTCTGTGCGGCAGGGCCAAGCACCGCACAGACTGACGCGTTCCCGGATTCACGGCGCTCACCGGGCCGGAAGACATCACCGAAAACGGCCGCTCGTTCAGTGTGCTCGAACGACATCGCGATCCTGCGCGGACGGCACAACATCAAAATCGGCGGGGAAATCCGCCGCATCTTCGTCGGCGTGGGCGAAGGCAACACCACGAGCGTCACCTATGCGAGCCGGCCGAACTTTCAGAACAACGTGCTCGAGAGCTTCAGCATCGTCGACTTCCCGTACGTCGAGGGGCAACGCTGGTGGTATACCGGCTACATCCAGGACGACATCAAGCTGCGGCCCAATCTGACGATCAATGCCGGATTGCGCTACGAGTACCTACTCAGTCGTCAAGGAAAAGAACGGCCGCGACAAGGTGTGGCGTGTGTCGTGCGGCGGCTTCTGCGCACCGGGGACGCCGTGGTACGACCCGGACTTCAACAACTTCGGACCGCGCCTGGGCATCGCGTGGGCGCCTGAACGCTTCAACGATCGCACCGTCATTCGCGGCGGGTTCGGCAGGTTCTACGGACCCGGACAGAACGACGACGTGTTCGCCCCGATCGACAACTCCGGCAGCCGCATCGCGCTCGAGCGCGTGACGGTGCCGACGCTGCGCTTCCCGATCGATCCGTTCCTGTCGCTCGCGGCGACGACGGGCGTGGCCGCGCGTGCCGTAGACGAGCACCGCGTCGATATGTATGCGGACCACTACAGCGTGTCCGTTCAGCAGGCGTTGCCGTGGCGGTTGACCACGCAAGTCGGGTACGTCGGCAATCAGGGACGGCACATGCTCGACCGCAGCTATGTCAATCTGATCGATCCGGCAACGGGACGGCGGCCGCTGGCACAGTTCGGCCGCGTCGACATCAAGGGGGGCGACTCGAAAACCAATTTCAACGGGCTGCAGCTCTCGCTGCATCGGCAAATGAGCGGCGGATTCCTCTTTGGCAGCCAGTACATGTGGTCTCACGCGTTCGACGAGGGATCGCTCGGCGGCGGCGAATCGCAGACACCCCAGAATGTTGCGTGCCGTTCCTGCGAATGGGCCACCACGAATCAGGATATTCGGCACACGCTCACGGTGAACTGGGTGTACGAGCTGCCGTTCGGCACTGAGCGCGGAAGTTTTGGCGAAGCGAGCCTGATGGAGCACCTCTTCGGCGGCTGGCAGCTTTCAGGTTTGATGCAAGCTCGAAGCGGGCGGCCGCTGACCATCACTGTCAACCGCAGCGGCGCGGATCTGCCCGACGGAAACAACAGCGGCCAGCGGCCGGACGTCGTGTCCGGCGTTGATCCATATCCCGCGCACCAAGACACCGGATCAGTGGCTCAACATCGCCGCATTCGCCGTGCCGGCACGCGGCACGTGGGGCAACGCCGCACGCAATACCCTGAGAGGCCCGGGATTGTTCCAGATCGATCTCGCGATGCAGAAGCGGTTCGCCATCAACGGAAGGCGTAACTTCGAGTTCCGCTGGGAGGCGTTCAACGCGTTCAACCGCATGAATCTCGGCAACCCGAGCACGAACATCAGCACGCCGGCGACGTTCGGACGCATCACTGGACCGTTGAACAGCGGATACGGCACCGGCACCGCGCGCCAGATGCAGTTGATGTTGAGAATGAACTTCTAAGAGACCGATGATCCGAGATTGGGCTGGCGCTCGACTGGCGGCTGACACTGTGCGTCGCCGTCCTGTCCGACGTCGCTCGGCTGCACGCGCAGCCGGGCGGCGCCGGACGAGGACTCGACGAAGCCGCCGCCGGCACCCTCGCCGCTGTCGAAGGCGCTGCAGGTGGACGCAGAGTACGCCACCGCCGCGCTCACCAATGATCCCGACGACCCCGCCATCTGGGTGCACCCGACTGATCCGTCGCGCAGTCTGATCATCGGCACGATGAAGGTCGCATCGCCCGCAGGTGCGATTGTGGTGTTCGGCATGGACGGTCAGATCCGTCAGATCATTTCCGGCATCGACCGGCCGAACAACGTCGACGTCGAGTATGGGTTCCGCCTTGGCGGCCGCACCATCGACATTGCCGTTGCCACCGAGCGGTACCAGCGGCAGCTGCGCGTGTTCAGAATCGATCCTGCCGACGGGCGGCTCGTCGATCTCGGCGGGATTCCGATCCTTCGAAGATCAGAAGGGCGAGAGCTGGAGCGCCCATGGGCATCGCCCTTTACCGGCGCGATCGCGATGATGCGATCTTCGCAATCGTGGCACCCAAGGAAGGACCGCGCGACGGCTACTTATGGCAGTACCGTCTGTTCGACGCGGGCGCGCGGCCGCATCGGCGCCACATTTGTCCGCCGATTCGGAACGTTCAGCGCAACGACGGTGCGCGAAGAAAACGAAATCGAGGCCGTCGCCGTCGACGATGAGCTGGGATACGTGTACTACGCGGACGAAGCAGACGGCATTCACAAATGGCATGCCGACCCGGACCATCGCGGACGCCGGGCGCGAGCTGGCGCACTTTGGCCGCACCGGATTCCGCGGCGATCGAGAAGGGATCGCGATCTACGCCTTGCCCGGTGGTACCGGGTACATCGTCGGCACCGACCAAATTGACGAGGACAGTGAGTACCACCTGTATCCCCGTGAGGGGACGCGGAGAACCCGCATGATCATTCGCGCGAGATCGCGGTTCTCCGCGGCGGCGCGGACGCCACAGACGGACTCGACATATCCGCGCGCTCGCTCGGATCGGGGCTGCCGCACGGTGTGATGATTGCGATGAACAGCGCCGCGCGGAATTTTCTCGTGTTTCGCTGGCAGGACGTGGCAACCGCAGTAGAGCCCAACCTGCGCCTGAGCCAGGCTAAGTAACCACCGCAAAGACGCCAAGATTTTGAAGTAGATTCGCGGCGGCGTGGCGTCGTTGCGGTGAAGTCACCGCAAGAATCCGCTCAATCCCAGCACGCCGGCCACGACGATGAAGTAGCCGACGATGTCGAGCACCACTCCGTTGCGCACCATGGCGCGCAGCGGAATGTACCCGCTGCTGTAGACGATCGCATTTGGCGGTGTGGAGATCGGCATCATGAAGCCGAGGCTTGCGCCAAGCGTTGCGCCAAGCGCCGGCTCGAGCGGCGAGATGCCGGCGGCCTGCGACACAGCGATCGCCGTCGGCACGATGATGTTCGCCGCAGCCGTGTTCGACGCGGTCTCCGACATCACGACAGCAATCGCCGTAAACACCATCGTCAAACCGACGACCCCCGCGTCGGGAAATCGCGCGGCGATACCGTGACCGAGCGCCGCCGACAGCCCCGTCGAGTCCGACAGCCGTCCCATCGCAAGGCCGCCGCCGAACAACAGCACGATGCCCCAGTCGATGCGTGAGGCCTCGGCCCACGAGAGCGTGAAGCGGCGTTCGCGCCAGCTCACCGGAATCACGAGCAGCAACAACGCTCCGACGATCGCGGCGACCGACTCGGGGAACAGCGTCATGAACCGTCGCGTCGATGCGTGCGTCTCTCCAAGCGCGAGGCTGAACACTCCGGGCAGAATCCAGAGGACGACCGTCGCGGCAAATGCGAACACGACGTTGCGCTCGCCAACCGTCATCGGGCCCAGCTTGCGCAGCTCTTCCGCCACGGTGCGCACGGCATCGGGCCCGAGTTGAATGCCGCGCGATCTCGGCACGAGAAACCACGCGACGAGCGACCCCATCGTGACGAGCATGATGGGCACGCCGACGATCATCCATCCGGTAAAGGACACATCGATGCCGGCGGTCGTGCGCAGCAGCCCCACGCCTATCAGGTTCGGCGGCGTGCCGACAGGCGTGCCCATGCCGCCGATGGTCGCGGCAAACGACGTCACCAGCATCATCGCCATCGCGTAGTGCTGAAATGCGCGATCCCCTTTTCGCTCGCGTCCAAGCTCTGACAGCACCGCGAGACCAAGGGGAAACATCATCGCCGTCGTCGCGGTGTTGCTCATCCACATTGAAAGGAAGCAGGTGACGCCGGCGTACGCGACGACAAGCCGCAGCCCGCTCGATCCGACCCACGCAGACGCGAGCGCGGTGAACGCCAGCCGCCGATCGAGGCGGTGCGCGATCATTCCCTCGGCGAGGATGAAGCTGCCGATGAAGAGAAAAATGACGGGATCGGCGAACGGTGCGTATGCGACCTGAGCGGTGGCGACGCCGAGGATGATGCACAGCGTCGGCCCCATCAGCGCTGTAACGGCGAGCGGCAACGCCTCCGTCATCCAGAACACGATCATCAGCGCGAGCACGGCCCCGACCCGCTGCGCGGCCGGAGCCAGCGCGCGTCGGCAGCAGCAGAATCGCGATCGCCAGCGCCGGTCCGGCGATCAGGCCGAATGCCTGGCGCCGTCGATTGAACGTTTCCTCCGCTGGCGAGTAAGCCTCGGTCGTCACGCGGCTGACATTATGGTGTACGATCGCCCATTCCTGGACAGCTCTTCGCGCTCTGGCTCCCACCGGGGGCACTCGCCGTGGTGCTCGCGGTTGCGGCGCTCTTCTGGACCTCTCGCAGCCTCGCGAGACATCACCGCTTTCATGCTGCCGCGCTCGCAATCGCGATCGCTGCCCTGCTGATTCGCGCGTACGCGGGCGCCGATCTCGCGCTGCATCCGTGGGACGAGCGATACCACGCGCTCGTCAGCAAGAATCTGATCGCCGACCCGCTCGTGCCGACACTCCGCGCAGATCCCGTCCTGGATTATGACTTTCGGAACTGGGCCTCCAACCATGTGTGGCTGCATAAACCACCGCTCGCGTTGTGGATGCAGGCGGCCTCGATGCGGTTGTTTGGCGTCAGCGAGTGGCCGCTGCGCGTGCCGAGCCTGCTGTTTTCAACTGGGGCCGTGCTCGCCACATACGCGATCGGAAGCGCGCTCCTGTCGCCGCCGGCCGGACTATTGGCCGCCGCGTTTCACGCCGTGCACGGCTTCTCCGTCGATCTCGCTGCCGGGCGCCGCGCGACGGATCACGTCGACACGCTGCTGATCTTCCTCGTCGAGACGGGTTTCATCCTCGCGATTCTCGCGGCGAGAACACGCCCTCGTGTTGCCGGCGTGCTTCTCGGAGCGGCCGTCGGTCTTGCCTATCTGACCAAGTCGTTTCTTGGCCTGCTCATGCTGCCAATCTGGGCCGCGATGCGTCTGCAGACCGATCGCGCGCGGCACCGTCGCGAAGGAACTGGGCATCGCCGCGTGTGTGGGGGCCGCAATCGCGGCGCCCTGGACGATTTACACGATGCGCGCGTTTCCTCTGGAATCGGCATACGAGCGCGCGGCGGCCCTTCGACACATCACAGAAGTGATGGAAAACCAGGGCGGCCCGCCATGGTTGTACCTGTGGGAGATGCCGCGATTTTTCGGCGAGCTCGTGTGGATTCCGGTCGGCGCTGCCGTGATGCTGGTGATGAAAGGCCGCGGCACACCGGCGCACCGCGCGCTGCTGCTGTGGGTGGCGATTCCGTACGCGCTGTTTTCGATGTGTGCGACCAAGATGCCGGCGTATGTGATGGTCGCGGCGCCGGCGATATTTCTCCTGCAGGCGGATTTCTGGTTACGGGTGCGCGAGCGTCAGGCCGCCGCCGCGACTCGCGGCCGTCGCGCGGTGCTGGCGGCATGCCTCTTCGTGCTCGCGCTGCTGCCTGCGCGCTATCTGCTCGGTCCAACCGGTCCGCTCGAGCATCGCGACCGGAATCCCGAGTGGGTCCGGCAGCTGCGCGCACTGAACCAGCAGATCGGCTCGCGCCGCGCCGTCATCTTCAACGTGCCTGCGCACATCGAGGCGATGTTCTACACGCCCTATGTGGCATACGACTTCCCAGCCACCGCCGCACACGCCGACGACCTGCGACGCCGAGGCTACGACGTGTACGTCTTCGCTGACGGTGTCGCCGCACCGTACCGGGCGAACGCCGAATAATTTCGCGGCCGGGGCCGCCTTCTGGTTTAGAATCTCCGAACTCAACAACTCTGTCGAGGTGATCCCATGGCGTGGATGTACATCGGTCTCGGTGTCGTCGTCGCTCTACTCGTGATTTTCGTGTTTGCGATGCTCGCGTACAGCTCCACGGACATGGGCGAGTCGCGCGGTGACTCGCAGATGAAGCACCGCTAGTCCCGCTTCAACACTCCTGCCGCGCAGAACGCCTCGACGACCTCGAGGACGTGCGGCCACACATCAGGCAGCGATGTTTCAATCGGCGCCATGCGTCGCAGGATTTGCGCGCGCACGAGCGTCTGTCCGCACCAGCTTCCGCCGCCCGAGTGGGCGTTCTGAATGAGCGGCTGCAGTCGATCGACAGCGTTCGCGAACCGCGCTTCTGGCGTCGCTTGCGCCTCGAACTCCTCCCACAGTTGTCTAAAGTGCTCTTGTTGATCGGCTGGGAGTAAACCGAAAATTCGGTCGGCGGCCGCCTGTTCGCGCACCAACTTCGCGGCCAAAGCATCTACGTCGTACGCTGACACGTCGCCGGCGTCGATCTCCACGAGATCGTGCACGGCGACCATCTCCATCACGCGCATCCAGTCGACGCCGGGCTGCCCGTACTCGCGCAGCACCATGATCACCAGCACGAGGTGCCAGGAATGCTCGGCGGAGTTCTCGAGGCGCGACACATCCACGAGTGGTGTGCGCCGAATGACCGACTTCAGCTTGTCGGCTTCAACAAGAAAGGCAATCTGCTGGGTAAGGCGCTCGTGCATGCGCCACTAGATTACTCAAGGCTGGCCTGAAGGCCAGCACTACAAGTAGTGCCGACCTTTAGGTCGGCCGTGGGCTGCGCGCCTGTCGAAGTAGGGGCCGTCGCCGACGACAGCGCAGTACGGCGAGGCATCGAGCACCTCGCAATCGAGCATTCGGCCGTCCTCGAGCGTCAGGTGCAGCCGATCGCCATCCTTGGCTTTCGGCCGCCGATCGAATTTCACAAGGCTGGCCAGGCCGCCTGCGGCGACCTCAACCTCATATTGAATCGGGCCAAGGTCCCGCGGACCGCATTTCACGCAACCGGTTCCGCGTACAGACTCCATACCTTGTTCACATTGCAACCGGTACACCAACCTGCGTTCAGATATCAGATGGTCAGGAGCGTTTCCGGCTTCGACCGCTCTTCGCCCCTTTTCTCTTGGACTGCGTCGATTTCGATTGGGATATCGTCCGCCGCCCCTTCTGCGCCGACGCTTTCAGCGCGGTCGGACGGGCGCGTTTTGTTTTCGCGGTTCGCGTTGCGGTGCGCGTCGATTTGCCCGCGCGTCGCTTCGCCGCGCGCATCGCACGTCCCGCCGTGCGGCTTGCCGCCGTCGCCGTGCTGCTTGCGGCGCGCTTGGTGGTGCGTGCGACCGACCGTGCGGCCGTCATCGTCGATCGGGTGGCGTTCTCCGCAGCTTTTCCGATGGCGCGCGGCGAGGTCAAGCCAGTCATTTGGCCGGCGCGCTCGGCAAGCTGCCCCATACCTTCGACGCCCGCGGCCAATCCACGCCCCACCACGGTCGCGCCCAACTCGATGATCTCGCCGACATTGTGCGCGGACTGCTCGATGACCGAGTTGCTGTCGCCACTGGTGGCCGTTGTGTCTTTCGTCGCCATATCACCTCCGGGAGCATTCGTCATGAATTGCCTGTCGCGCCATAGCGGTGCAGCCGCGAAGGCGGACGACCGAACGATGTGCAAATGCTGATCCATGTAGAACTCATGTAGAACTCATGGCCTGGCGGCAAAAGTAGTAGTGATTCTCCCCTTCGTCTTTCAGCTCGCCTTCGACCGTCAAGCCGTGACTCCGCAGAATTGTCCTGTATTCGTCGGCCCCGAGTGAGATCGACATACGCCGCGTCATCGCATCGGGCCACTCGCCGGCCTCGGCCCCCGATGTAAAAAGGAACTTTCCTCCGGGCGCCAGCGCCCGCGCCGCCTTCTCGATGACGAGACGTTGGCTCTCGGCGGGCAACAGGAACATCAGTCCCCACGCGACAATCCCATCGAACGTGCGGTTGAAGAAGGCGGACTCTTCAACCGCCGCACATTCCACGTGCGCGTCAGGAAATCGTTTGCGGTAGGCGTCGAGCAAAGTCGCGGATGCATCGATGGCGTAGAGCTGAAACCCTTCGTCTGCGAGCACCTGCGACACGGGCACTCCGCTTCCACAGCCGAGCTCCAGCACGTTTGCCGCACGCGGCAGTCTCGTGCTCCACTCCCTGACGCTCTTCGCACCGATTGTGCGGCTGCGGCGCGCCATGAACTCATGCGCAAGCGGCTCGTAACCGTTGGACTTGTCATCGTCCATCGTCCATCGTCCATCGTCCATCGTCCATCGTCCACGTACTCAGGGAGTGCGCACGAATGGTTCGCGATCGTCGCTGGGGTCTGCCCAACGATCGTTCGGCACGAGCGGCGTCCATCCTGGGCGGCCGGGATCCTGGTCGTAGGGATACGGCCCGAGCTCGCGATACAGCGCCTCGTACTTCGCGAGCTTTTTTCGATCGAGCCGCACCCCGAGGCCGGGGCCCTCGGGCACGCGAATCGCGCCGTCCTCGTAGACCAGCTTGCCTCCCTCGATCACGTCGTCCTGCAGGTGGTGATAATGCGCGTCGGCCGCGAACGACAGGTTCGGCACCACCGCGCCGAGGTGCAGCATCGTGGCGAGCTGGATGCCGAGCTCACCCGACGAGTGCACCGCGACGCCGAGCTGGAACGTCTCGCATACACCGGCAGCCTTGACGCAGGCGCGGATACCTCCCCAGAACGTCGTATCAAGAAGAATCACATCCACCGCCCGGTGCAGCACGTTCGCCGCAAGCTGCTCGAAGTTGACGACAACGGTGTTGGTCGCGAGGGGCACGCGCAGTTTCTCGCGCGCGCTGCGCATGCCGGCCAGACCGAACACCGGATCTTCGAGATAGTCGTTGTCGAGATCCTCGATCGCGCGGCCGAAGCGGATGGCCTGCTCGGTCGACCAGACACCATTCGGATCGAATCGGAATCGATCGCCTGGAAACGCCGCTGCAAGCGCGCGGTAACACCCGAGCTCATAGTCCGGGTGGAATACCCCGCCCTTCATCTTGTGGGTGGTAAACCCGTGCGCGCGCTTCATCGCGCGCGCGAACTCGACCACCTGATCGATCGTCCGGATCGTGCCGGCGCCGTTCGGCGCGGCGTATCGGAAGAACAGGTACGACGCGAACGTCACACGATCGCGGACACGGCCGCCGAGGATGTCGCACACCGGCACGCCCCACGCCTGCCCCAGGAGATCGAGACACGCGAACTCGATCGCCGCAACCATCTGCGTGCGGTTGTTGTAGAGCGAGGCGGTTGGATTGGCGAGCAGGAACCGCATCTCTTCGAGGCGCGCGGGATCGCGGCCGACGAGATACGTCTTCAAGGCGAGGATGCCGGCCACGGCCGATTCGCCGCCGCCGCCCATTTCTCCAAGCCCGATTAATCCGGTGTCGGTCTCAACTTCGACGATGGTGCGAACGAAGCGGCCCCAGTGGCAGCCGTTCGCGTGACGCAGTGGAGCTTCAAGGGGTACGGCGACGGTCGTCGCCCGAAGGTCGGTAATCTTCATGCGAGCGAAGCATAGCTTCTTGTTCAAAGCGAAGCATAGCTTCGCGGCTACTTATTGTGCCAGTAGTCGCTGACGCTGTTCCGCTGCATCGTGCGTTCGGGGCGGCGGTTCCGGCTACGGTCGGGCGGGCGCTCCGGGTTCCACACGACGCCGCACTTCAGGCAGCGCCAGTACGCCAGGCCGGCGCCTGGCTGCTCCGGTCCTTTAATCTGATCGGTCAGGCAGTCGGGACACGCGACAGGCGTCACCGGAAGGGCGACGGGCTGCGTCATCGATTCCTGCCGCCATCCTGGTACTCGCGATGCTCGGCAAGCCACTGCGTGCTGACGGCACCGAGCTCGAGCAGTCCGGACCGGCGTCCGGCCGAGGCAATAACCATGACGACAAACGCACAGACAGCGAGCGTAATGCCAATCAAAATCAACATCAGTAACTCCAGGTTGGGCTTTGGTGAGGGCTGGGGACGTGCGACCCGCGAGATGGGGCGACGCGCGGCAGCAGTGCTCAGGAAAGCGGTCACATAGAGTATACGCTAATGGGCTTACCCCTGCGCACTACTGCGCAAGGATAAGCGCCTGCGTCGCCCAATTCGTGGCGGCTGCGGAGATGTACTGGTGATCGCCATGCGGAAAGCCGCTCTCGAAATAGATCTGAACGGCGTGCGCACGCTTCCTGACGAACCACGAGCCGTCGGCCAGCTGCGTGTTCAACAGAAACTGAACCCCCCGCTTATACGACGGGTCCGATGCGCCCATCCCGGCCGCATTCAGCGCCACGAGTGCCTGCCCTGTCGCATAGGCATCGCTTGGCAACGATGCCACCTGCGCCCAGCCACCGTCAGCGCGCTGCGTGGCCAGCAGGTCCGCCATCGCTGATTTTCGAATGCCGTCGGACGCGCCGCCCCACGTCAAGCCGAACAACCGGAACACGCGATCTTCGGTGTTCGACGGACGCCCGCTCTCCAGCCACGACACTGCCGCGCGAATCGCCGCGTCGTAGGTGACATTGCCGCGTGGACGTCCGTACAGCTTCAGCCCTCGAAGGCTCACGGCGGTCGCCGTGAATTCACTCGATTCAGACGGCGGACGATAGGTGATGTCCCAGCGGCCGTCGAGCTGCTGGCGCAGCTTCAGCAGACGGACCAATGTGTCGGTCGAAGCGTCGGGCTGATGATTCTCCGCGGCGAGGCCCATCAAAATGTATCCGGTCGTTGCCGCGCCTCCGCCCGGCACGACGATGCCCTGAAGCGCCTGGTCGCGCGTCGCATCGATGTCTCTCACGACAAAGGCGAGGTCCTCTCGTGCCTCCGGCTCGTTCACAGAAAAACCCTTGCGTCGAGCGATGGCAACAGTCATCTGTGTCAAAGAGTTGTTGTGGCAGGAGACGCAGCCGCTCTTCTTGTAGAACTGAATGGCCGTGCGCTGCAGCAGCGGCAGGCTGCGAAGCACAGCCGCGCGCGGCGTCGCGGCCGGCGCGAATGAGGGCGACGGATCCCGGACCGGCGTCCCCGTTGCACCGGCGGCGATCAGCGTTTGATCGATCGGGCGTTCGCCGAGCAACCGCGCGAAGTCGAGCGCCGTGCGTCCATCTGCGCTCTTCAGGTGGACATCAGCGCCGTTGTCGAGCAGCAACTGCATAGACGCCGGCGAAATCGTCTCGGCCGTCGCCGCGAGCATGAGGACGGTCCGCGACTTCTCATCTTTCACTTTGACGTTGGCGCCGCGCGCGATGGCTTCTCGCAGCACGCCGACATCGGCGAGCTCGGCTGTCAGCCCCAACAGTGCGGTTGCCGGCATCGTGATTTCCTGTGACGCGGCGATCGCATCCCAGCACTCACGGCAGTTCGATCGCAGCGACCCGAGTGCGGCTGCTCCCGCATCTCTGGCGCCCGCCGCCACAAGCATTCGAACGACAGCCGCATCGCCCCGGTTCGCGGCCAACGTCAGTGCCGCCTGATTCGGGCGGGCTTTTCGATCGAGCAGTAACTTAACGAGGGGCGCGGAGGCGCGGTGCCCCGCAGCAAGCGCGAGCGGCGTCCGTCCGAACGCCGAAATGGCGTTGACGTCGGCGCCGCCATCCAGCAACAACCTGGTGACGTCAATGCTCTCCAACCCCCACATCAACGCGGTGGCATCGGCGTGATTCGCAATGTTGGGGTTCGCTCCGGCTTCCAATAACTTCGCGACGAGCGCCGCGTCGCCATACAGCGCTGCGTACATCAACGGTGTCGCACCCTCGTTCCCACGCTTGTTCACAGCGGCAGGCGTGCCCGCAATCGCGCGAAGCGCCTCGGCGCGATCGGATCGACGAATCGCATCAATCATCCGGATGGCGACAGGGTCGGGGGCCGGCACGTCGGCCTCGTTGGCCAGGGCGTCCGGCCACTGCGCTCCCGCGTCGATCCACCGTTTCAGGGTCGCGAGCTCCTCGGCCGACAGAGGACCCGCCGGTGGCATCTGAGGACCGAACTCGCTGCCGCTGACGCGACGGAACAGGCGGCTCGACTCACTGCTTCCCGGCACGATGTTCGGCCGCACCACGCCACCGAGGGCGCCGCTGCGCCGGTCGAGGCGGTATCCACTCATTTGCTGCGACGGACCATGACAGCCCACACAGCGCTCGTTCAGAAGCGGCTGTACGTCCTGAGCAAAGTCGACTGTGGTGACAGCCTGACTGAAGACATGATTGTCGGCGCTGCCACACACGACTGTGACGACGATCGCAACACGCACAGCACCGATCAATGCGAAACGATTGCGCCGCATCGTGTCCTCCGTTGGGGGATGTATGGGAAAAGAGGACGCGATTCTAGCATGCAGGAAGGCGTTCGCCGGCCCCTGGCCGGCGAACGCCTGTCTTCGGGAGTCCTAGATCAGAACTCGAACCTCGCGACGATTTGCCCGCTGCGCGGAAGCTGCGGCGGCGTCGCGGTCGGATTGACGTATCCGAACCCGCCGGTCGGCTCGCCGAGCGCGTTGAACGTCCGCGTCGCGAGCGGGTTGCCGCTCGTGGGATTCGTCAGATAGGTCCGGTTGAAGATGTTGAAGAACTCCGCGCGGATCTCGAACGCGGAGGTCCCTACCGCCGAGAAACGGCGTCCGACGCTCATGTTTTCCTGCACCTGCGTCTGCCACCGGTAATCATCGTAATAGGCGGCAGACGTGCCGAACTGCCCCGGCGCCGGGTCGGACCAGGCCGCCGGATTCAGCACGAAATCCTGCCGTGGATCGATGCAGTCGCAGTTGGGCTCCTTCAGGAACAGCGGCTGACCTTCGACGCGGTTCATGCGGGTGTTCTGGAACAGCAGCGACCCCAGCTGGTTTTGCGCACCAGGTGTCCCAATCAAGGAGCCGCTCGCGTACCGCAAGAGGCCGGCGAACGTCCAGTCGCCGAGCAGCGTACCCATGACGCCGTCTCGACGCGGCGTCCGGTAGTTGAAGCTCGTCACGAAAATGAGCGGCTGCGAATTCGCCGCCAGCCCCTTCTGCGCCTCGCGATCGAACACGTTGTTGGTCGGTCCTCCGCCGGCGCTGGGATTGCCGCCGCTCCCGAGCGCCCTTTCCTTCTGATACGTAAACGCAGCGGTCAGGCTGAGGTTGTGCCATTGCCGCTTGGTGACGTTGAGATGCAGCGCGTCGTACCACGTCTGCCCCAGCGGCGCCCAGCGCACCGCGAGCCCATCGTTGAACTGCGGAAACGGCCGCAGACTCTGCGCGACGGTCGCGCTGCCAGGGAAACTGGGATACGGCTTGCCGAACCCGCGCGACGCCGCGAGAGGAGAATCGATCCGCGACGTCAACAGTTGCCGGTCGGCGGCGTTGTTGAGATCGAGGCCGCGCTCCGTGAATCGCTCCAACGGCGTCGCGTTGTAGCTGATGAGGTTGTTCGCCTCCAGCCCGTGGCCGCGGTTGCCGACGTACGACACCTCGAGAGTGACCCTGCTGAGCACTTCGCGCTGAAGGCTGACGTTCCATTGGTTGACGCGCGCCGGCTTGCCGCCGTCAGGATGATTGATTTGCGCGCCCCATGCTGGCGGCACGTCGAGCTGACCGG
Source organism: Vicinamibacterales bacterium (assembly GCA_963730445.1). Classification (GTDB taxonomy): domain Bacteria; phylum Acidobacteriota; class Vicinamibacteria; order Vicinamibacterales; family JAMQPK01; genus JAMQPK01. The sequence goes on along the minus strand of CAVSRX010000016.1, from coordinate 723,158 downwards.
GTGATGGCCTGATGCCGGGATCGTACGACGCGGCATACAGGAGCGACGGGTTGTAACTCAGACCATTGCGGAGCAGCAAGGCCGCCTCGCCGAACGCCGGGTTCGTCCAGTCAACGGAGTTGAAGCCGACGCCGAGCGTCGATGAACCACCCGTAACGTACCACCAGTTCGAAACCGCGCCGTAGGTGATGCCCCAACCGCCGCGCAGGACAGTCTTCTCGTCGAGCTTGTAGGTGGCGCCGAATCGCGGGCCGAAAGCGTAGGGGTAGGCTTTTGTGAACACGCAGTTGCATCGGCCCTGGCCGTATCCCTCGTACATGAACCCGCCGGGCAGGCCGCCTGCTGATGGATTCGGCGTGGTCAGTCCGACCTGACTGCTGCGATATTCCTTTTCGTGCCCCTGGCCGCCGTAGTCATAGCGCAGGCCGACGTCGAACGTCAGCTTCTGGTTCACGCGCCAGTTGTCCTGCCCGTAGAAGCTCCACGCCGATTTGCGCCACTCGGGATCGCGGACGGCAGTGACCCCTCCCTGATTGACCATTCCCAGAAGGAAGCTCGCATACGGCAGACCGACGCTGCCGCCGCCGAGGTTCTGTCCCTGCGTGGACGGAAGGCCTGTCTGCGCGGCGCCGAAGGCCAACTGACCCTGTGAGTAGGTCTGGTTGAGGTCCTTCCACACTTCCTGCTTCCACTCGCCGCCGAACTTGAACATGTGGCGGTCGCGCACGTAGGTCATGTTGGCGACCGCGGTGAGCTTGTCGTTGTAATACTTGTTCGCGTTGCCCGGCCCCATGTTGCCGCCGCTGACGCCGTAGCCACCGCCGCTCGCGCTATTCAGCCCCGTGATTCTCGGGAATCCAATCGTCGGCGCAGCGCTGCCCGTAAAACCGACCTCGCTCGCGGCGTTGTACTCGAGCACCGCGTCCGGCGCGCTGTCGGGATTGTGAAATTTCAGGATACCCACGCCGCCGTGGAACAACAGCGTCGAGCTGAGGGTCTTGTCGGCGTTGACGCGCACGGTATGACCGTAGATTTTCTGATCGCGTCTCGCCGTGATGGGAATCGGCATCCCGTCAGGCCCGGTGATCTGGTCGGTGAATTGCGCCGAGTAGTAACCCGACAGCTTCGTGGCGCTGCCGACGTTGTGATCGATCTTGATCGTCGGGATCGACTGGTAGCGGTGGTTCTCGACGTTCGGTCCGTAGTTGTTGAGACGCTCGCCGTTGTCGGGCGCGGGAATGAGCGCCTGAATCTTCAGCGCGACAGGATCGAGCATCTCCGTCGGAATCCTGTTGTTGGGAAACGGATCGCGAACGACCTGTCCGTTGACCACGCGCGTCGTGCGCGGATCGTAAATTGCGTTTTCCATGATCGGCCTGCCGAGCGGATCGGTGCCGAGGACGCGGCCGGTGAGGGCGCCGCTGAAGTCGCCGTTCCGATACGCCATGGTCGGCAGCGTCGCCCGCACGCCGGGTGAATCGGTCTTGTTGCGGAACGATTCGAGATTGGCGAAGAAGAACGTCCTGTTGCGCCCCTCATAAAAGCCCGGCACTCGAACCGGACCGCCGAGGCTGAACCCGTAATTGTGCTTGCGGCTGATCGGCCGCGCGCCGGTGAACGGCCGCCGCGCGTCGAGCGCCTCGTTGGTCATGTACTCGTAGATGCTGCCGTGCAGCTGGTTCGTGCCCGACTTGGTCGTGAAGTTGAACAGGCCGCCGAGCACCTGGCCGTACTCGGCCGCGAAGTTCGACGTCTGCATCGTGAACTCGCCGATCGTCTCGACAGAAGCGGAGGCCACGGTGCTCGTCCACACGGTGTCGTTCGAGCTCGTGATGTCCTGCCCTTCCAGATAGATCTTGAAGCCGCCACCCGGTGCCCCGTTTACGCTCGCGCGCTCGTTGGTGCCGGAGACGCCGGGCGCCAGCACGATGAAGCTGAGCCAGCTGCGGATGCTGCCGACGTTTCCGCCGCCACCGCCGAAGTTCAGCGGAAGGGCGTTGATGCGATCGCCGCTGACGTTAATCCCCTGTTCGGCGTTGTCCGTCTTCAACATCGCCACCTCGGCGGTGACGCTGATCGTCTCGGCCGCTGTGCCGATTTCGAGCACCGCATCCACCTGGGTCGTCTGTGCGACCTGCACCCGGACCCCGGTCGAGACAAAAGTCTTGAAGCCGGGATTTTCGATCGTGAGGTCGTAGGTCCGCGCGGGCAGCGAGCCGATCGTGTAGTCGCCGGTTCTCGTCGTCACTGCGCGATATTCAGTGCCGGTCTCGGGATTGCGGGCCACGACGACCGCTCCGATGACGATCGCATTTTGCTGATCGGATACTCTGCCGGTGATGCCGCCGCGATCGCTTTGCGCGTGGACGAGCGCCGTCGTGAGAACCGCCGACACGGCAACGACGAGTGCCACGGCGAGCTGGAGCGTCTTCGCAATCCGCATGCTACCTCCACACAAAAGAGATCCTGGCTGTGTTAGCCTCTGCGTTTACCGGACACTGGATGCTACGAGGCGCGGCCAGCCATGTCACCAATCGAAAGTTGGGGATCGGATAGATGACCGACCAGGCGTTGATTAGGGTTCTGATCGTCGACGATCATCCGGTGGTCCGGTTGGGGCTGGCGGCGATCATCCGTCTCCAGCCTGACATGCAGATGGTGGGCGAAGCCGGATCTGGAGAAGACGCCTGCCGGATGTGCGCCGAGGAGGCGCCCGATGTAGTGCTGATGGACCTCCGTCTGCCTGGCCTCAGCGGCGTCCAAGCCATCAAAACGATTCGCCAGACGACCCCCAGCGTTCGCTTCATCGTGCTCACGACCTACGATGGCGACGAAGACATCCGCCGGGCGCTCGATGCGGGGGCGCAGGCCTACCTGCTCAAAGCCATGTCGCACGTCGACGTGACAGCGGCCATCCGGAAAGTGCATTCGGGCGCGCGGTTCATTCCCGACACGGTCTCCCGAACGCTCGCCGAGCGGCCTCCCGGGTCGCAATTGAGTCCTCGTGAGATCGAAGTGCTGGAGCTCATCGCCAGCGGCTGCAGTAACAAGGAAATCGGCCGCGCGCTGGGCATCACCGAAGCGACGGTGAAATGGCACGTCAATCTGATTCTCAACAGACTCGATGTCGCCGATCGCACGGCGGCCATCGTTGCCGCGCTCCAGCGCGGCATCATCCACCTCTCGTGAGAATACGAGCCGTCCTGTGCGCCGGCGCCTGCCTCCTGTGCCTGACACAGGCAGCGGCTGAGCCACCCCTGGCGGCGAACAGTCGCGACGCGGCGCGGGGCGTCGGGGCCCCGCAAGCGGAGCGACCGGAGCGGGGCGAGGGGCCCCCGCGACTAAACGATGTCCCGCGGCCTGATTTTTACAGCCGCCGCGTCTGGCAGAGCTCCGACGGGCTCCCTGAAGACTTCACGCAGGCGTTCGCGCAAACGCCTGACGGCTATCTCTGGATCGGCACGGGCGGCGGACTCGCGCGTTTTGACGGCGTGCGCTTCGCCGTGTTCAACAGCAGCAACGAGGCCGCGTTCGGCGACGACAGCGTCTACTCGCTGCTGACGACGCGCGACGGGACGCTCTGGGCGGGAACGGATGGCGGAGGTCTCATCCGTTATCGCCACGGCTCGTTTCGCGCATTCGGGGCCGCACAGGGGCTGACCAATCCCTTCGTTCGTGTGCTTTTCGAAGATCGGAACGGGCGTCTGTGGGTCGGAACCGACCGTGGTCTGTTTCGGCTGGAAGGTGAGACGCTTCACCGCGTCGACGACCGCAATGGCGCGCCATCGATGAGCGTCCATACGATCTGCGAAGATCGCGAAGGGCGCCTTCTCGTCGGCGGCAGTGGGCCTCCTCGTCTTGAACGGCACGCAGATTGAGCACTACACGTCAACTGAGAGCCGCGCGGACAACAGCATTCGAACGATGCTGGAAGCGCGCGATGGCGCGGTCTGGATCGGAACGATCGCGGGGCTGCGCCGGCTCGATGGCGGCGTTCGCGGCGATCCTTTCGCCACTCCCAAGCTCGTCGACGATGCGAATATCGGCGTGCTGTGGGAAAGCCGGAACGGCCACGTGTGGATCGGCACGTACGGGCGCGGCCTGATGCGTTTCGACAACGGGCGTCTCGTCACGATGGCGGCGCCGAATTCGATCCCGCATAACAACGTGCTGGCGGTCTTCGAAGACGCGGAACAGAACGTATGGGTCGGCACACAGGGCGGCATGCTGCGTCTTCAGCCGGGCGCCGCGAACACCGTCACGCCGATCGACGGCGTGCCGTTGAGCATCAACACGATCTATCAGGATCCTCGCGGGCCCGTTCTCGTCGCGTCCCTGGATGGCCGGCTGTTTCAGGTCGCGCGCCACACGCTCGTGCCGTTCGATCTGCCGCCGTCGCTCGCCGGGCTCGTCGTGCGTAACGTCTTTCGCGACAGCAAGGGTCGGTTGTGGATCGGCACCGACGGCCAGGGCATCGCCCGCATCGATGGCAGCACGGTCGTCAGGTTCACGATGAGGGAGGGGCTCGTCAACGATTTCGTGCGAGCCTTCTGCGAAGATCGCGACGGCGGCGTCTGGATTGGCACCGACGGCGGACTCAGCTACTGGCGCAACGGAACGTTTCAGAACTTCACTGCAGCCACCGGGCTCATCTACGGCAGCATCCGCGGTCTTCTGCTCGATCACGACGACAGCATCTGGGTGGCGACCGAGCGAGGTTTGACGCGGATTCGATCGGGTGCGTTCGTTCAGGATCCCGCTGCTCGACCGGCTGCGCGGCACGAAAGTGTGGGCGCTGTACCAGGATTCCGAACGGGGACTCTGGATCGGCACGCAAGGAGCCGGGCTGTTCCTGTTGAAGTCGGGACGCCTGACGCAGTTCACCTCACAACTCGGACTACCGAGCAACAAGATTCACTTTGTGGGCGAAGACCGGATTGGCAATCTCTGGTTGAGCGGCCCGGGCGGCGTCGTCTCGGTCTCGCGGCGCGATCTCGAATCGCGCCCGCCGCATGCGTCGAGGGACGTACCGATGCGGCTGTATGACACCACGGAAGGTCTCGACACGAATCAGATGAGAGGCGGCGTCCAGCCGGCCGGCGTGGTGACGACGACCGGCGAGATCTGGCTGCCGGGCACGAAAGGAGCCGTCATCATCGTCCCCGACGAGCCCGAGCGTCCAAGCCGCTTGCCGGTCGTCATCGAGCAGGCCGTCGCGAGTGGTCCGCCTATTCCGTTTCCAACCGGACTCGACCTCCCTCCCGGCGAAGGCAAGCTCGAGATTCAGTACACTTCGCTGCGGCTCGCGGCGCCGGAACGGCTTCGATTCAGATACTGGATGGAAGGGTTCGAGCGCGACTGGACGGCGGCCGGACAGCGCCGTGTCGCGTATTACACCAACCTTCCCGCCGGCGAATACACGTTTCACGTCGTGGCGTACGACATGAACGCGCCGCAGAATGCTGCGGAAAGCGTCCTCGCGATTCGCCTGCGACCGTATCTGTACCAGACGAGATGGTTCGCGGCGCTTCTCGGCGATGATGGTGGCGACGGCGGCGTTCGGCGCGTACCGCCTGCGCGTCCGGAACATCCGCCGCCAGTTTGCCGCCGTGCTCGAGGAGCGCAATCGTCTCGCTCGAGAAATGCACGACACCTTAATCCAGGGATGCGTCGGCGTGTCCACGCTGCTCGAGGCCGCGTCGCATGCGAAGGACGTCTCCCCCGAGTTGAGCCACGACTTGATCGATCGCGCGCGCACTGAAGTCCGTGCGTCTGTAGACGAGGCGAGGCTGGCCGTGTGGAATCTTCGGCACGGATCCCCGAATGGCGATCGCCTTGTGCCTGCCGTCTCTCAACTCGCCCACCGTGTCGGGTTGGACGCCGGCATCGATATCAAGGTCGACGTCTCGGGCACTCCGGTCGCTGTTGGCGGAGAAACGGAGCGCAGCCTGATGCTGCTCATCCGGGAGGCGCTTCAGAACGCGATCCGGCACGCCGTCCCCAGCCGGCTGGGCATCTCGCTGCGCTTCGATCCGAAAGAGCTCCACGTGTCGATCCAGGACAACGGCGCGGGGTTCGACTCGTCGCTCGAACACTCGGACGAATCGCAGCACTACGGCCTTGTCGGCATGCGGGAGCGCGTGGAACAGCTGGGTGGTGAATTCGATCTCACGAGCGCGCCAGGCGACGGCACGTGCGTGCGCTTGCGGATTCCGATCGGAAAATCGCCGCGCCGGTGAGTTCATATCAGCTCTTCGGTCCTTCGATGATACGCAGATACGCGCGCCACGGACCGACCTCGTCCGAGTACTGCCGGGCCAGCACTCGCGATATCTGCATGATGTGATCGAAGTCGTGCGCCACCCATGTCGCAAGCAGTTGACCGAGCGTCACGACGCCGAACGCGGGATGTCGCCCGCGACGATCGAGGTCCGCGTCAGTTACGCGCAGCGCAGCGAGATCGCGTAGACTCTGCTGCCGAAGCGTCGCGAATTCGTCGAGCAGGCTCGCCAGCGTTCGCCCTTCCGACTCTGCGAACTGCGCGAGGCGATCGAATGGATCGAACGCGCGCGCCTCGCCGTGTCCAGGATGATCCTGGCGCGCGGCACCCAGTCGGCTCGCTCGCCGTGGATGAGGTGTCCGACCACGTCGAAAGGACTCCAGGTCTCGCCCCCTTCGTTCGCCACGATCCACGCGTCCGGAAGGTCGCGCAACAGCGCGTCGAGCGTCCCGGGCGTCCGTGCGAGAATGGCGACGGCTTCATTCACAACGAGCGGACGTCGTGTGCGATCGGGTGGCATGGTCATATTGCGTGGACAATATACGTCCTGCGTGCGAGGCACAACGCGCTAATGTCTCACGTCATGCTTACAGCAATTCTGCTGCTTGCCGCGACGACGTCGCGCGCGGCGGATCTGCCGGCCGGTCAGATTATCGATCGTGTCGTCTGCGCCGCGGATACATCCCAGAGCTACGCGCTCTTCGTCCCGGCTGACTACACGCCCTCCCGCTCCTGGCCAGTCATCTTCGCGTTCGATCCCGGCGGACGCGGACGCATTCCCGTCGAACGCTATCAGGCCGCTGCCGAACGATACGGATACATCGTGGTCGGCTCCAACAACTCGCGCAATGGATCGACCGAGCTCACCAAGATCGTCGCGGTGATGACCGACGACGTGGCGGCGCGCCTGGCCGTCGACCCCAGGCGCGTGTATCTGGCCGGCATGTCGGGAGGTGCTCGAGTGGCGCTTGGCATCGCTCTGGCGTCGAAAGATATTGCGGGTGTCGTCGCGTCGAGCGCCGGCTATCCCGACACCCGCGTCGCGGCAAAAGCTTTCGTTTCCAGTGTTCGCGACTGCAGGAACAGAAGATTTCAATCATCTGGAAATGCGCCGGCTCGATCGCGAGCTCACGACTCCGCATCGTCTCGTGATCTTCAACGGCGGGCACGTATGGCTATCGAGCGAGTTGGCGCTGCAGGCGGTGGAGTGGATGGAACTGCATGCGATGAAGGCCGGCCTCACGCCTCGCGACGACGCGAAGATCGATCGACTGTTGGCATCACGCGTGGCTTCTACGGGCACCGGCATCGACAAGGAGACGTTTCGCCGCGTGCGCGCGATCGCCGACGATTTTCAGGGATTGAGAGATGTGTCAGCGCTCGCGAAGCGCGCAGCCGAGCTTGGGCGCGACAGAGGCATTCGCGCGGCGCTCGACGCAGAACGCGATGAAGACCGCCGGGAACAGAGCATTCTCGGTGATGTCGCATCGATCGCGGCCCGCCTTTCCTCGGACGATCGGCTCGCGGCGCTCAGTCAGCTTCGCCAAAAGTGGCAACTGTTGTCGGCCCAGGCAAAGAATCCGATCGATTCGACGGAGCGGCAGATGGCCCGGCGAATACTCAACGCGTTGAGCGCCGACGGCACCACGGACGCGGAGTACATGAAGATCATCGCGGCGTACCGACTTGAGCGCGGAATCCGGTAACCCGGTGACGACCGACAACCGGTACCGGACTGCGCGCCTCATCTTTTGGGGCGCATTCGCGTTCAACGCCGCGCTGACAGCGTTCTGGCTGGCGACATTCCTGCGAGGCGGTTCGTCCTTCTTTTCCGACAATCGCGTGGGCTGGGACACCATTCCCCGAGTCCTCAGCGGCGTCCTGTTCTTCTACGTCATATGGGGCATCGTCTGGTGGGCCATTAAGACGGCACTGCTCAAGTATTTTGTCGGGTTCACCAAGGAGGATCGTCGCGACGCGTTCTCGTCTCGGATGAACCGGCCGTACGACGTGAGCGCGCTCACAGCCAGATACTCGGAGCGGCGCATCCGCATCGCGGACATGATCGGCCGTCGCGGCCGCTTCCTCATGATGGCCGCCGCCGGCTTCTACTACCTCTATGTCCAGATCACCAGAGACCCGAGCGCGAACTTCGCGACCGCGTTCCTCCAGGAGAACCTGCTCGACGGCGTCATCACGAGCTGGATCTTTCTCAGCGTGTATTACGTCGACGGGCTGCTCGGCCAGTTTTTCTACGGGCCGCAGTCGCGCGTGATGGATGGCGTGCTCGCGCGCGCGAACTGCCTGCTCATCACGGCGTTGTGGACGTTGTTCAAGTTCGTGATGGTCCCCATCGGAGCGCAGCTCGCGGCCGTGTTTCCGAGGACGGAATTCGCCGTCGTCTTCGCCCTCATCTGGGGATCGTACCTGGCGGCGGATGGAAGCGCGGAAATTTTCGGCTCGCTCGTCGGCAAGCAGCGGCTGCGCGTCTGGGGCGTCGGCGACATCAACAGAAAATCGGTGGCGGGAACCGTCGCGGGTTTTCTCGCCGCGCTCATCCTCTGCGTGGCGGTCGTAACGGCGAACGGTCTCGGCACGCCCTGGCTGATGCTGTCGGTGATCCTCGCCACATCGAACTGCCTCGTCGAGCTCTACTCTCCTCGCGGCACCGACGATTTCACGATGGCGACCGCCAACGCGCTCATCTGCTGGGCATTCGGAGCGTGGCTCTATTGATGCGTCAGACGACGTCGATCTCTGCCACCACGGGAAAGTGATCCGATGCGAGTCGTGCGGTCGGGGTCGCGTGCACAGCGATCTGTCGAAGCGCAGCTCTCGGTTGAACCCAGATGCGATCCAGAGCCACGAGTGGCCACGCGACTGGAAACGTAGCGGGACGCGGCGGCCGCCCCAGCCGGCGGTCGAGCACGTGCGCGGCAGACCGCCCTGGCAGCCAGTCGTTGAAGTCGCCCAGCACGACGACCGGCGAATCGCGCACTGAATCGAGATAGTCGAGGATCTGCCGCACTTGAAACCGGCGCTCGTGCACGCGAAGGCCGAGGTGTGTCGCGAGCACGTGCAGCGGCGCGCCGCCGACATCAATCGTCGCCGCCAGCGCCCCCCGCGGCTCCCGGCTCTCCATCGATAAATCGATGCGATGCACCTCCACGATGGGATGGCGCGTGAGCAGCGCGTTGCCGAAGCATTCGGTGACGGTTTGCCGCGTTCGTTGGCGTGTCGGACCCAGCGCGCACTGATAGCGATCGAGGGTCGTCATGAAGTACGGCGCGCGGGTCTCCAGCGCGACGCTGGCTGGATACGTGAGTTCCTGCAGCGCCACGACGTCCGCGTTCAGTTCGCCGATCACGATCGCCACCCGATCCGGATCGTGCCGTCCGTCCCTTCCGACACACGCGTGCACGTTGTAGGTCGCGATGCGAAACGGCGCAGGCGCGGCCACTAGCCGAACTCCGCGCTGCCGCGATGGCCGGAAATGGCCGAGGCAAACTGGCGAAGCAGTAGAACCGTTCGCAGCCCTGACGCCAGTGCGAAGAGGAGCACGGCCGCGCCGATGGTCGTGAACCCGTTCGACACGGACGGATTCAGAAGCGTGTGCCGAAGCAGGGCGCCCAGTCCGCTGAGCGCGGCGATCGCAGGCACGAGACCGATGACCGTTCCCGCCAGATAGGCCGCGAACGGAACGCGGGCCGCACCACACACGAGATGAATCGCTCCAGCGCTCGCCACGCTCGCGAGACGCAGCATCACCATACCCCTTACGCCTTGCGCACCAAGCTGGCGGATCGATCGGTACGATCGCGGGCTAATCCAGCGTCTGAGCCCCGCCGCGCCGATCGCCCGGCCGGCAATGTACCCAATGACGGCCACGGCAAACGACCCGACCAGCGCCACAACGCCGCCACGTACTGCGCCGAAACACACACCCGCCGCGATGGCGAGCAGCTCCAGTGGAACGAGCAGAAGGCCGGCGAGCACGAACACGCCCACCGCAATCCCCAGCGGCACATCTGGAATCGACGCGAGCGTTGGGAACGACCCCAACGATGTGACGGCGATCGCGGACACGAGCACCACGCCGGGCAAAATCCAAATCCGAAGAGGGCTGCGCGCGCCCCTTGCGTCGACTGCCGGCACCAGGGACTCTACCGAAGATCCGAAGGCGGCAGGTTCGTCGGGATCGGCGGCGGCCCGAAGCACCTCTGAGGCTTCGGCTGGCTCTTGTGACATTTCGATCCGCACGAGCGTGTGTTCGGCGTTCTCTCGCGTATCAATGAACGCGCCGATCGATCCGCTGCGCTCGATCCCGCGCGCGACGTCATCCACCGACAAGCCGAGATGTTCTGCAAGAAGTCGATGGCGCATCTGGCGAGTGCCCGCGCGCACGTTCGAATTGCCGCCTGCGTCGACCGCGAGATCGCATTCCGTGTCCATGCCCATCGAGCGATGCGAATAATTCGCCGATCCGATCCGCGCCAGCTCGTCGTCGACGATCATCACCTTCGAGTGGATGAACGTCGGCACATCGCGCGAGCGTGAGGCTGTGGGATACACGAGCCGCAGGCGCTTGTACTTGTCGGCGTCGAGGAGCAGCCGGAACGCGGTCTCACGAAACGCTCCCATCGTGGCCTTCTCGAGCCAGCCGTGACATTCCTTGGGCGAGATGACGATGACCTCCGGGCCGTCCGGCTCGCTCAGCCGCGCCGCCAGCGCGCCGGCCAGCTTCTCGTTGGTGAAGTACTGGTTCTCGATGTAGATCGTCTTCTTCGCCTGGGCAATCGAATCGGCAAAGAGCGCCTCGCATTCCCGAACGGCCGGCTGCGATTCGGATGCAGGCATCGTCCGGGCGATCGCCACGTCGACGTCGGTGAAATCGGGCGTGATATCGGATGGCCAGAGATTTTCAGTCGAGGTCTCGACGGGCGGCATCCGGTCCTCGCCCACCGCATGCCAGCGATCGCGCGCCAGTTGGCCGAGGCTGGCCGCCGCCGGTCCCATGACCATGGCCTGCACTTCGTGATACGGCTCGTACGCCTCCCCAAGCGGCGTCTTCCTCGCCGGTTCATCCGGCCGGTGGGCGCACGTATCCCAACGATGGCCCGTGAGATCGATGCCGCCGCAGAACGCCAACTGATCGTCGACCACGACGATCTTCTGATGATGGCACCCGCCAACGGGATGATGATCGTCGAATCCGAAACGTACGCTTCGAGGCATCCGCCATCCGAGCCGCCACCGCGTGAGCGGATCGCGCTCGAGCGTGTAGAGGGCACCGTAGTCCCACGTCAGGATGTAGCAGCGCAGGCGTGGGCGTCGCCACGCGACGTGCGCCAGCAGCTTGTCGAGCCGCGTCGGCGCGTCGTTATCAGTCGCGGGGGCCCCTCGCCCCGCGCCGCTCGCCGCTCACTTCGCCTCCTTCGCGCCGCGCCGCTCGCGGATCCAGATCGACGTGGGCGTTGATGTCCCAGCTCAGACTGAACACGCTTCTGCGCGCGTTGAGCACGGCTTGCCGGACCAGCCGGAAATAATCGGCAGCGTCCTGGATGCAATAGAAGTGGGACGCGCGCTCGACGCGCCAGCAGTTTTTTCCCGGCTGAACGATCATTCGGCCGGGCTCATCGGCCGAAACGTGCGGTTGATCATCACGGCCAGCATCAACGGCACGAGCACGAACATCGCGGCACCGATCAACGTTCCCGCTGATGGATTGCGCAGGGCGCTGGTCGCCTGGTAGCCGAAACCGGCGAGGCCGATGACGAAGGCGCCCATCCCCAGCACCGTGCCGACGATGAAATCGCGGAAGCGGACCGTTGATGCTCCGACGACGATATTCACGAGCGTGAAGGGTGCCGGAACCTTGCGAACGAGAAAGACGGCGAGGGTGCCATTACGTTTCAGCGCGCGCGTCAGGCGGACAATTCGTTCGCCGCCCAGCTGCGTCACGCGCTGCAGCCCCACCCAACGGCCGATCGCGAATCCTGTTGACGCGCTCGCCAGACATCCTGCCATCGCATACAGCGGACCCAGCAGCGGGCCGAACGCGATACCGGTGGCAGCGATCAGCACGATCACAGGCACCATCAAAGCCCGAGCACGACGAACGCGATCATCACCGCAGGCAGCGCGTACCACGCCAGGCGATGTGTCTCGAGCCACGCCCCGAGCTCGTCAATCGTCACTGCGGTTCTCGGAGGCCAGTTCCACGCGGCGAGTGCCAATCCGCATATGAGAAGGAGCCCCGCGAGGCGAACCCATGGCAGGCCGGCCAGTATTGGTAAGCGTCACTTGGAACCGGAAACGTGCAATGCGTGTGCCGAGCGAAATCGTTCGGTGGCGCCCGGCTCATCGTTTACATACACGCGATCAGAAATCGGAAGCCTGGGGGGCGTATTTATGCAGTTTCAAGATTGGTACGCGACTATTTGCGGCACCCTGTGCCTGCCGCTGTTTCTTCTCGCCGCGTGGGGGATGTCGTACCGCTCGCTCTCCAAGCGTCTGGAATACAGAATCCCCCTCTCGGTGCAGGCCTGCATTCCGGCAATCAGGAAATACTGGATGTGGGATCTGGCCGTCAGCGGCGTGGCGTTTGCCTTCTTCTTCTTGGTCCTGCCGATCGAGTACCTCATTGGCCAGGTGTTCCAGCAGTTCGCCGACAGCAACAGCCTCGAGCGGACGCACGCTGTGCAGCCTGTACCTGGCATTCGCACTCGGCGTCTTCTGGCCCAGGGTCAGCACCGTGTCGGTCAGCACAGGCGCCGGTGGCCAAAGCCTCAGCCTCGCGACACTGCGTGACTTGTTACTCGGCGGCCAGGGCATCGACACCGTCAACAATCATGTCGAGGAAATTGTCGACAGTTACCTTCGCCGCGTGGTCGATGCGATGGTGTCGCTGGGCGGGCCCGCATCGGCGGCGCTCCAATCGGCGGCAGGTCTGCAAGTCGCGCAGATGGATGCCGCCTCAACCCAGGATCGCGCCGACGGATTGCGGACCGCGCTCAAAGCAAGCGCGGTCGCAAACCTCGAGCTTCTCTATCTGCGCATCGCGGCCGTAAAAATGATTCCGCTGGTCGATCGGGCCAAGCCGCTGATGTCGGTGCCCAGCATGACAGCGTGGGAAGAAGAGCGGCTCTACAACACGGGCGTCGGCTTACCGCAGTTGATAGCGGGACGCGCCACGGACGCCGTAAGCCCGGAACGCTGGGCCGAGTTGCGCCAGAACGCCAGAACCGTGGTGGCGCGGCGGGTAACAGGGATGATGACGGTTGCCGCGCTCATCATCACTTTCGTGGGAGGCGGCCTTCTTCTCACGCCGCTGCTGTCGACAGGCTCCGTCAAGCTCGGCACGCAGGAAATCTCGCCTCGCGCAGCATCCGAAGGTAATGCCAGGGAAGCTGCGAGCACTGTTTACAAGGAAGAGCTGCCATCAGAGCAGCCCACGAATGAAGGAGGACCGAAGTAATGCGCGTCCGCACAGCCTATCGATTGTGGCTCGCGATGCTCGTTGTTTGTGTCGTTGCGATTGTGGCCGAGGCACACGCCCAAGCGCCCAAAGGCGCACGGCTGGTCGTCGACAACCGGACGACGCAACCTGCCACCGTCTTCATCTGGCGTTACGACCGCGGACATTGGGATTGGCACTCGGTGACCAGCATTGGCAGCGGCCACTGGATTCCCGTCTATGACGTCCGCGAGGGCGAACGGCTGCTTGCCCGGCTCGCAAACGGAAAGGAACTGAGCCACACGGTGAAGCTCCTTCACGATTCGAGAACGAACACGCTGCAAGACGTCTGGTGGCTTAAGTAGAGCGCTCCGAGTGGTTCATCGGTACCCATCGACCACGAACGCGTCGACGGAGTTGTTTCCGTCCCGCAGCGCCGTCTCAGGGATGAGCGTGCCGAACATGTGACCGTCGCGTTCCCGATACGAATGCGCGATCGCCGTCACGATCCCATTCACGACGACGCGACGTTGAGAGGGTCCGATCGGGAGGTGCTGAGCACGCCACGTACGTAGATTGGAAGTGGATCGCGGTCGCGCTTGACCGCTTCGAATTGCCCGGGGTTGTTAATCGCGATGTGCACATCCGTCGCGGGACGCATCGCCGTCCGGCTCACGGGCATGCCGAGCAAATGGCGGGCACCGGAAGGCGCGTACAGCGACCGATAGTCTCCCCTGCCGAATCGGTGCTCCTTTCGCTCGAGGCTTGCGGCACGCTCGGCCGACAAATCTCCGACTGAGCTCAGCGGTGACCTGTTGAAACGATCGCGCAAGAACGAAAGTGCGCGGCGAGCGCTCGGGTACTCGGCCGTCAATCAGCGACCGCCCGTCCAGGCGGAGTGAGGCCTTCGCGCCGACCACATCGAGAATCGTGGGGAAGATGTCGACGGTTTCGACAATCCTGTCGACGACCTCGCCGCGTCGCTGGCCGGGCAATTTCATGAAGAGCGGTACCTGAATGATGTCGGAGAGATTCTGCTGCTCCGGTCGCGGTTGGCGTCTGGAGCGGCCTTCGCGATAACTCGCGCCATGATCGGCCGTGATGATGACGAGCGCCTTGTCGTACGCCCCGACGTCGCGCAGGCGCCCGATCAGATCGCCGACGAGACGGTCCACGAATCCCGACCTGCGCCAGATGCCGCTGGTGGAGCGTATCGGCGTAGGCCGCGCTCACTCCCTCGAACAAAGCCTTTCCGCGGTACATCCGTGGTCTGGTAGTCCGGACCACGGTACCGCCGTCCCGACGGAACGTATTCGAACGGCATATGCGGCAGCACGAGGTGGATGAAGTGCAGCCGCGCAGGCTGATCGTCAATCGACGACACGAATTGCGCAAACACCCCGCCACGGCCCGTTCGCCGTGCCTGCCGCCGGCGCCTCACGCGTCCGATCGAATTCCGCCCACTCACCGACCACAGGCGGCAGGTCCTCTGTGAGCTTCTCGCGGCAGAACGATGTGCAGCCACACGAGGCCGAGGTCAGACACGAGCGACCGGACCGAGTCGGCGGGAATCGCGGAGTTCTGTTGACACGCGCGCGGCGGACAGAGCTGCTGAAACCTCATCGACGCAAAGATGTCGTAGTGACGTGCCAGCGCAGTAAAGAGATTGACCGGGTAGTGACGCAGCGTCGGCACGGCCTTGTCCGTCGTCGAGTATCGTCCCGACACAATGGCAGGCACCGCATCGACGTCGTTGTACGCCACGGTGCTGGCGTTGCGAAACCAGTACGCCTCCCGGGCGAGCGCGCCGAAATTCGGGTACCGCTCGGCGTCGATGTTTCCTCCGGCAGTCGAGCAGACTGTTCATCGGCAGCTCGTCGAATACGACGAGCACGATTGGCGGAGTCCGCTCCAGTGTCTGCAACGCCGCCGCCGATTCCGACGGCAGAAAACTCTGCTTCACTCCTGGATCGAGAAGAAACAGTATCGGAACGACGAGCGCGGCGGGCGCCAGCGCCGTCAGGAACTGCCGAACGGTGCGGACTCGACTGTAGGCGAACGCGACGGCGACGCCGATGAACGCGCTGCTGAGGCCGTCCCATGGGAACGTCGAGAACGCCGCTCCTTCGAAACCACGGCATCACGAGGGCTGCCGCCAGGAGTGCGACGACCATGCCGTGAAACGCCGCGGCGGCGCGCCCGCTCACCGCTCGAATCGCGCGCTCGAGCGCGACGAGCGCGAGAGGAAGTCCGAGACAAATGACGAGCACGGCTCGCGACGATGGTCGCGGGCGGCGTGCTTCTGGCCGGGAAGAACTCCGGGCTGTTCGACACCACCTCGAAGATCGGCTGAGCGATGGCGATCGCAGCGAGCCCGAGCAGCGCCGCGCCTCGTTCGAGCGTCACCTCGTGGCGCGTTCCAGAAGCGCGAGACGATCGCGCTGATGGATCGCGCTGTCGCAACGACCGTTCGCGGCGCAGGGAACAGATAAGAGACAACTGGCACGAGCAGTGCCGCGGCGAGCACAAACAATGCGAACGGCGACAACAGAACCCTGTATCCGCCGGCGCTCGTGGGCAGCACGGTCACGCCCACCCGGTCGCCCCAGCGCAAGTGATAGTTCCGGATCTCGAACGACATGAGGCCCCAGACGTCCGCATCCGCCGTGAGCTCGAGCTCCGCGTGCCATCAGCGGACTGCGCGTCGAGTGCCTGCACCAGTTCGGGCGAGAGCACGATGTTCCAGCTGATGGTCTGGTCGGGCGGCACCACGACGCGATGTGCCGGGAAGTCCGTCGCGCAACAGGCCGATCCGTTTTGGCTCGGGGCCGCCATTGCGAAGCCGGAACGCCAGCACCGCCGTCTGGCCGCGCAGAGCCGACAAATCAGGGAGCGTGATCGTGACGAGATGGCGCGACGCGGTCTGTTCTGCGTCGACGACGCTGCATGCGGACCGGAACGAATTCAGAAAAGAAGAACGAGTGATAGACCGCCGACGCGAGTGCGGCCAGCAGCAACGACACGCCCAGCGCCGCGATGTCTCTTGGCGTGAACAGCGGCTTCACGGGTCCGTCACCGGCAAGCCGTCGACGACGAACGCGGTCACGGTGTTCTTGCCGTCGCGCAGCGATGTCTCCGGAATCAGCGTGCCGAACATGTGTCCGCCGCGCGCCTGATACGACTGCGCGATCGCGGCCACCGTTCCGTTCACCGACCACGACAACGTTCAGCGGATCCGCTCGGCGTGTCGTGAGGACACCGCTCACGTAGATGGGAAGCGGATCGCGCTCGCGCGCAACCGATTCATATTGCGAGGGCTTGTCAACGGTGACCTGCACATCCGCCGCCGGCTTCAGCGCCGGCCCGGCTCAAGTTCCATGCCGAGCAGGTGCCGGGCGCTGGGCGGCGCGTACAGCCCCTGCAGATCGCCGCGGCCGAATCGGCGCTCCTTTCGCTCGAGGCTCGACGCGCGATCGGCCGACAAATCTCCGAGCCGGCGAGGCGTCGTGTTGTTGCGGTTGCGCAGGAAGAAGCTCTCGCGCCCCGGGTCCCGGCCGTCGATCAGCGAGCGCCCGTCGAGGCGGGACGATGCCTTCGCGCCGACGACATCGAGAATCGTGGGAAAGATGTCGACGGTTTCGACAATGCGGTCGACGACGTCTCCCTGCTGCTGGCCCGGCAATTTGATGAAGAGCGGCACGTGCAGGATGTCGGACAGATTCTTCTGCGACGGCCGCGGCTCCCGCCGGCGCCGCCCTTCGCGGTAACTCGCACCGTGGTCCGACGTGATGATGACGAGCGCGTCATCATACGCGCCGGTGCTGCGCAGGCGCGCAATCAGATCGCCAACGAGACGATCGGCGTATCCGACCTGCGCCAGATGCCGCTGATGAATCGTGTCGGCCAGAGCGGCGCTCGCCTTGTCGAACAGGAAACTTCCCTCCAATCTGGTTGTGCTGGAAATCAGGCGCACTATACCGCCGCCCCGATGGCACGTATTCGAACGGCATGTGCGGCAGCACGAGATGGATGACGTGCATCCGCGCAGGCTGATGATCGATCGCCGAGAGAAATTCCGCGAACCACCCTTCACGGCCTCTGCGGATGCCCGGCCTCGGTGCCTCGCGAGCCCGCCCGAACTCCGCCCACTCACCGACCACAGGCGGCAGCTCTTCAGTGAGGTTCTCGGGCAGCACGATGTGCAGCCACACGAGGCTGAGATCGGAGACAAGCAGCCGGACCGTGTCTTCGGAAATCGCGGCGTTCTGCTCACATGCGCGCGACGGGCACAGCCGCTGGAACCGCATTGACGCGAAGATGCGGTAGTGACGCGCCAGCGCCGTAAAGAGGTTGACCGGCTAGTGTCGCAACGTCGGCACGGCCTTGTCACTCGCCACGTACCGTCCCGACAAGATGGCCGGCACCGCATCAGATGTGTTGTACGCAACCGTGCTCGCGTTGCGAAACCAGTATGCGCCGCGAGCGAGGGCGCCAAAGTTCGGGATACCGCTCGGCGTCGATCGCTCCGTCGCCGGTGAGCAGACTGTTCATCGGCAACTCGTCGAAGATCACGAGCACGATGGGCGGAGTGCGCTGCACCGTCTGCACCGCTGCGCCAGATTCCGACGGCTGAACATGCCGCTGCACGCCCGGAGACAGCAGAAAGAGTGCGGGCACGACGAGGGCGGCCGGTGCGAGCGCCGTCAGGAACTGGCGAACGCCGCGTGTTCGGGTGTAGGCGATCCCAACTGCGATCCCGACCGCCGCGCTGATCGCGACATCCCACGGAAAACGGACCGCTTCCCCGCGGCGCAACCACGGCATCACGACCGCCGCGATGAGGGTTGCCACGATCGCTCCGGTGAAGACCGACGCCGCGCGCGCACTCAGGAAGCGAATCGTGCGCTCGACGGCAAGGAGGACGAGAGGCAAGGCCGAAACAGATGGCGAGCACGCGTCACCACGATCGTCGCGGACGGCGTGTTTCTGGCCGGGAAGAACTCGGGACTGTTCGAGACGACTTCGAAAATCGGCTGAGCGATCGCGATCGCGACCAGCCCGAGCAGCGCTGCTCCTCGTTCGAACGTCACCTCGTGGCGCTTCCAGCCACGCATCACCGTCGCGGGCGATTGCCGAAGGATCGTCGGCAGTCTGACGACCGTCGGCGCCGCGTACAGCCCGACGGGCACGAACAGCACCGCGGCGAGCAGAAAAAACGCGGATGTCGACAGCCACACTCGATACCCGCCCGTGCTCGTCGGAAGCACGGCCGCACTCAGTGGGCCGCCCACGTGCAGGTGATAGTTTCGGATCTCGCCGGACGTGACAGACCACACGTCCGCGTCGCCCGTGAGCTCGAGCGTTCGCGCCGCGGCGCCCGCCGCGCCGAGCACCTGCATGCAGCTCCGGCGAGACGAGAATGTCCCAGCTGGACGTCGGCGTCCGGCGGCAATACGATGCGATTGCCGCTGGAACCCCTCGCGTAACAGTCGCAATCCGTTTCGGCTCGGGTCCGCCATTGCGAAGCCGCAACGCGAGCACCGCGCGCTGGCCGCGAAGACTCGACACATCCGGCAGCGCGATCGCGACGACATGGCGCGACGCGGTCTGCTCGGCGTCAACAACACCGATGCGGATCGGTTCGAATGGAGATAAAGAAGAAGGAGTGATAAACCCACGACGCGAGTGTGGCGAACACGATCGCCACACTCAGCGCCGCAAGTCTTTTCCCGGCGAGACTCGGCCTCACTGCGGCCGTAGTATAGAAGAAAGGTCTAGTTCGTGCCGCCCGGACGCCACGCAATCGGCGTCCCCGTCTTGGCGTTCGCAACCGCCCACGCCTTGCCTTCCTTCGACGCTGTCCAGCGAATGGCGTTCAACACCAATGTCTGGTACGCCGTGTTCTCCCACGCGGTCGCGCCGTGGCCGTTCTGGAGGTACGCAATCGGAGTGCGTCCCGCAACCTTCACCCAGCCGGCGAGATCGCTGCCGGCGACTTCGGGATGCCGCCAACCGCCTTTGTACCGGCCCGGGAAGTTGACGTCAACCGCCTTGAAGTCGGAGCGGAGCAGCGGAACGACGGTCTCTGGTGCGTACGGGCACAGATAGGTTTCGTCGATAATTTCGAAGCCGTCGCCAATGCCCTGCGTGATCGGATGGGCTTTGTCGACGACGGTGATTTTCTGCGTCACGCCGCCCTGCGCGCCCGAGTTCGGGAACTCCTTGCCGCGGAAGGTCACAGGATTGCCCCAGTCGCACGCACCGCCCACCATTTCCGAGTATTCAGGCCACGTGTGATTCCATGAGGCGATGGCATGATGGAGGAACACCATCCCCTTCGTGCCGGCCTGCATCAACGCCTGCAGATTCTTCTTCGCCGCCGGGCCCGGATCCTCGAACGTGATCGATCCGTCTGGCTTCGTGATTCTCGATCGCCCGGGCGCATCGAAGAACACGAAGACATCGAATCGCTCGGCGAGCGCCGGATCGAAAAATGCGGTCGCGGCGGGATGCTCGACATGCGACCAGCTGATCTCTTTGCCAAGCTTATCCAGCATGACGGCGAGCCCTTCGCGATCGTACGAGTGCCCCTTAGTGACGAACATCACTTTGATCGGACCAGATCCGCCCTGCGGATTGCCGCCGCCTCCGCCCCTGCCCCCGCGCGCAGGCGCCTCGGCAGCCGGGGTTTGTCCCGCCGCAGCCGGAGCCGGCGTCTGTGGAGCTTGAGCCGAAACAGCGACGAACGACGCCACCGCCAACCACAACGACAGTCCAAGATGTCTTTTCATAAGCTCTCTCTCCTTCATTCAACGCGACTCTGTGCTCGGGACGAGGCGAATGACGCGGCCGGGTGTGGACGCCGATAGGCTGAGACCCGTGCCGGCGCCGGTGGGGTTCTGCAACGCGACATACAAATACCCGTCAGGACCCTGCACGATGTCGCGCACGCGGCCGAACTGTCCGAAGATCACTTCTTCTGCGGCGATCGTGTTCTTGGCGACCTGAAGCCGAAGCAGTTTGTGTCCCGCCATTCCCGCGACGAACAGGCTGGTGTTCTTCCACGCCGGGAATCGGTTGCCGGTATAGAACGCCACCGCGGACGGCCCCAACGCCGGTGTGTAGTACGTCAACGGTTCTTCCATTCCCGATTGAGACCGCTTCGTGATGCCGTTCTGCAGCCCTTTCGACACCACGCCCCACCCGTAGTTTTTCCCGCGCTCCACAACGTTGATCTCGTCGCCGCCGCTCGGACCATGCTCCGATTCCCACATCGCGCCGGTGACGGGATCCCACGCCATGCCCTGCGGATTGCGGTGGCCATAGCTCCAAATCGTCGGCAGTGCGCCTGGCGTCGACACAAACGGATTGTCTTTCGGCACAGACCCGTCGTCATTCACGCGGTGGATCTTGCCGAGCGGGTTCGACAGATCCTGCGAGTTCTGCATGGCACCGCGCTCGCCGATGGAATAAAAGAGGTGCCCGTCACGATCGAACAGGAACCGCAGGCCGAAGTGCGACCCTGAGGTCGTATACAGCTCCGGTGGTCCGCGGAAGATGACCTGCTCATCAGTCCACTCGTTGTTCTTGTTGAGCTTGCCGCGGATGATGACCGTCATCGACGGAATCTGCGGCCCGCGGCCGCGGCCGGGCTGCACCGCAGGCGTCGGCGGCGCCGCGGAAGGCGCTGGTGGCACAAAGCCCGGGCGCACTTCCGAATATGCGAGATAGATCCAGCCGTTCCTCGCGTAGTTCGGATGCACTTCGACGTCGAGCATGCCGCCATCCTGCTGGACGTGCGCTTTCGGCGTGCCCTTCACAGGTTCCGACAGCGTGCCTTTGTCGATAATCCGCAGATTTCCTGATCGTTCGGTGACCAGCAGCCGTCCATCGGGCAGAAACGCCAGCCCCCACGGCGTTTCCAGGCCGTCGGCGACGAGCTCCGCTTTCACGGTCTGCTTCTCGGTCTTCAGCACGTGGCCCGCGGGATTCGCGATGAACTCGGGCTTGGGCGCACGGTTGCCGGTTTCCGCGCGGATGTGATGAATCAGCTGGCCGACCTGCTCTTCGGTGAGATCATCGAACGCCGGCATCCCGGTCGCGGGCATTCCGGCTCTGATGATGCGCACGAGACGATCATCGTCGAGACGCGCGAGTAATTTCGGATCGAACAGGCTGGCGGCGCGTCCACCAGCTACGTCGGTACCGTGGCAGCCGGCGCATTTCTCCGTGAAGAGGGCTGCAGCCACCGCGCCGGGACCGCCGCCGCGGCCCCCGCCCGGTGCCGGCTGCTGCGCCCGCCGGTCCCTGACCGGCGGGCGGAGTCTGTGGGGTTTGTGCGCGGATGGCGACGACCGCGCAGACGAACACAACCAGAACGCACGAGCGGCTCATTAATCGCATGACGTATTGTGCACCCAGAAGAAGGGCCCGCGCTGGCCATTGCCAACGCGAGCCTTTGCCGGTAGGGCGCAACTTCAGTTGCGCCCTACAAATTAGAACTGGAAGCGGACCTGCAACTGAATCGCTCTCATGTCCATCGCCCCGTTGACGGCGCCGAAGCCCGCGGCCGTCGTGCGGAGACGCGCCGGATCGACGTCGCCGTTCGCGAGGAACTGCGAGTTGCGAATCGTCTGATTCTGCGGGCTGACGAGCTGCAGTTGCGTCACGCGCGAGTTGTAGATGACCGAGTTGAGCGCGTTGTACATCTCCATGCGGAGCTGGATCAACCGGCCGCTCCCGACATTGAAGCTGCGCGCGATCGCCAGATCGAGCCTGTGATCGGCGCACCCTGTGAGGTAGTTGCGTCCCGATTCCATACCGAGGCTCCCCGGCAGCGGACCCGAGAACACCGCGGCGTTGAATTGCTTGAACCGGTCGCCCGAGCAACCGCTGCCCGTATCGCCGTTGATGACGACGCGCGGCGCGTAGTCAGGAGACCCGGTGAGGTTCACGTTTGCGCCGTTGCTCTGGTACTGCACTGTCACGTCATAGGGAGCGGCTGAGCCGGCGGTGAGGATGCCGGAGATCTGCCAGTCGTTGGCAAGCGCCGCGGTAATCTTGCGGCCGACTCCCGACGCAGAGTCCATGTTCGGAAGATCCCACACGAAGTTCGCCTTCACGATGTGCCGCTGCAAGCCCGGGTTCGACATCAGCTCGTTGAACTGTTCCTGATCGTCGCGCACGGAATACGAACCGTCCGCGGCGTGCTGGAGTCTCACGGGCACGCCCGTCGTGCCCGTGTCGCTGAGCGTCAGGGTGTAGTTCGCGCCGAACGAGTAGCCGTCGCGGAACCGTCGTGTCATCGAGAACTGCATCGAGTGGAACGTGCGCTCGAAACTCTGCCACTGCTGATCGATGTTTCCGTAGCCGCGGATAGGACGGAGCAGCTCCTGGACGTAGGCGTTCGCCCCTGCGACCGTCGATGGTGCCCGCGTCGGATCCTGGTTGACCGGCAGGAAGGCCGCGCCGAAGTCGACCGCATTGACGTTGATGGCCGTGTTCGACTGGAACGCGTTGTGGACGTGCGAGGCATGTTGACCGACGTAGGACACGTCAACGGCCGTCGCAAACGGCATCACCATCTGCGCGCCGACGTTCCACTGCAGCGATTGCGGAAGATTCGGATTTTCGTACCGGTAGTTGATGAGGATCGGCACGCCGAGACTCGCCACGGTGTTGCCGGTGCCCAGCGTCTGCAGCTGGCCGTTGCGAACGGTCTGGTTCGTCGACGTCGGCGGATTCTGCGACTGGTAGTAGATCGAGTCGCCATCGGGCCGATCGTAGAACAGCCCGATGCCACCGCGGACGACCAGGCTCTGGTCCTCCTTCACCGAGTAGGCGGCGCCGAAGCGTGGCGCCGCGGTGAGCTTCGGGCCACTCGTAGTTGTACTTCGAGATGCCGTCGCCGGCGCGGACGATGCCGTTGGTCAGGTTGCCGGTGTTCGGCACGATCTGCCCAATCAGCGCCGCGGTTCCGGCCCCATCAACTGCCCCGTCGCCGGGTTCATCGCCTGACGCGTGGCCTCACAGGGGAACACGTTGTTCGGGCAGCCGGGCGCGTACTGCACCGGCGCGGCAGACCGCGAGTACCTGTCGAGGAAGAAATTCGACGCCTGTCCGTTGGCGTCGTACTGCGGCTGCTGATGCGTGAGGCGCACGCCGTAATCGAGCGTCAGCTTGTTGTTCACGCGCCAGTTGTCCTGGATGTAGCCTTCGATCTGGTTGTAGACGAACTTGCCTTCCACGAACGACGACTGCTGCGTGTAGGCCGTGTAGACGCCGACGGCCGCATTCGCAAAGCCGAACCCCGTGTCGAGCGGATTGTTCGTGTCGTTGTCGAAGCTGAGCTGTCCCTGGAACGGCAGCGCGTTGCGCTGGTTCAGGTTCTGCTGCTTCCGGCTGTGGTTGCTGTAGAACCCGGTCTTCATCGTGTGGCGGCCGAGCAGCTTGGTCACGCTGATCGAGACGTCCTGCGTCGGGTTCGTGTTGAGAAACGCCGGATACGCGAGGTTCGGCGGCTGGGCGCCGATGCGATTACCCCACGTATATGTCGGCGCGAGCTCTGCGCGGCCGTTGACGAAAAACGGCGGCGCGACGTCTTCCATCACCGATATGGTTGTACGAGCCCTTCCGGAAGGATGTTCGCGTTCGGATAGAGCTGCGGAAGCGCGCCCAGCCCGCTGTCGAACCGGTTCGTCGCACCGGTCACCGTAATCTGGCCGAGGCGGCGATTCGAGAAGCCGTAAGTCGCCTCGACGAACGTCGATGAGTTCAGCGCGTAATCGACTGTGGTCGCAATCGCATGCACCCACGGATACGCGTTGTAGGTGTCGTTGAATCCGGGAATCGTCCCCGGCGTGATGCCGCGGAATCCCTTCTGGCCCGTGTACTTTCCCGTCATCCGCAGCTTCGAGAGAACTGGTAATCCACGCGAACGGCCGGCTGGTAGCTGAGCGTCTTGAGCTGCGGCGACAAGAACTCGAGGTTGTAGTTCGTCCCGGGCGCCTGCGTGATGTTCGGCTCGGGCCAGAGCTTCAGAATATTGATGCCCGTCTGATAGAGCCGGTCCTGCGGAATCCTGCCGAGCACTCCGCCGGCCTGGAAACATCCGGCGCGTGTTCGCCGCGGTGCACGGCGAGGTCGACCGCGGGTCCTTAATCAGATTGAAGAGGTTGCCGTTGTTGTCGCGCGTCTGCGAGAAATCGCCCTGCCGCTCGAGCGCCGTCGGCACGCGGAACTGACGCAGGATGTTGGCGGACGTGCGCGGACGGTACTCCTGCGAGTAGAAGAAGAAGAGCTTGTTCTCGCCGCCGGGGCGCCCGACGGGACCGCCGAAGGAGTAACCGTAGTCGGAATCCTTCGTGACCTGTTTCGGCGTGCCGTTGATCTGGTTCACCCAGCTGTTCGAGTTCCAGTCGGAATTGCGCATGATGCCGTAGAGCGATCCGTGAAATTGATTGGACCCGCCCTTGGTGACGGCCGTGATCTGCAATCCGCTCGAACGGCCGTATTCGGCCTGATAGCCGGCAGTGAGCACCTTGACCTCGGCGATCGCCTCTGGGTTCATCTGCAGCAACTGCCCGTTGTTGCCCGTGTCCATCGTCGACACGCCGTCCATCATGATGTTGTTCTGCCCGCCGCCGCCAAGGCGCGTCGTCGTGCCGGTGACGCCCGGCGTGAGCGCAGTCAGAGTGGCAAAGTTGCGGCCCGTGCCGATCGGCAGGTTCTCGACTTCCGTCGTCGTGATGCGGAACGAACGCTCGCCGCTCTGCGACTGGATGAGCGGTGCGTCGCCGGTGACGGTGACCGTCTCGCTGGCTCCGCCGACGGAAAGCGTGAGGTCGCCGACGCCGATGCGATCGCCGCCGCTGACGGCCACGTTGCCGCGACGCGTGGTCCTGAACCCATCCATCGTGACTTCGACGGCATATGTATCGGCGCTGACGTTGGGGAACACGAAATCGCCGCTCGTGCCGGTGACGGCCGGAGCCGACCTCGTTTGCCGTGTCTCGCTCACCAGAACGACAGTGGCTCCGGGAACCGCCAGACCTTGTTCATCCTTGATCGTTCCAGTGACCGTTCCTGTGGTGATTTGCGCCACTGCGGGCACGGCGACAGCGCCGACCAGCACAGCTGCAGCCAATAATCGCGAGAGAAGCGAAAACGCTTTCATGCACGGCTCCTTGTAAATTGTGCGGTACTCGATACCGGCAATTAGAGCAGCGGTTTGGGCCCCGTCAAGACGCGTTGTTGCAGAGCGGACGGACGTGTTGTGAACCGGTCGCTCATCCACTCATGCAGCGTGCAAAACCAGCTGACCTGGACGCTAGACTGGCGGCGTGTTGAAACGTTTCGACTGGAAGCAGGCCCTCCTGCCGCTCGGCCTTTGGACGCTGCTCGTCCTCTTCTTCTCCACACGCACAGAAGTACGCGGCGAGCCTTTCGTCTGGATACCGATCACGTGGGGTCAGGCGCTCGAGATTTCGCTGGCGCAGTGGTCGGCGTGGGGGGCACTTGCGCTGCTCATCATCTGGATCGACCGCCGCCTACCCATCGACAGAGACGCGCTCTTCCGGCGGTTTCTCTTTCATGTGCCGCTGAGCATCGTTTTCACGGTGGCGTACACGTATCTCAATTACGCGAACCTGTCACTACTCGACGCACCGCGTGATGCGTCGCTGCTGGCTGGCGGCGTCCTTGCGACCTCGTGGCGGGTGATCCATCGCAACGGCACATTCTTTTACTGGGTCATCGTCGGCACGTACATCGCGGTCGACTATCAGAACCATTTGAAGAACCGGCTCGTCAGAACGGCCGAGCTCGAACGGCTCCTCTCTGATGCGCGCTTGAACGTGCTGCGCACGCAGCTGCAGCCGCATTTCCTCTTCAACGCACTCAACGCCATTTCCGCGCACATCGAGAGCGACCCCCGCACGGCGCGACTGATGCTCGAGCGCCTCGGAGATTTGCTGAGGCTGTCGCTCGATCACATCGATCACCAGGAGATCGGACTCGATCAGGAGATGGCGTTCGTCGAACGGTATCTGCAGCTTCAGGCCATGAGGTTCGAAGACCGTCTCAACGTATCGATGAACGTGGCTCCCGACGCGCAGGACGCGCTGGTGCCGTCGTTCATTCTGCAGCCGCTGGTGGAAAACGCGGTGCAGCACGGCGCGGCCGCGCGCTCGGCGAACGGCACGATTGCCGTCGAGGCGTGGCGCGACAACGGCCGGGTCCGCCTCGCCGTCCGCGACAACGGTCCAGGACTGCCGGCAGGATGGTCGCTGGACGACAACCAGGGCATCGGCATTGCGAACACGCGGGAACGCCTTCGGCATCTGTATGGCGAGCAGAATCAGAGCCTGAAGATTTCGGAGGAACCGGGCGGCGGCGTGCGCGTCGATCTCAGCCTTCCGTTTCGTTCGTCGTAAACAACCTGACTGCCGTTCGTCGTAAACAGCCTCACTGCCGTGGATCGCATCCGCACGATCATCGCTGACGACGAGAAACCAGCGCGAACGCGGTTGCTCGCGCTGCTCGAGCCTCGCACAGATATCGAGGTCGTCGGCGTGGCACGCGACGGGCGCGAGGCCGTTGAGCTGGTGCGCGCGCGAAAACCCGACCTGTTGTTTCTCGACATTCATATGCCGGAGCTCGACGGCTTTGGCGTGCTCCGCGAAATTTCACCGGCGCGTGTGCCGCTCACGATTTTCGTCACGGCGCACGACCGGTACGCCATTCGCGCGTTTGAAGCCCACGCCGTCGACTACCTGCTGAAACCCTTCAGCGACGAGCGCTTCGAGACCGCGTTGGATCACGCGCGCCAGTCGTTGCTGCACGTGACGAAGTCGGACTGGATATCCAGGATCAGCAACCTGCTGGGCGACGAACTTCCCGCAAACCAGAGCGCGGCGCCGCTCGAGCGCATCGTGCTCAGAGCCGGCGGGCGTGTGACGTTTCTCGAGCTGAAGGATCTGGACTGGATCAGCGCAGCCGGCGTGTACCTCCACCTTCACATCGGCGGAAAGACCCACCTGTACCGATCGAGCATCTCCGCGTTTCTGCAGCGGCTCGATCCGCAGCGGTTCGTTCGCGTGCACCGCTCCACCGTTGTCAACACCGAACGTATCCGGGAGCTGCGTCCGCGCGGCCATGGCGACTTCACGATCGTGCTGCACGACGGGCGCGAGCTCACGTTGAGCCGCGCCTATCGATCGCAGCTCGAACGCTGGCTACGGCAGCCGCTGTGATGCGCGGTCTATCGAAAGATCTATGGATCTTAAGATCTATAGATCTCTAGTTACGATGAAAACACCCGTAGACATCGGACAGCTGCTCGATGCCGCGCGCTGGAGCGGCTACTCGAAGTGGCTCGTCTCGTTGGTGGCGCTGACTGTTGTCTTCGACGGCATCGACAATCAGCTGCTCGGCATCGCGATTCCGACGATCATGGCGGAATGGGGCGTCGCGCGCAGCGCGTTCGCTCCGGTCGTGTCCCTGGGGTACATGGGCATGATGATTGGCGGCGCCATCGCCGGTTTCGCGGGAGATCGGTTCGGCCGCCGCCTGGCGCTGTTGTCGAGCGTGGTTGTGTTCGGCGTCACGACGCTCGGCATGGCGTTGGTGCATGACATCACCTCTCTCAGCGTCCTGAGATTCCTCGCCGGTCTCGGTCTCGGCGGCGCCATGCCGAATGCGGCGGCACTTGCGGCAGAGTATGTCCCGAGACGGCAGCGGTCCTTTGCCGTAACCCTGACCATCGTCTGCGTGCCACTCGGTGGGGCATGTGCCGGTTTGCTCGGCATCCGCATGCTGGAGATTGTGGGTTGGCGCACGCTCTTCGTGCTTGGCGGCATCATCCCGATCGTGGCCGCGGCTCTCCTGCCATTCGCTGATGCCTGAATCACCGAGGTTCCTGGCACGTCATCCGGCGCGCCGGAAAGAACTGGTGGCGCTGCTCGGGCGCCTGGGCCATCGCCTCGATGATGACGTGGCGTTCGAGGACACGGCCGAACAGTCGACGGCGAAGCTGTCGATCGGCTCCCTGTTCAGGCAGGAATTCCGGCGCGACACGGTCGCGCTCTGGGCGGCGTTCTTCTGCTGTTTGTTGTCGGTGTATCTCGGGCTCGCCTGGCTGACCGCGCTGCTGACGGGCGCGGGGTTCGCGACATCGGTGGCGAGCACCGGCATTACGGCCTTCAACCTCGGCGGCGTCCTTGGTGCGCTCGCCGGCGGAGTGGCGATTGGCTGGCTCGGCTCACGTATCTCGATGCTGGCGATGTCGGCGGTTGCGGTCGTCAGCGCAGGCCTTCTCAGCGTGATGGAGATCTCACCTGCCAATCTCTGGCCCGTCCTCGTGCTCGTGACGCTGGCGGGCGCGTCGATCAATGGCGTGCAGACGACCATGTATGCGCTGGCCGCGCATGTGTACCCTTCGATCGTGCGCGCGTCGGGCGTTGGATCGGCGGTCGCATTCGGCCGGTCGGGCGCGATCATTTCCGGATACCTGGGCCCGTGGACACTCGCGCTTGGCGGCACCACCGCCTTTTTTGGCGCGGTCGCGATAATGATGATGGCGACGTTCGTGGCGCTCGCACTCATCCAGCGTCACGTTCCCGGTGGATCTGGTGGATCTAAGATCTTTAGATCTAAGATCGTATAGATCTTAGATCTGTAGATCTCTAGTTACATTAGAGTCCTAGTATGCCGACGCGAATGATCACTTTCGCCGCAGCAGTACTGCTCAGTATCACGGCTCTCCATGCCGCTGACTGGCCTCAATGGCAGGGCCCCGATCGCACGCGAGTGTCGAAAGAGACCGGCCTCCTGAAGGCATGGCCCGCGGCCGGGCCTCCCGTCGTCTGGACGGCGACCGGACTTGGGGGCGGGTACGGTTCGATGGCGGTTGCGGGCGATCGCGTGTTCGTGCAAGGCGCGCGCGGCCGCAACAGCGTCGTCATTGCGCTCAATCGTGCGGACGGCAAGGAAGTCTGGTCGAAGGCGCTGGGTGCATCCCAGTCGGACGACCGCGGGCCGGGGCCGCGCGGCACACCGACCGTCGACGGCGATCGCCTGTACGTGCTCAGCGAGAACGGCGATCTGCTGTGCGTGAAGACGGATGGCACCGCTGTGTGGCAGCGCAATATCCTCCGCGATTTCAAGGGGAGCCAGCCCAATTGGCTGATCAGCGAGTCGCCGCTCGTCGACGGCCCCCATGTGGTCGTGTCTCCTGGCGGGCGGGGCGCCGGCATCGTGAAGCTGGACAAGATGACGGGCAACACCGTCTGGACCTCGAAGGACCTCAGCGATCCCGCGGGGTATTCGTCGGTCATCGCTGCGGACGTGCAAGGCGTGCGCACGTACCTGGCGTTTACGTCAGAGGCTGGTGTCGGCGTGCGCGCGTCCGATGGCAAGCTGATGTTCCGGTATCCGGACGCCGCGAACTACGTCGCCAACGTCGCGACGCCGATCTTCTCGAACAACAAGGTGTTCTTCTCGTCCGCATACGGTACCGGCGGCGGGCTCCTCGATCTGACCGTGCAGAACGGCGAGGTCAAAGCGAAAGAGGTGTACTTCACGCGCAACATGAACAATCACCACGGCGGCGTCGTCCTCGTCGACGGTTATCTGTATGGGTTCAACGATTCGATATTGGCCTGCCTCGAGTTTGCGACGGGCAAGATGATGTGGCGCGATCGCAGCGTCGGCAAAGGGTTCGGTGACGTTCGCCGACGGCAGCCTTTACATTCAGGGCGAGAACAATATCGTCGGGCTCGCGGACGCGACGCCGTCTGGCTACCGCGAGAAGGGGCGTTTCCGCATTCCCGACAAGGGCCTTCCGAGCTGGGCGCATCCGGTGATCAGCGATGGCCGTCTCTACATTCGCAATCAGGACACGCTGCTCGTCTACGACATCAAGGCCGCAACGTAATCAGAAGCGCAGCGAGACGCGCACGCCTTTGCGCGATCCTCCGAGCATCGGAGCGACGGTGAGCGTGTTTCCGGCTGACCCTGATCTGGCGTAGATCACGCGACGGCCTTCGATGAGCGCGTCGACGCCTGTTCCGATACCGGCACCTATCCCGCCGTACATCAATACACCCACGGCGACGAACGCGCCAACATTGTCCTCGGCCGTAGCGGCCAAGGCGATCATTCCGGCCGCACCGATCCCGCCGCCGATGGCCAACCCGATGAGCGCGCCATTCCTGAGAGAGTCAGAGCCGCGCTTTTCGATAGTGTTGACCTCGGTACTCAGGAACTGACGGGGCGTGCCGGAGACCGTCAGCGACAGCGCCGAAGCCGACAGGCTTGAGACTCTGCCTTCGACCCGCTCACCCGAATCGTCGACGACGGTCAATTTGTCCCCGGGTTTGACCAGCACGCGGAGCTGGTCGAACGTTCCAGCAAGCTCCTGTGCCTCAGCAGTTGCGGCAACCAGGATGATCAGTGCGGCGATTCGTGCAACGTGTCTCATGCCACCTCCTGTATATGAATGCGTCAGCAGGCCGGAATACGGCTCACGGGGCTTAGGGCTCAGGGCTTTGGGCTTTGGGCTTTGGGCTAGAGGAAATGCTCTTATTCGTATCTCAGCGCTTCGATCGGATCCAGCCGGGCGGCGCGACGCGCGGGGTACAGACCGAACACGAGGCCGACGGAGACCGACACGAGGAACGCGAGCAGAATGGAGCTCGCCGTGACGACCGTGGACCAGCCGGCGAAGAAACCGATCAGCTGCGAAATGCCGACGCCGACAATCACACCGATCGATCCGCCGACAAACGAGATCAGCACCGTCTCGATCAGGAACTGCCGCACGATGTCGGTTCTGCGCGCGCCGAGTGCGCGGCGCACGCCAATCTCGCGCGTCCGCTCGAGAATGCTGGCGAGCATGATGTTCATGATGCCGATGCCGCCGACCAGGAGCGAGATCGACGCGAGCGCCACCATGACGACCTCGAAAATGCGCTGCGTCCGGCGCTGCTCCGCAAGCAGCGCAGCCGGCACGATGACGCTGAAGTCCGGCGTATTCCGGTGCGACGCGTTCAGCACTCCGCGAATCATCTCGGCGCCCGACACGCTGTCCATACCCGGCTCGAGCTGCAGATAGATGCCGTCGATCTCATCCCGGAACTGGCTGTAGTTGTCTTCGAGGCGGAGAATCGCCGTCCACAGCGGAACGTAAATAAGATTATTGCGATCCTGTTCCGGAATGCCGGCCGTTTCGGTCGCCGCGCTAAGTTGCGGCCCCGCGACGCCGATTACGCGCAGCCACTGGTCGTTCACCTTGATGTACCGGCCGATGGCTTCGTCGGGGCCGAAGAGCGCGGCCTTCGCGCCTTCACCCAGCACCGCCACTGGCGTGGCGCGCTCGTTCTCTCCCTCGTCGAAGAATCGTCCTGCCGCGAGCCGCAGGTTGCCGATCGGAATGTACGCGGGCGTGACGCCGTAGACGGTCGGCATATCGCGCTGCGGCTTCGGCAGCATCTTCGACGGTTGGAAGCGCTTGCGCGGCGTCGCCGCGCTCACCCCTTCCATCGTCGCGCGGATGACGCGGTAGTCCGAGAACGTGAGCCCTGGCGACGAGCTCCGCACCTTCCCGAACGCCTGAGGATCGGTCGTCTCGCGCGCCTCGACGATGACGTTGCGCACGCCGAGCTGCTCGATGAATGCCATCACCTGCTGCTGGGCGCCGGCGCCAATCGACAGCATCGCGACGACGGCCGCGACGCCGAAGATCATGCCGAGCATCGTCAACAGTGAGCGCAGCTTGTGAACGCGGAGGTTGTCGAGGCCGAGCTGCAGATCCTGCATCCCGGAATTGAATTGTGATTTGGGATCGCGAAGAAACGCCGTGATCACCTGCCCGCTCCCGGCTGCACCGGTCCGGCGCTACCCGCGCCCGTCTTTGCATCGGCAAGTGGATTCCGCAGCGCGACTTCAGTCCCGACCGTCAGATTGGTCACGACAATATGCGTTTCAGTGCGATGCGACACCTTCACTTCGTTCGGCTCGAACGAGCGCCCCTGGCGGACGAACACGACCGGCTTGCCGTCGTGTTCGAAAAGCGCCTGGCGCGGCAGATACAGTGCGTCTTTGATAGGCGCGCCCGTCACACGCACTTGCGTCGTCAGGCCGGGGCGCAGAGTGTCTGAATTCGTGCCCGTGACCTCGAAGCTGACGTCGAACGTCCGCGTCGGATCGTTCCACGCCCACACCTCCCGGCGGCTGGCGCCCGCCACGTTCTTGATGGTCGCCGGCAGCGTCTTGCCCTGCACCGCGTGAATCGTGACTTCCGCTTTCTGGCCCGGGTTCAGGTGGGCGCGATCGTATTCGCTCACCTTCGCGATGAGCTCGATGCCCGACTCGTGCAGCACCTCCGCGATGGGCCGCCCTGAGCCCACTGTGTCGCCGGCCCGGAACTCCGGCACCATCACGCCGGTCCACGCCGCGCCGTTCATGTCGTTCGGCTTCACGGCAACCAGGCCGGCGAAGGGGGCACGCAGCTTCATGTTGTCGATGTTGCGCTGCGCGTTATCCATCTGCAGCCTGGCTTTGTTGCGCTTCTCCTCGAGCACGGCCAGGGACGCACGATCGCTTGCAGAGCGCGACTTCAGATCGTCCTGCAGTTGCGCCAGCCGGCCCTTCGCTTCCTCGAGCGTCAGCACGAACTTTTGCTTGTCAATTGCGCTGTGCAGCTCAGAGCCCTGCACGTCGAGCTCGCCCCGCCGCACGTCGAACCGCGCCGTGAGCAGCGCCACGTTGTCCTGCGCGCCCTGCACCACAGCGTCGGCACGCATTTTCGCGATCTCCTGTTCCGCCTGCGCGAGCTCGGACCTCGAGGCGTCGAGCCGCTCTTGCTGCTCGCTCTGGTCGAACTCGACAATGAGATCGCCTTCCTTCACGGGCGTTCCAGTGGCCGCAATGAAGAGGATTTGCATCGGGCCGCCGACCGATGGAGCCACGAGTCCCTGCGCCTTCAACGGCCTGAGATCTCCTGTCGTGTGCACCACAACCGGCACGTCGCCCTGCGCGACGCGCGCCGTCGGAATGACGTTGCCGTCGGTCTGTACGCCCTGCATCGGGGCAGACATGAACGCGGCAATTACAAGCGCGAGGCCCAGCACGCCCGCAAGCGACCAGCCGAGACGTGTGCGATTCGGTTTTGTCATGACAAACTCATTTGGCCGGCGGCATCGGATCCTTCAGCGCCACGCGCTCGCCCGGCTGCACGCCTTCACGCACGACGAGCTGTTCCTGGCCGCGCCGAGCGATCTGTATGAGCCGCTCCTCCCAGCCGCCGCGCGGCTGTTGCACGTACGCAACCGAGCGCCCCTGTTTTTCGAAGACGGCGCGCGCGGGAATCAAGACGGCGTCGGCGACGCGATCGACCGCGACGCGCACGGTCGTATTCATACCTGGGCGCAGCCGCGGATCCATCTGCTCGAGCTCGACCATCAAGTTGAAGTTGCGCTGCGGCGGCCAGTTGGAGAAATCGACGCGCGCCAGCGCGCTGATGTCGCCGATCTTGCCGACCAGTTCCTTGTCGGGTACGGCGTCGGCACGCACGATGACGCGCTGCCCGAGCTGCATGCGGCCGCGTTCCGCCTCTTCGAGGCGAGCCGTCACGCGCAGCGTCGACAGGTCTGGCACTTCGGCGATGATTTGGCCCGGCCACGCACGGTCGCCCGACTTGAAGTCGGGCGGCGGACAGCACGAGCGCCAGTTCGGCATGATGGCCACCACGCCGTCCACCGGCGCCAGAATCTCGAGGCCGCCGAGCTGACGTTGAGCGTGATCCATGTCGTAGCGCGACTTGTCCCGCTTCTGGATCTTGCTGCCCAGCTCAGCTTTCTCGATGTCGCCGAGCGCCTTGAGTTTCCGTTCGGACTCCGCAAGCCTCGCCTTCGCATCCTTCAGCGCAAGCTCCTTCTGCTCGCGCTCCATGCGCGGGAGAAATTCGCTCGGCACTGCGTCCAGCTCCGCCCGCCGGACGTCGTAGCGGGCCTTCGTCCTGTCCGTCTGTGCCTGCTGCTCCTGAATGCGGTACTGTGCGCGCGTCTTGCCGATTTCTTCTTCCGCCTGTTTGTGCTCAGAGCGCCTGTCGTTGAGCGTGCGCTCGACGCTCATCGGATCGAACTTGACGACGACATCACCTTTCTTGATGGCCATGCCGTTGGCGGCGAGCTGAAGGATCTGAAGGTCGCCGCCACCCGTGGTCGGTACCGTCAGCGCAACCGAACGCATCGCCTTCACTTCGCCGCGCACCTGCAGGTAGTCGATGAACTCCCCTTTGATGACGGCGGTGGTCGGCACCTCGATTCCCGAGCTGCGGCCGAATGCGCCGCTCACGCCGGCGATCGCAATGACAATCGCGAGGCCGCCCACGATTGCGACGATTGTGCGCTTTTTATCGCGCCACATGCCGCTGCACCGTCACTCCGGGCTCCAGGCCGGACGCGATAATCACTTCGTGATCGTTCATGGCACCGAGCGTGACCGTGCGCGATCGCGCGCTGCCGCTGTCGAGGACCCGCACCGTGAACGTATCGTCCTCGCGCACGACAGCGTCGCGCGGCACGACGATGACGTTGTCCTTCCGTTCGAGCTCGACATCGACGGCCGCTGACAGGTCTGGCAGCAGCTTCGGATGGCTTCCCTTGATGCTGACCGTCGCGACGAAGTTGCGCACGCGCGTCGTCAGCATGCTGGCCGTGCCGACGGGTGCGACATGCTCGATGCGGCCCTGGAATTGAAGGTCGGGATAGGCGTCGAGCGAGATCCGCGCGGGCTGGCCTACCTGCAGAAGGTGGACATCGGCCTGATTCACCTTCACGCGCACGAGCATCGCCGAGGGATCGACCACCTGCATGATCGGCATGCCGGGGCGCGCCTCTTCGCCTTCCTGAATCTCCACTTGCTGATTCACACGCCACACCATGCGCAGCACCACCATGCCCGAAATCGGCGACGTGACGACCATCCGAGTCGCGTTGTCCTCGGCCGATTTCATCGCCTTGTACGCGCGATCGCGCTGGATCTCGAGGATGCGCAGGTCCGCTTGCGCGGCCTTGCGTTTCAGATCGAAGGTCGCGATGAGCTGTTTCTGCTTCGCCTCCGCCTCCTCCAACCGCTGCTCGTTCTTTTCCTGATCGATGCGTCCGAGGTACGCGTTCTTCTTGATATTGAGGCGGGCGGTCTGCACGGCATTCGCCGCGACCGACAGCTCGGTATCGTCTTTGGCGTGCGCCTGTTCCTGCTCCGCGCGTTTCTTCCGAATCTGCTCCTCGAGATCGCGGTGCTCGGCGCGCCTGTCGGTGGCCGCCTTCAGCTGATTCTGGCGGTCGAATTCCACGAGGAGCTGCCCGGGGGTGACGACGCTGCCGCTGGGCATGAGCCTGGTAATGATGAGGGTGTTACTGCCCGGCGCGGTCGCGCCGACGAGCCGGGGCGCGGCAACGTTGTGAAAACGGATGGATTCGACGAGGCCCGTCATCCGCAGGCCCTTGACGAACGGGCCGCGGGCTACCTTCAACGACCCATTTCCCTCGCGCATCTCGTCGTCGGTCCCGCTCGCGCGAACCCCGCGGACGATGGCCAGCCCGGCGACCAGGACTACCAAGAGGAGCGCCAGCAGCAGATGGGGTTTTTTCATGGCGTTTAAGACGGGGTGGTAGCCCCGGAACATCGGATTCTGGTGCGGACACAGGCGATGTTACACCCGCACGGGGTATTAGACACCGGAGAGGGCTAAATGGTTGGATCCTGATATCCTCGGGCTTGCAATTCACACGACTCCAGGAGGTCTCATGCTCTCGCGCATGATGTTCATCGTCGCGCTCGGCGCGCTCGTGTTGGTCAGCGGTTCGAACGTGTCAGCTCAAGGGCAAGGGCGCGGAACGCCCCCTGGGCCGCTCCCCCAGGGCAGACAAACCAGCCATTTCCGCAGCCGATCGCCAGCACCGAGGGGGTCATCACGGTCACGCTCCGCGAGTTCGCCTCGCTGCCGGACATCGACGGCGTCGCCGCGCGCATGATGACCCTCGTCGAAGAGCCGGCGACGAAGCGCCTGTTCGTCAGCGACATGCGCGGCCCGTTGTATGCCGTGAGCGCGGATGGCAAGACGGTGACGCCGTACCTTGATACCAACGATCCGAAGTGGGGCGTCCCCGTGCAGTCGCAGGGGCGCGAGCGCGGAGTGCAGAGCATCGTGCTTCACCCGCAGTTCGCCCAGGCCGGCACGCCAGGATTCGGCAAGCTCTACACCTTCACGGACACCTCGAACCAGACGCCGGCGCCGGACTTCACGACGCCAAGCGAGAAAACCACGCACGATACCGTGCTGCTCGAATGGACGGCAAAGACGCCGGGCGCGGCGTCCTACGACGGCGGAGGGCCGCGAGAGCTGTTCCGGCTGCGTCAGCCGTTCGGCAATCACAACGGCGGCATGATCGGGTTCAATCCGCTGGCGCGTCCGGGCGCCGCCGACTTCGGGCTGCATGTACATCGGCAACGCCGACGGCGGCAGCGGCGGCGATCCGATGAACCTCGCGCAGAATCTCGGCTCGGCATTCGGCAAAATGTTGCGCATCGACCCGCTCGGCAAGAACAGCCGCAACGGCAAATACGGCGTCCCTGCCACGAATCCGTTCGTGAAGACTGCAGATGCCCTGCCGGAAATCTTCGCGTACGGCATCCGGAACATGCAGCGCTTCGGCTGGGATCCCAAGAACGGCGCGATGTTCATGTCCGACATCGGCCAGAACATCGTCGAGGAAGTGAGCCCGATCAGCGCCGGCGCGAACCTCGGCTGGAACATCTGGGAAGGCAGCTACCGGTTCATCAGCCGGCAGGCGGTGAGCACTGAATCGCCGCGCAGCGATCCGAAGATGACCTATCCGATCGTCGAATGGGACCAGCTCGATCCGATCCTGCTGCCCAACAACTCTTCCTCCTCCGTGGGCGTGATTGTCTATCGGAGCACGAGAGTCCCGCAGCTCACGAATCGGCTGCTGTTCGGCGACATGCCGGCGGGCGAGTTGTTTCACGTGAGCGCCGACGATCTGCCGAAAGGCGGTCAGGATGCGATCCGCCGTGTGCTCTTCGTGACGGCTCCAGGGACGGCGCCGCGCAAGTTCCTCGAGATCATCCAGGAGAAGAACAAGGCGCAGGGCAAAAATCCCGCGACGCGCGCGGACCTGCGATTCGACGCGAACGCCGCAGGACAGATCTTCCTGCTGAACAAAGCTGATGGGACGCTTCGAGTGATCGAGAAGTAACCCGCCGGAAGGAGCTCACATCGGGAGAGTTGATTGGTCGGGCGAGACCAGGCGAATGAGCATGGAGACTGGACCGAGTCGCACTTCATCCCCGTCTCCGAGCGCAGCACGGCCGCTGATTTTTTCACCTCGCACATAAGTCCCGTTACGACTGCCTAAGTCTTCGACGGTCACAGTCGCGCCTTCGACGCTGATGCGAGCGTGACGGCGCGAAACGCCCGGCACATCAAAACGGATGGTGGCGTTGAGCGCACGACCCAGGATCGTTTCTCTTTCAGCAACGGCGATGCTTTTGTCTCCCCAGATCACCCATGCGTGTTGCGGCGGCGCGAGCGTCTGCAACGCCTCCGTTCTGATCACCGACGCGCAAAACCCGTAGCCAAAACGCCGCACGGTCCTTATGAACCGCGGGCGATCCGCTCCGTCTTTCAGCACCTGGCGGATTTCCGCGACCAGAATCGTCAGGCTTCCATCCGTGACGAACGTGTCCGGCCAGAGGCGCCGGTGAAGCTCGGCCTTCGACAACGCCCGCTCGTGATGTTCGACAAGGAGTTTCAGGAGATCGAACGCCTTCGGGGAGAGAGACACCGGGCTCGGCGCCGTGCAACAGCAAGCGCCGATCGGCATCGAGCGTCCATGCGTCAAAGCTGAAACGCAAAACTAACGGAATCCTAATCGCTTGCTAACGACCTGGCAACCGGCGCCATCTTCCAATGGATCCACCAACGATGAAATGGTGGATGGTCGTCGCGATTGTAATTACAGTTGTGGGCATCGCTGATGCTGCGGAATCCGGACAGCCTCTCACGATAGACCTGCAGATGAAGAACGATGCTCATGTCCCGGCGCATGTCCTGAAACGATCCAAGGACGAAGTGGCGCGAATTTTCGCCAGCGCCGCGTTAGCGGTGTGCTGGACCGAGACAGCGCCGCGATTCACCGTGACCATCGTCCCGCACGCCCTCGGCTACGCCCGGGCGGCATCGTCCGTGATGGGCGTGGCGCTCCGCAGAGCGAACGGTTCGACGGCGCAGGTGTTCTTCAGGCAGGTGCAACAATTCGCGCACGCCTATCGTATCGATATCAGCACCATGCTCGCGTACGTGATCGCACACGAAATCGGCCACTTGCTCCTGCCCGGGAATGCGCATTCTCCGACGGGCATCATGCAGGCAGGGTGGGACAAGGCGCTGGTCCACGATGCCGCCACGGGATCGCTGACCTTTACCGAAGCCCAGGCGGCGAGGATACGCGGGGCTCGCTGATCTCGTCTAAGCTCCTGATGTCCTCATCCAGTGATCCTGGGTCACACATTTGTCCACCGATGGCGCTGAGGACGGGCGATCGGCTCGGGGCCTATGAGATCGTCGGCCTGCTGGGTCACGGCGCCATGGGCGAGGTGTATCGTGCGCGCGACACTCGTCTTGGACGAGACGTCGCCGTCAAGGTCCTTCCGGCTGTGTTCGCCAACGATGCCGACCGTCTGGCCCGCCTCGAACGGGAAGCGCGGCTCATTTCGCAAGTCAACCATCCCAATATCTGCACGCTCTTCGACATTGTCGAAGGGCAGCACGCGCCATTTCTGATTTTTGAGCTCATCGAGGGAGAGACGCTGCAGCAGCGCCTCCTCCGAGGGCCGATGCCCCTGCGCGACGCGTTGCGCTGCGCCGCGGGCATTGCGGCGGCTCTCGAGGCCGCTCATCGCAAAGGCATCATCCATCGCGATTTGAAACCGTCGAACATCAAGATCACTGCCGCCACCACGGTGAAGGTGCTCGACTTTGGCGTGGCGAAGCTCGCGCGCGAGGCCGGGTCCGAGCTCGGCGCGCTCGATCTCACGCTGACCTTGGGAGGTACGAAGGAAGGCGTACTCGTCGGAACCGTTGCCTACGTCAGTCCGGAGCAGGCCATGGGAGACCGCGTTGACGGCCGAAGCGACATTTGGGCATTCGGTTGTCTGTTGTACGAGATGTTGACGGCAACGCGCGCGTTTCCCGGCGTGGCAGTGGCGGATACGCTGGCCAACGTCATGCGCGGCGAGCCTGATTGGACCGCATTGCCTGGCGACACGCCGCCAGAGGTGCGAACGCTGCTGCGGCGGTGCCTCGAGAAAGATCGCACACGGCGGCTCGCCGACATTGCCGATGCTCGACTCGAAATCGACGATCTGCTCGCTGGAGGTTCCAGGCCTGCGGCGACAATCGGTGGCTTACACAACGGCGTCGCTCCCTCGATGCCGCGCCGAGCGCGTTTGATTGTTGTTCTGGCATTTCTTGCGGGCGTTGCGCTCGCAAGTGTGGTGACGTGGCTGGCGTTCGATCGGGAGGCAGAAGCCATACGGACCGGTGAATCGCGCGCAGATACGCCGCCATCTTCGTCAGCGCCGTCTCGCGCGATCACGGTCGCGGACGTGGTACGTAATCGTTCGACCGCCGGCGCGGCGGCGGATTCAAGCGAGCCGGTGCCAGCGTTCATCAATCTTCCCGACGCCGTCACATGGGCGCTCGCGGTGGACGACGGAAGGCCGAACACCATCCTTGCCATCTCGCCGGACGGCCGGTTCGTCGTTTTCAGCGGACGCAGAGGAGGCGCGACGGCGCTGTGGCTTCGATCTCTTACGTCGGATGATGCCTGGCAGCTACCTGGAACGGAGGGCGGCATTTCACCATTCTGGTCGCCCGACAGCGGGTCGATCGGATTCTTTGCCGATCGAAAGTTGAAGCGGCTCGATTTAAATGGCCTTGGAACACGCTCGCGCGAACCGCTCCGGCTCGCTGCGCCCGTGGAGCTAGCTGAAGTGCGAAGCCAGCGAGGGGGCACGTGGGGTCCTGACAACACGATCGTCTTTGCGCCGTTCCCCGGCGAGCTGAAACGGATTTCGGCCAATGGAGGTGAGGCTACGTCCCTCACGTATCTCGAACCAGGCGAACGTCACCACGTCCGTCCACACTTTCTCGCCGGCACCAATCGGCTTCTCTATCGCGTGTCGTCGAACAACGCTCGGAAGATCCCGTATTACGTGAGGTCGCTGGACGCGAGCGAGAGAACACTCGTCGCGACGCTCGACACGGGCAACATCGCGTATTCGCAGGGCCATTTGCTGTTCATGCAGAACCACACGTTGATGGCGCAGCCGTTCGATGTGAAGAATGTGGAGACCACTGGACCTCCAAGGCCCATCGCAACTGGCGTTCTCCGCTCAACCGGCTCACCTCCGGTGTTCGGCGTGTTTTCGGCCTCACCAACGGGCAGGCTCGTGTACTTGTCCCAGGGAGGCGACCATAACAATCCGATGACCGTGCTTTCGAACTGGGCGGACATTCCGACGGGGCGATAGCACACGTTGGAGACAGTTGCCACTTGATCGGCCGGCGGCAAGAGATTAGTGTGCGATGCATATGAGCCGACGATTACTGCAACTCCTCGTTCTGGGTTCAATGGCGTTTGCGGCGTCATCGCCGCCATCATGGGCGCAGCCCCCGGCACAGCCTCCCAGCCAGGCACAGGGGCGAGGCGGCCGCGGATTCGTCCCGGTCCAGATTGGGCCGTCCGCGCCGGTCCCGCCTGAAGTGGCCATGCTGCGGCCCAGCGCGGCCGAACTGACGGAGCTCAATCAGGCGCTCAAGGCCTTCGTCGACACCAACCCGTCCCGGGCGAAAGACCTGCTGAAGAAGTACGAGTCCCTCGTCATGATCGAGCCGCCGCGTCTGAACACGGCCGCGACGTTCACGCAGACCAACCAGCGGCAGGGACCACGGCACCTTGGGTTCGTCGAGATTGCCCAGGCCGGTAACATCGACCTGCTCCTCCACGGCGATTCGATCACTGATTGGTGGGTGCAGAACGAGGAGAGCGCCCAGGTTTTCCGCAAGTATTTCGGTCATCTTCGAACGGCGAACTTTGGGATTGCCGGCGACACCACGCAGGGAGTCCTGTGGGGGTTGAGAAACGGCGAAGGGCAGGGTTTCCAGCCCAAGGCCGTCATGCTGATGATCGGCACGAACAACAACAACACGCACACGGCTCCCGAGATCGCGGAAGGCATCGGTGCAGTCGTGCTCGAGCTGCGGCGAAATTTTCCGGACGCGAGGATTCTGCTGTTGGCGATCTTTCCGCGCAGCGTCCCGGGCGACCCCGTGAGAGAGAAGCTGGCCGAGACAAACCGGTTGATTGCGAGGCTCGACGATCAGCGCCACGTGTTTTTCATGGACATCGGATCCAAGTTCCTCGATGAGAAAGGCATGTTCCTGCCGGACACGTTCAGACCCGACAACCTGCACCCGGTAGCCGGCGGATATGAAATCTGGGGAGCGGCCGTCAAGGACAAGCTGGCAGAGCTGATGAAGTAGCCTCGAGCTGGCGCTCAAGCACCGCAATCTCGAGCTCGCGAAGGCGAGCAGGGTCTCCAATGACCTCGAGCCGCTCGTGAGAGCGCGATCAACTGCCTCGCCCACAAAGAGGCCGCCGGTCGCCGATGATGGCAATTGTTTTTCGCTCACCATGTAATATCCGGCCTCCGCGTGCGTCATGGCTAGGTGAGGCGGGAGAGGTGACCACAGCCAGCGCGCACATCTACGAGCTGCCCATTTACATGACTTCCACGACCCCGCTCGCGGGGGTTGCCGAGCTGTACAAGCGCCATTACGAGACGGTGTTCCGCGCCGCTCTGCGGGTCACCGGCAATCCGGCCGACGCCGAGGACGTCCTGCAGACGGTCTTCGTGCGTGTCCTCGCACGGGGTGGAGACGTCGAGGATGTTGCGCTGCCAGCCGCGTACTTTCGCCGCGCCGCCGTCAACGCAGCGGTGGATGTGCTGCGCCGACGCGAGCTTCGAGCGGAGTCGGCGCCGGACGATCAGGCGCTGCACGCGAGGCAGCCTCCGTTGCTGCTGAAAGAGCAGCTCCGGCGGGCCATCGCCGCCTTGGGTAGTGACGATGCCACCCTGTTCCTGCTCCGTCACGTCGAAGGGCTGTCGATTGAAGAGTTGGCCGGAATGTTCGAGATGGAAAAGAACAACGTGACAGTCAGGCTCCACAGAATCCGGCAGCGGCTGCAAGCGGAAATGGAACGCTAGGACGCGGTCACGAAGGAGATTGCAATGTCCGAAGACCGTTTGGAACGAGCACTTGACGAGATGAGAGCGGAAGGCGTGGACGCCGGCCAGATGGAGACGGCGCGAGCGCGCGTTTGGGAGAGGGTCGCGAACGCCGGCAGCCCCATATGTGCGGAGTTCCGCTCGGAGCTCCGGGCGTATCTGGGCAATGACCTGGGCGCCAGCCGCCGCCTCTTGGTGGAAGACCATCTCAGTCGTTGCCCGAGTTGTCGTACGCGGGTCGCCGAGATGAAAGGCGACGAGATCACCGCCATCACGCGACTTGCCTCGCCGTAGCCTTGGCGAAGGCGGGTCCTCCTCCCGCTGGGTGCGGCGCGGCATGCTTGCCGCGGCCGCCGGGCTTCTCCTTGCGGTCGTATATGTCGGACGCGACACCATCGACGCGATGATGGCCCCCGGCGGTCCACGGGCCACGGTCGTTTCCGTCGAGGGCGCTCTGTACAGCCTGTCCGACGAAGCGCGAAGCGCGAAGGCGGAAAGTACGCTCGAAGCAGGTGCCGCCATCGGCGACCGAGAGTCCGTCCGCACAGGCCCGGGGGCCCGCGCGGTGCTGCGGCTGGCGGACGGATCGACCGTGGATGTCAACGAGCGCACGGAACTGTTCGTCGCCGCTGCGTGGAGCGGCGAGTCAATCCACCTCCAACGCGGCGACATCATCGTCAAAGCCGCCAAGCAGCGCCGCGGACGTCTGCGCGTTTTGACGCGCGATTCGATCGCCTCCGTAAAGGGAACCATCTTCGCGGTGTCCGCCGGCGTCGGCGGCTCGGTGGTATCGGTCATCGAGGGGTCTGTGGCGGTGAACCAGCCCGGAAAGGAACTCGTTCTCAGTCCCGGCGGTCAGGCCGCGTCGATCCCGGCGCTCGCGAGTTCGATTACTCAAGCGGTCGCATGGAGCCCCGATTCCGCATACTACCTGGAGGTGCTCGCGTCGTTCGCCAAGATCGAGCGCGAGCTTGCGAATTTCCCGCCCGAACTCCGGAGCAACTCAGTCCTGCTGCAATATCTCCCTGCGGAGCTGGGCATCTACGGCGCGGTCCCGAATCCGGGCCTCACGATCGGCCGGGCTCTGGCCCTCGCCGAGCAGCAGTCACCCGCGAATGCGGCGTTCGAAAATTGGTGGAATTCGGAGGCCGGACAGGAGCTGCGACAGCTTGCCGACCGCATCCAGTCGGTAAGTCCGCTGCTCGGAGACGAAATCGTGTTCTGTGTGAGCTTCGTCGCAAACAACGAGG
Organism: Vicinamibacterales bacterium; assembly: GCA_963730445.1. Lineage (GTDB taxonomy): Bacteria > Acidobacteriota > Vicinamibacteria > Vicinamibacterales > JAMQPK01 > JAMQPK01. Next base: position 678,796 of record CAVSRX010000016.1, on the reverse strand, counting down.
CCGTCCCGATGCTCATGGCGCGAGTGCAGCCGGGCAAGCGACCGGAGCTGGCGACGACGCTGCAACGAGTGTTCGCCGAGGCGGGCGAGACCCCGTCGTATTCGATGTCCGACGACGTGCTCCTCGTGTCAGACTCGCCGGCGCACCTGTCGTGGGCCGCTGCGCACCTCGGACAGGGTGCCGGCTCTCCGTTTGCGGCCGCTATCAAGGCGCGGTATCAGCGCGGCGTCGGCTGGGTGATGGGGATGGACGCCTCCCACCTGGTTACGATCGCGGCCGAAGAAGACGCCCCGCCGATCGAGCTCGCTGCGATGATGGGGATGAAATACGTGTTCCTCGAGCAGCGTGCTCCGGCAGGCGCTGAAGAAAACGAAGCGACGTTCACGTTCCAGGGGCCACGGACGGGAATGGCGTCGTGGCTGGCAGACGCCGGCTCCGGCGGAGCGGCGGAGTATTTGTCACCCGATGCGCTCCTCGCCGGCTCCGTTTCGACTCGGGAGCCGTGGCAGCTGTTCGAAGAGCTCACGGCGCTGATCACGAAGGAGGAGCCGGACTTCGCCACCGGCCTGGCGAAGCTGGACGAGAAGCTTGGCGCCGGCTTCGTCCAAAACCTCACCTCAGGCGTGGGGACCGAAGCGGCCTTCGCGGTAACCGGATTGTCGACGAGCGGCCCGACATGGGTTTTGGCCATCGTGGCGAACAACCAGTTTCTCATCGACAGCTCCGTTTCGAGGCTGGTGGAGGCGTTCAACGCAGAGCTCGGGCCAGACGAGCAGAGCAAACGGATCGTGCTCCAACAGGAAAGCGCGAACGGACGCACTTGGAACACGTTGAAACCCGGAGGACTTCCGCTCGGCATCACCTGGACGTACGATGCCGGCTATATGGTGGCGGCATCCGATCGCGCAGTCGCGGAGCGCGCGATCGCGACCCGGAACGGCGGTTCCCAGCTCGTGTGGTCGCCAGATTTTCTCGGGCAGCTGCCGTCGTCTGCCGGACTCCACCCATCCGGGTTCGCCTGGCTGAACACGAAAGGGGCTTTTGCCACGCTGGCGCCGCTGGCGCCAAGCCCAGCGTTTGCCGAGCTCATGGCCGGGCGCGATTCGATTCTCGTGGTGTTCGATGGATCGCCGGAACAAATCCATGCGGCCAGCCGTACTCGTATCTCGGGATTGATCATGGACCTGATGCTCATCGAGCGCTTGAGCCAGGCGACCGCCACGTCGCCCTGAACCTTCAACAGGCTCAGGGCCGGAGAACTTTTGGACACGACACCGGTTGTTGAACTAGAAAATCTCAAAGTGACGTTGGGACGGCGGGAGATCCTCCATGGGATCACCTGCCGTCTCGGCGTTTCTGGCCGCGGAAAGGCGATAGGGTTGCTCGGCCCCAACGGGGCCGGTAAGTCCACCCTGATCCTCACCCTCCTCGGATTTCTCCGGCCGAGCAGCGGCCGCGCCCGCATCCTCGGTCTGGACTGCCGCAGCAACATGGACCGTACGAACATCGGCTACATGCCCGAGAACGACTCGTTCGTCGGCGAGATGACGGCGGTGACGTTCCTTCGTCAAATGGCGGAACTGTCGGGTCTCCCGCCGAACGCGGCGCTCGAAAAAGCGCACGAAGTGCTGTTCCATGTGGGGCTCGGAGAAGCGCGATACCGGGAGCTGCGCACCTACTCGTATGGGATGAAGCAGATGGCGAAGCTCGCCCAGGCGATCGTGCACGGGCCCGAGCTGGTGGTGTTGGACGAACCGACCAATGGCCTCGATCCCGCCGCCCGCCGCCGCATGCTCAAGCTCGTCGAGGAGATGAAGAACGAGCAGGGGATGAATGTGCTCATCTGCTCCCACCTGCTGCGCGACATCGAGCAGGTGTGCGACGAGGCCGTGATCCTCAAGGACGGCATGATCGTGCACCATTGCAACCTCGAAGAAGAGCGGAGGTCGAACAAGAGCTTCGTCGAGCTCGAAGTCACGGGCGACGATCGGAATCTGCGGATGGCGCTGCCGGAAATCGGTGCTGACGGTGTCTCCGAAGGCGCCGGCCGCTGGCGTATCGTCCTGCCGCCGGGCGTCGAAGTCGAAGCCATCTGGGGACTGACCACGCGGCAGAACCTGCTGGTAAGAAAGCTCACGCACCGCCGGGACAGCCTGGAAGAGATCTTCCTGAAAGCCATGGGCCACTTGGCGCACACGCCCGGGGAAGGTCAGCCTTCGCCGGTCAGCGGCTTCGGCGAGGTCAACTAAGTGGCAGTCTACAAACGAGGATATCAACGCTACGCGGGCCCACGCACGGGACGCTGGACGCGGTTCATGGTCCTGCCGCGCTACGCGTGGGATCGCCTGTATCAGCAGCGTCTCGTGATCCTGCTCACGATGTTGGCGTTCGTCTGGCCTCTCTTGTGCGCCGGCTTCGTCTATCTCACCAATCACGTGGAGTTGCTCCAGGGGCTCGAACCGGAGTTTCGCCAATTCATCCAGGTGAACGGCCGGTTCTTCTCGATCTTCATGTACGTCCAGGCGGTTTTCGCGATCTTCCTCGCGGCGATGGCCGGACCGGGCTTGATTGCGCCGGACCTGGCCAACAACGCCCTGCCCCTTTACTTGAGCCGTCCGCTTACGCGCTGGAAGTACGCGCTTGCACGCCTGATCGTCATCGTCGGCATGCTGTCGGTCATCACATGGATTCCTGGCCTTCTCCTGTTCGGACTGCAGGTGAGTTTGGCCGGCGGGTGGTGGTTCGTGGCGAACTGGACGCTGGGTGCGGGCATGGTGGTCGGGTTCCTTCTCTGGCTGCTGATTCTGAGCCTGGTGGCGATGGCCAGCTCCGCGTACGTCAAGTGGAGAGTTGTGGCCGGGGCGATCAGCCTCGCATTCTTCTTCATCCTCGACCGGCGTCGCCGAGATGATTGACGAAGTGTTTCGCGTGACGTGGGGGCACGTTCTCGATCCGGCGTGGACCGTCAACCGGGTGTGGTGCGCGCTGCTGGGCGTCGATCCGCCAGCCGGCCCAGGGGCCGGCACCTCCCTGCTGTCGCTGGCGGTATTCGTCCTCGTGCTCGTCTTCGTGATCGAACGAAAGCTGCGGCCGGTGGAGGTGGTCCGATGACCGGCCTCTCGCGATCGGAGCTCGGCGAGGCAAGGTCGGTCTTCGACGACGTCTCGAAGTTCTACGGCGAAGTGCTGGGAGTGAACCGCGTCACGCTGAACATCCCGCCGGGAATCACGAGCCTCGTCGGACCGAACGGCTCCGGCAAGACGACGCTGATGAACCTGATGACCGGGCTGCTGTTCCCCGACCGCGGCAGCATCTCCGTACGCGGGATCTCACCGCGCAATCCCGAAGCGTTGATGCGGATCACCGGTTACGCCACGCAGTACGACACCGCGCCGCGCTGGGCCACCGGGTTCACGTTCATCACCACCGGGCTGCTTCTTTTCGGATACGGTCGAAAGGAGGCGGAGGAACGAGCGTGGAAAGCGCTCGAGCGCGTCAGTCTCACCGAAGCCGCGACCCGCAAAGTCGCGGCGTACTCCAAGGGTATGCGGCAGCGAGTGCGACTGGCACAGGCCATCGCTCACGATCCCGATGTCGTTGTGCTGGACGAGCCGTTGAACGGTCTCGACCCGCTGGTTCGCGCGGAGACGATCGACCTGCTCCGATGTCTGGGCCGGCGAGCGGAAGCACGTCATCATCTCGAGCCACGTCCTCCAGGAGGTGGACGTGATCAGCGATCAGATCGTGCTGATCGCCAACGGGATGATCGTGGCCGAGGGAAAAATCCGCAATGTCCGCGACGAGATCCAGGAGCATCCCAGCCAGTACATCATCCGATGCCGCAATGGGGACGCATCCGGCGTGGCCGCGCTGTTGTTCGGGGAGGACCACATCACCGAGATCAAGTTGAATGACGATCGGATGGGCATGCTGGTGATGACACGCGATCGCGAGCAGTTCGCGCGTGCGCTCGGGCGGATCGCACTCAATGGTCATCGCATCGAGAGCGTGGTGCCGGCCGACGAAAACGTCGACGCGCTGTACCAGTACCTGATCGGAGGCAAGTCGTGATGCAACGCCAGGGCCTCGACCGCTCGGGCCAGGCAGGTATGGACAATCGCGAAGATCGAGCTGCGCCGTGCCTTCTTCGCCAAGCGCTCTCTCTGGGTGTACGCGCTGGCGCTGCTGCCAGCGGTCATTTTTTTCGGTCATGGCCTCGAGGCGAAGTTCCGTATCGAGCGGCTCGCCCGCCGCGGGCTGACGAGTGCGGCCCTTATTGACAGCGTCCGCGAGGGAGAACTGGCGGACGACGTGAAGAAGCGACTGGGAACCGCGGCAGACGAACGCGTGTACCAGCGCACCCGGCGCGTCCGTCGAGCCGGGAATGGAGGGACGACGACCCATGTGATCGAGCCGACGGTCGACGCGCGCATCGTCCGTCTGAATGTCACCCGCCCTACCTACAGTGGCGAGCCGGTGGCCCGGATTTACGAGTTCGAAATCTACGGGCCGGACAGCCGGGAGAATCTCGCGCGCGGCGGTACCGCCACTGGCAGTCCGCCGTGCACGCCCGATCAGGGAGCAGAGAGGGCCGTGAACGGAAGCGTCGCGGCAGGTCGAGCCGACGCGTGGTGCGCCGAAGGGCGGTCGCTGTTCCTGCAGGTTGATTTAGGAACGGTTCGTCCGGTGGCGCGCTTCGTGGTGAAGCACGCGAGTGCAGGAGGGGAAAAACAGGAGTCCGACACCCGCGACTTCAATATTCAGGTGAGCAATGACGGAAGGACCTTCACCACGGTCGCCTCGTCATCGGGCACCGGGTTCGTCGATGAGCGGATCGAACAGCGCGAGTTGATCTACTTCGACGGGCGTCGCGACGCCCGGTTCCTCTTCGTCGACGGCAAGCTCGACGAGCGGAACATCCATCGTGTGCTGGACTTCGAAGAAGACCGCATGATCTTCGCCGGAATATTCCAGTACTTCTACTTGCGGCTGGCGATCTTCTTCGGGTGCCTGGGCATCTTCATGTATCTCTTCCGCGGCGAGATGAGCAACCGGACGCTGCACTTCTGGTTTCTCGCGCCGGCGCGTCGCGAAGTGCTGCTCGCGGGGAAATATGTTGCGGGGCTGATTGCGTCTGCCGTGATCTTCGGCGGGGGTGCGCTGCTCACGTTTGCCGCCCTGCTCTGGCCACACGATGCGGTCGAAGTGCAGGTCTACTTGAACTCCGGAGGAATCGGCCACATGTTCTGGTATACCGCGGCTGCGGTGCTGGGATGCGTTGGCTACGGCAGCGTCTTTCTCGCGGTCGGTCTGTACGTGCGCAATCCCATCATCCCGGCGGCCGTGCTGCTCGCGTGGGAGGGCGTCAATGGAATCCTTCCGCATGGGCTGCAGAAGATGAGCATCCTCTACTATCTGCAGTCGCTCTGTCCCGTCCCCGCCCCGATGGAGGAGGGTGCTCCGATGCTGATCCAGTTGCTGGCGTCGCCCGCCGCGCCCGCCTCGCGGCCTGGAGCGATTCTTGGCTTGCTGCTGCTGACCGCGTTCGTCCTGTGGATCGCCAGCTTCGCCGTTCGTCGCATGCAAATCTCTTACGGCGCCGAAGGCTGATGTGCTGGTGGCCGATTCTAACCCTTCGAAAACTCCGCAGTCGCTCAAGCTCAAATCGCTTGCCCGCTGGGCCCCGATAGGTAAGGTTCACCGTCGTAGGAGCCGATACGTCTAGTGTGAAGCTCTACCCTCTTAGCGTTGCCGCAGCACTGATCGCCATCTGCTGGTCGCATGGCGTCCTGAGTGCCCAGCAACCGGTTTTCAGGTCCAGCGCCGAGCGCGTCACCGTCGCGGTCGTGGTTCGCGATCCGAATGGTCGACCGATACGCAATCTGTCGGCGGCGGACTTCCAGGTCACCGACGACGGCGACGTCCGAAAGATTCTGGACTTTCGAAATGACGTGAGTCCTGTCAGCGTTGCATTGCTCCTTGATACCAGCGGCAGCATGCACATCGGCGGGAAACTCAAGCGCGCAAGCGAGGTGGGCCATCTTCTGTTGTCGTCGATGAATGAAGGTACTGACGAAGCCGCACTGTTCGTGTTCGACAAGGTCGTTCGAACTGTTCAGCCGTTTACGACTGAATTTGACAACGTCCGATCCGCCTTCGCCTCTGTCAATCCGTGGGGTTCGACATCCCTTTATGATGCGATAGCCGAGACGGCGCAACAGCTCTCGAAGCGTCCCGGACGCAGAGCCATCATTGTCCTCACAGACGGCGTAGATACGAGTAGCCAACTGACCGCTCAAGAGGTGTCCGGCATCGCCAGTACCATCGACATGCCGGTCTATGTGGTCGCCGTTGAGACATCGCTTACCGACGACGGTGAATTAACGAGTCTCGCCCGATGGAGCGGAGGGATGCTCTACGGAGTCTCAAACACGGCGGACGGCAGTGTCGTGGCGCGCCAGATCGTCAACGAGCTTCGGCATCAGTATCTGATCGCGTTCGAGCCGAGTTCTTCGGTTGGGTGGCATCGGATCGACGTGCGATCCCGACAGCGGGCGACGCTCCAGGCCCGAAGCGGGTATTGGGTTGGTCCTTCGGCGTTTGATCGATAATATGCCAGGGGCGCCAAGGCCCAATGGCACACCTCAGCGGATTCTCCCTCCGTTCGCTGTTGATACTCAGCGTCGCGCTAGCGGCCGCTGCATCCCTGCAGGCACAGAGTCCATCTTTTCGCAGCACCATTGATCTCGTCATGCTGAATGTGACCGTCACCGGCCCCGGTGGACGGCGTCAGGTGATTGTTGTGCTCTCCGACGGCGAGGACACGTCCAGCCTGGTCACTTTCGACCACCTCCTGGATTCGGCCAAGCGATCGCAAACAGTCATCTATACGGTCGGCCTCGGCCTCGAAGAAACATCAGGGCTGAGGACGACACGCTCGGATGGAGAATTCGGACTTCGCCAGCTCGCCCAGGAAACCGGCGGCCGCCTGTTCCTGCCCAAGCGGCCGATAGACCTCGTCGATGTCTACACGCAGATCGCCAACGAGCTGACGAATCAATACGCGGTCGGTTATTTGTCCAGCAACGCGCGAGCGGACGGTGCCTGGCGTCGAATAGCCGTCCGCGTCCTCGTCCCGAACCTGCAAGCACGCACTCGCGCCGGGTACTACGCAGCCACACCTTAGATTGACGTCTCACGTGCCATCTCGCCCGGCGTCAGCGAACGAGCGGCAGCGAGTGAGCGTGCCAGGGAGTCCGAGGGGCGGAGCCCCTCGGTCCAGAATGGCGCGCCCGGCAGGTCTCGAACCTGCGACCCCCGGCTTAGAAGGCCGTGACCAGTGATCGCGCGTCAAAATTGCTGACGCACCATTCCTGCTCGTGAATTATGTTTTTGAAAACCGCGAAAACGTTAGCGAATTTCACGCATCGATGAAAAGCGAGCGGCGATCAGACGACCATTCGCTTTTCCTTCTGCGGTCACTTTTTTCGCCAACCATTCGCCGCCACAAATTGCGAAGATCAAAACTCGCAAATTCTTTAGGAAATGGCGCGCCCGGCAGGTCTCGAACCTGCGACCCCCGGCTTAGAAGGCCGGTGCTCTATCCACTGAGCTACGGGCGCGTGCGCTCAGATGATTACACAATCCGGGATAATAACGGCTGATGGCCACGCAAACGCCGCCGCCTGCCGAATCGTACCTCGCCGCGATCGTTTCATCCTCCGACGACGCGATCATCGCGCACGATCTCGACGGCACCATCACGCTGTGGAATGGCGCCGCGGAACGGCTGCTGGGATACACGGCCGCCCAGGCGCTCGGCAAGTCCACCCTCATGCTGTTTCCCTCCGAAAGGCGGAATGAGGAGATCGAGATCCTGAAACGCGTGTGGAAGGGCGAGAACGTCTCCCATTTCGAAACGGTATTTGCATCCAGCGACGGGCGCTTGGTCGAAGTGTCGTTGACGATCTCCACCATCCTCGATGCATCGGGCCGCGTCATCGGGGCGTCGAAGGTCGCGCGCGACATCCGCGATCGAAGAGCGACGGAGCTCGCGCAGCTCCGCCTCGCGGCCATCGTGCAGTCGTCCGACGATGCGATCATCAGCAAAGATCTCAATGGCATCGTGACGTCGTGGAATCCGGCCGCCGAGCGCCTGTTCGGCTACGCCGCCCAGGAGATGATCGGCAAATCCATCACCATGATTATTCCACCCTCACGGCTCGCCGAAGAGGATTACGTCCTGGGCCGGATTCGCTCCGGTGAGTCGGTCGAGCATTTCGAAACGGTTCGCCTGACCAAGAACGGGCGGCTCGTCGACGTCTCACTCACCGTGTCGCCCATTCGCAACGCCGCGGGCAAGCTGATTGGCGCCTCGAAAATCGCGCGGGACATCCGCGAGCAGAAGCGGGCCGACGTGGCCGCGCTCCGCCTCGGCGCGATCGTCGAATCGTCCGACGACGCCATCGTCAGCAAGGATCTGAACGGCATCGTCACGTCATGGAACACCGCCGCCGAGCGGCTGTTCGGATACACGGCCGACGAGATGATCGGGCAATCGATCACCCGCGTCATCCCGCCCGAACGGCTCAGCGAAGAAACCTTCGTGCTCGGGCAGGTGCGCGCGGGCCTGCGTGTGGACCACTTCGAAACCATCCGCCAGGACAAATGGGGTCGCCCCATTGAGATTTCGCTGACCGTCTCGCCCATTCTCGCTGCCGACGGACGCGTGATCGGCGCCTCGAAAATTGCGCGCGACATTACCAGGCACAAGCAGCTGCTGGAGTCGCAGCGCGAGGCACAGGCTCGTGAAGAGGCCGCACTCCGGAAGGTGCTCGAAATCGAAAACCGCCGCATCCAGGAAGGCAGCCGGCTGAAGGGAGAATTCGTCGCCAACATGTCGCACGAGCTGCGCACGCCGCTCAACTCGATCATGGGGTTCGCCGAGATGATGGTCGACGCGCGATTCGGGGCCATGCCGCCGAAGTATGCCGAGTTCAGCTCTCTGATCCTGAAAAGCGCAGGGCATCTTCTTCAGCTGATCAACGACATCCTCGATCTGGCGAAAGTGGAATCGGGGAAGATCGATCTGAAGCCCGAGCGCGTGCAGCTCGCGCCGGTGGTCGAGGACGTCGCATCGATCGCGGGCGGGCTCGCACGGCAGCGCGACATCCGTATCGAGACCATCGTCGCGCCGGACATCGGCGACGTACACCTCGATCCGAACCGGCTCAAGCAGGTGCTCTACAACTACCTGTCGAACGCGATCAAGTTCTCACGGGAGCATGGCCGTGTCGAGGTGCGGGTGCGCGCCGACGGCGCGGACCACTTCTGCATCGAGGTCGAGGACTGGGGCATCGGTATCAAGCCGGAAGATCTCAACCGCCTGTTCATCGAGTTTCAGCAGCTCGATGCGAGCACGTCGAAGCACTACAAGGGAACGGGGCTGGGTCTCGCGCTCACTAAGCGGATCGTGGAGGCGCAGGGCGGGTCGGTCGGGGTGCGCACGGAACCTGAGACCGGCAGCATGTTCTACGCACGGCTGCCGAAGAACGTGACCGCACGCACAGCCGATGTCACTTCAAAAGAGGCGAACGATTAGCAGAGCGAGCTAGCGTCCGACGTGCTTGCGGATAATCGAGGGAAGATCTCTCGTGCTGACAGGCTTCGCGACGAACTCGACGAAGCCGGCTGCGCGCGCACGCTCGGCGTCGCCGTTGTTACCATAGGCGGTCACCGCGATGATGGGAATGTGGCTCGTCGCAACATTTTTCTTCAGGCGCCGCGTCAGCTCCCACCCATCCATACCCGGCAGCTGAATGTCCATGAGGATGAGGGCGGGGTCGACGTCCTTCAGCACGTCGAACGTGGACATCGCATCGGTCGCTGTGACGACGGCGAATCCGTCGGCCTCGAGCAGTGAGCGCGCCACGGTGAGATTCGTCTCGTCGTCGTCGACAACGAGAATCGTCACCTTCTGTTTGTCCGCACTGCGCCCGTTCTTCCCGTTCTTCATGACCTCGCGACGAACTGAATCGCGATCGTGATCGTCTGACGCCGAATTCGAATTACGCAACACACTCGCAGTGTAGCACGCGAAAAATCAGAAGCGTGATGTTCGTATCCATGTATCTGCGCGTGACCAACTTTTGGTCATGTCGTCGTCGACGTCACGCGATGTGACACCGCGCCCCGCGAGCGCTTTCTGCAGTCCGATCAACGACCAACCGTTGTGAGGATGGTCGGCGAGCTCTTCTCTATAGACGCGCTCGGCGTCCGCGTACCGCTTCGCTTCGAGCAGTGCCGCACCGAGCCAGTGGCGCGCGGCAAACGGCAGCGCTTCGGGCTCGTCGTAGGCAAGTTCGTCCTCGATGGCTGCGGCCCGCTCGAACACCGTGATGGCGCCAGGGAGATCGCCTGCGCTCCACACGATCTCACCTTCGAGAATCCCCGCGACGGTTCCGAGCAGCTGCTTCGCCGGATGGAAACGGAAGACCGCCTTCGACGTCTCTGCGGCTTTCTTGACTCGCTCGAGATACACCTTCGCGAAATCGGCGTTGCCGGTTTTCAGCTGCGCGTACCCTTGGGCGAAATCCCACAGCCCGCCGAGAATGTCGTCCTGCGGGCGATTCTTCACGTCGAGCACCTCATCGAAGCGGCCGAACCGGATCATCGTGAGGACCTGATAGAACGAATCGCCTGTGAGCTTCGCGTAGTCCTTGCCCGCCTGCATCGCAATCGCGCCCTGCCCGTCCATCGACGCGGCGTAGAGCAGCATGTGCAGATTGTGCGAGGGATAGATCGCGAAACCCTCGCCGATCGCCGCCTTCTGATCCGAATGCCAGGCCTCGAGGTTCGCGCGCACGGAGTCGCCCCACCGCCCCACTTCGTTCCATGTGTGCGACGGCATGTGGTTGATATGGCTCGCGCCCGGAATCGACTTGCCCAGAAACTCTGCGCACGCGGCTGCGCGCTCGGGCACGACTGTCGATTCAGTGGCGTGCACGTACAGATGACACGCGCCGGGATGGTGCACGTCCTTCGCGAGAATCCGCTCGAGCACGCGATGCAGGCGCTGGACGCTCGGGCTCTTGTAATCGCGCGTCCCCCGCCTCGGCTCGAGCAGGAACAACGCGTCGGCGTGCAGCGTCGCCGCTTCGAGATCGTCAGGATTTGCGTCGGCGACACGCCCCATCGCTTCGGCGTACGCCTTGTCCTGATCGACGCGCTTCTCGGGATCGAACTTCTCCACATACCGCACTGCCATCGCATCGATGAATGCGCGCTCTTTGGCGGTGGCGTGTGTGTCTTTCAACGTCAGGGCCTTTTGAATCGCCGCGTAGGCGTGCGGCGCCTCGTCGGCGCTCATCGGGCCGTTCAAATACGATCCCCACGCCCACGCCTCTCCCCAGTAGCAGATGGCGCAGTTCGGATCGCGCTTCCACGCCTCACGAAACGAGCGGATCGCCTCGGGCTTGGCGAAGGCGTACATCATCTGGAAGCCCTGGTCGAAGAATGCCTGCGCCTCTTTGTTCGACGACGATATCTTTCGTGTGAATGTACCGAGACCGCTCTTATAAAGGTCGATGGGCTGGGAGTTGCGCTCGAACACCGTCTTCGGCGCAGCCGCCCGCGCGCCTTGCTCCTGCGCGGTCGATGGCGCTATCGCCACACCGAGCAACACACCGACGAGCGCAATGAATTTTCGATCGGCCATGGCCCCTCCGGGAATGTGCGGATCGTATCACTGTGGAGCGGTTTGCTTCGGTAGCGCAGGGCTTTAGCCCTGCTTGCCTCGTTAGCGTGTCGCGCTTTCGGCGGCGCGGCCGGCGCGGCGCATGGCCTGGGCGACCATTTCCCACTGGAGGGGCTTCTGCACATAGTCGACGGCACCCAGCCAGCGCGCGCGCTCGATCGTTTCTATCTTGTCGACGGCGCTGGCAAACACGATGGCGGTCGACGGCCATTCCGATTTCACGCGCTCGGCAAACCAGAGCCCGTCATGCCCAGGCATGTCGATGTCGAGCAGGATGATGGCCGCAGGCTCCGTCAGCATCATCGCGAGCGCGATGTCCGCCGTCGGCGCCTCTTTCACGTCGTAGCCCATCGTCTCGAGCCAGTGACGCAGGAATTCTCGTGAGGAGGCGTCATCGTCGACCACGAGCACATGGCGTGCTGACATGAACAGAATTATCGGCCGGCATTTTCTCGGACTTCAGCCATTGTTGGTAGCACGAACCAACCACCGGCTGAGTGTATTATTGGTGGTCACTTGTGGGGCACATCGATTGCACCGGCTCCGGTCACATGCTGACGCCGCGGGCCCTTTTGTCGCTCCTGGTGCTGCTCCTCGCCTGGCCCGCCGCTGCCCAGAAGCCCGACCTCTCAACGCTCGAAACCACGTTGCAGAAAATCGCCGGCGCGGCGCGCGGTCGCATCGGCGTTTCGCTGATTCATCTGGAATCTGGCGCCACCCTCGATGTGCGAGGCGACGAGCGGTTCCCAATGGCCAGCATCGTGAAGCTGCCCATCGCCATCGAGATCCTGAAGCAGGTGGCCGAACGCAAGCTGACGCTCGATCGGGCGGTGTGGCTGGGCCCGAGCGACATCAGGCCGTGCTGCACGATCGAGCGGCGCCATCCGAGAGGGGGCGTATCGCGCACGGTCAGAGAGCTGCTCGAGCTGGCCATGGTCGAAAGCGATAACACGGCCGCCGATGCACTGCTGAAGGTTGCCGGAGGCGCCGACGTCGTCGAAGGGCGCCTGCGCGCGATGGGATTTCAGACCATCAACGTCGATCGAACGGAAGGCCTGCTGCTGCTCGAAATGGCGGGCATCACCAACGCGCCTCCAGTCGATGAGTGGACCATTGAACTTCAGAGGAAGCTGGTGGCGGAAGCCGATCGCGAGACGGTGACCAGGGGGCGCGCACACTATCTCACTGACGAGCGCGATACGGCGACGCCGTCCGAAACGGCCCAGCTCCTCGGCCGGTTACATCTCGGCGACCTGCTGCCGCGGGAGGAAACGGCTCACCTCTTGAGCCTCATGTTGCAGACGAAGACGGGATCGCGGCGCATCAAGGGACGCCTTCCACCGGATACGCTCGTCGCGCACAAGACCGGCACGACGGCCGTCGTCATCAACGATGCCGGCATCATCACGCTGCCGCCGGACAGCAAAATCGCCGGCCATCTTGCTTTTGTGGTGTATGTCGCCGACGGATCGAGGATCGCGGCAATGGAGCGATCGGTGGCGCAGCTGAGCGCCGCCGCCTTCGAGTTCTTCACCGGCCGGACGATTCCCCAACCTCGTCCAGTGCAGCGAGGCCGACGGCGGTAGCAGGATTAACTGACGCGGCGTTGGCGCGCCACGGTGGGTTCGGCAAGGGGCGCAACCACGTGCGTGTGCTCGCGGCAAATCGCTTCGAAGCCCTTCGTCTCTTTGTAGAAGTTGCCCATCGAATAGCCGCACAGCAGCGCAAACCCATGCTGCTGCGCCAGCTTGTTCCAGAGCATCTCGAGACGGATCGCGGCTTCGGGCTTTCCTTCTTTCCACAAGACATCGACCATCTCACCGTACGCGCGAATCAGGATGCGATTCTCGCGGCCCTCGAGCACCTCGGCAATCAGCTTGCCGATGCTCGCTTCGAACCGCTCCTGATCGGGCGAGCCGTGCACCATGAACAGGTCGAGCGTCTGCTGCGCATCGAGGACGATGAGCAAACCCATCTTCTGCGCTTTGTCTACGTCGATGAGGCGCCCTCGGAGATGATCGAGAATCGCCGCGCGGTGGTCTTCGGTGGCAATGATGATGGCTGGATGGCCGTCGACAAACCCCTGACTGAGAAAGCCGGCCACGGTCGTAAAGAGACTCTCGTCGTCTCCATAAAACTGGACGGCATGATGATGATCGTAAATTGGACCGGTCTTTTGCATGATTTCCTATCAGTTGATTGGGTAGCGAACTGACTGATACGTGCAACACTCAAACCAGGTGTGACGTTCCGAATACACCAATGTATACAGCGTTCAAAGGTGTCCTCAGTGTCAGTCTGAGTACATCAGCGGGGGCGGCTGCCCAACTAGCGGCCAAACGCGCCGGTGAGGTCGGCCAATCCCACGCCGAGCGCGGTTTTCGCGATGCGATCGAGGTCGGCCTCGGGACCTACGAGATGGAAGGTGCGGTGCACGTGCGTGTGCTGCTGCGCGGGTGAGAGGCGCAACGCCGGTGATGAGGTTTCGAGCTCGTAGAACGGGCCGAGCGGCGGCTTGCCCGGCGCCGGCGGACCATCGTTATAGCTGTTGACGACGTCCCCCTTGAACGGCTCGCGCTGAATTTCCCACATCGAGTTCACGTAGGCGTCGGCATCTGCCGGACGCGTGTACTGGACGAGCGTCAGGACGCGCCGCTGTCCATCGTAGCTGCCGGCCACCGGACGCGCGCGCAACGGTGAGAGCCCAATCTTGCTGCGATACTGTCCGTCGCCGCGAAAGAAGATGACCGGCTCCTTCACGCGTAGTCGATCGTCTGGGACTTTGCCGAAGTACGCATCGTTGACGATGGGACCCAGCGTCGACTCGGGCCCTGTCACGAACGGGATGGCAATCGTCGTGTCGGGCGACGGCGTAAACATGCCGAGAATCCACACCGATACCAGTCCCGATGCGGGCTGCCACGGCGCGCCGCCCGCATTCGTGACGGTGTTCGACGATTCGAACGCCACCATGCGCACGCCCGTTCCAAGCGGCCCGCCCAGATGCTTGACGAAGTCCTCTGCGGCGAGCAGCCGGACGGTGCGATCGACCTCGATGTCGAACCGCGTGCCCGTGTAGTTGACGAGCGACACGCGCTTGCGGAAGCGCACGGCGTTTGCCGACTGGCTGTCGACATCCCACTTGCCCCAGTCGATCGCGTCGGGGACCTGCCAATGATCGAGATCGAAAGGATCGCCTTGTTTGAAGTACAGACTGAACTGCCCGCCCTCGGGACCGAGCCAGAACCGGTCTTCGCCGCCAAAGACATTGATGTGCGGCTGTCGCTGGCGTGCCGCGATCGCCGCACGGCCAATCCACCCGAAGCTCGGCGCGTCTGCACCACCGGTCGTGCTCGTCATCACGCGGCCCTGATACTCCGGTGCAACCACGACCTGCGCCGCGCCTGAGGGGTCGGAGAGCACCACGACTTCCGTGTTTTGCCGGAGAAATGCCAGATCGGATTCGAACGGGCCGGCCGGCGCAGGGCGCCGGCGCAGGCGGCGCGGCGCCGCACCCAAACGCCGCAGGCACAGCGCCGCGGCGACGAGCGATGGTGTATAACGGAGGCTATACATGCCGCTATATGAGTATAGATGCTCCGGCTGCAATCATCAGTTCGAGCTGCTCATCCTTAAAGCATCACAGCCCATCTCGTGCCCGGCGTGCGCCAGCGAATCGGTCGAGCGGCTGCTGTCGATGTTTGCGGTCAGCTCCGACGCATCGCGCCAGGCGAGCACCGCATCAGCCTACAAGCACAACAACAAACTGAACGCGAAGCAGGAGCCCGACAAGCAGCGCATTCAGATCGAACACAAGCACCAGCATTAACATTTATGATTCGCACATTCTCGCCGTCGTCGCCGCGCTCGCGCAGATCGTGTTGCAGACCGTTGCCGCGCAGCCGCCTTCACCTTCCGTGTCGTCGCGAGCGGCCTCAACATGCCGTGGGAAGTTGTGTTGGGACCTGACGATCATCTCTGGGTCACCGAACGCACGGGCCGCCGAGTCATTCGAGTGAACCCCGCGACCGGCGCGATCACGCCTGCACTCAGCGTCGATGAGAGCTACGATCCCGCCGGGAGCTGGCACGAAGGCGTGCTCGGTCTCGCGCTGCATCCCGATCTTTTGAAAAACGCGGGGCGCGATTACGTCTACGTGGCGTATACCTACGACGCCGATGCAGGGCCGGCGCTCCTGCGCAAGTTGAAGGTGCGTCGCTACACGTACGACACCGCGAAATTCACGCTCCGAGATCCGGTCGACGTCATTACGAACCTGCCGGCGCACGACGACCACGGCGGAGGGCGTCTGGCGTTCGGTCCCGATCAGAAGCTGTACTTGACGCGCGGCGACAACGGCGGCAACTGGCTCGCGAACTACTGCACGCCGAACGTCTCGCAGGACCTGCCGACAGCGGCGCACGTGGCCGCACGCGACTGGTCGACGTACGTGGGAAAAATTCTGCGGCTCAATCTCGATGGTTCGATTCCTGCCGACAACCCGACGCTCAACGGCGTCCGCAGCCACATCTACACATACGGCCATCGCAATCCGCAGGGACTGGGATTCGGCCCGACCGGACTGCTCTATTCGTCGGAGCACGGCCCCGGCACAGACGACGAGCTGAACCTGATTGTCGCAGGAAGCAATTACGGGTGGCCGCACATCGCGGGCTATCGCGACAATCGCGGCTACGTGTACTCGAACTGGTCGCAGTCGAAAGGTGTGGCGTGCGCCACGCTGAAGTTCGAGGAGTTCGGCGTCATACCGCCGTCAGTGCCGCGCCAGCGCGAGGATGAATGGAAGGGCACGTTCGTGCCGCCGCTGCGCACGTTCTTCACGGTCGCCGAAAACCACGACTTCCAGAAGTCCGGCGGCGCGACGATCGCCGCGGGCGGGCTCGACATTTACACGCAGACCAACGGCATTCCAGGCTGGGCGGTTTCGATACTGCAGACCGGCATGACGATGGGGCGCGTGTATCGCGTGAAGATGAGCGCGGATGGACGCTCGGCGGTCGGGGCGAATGAGGAACTGTTTCGAACGGCCAACCGCTATCGAGACATCGCGATTGGCCGCGACCAGCGAACGTTTTATCTGGTGACCGACAACGACGGCCTCGGACGGACGACGGATCCGTCGGGCGCGAGCGTGCGCACGTTCGCTAACCCGGGATCGCGTGCTGGAGTTCAAATATAAGTAGCGCTCAACTTAAGTTGATCCCTACCGATTTCTAAGTACATCCGCGCAGCAGGAAAATCACAAACAACAGACCCGCGGGCACGCCCATCAGCCACAGCAGGATGTAGCCGATCGCTCCCTTTTCCTTGTTCATTACTCCTCCTCGTTGGCGAAGAAGAGCAAAGGAAATGCCAGAGTCAGCGGCGCAGCACCATGACGCCGCCGTTTGTGGTCACGGCGCGAATCTTCGGCCCTCCCAGTCCCAACGTGGCCGTGTAAAGACGCTGACGGCCCGGATGGATGGTCATGGGAAAGTCGATGTTGACGCGGCCGTGCACGGTGCCCGTTTCGAGCTCCGCCGAATAGTTCGATGGCAGCGTCAGGCGCACGCCTCCATTTTGTGTCTCGACATCCAGTCCCTGTCCGTCCCATCGCTGGCCGGAGAGCTCGATGCGAAGTCCGCCGTTCTGTGTGTGTCCGCGCACGTCGCCGCCGACCTCGCGCAGCCTGATGCCGCCGTTGTGCGCGCGCATCATGACGCCGCCACGAAACTCCTCAATCGAGATGCCCCCGTTGTTCGTGTTGATGGCGAGACGCGTGTTCGCCGGCACATCGACGTAAAACGACGTGGCCCAATGCTCGTTATTGAGCGTCATCTGTCCGTCAGATCGCAGCCGTCCGCCGGCGGTCGTGACGCGCACCGACGACACGAGCTCGCGCGCACGCGCTGCGCGGTTGGCATAGCCCTCGACTTTTGCTCGAACGCGCACGTCCGGCCGGCTCCACCCGCGTACCTGAACGCCACCGTTTTGTCCCGGATCGATGTCGAGGGCCGGCGCTGTGACGATCTCCTCGCGCACCTCGCAATGGCGCTCGCGGCGCCCTTGATTCGCGTCGGCGCATAAATCGACAGGCGGCTGAGCGGCTTGCCCCACCGCCAGCAGGAGCGTGATACCGAACGCGCGCATCATGGGAGTCCTCCGCCCTGCTTGGACGACAACCCCCTTCGAAACGTTGCTGTTGGCGGATGCGGCGGTTCCGTTTACAATGGAAGGACACACCCGTTTTTCCACCAGGACCGACAAATGAATAAGTTGCTCGTCCGGGTGATGCTCATCTGCATCACCGCGGCCACAAGTGTCTATGCAGATTCCTTTGACGCCGGTCTTGGCGCAGATCGCAGCAGTCTGTCCCGTGAGCAGATCGCCGCGCGATCGGCCCATCTCGAGGCGAGCACCAGCTTCTCGCTGCTGCGCTTTCCTGAGGCGCTGCGCGCGCCGGGACGCATTTTCCATCCCGACATCTGGGGCCACATTGAATCCGCTGCGCGCGCGCACGATCTCGACCCGATGGTGCTCGCGGGGATGATCTTCATCGAGAGTTACGGCGACCCGCAGGCGAAGAGCCCGACCGGACCGGCCGGCATCGCACAGATGACCAAAGGGTCGGCCAAAGAGATGGGGCTCTCGACGGGAAAGAAAGTGCGCGTCGGGACGAAGGCCGTCAAGAAAACGCGTTGGGTCGGCACGGGCGCAAGCCGGCGGAAGGTCGTAGACGACCGTTCAGCAGCCCGTCTACAAAACGATCGACGAGCGGTATGTGCCCGAGCGCGCGATCTGGGCCATGGCGCGGCGTGTGAGCAACCGCCGATCGTGGCTCGGAGGCGAGGTCGAATTCGCGATCGCCGAGTACCACATGGGCGCGGGACGGATGGCGAAGCTGCTGTCGGCGTACTTCGGCCGCACGGTGAAAGTCTCCGACGTGCCTTCCGAGATGCGCGGCGCCGATCTCTCGTACCAGGAGCTGTTCTGGACGAACACCCCGTACTTCCGTCCGGCGGTGTACCAGGCGCTCGACGAGCTGAATCGCGTCGACTACTCCCCGACCTACTATTTCCGCGTGCGGCAGGCGATGCGTCTGCTCGACGTGTACCGACAGTCGCCTGACGCGTACGCGCAGCTCGCATCCGCGTATCAGGGACGTTTCGGCTGGGCGGTGCTGCCGAGCGCCCAGTGGAGTTTTGTCAACGAGCCGCTGCGCGGCGCGCTGCCAGAGGCGCCGGCCGCCGGAGAGCTTCACCAGGATCTCGGCGAGCGCTTCGTGCTGCTTCCGGACATCGCCTCGCACTTCGGCGTCCGCGCCGCCGCACATGAAATGTCGGCCGAGCGTTCCACTATCGGCTCCGCGCTCTTCGTCGCGCACCACCTCAAACGGCTGCAGGGCGAGCGGTATACCGGGTTCGCGATCACACGCATGCTTGCGCATGGAGACGAGCGCGAAGACGATGAATCGTTTCCGCTGCACGGGCTCGGCTGGGCGTTCGACGTCCCGTCAGTCGGACTTTCCAAGACCGAGCAGCGCGATCTCAAGTTCATCCTGACCGACCTTCGCCAGGCCGGCTTGCTGGCCTACATCGAAGACGGCCGCGAGCCGACTTTTCACGTCGTCCGGCATCCCGATCACGCCGCGCGGTTCGAGCAGTTTTACTGGGATGCGATGGCAAGCAACGTGCCCGCCGAGCAACCGCGGCACGCAGCGATCGTTTCAGCGGTGAGGCCGCCGGAAAGCGCGCGGAGCTTTGGCGAAGAGCCCGCGCGCGATGCCAGACCACGGATGATCGTCGCGCTCAGCAACCTGTTCTCGCGGATGTATTCGTTCTTCGCGCGCGGCTAGGCTGTTCAGCTCACCGCGCCCGTTCCAGTCGCGCAACCGAGCCGTTCGGCGTGATTCGGTACGTCACGTAAGAATCGCCTCGCTCCCGCTGCACGGGAATCGTTGCCGTCATGCGGCCCTGGCTGACGCGTACTGAACTCCACTCCGCGGGAACGGTCGTCTTTGCGGTCAGCTGCAGGTCGTACCGTTTGGGGTCGAGCGAGTGCCTGACGGTCACCTCAATCGCATTCCCCGCCTGCTTCGTCGTCACCTGGCTCGCCATGCGCTCGCGCACGTATTTGGCCGCATCCGCGAACGTCGCCACCCACAGCCGATCTTCACGCGCCTTCATGTAGTCGAGGTACGCGCGCAGGTTGGCTGCCGGCACCGGCTCGTACCCGATGCCTTCGATGCCGTGAATCACAAGAACGAGCCATGTCCCGGTCGCGAGCGACTTGTCAATCCATCCGTTCATTTCCTCGGGTGGCGTCTTTGTGATCAGACCTCGCTGCCACTGGACGTATTCCCTGCGTCATCGAGGCCGGGTCGCGCCCATCTCCACGGAAGATTCCGTCCATGAACGCGTCGGTGACCCAGTTGCGCGTCAAGGGGAACCGCGGCACGAGGATTTTTTCAACCCGCGCATCATGGATGCCGTAGGACGACTCGATCGAAAACGTGTGCTTGTCTCCCATCTCTCTGCGGAGATCCTCGTCGGCCTTCATCGCCTCGTACAGCATGTTCGCTTCGTCGAGACCGGGCATATGCGCATGAGAGACCAGGTGATTCGCAATCTCGTGGCCCTGCTTCGCGACCTGACGCATCTCATCCCACGTAAGCCCTCCGGCATGCACTGCGGGCGGGCGCCCCGCTTCCTGGGAGCGGACAGGCACGTGCGGTTTCGCGCCGACGGCATAGGTCTCGCCGGTTCGACGAAGCGCGCGCGAGGACGGCGTCGAACGGCGCGAACTGCCCCTTCCCGATGAGCGCGCCGGCGCTGTTCGGTTTGAAGCCTTCGAGCACGACGTCTACGCGCTGCACTTCTCCCAGGTACCGCAGCATGGATGAGCGTTCGAATGCGTTGGTACTTGTTGGTCGGGACCGTCGCACTCTCACGAATGATGTCCATGATCGGCCGCCCGACGAAGGTCGGCATGAACCTGGAGCCGGGTATCTCGCCGGTGATGATGAAAAACGTCCCAGGTAACCCGCGTTCGTTCATCATCGGAACGGCGATCCGAAACTGATTGATGGTCGAGTCGTCGTAGGTAATCGACACGGCTCCGAGCTTGCCGTCCTGCCATTTCGTCAATTCGGTGCGAGGCTGCTGGCCCCATACCGCAACACCCTGCAGGCAACACAGCAGCGCTATCTGAAGGTATTTCATGATCGCCGATTGTATATTTTTTCCACAGGCCCGTTGCGTGGTTTGTATCTCCCGAATACAAATTGTTCTGAAAAATGCTGGCAAGTTTCGTGCTTTGCGACGCTGACCAAGGAGTCAGCGTGGTCGAAGAACGGGCAGGCGATTTTCCTATCGTGGCGATTGGCGCATCCGCGGGCGGGCTGGACTCGCTCGAGCGCCTGTTCGCAAACCTTCCGACGGACACGGGGATGGCGTTCGTCGTGCTCCAGCACCTGTCCCCCGACTTCAAGAGCCTGATGGACGAGCTGCTGTCGCGGCGCACGTCGATGCCGATCCTCCAGGCCGACCACGCCATGCCGCTCGCGGCGAACACGGTGCATCTGCTGCCGCCGATGAAGGAAATGATCATCCGGGACCGGCGGCTGCTCCTCAACGACCGCGATCCGCGCCACGGATTGACGCTGCCGATCGACATGTTCTTCCGCTCGCTTGCGCAGGACGCGGGCGATCGCGCCGTCGCGGTCGTGCTCTCGGGCAGCGGCAGCGACGGCTCGCGCGGCGTCATGGAAATAAAGAAGGCCGGCGGCACCGTCATCTGCGAGAGCCCCGACACGGCGCAGTTCAACGGCATGCCCCTCAGCGCCATCCGCACGACGATGGTCGATCAGGTGCTGCCGCCGGAAGAGATCGCGCTCGCGCTGGCCGAGCTCGGCAAACCGGAGCTTCGCCGATCGGCACTCGACCCGGGCGCAGGGTCAGACGACGACCGCGGCGTCGACGCCATCATGCGTCTCCTCCGCGACGAGTACGCGATCGATTTCTCGCACTACAAGGCGAGCACCGTGACGCGGCGCATCGAGCGAAGACTGGCGCTGAACCGATCGCTCGATATCGAAATGTACGTCGAGCAGCTGCGCAGCGACCCCGCCGAGCTGAGCTCGCTCTACGAAGATCTGCTCATCGGCGTGACCCGGTTCTTCAGAGACGACACGTCGTTCGAGACGCTCGAGCACCGCATCATTCCAGAAATCGTCGAGCGTGCGACGGCCGACGAACAGGTGCGCGTCTGGGTGCCGGGGTGCGCGACCGGGCAGGAGGCGTACTCGATCGCGATGCTGCTCCACGAGCGCTTCGCGGCGCGGCGGCGTCCCGCCAACGTCAAGATTCTCGCGACCGACGTCCACAAAGCGTCTCTCGATTTCGCGAGCGCCGGCCTCTACAGCGAAGAGCAGGTGGCGGGCATCGGGCAGGAACGGCTCGAGCGCTTCTTCACGCTGAGGCCCGAGGGGTATCAGATTTCGCCGACGATCCGCGAGACCATCGTGTTTGCGCCGCACAATCTCATTCGCGACGCACCGTTCACGAAGATGGATCTCATCACGTGCCGCAATCTGCTCATTTACTTTCAGCCGCACGCGCAGAAGACGGTGCTCACGCTGTTCCACTTCTCGCTCAAGCCCGGCGGCTTCCTGTTTCTCGGGTCGAGCGAGACCCCCGGCTCGTTGCTCGACGAGTTCGACACGATCGACGAGCACTCCAAAATCTATCGGAAGCGGCGCGACATCCGGCTGCCGCGCGACCTGCGCCTGCCGCTGCCGCGCGGCGGCACGGCGCCCCGCATTCTGCCGGCCGTCATGCCCCGCCACGGAGGAGTGAACCCGCAGCTGCTGGCGTCCTACGACCGGCTGCTCAACCGCTTCATGCCGCCGAGCTTTCTCGTCGACGAAAACGGACAGCTCATCGATACGTTCGGCGGCGTGGAATCGCTGCTGCGAGTGAAGGCGCGGCGCCCGTCTCAGAACCTGCTCGACATGGTGACGGACGATCTGCGAACCGCCATTTCCGGCGTGCTGCATCGCGTGCGGCGCGATTCGGAAAGCGTGCGCTATCCGGCGATACCGATTGCCGGAGACGGACAGCGCGTGTCCCTCGTCGCCGAGCCACTGAGAGATGCGCAGGGCGCGCTGACGCACGTGCTCATCTCGCTCGATTCGGGGACATCCGCGACACCGCCGTTGATTCCGCCGTTCGCGGACGTCCCGCCCGATTTCGCGAGCTACGTTCCGCAGCCGGCCGTCGATGCGGGGTCGCGCGATCAGATTCGCGCCCTCGAAGAAGAGCTCGCGTATACGAAAGAGCGGCTGCAGTCGGCCGTCCAGGAGCACGAAACCGCCAACGAGGAGCTGCAGGCCACCAACGAGGAGCTGATTGCCGCCAACGAAGAGCTGCAGAGCACCAACGAAGAGCTCCACTCGGTGAACGAGGAGATGTACACGGTCAACGCCGAGTATCAGAAGCGCAACGTCGAGCTGCAGGAGCTGAACGACGACATCGAACATCTCCTCAACGGCACCGAGGTGGCGACGATGTTTCTCGATCGCCAGCTGTGCATCCGCAAGTTCACGCCGCGCATCGCCGAAGTCGTTCGCGTCATTCCGCAGGACCTCGGGCGGCCGCTGCACACCTTCACGCACGACCTGTCGTACCCGACACTGATGGCCGACGTGGAGCGCGTGCTGCATGGCGGCATCCCGATCGAAGCGCAGACGTCGGACAAGCGTCAGCGCCGCCTGATTCTGCGGATTCTGCCGTACCGCGCTCGACTGAAAGATCCGAAAGAGCCACCCGACGGCGTGGTGCTGACGCTGACCGACATTTCGGCGTTCGAGCAGACGCGCGCCAAGCTCGCCGAGCTGTCCGCCATCGTCGAGTCATCTGAGGATGCGATCATCGGAAAGACGCTGGACGGCGTCATTACGAGCTGGAACAACGGCGCGTTCCGGCTGTACGGATACTCGGCAGCCGAAGCGATCGGCCGCCACGCGACCTTTCTCTATCCGCCCGGACAGAAGGAAGGGATCGAGACGATTCTTCGGCAGGTGCGGGATGGACGGCCCGTGGAGCGCCTCGAAACGCGGCGCCTGCGCAAAGACGGCTCCATCGTCGACGTCTCGGTCACCTTCTCGCCGATCCTCGATACGGCCAACTGCATTGTCGGCATCTCGGGCATCTCACGCGACATCACGCAGCTCGTGCGCGCGCGCCAGGAAATTGCGGAGCGCGAGGAACGGATACGGCTGCTGCTCGATTCGACGGCTGAGGCCATCTACGGCATCGACCTCAGCGGCGTCTGCACGTTCTGCAACTCGGCGTGCGCGGCGCTCCTCGGGTACGATTCGCCCGCCGCCCTCATCGGGAAGCAGATGCACCCGCTCATTCACCACACACGCCCGGACGGCACGCCGTACGCTGCTGAACAATCGCCGATCTTCGAGGCGCTGCGAACCCGCGAAGGGGCGCACGTGGAGAACGAAGTGCTCTGGCGCGCCGACGGCACGTCGTTCCCGGCCGAATACTGGAGCCACCCGATCTTCCGCGGCTCAGAGGTGATCGGCGCCGTCGTGACATTCCTCGATGTCACCGAGCGCCGAAAGGCGGAGCAGGAGATTCATGAGGGCGTGCGGCGTCGTGAACAATTCCTCGCGATGCTCTCACACGAGCTCAGAAATCCGCTGGCCGCCATCCTCAGCGCCGTTCACGTGCTGGACAACGCGGAGTGGGCCAACGATTCATGCCGCACTGCGGGTGCGGTCGTCGCGAGGCAGGCCACGCACATGGCTCGGCTGCTCGACGACCTGCTCGATGTGGCGCGCATCACGCGCGGACGCATCGTGCTGCGGAAAACGAAGGTCGATCTCCGGGAAGCGGCGCAATCGGCCATCGAAGCGCTCGGCCCCTTCATGGCCGAGCGGAGGACGCGGCTGACAGTGGACATCGACGACGCACCCGTTCCCGTATACGGCGATCCAGCGCGGCTGCAGCAGATTCAGGCCAACCTTCTGAGCAACGCCTCGAAGTATTCACCTGAAGGCGGCGACGTGCACTTCGAAGTGCGCCGCGAGGGTCGTCGCGCCTGCATCCGCGTATCCGACAAAGGGCGCGGCATCGAGCAGGACATGCTGCCCCACATCTTCGACCTGTTCGTGCAGGGACCCCAGAGCGTCGCGCGCTCGGACGGAGGCATGGGGATTGGACTGACGCTGCTGCGTCAGCTCGTCCAGCTGCACGACGGAACGGTCGAGGCGTACAGCGACGGCCAGGGCCGCGGCAGCATGTTCACGGTCAGCCTGCCGCTCGACGCCGCGGAGGCGGCCGACGGCGATCGCACGATGCGCGCGTGGCCACCGGCGCACAGTGTCGTCGTTGTCGAAGATCAGGCCGACGCGCGGCTCATGATGCAGCTGGTGTTGGAATCGCAGGGAGTGACGGTCTCGACCGCCGAGAATGGCCGCGACGGCCTTGGGCTCATCGAGCAGCTTCGTCCCGATCTTGCGCTGGTGGATCTGGGCCTGCCCGTGATGAGCGGCTTCGAGCTCGCGCGCCATATCAGGAAGAGCCCCGCATTCAGCCGCACGCGGCTCGTCGCGCTCAGCGGATACGGCCAGGACGCGGACGTCGAGGCGGCACTCGGGGCGGGCTTCGACGAGCATCTGACCAAGCCGGTCGACCTCGATCGTCTCGAGCAGATTCTTCGAGGCGGCGCACCTTCGTCGGTTCGCTCACCCGAGTCCTGATAACGGATGCTGAGTTGACACTGTACGCCGGTCAGGCGTAACGTCGTGTATTGCCTAAGTTCCGCGCTACACGCGGAACACGGGGGACCCACAGAGGCGCAACGAACGCCTCAGGGGCGAATTGGCGGAGACGCCATAGGACACTTCCGAGTCCGAGCCCGGCAGCTAACCCCGTCGGCGTTTAACGGAAGCGCACTTCCTGGTTGAAAGCCGCAGCGCGCTGCGGCTTTTTGTATTTCGGGCGACCAGAAGGCGTCTTCTCGAGGCCCGATCGTGCCTGAAGAAGGATTGCTCGGCCAGATCAAGCGGCTGGTTGTCGGCGAACCGATACCGTCGCACCTGGCGCATCACGAACGTCTCTCCCGCGTCACCGGCCTCGCAGTTCTCTCCTCTGATCCGCTCTCCTCCGTTGCGTACGCCACAGAAGAGATTCTGCGAGTCCTCATCCTCGTCAACGTCAGCGCGTTGACGTTAGCCAGCCCGATTGCGGCCATCATCGCCACGATTCTCGCGATCGTCGTCTTCTCCTATCGCCAGACGCTTCACGCGTATCCGAACGGCGGCGGTGCGTACATCGTCGCGAAGGAGAATCTCGGCGAGATGCCCGCCTTGATCGCGGCATCCGCGCTCCTGATCGATTACATCCTCACAGTGGCGGTCAGCATCGCGGCCGGAGTCGCCGCGCTGACGTCGGCATTTCCACAGTGGATCGATCACCGGGTCGCCATGGCGCTGGCATTCGTGTTCATCCTCACGCTGGGCAACCTGCGCGGCATCCGCGAATCCGGAAATATTTTCGCCGCGCCGACCTACTTCTTCATCGTCAGTGTGCTCGCGCTGATCGCGGTCGGAGCCTGGCGCGCCGCAACGGGAACCGTGTCCCCAATCGAGCCTGCGGAGCCGATGGCGTCGCTCGGGCAACCGCTCACCCTCTTTCTTCTCCTGAGGGCCTTCTCGAACGGTTGCACCGCAATGACAGGCGTGGAGGCTGTCTCGAATGGTGTGCCTGCCTTCAGGCCCCCTGAGGCGAAGAACGCCGCGGCAACGATGATGATCATGGCCGTCCTGTCGATCACGATGTTCCTGGGCATCACGTTATTGGCACAAACCTACGGCGTTCTTCCCAGCGAGCAGGAAACCGTCATCTCACAACTCGCACGTGGCGTGTTCGGAGGGCGTGACGTTCCCTACTACCTGGTTCAGGCGGCGACGATGCTGATCCTGGTGCTGGCGGCCAATACGGCCTACGCGGATTTTCCGCGCCTCGCCTCAATCCTGGCCCGCGACCGCTATCTGCCGCGGCAATTCATGAACCAGGGAGACCGGCTCGCGTTTTCGAACGGCATTCTCGGGCTCAGCGCATTTGCGGCGCTGCTGCTCGTGGTCTTCGCCGGCGATACGCATGCGCTGATCCCGCTGTACATGATCGGCGTGTTTCTGTCGTTCACGTTGTCGCAGGGCGGCATGGTGATGCACTGGCAGAAGCTTCGCGGTCCCGGTTGGCGAACGAGCGCCGCCATCAGCGGGGTCGGCGCGCTGGTCACGGGTGTGGTGCTACTGGTGGTTGCGGTGACGAAGGCGCACGAAGGCGCCTGGATCATCATGCTGCTGATTCCACTTCTGGTGATCCTCTTCCGGATCACGAAGTCGCACTACAGCGCCGTCGCCGCGCAGCTGACGCTGACCGACTTTCAGCCTGACGTGCGGCACGACAACCGGGTCATCGTGCCGATTAGCGGGGTGCAGCGGGCGGTGATCGGCGCGATTGATTACGCCCGGACGCTGTCTTCCGACGTGCGCGCCGTGTACATCGACGTCGATCCGGCGTCAACGGCGCAAATCCGGACCGACTGGGACAAATGGGGGCGTGGCCTTCCGCTCGTGGTGCTGGCGTCTCCGTTTCGATCGTTGATGGAGCCGCTGCTCGAATATATCGAGCAGCTCAACGCGGAGCATCCGGACGATTACGTCACGGTGGTGCTGCCCGAATTCGTTCCGGCGCGCTGGTGGCACCACCTCTTTCACAACCAGCGCGCGCTTCTCATCAAGGGCGCGCTGCTGTTCAAACCGAACACGGTCGTCACGAGCGTGCCCTTTCACCTGGAGCGGTAACGCTATGGACACTCGCACTCGCGTTGTGATCCTCACCATCAGACTGGCGGCCCTCGTCGTCATGATCGCGAGCGTAGCCGCGCTCTGGAATTTCATGCTGTGGCTGCCCTGGCACGTTGACTTCGCGCTGGCCACCGCAGCGGCGTTCGCCTTCGCCTACAAATTCGAGCGCGAGGAATCGCGGTGACGCGTTTCCACGACTGGTTTTTTCAGGGGATACGGCCCGCGGAAGGACCGCACGCGGCACCTGTCCATACCGCGCCGTGGTGGAAAGTGATGTGCCTCACCGGCGTCGACTACTTCTCGACGCTCGGCTATCAGCCAGGCATCGCGTTTATCGCCGCCGGTGCGCTCGCACCCATCGCGACCGTCATTCTCGTCGTCCTCACACTCGTCGGCGCGCTGCCGGTGTACAACCGGGTCGCGTCGGCCAGCCCGAACGGCCAGGGCAGCATCTCGATGCTCGAAGACCTGCTGCCGCGCTGGCGAGGCAAGGCGTTCGTCCTGGTGCTGCTTGGGTTCGCCGCGACCGACTTCGTCATCACCATCACGCTGTCGGCGGCCGACGCGACCGAGCACATCATTCACAACCCGTTCGTGCCGGCGGCGTTCGATCACCCGGTCGCCGTCACGATCGTGCTGCTGACCGGGCTCGGCGCGATCTTCGTGAAAGGGTTCCGCGAGGCGATTGGCATCGCCGTCGTTATCGTGGCCGTCTATCTCGCACTCAATGTGGTTGTGCTGGCCGTCGGCTTGCGCGAGGTGCTCGCGCATCCCGAGTATCTACCGCGCTGGACGAACGCGCTCGTAGCCAGCACGCCAGCCCGATGGCCATGCTGCTCGTGGCGCTTCTTCTCTTTCCGAAGCTCGCGCTGGGCCTGTCTGGATTCGAAACCGGCGTCGCGGTTATGCCGCTCGTGCAAGGCGACCCTGACGACACGCCCGAACGGCCTGCCGGGCGTATTCGAAACACGCGGAAGCTGCTTCGCACCGCCGCGCTCATCATGAGCGTGCTGCTGATCGGCAGTTCCCTCGTGACGACGCTCCTGATTCCACCCGAAGCGTTTCGCGAAGGGGGCGAGGCGTCGGGGCGTGCGCTCGCGTATCTTGCGCATCACTACCTCGGCGAGGTGTTCGGAACCATCTACGACGTCAGCACCATCGCGATTCTGTGGTTTGCCGGCGCGTCGGCGATGGCGGGCCTCCTGAACCTCGTGCCGCGGTACCTGCCGAGGTACGGCATGGCCCCAGAATGGACCCGCGCCACGCGTCCCCTCGTCACGCTGTTCACCGGCATCACGTTCCTCATCACGATCATCTTCGACGCCGACGTAGAGGCGCAGGGCGGCGCGTACGCGACGGGCGTCCTCGTGCTGATGACGTCGGCCGCACTCGCGGTGACGCTCGGGCTCAAACACAGACATCAACGCAGTTGGATGGCGTTCGCCGTCATCACCGGCATTTTCGTCTACACGACGATTACGAACGTCATTGAGAGACCAGACGGCGTACAGATTGCGACATGGTTCATCGTCACGATCATCGTCACCTCGCTCATCTCGCGGGTGCTGCGCTCGACGGAGCTACGCGTGCAGGGCGTCACGGCCGATCCGATGGCCGAACAGTTCCTGCAGGAGGCCGCGAACGTACCGATCCGCATCATCGCGAACCGCCCGGACACGGGGTTGCCTGAGGAGTACGCGCGCAAGCTGCGCGATGCGCAGGAATCGCATCACCTGCCGCCGGACGCGCGCGTCCTGTTCGTCGAGGTGAAGCCGTCGGATGCGTCGCTTTTCAGCGAAGTGCTCGTGGTTGAAGGCGCGGAGGTCGGTGGACATCGCGTGCTGCGGTGCGCAAGCCCGGCCATTCCGAACGCCATTGCCGCGCTGCTGCTCTTCATCCGCGATCGGACACGCAACATCCCGCACGCCTACTTCGGCTGGACGGAAGGAAACCCGATTGCGTACCTCTTGAAGTTTCTGGCGTTCGGCGAAGGCGACACGGCGCCCGTGACCCGCGAGGTGCTCAGGCAGGCGGAGCCGGATCCCGAGCTCCGTCCCCGAATTCATGTGGGGTAGCTCGGATGGGCAGATTGTGAGACTGGAAGATTGGGAAAGATCGCAGTAATCTCCCAATCTTCCAATCTGCCAATCTATCAAAGGTGTGCTGTACCGACCCACTCCAGGTGATGGTGAGCTTGATCGCCAGAGGACTTACGGATGATGACTTACCGGTAGTGTCCGGCTTCAGCCGGACCTCTAATGGTGCGGTGGTATGAACCTCGAGCGGGTCGGGATAGCGTTCGACGAACTCACGGACAATCGAATCGGCGTCGAGCCCGATGGCCTCGGCGTACGATTTGACGAAGGATTTTCTGAAGATGCCTGACGGCCAGCGCGAGACGTCGTCGCGCTCCAGCCCGTCGAGAAGGGTGAAGCCGATCTTGGTGCTTTCGGCGATCGATCTCAGCGCGATCTGCCGGCGCTCGCGCTCGTAGCGCAGCCGGCTGCCAAAGCTCTGGGACAAGAGGCAATCTCCCGCGAATCTAGCAATCGGCTCAATTCCGTAAATAACAGGGGCACCACCAGGGAATAGTGATGCCCCTGTTTGCGTTATCGGCCCAGCTCCCCCAGCTCACGGACCTGCCGTGTTTTTGATTAAGCCGACGACGCGCCGCCTGCTATGGCAAATCGTGTGCCTGCGCAACTCCCTGTGAAATCGGGTTTTTTGCCGCCCGCACCATGTAATTTTTTCCTGGTCGCTGAACTTTTTTCCGGTTGCCCCACCCGAATGGAGGCAGGAGATGAGGAGAATCCTCCTGAACCTCTTGCCCGCCGGTTAAGAATTTGCTCGGCACGGTTCCTGCTCTATTACCTAGCCAGATTGGCAAAGTGAGGCGCCCGCCTCACATTACGAAGGGAGATCGACTTTATGCAGGTCCGTCGAATCGTCAATACGCTCGCCGTCGCCACGATCGTCGTCGGCACCACGACCGCGTGCGCCACCAAAAAGTTCGTCCGAACAGAGGTCGACGCGGTCGGCACGCGCGTCGAAACGCTTTCGCAGTCACTCGAAACCACGCAGGAAGAGACGCGGCAGAACGCCGGGCGCATCACGCAGGTCGATGCGAAGGCCGATCAGGCCGGCATCTGGGCGAAAGAAGCTCAGTCGGCCGCCAGCACCGCCAACAGCGCTGTGGCGGCGACTGTAGCCAAGATCGAGGCAGTCGAAGCCTCGACGAAGCGGCTCGTCTATGAAGTGGTCATCAGCGAAGACCAGGGTCAGTTCAAGTTCGGGTCGGCGGCGCTGCCCGAGCCCGTCCAGCAGCGCATCGACCAGATGATCGCCGATCTCAAGGCCAACCCGCGCGGCAACTTCGTCGAGATCGAAGGTCACACCGATTCGACCGGCGACAAGATGGTCAATCAGCGCATCGGCGAAGCGCGCGCCGAGGCGGTGAAGCGCTATCTCTACGAGGCCCATCAGGTGCCCCTGCACAAGATGAACGTCATCAGCTGGGGTGAAGAGAAGCCGGTCAGCTCCAGAGTCGAACAAAACGCGCGACGGCCGCGCGCAGAATCGTCGGGTGGTCATTCGCATCCTCGCGTAAAAGGCCCGTTATTCGAACCAGGAAAGAGGGCAGAGGGCGAAAAGCCCCTCTGCCCTCTTTGTTTTTCCCCACCCGCCCACGCGACCCTCGATCCCTACGATTCCCATTCCCGTTGTATTCTGAGTGTCCATGCGTGTCCTGATTGTTGAAGACGACGCGTCCGCCCGCCGCGGGCTGACAGAGTTGGTGCGCGCCTGGGGCTACGAGGCCGAGGGCGCCGCCGACGGCCAGGAAGGGCTCGAGAAGATCACCACCTATCGCCCGTCAGTGGTGCTCGCCGACATGGTGATGCCGCGCATGGACGGCCTCGAGCTGCTCAAACGTCGTCAAGGAACAGCTTCCCGACCTGACGTTCGTCCTGATCACCGCACAGGGCAGCGTCGATACCGCGGTCTCGGCGATGAAGGAAGGCGCCTACGACTACCTGACGAAGCCGGTCGATCCGCAGCGGCTTCGCACGCTGCTCTCTCACGTCGCCGACCGCGAGCACGCGCTCCGCGATGTGGCAAGCCTGCGCCGGCAGCTCCTGGACCACGGCCGCTTCGGCGAGATGGTCGGCAACGCGCCCGCCCTGCGTTCGGTATACCGCGTCATCGAGCAGGCGGCGCCCACCGCGGCGTCGGTGCTCGTGTATGGCGAGTCCGGGACGGGCAAAGAGCTC
Source organism: Vicinamibacterales bacterium (assembly GCA_963730445.1). GTDB lineage: Bacteria > Acidobacteriota > Vicinamibacteria > Vicinamibacterales > JAMQPK01 > JAMQPK01. Next base: position 646,884 of record CAVSRX010000016.1, on the reverse strand, counting down.
GTGGCCAAGACCATCCACCAGCTCAGCGGGCGCAGCAAGCATCCCTTTATCGGGATCAACTGCGCCGCGATTCCCGAGTCGCTCCTCGAGAATGAAATCTTCGGCCACGAGCGGGGCGCGTTTACCGGCGCGGTCGATCGGCGCCCCGGCTGCTTCGAGCTCGCGCATACCGGTACGCTGTTCCTCGACGAAATCGCCGAAGTATCCCCCGGTATTCAGGCCAAGCTGCTGCGCGTGCTCCAGGAGCGGACGATCAGGCGTCTCGGCGGCCAGAGAGAACAGGCGGTCGATGTGCGGCTGATTGCCGCGACCAACGTCGATCCGGCGAAGGCGGTTCAGCAGGGCAAGCTGCGCGAAGACCTCTACTATCGCATCAACGTCATCGGGATCTGCGTGCCGCCGCTGCGCGACAGGACGGACGACATCCCGCTGCTCGTCGAAACGTTCATCTCGGAGTTCAACGCGCGCAACGACAAATCGGTGAAGGCGCTTACGCCAGACGCCATGCGTGTGCTGCAGCGGTACCCGTGGCCCGGCAACATCCGTGAGCTTCGCAACGTGATCGAGCGGGCGGTCATCCTGAGCCCGGGGGAATTCGTGGAAGCCGATCATCTGCCGGGCGATCTGTCAGGTCCGCCGCCGCCGTCGATTCAGTCGGTCGGGCTGACGCCCGGCATGACGGTCGACGAAGCCGAGCGCCGCCTCATCGAGCTGACGCTCGTGCATACGCGCGACAACAAGACGCGCGCCGCGGAGATTCTGGGGGTCACCGTCAAGACGCTGCACAACAAGCTGAAACGGTTCCGGCAAGAAGCGGAAAAATCCTGATTCGATATGCGGTTCAGCTTACGAGCCAGGCAAACCGCCGCGGTGACGCTGCTGATTGCGCTCGCGATGATCGCGTTGAGCGTGCAGCACCTGGCGAACCTTGCCCGCGTCGGTCTCGAAGACAGCCGCGGCGTCGGCGACCCTGATCGGCCGCATGATTTATCAGCGCGCACGCGACGCGATTGCAGCCGGCGGCGACGATCACGCCGACTCGCTCCGCAAAGATCAGGGCATTCGGTCCATCCTGGAATCGACCGCGGCCTACGGCCGCAATGTCACCTACGCGGCCGTCGTCGATAACGAAGGGCGCGCCATCGCGCACAGCTTCCCCGCCGCCGAAGGCCAGATGATCGAGGCCGGAGAAAATCTTGCGGCCGTGCTGGACCGGGGCACGATCGAGCAGATCCGCACCATCTACGCCGATCGCGCGCTCGAGCTGACGCTGCCGCTCGAGCTCGGCGACGCGCCGTTCGGGGCGATTCGCGTCGGATTGTCGCCCGTGCTCATCCGCGACGATCTCACGCAGGCATTGAGGCCGATGGTGCTGTGGACGGTGTTGCTATCGGCGGCGGCGATTCTCGTCGGCCTGGTGCTGGCGACCCGCATCCTTCGTCCCATTCACGTCATCAACAGCGGCCTCATGAAGCTCGGGCGCGGCGAAAAGGTCGGCAGCATCGACCTGCCGCAGGACGAAGAGCTCGAAGGCGTTGGGGAATCGTTCCGGGCCATCAGCGAAAAGCTGGCAGCGCGCTCGCTCGGCCGGCTCATGGCCGGCGTGACGCACGAAGTCAGAAACCCGTTGAACGCGATGGCGATTCATCTCGAGCTCGTCCGCGAGCACTTGTTACAGCTGCAGCACCGCGCGCGCGCGCCGGTGGGTGCGGTGCTGGGCCTGGAAGGACGCGACGAGACGACGCCCGAAGTGAACGGCGCGCGGGAGCATCTCGACGTCATCGCATCGGAGATCAGGCGGCTCGACGAAGTGATTACGGGGTTCGTGCGCTTCATCCGGCCCGAAGAGCTGCAGCCTCACCCGGTGAACGTCGACCTGCTCATCGCGGAAGTCATCGCGCTCGTCGAGCCCGACGCGCGGCGCAACGGCATCACCTGCCGCGCCGAGGCGCCGGTCGGGCTGCCCAAGCTGGTCGCGGATCCGGCCCTGCTGCGGCAGGCCCTGCTCAACCTGGCGCTCAATGGCTGCCAGGCGATGTCCGATGGCGGCAGGCTGACGATGGGCGCGCGCGTCGAGAAGGATCGCCGGATGGCGCTGACCGTCGAAGACACCGGCGCCGGCATTTCCGCGGACAAGCTCGATCGGATCTTCGACCTGTACTACACGACGAAGCCCGAAGGCAGCGGCATCGGGCTGTCGATCGTCTATAGAATCGTCCAGCTGCACGGCGGCGAAATCGAGGTGCAGTCGACGGAGGGCAGGGGGACAACCTTTCGCTTGCTGCTGCCCATGGCGTAACATTGGAAAATGACAGGGATTGGGGATTAGGGATTGGGGATTAGCATAGCGACACGTCTGACCGTCCTCGCAGCAGGCCTCGCGCTGAGCGCGTGCGCGTCGAGTCCTGCGCGCTCGTCGATGACGTTTCCGCTCGAAATTCCCGAGCCACCGCCGCGCGTGGCGATGGATCCGGTCCCGGCGGTCATCGCCGAGCCGCCGCCGCCAGTGCCCGAGCGGCCGGCCCCGACGCCGGCATCAAAGCCCGCAGCAACGCCAGCGTCTCCGCCGGCCGCCGCTGTCACTCCACCGGCTGTTCAACCACCAGTCATCACGCCGCCGGAGCCGCCACGCGCAGGTCCGCCGCCAGAGCTTCGGCCCGCCGGCCCCGAGGGGCGCACGCCGACCGCCGCGCAAGTGCGCGACCGCCTCGTGCGCACCAGGCAGAAGCTCGACTCCATCGATCGCGGGCGCCTCAACGCCGGCAAGCGCACCGACTACGATTCGGCGCGCCGCTTCCTCTTGCAGGCAGACGCCGCGGTGAAGGACAACAATTTGCTGCTGGCGGAATCGTCGGTAGAAAAAGCGGAGACGCTGGCGGATGGTCTTAAGTGATCCTCGCATTGGCAGATTGGTAGATTGGCAGATTGGTAGATTACGGATTGGTGCGTCGCCTCCTTTTCGCCGCTGCCGGGCGTTGGCGCGAGCGGTTCTCAGTGAAGCACTGAAGATAGACGCGAGTTCATGTGCCTCCTGTTCGAGTTGCCTGACCGTTGCAGCGCTTTGCAGGCCTGTTTTTCGAATTATCCTGAACCAGAACTCACTTTCGTCAGACTCTTCATCGACAATCGCAAGTTTTGAGATGAACAGCGGATTCGTGTACGCGCGACTCACGGCACGATAGTTCGCCGCGACCGATGTGCCCGCATCGAGGAGTTGCTGAGCGATCCGTCGCGCCGCCATGCTGTTCGGCATCGTGTCGCAGAATTTCACGACCGCGACCGCGAACGCCTCAGTGCGAGCCTTCAGTTCTTCGGATTTTTCAGACATGCCCCAGATCCGGAGCACGTTGAGTACCTACGCGGATTGTTGGGAATAACGCGGGGCGCGAGGTAGAGTCGGAGGAATTTGCCACATTCCTCCGACCAGAACCTCGCAGATTCCGTAATCTTCCAATCTACCAGTCTGCCAATCTACCAATTCAGGTCGCTATTTCGCTGCCGCCGCGGGCACGCGCATCGATTCTTTCTGCGACATCTGCCACAGACCTGCAGCGTTCTGCGTGTAGATTTCGAGCGTCCGCGTGCGATAGGTCTCGCCCTTCCCAGGCGTGACGTCCACGAGGCCCCAGAGCACCGCCGTCTTGCCGTAGATGCGCACTCTGGTGTCGCTCGGCTCCATCGCCTTGTAGTGTGACGGCCCCTTCGTGACGTTGGCGATGTACTGCGCCTTCGTCTCGGTTTGACCGCCGCCGTGGGTGTAGACGAGGTCGTCGGCGAGATACTTCTCGAGCAGCGCCTTGTCCTGCTTGATGGCGCCCTGTCTCCACCCGGCACCGGCTTCCTTCACGCCATCCTCAGGCCCCGCCGCGACGAGCATCGTCGTCGCAACCATCACCAACATTGCCGTGAGCATTTTTCTCATAGCACTCCTAATCCCGAATCCCTAATCCCGAATCCCTAATCCCTAATCCTGGCGAGATCGTTACCACAACAGTTTGACGGCCAGCTGGCCCACTCGCCCCGAGCTGGCGCCGGTGATTCGCCCAAAGTTGGCTGAACTGCGGTTGGTCGTCGGCGAGCCGAAGTTGACCTGGTTGAACGCGTTGAACAGTTCACCGCGGAACTGGAAGCGCAACCCATCACGTCCAGGAAGCGCGAACGTCCTCGTCACCGAAATATCCGTGTTGGCTTGCGCCGGGCCGCTGACATAACCTCTCGGCATATTGCCGTAGATGCCTCGCGGGATTTGGGCCACCGGCACGAACGCGCTCGCGTTGAAAAACGCCGCGATGAAGTCGTCCTTGCTCGAATGGTCGCGGCGCACGACATCTTCCGCCGTCGCCCCGTCAACCAGTTGGGCGAATTGCCGGCCCGCGCCACCCGTGCCATCGAGCGCTACGTCCGTCCCCATCGTGAAGTTGATCGGATTGCCGCTCGACAGGTTGTGCACGCCGCTGACCCCCCAACCCCGCAGAACGGCATCGACCACTGGATTGTCGAATTCCTTCGACTGCTCCCACATCCACGAGAGGCCGAGCACGTGCCGGCGATCGAACTCCGATCTCCCCTTCATCGAGGTGAGATCGAACGGATTGGCCACGCCGGCGGTCAGCCCCGCTCCCTGATTGAGCAGCGTGTCTATCGCTTTCGAGAACGTGTAGAAGCCCGAGAACATGAAGCCGCCAGTGAACCGCCTGGTCGCCTTCATCTCGAGGCCGTGATACCAGCTCTGGTACCGCGTCTCCAGGACGCGCGACGTGGGACCGATGATTCCCGGCTCGAATTCGACGCGCTCGTTCTGGTTTCCAGCCGTAGGAGCCGCACCGGTCCGGGGCGAGTTGATGAACCGGGCCGGGTTGAAGTGCCGGTGTCCCTCCAGTTTGGTGCCGAACCGTCCCACGTACGCCACGTCGACCATGAAGTCGTTCGTGAGCTGCCGTTGCAGCGAGATGTTGACGTGCTGAACGGTCGGCGTCGCCATCTCCAGATCGTTATAGACGAAGTTGAGGGGCAGCGGGTACAGCGGGCAATTCAGCCCCGGATATGCGCTGGTCGGGACGCATTGAAATTCGCCTGAAATCGGAACTCCCGCAGGCGGAACCGTGCGGTTCAGCGATCCGAACGGATCGTCGAGCCGGCCGTTGTTGAGCTGAACGGTTCCGGTCCATGGCGCTTCCGCCGCATGCACCGAGGTACCGCTGATGTGATTGTAATAGATGCCCCAACCCACTCTGGCGACGGTTCTGCCGTCTCCGTTGACGTCCCACGCGACCCCGACGCGAGGGGCGAAGTTGTTCATGTCGGCCTCGACCGTCTTGTCGGGCACGTTCGGATCGCCGGGAAACAGGATGCCGCGCGGCGCATCGGGTTTGACGGTCGACTGCGTGCCGATATTCCCAGGACGTGTAGCGGCCGAACTCCTGCTCCCACGGGAACCATGGCTCGTAGCGCACACCCACGTTCATCGTGATGCGCGGCGTCAGCTTCCACTCGTCCTGGATGAAAAACTGGTGCTTCCACAAAAGCGGGAAGCTGTCGGCCGCCCCGAATCCATGGCTGGCGCTGTCAAAGGCCCCGAGCAGATAATCGGCCATGGCCGATCCCGAACGGACGCCGGTGAAATTCTGGCTTCGCGAGCCATTGCCTCGAATGAGGTCGAAATTCACATACTGCCCCTCGTAGCCCCACTTGAATGTATGGGCGTTTCGTACGAGGGTCATCGTGTCTTTCCAGTGCCAGTTCCTGTACCGCTGATGCTCAGGTCCGGGAAAGCTGATGCTGAAGAGACCGGTGACGCTCAGGCTCATGCCGACGCCGAGGTAGCCCTCGTCGATGTTGACCCCCATGTCACGAGGAGGCACTCTGTCGATGGCTGACGTGAAGGAATTGGCATCCATGAACGAGTAGGTCGCCTCGTTCAGGAACGTCGGACTGAAGGTGTGCGTGTTGGTGATCGAGTACTGCTTGAAGTCGGCTGTTGTCCTGCTGCCTCACGTAGTCGATGTTGCCGATGCCGGAGGTCGAGGCACGGCCGTAGTGATCTCTGAAAAAGTGGCCGAACAGGTTGTTGCTGGACGACACCGTGTAGTCGATCCGGCCGACATAGTTATAGGCGTCGAGAGGGTTAGGGCTCAGTCTCTGGACCTGTCCCGAGTCTGAACGCGGGACGAATTTATCGAGATAGTTCTTCGCCGCCGGACTGATGCAGTTCGGATTGACGATTTGGCCCGTCACACACGGCGCTCCCGCCGCATCTCTCAACGGTTGATTCGTGAGGCCGTCGACAGGGTTTCTGATCGCCGGGGAGCCTGTGAAATTCCCCGCGCGCTGTGCGTCGGTCGGCACGAATGTGATTGAAGAGCCTGCTTCAGATCTGTTCGTCAGCCGCTGGTACGACCCGAAGAAAAACAGCTTGTTCGGTAGAATCCGCCCGCCACCCGCTGCGCCCATCTGATTCTGTTTCTGCTGCGCACGGCGCGCCTGGAAGAAACTGCGGGCGTTCAGTTTGTCGTTTCGATGAAATTCCCACGCCGACCCGTGAAACTGATTGCTGCCGGCCTTGGTGACCATGCTGACCTGGGCGCCGGCGTTATTGCCGTACTCCGCCGCGAACGTCGAGGTCTGAATTCGGATTTCCTGCACCGCATCCGGAGGCGGTGGGTTGAATCCTGCCGTCTGGGAGTAATTCGTGAAGTTCGAGCCGTTCAGCGTGAAGTTGTTCTGCCCCCGGGACGAGCCATGGACGATCATGGTCGGACCGCCGCGCGTGCTGCCCATCTCTTCGTCGGCGGCCACGTCGGTGATACCTGGAAGCGTGCTGGCCAGCTCGACGACGTTGCGGCCGTTGAGAGGCAATTCCTGAACCCGGCGATCATCAACCAGGCCCGACATCGTCGCGCTTCTGGTTTCTATCAACGCCGCGCTGGCGGTCACCGCGACGGTTTCCTGTAATCTGACCCAGGGTCATCTTGAAGTCGATGCGCAGATTCGCGCCGGCTGTCAGTTCTGCCTTCGTCTGCTGCGTGGAAAACCCGGACAGTTGCGCGGTGATCTCGTAGTCCCCTCTGGGCATCGCGAGAAGATTGAAGAAGCCCGTTTCGTCCGTTATGGCCGAACGGGTGAGCTGCTGGCCAATCATCGTGGCCTTCACGTCGGCGCCCGGAATAACCGCGCCGCTTTCGTCACGTACGAAGCCGCTGATGGTTCCTGCGACCTGGGCTTCGAGGTTCATCGGAATGCCGATGCCGACGAGAAACAGTCCAACAGAGAATCGCAGTTCGCTTAATCACATTTCCTCCGCAAATATTTAGCTGAGCAGTTCGCTGAATTTGCCGGTGCTGTCGCCGAGCTTGTCGACCGGCACGCCCACCTTGTCGAGCAGTGTGATGTGCAGGTTGGAGAGCGGCGTCCCTTCCGGATACACGACGTGACGCCCGCCCTTGATCGTGCCTGCGCCGCCCCCCACCACCACCGTCGGCAATGGGCTGTGGGTATGGCGATCGCTGTTGCTGAGTCCCGCGCCGTAGAGAATGACCGAGTTGTCGAGCAGCGACCCCTCGGCGTCAGGCGTCGTCCGCAGTTTCTCGAGGAACGCGGTGAAGAGCTCGGTGTGATGCACCTGGATTTTGGTGCACTTCTCGAGCTTCTCGGGATCGTTCTGATGGTGCGTGAGCTGGTGATGGGGATCCGAGATGCCCAGCTGCGGATACGTGCGCGCGCTCTGCTCGCGCCCGTACATGAACGTGATGACGCGCGTGAGATCGCACTGGAACGCGAGCACCTGCAGGTCGTACAGCAGCCGCACGTGCTCGTCGAACGCATCGGGAATGCCCACCGGACGGTCGACCTCGGGCAGCTCGCGCGCGCTCTGCTCTTCGGCCTTCAGGATGCGCCGCTCGACATCGCGGAGCGACTCGAGATAGTCGCTCACCTTCGTGTTGTCGGCCGCGCCGAGCTGGCGCTGAAGCTGCCGCACGCGCGCGGTCACCGAATCGAGAATGCTGCGATCCTGGCGCAGCCGCAGCGCGCGCACGCGCGGATCGGTGCTGTCGCTCGATCCGAACAGCCGCTCGAAGACGACGCGCGGATCGTTTTCGGACATCAGCGGCAGCGTCGGCGTCAGCCACGACAGCGTGTTGCTGTACGCGCAGCTGTAGCCCACGTCGCACGACCCGACCAGGTTGTTGTTGTCGACCGTGAGCTGCAGCGACGACAGCTGCGTCTCGCGCTGGAAGGCGCGCGCCGCAATCTGGTCCATCGACACCGAGTTCTGCACGATGGTGTCCGACTTCTTCACGTGCACGCCGGTCAGGTACGAGCCGGACGCGCGTGAATGGTCGCCGCCGCCGTCGCCGAGCGCTTCAGCCTGGCGATCGGCGAGCCCGGTGATGATGACCGTGCGATCGCGGAACGGCGCGAGCGGCGAAAGCACGCGCGAGAACTCGAACTCGGCCCCGACGCCCGTCGGCAGCCAGTTCTCGTACACCACACCGTTGGGGTGATAGACGACGGCCAGCCGGCGGACGGCCTTCGCCGGCGTGTTCTGCGATGCCGTCAGCGCCGGAATCATCGCGTCGAGCAGCGGAAGCGACACGGTCGCCCCGATGCCGCGAAGCACGGTGCGCCGGGAAATGGCTTTTCTGGTGACGATCATGACTTGGATCTCCTGAACTGGAACGCCGTGCTCTTCACAATGGCGAGAATCGTCGACGACCAGCGATGATCGTGCGGTGCCGCGGCCCGCACGATCGCGCGAATCGCACGCCGATTGCCGCTCAGAACTTCACGCCCAGACCGAACTTGATCATCCGACCGCGCGCGATGTTTGCCGCCAGGCCGTACGCGGGCCCCAGGGTCGAATTGCGGCTTTGAACCGTCGCCACGTTCATCAGGTTGTGCACCTCGAACACGGGCTCGATAGTCCGGTGCGCCCGCCTGAACACCTTCCGGACGCTCATGTCCACCAGTGTCAGGCTGGGCGTGCGAGTCTCACCGCGTGGCTCAACCTGCACGGATTGGTTCACCTGGGTGAGCGGAACGGTATTGCTCGAGACCTGAACAGTCGTGGATTCCGGCGATCCGGCATAGCTTTGCAGGTTTCCAGCGACCGTAACTCCGAACGGTGCCTCATAAATGCCGGAGGCCTTGAGTAGCCACGGCAGGTCCATACCGACGGCCCCAATCCGGTGCTGGAAGTTTGGATTGTTGAGGTCGTTACCAGGAAAAGTATCCCCTTCGTTCCTGCCGAAGCTGGCGCTGCCCGAGAACATCCAGCGGTCCGACAACCGCTTGTTGATGCGCAGATCGACGCCTTTGTAGACCGTGTCCAGTTCTGAGAAGTTGTCCCAGAGCACGTCGAACCGCCCGCTCAGCGCCGGGTCTTGGTTATAGACCGTGACGGGGCGACCGCTGCTCCGTTCGGTGACCTCGATCGCCCGGTAGGTTTCCATCGGAACGGCCAGATTGCGGCTGCCGATAAGCCGCTCGTTGGTCCTGTAGTAGAAGCCGACGGCGGCCACCGTATTTCTGGCGATTTGCCGGTCGAATTCGACGAAATATTCCATCGAGTAGGGCCGTTTCAAATCGTCGGCGTAGCGGTTGTTGGTTCCGAAGTTGAAACCCGTCGAGGGACCGAGCTCGTTGAGCTGCGGGATCCGGTCGCCGTTGTCGCGCCATTCGCGGGTATCGTTCGTGGTGCTGACTGGATTCACCCTGTCGATGTGGCCGGTTGCCGTCCCGATGTTGTAGCGGCTGACCCCCACTTTGATAGCGGCTCGGCCGTCGCCGTAAATATCGTAAATGGCGCCGAGACGCGGAGACGGATCGAGCCAATTGGGCACATCTTCAAGTGCGTCAAAGCACTGGCCAGCCACAAATTGTGTCTGTACCTGGCACACTTCGGGCTGCCAGCCGCGGAACTTTTCCACGCGTAATCCGAGGTTGATCGTCAGCCTTCGACTGGCCGACCATTTGTCCTGCAGGAACACCGCGGTGTCCTGAACATACGACGTTCTGGACACCGGCGTGTTGTAGGTGTTCACGGAGTTCGGAACACCGTCCCGGAAGACCGCGCGCATGCCCGAGGTAGAAAAGTTCTCGGCAAAGTAGCGGCCGTTGTCCCACTGCATCCCGGCCTTCAGATCGTGCCGGCCTGTGAAGTAGCTGATACTGCCGTGCGCCACCGTCCGGCGATCGCGCGACACTTCGTACACCTCCTGCGCCACCATATGCGATCGCCTCAAGCTGTCGAACTGCGCGATCGCGCCCGGTTGCACCTCGGGCCGAGGCACCTGCGGCTGGTAGTTCTTGATGTTGCTCGCCGACAGGTCCATGACCATCTTGTTCGAGAGCGTCTTGGTCCACTTGGCCTGGTTCACGTGCCCTTCGAGCTCCTGCAGGTGCGTGGCGGCGCTCTCATAGAAGTCGGTCAGACTGTTGCCGCTGCGATGAAACCGCTGTTTGTTCGAGTACAGGTAGGTGTAATGCAACTGGCTGCTCGTGCTGGTCGCATACGATAACTTGCCCGAGTAGGTCACCATCTTGTTGTCGTCGACAAACTGCGTCCCATCGGGGTTGTAACTGCCGACGCGCAGCTGATCGAGGAACGTCCGCTTGAGCGTTCCGACGAACCACAACTTGTCGGTGACGATCGGGCCGGTTACCGTCAAACCCAAATCGTACATCTTGAGTACTTTCGACCCGGGCTGGAGGTCGGGGTTGGCCGCGAGCGCCAGTGGCGGCACGCCGCGCAAGAGCTCTTGCCGCAGTTCAGGGGAGATGTTGTTGAATTGCAGCGCCTCGTCCGTGCCGTTCACGATGAACGACCCGCGAAGCCTGTTCGTGCCCGTCTGCGTCACCATGTTGTACACGAAGCCGCCGCGCGAGGTCTCGGCGGAGACGCCGCCGGTCTGATAGGCAAGCTGTTCGAACATGAACGGGTCGTAGTAAATCTGAATGCCGCCGTCGCCCGACACCGACCCGATGTTCATCCCGTCGATGAGATAGTTCGTTTCCGATCCGCCCCTGCTGCCGTGCACGCTCGTCGTGGACTGCTGGAACGCGCCGGTGCCGCCGACGTCGATATTGTTTTGAATGACCGCTGGGACGAGACGGCCGATGGACCATACATTGTTGGTGTCGGGCAGCACATCGAGTACGTCGCGGGTCATCACCGTCTGATTGAGCACGGCGGTCGTGTCCAAAAGCGGCGCCTCTCCCGAGACGGTTACGGACTCCGCGATGGAATCAACCTGCAGCAGCAGGTCCGCGCGCGACGTTGCCTGTGCGTTGACGACCACTCCCTCGAGCACATAAGCGCGGAATCCGACAAGCTCGCCCTTCACGCTGTAGCGGCCGGGAACGAGTCGAGGAAACTGATAGCCTCCGCGCGCGTCCGTGACCGCGACTTGATTGCCGCCGATCGTCCCCGGGTTCGAGAGCGTCACAGTCACACCAGGAAGCACGGCACCCGACGCATCGGTCGCTGTTCCACTGACGGCCCCGAAACCGCCTTGCGCCAGGGCAGGGCTCGCCAGACTGACGCACAGCAGACAAAATCCAAGCACTCTTATCGCAATCACGCAAGTCGAGACGGTCGCGCCTATGCCGCGAAGCACGGTGCGCCGGGAAATGGCCTTTCTTGGTGACGATCATGATTTGGATCTCCTGAACTGAAATGGAGTGCTCTTCACGATCGCGAGAATCGTCGACGACCAGCGGTGGTCGTGCGGCGCCGCGGCGCGCACGATCGCGCGAATCGCCGGCGCGTCGTGATAGTCGAGCTCGCGCCCGAGCGCGTACAAGAGCAGCTTGCTGGTGACGGCCTTCACGAACTGGTCTTTCTGCTGCAGCAGCGCGCCGCGAAGCGCCGCAGGGCCATCAACTTTCGTCCCATCGAGCAGCACGCCTGACGCGTCGATCGGCAAGTCGCCGTCTTTCGTGCGCCACTGGCCGATCGAATCGAAATTCTCGAGGGCGAAGCCGAGCGGATCCATGTTGGCGTGGCAGCTCGCGCACGCCGGATTCGCGCGGTGCTGCTCGAGCATCTCGCGCACGGTCGTCGCTTTGATGATCTTCCCCTCGTCCAGCGCGGTATTCACATCCGGAGGCGGAGGCGGAACCGCTGTCGCCAGAATATTTTCGAGCAGCCACTTGCCGCGAATCGTCGGCGAGGTGCGGTGCGGATAGGACGTCACCGACAGCATGCTCGCTTTGCCGAGCAGTCCCCAGCGATTCTGATCGGCCAGCGGCACGCGGCGGAAGTGGCTGCCGTAGACGTCCTGAATGCCGTAGTGCCGCGCGAGCTGTTCGTTGAGGTACGTGTAGTTCGCGGTCAACAGCTCGACCATGCTGCGGTCATCCTGCAGCTGGCTCTCGAGGAACAGCTCCGTTTCCTTGACGAACGCGGTGCGCAGGTTGTCGTCGAACCACGGATACTTGCGGCTGGCGTCGGGCGTCAGCAGCCACACGTTGCGCACCTGCAGCCACTGGCTGAAGAAGTTCTGCACCAGCGCCGTGCGCGCGCGCGGATCGGCGAGCATGCGCCGCACCTGCAGCATCGAACACCTTCGCATCGCGCAGCTTCCCGCGAATCGCCAGGTCGAGCAGCTCATCGTCCGGAATGCTGCTCCAGAGGAAGAACGACAGGCGCGACGCCAGCTCGACGTCCGGAGATGCGATAGGCCGTGCCCGGCTTCACGCCGGCGGGATCGGCCTCGATGCGAAACAGGAAATCGGGGCTGACGAGCAGCCGCTCGATCGCGGAACGGATGCCGGCCTCGAACGTGCCTTCCGCCCGCCCGGACTTGTAGAACTCGAGAGCGTCTGCACGTCGTCTTTCGTCGCAGGCCGGCGGTACGCGCGCTGCGCCAGCGTCGAGAGAATCTTCGTCGCGCACGGCGTTTCCTCGCGTGCGTTCGTCGGAGTGCACACGAAGATGCGGCGGCGGCTCAGCGACTCCTGCGGCACCTGCCCGTTGTACGGCCCGCCGATGAGCAGGACCGAGAAGACGAGCGGCGCGCGGATGTCGCCGTCGTAATCGTGCCCCCAGATCGGGATGCGATCGGGCCCCAGTCCTTCGGGCTTCGACGCGTCCGCTTTCACGGCGGTGACGGTCACCTCGTGCAGGCCCGCTTTCAGCGGGACGCGCACCTCGAGTTGGTCATCCGCCGTAAACAGCGGATTGCCGGCGTCTGCATAGTCCGACGAGCGTCGCGCGCGCGGCTGCTGCGCTGAGCTCGGGGCCGCCGAGCGTGAACTGCCCGACGCGCTTGCCGTCGACGCGGAACTCGATGTCGTTCGGCACGTTCAGACCGCGGACCATGCCCGTATAGGTCTTGTCGAGCCGCGCCTTCAGCACATATTCGCCGTCGACCGGAAAGTAGTGACGCGCCGCGACGCCGCCGCGCGACCCCAGCGGAAACTCTTCGCCGAGCCGATCGGTCTGCCACAGCCACGTGCGCTCGTTCGAGTTGTTCCTGACCGCCGTGTAGCGCTCGAAGGCCGGCCGAAGCGTCGGATCGCCGACCGCGAGGCGCGAGATCTTCGCGGCGGCCGTCAGATAGCGATCGAGCAGCGCCGGCACCACCGACAGCGCATCGGCGTTGGTATCGAAGCCGTGCGCCTGCTCGTCCGGCGGAAGAATCAGCGTGCCGTCGACCTGCACGCCGAGCAGATCGCGCACGGCGTTGGCATACTCCGCGCGATTGAGGCGATGGAGATCGGCGGGACGGCCGGGATTCGGATTCGCCGCGGCCGCGCGATCGAGCTCTGTCTCGAGCCACGCCGACACGGCGTCGTAGGTGTGGTTATCCGGACGGCGGCTGCGCGGCGGCGGCATCGCGCGCGCGCGCAGCTTCAGCAGCACTTTCTCCCACGTCTCCGGCGAGCTGGCGATGCGCTCGGCCTCCACCGGATCGAGCACGAAGCTGCCCGCCTTCAACTTCGGGTTGTGGCAGGAAATGCAGTAGGTGGTCACGAGTTCGCGGGCAGGGGAACGCCGGTCGGTCTGCGTCGGGTCGGCTGCTCGGTTCTGGGGTGCTTGGTTCAACGCGCGAACCGTGAACCCGGAACCGGCACCCAGCACCAAGAACCCAGAACCGAGAACCGCGATGAGCAGCTTCCTGGTTCTCATCGACATCTCGTTTGCGCCATACACGGCTTGCCGAGTGCCGGATCCGCGCCGAGCTTGACGAGCAGCGCCGCGGTATCGTGTTGAAGAGCACGCCGCCGAGGCGATCGCCCTGCCCCGATGCGGCGCGCCACGGCGTCGTGCCCGATTTGCTGATCGCGTTGACGTCTGTGCCATGGTCGGCGAGCAGCTGCACCACCGAGTTCCATCCGCGATACGCGGCGCCGAAGATCGCGTTCTCGCCCGTCGAGACCGCAGCCTTCGGGTCGACGCCAAGCTCGATCAGGAACTTGACGACCTCGAACGCCTGCGCTTCGGTGACGTTGCTTTCACCCTGCACGCGATTGACGCCCGTCGCCGCGGCAATCGGCGTCATGTTGCTCTTCGTCGGCATCTTCGGATCGGCTCCAGCCGCGAGCAGCAGCCGCATCATTTCCATGTCGGCGGCCGCGCTGGCGAGGAGAAACGGCGTCGCGCCGATCACATCGGTGTGCCCGCCCGCGAATCCGGGCGGACGCTGCGTCATCGGCGCGTTCGGATTGGCGCCGCGCGCGAGCAGCGCCTTCACGAGCTGCAGCTTCGCCTGCCGCTACGGGAATGCCGCTCATCGCGTCGGTGAACCCGAACACCGGGTTCGCTTCCCCGCTCTCCCAGGTGCCCACCGCCCAATGGAGCGGCGTCATGCCCGCATCGCTCGCGTTTGGATCGGCGCCCCGCTCGAGCAGGAACAGCGCGAACGGCACGTGCGCCCGCATCGTCGCGACGAGCAGCGGCGTGCTGCCGGCAGACACGCTCGCCTCGTAGCTCGGGCCACCGGCCCTTCCTGCCGCCGCCTCGGCCTGCGCCCGCTGGCGCGGCAGCGGGCTGCGACCGGATATTGATGTCGACGCCGGCCGCCAGCAGGAGCCGCGCGACGTCGAGATCGCCTTCGCGTGCGGCGAAGTGCAGCGCGCTGAATCCTTTTTTCGTGCGCGCCTGCAGGTCGGCCCCGTGCTCGATGAGCGTCTTCACCACCTCAGCATGGCGTTCGGCCGCCGCCCACATGAGCGCCGTCTGGTTCTGCGACGGCTCCTTCGCGTTCACGTCGGCACCGCGCGCAATCAGCATGCGGACGGCGTCGGCGTTGCCTGTGCCGGCGCACGTCATGATCGGCGTTTCGCCGGTCGCGATCGGTGTGTTCGGATTCGCGCCGGCGCCGAGCAGCCGTTCCACGAGCGCGGCGTTCGCGTTGGTGCACGCCGCCGACAGCGGGGTCGTCCGAAGATCGTTCGCCGCGTTGACGTCTGCGCCGGCGCGGATGAGCAGATCCGCGGTTTCGAGATCGTTCCAGTGCGCGGCCCAGAGCAGCGCCGTCGAGCCATCGTGCGCCCCGCACGTTGACGTCGGCGCGCTGCTTCAGCAGCGCGCGAACGGTCTGCTGATCTTTATTGCGGGCCGCGTCGACGAGCCGCAGATCGCCGTCGGCGGCTGCGAGAACCGCAGCCATCGCAAGCGCGAGCAGCGCCGCACGTCGGCCGCAACTTCATTTGCCGATCACCGTGCGCGCGATCTTCAGCGTCGCGTCCATCGGCTGTTCCAGACCGCCGCTCGGCAGCGACGCGATACGGAATCCCTGCTTCAGCCGGCTGACGACGTCGGCCTCGGTCACGGTGATAGCGGCCGGGATATTTCTCTTCATCGCCGCGTTCAACACCGTCTGCACCGCCTGGTTGTGTTCGGGCGATCCCTGCGGCACGCCGAGCGACCACGACAGATCGTTCGGTCCGACGAACACGACGCCGATGCCGGGCACCGAGAGAATCTCTTCGACGTTCTTCACGCCTTCGACGGTTTCAATCTGCAGGAACAGCAGCAGCTCGCCCTGCGGATTCGCCGGCCAGACATCGGCGCGCATGCGCGTACTCGGGCCTGGCTCAATCCCCAGAACCACGCCGCCGGCATGTTGCCGTTGCCGCGCCGGCCGACGGGGTTCGGATATTTCGACCCCTTCATCTGCGGATAGCGCGCCGCCGAGACCGCTTCGAGCGCCTGCGCTTTGTTCTCGATCGCCGGAAACATGATGCCGAACGCGCCCATGTCGAGCACCTGCTTGACGATCGCCTCGCTCGGCGCGCGGCCGTACGTCGGAATCCGCACGATGGGCGGCACGCGCACTTGCAGGTTGCCCTGCTTCGCGATTTCCGCCTTGTTGATCGATCCGAACAGGAACGTTTCGAGGCGCTCGAAGTCGAGCCCCCGATGCTCCATGTCGATGATGATGAAATCCAGATCGGACGAGGCGAACTGCGCGGCCGCGTAAAGCGAAAAGTCGTAAATGATCGCGCCCGCGAGCGACTTGCCGCGCGCGAGCTTGTCGATGGCGCCGTTGATGCGCACCGGGGCGCCTTGCGCCGACACGAGGCCGGCACCGACCCAAACGGTTATGAGCAAAGCGGCCAGAAGAGGCGCGCCGACGCGGAGCCAAGAATGACGCATGGACACTAATCCTTTCAAAATAGGCGTGTTGCGAAGGGAAAATTATAACCCGGGGGAGGGCGCTCGAGTTGTCGCAAGTTGTTGCGGAATCAACAAATTGAATCTGGCAGGGCGACCTAATCTCCCGGCTTTACGTCGGGTTCGCTCCAGTGTTCTCCGAGCGCGCTCCACTGCTCGGTCAGCGCGGCAATCTCCTCCTGCGTCGGCCGCGCATCGAGGCGCTGGCCTGTGCGGGCCTGCGCGCGCTCGGGGATGAGCGTCTGGGTGACGAAGCGGTCGAGATCGCTGCGAAGCTGCCTGCCTTCAGGCTGCGAGCCGGCGCGAATCCATCCGGTGAACGCCGCATTCCATGCGCCTTCGAAATCGCCGGCGCCGCGCGCAGCGACGACCACCCAGTAGGCCGTCGGCCGTGAAAGCGGGTCGCGCTCGAGCTCGTCGCGCACCGCCGCTAACATGGCGCTGTACGATTCCTTACGCGCGGCGCCCGACTGCGATTCCGCGACACGTGACAGCGTGCTCGCCCACCATTCGAGCAGCTTGTCGAACTCGGCGGCGGGCAGCCGCCCTCGCGCAGTCGGCAGCACGGTCGTGAACATCTCCGCCGCCGCGCCCGGCTGATCGTCGAGAAAGAGCGCAGTCCCGATCCCGATCTGCCACTCGATGATTTCCTGCGGCGCAAGGACGCGCGGGTTCAGCGACACGAGATCTGCGCGCGCCGCGGTCAGGTCTTCGGGATCGTTCTTCTGCCGGAACCGCTCGAGGCGCGCCCGCGCGGCGATGAGCGTCGCCGACGGCGCCGCCGCCGGCTTGCTCTTCGCAATCGCCGCCGCGGCGATCGATTCGTCGAACTGCCCCGCGTTGTACAGTGCGCGCGCCCGCTCGAGATCGCTCTGCCCCGCTGCAAGCGAAGAAGAGAGCATGAGCAGCAGCGTGATCGCCGCACCACTTGCACCTATTGCACCCATCGCACCTCTCGCATCTCTCGCACCCCTCTAACTATTGTCGCCATCGATCAGACCGCCGATCTTGCCGAGAATCGAGCCCTCTTCGCGACCGCCCCGGCCGAGGCCGGGCACCGCTGCGACGATTCTGTTCGCGAGCCGGCTGAGCGGCAGCGACTGCAGCCAGATGCGTCCGGGTCCGCGCAGCGTCGCGAAGAACAACCCTTCGCCGCCGAACAGCGCCGATTTGATTTTGCCGACGTACTCGATCTCGTAGTTCACCGACGGCTGCAGCGCGACGATGCAGCCGGTGTCGACGCGGACCAGCTCGCCTGGCGCGAGCGTGCGCTCGTGGAGCGTGCCGCCGGCGTGCACGAACGCCCAGCCGTTGCCCTGCAGCCGCTGCATGAT
Source organism: Vicinamibacterales bacterium (assembly GCA_963730445.1). GTDB lineage: Bacteria > Acidobacteriota > Vicinamibacteria > Vicinamibacterales > JAMQPK01 > JAMQPK01. The sequence goes on along the minus strand of CAVSRX010000016.1, from coordinate 628,929 downwards.
GAACCCTTCGCCGCCGAACAGCCCGACGCCGAGTTTGCGCTGGAAGGCGATGCCGAGGCTCACGCCTTTCGCGGCGGCCAGAAATGAATCCTTCTGAGCAATCAGCTCGCCGCCGACGTCCGGCAGGTGAATGGCAATGATCTTTCCGGGATATGGCGCGCCGAACGCGACTTTCTTTTTCTGGCTGCTGCGGTTGTAGAACACTGTCATGAACAACGACTCGCCGGTGAGCAGCCGTTTCCCCGCCCCCATCAGCTTGTCCATGATGCCGCTCTGCTTCTGCGATCCGTCGCCGAACACGGTCTCCATCTCGATGCCGTCGTCCATGTACATCATGCCGCCGGCTTCGGCGACGGTGGCTTCGTTCGGGTCGAGCTCGACTTCGACAAACTGCATGTCGTCGCCGTAAATCTTGTAATCAATCTGATCCATCGTTGCCATAGCACCTCGGTGAATCTCTAGATCTTTAGATCTATACGATCTTTAGATCTTATTCAGATTTCTAGTTACTGTCAGTCTCGCGGCAGCCAGCCCGCCGGCACGTCGATGTACGACCGGTTCAGATCGCGGACCGATGCCACGCCAAGCAGCTTCATCGTCCGCACGATGCCCGTGCGAAGGATTTCGATCGCGCGTGTGACGCCGGGCTCCCCCGCCGCCGCAAGGCCATAGGCGTACGCGCGGCCGATGAGCACGCCTTTCGCGCCGAGCGACAGCGCCTTCACGATGTCGCCGCCGTTGCGAATGCCGCCATCCACGAGCACTTCAATCTTGTTGCCGGCGGCCGCGACGACTTCGGGCAGCGATCGGATGCTGCCGGGCACGCCGTCGAGCTGCCGTCCGCCATGATTCGACACGACGAGCGCATCTGCGCCTTCGGCGACCACGCGCTGCGCATCCTCGCCTGTATGCACGCCCTTGACGACAATCTTTCCGTCCCACAGGTCGCGAATCCATTTGAGATCGTCCCAGCAGACGACCGATTCCTCGAGCGTCTTCCCGACGTCGGCATACGGCATCGGTCCGGTGGGCAGCAGCACGTTCGGAAACGACATCAGTCCGCCGTCCGAGAGCATTCCGGCGACCCACCGTGGGCGCGCAATCATCTGACCGAGATATGGAATGCCCGCCACGCCGCGCCCGAGAAGCTCTTTGATGCCGTTGCGCAAATCGCGCTCGCGCAAACCCGGCACGCCGGTGTCGATCGTCACGACCAGCGCGGTAAAGCCCGCGGCCTTGGCGCGCTTCAGCATGTTGATGGAGGCCTCGCGGCCGCCGCAGAGATACACCTGATACCAGGCCGGCCCGCTCGTCGCGGCGCGCACCTGTTCCATCGGCGTGCCGGACAGCGTCGACAGGATGTATCCGGTGCCGGCCTTTCCTGCCGCACGCGCGGCGAGCACTTCGCCATTGGGATAGAACATGCGGCTGCTGCCGATGGGCGCGAGGATGAACGGCACAGTCGAGCTCGGCGCCGAGGATCGTCGTCTTCAGATCGCAGGAGGGGATCGCCACCGCGCCGCGCGGGCGGAACGTCAGCTCTTCGTAGGCCTTCACGTTGTCGCGGAGCGTCACTTCTGCGTCGGCGCCGCCGTCGATGTAATCGAACACGACGCGCGGAAGGCGCCGTTTCGCCAGCCGCCGAAGGTCGCTGATGTTGAGGACGTGAGGAGGAGCCACGCGCGCCATGGAGGGGATTCTAATGCCTGTTCGGCCGAACTCGATCCAGTGCCCAGTGCCGCGTACTAACTGAATGTCACAAAGTCTCTGTCGATGGGGTTAAGGCTTTAGGTGCGGCGCCGAGTCTCAATTCAAGACTCGGCCTACGTACCTGACTCCCAATCCCTCGTCCCAAATCCCTAACGATACGTTAGTCGTCTCTGAGCACGACATTCGGATCGAGACGGGACGCGCGCCAGGCTGGCAGACCGCACGCAATCGCCGCCACGAGCCCAATCGTCGCCGTCACCGCGACCAGTGTCGTGGCATCTGTCGGCTGCACGCCGAAAAGCAGCGACGCAATCAGCCGGTTGAGGCCGAATGCGCCGGCAAGGCCCACGACGACACCGATGCCGGTGAGCACGAGCCCTTGCTTCAAGATCTGCGCGAGTACTCTCGAGCGATCGGCGCCGAGCGACATGCGGATGCCGATTTCGCGGCGGCGCTCCGCCACCATATATGTGAGCACGCCGTACGTGCCGATGGCGGCGAGCAACAGCGCCAGTCCCGCAAATGCGCCGAGCAGATGCGCAAGCAGCCGGGGCGCCGGATCGATTCTGCAAACACGGTGTCCATGTCGCGAAGACGCACGATCGGCACGGTGCGATCCGTTTCGCGCACCACGCGCTCGATCGTTTGCGCCAGCGCCGCCGGCGGCAGCGTGGTGCGCAGCACGACGTTCATCGTCGCCGGGCGAAATGCCGCCGGCTGCGCCGGCCAGGGACGTCTGATCGACGAAAAAATAGAACTCCGTTCCCGTCTTCTGATCGACGCCTCCTTGCTTCACGTCCTTGGCGACGCCGATGACGGTGAACCACGGCACCTGATCGCCGCAGCACGGCCGCAGCCGGAATCCAATCGGGTTGCGCCCTTCCAGAATGTGTTGACGAGCGTTTCGTTGACGACCGCCACCATGACCGGTCGACGCGGCGTCAGCGCGCTGAAAGCCTCGTCCCTGCACGATCGGAATGCCCATCGTCTCGAAGTAGTCGGTCATGACGTTCTGGTAGTAGTCGACGTTCTCGAAAGGCCCTTCGGGCGGCGCCGTGTAGTTGTCGATGTCGGTGTCGTTCGCGTTCACCGGCCGATTCGGCGGCAGGCCGGACATCGCGGTCGCCGCCTGCACGCCCGGAACGGCGCGCAATGTCTCGAGCAGGCGCTGATACGCCTGCGCGCGCGCGGCGGGCTGCGGGATAGTTGACTGTTCGGCAGCGTCATCGAAAACGTCACGAGACGCGATCGATCGAATCCGGCGTCGACGGTCGTGAGGTTGTAGACCGTTCGCAGCAACAGGCCCGCGCCGATGACGAGCATCACCGCAAGCGCCACCTCGGCCATGACGAGCCCGCGGCGAATGTGATGGCGCGCCGTGCGCGTGGCTCCGCGCGCGCCACCCTCCTTGAGCGCCGTGATGAGTCCTTTCATACGCATGTGCAAGATGGGCGCGAGGCCGAAAATCACGCCGGTCGCCATCGACACGCCAAACGTAAACAGCAGCACGCGCGATGTCGACCGCGACCTCGCTCGTCCGCGGCAGGCTCGTCTGGATACGCGCGGAGCAGCGCCTGCACACCGACACGCGCAAGCAGCAGCCCGAGCGCGCCGCCTGCGAGCGACAGCATCACGCCTTCGGTCATGAACTGGCGAAGCAACCGCCCTCGGCCCGCGCCCAGACGCGGTGCGCACGGCGAATTCGCGATGGCGTGCTTCGGCGCGCGCGAGCAGAAGATTGCGCGAGATTGGCGCACGCAATGAGCAGCACGAAGCCGACAGCCACCTGCAGCACCCAGATCGCCTGGCCGCCTCGCCGAGAATTTCATCGCGCATCGGCTTCATCTGCAGGATGTGGCCGCCTTTTTCCGTAGCTGGCGCGAAGACGTGGTTCTTCGCGCCCGTCCGCTCGCCCCAGTTCCGGATCAGCGCCGTCGAGCTCGGTGTCGCGCGGCCTGCGGCGTCACGCCGTCCTTCAGCCGGCCGATGAGATAGAGGAAATGGCTGCCGCGGTTCTGCCGATTCGCCGGGTTCAGCCCCAGCGGCATCCAGATCTCGGTGCGGTTGTCCATCACATCCGCGCCGGGCGGCATCACGCCGATCACTTCGCGCGCGGCCATTGTTGTCGCACCGTCTGTCCGACGCATCGGACGTCCGCCAAACGCGGTTTGCCACAACTCGTGCGACAGAATCGCGATGTGCGGCGGCAGCGGCGCGGGTTGCCCTGGCGCGGGCGGCGGGCCGGTGACGTCGGTCTCCCCTTTTCGCAAACATACGTCCGTTGCGCGGCCTGGACGCCGAGCGCATTGAGCAGATGCTCGTCGACGTTTGCGGTGCGCACGCGCATGCGGCCGATCGCCGGCGGTGAGGTTCGCCTCACCGGTCGTGAAGGCGCCCACGGCCGAAAACGAGCGATTGAGCTCGCGGATACTCCATGTATTCCGGCGGCGAGACCCAGAACTCCTGAATCCGAACGACGGGAAACTGCGTGGTCAGATACATCAGCCGCTCGGGCTTGCGGATACCCGAGCGGCCGGAGGATCACGCCGTTGACGATCGAAAAGATGGCGGTGTTGGCGCCGATGCCGAGCGCGAGCGTCAACACCGCGACCGTCGTGAAGCCCGGGCTGCGGCGCAGCATGCGCAGCCCGTGGCGCACGTCACGCATCACATCGTCGAGCCACGGCAGGCCGCGCTGATCGCGCAGCTCCTCCATCGTTTGCGACACGCCTCCGGCGCGAACGCCAGCCGCGCGCGCAGCCTCACCCGGCGTCTCGCCGCGACGTTGTGCGTCCTCCGCGGCAAGCTCGAGATGTGAACGAAGTTCCTGCTCGAGCTCCTGGTCGCGCCGGCGGCCGCCGAGCGTTCCAAAAACGCGGTGCAGCCATTCGCGAAGAACATGCATGTCGATGCTCCTGACGTTTTACGTTTCGCTGCGCAGCAGCGTGTGGATGATGCCCGCCATCCGGTCCCACGCCTGTTTTTCCTTGGCGAGCTGGCGCCGGCCGGCCGGCGTGAGCGCGTAAAAGCGCGCTTTGCGATTGTTGTCGGTGGTCCCCCAGGTGCCGCGCAGCAGTCCGCGCTGCTCCAGCCGCATCAGAGCGGGATAGAACGTGCCCATGTTGAGCTGCAACGCGCCGCCCGACACTTGCTCGAGCCGCGAGGCGATGGCATAGCCGTGCAGCGGCCCGAGCGAGTCGAGCGTCTGCAGGACCATGAGATCGAGGGTGCCCTGAAGGACGCCCGCCTTGGCGTCGTCTCTATTAGACATGCCAATGGAATAGCACTATTTCCATTTGGGCGTCAAATGAAAAGAAGCAGACACCTGGGCAGTGCCACTTGACACGAGTGGCATTAATTAGTTATTTTGCTAATTACACAATCGATGCCGTCCACACCATTCGAATCCAGCTTTCGCGCTCTGGCTGATGAGACCCGTCGCGAAATTCTCAAGATGCTCCGGGACGGGCCGCGCACCTCGGGCGAAATCGCAGCGTATTTCTCGTCCAGCTGGCCGACGATTTCACGACACCTGGCGCTGCTGCGCGAGGCCGGCCTTGTGCTGACTCAGCGCAAAGGACAAGAGATCTATTACGAGCTCAACACGTCCGTCTTCCAGGATTTGGTGCAGCATCTGCTCGACTGGGTCACGCCCACCACGAACCCGCGAAAGGGAACTGCATCCTCGCCCGCCCGCTCGAGGAAGCGACGGGAGGCCCAATGACGCTCCTGGTATTGACACTCCCGGTCGCGGCGACGGCCACGTATCTCATCCTGCGGAGGTTCTGGAGCGAGATCAGCCCAGATCGCGACGGACATCGGGAATCGGAAGCGACTCACCGGGCGATCGCGATACGCGTCGTTGTCTCTGTCCTGGCGCTGAACGTGCTGGTCGTGCTCAATCTCGCCGGCGTCGAGTGGATCCGCGCCTGGGGACCCCGGCTCGTCGTGGTGTTATTCGGCAGCGTCTTCATTGTCATTGGCAACCTGCTGCCCCGGACGCGTCCGAATCTTGCGCTCGGCATTCGTACATCGCGCACGTTGAGCGATCGTCATTTCTGGATTCGACTCCATCGCACGTGCGGATATCTGTCCGTCGCCCTTGGAGTGGTCATCGTGATGGCGGGCCTGTCGTTCTCTGGTCCTGCGATCGGCCCGGTGGTCGGCGCGGCAGCACTCGGCTCTGTCGCGACTCTGCTTGTGGCGTATCTGAGGCAGCGTCGTGCGTAGGGCGGGTGAATGGGTCTTGCGCGTCCTTCTCGCCCTGGTATTCGTGGCTGCAGGTGTGGACAAATTCGTGGGCCCTATGTGGGTGAGAGTGTTCAATGACATTGGGTTCGGCCAGTGGTTTCGTTACGTCACGGGCGTCGTTGAACTTCTGGGCGCCCTGCTGCTGCTCGTTCGCCCCGCAACAATGATTGCCGTTCCCATGCTCATCTGTACGATGCTGGGTGCATTGCTTGTGCACGTCACCGTCGTCGGCGTCGGCTTCCCAACCATCGCCGTGAGCATCCTCCTGGCTCTGCTTCTTGGTCTCGGGTTGCTGTATCGACGCGCTCTCTCGCCTAATCCCTAATCCCTAATCCCAATCCCTAATCCCTAGTTAGGGGGACTGTTACAATTCCTGCGAATGCCGGCTCCGCTCCACCTCGCCTTTCTCGGCTGCGGGTTCATCACGCAGGTGCACAGCCGCCATTTGAAAGGCTTCAAATCGCAGATTGTCTGCAGCTACGCGAGCCGCGACCGCGCCAGGGCCGAGGACTACTGCCGGCGGTACCAGGGCGCGGGGAGCTTCGCCGACTACGCCGCGGCGATCGACGATCCCCGCATCGACGCGGTCGTCGTGGCCGTGCCGCCCACGTTTCATCTCGACCTCACGCTGCGCGCACTGCGCGCAGGCAAGCACGTGCTGGTCGAAAAACCGGCTTTTCTGCGCATCGATGACTACCGTGCGGCGATCGATGCGCGCAACCAGGCGAAGCGCGTGGTGCTCGTGGGCGAAAACGATCATTACAAGCCGCTCGCGGTCGTGCTGCGCACACTGATTGCCGACGGCGCGATTGGCGACATGGTCTTCGCGCACTTCACGACAATCGCGAAGCGATTGAAAACGGCCGGCGACTGGCGCAACGACGAGCGCATGGCCGGCGGCGATGCGTTCTTCGAGGAAGGCATTCACTGGCTCCACACGGCCGGAAGCCTCGGTCCGAAAATCGTGTCGATCGACGGATACCGCCCTTCGGTCTCGCGCGAGGGTCCCGACACGCGCGCGAAAAGCATGATGGTCGCGTTCCGGTACGATAACGATGCCGTGGGCACCCTCTACTACTCGCGCGAAATACCCTCGCTCTTCAGAGGCTTGCGATTGTCGAAGCTGTACGGCCGCAAAGGAATCATCACGTTCGAGTCGAACGGGCTGTTCGTGCTCGCACGAGGCAACGGCGTTCCCCGGCTCGTGTTTCCCGGCTTCCGCGACATACGCGGCTACCAGGCGATGTATCGCGATTTTCACGACGCGATCGCCGAGGGGCGCGCGCCCGAGATGAGCCTCGAGCGTGCCATCGACGATCAGCGCCTGATGGACGACGTGTACTCGAGTCTCCGACCGACGGCGTGATGCGGACCGAACGCTACGACATCACCATTATTGGCAGCGGCGCGGGAGGCGGCACGATGGCCCACGCGCTGGCCGACAGCCCCGCGCGCATTCTCATCCTCGAGCGCGGCGATTTCGTCCCGCAGGAAGTCGAGAACTGGAGCCCCGAAGCAGTCTGGAAGCACCTTCGCTATCAGACGAAGGAGCGGTGGATCGACGAACGCGGCGAGGAGTTCCGCCCGTACACCCATTACAACGTCGGCGGCAACACGAAGTTCTGGGGTAGCGTGCTGTACCGCCTCCGCCGCGAAGACTTTCAGCCGCTCGAGCACATGGAAGGGATCTCGCCTGGCTGGCCGATCGATTACGATGCGCTCGCGCCGTACTACGAGCGCGCCGAGCGTCTGTACAACGTGCACGGCGAGCTTGGCACCGACCCGACCGAGCCCGAGCGCGGCACGTTTCCACACGCGCCGATTCCCCACGCCGACGCGATGGCCACCATCGTCGAGCAGCTGCGCGCGCAGGGGCTGCACCCGTCACCGCTGCCGCTCGGCATTCGCGACGGCTGCGTCCTCTGCAACACGTGCAACTCGTTTGCATGCAAGGTGCACGCGAAGAGCGAGGCCGACGTCTGCTGCGTGCGCCCCGCAATCGAGCGGCCGAACGTCGACTTGTGGACCAACGCGTACGCGCGCCGGCTGCTCACGAGCCCGGACGGCAGCACAGTCGAAGCTGTGGAAGTTGAAATCGACGGCGAGACGGTTCGCGTCGAGACATCGGTGGTGGTCGTGTCGTGCGGCGCGGTCAATTCCGCGGCGCTGCTGCTGCGATCGGCCAACGACAAGCATCCGAAGGGGCTCGCAAACTCGTCGGGCCTCGTCGGGCGCCGCTACATGGCCCACCTTGCAACGATGATGCAGGGATTCCATCCGTTTCGGAAGAACGCGACGGTGTTTCAAAAAACCGTCGCGATCAACGATTTCTATTTCCACGGGCCGAACACGAAGTATCCGCTCGGCCAGATCCAGTCGCAGGGACGCACGCACGGCGTGATGGCCCAGACCGTCGTGCCGCAGGTGCCGCTGTCGTGGTACGAGTGGTGGGTGGCGCGCGGCGTCGACTGGCTGGCGATGTCTGAAGATCTGCCGGCCGCGGAAAATCGTGTCGTGCTCGATGCGAAAGGCCGGATTCAACTGCTCTACCGTCCCAACAATCTGAAGGCGCATCGCATGCTCGTGGCGGAAGCGCGCCGCATTCTCTACAAGCTCGGGTTCTGGGTGGTGATGACGCACTCGCACGGCGCGAAGAACACGACGCACCAGTGCGGCACGGTCGTCTTCGGCGACCATCCGCGTGAGTCGGTGCTGGACATGTATTGCCGCGCGCACGACGTGGCGAACCTGTTCGTGGTCGACGCGTCGTTCTTCCCCTCGTCGGCCGCCGTCAATCCCGCGCTGACGATCGCCGCACAGGCGCTCCGCGTCGCCGACCACATACGTACGGCCGACCTAAAGGTCGGCACTACGACAGCACGCAGTACGTAGTGCTGACCTTCAGGTCAGCCAGGAGATGCATTTGAAAGCTCGCTCGTTCAGCCACGCCGGCATCACGGTGTCGGACTTCAACAAGGCCGTGAGGTTCTACTGGGAGGTCTTTGGCTGCCCGCTGGTGGGCGTCGCCGATACGCCGCCCGATCGCGTCCGCACATTTTTCGGCGTCGCGCACGAGGCACCGACGTGCAAAATCGGATGGATTCGCGTGCCGGGCGGAGGCGTCCTCGAAATCTTCGAGTTCCAGCCGCAGCGGCCGCCCGGGGTCGTGCCCTGGAACGGTGTCGGGCTGACGCACATCTCGTTCAACGTGAAGAATCTGCAGAAGTGGCACGACTATCTGGTGTCGAAGGGAGTCGAGATCGTCAGCAAGCCCGAGCGATCGCCGCGCGGCCACTCGTTTTTCTTCGTGAAAGACTTCGACGGCAATCTCATCGAGTTGATGGACCTCGGCTACATGTATCACGTGCTGAACTGGCTCGGACCGCTTGGTGGATGGATCTTCAGGCGCGGAATGTATAAGAAGTACTACGAGTCGGAAAGAGTCGGATGAGTCGGAAGAGTCGAAAGAGTCTGGGAGTCGATAAGGAGTTACGTATGCGCACCACCATTCGTGTCGTTGCTCTGGTCTTCCTCGTGGCGCCGGTCGTCGCGCAGGATCATCCTGATTTCCGTTTGTGGAAGGCTGATGAACTGACGCGGCGCGATGCCGCGTTGTCTAAGAATGTCGGGCCGGATCATTCGTCACGCGAAACGCTCGCCGACTTCGGCGACCACCGTGTCCGGTTTCTGTATCGCGACGCGGACGGTTTTCCCGAGCAGCACGACAACATCGTCGACCTCGTGTTGGTGAAAAGCGGCGAAGGGGTACTGCAGCTCGGCGGAACGGTGATCGACAAGAAGGCAACCGGCAGTCCCGGCGAATTCGTCGGTTCCAGGCTGGAAGGCGGCTCGCGTCACCCCCTTGCAGCGGGCGACGTGATTCACATCCCGGCCGCGGTGCCACATGCGTTTCTCGTGAGGAAGGGGACCCACCTCACCTACGTGCTGGTGAAATTCCCCAAATAACCCAGGAGGTCATATGCGGAAGGCCGTCATGTTTGCGCTCGCCGCGTGCGTCTCAGCCTCGCTCGCCGCGCAGGACACACAGCGATTCGAGATCGATCCGTACTGGCCGAAGCCGCTCCCCGACAAATGGATCATCGGGCGCACCGGCAGCATCTGTGCTGACGCGCACGATCACCTGGTCGTGACCAACCGCCGCGACATTACGGCTGAAGAGGCGGAGACATCTGTTCAGGCGCCGTCCGTTCTCATCTTCGATCTCGCCGGCAACCTGGTGCACTCATTCGGCGACTCGACTACAGTCCCGGGCGTCATCCACGGCTGCTTCGTCGATCACGAGCACAACATCTGGCTCACCGGCAACGGCGACGGCATCGTCCAGAAATGGAGCCACGACGGGCAGCCCCTTCTGCAAATCGGCAAGCGCGGCGTATTCGATACGACCGACGGCACGGCCAAAGGGCAGCGCCTCAACGCGGGCCGCACGCAATTGTTCAACCCCGCCGGCGTGGTCGTCGATCCCTCGAACGGCGATGTCTACGTGGCCGATGGATATGGGAACCGTCGCGTGGTTGTGTTCGACCGCAATGGAAGCTTTCTGCGCCAGTGGGGACGGCAGGCGACGAAGGAAGAGATCGAGGCCGGCGCGGGGGGCGCGTTCGCCGAAATCGTGCACTGCATCGCGATGAGCCGCGCTGGATTGATCTATGTGTGCGATCGACAGGGACAGCGGGTGCAGGTGTTCGACAAGACGGGCAGCTTCGTCAGGAACATCTGGGTGAAAACCGGCACGCCGACGCTGCCGGATCCACGCGGCACCGTGTGGTGGATCGCGTTCTCCCGCGATCCCGAACAGAAATTTCTGTACGTCATGAACGGCCGCAACGAGCAGCTGCACATCCTCGACCATGCGACCGGAACGCTGCTCTCGAGCTTCGGCCGCCCGGGCCACTGGCTCGGCAGCTTCACGCATGGGCACGCCGTGGCCGTTGACTCGCGCGGCAATCTCTATATCGCCGAGACCGACACGGGCCGCCGTATGCAGAAATTCACATTAGTGAAATAGCACCCGCGATTACAAAATTGGGGGGTGCATCCCGCGATACACCCCTTTTTCGGCCTGAATCCGCTGATTTTGTCGGGCACTTCCTTTGCTCCACCGTTGGCTCAGGAGGATAGCGATGCGTCCGAACATGATGGTGGGAGCACTCTGCCTGATTAGTGCTGCGGCGGCGTTTTCGGCGTGTCGGCCGTCTCAATCTCTCGACGCCGCGACGACGAATGCGGAACCGCTGAAGCTCGAAGCTCAGCAGCCTGCGCCCACCGCGACGGAAGTGAAAGCTGCGCCGAAGAAAGCGGTCGCGAAAGCCGGCGCGACATCACCAGCGGTATCGAACGCCGTTGCGTCGCCGGACCCGACGCCCGCCAGCACGCCCGTGATGGAATCGCGAGCGGTGGCGGCGAGGCAGCAGGACGAAGACGCGCCGATCGCGACGACAATTACCGGATGTCTCGTGTTGCGCGATGATGGGATGTTCCAGCTGAAAGACAACGACGGCGAGCACGCGCCCAAAGCGCGCAGCTGGAAGTCGGGCTTCATCAAGAAAAGCTCGGCGAGCATCGATGTGTTCGACGCCGGCAACCGCTTGAAGCTGGGAACGCACCAGAACTATCGCGTGGCCGTATCGGGCACGCTGAGCGATCGCGAGCTGCGGGCGCGCTCCCTGAGCGCGACCTCACAACGCTGCGATTAAGAAATGCAAAACAGGAGAATAGGAGGCTAGGAGAATTCTTTTCAAAAAGAACTCCTACTCTCCTACTCTCCTGTTGAATTCCCGTCCCGTCTCCACCCCGCGTTATACTCCCCGCATGCGCAATCTTCTTGTTGGAGTGGTTATCGCCGTGTCTGCGGCGAGCGTGTTTGCTGAATCCGCCGCGGGCCTGCGCTGGACGGCCCCTGCGAGCTGGAAGGTGGAAGCGGCGCGCCCGATGCGCGCGGCCACCTACTCAATCGCGCCGGTCGCCGGCGATCAAGGCATCGCCGAGTGCGTCGTGAATTACTTCGGACCCGGCCAGGGCGGCGGTGTCGACGCCAACATCGAGCGCTGGCGAGGCCAGGTCCTGGGAGCCGACGGCAAGCCTGCCACGGCGAAAATCGACAAGCGGACGGGACGCGGCGTGCCGATTACGGTGATCGACACGACCGGCACCTACACCGGCATGGGCGGCCCGATGATGTCGGGCTCGAAACCGGCGGCTGGTTATCGTCTGATCGGCGCGATCGTCGAAGGCCCGGGGGCAGCGTCTTCTTCAAGTTGACCGGACCGGCGAAGACCATCGCCGCGCAGCAGAAAAATTTCGAGCAGCTGCTCGCGTCGATTCAAGTCGACAAATAACGCCGGGTCTACAAAGCAAGACCCGGCTGTGGCCAACCTCATCGTTCTCGTCCACTTTCTGTTCGTCGTGTTTGTCGTACTCGGCGGGCTGCTCGCGCTCCGCTGGCCGCGCATCATCTGGCTGCATGTGCCGGCCGTCATCTGGGGCGCGCTCGTCGAGTTCACCGGCTGGATCTGCCCGCTGACGCCGCTCGAGAACCGCCTGCGCCGAGCCGCAGGCGAAACGAGCTATCAGGGGGACTTCATCGCGCACTACATTCTGCCGGCGCTCTATCCGAACGGCCTGACTCGACGCGATCAGCTGATGCTCGGCGGCATCGCGCTCGCGCTCAACCTCGCCATTTACGCGTTCGTCTTCGTCCGCCATCGCCGATCGACACCTAAGGGGTAAGGGAAAGGGGTAAGGGGTAAGGGGTAATTGCCCCTCGCCCCTTGCCCTTTGCCCCTCGTTAAAGACATATGATCGGGCACGCATGAACTGGGATTTCGCGGGGTGGCCGGCGTCGGCGCGATCGGCGCTGCTCTCGCTCGTCGTCATCGCCGTCGCGTATGTGATGGGCCGCGTCGCCAGTCACATCGTCGCGAGCCAGATGGCCGGCTTTGCGCGCCGAATCGGAAGCACCCGGATCGATCCGGTTGTCGGAGCGGTCGCACGGCGCGTGCCGTTCTGGAGCGTCCTCATCGGAATTTACATTTCGATGAGCTTCTGGATCCTTCCGGCGGAAATCGCGAACACGATCCACAAAGGGCTGTACGTCATCGCCGCGGCGTCGCTGACGTTCCTGGCTTCCGAAGTACTCGTCAAGCTGGTCCGCACGCACGGCCCGGCGATCGATCCCTCGCTCCCAACGACGACGCTCACGGAAAACCTCGTGCGTATCGTCGTGGTGATTCTCGGATTGCTCGTCATCCTGAAGGGGCTGGGCCTCGATATCACGCCGATGCTGACGGCCCTCGGCGTCGGCGGCCTCGCCGTCGCCCTGGCGCTGCAGGATACGCTCGCGAATCTGTTTGCGGGTCTCTACCTCACGGTCGCAAAACACATCCGCATCGGCAACTACATCAAACTCTCGTCGGGCGAAGAAGGGTATCTCGTCGACATCGACTGGCGCGCGAGCCGGCTGCGGCAGTTGTCGAACAACACCGTGCTCGTGCCGAACGCCAAGTTCTCGCAGTCGATCGTCACCAACTACCATTCGCCAGAGCACGAGCTGGTCGTGACGATCGACGCGAGCGTCGATTATGCGAGCGATCTCGATCGCGTGGAGCGGATCGCGACCGAAGTGGCGCGCGACGTGATGCGCACCGTGCAGGGGGGCGTCCCCGGCTTCGACCCGCTCGTGCGGTTCCACACATTCGGCGATCCGGGCATCGGCTTCTCCGTAACACTCCGCGCGCAGGAGTTCGTCGATCAGTACCTCATCAAGCACGAGTACGTGAAGCGGCTGCACAAGCGCTTCCTCGCCGAAGCCATCACGATTCCGATTAAATCGCTCGTTCAACGGCACGACGTCCCTCCCGCATGACGCTGCGAGTCCCGCGACAAATAAATGAAGGGGTTCTACTACGGCTGGGTCGTGCTGTTTGTCGCGGCGGCCGCGATGGTGGGCACGCTGCCCGGGCGAACCCAGGGCCTGGGGCTCATCACCGAGCCGCTCCTTGCCGATCTGCGCATCGGACGCGTCGACTACGCGCAGCTGAATCTCTGGGCGACGCTCGCCGGCGCCGCGGGTGCTGTCGGCATCGGGCGCGTCCTCGATCGATTCGGCAGCAGAGCCGTCCTCGTCTGCGTTGCCGCGGCGCTCGGCCTCACTGTCGTGACTGATGAGCCGCGTCACGACGTTCACCGAGCTGGCGATCGCGGTCACCCTGACCCGCGCGCTCGGCCAGAGCGCGCTCTCCGTCGTGAGCATCGCCATGGTCGGCCACTGGTTCCTGCGGCGCATCGATATGGCCATGGCGGTCTACAGCGTGGTGTTGAGCGTCGGGTTCATGATGGCGTTCCCGGTCGTCGGATCGCTGGTGCAGTCGCGCGGCTGGCGTGGTGCGTGGCTCGCCGTCGGCGCCTCGCTGCTCGCCGGCCTGTTGCCACTGGCGTTGCTGGTAAAACGTGCGGCCGGCGTCGCAGCGCGTTCCGAGTTCCAACTTCCGAGTTCCGGTTCGAACTCGGAACCGGAACCCGGAACCGGAACCTGGAACCTGGAACCCGCCGGCTACACCTTGAACGAAGCTCTTCGTACACCTGCGTTCTGGATTTTTGCAACCGGCTCTGCGCTGTATGGCCTCGTCGCGTCCGGCATCGGCTTGTTCAACGAATCGATCCTTGCCGAGCGCGGAATGGGACCGAACATCTACTATCAGACGCTGGTCGTGACGGCCATGACAGGTCTCGCCGGCAATTTCGTGGGCGGCTGGCTTGCGCGCTCGGTCCCGCTGAACCGCTTGATGGCAGTCTCGCTGTCCGTGCTGACGATCGGTCTCCTCGCGCTCCCGCAGATCGGCACGATGCCGATGGCGATGGTGTGGGCGGTGATGATGGGACTCGGCGGCGGCCTGGTGATGGTGCTGTTCTTCAGCGTCTGGCCGCGCGTGTACGGCCGGCGGCATCTCGGTCGCATCCAGGGCGCCGCCCAGGCGATGACCGTGCTCGCGTCTGCGGTCGGCCCGCTGTTGCTCGCGGCATGTGTGGAAATGACGGGCAGTTATGCAGCGATGTTCTACATGCTCGCCGCTGCCGTCGCAATTGTCGCGGGGGCGGCGCTTTTGACAACCATGCCGCCGTACCGCACAATCGCATCACCTTCTTTTTTGTAGTCCAGCTGTCTCGCCAGCACCCATGGGTCAACCAATGTATGACGCGCCGCGCTAAATCAAACCGGCGGAGACGGCCGAAGCGTCCGAGCGCGTTGGAATCGGCGCTCGCGGAGAAAGCCCTCAGCGAGAGCCGGCTGCGCGCGATCATCAACGCCGAGCCCGCGTGCGTGAAGCTGGTGTCGAAGGCCGGCCTGCTCATCGACATGAACCCCGCGGGCCTCGCGATGATCGGGGCCACCGATCTGGCGCAGGTGGCCGGACAGCCTATCACCAGGATGGTGCATCCGGACGACCTTGGGCGGTTTCTCGATATCCATCGCAGCGCGTTAGGCGGCGTCCCCGCCAGCGGCGAGTATCGAATCTTCGGCCTCGGCGGCGGTGAACGCTGGGTCGAGTCGCATTCCGTTCCCTTCGACATCTCCACTGGCCAGCGTGCAGTCTTGAGCGTGACGAGCGATATCACGGAGCGGAAGGGTCTCGAAGAGCAGCTCCGTCAGTCACAGAAAATGGAAGCAGTCGGACGGCTGGCCGGCGGCATCGCGCACGATTTCAACAACCTGCTCACGGTCATCGGCGGCTACACGGAAACCGCGCTGGCAGAACTGCCGGCAGACGCACCGGCGGCCGCGCTCCTTCGCGAAGTGCGCCGCGCCTCAGATTCGGCGGCCTCGCTGACGCGACGGCTGCTCATGTTCAGCCGCAGACAGATCGTGCGGCTCAGCCCGCTCGATCTCAATGCGATCGTCGCCGAGGTCGAGCAGCTTCTCACACGCACGCTGGGCGAAGACATCGCGATCGTGACGAGCCTGCCTTCCGGCCTGCGGCCGATTCAGGCAGACGCGACTCAGCTGCAGCAGGTGCTGATGAATCTGGCCGTCAATGCGCGCGACGCGATGCCCCGCGGCGGCACCCTCACCATCGAAACGACGAACGTCCCGCACGACGCGCTGCGGCGGGGCAACGTTCCGGTAAGCGGCACCGTCGAGCTGCGCCTCAGCGACACCGGCTGCGGCATGAGCGACGCCACGAAGGCGCATATCTTCGAACCGTTCTTCACCACCAAGGAGATAGGCCGCGGAGCGGGCCTCGGTCTCGCGACGGTGTATGCGATTGTGCAAGGCATGGGCGGCACGATTAACGTGTCGAGCGACACCGGGCGCGGGACGACGTTCACGATGCGATTTCCGGCGAGCCACATCCCGATTGAGGTCGTACCGCCACCGCCGGCGCCGATGGCGATCGACCTTCATGGCACCGAAACGATTCTTGTCGTCGAGGACGAAGACACCGTGCGGACGCTGACGGCGAATGTGCTGAAGAATGCCGGGTATGTCGTCATCGAAGCGGCCGGGCCCGCGGCGGCGTTGCAGGTGGCGGAGCGAAGCACATCGACCATTCACCTGCTCCTCAGCGACGTCATCATGCCCGGCTTCGACGGCGTGGAGCTGTCGAAGCGATTCCGCAAATCACACCCGCATACGCCGGTGCTGTTCATGTCGGGCTACAGCGACGACACGATGGCACACCACGGGCTGACGGTCGATCAGTACCGGCTGCTGGCCAAACCGTTCACGACGACCAATCTGCTACAGAAAGTTCGCGAAGCGCTCGACTGAAATGTGCAGCTGGCCTGAAGGCCAGCACTACGACTGTCATATGAACAGTCGTCATATGGTGTATATAACTGTCGTAGTGCCGACCTTTAGGTCGGCTAGAAGGTCAGCCGCGCGCCGAACTGGATGTGACGCGGCGATCCCGCTGACAGGATCTGTCCGAACGTCGGCGACCCGAAAAAATTGTCCGGCAGATCGAAGTTGGTGCGGTTGAGCAGGTTGAATGCTTCCGCGCGCAGCTGCAGGCTCGTGCGCCCTCGCAGCGGCACGCGCTTGAGCAGCGCGAGGTTCACGTTCTGATAGCCGGGCCCCTCGAGAATGTTCCGGCCGGCGCTGCCAAACGTCCCGAACGCGGGCATCGAGAACGCGGCGGTGTTGAACCACTGATTCGGCCCGGGGCTGCCGGCGGCGGCATTGCCGCTGACATTCGGGCGATCGTTGGCGCCGAAGCCGAGCGATGAGCGGCCGGTGTTGCTTCTGTCCACCTCGGGCAGCAGCGCAACGGTAAACGGCCGGCCGCTCTGCATCTGGACGATGCCGCTGATCGTGAAGTCGAGCGGCAGCTCGTACGAGAAGCTCACCGACAGCCGATGGCGCACGTCGAAACTCGAGCGGCCCCACTCGGCGTCCAGATTGTTGCTGTCCTGCGGAAAGTTCGGATCGCCGGCGCTCGTGAAAAACCCCGACGCATCGTCCATCGACTTGCCAAGCGTGTAGGCCACGAGCATCGTGCAGCCGAACGCATAGCGCTGCTGGAAGCGCGCCTGCAGGCTGTCGAATTCCGACCGCGCGCGCGACTCGACGAACGTGATGTCATCAAACCGCGGATCGGGCCGCAGGTTCGGCGACGCCGTGCTCGGGCGCGGCTGATTGATATCTTTCGCCGCAATCAGATTGCGCCCGCGCGTTCCGACGTACGCCACCTCGGCCACGCGCGTGGCTCCGAGCTGGCGCTGCAGGGTGAGGTTGAACTCGTGGAGGAACGGCGTCCGCAGATCGCGCTGAAGGCCGAACGCGGGATTCGGCGTCGGAATCGGGAAATTGCGCGGGAACGGATCGCTCAGCGTCACCAGGCCCAGCGGTGATGTGAAGTACGCGGCGTAACTGAAGTACGGCGCGCTGAAATACAGCCCTTCGCTCGGCGCGAGCGCCGAATGGTTGTAATGGATTCCGTACGCGCCCCGCAGCACCGTCGTCGCCGCGGCGTCTATCGTCCAGGCAGCGCCGATGCGCGGCGCCCAGTTATTGCGATCGGTGCCGTAGCCGGCGCGCGACAGGCCGCCGGTGCCCACGGGCAGGAGCGCGTGGGTCTGGGGGTCGTACAGCGTCGCGCGATCGTCGACGTCGACCGGCGGCGACGTCAGGTCGTATCGCAACCCTGCCGAGACGGTGACGTTCGGGCGGACGCGATAGCTGTCCTGCACGAACCAGGCGTACGACTCGGTCCGCAGCCGCTGCGGGTTGTCGACGCGCGCGAGCGTCGTAAACGTCGGCAGCCCCGACAGCAGGTCGACGAGCGGGCTTCCGGTGAACGCGCCGGTGAAGGTGAGCGTACCGCGCGCCTGCACGTCGCGGAACGCATCCTGGCGAATCAGGCGGCTGTCGAATCCTGCCTTCACCAGATGATTGCCGCGCGTCCACGTCATCGTGTCGGCGATATGAATGGTATTGGTCGTGCCGCTCTGCGGGTTGTTGTACTCGTGCCCGATCGGCGAGTATCCCGACACGGTGATGAGGCTGAGGCCGGCGTCGCGCACATTTGTCCACGGCTCGGGCAATCCGACACTGCGATTGACCGTGCTGCCCTCTTCAGGAAACACGCCCGCCGAGACGCGATTGAATCCGATGCGCGTTTCGTTCAGGAGATTCGGCGACAGGATGTGCGTGGCGCTGGCGACGAAATTCTGTCCGCGCCGCGCGACGTCGCTGCCGTAGCCCGGCAGCGATGAAAACCCGGGACCGCTGAACGGCTCGAACAGCCGCCGATCGGCGAAGCTGTAGCGCGCCATCAAATCGAATGCGCCGCCGAATGCGGTGTCACTTCGCACGTCGAAATGATCGGTGCGATCGCGCTGCGTCGGCGATGCAACGTAATTGCCCACCTGCGTCGATCGGTTCGGGCTTGGGTAAAGCCCTGCGATCATGAGGCCGACCGGATGCGTGAAGGGGCCCGGAAGGATGAGCGACCGGTCAGCCGGCACGGTGCTGATGCGCGTGATGCCTTCGTCGGCGCGCGTGGCTTCGTAGTCCGCGAAGAAGAACGTGCGGTCGCGGACGATCGGGCCGCCGATGGAAAATCCTGATTGCGTGCGACGGTACTCGGGATCTGGCTCCCCTTTCGGCGCGAAATAGTTCGTCGCATCGAGCGCGCCGTTCCGGATGAACGTATAAGCGGTGCCCTGCAGCTGGTTGGTGCCCGACTTCATCACCACGCTGATTTGCGACGCGGCCTGGCGGCCGTGCGCGGCGTCGGGCGTGCTCGTGAGCACTTCGAATTCCCGAATCGCGTCGACCGGCGGGCGCACGCCCGTTGTGTTGAGCTTCGGATCGACGTTGTCGGCGCCGTCGAGAAGAAAGCTGTTGAAGTCTTCACGTCCGCCGTTGACGCTGAACGAAAAATCGCCGCGCACCGATCCCGCCGAACCTTGCGCCGCAGGCACGGTGCCCGGCGCGAGCAGCGCGAGCTCGAGAAAATTCCGGCCGTCGAGCGGCATGTCGAGGATCTGGCGGTTCTCGACCACGGTGCCGACCGCGGGCGAGTCGCGCCTGACGTCGGCCACCGGCGCCGATACTTCGACGCGCTCGGTCAGCGCTCCCACCTGCAGCTGCGCATCGGCGCGGCGGTCCTGATTCACCGCGAGCACGACGCGCTGCACCTGTGTCTTGTGACCAGGCGCGCCGATCTCGACACGCCATGCACCCGGCGCCAGCTCGGCCAGCGCGAACGCGCCCGCATCGCCGCTCGTCGTCGCGCGCGTTTCGTTGGTGGCCTCATTGACAGCGGTAACGGCGGCGCCGACGACAACAGCGCCTGATGCATCCTGCACGCGGCCGCGAATGACGCCGCGATGATTTTGCGCATCAAGCACAGCAGCGCCGCCCACAACGAGCAGCATCGACCACACGAGCGCACGGATTCCCTTGGAGATCATGGGACGTTACCTTTCGTAAGCAAACTTTTCGACGGGGACGTATTCAAGTAACATCGTGAATCCTATGCTGAAATTGCTTCTCCCGGTCATCACCGTTTGCTTGAGCCTCGCCGCGCCGGCATGGGCCCAGGGCGGCGCCTCGACTTCGCTCGGCACAGGCCGCCGCGTCGCGCTTGGCGACTGGCCCGAAGCGCGGGGAGCGAATCGCGACGGCATCTCGGCGGAAACGGGTCTCCCGTCTTCATGGGATCTTAAGGGAACGAACCTGCTGTGGCGCGTGCCGCTGGGCGGCCGCTCGGCCCCAATCGTGATGGGCAATCGCGTGTACGTGCAGAACCCGTCGGGCCGGGGACCGTCGCTGCAGGAGCGCGTGATGGCGCTCGATGCCGACACCGGCAAGACGATCTGGGAATACAAGTTCAACATCTTTCAAAGCGACGTCCCGCCGCATCGCGTCGGATGGGCTTCCCCTGCCGCCGATCCGGAAACCGGCAACGTGTACGCGCTCGGCGTCGGCGCCACGCTCGTCGCGCTGACAGGCGACGGCAAGCCGCTCTGGCAGCGATCGGTCGGCGAAGAATTTGCCGCCTTCACGACACACGGCGGCCGGACGATGTCGCCGATCGTCGACGGAGATCTCGTCATCGTCAGCGCGGCCGTGTCGAACTGGGGCACGCAGGCGGCGCGCTCGCATCGCATCATCGCGCTCAACAAGCGCACCGGCGACATCGTGTATGTGTCGAATCCGGGCGGACGCCCGTACGACACGGCGTACGCCGCGCCGTACATCGCCACGATCAACGGCACGCGATTGCTCATCGTCGGCCTTGGCGACGGCGGCATTCACGCCATCAAGCCCCAGACCGGTGAGAAGGCGTGGAGCTTCGTCGCCGCCAAGCGCGCCATCAACACTGGCGTCGTGGTGAGCGGCAGCACGGTCATCATCTCGCACGGCGACGAGAACCTCACCGGCAACGAGATGGGAATGATCGCGGCGATCGACGGATCGCAGACGGGCGACATCAAGACGACGAAGTGGGCGCATTACGGCGAGCAGTTCGGCTTTTCGTCGCCGCTCGTCGACGGCCCGCGCCTGTATCAGATTGAAAACGGATCGCGGCTGAAGGCATACGACATCGAGACCGGCAAAGAGCTCTGGACGCAGCCGCTCGGCACATCGCAGAAAGCGCCTCCGGTGATGGCCGACGGAAAGATTTTTGTCGGCAGCGAGAACGGCAAGTTCTTCATCGTTCGACCGCAGGCCGATGGCGCAAAGATTCTGAGCGAGGTCGAGCTGCCTCTCAGCACGAACAGCATCGGTGGATCGGAGGGCACGGCTGAACAGGTGTTCGCCGGCGCTGCCGTTTCGCGCGGCCGCGTGTTCTTCGTGTCGAGCGACGCCGATTTACGCCATCGGTTCGAAACAGCCGACGAAGCCGACCGGGTGGGCGGCGAACGAGCCGGCGGTGACCGGCGAGGGAGCCGCTGCATACGTGCAGGTGTCGCCGACTGAGCTCGTCCTCGAGCCGGGCCGCACCGTGAAGCTGACCGCGCGTTCCTTCGACAGCCGCGGGCGCTTCCTGCGCGAAGAGAAAGCGACCTGGTCGCTCGATGGCCTGAAAGGCACCGTCGCCGACGGAGCGTTCACGGTCGGCGCCCGATCGCATCGAGCAGGCCGGCCTCATCAAGGCAACGGTCGGCACCGTAACCGGCGAGGCGCGCGCGCGCGTCGCGCGTCCGATGCCGTGGACCGAGACGTTCGAATCGATGCCGGAGAAGGCGATACCGGCGGGCTGGGTGAATGCTGGTTCTCCGCTTGGACCGCTGACGGTCGCCACGCTCGACGGCCAGAAGGTCCTGCATAAACCCCCGACGAACACGCTGTTCAAGCGCGGCCGCTTTTTCATCGGCCCCGTGGAGTGGTCGAACTACACGATGCAGGCCGATGTGCGCGCGCCGACGCGGCGCCGCATGCATGGCCGATGTCGGCGTCACGGTACAGCGCTACAGCCTCGTGCTGTACGGCACGACGCAGAAGTTGAAGCTCGAGCCGTGGGAGCCAGAGACGCAGCGCACCGTTACGGTGCCGTTCGAATGGAAACCCGACGCGTGGTACACGATCAAGCTGCGCGTCGAGAATCTGGCCAACGGCCAGGTGCGCGCGCGCGGCAAGGCGTGGCCGGCCGGCGAGCCCGAACCGGCGGCGTGGCAGATCGACAAGACCGATCCGATCGGCAATCGACAGGGCGCGCCGGGATTTTTCATCGACGCCGAGTTCGGCGCGTACATCGACAATCTGAAACTTACCCAAAATGAGTGACATGACAAAAGCGCTAATACCTAGACGCAGAGCCGCAGAGCCGCAGAGAAATTCTTTTCTGCAGAAAACAGCCTTCTTTGCGCCTTTGCGCCTCTGCGTCGTCGTGGCCCTCGCTCTGTCTACTGGTCGTCTCATCGGCGTCCGACCCTGGCACCGGCGACTGGCCGATGTGGGGCGGCACGGCCGATCGCAACATGGTGTCGAACGCGAAGGGGCTGCCGGCCGACTGGGATGTGAAGACGAAGAAGAACATCAAATGGGTCGCCGATCTCGGATCGCAAAGCTACGGCAACCCGGTGGTCGCCGGCGGCATGGTTTTCGTCGGCACGAACAACGAGCACCTGCGCGATCCGAAACAGCCGGGCGATCGCGGCGTGCTGATGGCGTTTCGCGAGACCGACGGCGAGTTCATGTGGCAGCACACGCACGCGAAGCTCGAGGCCGGACGCGCCAACGACTGGCCGTATCAGGGAGTCGCCTCGTCTCCGCTCATCGACGGGAAGACGCTGTACTACGTGAGCAATCGCGCGGTCCTGTTTGCCGTCGACATCGAAGGATTCCGTGACAAGGAAAACGACGGTCCCGTCACCGACGAGAAGCTCACCGGCATGGCCGACGCCGACGTCATCTGGTCGTTCGACATGATGGAAGAGGTGGGCACCTATCCGCACAACCTCGCCAACTCGTCGCCGGTCCTGTGGGGCGATCTGATCTTCGTCAGCACGTCGAACGGCCAGGACGAAAGCCACGTGAACGTGCCGTCGCCACGCGCGCCGTCGCTCATCGCGGTGAACAAGACCAGCGGCAAGCTCGCGTGGGAAGACAACTCGGTCGAAGATCGCATTCTGCACGGGCAATGGTCTCCGCCGTCGGTTGGCACGATTGGCGGCGTGGTGCAGGTCGTGTCGGCGCAGGGGGACGGCTGGGCGCGCGGATACGAGGCGCAGACCGGCAAGAAGCTGTGGGAGTTCGACACGAATCCCAAAGAAGCTGTGTGGCCGAAGACGCGCAATGAATTGATTTCGACGCCGGTGATTGTCGGCGATCGTGTTTACCTCGCGAACGGCCAGGATCCCGAGCACGGCGAAGGGGTCGGCCACTTCTACGCGATCGACGCGACCAAGCGCGGCGATATCACGCAGAGCGGCCGGGTGTGGCACTTCACCAAGATCCGGCGCTCGATCTCCACCGCGGCCGTCGCCGACGGGCTCGTCTACATTACGGATTTCAGCGGCTTCCTCTACTGCCTCGACGCCGCGACCGGCAAGGAAATCTGGATGCACGATCTGTTCGCGGCGGTGTGGGGATCTCCGTTCGTGGCCGACGGCAAGGTCTACATCGGCGATGAGGACGGCGACGTCACGGTGCTGGCGCACGGCCGGGAGAAGAAGGTGCTGGCCGAAATGAACATGGGCAGCTCCGTCTACGCGACGGTGACGCCGGCGCACGGAACGATTTTCCTCAACAACCGCAATCAGCTGTTCGCGATCGCGAACAAATAGCGAGGTATCTCCGCATGCGATGGCTGGTCTTCGTGGTCGGTGCCGTGCTGTCGTGGGGCGCGTATGGCGTGCTGCTGCATCGCGGCCAGGTGATGCTCGGCAATCCGCTGAAGGCGCTGCTGTGCGTCGGGGTGGCGTATTTTCTCATCGGCGTGCTGATTCCAGTCGCTACGCTCGCCTCGCAAGGGAATCTCTCGGGCTTCCATCAGACCGGGTTGATGGTGGCCACGATCGCCGGCGCGCTCGGCGCCATCGGCGCCGGGTGCATCATCTGGGCTTTTCGCAGCGGCGGCCTGCCCGTCTATGTCATGCCGCTCGTCTTCGGCGGCGCCCCCATCGTCAACGTGCTGCTCTCGATGGTGATCCATCCGCCCAAGGTCGCGCCGAACCCGATGCTGTACGTGGGCTTTGTGCTGGCGTCACTTGGTGCGGGCATGGTGCTGTACTACCGGCCGGCTGCCTAAGTCGGTTGGTGGTTGGTGGTTGGTGGTGACCACGAAGGCACGAAGAAATTCGACCACGAAGCGCGAAGAACTCGAAGACACGAAGACATTCACACGCGATGACACGACGATCGCGACGCCACGACGGAACTCGCGATCAGATGCTCTGCGGGCCCGGGTCGGCCTTCGGCCACTGCGCGAGCGCGACATACCACAGCAGCACCACATTCGCCAAAGGGAGCACCGCGAGAATCCCCAGCCACCGGGGAAGGCCGATCCTGCGGCAAATCCTCGCTGCCGGCCAGATGACCAGCAGTGCCATTGCGAGGATATAAATCACAACCATCGCTTCGGGAATCCCGATCTGCCCGTATCGCATACCACCTCCTCGATGTACTCTCTGTCTCACCGCAACGACGCTGAACCGCAGGGACGAACGGCATTCAAACGCGACGACGCGACGACACGACGACATTCAACACGATGACGGTACGCGTTGTGCGGCTCGCGGCCTCGAGCTCTTCGCGTCTTCGCGTTCACATGGTCGCCCCGTGGTTTGTCCGTTTCGGGTCTTCGTAGTTAAAAAATATTTCATCGCCTCATCGTGCTCATCGTGTCATCGTGTCATCGTGTTTAGGCCGTCGCCCATTCTCTGTTTTTCTTCGCGGCGTCGTGCTCGTCGCGCCTTCGCGTCATGACACACGGCAATAAATAGTCGCCATTTTGTCTTCACGGCGCGGGTCATACTCCGGTCGGATGCTGGTAAATACGTCGTCGGTCATTGCCAAGCCAGTGAGCTCATCGAGTCTGAACATCTTCCAACCCTCCGGCGTGCCCGATCTGCTGTAACCTGCTGTTTGGTATCCACGCAGCAGGTCGTGGCTCTCCTCACTCGCGCCGTGACAGTACGGCTCGACTGTTCGCCGCCCGCCGTCGTAGTAGAACGTGATCACGCGCCGATTTCTAATCGCGCTGCAGAGCAGTGGAGTCATAACCACGATGAACGAGATGGCACGATCGATTCCCCTTTTGTTTTTCTTCGCGGCGTCGCGCTCGTCGCGTCTTCGCGTTGATCGCCGTCTTCGTGTCTTCGTGATCAGATCTCTTTAGATCAGTAGATCTCTAGATCTCTAGATCAGTAGTTACCGTTTATAGATCCTCCCCTCCCGCATCACGAACGTCACCCGCGTGAGGGCCGTGATATCGGTCGCCGGATCGCCATCGACCGCGATGATGTCGGCTTGGTACCCTGGCGCAAGCCTCCCGACAGTCTTGTCCAGCCTCAGCGATTCTGCCGCCAGCGACGTCGCCGACACGATCGCATCCATCGTGGTCTGCCGCCCCTGCCGGACGCGCTCGACGAGCTCGTCGGCGTTGCGTCCGTGCGCACCGGCCACGGCATCGGAGCCCATCACCAGCTTCAGTCCGGGCGTGGCCACCGCTTTCCTGATCATCGCCGCGTTCAGCCTCATCGCCTGCTCCATCCCCGTGAAGCTGTCTTCGGTGTAATCCGCGACGCCGAGAAACCTGAGCCTGTTGCGAAGGTAGTTCTGCATCACGACTCCGACGTGCGGGTCGAAGTACACGCCGCGCTCCGCCATCAACCGCAGCGCCGACTCATCGATGCCGGTGCCATGCTCGATCTGCATGCAGCCGGCATCGACGGCGAGCCTGACCGTCTCGTTCGTCTGCGCGTGCACCATCGTCCGCAGCCCTTGCGCGTTCGCCTCGCTGCAGAGCGCCTCGAACTGCTCGCGCGTCATCGACTGTTCGCCGCCGCCCTTCCGGCCCACGGAATCGATGATTTTGACGACATCGGCACCCAGCTTCTTCAGTTCACGCACTGTCTGCCGAAGCTCAGCCGGCGTTCCGATGGTCGGAGCGATCTGCCCGATCGAGGTCAGGATGCGCGGGCCCGGGAACACGCCGCGCGCGATCGCCTCACGCAGATCGACGTCGCCGGGCTGTCCAGGGCTCTGAATGGTCGTGAATCCGGCCATCAGCGTGAGGTACGCGTTCTCGGCGGCGTAGAGGACCGCTTGGGCTGGCGTTTGCGCGCGCGGTTCGTAGCGGCCACCCGGCCCAAAGTGCCAGCCGATGTGCGCGTGCACGTCGATTAACCCTGGAAGCAGCGTCGATTGTCCGAGGTCGATGTCGACAGGTTTGGCGCTGGAGGGTTCGATGGCCGCGATTCTCGCGTCCCTGACGACGACCGTGGCATTAGAGCGCACCTGCCCCGTGCCGTCGATCACACGCGCCGCGCGAATGCGGACCTCTGGCTGCTGCGTGTAGACGACGGCTGTGGCGAACAGCACAGCGTCGCGCAATGAAGAAGATAGGAATGAACTTCGGCAATGTTATCGTTCTGGAATTCCAATCCGGCGAACCAGTTCCTCGAAGCGAGGATCGTGACGCAACGTTACAAAATCCGGATCAACCCTGAGCCATGGGAGAAACGTGTCGTGTTCCTGATAGGCGCGCTCGAGCCATTCGAACGCTCGATCGCGCTCGCCGAGCCTCGCAAGAACCAGCGCCACCGCAAAGCTGCCTTTCTGAGTTGATCGCGCCGTTGCAATCATGGTTTCGAGGAGCTGACGCGCCTGCGCTTTGCGGCCGGCCACCGCGTAACTCGCCGCGAGGAACACGGGACCGAGGGGATCGCCGGACTCGAGCATCCGCTGGCTTTCGGCAATCGCGAGGTCGGTCATCCCGGCGAGGCGGTACGTGCGCGCAAGATCGAGCCTTGCGAGGGTGTGGTCCGGCTCGAGCGTAATGGCGCGTTTCAAAACCGCAATCGACTCATCGAAGTGACCTGCGTTGCTCAACATGAAACCGAGTCCGACCGCGTTGGGCCCCGACAGCGGATCGAGCGCGACCGCGCGACGGATCTCCGCGATCGCCTCGTCGAAGCGGCCGCGGGTGCCCAGCGACTCGCCATACATGCGTCGAATCGTCGCGTTCGTCGGGTCGAGCGCGATCGCCCGCTGATACTCGCGCTCGCTCTGCCCCCAATCCCACTGATAATACAGACTGATCCACGCGAGCGCTGCGTGCCCGTCAGCCGATCGGTCGTCGAGCGTGGTGGCCTGTCTCGCCGCAACGACCGCCTTCTGATACGCGTCAGCCGAGTTCAGGTAGCCCCAGTACCCTTGCCAGATGTAGGCGTCTGCAAGTCCGGCATAGGCAAGCGCATAAGAAGGGTCGCGCGCCAACGCCTGGTTGAAGTACTGAGTTGCCTGCTGATAGCTCTCACGCGTCCGCTTGTTCGTCGCGTACTGACCGCGAAGATACAGCTGATAGGCCATCGCATCGCGCGGGGCACCAGCCGTAAGGTTCTGTCGATCGTCGGGCGTGAGGCGCAGTCGTAGATTGTCTGCAATAGCCCTGGAGATCTCCGGCCTGAACACTCACGACATCAGCGAGCGGACGCTCGAATTGATCTCCCCACAGTTGTGAGACGCTTGCCACATCGATCAGCTCGGCCTGAATGATGAGCCGGTCGCCGCGCTGGACCACGCGGCCGGTGACAACGGCCCGCGCGTTCAGCTCCCGGCCCGCTCGAGCCGGGTCTGTCGCGTCGTTCCTGTAGCGCGCAGAAAGCGTCCGCGGGATCACCCGCAGACCTCCAACGCGTGCGAGGTTATTCGTCAGCGTTCCCGAGATGCCGTCGCTGAGATAGTCCGCATCCGGAGTACCGCTGGCATTGACGAACGGCAGCACGGCGATTGAGTCGATCGGATCGACGGCAGCGCTCGACAGAAAGCGCTCGCGGTTAGCGATCAGCACGACGACAAGCAGTACAGACAGCCGCCGTCAGGGCCGCAAGGCGGATCGACCACCGCCGCGTCACATCCCGCGACGCCTGTGGCCTGTCGTTCTCGCGAGGTTGCCGCCTCGAATCCCGGGCACGCTCGAGATCGCGACGCAGATCGGCGGCGGTCTGATAGCGCGCGTCGCGATTCTTCTCGAGCGCCTTCACGATAATCCGATCCACTTCCGGGGCCACCTCCGGGTTCACGACCGCGGACGACACGGGCGCCTTGTTCAGAATCTCGTCGAAAACGATGGCCGGCGTCCGGCCGGGGAATGCCGACCGGCCGGTTGCCATCTCGTAGAACAGGGCGCCGAACGAAAAGATGTCGGTACGGACATCCGTCTGCTCGCCGCGCGCCTGCTCGGGTGACATGTACACCACAGTTCCAAGAGTGCTTCCCGGGGCTGGTCAGCTGCGTCGCGTCGAATCTCGTGGGGGCATCGGAGCTGTCTGGCGATTCACCCGGCCCCACGGCCGCGCCGATCTTCGCAAGACCGAAGTCAAGCACTTTGGCCTGACCGCGCTTCGTAATCATCACGTTGTGGGGTTTGAGGTCCCGGTGGACGACGTGAGCTCCGTGAGCCGTGTCGAGCGCATCTGCAATTTGAACAGCGAGATCGCACATCACATGATGGGCAAGAGGCCCTTCCTTCAAACGGTCGGCGAGCGTCTCACCTTCCAGGTACTCGATGACAAGGAAATCAATGCCGTGCTGGTGGCCGACATCGTGCAGCAGGCAGATGTTCGGATGCGAGAGCGCCGCCACAGCCTTGGCCTCGCGCTCGAAGCGCTGCCTCAACTCAGGGTCTGCTGACGGAAGGATTTTGATGGCGACCAGGCGGTCGAGCCTGGTGTCACGGGCCTTATAAACCTCGCCCATACCACCCGCTCCCAGCGGCAAGAGAATCTCGTAGGGGCCAAGTCTAGTTCCGGTGGCGAGGGGCATGCGAATGGCCCATTATGGCGCGCCGCCAGTATCCGATGGGCGTGTTGCCGATTGCCTGCGCGTTTTCCGCGTAGATGCCCTCGAGGCATTTCAGCAACGCCAGCGCGTAGCGCGAGCACCCGAGAAGTGACAGCGAGCGCAGGATCCTGCTGATGCGCAGGAAGTTATGATTGCCGCTCGTCAACCACTGGCCTCTTCGCTCGTCGAAGTGAGCGCTCTTCACAATCTCCACATTCTCGCCGCGGACGACGAGGTCGAGACCGTAGAACCGCATCATCATCTCAAAGGACTGCAACAGCGCCTGTCGAAGCGAGTCGTCGCCTGCGAAGGCCGCGACATCTTCTTTCGACAGTAATGGCGCGGATTCGTTCGCACCGCTCGGCTCAGGAAGTGGAAACAGCCACTGAATGTAATCGTGGTTGAACTCGAGCTCGTAGAAATCGAACTCGTGAATGTCGCTCAGCAAACGGCCGCGATGATCGCGGCCGTCACCTCGATAAAACGCGACTAGCGGGCTTTCGCCACTCACTTGCTCGATCGCCGGGCAGCGATCAGTAAACTTCAAGCCCGCGTTACTCAATCTCCAGGACATCATCGCCGTCAGGCCGGTTCCGTCACGACCACCGCACGAGCGTCGAACGCACGCGTTTGTTCGGACCGGCTGAAACCGCATGTCCAGGTACGCTCTCGCTGCCAGAGTGCCGATTGTCCGGCGCCATCGACCGCACGCCTCACGACGCTCGGTGAAATCGGTGCGTTGCAGATCGCCGGTCCGGCAAGGTCAGGGGGCCGTCGCTACGCCGTGAACGCGACGTCTCCTCGTACACGGCCAAACCTGCGCGTCGTGGATTCCGTTCCGGCTGTGTGATTCGCGAGCGCGACTGTCCGTCAGATCGCCTTGTGCAGTGCCAACATTAGACCTACATCCCCGTAATTCGACCACGGAACGCACGCGCGATAGTCATATTGGCTCCGTAGCTGATACCGACATGCCGTCAAGAAATCCTTTCAGCCCAGCAGGATCAGCATAGAGCGCCTCGAAAATCCAGCCGGCCTTCATTCACCTCTTCTGAAGATATCCGATCGAGCGCCGCCGTGATCTGACCCAACACCCGGCACATAGCCGTTGCACCGATAACTCGATGCAGCCCACGCAAAGCCCTTTGCGATGAGATGCTCTCGAAGCGTGGGGCCCTCGCCGGCCTGCCGGCTGCGAGGAATCCGACCCGTAGCGAACCGTCCGACTCCGATCGTCTACGAAACCATGGCGTACAGAACGAGGTCGCCATTCCATGCCATCGGTCCCTCATGCGATAGAGCCCACCTCGTAGGCACCAAAATCGCCCGGGCTCCGACAGCGAGTAAATTGCGGATCGTCAGCTTTCCAGATTTGATTCGGCACACAGCTAACCTGCCCCCACCTCTCTCGCACGCCCGTCGTTGCCAGCGACGATGCGCCACGATCGCCGCGATAACGCGAGTGCTCTGACGCTCATCAATTGTCTCCTTCGTGCCTTCGTGGTTTTCTAATCTGCCAATCTGCCAATCTACCAATCTTCCAATTCTTATTTGCGCTGTCCGATTGCCCACAGCGCACCTGTGGTGCGAATGAAGATCTGCCCTTCCGAGACCGCCGGCGAGCTGAGCGAGTAGTCGGCGAAGTCGTTCTCGGCGAGAATCTCGAACTTCGGCCCCGTGCGCAGGACGGTGGTCAGCCCGTCCTCATTCGTGATGTAGAGCTTCCCGTCGGCCATCGTGAACGAGCCGCTGTACGTGCTCGGGCGCAGGCGCTGCTTGCCGTAAATTTCCTTGCCCGTCTTCGCGTCGAGGCACCACATGATGCCGCGATCGTTGACGACGTAGACATACGTGCCGTCGGTCACCGGCGTCGGCACATCCGGCCCGTTCTGGAACTCCCACACGACGTGAGACTTCGCAACGTCGCCGCGGCCGCCCGGTTTCATCACGACCATCGGCCGCTCGCGGGTTGGCGCAATGATGAGCTCTCCGTGCACGACCGGCGACGCGACGATACGGTACGCGAGATCGTTCGTAGGATTCAGCACATCCGCGCGCCACAGCTCTTTGCCTGTGTTGACGTCATGACCCGTCACCGCATCGCCGCCGGTGATGACCAGCTCGAGGTCGTTGCCGTGCCGCACGATCGCGGGCGTCGTGTACGAATCCGGCGACTCGCGCTGCGCGATGGTCGGCCGTTCCTGACGCCAGATCGTGCGCCCGTTCGCCTTGCCGATGCGGAGAATGTACGAGGGATCGTCGGTCTTCATGCCGTGCAGCACCTGCACGAAGAGTGAATCGTCGTGGAGCAGCGGGGACGATCCGTACCCCCAATTCAGGCCGAAGCGCCCGTACTCTTTCTGGATGTCGCGCATCCAGAGCTCTTTGCCGCTGAAGTCGAACGCCTTTAGGATGCCGGTGCCGGTCATCACCCACACGTTGGTACCGTCGGTCACCGGCGACGGCGTCGACATGTTCTGTTTCCGTTGCCGGTTATCGCCATCGCTGAGATGGCGCTTCCAGATCGGCTCGCCTTTCGCGCGATCCACTGCCCAGAGAAACAGGCTGCCGTTCTCCGCCACGTTCAGGAAGATGCGGTCGCCCCAGATGATGGGCGTTGAACCGGTCAACGACGGCATCGGCAGCTTCCACGCGATGTTCTCGGTGGTCGTCCACTGAACGGGCAGATTGGTCTCGGTGCTGATGCCGTTGAGAGTGGGCCCTCGCCATTGCGGCCAGTTCTCGGCACGCACGACGGCGAGAGTGGTGAGCACCATGCATGTGACGGCTACGTGTATGCGCATATGCTTCGTGTCTTCGTGTCTTCGTGTCTTCGTGTCTTCGTGTCTTCGTGGTTATTTCTTCGTGGTTCGCTTTCCAATCGCCCAGAGCGCGCCGGTGGTGCGAATGAAAATCTGCCCGTCTGACACGGCCGGCGAGCTGAGCGAGTAATCGTCGAAGTCGTTCTCGGCGAGAATCTCGAACTTCGGTCCGGTGCGCAAGACGGTCGTCAGCCCATCTTCGTTCGTAATGTAGAGCTTGCCGTCGGCCATCGTGAACGATCCGCTGTAGGTGCTCGGGCGCAGGCGCTGCTTGCCGTAGATCTCTTTCCCGGTCTTCGCGTCGAGGCACCACATGATGCCGCGATCGTTGACGACGTAGACGTACGTCCCGTCGGTGACCGGCGTCGGCACATCGGGCCCGTTCTGAAACTGCCACGTGATGTGAGAGCCGGCGACGTCGCCGCGCCCACCGGGACGCATCACCACCATGGGACGCTCGCGCGACGGGGCGATGATGATTTCGCCGTGCACCACCGGCGACGCCACGAGGCGGAAATGACCATCGTTGGTCGGGTTCAGCACGTCCGCACGCCACAGCTCCTTGCCGGTGTTGACGTCATGGCCCGT
Organism: Vicinamibacterales bacterium; assembly: GCA_963730445.1. GTDB lineage: Bacteria > Acidobacteriota > Vicinamibacteria > Vicinamibacterales > JAMQPK01 > JAMQPK01. The sequence goes on along the minus strand of CAVSRX010000016.1, from coordinate 596,577 downwards.
TACGGCATCGCCGCCGGTGACCACGAGCTCGAGGTTGGCGCCGTGCCGCACAATCGTCGGTGTGGTGTACGAGTCCGGCGATTCGAGCTGGGCAATCGTCGGCCGCTCCTGGCGCCAGATCGTGCGCCCGTTCGCCTTGCTGATGCGCAGAATGTACGACGGCTCGTCCGTCCTCATGCCGTGCAGCACCTGCACGAAGAGCGAATCTCCGAACATCAGCGGCGACGATCCGTATCCCCACAGGATTCCGAAGCGGCCGTACTCCTTCTGGATGTCGCGCATCCACAGCTCTTTGCCGTTCAAGTCGAACGCTTTCAGGATGCCGGTGCCCGTCAGAACCCAGACGGCCGTGCCGTCGGTGACGGGCGACGGCGTCGACATGTTCTGTTTGCGCTGCATGCGATCGCCATCGCTGAGATGGCGCTTCCAGAGCGGCTCTCCCTTCGTGCGATCCACTGCCCAGAGAAACAGGCCGCCATTCTCGGCCACGTTGAGGAAGATGCGATCGCCCCAGACAATCGGCGTGGAACCCGACAACGACGGCATCGGCAACTTCCACGCGATGTTCTCCGTCGTCGTCCACTGGACCGGGAGGTTGGTCTCAGGACTAATCCCGTTGCCCGAGGGACCGCGCCATTGCGGCCAATTCTCGGCGCATGAACCGGGGTAACGAGCAGTGAGCGCCAGCGCCGTCGCAGCGACGAGAGTCCGCATGTCTATTCCTTTTTCGTTCTTCGTTTTTCGTTATCGTCGTGCGCCCTTCAGGCAGTATCAGTTCGTTTGCTTTGTGCGCGGCGACGTCCGAGGTGACACCTTCCGTCCATTCCTGAATACGCGACTTCCCAGGCGTGTACAGCGACTCCATCGGCCCCCAGACTTTGTCGACGCGATCGTCGAAGAGATCGCCGATCAGCAGGTCGGTGACGGTGCCGCGCAGCTCGGGATAATTCTTCACGAACTCGCCGAAGCTGAAGCCGGCGTAGTACTCGCACACGAGGCGTCGCATGCGATCGACGCCGCGGTTGAAGTCGTCGCCCCACGCACCGAGCTGATCCGCGGAGGTATCCCCTTTCGCCAGTCCCTCGACGATTGCATCGGCCGCGAGCTGCCCCGACTTCAACGCCAGCAGTACGCCCGATGAGTACAGAGGATCGAGGAATCCGAACGCATCCCCCACGAGCACCCAGCCGTTGCCGGCCACCTGCTTCGCGCGGTACGAGTAGTCCTTCGTCACGAAGTAGCCGGTCACTCGCTTCGCGTTCGTGAGCCGCTGCTTTACACCGGGCGCGTTCTCAACTTCGTCCTCGTAGGTCTTTTCGTGGCTCTCGCGATTCTTGTTGAACAGGTGCTCGAACGGCCCGACCACGCCGACGCTGACGATGTTGTCGTGCTGCGGGATGTACCAGAACCAGCCCTGCTTGTCGCCGGTCTGAATGACGAGCGTCGCGCCTTCGTCGCGGCCGGTGTCGCGGTACGCATTTTCCCAGTAGGTCCAGATCGCGCCCTTGTTGAGCACGGGATCCCAGAGCCGCAGCTTGAACCGGTTCTGCAGCATCGCGGTCTGTCCGCTCGCGTCGACGACGACCTTCGCGAAGACCTCGCGATCGTTGTTCTGCTCGTCGCGAATCTTCACGCCGACGGCGCGGTCGCCGTCGAACAGCACTTCGAGGACGCGCACGCCCTTCCTGCGCGTCGACGCCGTGCTCGCGCGCGTTGTCGAGCATCATCTTGTCGAACTCGCTGCGCACGACTTGCCAGGTCTGCGAGCACTCGTGCGGCTTGTTGTCCCAGAAATAAAACGGCGCCGACTCCCTGCCCCGGGAGTTGACGAACTGCACGCTGTACTTCTTGACGAAGGGGCTGGCCTGCATCTTCGGCAGCATGTTCAGCCGCTGCAGCACCCAGTAGGTCTCGGGAATCAGCGACTCGCCGATGTGAAAGCGTGGAAATCGATCGCGCTCGAAGAGCTGCACACGATAGCCCCGCTGAGCGATGAGCGTGGAGGTGGTGGCTCCGGCGGGCCCCCCGCCTATGACGATGACGTCTGGATTCACTTGGCCCCGAGGCTGTAGAGGTAGCGATACCCGCGCATGTACATTTCGCTGTCGACGAGCGCCGGCGATGCGTCGAACCCGTCGTCCAATACATTCTTCGCGAGCACCTCGAATGTGCCGGTGTTGCGAAGCACGAGCGTGTTGCCGTCGCGGCCGGTGATGTACACGCGGCCTGCGGCACCGACCGGCGACGAAAATACTTCCGACAGCCCGTCGAGCCGCTGAAGCTGATAGTGCGGCTTGCCGGTTTTCGCGTCGAACACCGACAGAATCGGCGAGTTGCTCTTCAGCAGATACAGAAAGCCGTCGTAGAGAACCGGCGACGGCACGTAGGGCGTATCGCGATCGAGCGACCAGACGATCGCTTTCGATCCCGTGAGGTCGCCCTTTCGCGTCGGCGATGCGGATGGCTTTGAGATTGTTGCCGCGGAATCCGCTCGTCGCGATGACGATGCCGTCCTCGCCCACCGGCGACGGAATCGGGTTCATCGTCAGCCCCGGGCTGTGCCACACCACGGCGCCGGTCTCGAGATCGTAGCTGTGCAGCTTGTTCATGCCGGGCACGATTACCTGCGCGCGGCCGCCGTGCTCGACGACGTACGGAGTGGCCCACGTGTCGATCTCGTCGCGCGTGACGCGCCACAGCTCGTTGCCCGTGTTCTTGTCGAGCGCCGGTGATGTACGAGCCCTTTGTGTGATCCCACACGACGACGAGACGGTTGCGATAGAGCACCGGCGTGCTGCCTTCACCGAACTCGTTGCGCATCGACTTGTCGCCGAGATCCTTCTGCCAGACGAGCTTGCCGTTCATGTCGTACGCATAAATGCCGCGCGATTCGAACGACGCGATCACATGCTGGCCGTCGGTCATCGCAGACGCCGATGCCCACGTGCCATTGTCCTGATGCGAAGCTTCGTGCGGCGCTTCTTCGCGCGCGGTGTGCTGCCAGATGATCTTGCCGTCGCGGCGATCGAGGGCCATTACGACGTAGCGATGCACGCCTCGCGGATTGACGCCGCCGCGCGGTGCGTGCGATTCGCCCACGCTCGTGCCGGCGGGAATCGCGGTGAGCACAAAGACGCGATCTCCCCAAATGACCGGAGACGCGGAGCCCCGCCCGGGAATCTCGACCTTCCACCGAACGTTCTTGCCTTCACCCCACTCGATGGGCGGGTTTGCCGTCCTGGAGATGCCGTTGGCGAGCGGCCCGCGCCACTGCGGCCAATAGCGGTCGGCCGTGGGCGCCTGGGCGGAAATGGCGATGGCGAGGGGAATAGCGGCGAAAGCGGCAGCGATGCCGTAAACGATTCGCATACTTAAGAATACTGCCGATTAAGGTTGCGAGTTTACTTGCCTTTGGACGCTACGCGTAACGTGAACGGCACACAGCCACCCTCTTCGACTGTGCCGCTTAATGATCCATCAACGATCGTGAAGCGTTCGTGAAGGGTTGGCTTAATGGTCACCGGACCCGACGGAACTTCCGTGACCATGAAAACTCCCTGGGAGTCCGTCGTGGTGTCCAAGACGTATGGGCGGCGGAAACTGTATGCGGACCCGATCGAGACTCGGCAACTGGGCGTCGATCGCTCTAATCTGAACGTCGCGATCGAGCGATGCTTCCGCCTCTTTCTGGGCCTTCAGCCACTTCTGACGCGCCGGTTCGATACGGTTCTCGAACGACACGCTGATAGGTACAGGGCTGAGGTGTCCGATGAAAATCGCGTCAGCGTCGTGGACTGCCTCGCATGCGTGAGCGACATCTTCACGAGTTGCGGCACTCGCGGGGACGGCGAGAGCGCACATGAGAAGGATTGAGGAGCACTTCAGAATGAAGGACACCGCAACCGCCATGCCAGCGGCATGGCGCGGTTTTTCGAGGCACGTCCGACGTTTTTGACCCACTGATGATCGATAATGTCGGCAGGATGACGAATATGCGCAGCCGCATTCTGTTGGTATTCCTGCTGTTGATGAGCACCCGCGCCTACGCCGAGAACTGGCCGCATTGGCGAGGTCCCGCGTCGACCGGTGTGTCGACGGAAACAGCACTGCCCGAGCGATGGAGCGATACCGAGAACGTCGCGTGGAAAGCGCCGGTGCGCGGTCTCGGAATTTCGTCGCCGATCGTGTGGGGCGATCAGGTGTTCGTGACCTCACAAATCGGGAGAAGCGCGCGGCGCGCGGGTAATCATCCGACGCTCGTGCAGGGCGGAAACCCATCTGAAGCTGGAGAGCGCGCGCTCGGTGGGGGCACCGCGCCGATCGCGGGAAAGGTCTCGTTCCTCGTCACCGCGCTGAATCGCGTCGATGGCCGCAAGTTGTGGGAATACGAGCTGCCGGCCGAAGGACAGCTGGCCGAAGTGCACGACAAGCACAACCTCGCATCATCGAGCCCGGTCACCGACGGGCGCCGCGTGTACGCGTGGTTCGGCACAGGTCAGATCGTGTCGCTCGACATGACGGGCAAGCTCGTGTGGTCGCGGCATCTCGGCCGCGAATATGCGGCGTTCGACATCAACTGGGGCCACAGCAGCTCCCCCACGATCTTCAACGACTCGCTCATCCTGATTTGCTATCACGATACCGACTCGTATCTGCTGAATCTCGACTCGGCGTCTGGCAAAACAAAGTGGCGCGTCGATCGCGGCGGCACCTTCAACTCATACAGCACGCCGCTGGTCGTGCCGTCCGGTGGCACGCACGAGCTGATCGTGAATTCCAGCGAAGGTCTCAGTGGACATAACGCGACCACGGGCGAGCTTCTGTGGCATATCCAGGAGACGAATCGCTTCCCTATTCCGATGGCCGTTTTTCACGACGGCACGATCTACACGAGCCGCGGATATCGCAGTGGACCCTACATGGCGATTCGACCGGGAGGCAAAGGCGACGTCAGCAAGAGCCACGTGACCTGGCGCGTGGACACCGGCGCGCCGTACGTGTCGTCGCTCGTGCACTACAACGGGCTGCTCTATATGGCTGGCGATGTCGGCGTGCTCAGCGCGATCGACGCGAAGTCTGGCAATCGCGTCTGGCAGGAGCGCACGGGCGGCGTGTTTACGGCCTCGCCTGTCGCGGCGGACGGAAAAATTTATCTATTGAGTGAGGATGGCCAGACGATCGTGCTGGCCGCTGGACCGATGCCACGCGTTCTCGCGCGCAACCGTCTGAACGCGCGACAACTCGCTTCGCCGGCAATCTCAGGCGGACGCATCTTCATCCGCACGGATGATGCAGTGATCGCGATCGGAAAATAACGCCGGGTCCGATCAGCTCGCGAGAGCCGCCGCAGCCGCCCCGCACTTCGGGCAGTAATGGAAGAACACGTTGCGGCGTGTCTCGCACGTGCCGCACAAGTCGAACAGCTTCAGACCGCAGTGCACGCAGAAGTCCGGCTTCACGTCGCCTGTCGTCATCAGCGCGCGCTCGCAGCCGGGACACACGTTCGCGGCCAGCTTCTTCAGCGCATGCTCGGGCGGCAGCGACCGGCGGCGTTCCGTCTCGGTCTGCCGCTCCACTTCCTGCCGCTTCGCCATGTACTGACGCATCGCTTTGATGATGTAGTGCGCCGCAATCGCGGTCAGCACGATGCCCACCGCGTACCGCACGTAGCCGCCGTAGCTCGGCAAATACGGAACGAGCTCGACGAAAAACGTGAACACGGCGAAGAGCACGAAGCCGCGCATCAAGAGCCAGTAGTCGCTCTTGCGCTTCTTCGCCACCATCCAGCCGGCCACGATCAGCAGCGGAAGCGTCAGCGCGAGCCGCCCGCCGAACACGCGAAGCTCCTGACGGAACAACGCCGACTCGTACGCGCTCTCAGCGCCTTCGAGCAGTTGCGCGACCGCCGCGTGGCGCGCCGCCGCGGCTTGTCGTGTGTCGAGCAGCTCCTTGTCGAGGCGCTCGACCGTGGCTTGCGCCTCGCGCTCGCTCGCTTTCAACTTGTCGAGCTCGCGCGTGCGCGTCAGCACCTCCGGATCCTGGCTCGGGTCGGTCGTGGCCGTGCGCGTCTGAATCCAGTTCGTGTAGCTCGCGCGCGCCGATTGATAGGCGTTGGAAACGGCCGTGAACGTGAGGCCCGCCTGTTCGCGTTGATCGCTCAGATCCCGCTCTCGCGCTTCGAGCTGGCGGATGTCGGCTCGCGCCGAGGTCATCGCCGCCTGGTCGGCATACTGGTCGAGCAGGACCGGAGTCTCCAGCCGCGGCAGATCGGCGATGATGCGGCCGCCGAGTCCGATCAGGAAGCCGGCAAACACGAAGGACACCACCCACATGAGCAGGCGGAAGAACCCCTCCGGGACGCGAAGGCTTTTAAACATGCCCTTCTTATCGGCCGATGGCGAATAAGCTGCGATCGGTCCTGATGTACCAGCGGCCGTCGACGAGTGCGGGCGACGCGAGCGTGGATTCGCCGATTCTGTTCGTGCGCAGCAGCTCGAACGTGGGGCCGGCGCGCAGCACGAACGTCTCACCCTGATCGTTTGTGAAAAATACTTTGCCGTCGACCGCGACGGGCGACGCCGAAAACCCTTCGCGCTGCGCGACGCCGAGCCGTCCCTGCCACAGCACTTTTCCGGTCGCGGCCTCGAACGATGTGACGATGCTCGCCATGTCGTTCACCGTGTACAGCTGATCGCCGTAGACGATGGGCGACGGAACGAACGGCGATCCCTTCGGGCTCGTCCACGCGAGGTGCGTGCGCGTGACGTTGCCGCGGCCGCCGGGTCGAATCGCCAGCGTTGGCCCGACGCGTCCCGATGACGCGAACACGAGACCGTGGCCGACGACCGGCGTCGGGATCACTTCGAACGAGTTGCCGTCGCAGACCCACAGCTCTTTGCCGGTATCGGGATCGTATGCGGTGACCGCGGCCTGGCTGCTGACGATGATTTCGTCGCGCGTGCCGACGCGAACCGCCACGGGCGTGCCCCATCCGACCGACGCGCGGCGCGGCGTGCGCCACATCTCCTTGCCGGTGCGCGAATCGAACGCGGCGACGAACGAGCCGCCGTCAAAATCCTGATACAGGATGACGCGATTCTTGTAGAGCAGCGGCGAGCCGGCCGCGCCGTGATAGTTGTCGACGTCGCCAAGATCCTTGTGCCACACGAGCTTGCCGTTGAAATCGAACGCCGCAAGCCCGCGGCTGCCGAACGAGGCGTAGACGAGCGTGCCATCGGTCGATGGCGTCGCCGACGCATGACCGTTCTTGTAGTGCGCGCGCCCCGTTCGGCCGTCCGGCGCGAACGTCTCCCACAACTGCGTGCCGTCGGATCGCCGGAACGCGACCAGCGACACGCGGCGTCCGCCCTCGTGCGCCGTCGTCAGAAAAATTCTGTCGCCCCAGACGATCGGCGACGAGTTGCCGCGGCCCGGCACCGGTTTCTTCCAGACGACGTTCTCCGTCGCCGACCACGTGTCGGGGTAGGTGCCGGTCACGAGTCCCTGCCCTGACGGTCCGCGCCAGACGGGCCAGTACTTCGCGCCTTCACCTTCGACGGCGACCATCCGCACGTCAGGCTGCTGCGCGAAGACCGGCCGCGACAGCAAGAGATCAGACACGCGATCGTGAGTGGCAGCTTCATCTGCTTTCCATTTTTTCATATGGCCGGCGAGATAGGCGACATTCGTGAATCCGCGCCGTCTCAACGCCGCGCCCGCGATGATACGCGCGCGGGCCGTGGCCGCAGTACACGACGACGGGCTACTCGCGCGTCGACGCGAGCTGTCTGCCACTGCGCGGCCGACCTGCCAGAACGGCAGATGGACGCGCCCGGGCACGTGTCCCTCGTCGAACTCCTTCTTCGAACGCACATCGACAACGACCGGCGCGGTGCCCGCGGCGATCTGCTTCATCAGCGTGTCGGGCGTGATCGAGCTAATCCCCAATCCCGAATCCCTAATCCCTAGTCGGAATGACGAACCGCCGAGCCTTCATTTCGAAGCGAGGCAGCGTATTCGGCATCGACGACATGCACCGGCACCGTCAGGCCGAGCGATTCGCGCAGGGCGGCCGCGACATGCGCGGCGACGTCCGATCCGCGCATCGACGCCGCTCATCGAGCTCGATCTCCACCGACAGCTCTCGCAGCGATCCGTGCGATGCGACGGTGGCGCGATACTCGGCGACTTCGCCGAATCGCCGCACGACCGCTTCGACGGCCGACGGATACACGTTGACGCCGCGCACGCTCACCATGTCGTCGAGCCGCGCGAGAATGCCGCCTTCGAGCCGCGCATCACTGCGCCCGCACGCGCACGTCCCCGAGCGGCGCAGCGACGATGTCGCCTGTGCGATAGCGAATCAGCGGGCTGGCCGACCGTCCGAGGTTCGTCACGACGAGCTCGCCGCGCTCGCCGTCGGCGACCGCGCGATCCGAGCCCGGCTCGAGAACCTCGCAGATGTATTCCGCTTCGTTCAGATGCAGCGCGCCGGGCGCCTCCCAGCACTCGAAGCTGATCGGCCCGACCTCGGTCAGGCCGTGATGATCGATGACGCGCGCGCCCCAGCCCTGCTCGATCCGCTGCCGCGTCGACGGGATGCTGCCGCCCGCCTCTCCGGCGACGATCAGCACGCGCACCGAGCTCGCGGACAGGTCGGCGCGCCCGCCGCATCTCGCCGGCGACCTCGAGCAGTCGAAGCGCGTATGTCGGCGTGCAGCAGATGACCGTCGGCTGCAGCGTCTCGATCATCGACAAGCGCGCCTGGCTCGACATGCCGCCGGCCGGAATGCAGTGCGCGCCCATCTGGCAGCCCGCCTCGAACGCCGTCCAGAATCCGAGAAATGGCCCGAACGAGAACGGAAAGAAAATCCGATCGCGCGAGTCGACTTTCGCGCCCGCGTACACAGCCTTCCAGCACTCGAGCATCCACTGCCAGCTCTCGTTGGTGTCGAGCCAGCGCAGCGGGCTTCCCGTCGTCGACGACGTCTGGTTGTAGCGCGTGTACCTGCTCGAGCGGCTCGCTGAGATTCGTGCCCCACGGCGGCGACGCCTGCTGATCGGCGATCAGCTCGCGCTTGGTCGTCAGCGGCAGCTTGGAGAGATCGCGCGGGAAACTCAGCGACGCGGGATCGAGCCCGGCGGCGTCGAGCTTGCGCGTGTAAAACGGATTGCGGCCGTAGATCCGTCTGATGAGCGCGGAGAGCCGCTCAGCGGACTGGGACGCCTGCGCCATCGGGCACCTCCGCCGATCCTCGCCACGCCCACTCGAACAGCGGCCCCGCGGCCATCGTCGTCACCAGCGTCATCGTCACCATCACGGTGAACAGCGTCGGCGTGATCAGGCCGCGCTGCAGACCGATGTTGAGAATGATCAGCTCCATCAGCCCGCGCGCGTTCATCAGCGCGCCGATCGCCAGCGCTTCGCGGTTCGGCCGGCCGGCGAGCCGCGCCGCGCCCCAGCAGCCGACGGCCTTTCCAACCGATGCGACCAGAATCACGACGAGCGACAGCCACAGCAGCTCGGCCGACCACAGCAGCGTGAGCTGTGTCGACAAGCCCGGAGTACGCAAAGAACACCGGCACCAGCACATTTGACGCGACCGGCTCGATGCGACGGCTGAGCGTCTCGGTCAGCCGGCCGCGCGGCATGCAGCGCGCCGACGACGAATGCGACGAACACGGCGTGCGAGGCCACGAACCGCACGAGGTCGAAGCTGCGATCGACGCTGGCCAGCACGACGCCGAGCAGGGACCACGCGATCATGTCGTCGACCGAGCCGGCCGCCAGCGCCAGCGTGCCGAGCGCCGTGCCGCCGATGCCGCGTTCCTGGATGATGCGCGCCAGCACCGGGAACGCCGTCACCGACATCGCGGCGCCGAGATACATCATGCTCTGCCAGCTCGACACGCTGTGGTGTGAAGAAACGGCCGTCGGCGTACAGAAACGACGCCAGCGCGGCGCCGAGCAGGAACGGCGCGACGACGCCGGCCAGCGAGATCAGCATCGCGCCGCGGTACGCCTGCTTGATGAAGCTCGTGTGCAGGTGCATTCCGACGACGAACATGTAGAGCACGAGACCGATCTGGCTGACGGCCGACAGCACGCCGCAGCGACTCCGGCGGGAAACAGCGCCGCCTGCGCAGACGGCGCGACCAGACCGAGCAGCGACGGGCCCGAGCAGGATGCCGGCGATCATCTCGCCGATGACTCTGGGCTGGCCGATGCGCGGCATCAGGCTGCCGACCGCCCTGCAGACGATCAGGATGACGGCGAGCTGAAGGAAGAAACTGAAGCGCGAGCTGCGCGTTCGACATGTCAGGCGCCCGGCGCCACCTGAAACAGCGCGTCGATCTCCGGCGGAATGTCGATCGACTTCATCGGCTCGCCGGGCTTCTTGCTGACGCACTTGACGGCAATCTTCCCGGTCGCGATTGCGCGTTCGCCTTTCGAGACGACGCCTTCATACCGGATCGTGCGCGCGTCCTTGCCGACGATGCGCAGGTGCACCTCGAACTCGTCTTCGAACTTCAACGGCCGGTGATATTCGAACGACGCTTCGACGCGCGGCCATCCGATGCCCGATCCGTCGGCGATGCTGAGCGCCGGCCTCGCGCCACATCGCGTGCTCGGCTTCTTCGAGATAGCGGAAGAACCAGCTGAAATGGACGATGCCCGCCATGTCGGTCTCGTAGAACTGCACGCGCCGCTTCAGGCGATATTCAGATGGCATTTTAGTCGCGTTACACGAGCGGCAGCACTTCGACGATGTCGCCGATCTTGACGCCCGTTGTGCGATCATCTCGGTGCGCCGGCCGTACAGCGTCTTCGGCTCGCGCATCCAGAACACGCCCATCATCTCCGGATTCGGCGTCACCGACAAAACACCGTCGGCCGGCTTTCGTACTCGACGCCGCCGTCGCGCAGCAGCCGGCCGAGCGGCACGTCGTTCTTCAGGATCTGCTTCTGAATGCGCGCGGGAAACGCCGGGACTCTGATGCGAATGGCGCCCATCTCGACCGGCCGTCCCGTGTATTCCTGCGCCAGCAGCACGCGCCGGAAATACCACGGGCCGTGCAGGAACGTCGCGAGCGGCCGCAGCGCCACGCGGCCGCCGAAATGACGCTCGAGCGTCAGCGTCATGTCGGTGCGGTGCACGAGCAGCGATCGGTACGGCAGCGGGATGTCGTCGGGATCGATCGCCTTCACCTGCGGCAGCTCCACACCCGACCGCGCGTAGACGAAGTCGAGCGGAAACAGCATGCCGTTCGACGTGATGCGCGCGGCGCGCTTACGTGTACCGGATGCCCGCATGTTTCGGCTGAAAGAACCGTGGAAGGAGCGAGTCGACGCGCAGAAGCCCGCGCGCGTCAGCGAGACGATGTCGCTCGTCGCCTCGGCGAGGAAACCGCCCTCGTCGAGCGAGCGCAGCGGCTCCTCGAACCGCTGCAGGATGTCGACGCCGTACTTCTCGGCGAAATACGGCGGGCGCACGCGGCCGAGCTTCAACTGCAGGACGAGCTCGCGGATGAGCCGCTCTTCCTGATCGGGCCGGTACGCGCGGCTCAACGGAAGCGCCCCCTCGCGGATCTTCGCGCTGTAGGTCTCCCACTTGTCGAGGTTCTGCATGTGCACGCCGTTGATGTGGCCGAACGACGCCACGCCGAGGCCGGCGAGATCGGCGCCCTGCCACAGCCGATCGCGATAGATGAACTTCGTGCGCTCGGGATTCCTGACCGCGGTGTACGCGCTGCCGATCGTGTAGCCGGCGTTCTGCAGCGCCTCGAACGCCTCGTCGACCCAGCGGCGCTTGGTCGACCAGCTCGCGACGTGCTCCTGAAAGCGGCCGGTGCCCTTCAGCACGTCGCTGCTGATCGTCGTGTTGAACGGCAGCTCCATCTGATAGATGGTGACGCTGTCGGGCGCGAGCTCGATCGTCTTCTCGACGCAGCGCTGCCAGTTCTCCTCGGTCTCGCCGAGCATGCCCGCGATGAGATCGATGTTGATCTGCGGAAACCCGAGCGACTGCGCGAACTGGTACGCGCGGAAGACCTCGGCCGAGCGGTGCGCGCGGCCGTTGATCTCGAGAATGTGATCGTCGAAGTTCTCGATGCCGAGGCTGAGCCGCGTCACGCCCAGCTCGCGAATCGCGGCGAGCTTGGGTTCGGTCAGCGTGCCGGGCTCGCACTCGAACGTGATTTCCTCGGCCGATGTCCACGGCGTGACGGCCGTCAGCCGCTTCACGAGGCCGCTCAGCTGCCGCACCGACAGGAACGACGGCGTGCCGCCGCCGAAGTACACGAAGTTGAGCGGCCGGCCGTTGATCGCGGGATAGGTGTTGTAGAGCTCCCACTCGCGCGCCATCACGTCGAGGTACTCTTCGACTTCCTGCGCGTTCTTGTCGGTGTAGACGCGGAAATAGCAGAAGTGGCAGCGCTTCCGGCAGAACGGCACGTGCAGGTACAGGCCGAGCGGCACCGGCGCGGCCGGCGAGCTCAGCGCGGGCAGCGCCTCGCGCTCGACCGCGTCGGCCGTCCAGACGGAAAACGGCGGATAGTTGGCAACGAAATAGCTGCCGACCTCCGTCTCGTCGACCGCCGTCCGTCGCGACCCGTGTCACCCATGAGTTGACACTATACCGCTAGTGGTCCGAGTGCGTAGTGCCGACCTTTAGGTCGGCCCTAATTCAGTGTCCACAGCGCCAGCGTGTCGACGTCCTTCACGAAAATGCGATTGCCGGAAATCACCGGCGGCGCCCATGTCGCGCTCGTCGCCACGGTGTAGGTCTTCATCGGCGTGAATGCCGCGCCCGGCTTCGCCTTGCCCACCATCAGCTCCCCGTCGTCTTTCAGCACGAACAACAGATCGCCCGAGCGCGTGATCGCGGCGTTGCCCGCCTGGCGCGGCTCCGACAGCCACAGCGTCTTGCCGGTCTTCGCGTCGGCCCAGAAGAACTGCCCGCTGTTGAGCGGCGACATCGAGAACACCGCGTCGCCGACGAGCACGCGCGTTGCTGAACGACATCGGGATCTGCGGGTTTTCCCACGCGAGATCGGCCGCCCATTTGCCGCCCTTGTTCGCGACGATGTACGCCGTCAGCGGCTTGCCCTGGCCCGACACGATGAGCGTGTTGCCGCCGTACACGAGCGGCGTGATGGAATTCGTCGTCGAACGCGCTTCGAACGGCATGCTCCACAGCAGCTGGCCGTTCGGCCGCGTTCACGCCGACGAGGTTCTTCTGCGAGAACACGATCACCTGACGCGTGCCGCCGATGTCGGCGATGATCGGCGAACCGTAGGCGGGACCGTCGCCCTTCCAGCTCCATTTGACCGCGCCGGTCGCGGGATCGAACGCGGTCAGCGCGCCCTGGTTGTCGCCGCCGACGTGCAGAATCATCATGCTGCGATCGACCAGCGGCGACATCGCGGTGTGAAACTTGGGCTGCACCGGCCCGGCCGGCTTTCGCCACAGCTCTTTGCCGGTCGCCGCATCCCAGGCCGTGACGATGCTGCTCATCCCGAGCGTGAACATCCGGCCGTCGGCGAATGTCGGCGTCGATTTCGGACCGGGACCGTGACGCTTCGTGCCTGATGTCATCTCGAACGGCGCCGCGTAGCTCTTCTCCCAGATCGACTTTGCCGGTGGCGGCATCGATCGCGCGCATGATTTCGTTCTCGCCCTGACGCGAGAACTGATAGACGCGGTTGCCGACGAGAATCGGCGTCGCGTAGCCCTCGCCGACCGTGATCTTCCATCGCTGCGTCAGCGTCTCCGGCCACGCCTTCGGCTCGGTGAACGCCGTCGAGCGTGCCGTCGCGGCGCGGCCCGCGCCATTGCGGCCAGTCCGGCCCGGCGTTCTGCGCGGCGACACCGGCGGTGAACCCGGCGAGCACGATGCGTTCCGACGATCAGACGATGTGATGTGTTCATAGTCGTCCTCACAGTCCGTCTCAGCCGGACGCTACTCGTTTCTCAAGGCCGACAACAACGGCGATCGCAGCGCCGCCACCGTCGCGCCGAGCGACGCCAGCAATCCCGTTCCCAGCACGCCGAGCAAGCAGCAACGCCAACGTTCGACCGGCAACCGGCCGCCGCGATCGAGAAACACCGGCGCGATCGCCAGCAGCGCGCAGAACGTGCCGATGATCAACCCGCCGACCAGCAGCAGCACGTTCTCGGCCACGACCATCGTCAGGAAATCCGCTTGCGTGTAGCCAAGCGCGCGCAGCAGCGCGAGCTCGCGGCGCCGTTCGAGCACGTTCCGCAGAAGGACCGCGCCGAGCCCGAGCGTTCCCAGCACCAGCCCCAACCCGCCAAGCATTTGAAAGGTTGAGAGATAAGTATATTCAACGCGGTGAAAGCCGGCGAGCCGTTCGGCCGTGGACGCCACGTCGACGCCGAAATCCGCCAATCGTGATTCCAGCAGTTCGGTCACCGTCCGGTGTCTGCCCGAGCAGGCGCGTCGGCGAGAAAGAATCGATAGCCGTCCCATTCGGGAAACAGCCGCACGAACGGCTGCTCGGCCATCAGCAGCTCGCCCTGGAAAATGCTGTCGGACAGCGCCGCGACCAGCCGGAGCCTGACCGGCCGCTCGGACGATCCCGGCAGCACGAAGTCGTCGCCGAGCTTCATGTGCAGCACGTAGGTCATCGAGTTGGCGTCGGTGATGACCGGAACGCGCCGTCGGCGAAATCGCGGTTGAGCAGCAGCCACGGGTTGGCGCGCTCCTCCGGCGTCTCGGCCAGCGAGCTGTTGAAACGCGAACCGGCCGCTGTTGATGAAATCCTGCGTCGCCGCGAGGATGCGCGGGTTCTTCGGCTGATAGAGATTCAGGCAGCTCGTGTCTTCGCCCGGCCGCACGCGAAAGCGATCGAACCGGACGTCCTGCAGCGCGCCGCCGGCGGGCAGATTCATCGCATCGCGCCCGGCGGCGTCGTTGAGATCGTGGACGATCGGCAGCAGCGTCTCGACCAGCAGCGGATATCCCCCGCCGCCGGAATGGCGATCGAGCAGCGTCGCCGACTCGTCGCGCTTGAATGCCTCGACCGCGACGATGACGAACGTCGCGAAGGCGATGAGCGCGATGCACAGCACGCTTCGCGCCGGCCGGTACGCGGTGTTGCGCCACCCCAGCCGCCACACCGCCCACAGTCCGTGTCCGTGGAGCGCGCCCCAGCGTGCCGCGCGCGCAGCCACGCCGACGCGAGGCACAGCATCGCAACGAGCGACAGCGCGCCGGCGCCGAAAAATCCGGCGACGCGCGGCACGAGCCGAGCGCGGCTGCCGACGAGCAGCGCGACGGCGAGCACGCCAGCGGCGACAGCCGAAAAAGGGGTCGAGCGCCTTTTTGCGTTGTTCCGTCAGAAAGAGGCTCTGACCCCTTCAGCCGACAGCAGCGAGCGGGTCGAAGCGGTCGCGAGCGCGCGGAGCGACCACCAGATCGACGCGACCGCGATCGACGACGACCGCGAGCGCGCCGGCGATGAGCGACAGCGGATCGACGTGCAGCGTCAGCGCGGTCGTGCCCACGGCATCGACCCACCACGTGCGCAGGCCGAGCATGATGAGCGCGCTGTACGCGACGGCGCCGGCCATGCCGACAGACGCCGCCGATACCCGCAAGGACCAGCGCCTCGCCGACAAACAGCCGGCGAATCGCCGCGGGATCGAGGCCGAGCGCCTGCAGCAGCCCGATTTCCTGCAGCCGCTGCTCGACGCCGAGCTTGAAGAACAACCCGGCGAGCAGCAGCGCCGACACGACGAGGAAGGTGCTGAAGTACGTGAAGTACTCGCCGAAGTCGGTCGCGCCGCTCGACGCCGCGAGACTCTGCGCGCGCACGTCGTAGACGGAAAATCCCATCGCGAGCGGGTCGAGCTCGCCGCGCAGCGCGTGCTCGTATTGCGTCGCGCGCCGTCGCGAGCGGCGTTCCCTGCCGGCGGAACGAGGCGCAGCGCGGTCAGCGCGCCGTGGCGCGAGCTCCACAACTGCTGCCCGCGCTCGATCGGAATGAACGCCTTCGGCGTCGCCCGATAGCGGTTCCAGTATTCCTCGTCGACCGGGCGGACGCGATTCAGATCGATCGGAAACGGCGGATCCCAATCGGCCACGCGATCCGAGTCGGTGATGCCCGGATACTCGGGCACGAGATCGCGATCGGCCGCGGCCCGCATCGGCACGATGCGCGCGACGCGAAATCGGCGGTCCGCGTGCGCAGCCGCCCTTCGGTTTCCCAGACGTAGTAGTCGACGGATAACGCGATCGCCGACGGCGGCCTGCAGATCGCGCGCGGCCCACTCGTTGAGGACGATGGCGGTCCGGGCTCCGGGCTGCCGACTTCCGGGCCGCACCCAGCCCAGCGCCGCGAGATCGATCGCGGTGATCGTCGAATACGGGATCTGCGCGATCGCCGGCGCGGATCGAGTTGGCGAGATACGTGAGCGTCGGAATCACGGTCAGACTCCGAGCGCTCGGCCGCTCGCATCGCCGGCGGCGGCGCGACGCGTCGCTCAGAATCGTGCTGCGGCTTTCGAGGCGAGGCTCCCTGCGCGTCGAGGGCCCGCACGCGAAGCCGAGGTCCTCGACGAGCGGCCGACTCGCGGAGCCTCGCTCGGCACGCAGCGGCATCGAGCCGCGCGATCAGAATCGCGTTCACGCGATCGGGCTGCTCGAGCAGCGTCTGCATTCTGCGCAAGCGGCACGAAGATCGCGCGAATCGATCCCTGGCGCGGGCTGAGCGAAAACTCGCCGAGGTCGTCGCGCGGCGAGACCTGGCGCACGGTCAGGCGCACGCTGCGGCCGACATCTTCCTTCCGGCCGTGCAGCGACTCGGTCGGAATCGCCGACGCGCTCTCGACACGGAGGACGACCGACGCCCGGCGCCGGCGAGCTCGCGGCAAGCCCTTGCTCAGCAGCGCCTCGTTGCCTCCGGGCGCCTTACACGCTCGAGGCCGTGAAGCGCCAGAACCGATCGTCGACGGCGTACACCTGCACGCGCGACGCGCGGCGCCCGCTCTCCTGAGCGGTGACGAACCCTTCGAGCACGACCAGCGGCACGGCCGCGCTCGAACGCGCCCGCCAGCCGCTCGCGGAAGAATCCCGGCGACAGGACGACGTGATCGGCGTGCCGAGCCGCTGCAGCACCAGGTCGCGCAGGCTCGCGCGCACCGATACGCCGACCATCAGCGCGCCGGCCAGCACCGCGACCGCGACGGCGACGCCGGCGACGACGGCGAGATTCGTGCGCCAGTAGTGGCGCAGGCTTCGGCGGAGGAGGGTGGCTGGCGTTCATCGGCAGTTACGCCACGCGCTGCAGCTTGCGATCGACCAGCTCGAAGCGGATGGGAAACCGCGAGGCGAGCTCGGCGCTGTGCGTGACGACGATCGAGATCGCCTTCTGCTGCTGCTGCAGATCGAGCAGCAGCGAGGCGACCGCTCGGCCGATGCGCGATCGAGATTGCCCGTCGGCTCGTCGCACAGCAGCAGCCGCGGCCGGCGGACGAGCGCGCGCGCCAGCGCCACGCGCTGCTTCTCGCCGCCGGACAGCTGGCCCGGCAGATGCGTCGATGCGTGCGTCGAGCCCGACCTGATCGACCAGCGCACGCGCGTGCGCGTCGCTGCCGGCCTCGGCCGGCCCGACCAGCGTCGGAACGAGCACGTTCTCGAGGACGCTGCACTGCGGCAGCAGGCAGTGGTCCTGGAACACGAAGCCGATCTCCTTGTTGCGGAACGCCGCGAGGTCCTTCGGCGGCAAGCTGAACGGATTCGTGCCGTCGAGCGTCACCGTCCCGGTCGTCGGCGGCTCGAGCGCGCCGAGAATGTAGAGCAGCGTGCTCTTCCCGCTGCCGGACGGCCCCATGATTGCCGCCGCGTCGCCGGGCGCAAACGACAGCGACACGTCGGACAGCACCGCCACGTCGCCCTGCGGCGACGGATACGACTTGCCGACGCCGCTTACGCGTCAGCATATCGACCTCTCGTACACCTCGAGCATGCGATCGGCCGATCGGCCGACGCTGTAGTGCTGCGCGCACGCCGTCGAAGCCGTTCTCGCCCGAGCTCGGCGCGCAGCGCCGGATTCTTCCATAGTCTGATACAGCCCTTCGGCGAGGCTCTGCGTGTCGCCCGGCTCGACGAGCATGCCGCCCGACGTCTTCGCCAGCATCTCGGGAAACGCGCCGTGGCGCGGCTGCACGACCGGCACTCCGCACGCCATCGCTTCGAGCAGAAACAGCCCCTTCGGTTCGACGTACACCGTCGGCACCGAGAACACGTCGAGGCCTCGGAGGAATTCGATCTTCTGCTCGCGGTCGAGCGCGCCGCGATAGTGAAACTCGCCGCCGAATCCGGCGTTCGTCAGTCGTGCGCTCGGCATCCTTCAAGATAGCTCTGCTGATCCGGCGCGAGATAGCCGGCCACCTCCAGCCGCGCGCTCGTCGACGCCCGGCATCTGCCGGAACCGCACGTAGGCGTCGCAGAGCGCGAGCAAGCCCTTTCTCGGGCGCGATCCTCGCAAGATATCCGACCGTGAACGGCCGCGCCGGCGGCGTCTCGCGCGCCGCTCGAATCCGTCGAGGTTGATGCCGAGCGGCACGACGTCGATCTTCTCGCGCGGAATCGACAGATAGCTCGCCATGAAGTCGGCGTAGTACTCGCTCACCGCCGTGAACCGATCGACGGACTCGGCGTTCTCCCGAATCAGCTCGAGCGCCTCGGCGCGATGCGGCTTGGTGAGGCCGTCGAGAAACAGATCTTCGCCCTGCAGCGTGCAGTGCACCGGCGCGCTTCAGCGCGCGGCGGAGCGGCGGCGCGAGGCTCGCGAGCAGCGCGTTCGGCAGCTGCATGACGTCGGGCGGCGGCTCGCTCGCCAGCCACTCGAGCAGCTTCTCGAACTCCTTCCGCTGAAAGCCGTCCTCGCCCTTGAGCATCGAGATCGTCAGCTCGCCGAGCGATCGCGGATCGGTGGAGATCGATCCGGACGAAGCCGCCTTGATCAGCCACGGCGCGTCGAGCAGCTTGTCGAGAACGCGCGGCGCCCAGCGGAAGAACGGCGCGTTCTGCTGCAGGTAGACGCTGATGCCGCCGAAGAAGACGCGCTCCTCGCTGACGTTGGGCTCGTCGGTGAGCGTGGGCGTGTAGAGCGGAACGAGCAGCGACGTCGTGGCCGCGCGACTTCAGCTCGGCGGCCAGCGCGTTGTCGCGCAGGCAGCTGCCGCAGTACATCCCCGCCGCGCCGGCCGTGACAAACAGGATCTTCACATGCTGGCGCTCTGCAACGCGCGCGGGCGATACAGGAAATCGACGATGTTGCCTTCGTGCGGCTGGAGCCAGTTGAGCCGGATGGTGGGCACCGGGCCGAGATTCAGCCGATCGATGTGCGTCGCATCGAGCAGCGCGCGGCGCAGCTCGGGCTTCTCGGTGATCGCCGTGCAGACGAGCGTCGGCCCCATCGCCTCGAGCATCTTCGCTTCGGGACATTCGACGACGGTGACGAACGGAAACATGTACTCCTTCGACGCGATGGCGGCGTCGGGCGATTCGCAATGCACGACGGTCGGCAGCAGATATTCGGCGCGCCCCTTCTTGACGACGCGCGGCGTGTCGCGATACTTCGCGGTGTAGTCGGTGACGCCGGGCGCCTTCAGATCGGCGTCGATCGACTGCGAGATCGCATCGGCCATGCCGGGCACCGTGAAAGCCGCCAGGCTGGCGTTCGGATCGTCGGGCGGCAGCGCCTGAATCGCGGCCAGCCGCTTGGCCAGCGCGTCGGCGATCTCGCGGCTGTGGCGGCTGACCCAGATGCCCGAGCAGTTGATGCAGCCGCGGCCGCTGTTCAGAAACACGCTGTCGACCATCATGTCGACGTAGCGCTCCCAGTCGTCCACGCAATCGTCGCCGAAGACGATCTTCGAGAACCCGGGCCCGTGCACCTGCACGCGCGGATTGCCCTTGTAGCGTTCGACGGTCGGCGTTCCGCCGAAGATCAGGCTGCGGCCGCACGCGGCGACGACCGCGGCGCCGACTTCGGCTTCGCCGGGATAAATCGAGATCGCTTCGCGCGGAATGCCGGCCTGGAAAAACGCTTCGGCGACGCGATACGGCGTCCACGGCTCCTGCGGGCCCGGCTTCAGCACGAGCCCGACCTGCATCGGGATGATCGGCAGCCACAGCGTGTGCACGCCGGGCGAGTTCGACGGCAGCACGAGGCCCGAGCACCGGGCTCTGCGCCTGATAGCTGATCGGCACGCCGTGCTCTTCGCCGTAGCCGGTCGTCAGCACGTTCAGGTCCAGCCCGCGCGTCAGCGACTTGAGGATGTTGCCCATCTCGCTGAGCACGAACTGATTCTTCTTCATGTTCGCGCGGCACAGCGCCTCGGGCAAGCCCGGTGCTCGCCGACTGCTGCTTCACGAAATCGTCGGGCGTCTGCGAGCCGTCGCCGAGCGGCAGCTCGGCGTTCATGTAGAGATCGCCGGCCACCTTCATCCGCGCGATCAGCTCGGCGATCGGAATCTTGCGCAGCGCGTCGCGCGCGGCCGAGGCCTTGCGCATGTCGCGCTGAATCAGACCGGCGTTCGCGCGGCCGACCTTCGCGATCGGCTCGCCGGTGAGGAAGTGCACGACCTCGTCGGTGTCCATGCTCGAGTACGGCTGGCCCCAGCGAAGGACCGGGATAGTTACCATACGGTTCTAGGCTCGGCAGCTCAGTCCGGCTTGGCCGAGTTCAATACACGCCCACCGTCGTCGTCGCGGCAAAGCCGCGGAACGGCCGGACGCCGCTGACGCCGTCCCACGGATATTTCTCGTGCGGCGGCTCGCGCTCGCCTTCGTCGCGCTCGAGAAATCCCGGCACGAAAAACTCCTTCGTCAGCGTCGTCAGCTTCACGCGGCCGGTCTGGCCGTACTCGACGAGCTTCGACGGATCGTCGAAGTCGACGACCTCGATGACCGCGCGCGGCTGCGGCGCGTGATACGTGATCTTGTAGTTGTTCTCGGGACCGGTCGGCGCGCTCGCCGCCAGCCCCATCAGCGTGTTGCCGTAGGTCGGCGTCATGTAGGCGCCATCGAGCAGCTCTTCGTGCGCGAAGCGGTTCCACTGCGGCGTGAACTCGGTGCCGCCGGAGAAAATGCCGGTGATGCCGCCTGGCGAATCGTCGTGCCCATCGACTCGAGCCGCAGCGCCAGCGACTCGAGCAGCTTCGGCGTCGTGAACATGCAGCGGATGTCGTGGCCGGCCTGCAGAATCGACACGGCCTGATCGATCACGTGTCCTTTGTAGGCCTCGAGATGCTCCATCCAGCCTTTCTTGATCAGCTTGATGACCCAGCGCGGATCGAGATCGACGCAGAAGCAGATGCCGCCGCGAAACTGCGCGAGATGCTCGACCGCGAGGCGCAGCCGCCGCGGCCCGGAAGGCCCGAGCATCAGCCAGTTCGATCCCTTCGGAAAATACTCGTCGGGCAGCGTCGCGCTGAAGAGCTCGTAGTCGGTGCGGAAATCGTCGAACGCGACGCGCGTTTTCGGAATGCCGGTCGTGCCGCCGGTCTCGAACACGTAGACCGGCTTGCCCGCAAAGCCCTTCGGAATCCAGCGCTGCACCGGTCCGCCGCGCAGCCACTCGTCCTCGAACGACGGAAAGCGCGACAGGTCGCCGAAGCCGCCGATCTCCTTTCGCGGATCCCAGCCGAGCTTCTTCGCGTAGTCCAGCCAGAACGGCGACCCGGTCGCCGGATCGAAATGCCAGTCGACGATCTCGCGCACGTGCGCGTCGAGCGCAGCTCGCGCCTTCTCCGTCTCGTGAACTCATAGCGTGCGTAGTATATTCTCAACCACTCCATCACATGAGATGCGGCTCGCGGTCGCCGCCGTGGTGCTGCTCTACGTGCTGCACCAGGACTTCTGGTTCTGGCGTGAGGCACGTCCGCTCGTGTTCGGCTTTCTTCCGATCGGCCTCTTCTATCACGCCGCCTTCACCGCTGGCGTCGTCCGGCGTGCTCTGGCTGCTCGTCGCGGTCGCGTGGCCGTCGCATCTCGAAGAATGATTCCGGCGCTCGTCGTCTTCGCCTATCTCGCGGTCGTCCTCTACATCGGCATCTTCGCGTTCCGCACGTCGCGCAGCGAACAGACGCCGAAGATTATTTCCTCGCCGGCCGCTCGCTCGGGCCGACCGTGTTTCTGCTGTCGCTGTTCGGCACGAACATGACGGCGTTCTCCATTCTCGGCGCCTCCGGCCACGCGTTCGCCAACGGCATCGTCACCTACGGGCTGATGGCGTCTTCGTCGGCGCTCGTCATTCCCGTCTGCCTGTTCGTCGATCGGCACGCGGCTGTGGGCGCTCGGCAAGCGCCACGGCTTCATGACGCCGGTGCAGATGTTCCGCGATCGCTGGGAATGCCGCCACATCGGCACGGTCATCTTCGTCGTCCAGGCGGTGCTGCTCGTGCCGTACATCATCATCGCGGTGATGGGCGGCGGCACCGTGCTGCGCGCGATCACCAACGGGTTCATCCCCTACTGGCTCGGCGGCGCCATCGTGTCGTCGGTCGTGATGAGCTACGTGTTCCTCGGCGGCATGCGCGGCACGGCGCTGGGTCAACGCGCTGCAGACGACGCTGTTCCTGCTGTTCGGCACGATCGCGGTGTTCGTCATCGGCGCCGGCATGGGCGGATTCCGCGAAGCGATGGAGGCGCTGCTCGCCTCGCCGGCGACCGTCGCCGCTGCTGACGCGCGAGCGCATCTCGCCGCTGTATTTCTTCAGCTACACGTTCATTCCGCTCTCGTCGATCGCGTTTCCGCACATCTGCATCTTCTGCCTGACGGCGCGCAACGTGACGCATTTCAGGAAGACCGTCGTGCTCTATCCGATCTGCATGCTGCTGATCTGGCTGCCGTCGGTGTTTCTCGGCGTCGTCGCCAACCAGGCGACCGCCGTTCCGGCCATCGCAGCGAAGCTCGAAGCGCGCGCGCAGCTCGCGGCGCCGAGCGCCGTCGCTGACGCCCGACGATCGCGCGCGGCTGCGCGCGCAGGCCGCCGGAGACGACGTGATCCTGAGGCTCGTCGATGGATACGCGCCGCTCTGGCTCGCCGCGCTGCTCGGCGCGGCGGTGATGGCGGCGGTCATGGCGAGCGACTCGCAGATTCTCGCGCTGTCGACGATGTTCACCGAGGACATCTTCGCGTTCTATCAGGGCACGGCAGCGATTCGGGCATGCGATGCAGGTGCTGACCGGCCGGATCTTCGTCGTCCTCGTCACGGCGGTCGCGTACCTCATCGCGCTGCGCATTCCGCAGTCGATTTTCGACGTCGCCACGCAGTACGCGTTTGCCGGCTACGCGGCGCTCGCGCCGCTGCTCGTCGCCGCGCTGTTCTGGAAGAACAGCACGAGCTGGGGCGCGCTGGCGACGCACGCTCTGGACGGCGGCCGCCGTCGCTGCGGTCGCCGTCATCCAGAACACGATCCCGGCGCCGCCGCCGGGACGCCGACATCGTGGTGTGGGCGATGGGCGATCGGCGATCGTCACGCGCGGCGCGGCCGGCACGTTCGTGCTCGGCATGCTGCCGGTCGTGCCGATGACGCTGATCTCGGCGCTGCTGATGATCGTCGTGTCGCTTGACGACGAAGGACTTCGCGAAGCCGAGCGAGACACACGCTGCGACGGTACTTCGCTGAATAAATTCTTCACAGGAGATATAGGAGGACGTCGAGGCCACGAGCTTGCTGGCGCGAGCTGTTCTCGCTTTCCTAATCCTGCCCGGCACATTCACGTTCCTCGCTCCGCTCTTCCAGCTCTCATCCGGCGGCCTAAAGGCGATTATCGACGCGTCGGCGTTCATTCCGCTCGCGATTGGTTTCGGCCTCTTACTCTGGTGCGTTCTGGAGTTCTATGTGGCCGGCCGCGGGACCCTCGCGCCGTGGGCGCCTCCTCAGCATCTTGTCGAAACCGGCCCTTACCGTTTCTCGCGCAACCCGATGTATATCGCCGTCCTCCTGGTGCTGTGCGGTTGGGCTTTGGGATTTCGATCGCGGTCACTGGGGATCTACGCTATCGCCGTTGTGTTCGCCTTTCATCTGCGTGTGGTGCTTTACGAAGAACCGTGGCTCGCCGAAGCACGACGATAAGTGGACGATTTACCAAGCCCACGTCCCTCGCTGGATCGTTTGACGAGGTCAGAGATGCAAAACCGAGCATCGGTCTCTTGTCGGCTGACACGTCTCAAATGAAAGTGTTCCCGTCCTCGGCTGACTCGCGTCTTTGCGCTCACAACATCGCCGCCGGCGCCGGCGGAGGTCAATCCAATATTCAACAAGGACCCTTCGTCATGACCGTTGCTGCTTCTCTACCGACGCTACGAATCTACGAAGTCAGGCGACTTCATTGTCAATCAACACAAGAACACGAGACTCTTCAGAAGGTCTTATTCGGATTCTATCTCCCTGCAGCCAGTGCACTTCAGCTTCGACATTCGCCAAAAGCCGATGTTGCAGTGGCTCGCGTGGACGAGCTTGTTCTACGAGCCTTGTCAATCGACGCGAGTAGGCGCTCGCGACGAGCAGGATGAAGGCCGAGCCAACGATAACGCTTGCGCCTTCTATGGCTGACCCTTCTTCAAGCAGAAAGGCAGCGAGAGCGTCAGGAGGCGCAAACCGAGTCATCAGCATGTCGGCCGTGACCGGCCAGACGCCGCGTCGCGCATCGGACCCAGAAACGTGAAGCGAGCGTAGCGCAAAGCGCTGAAGCCGCGGAGATCAACCAGTCTCGTTTGTGTAGCGCGAGCTTCTCTTTCACAGATCATCATGGAATTCAGCATCGTCGGTCTCCTTCAATGGTGCGAGTGGACTGCGAGGTTGCGCGCCGCACAGCGGCCGAAAGCCACGCGTCGATCGCACCCAACGAAGTCGAGACCGCTGCAGCGCTTAGAGCGACGCTGCCTCACAGCGCGAGAACTCCTCGCCGTAGCGTCGCGCCACGCGCGCGGTACAGGCGAACATCTAGCGTCGGCACCAGGCAGCTCATGCGCTCGGCGAGCTCATCCGACCCACACGAGCGACCGCGCGCAAGCTCTCCAGCGATGACGAGTACGCGCCTCCCGCCGTCGTGAGCGTAGGCGACGGCGCTCTCCAAGCGGCTCGATCACTGCGGCTCGAGTCGGCGATCGCGCCATAGAGGCGACAGTTCTGACCCGACATGCCTCGATGTCCTGCGTCATAGCGTAGACGTGCTTCGCGCCGTCGGCGAGCGAAATCACGATGTACAGGCCGGCTCCGAGAAGCGCCCCAGGCTCTCCATCAGATCTTCGCGGTTCTTCATTCCACAGGAGATTAACGGAACCTCGTAAAGTCACTTACCTCCTTCTCCTCATCTCCTCATCTCCTGTTCATCTTCGAATGCCAGTTGTTGCTATCATGAGCCACCCATGACCGCACCCAACGACTCGGGCACCCGGCTGACGCCGGTGCAGTGGCTCATCTGCGCCATCGCCGCGATCGGCTTTGCGTTCGACATCTACGAAATCCTGATGCTGCCGCTCATCGTCCGGCCGGCGCTGCTGGAGCTGACGGGCGCCGCGCCGGGCTCGCCGGAGTTCCAGATGTGGGTCGGCCGGCTGTTCTACATCCCGGCCTTTGCCGGCGGCATCTTCGGCCTGCTCGGCGGCTACCTCACCGACCGCCTCGGCCGCCGGCGCGTGCTGACCTTCAGCATCCTGATCTACGCCGTCGGCGGCATTCCTGTCCGGCTTCTCGACGTCGATCGAGATGCTGCTCGTGCTGCGCTGCTTCGTGTTCATCGGCGTCTGCGTCGAGTTCGTCGCCGCCGTCGCCTGGCTCGCCGAGCTGTTCCCCGACCCGAAGCAGCGCGAGAAGGTGCTCGGCTACACGCAGGCGTTTTCGTCGCTCGGCGGCTTCATGGTCGCGACCGTCAACGGGCTGCTGCGTCGCGTACGCCGCGAGCCTGCCGGCGCTCGAGCATGTTCGACCTCGACCATCGCCGAATCCGCACGCGCCCTGGCGCTACACGCTGATGTCGGGCGTCATGCCGGCCATTCCGCTGATCCTGATCCGCCCGTTCCTGCCCGAGTCGCCGGCCTGGCAGCAGAAGAAAGCGGCGGGCACGCTCAGGCGGCCGAGCATCGCCGCGCTGTTCGCGCCCGATCTGCGCCGCACGACGATCGTGACGACGATCATGTTCGCGTGCGCGTACGGCGCGGCGTTCGGCGCGATCCAGCAGGTGCAGCAGATCGTGCCCGGGCTGCCGGAAGTGCGCCAGATGACGCAGGGGCTGCCGCCGCCGCGCGCGGCGCTCATCACACAGGAAGTCGCCGCCAACGTCACGAAAGTGCAGGAGGTCGGCGGCCTCGCCGGCCGCGTCGCGCTCGCGTATCTCGCCGTCGTCATCGTCAGCCGGCGAAAGCTGATCCGGCTGTTCCAGATCCCCGGTCTGATCGTGATGCCGTTCGACGTTCGCGGTCGCCGCGACGACGAGCCTGACCTGGCTCTACGCCGGGATGTTCTTCGCCGGGTTCTTCACCGTCGGCCAGTTCAGCTTCTGGGGCAACTACCTGCCGCGCGTGTATCCGCTGCACCTGCGCGGCACCGGCGAGAGCTTCGCGGCGAACATCGGCGGCCGCCTGATCGGCACGTCGTTCGCGTGGCTCACGGCCACGCTGGCCGTGACCCCCGACCGCGCGTACGCGCCGACCAAGGTGGCGTACGTCGCCGCCGCTGTCGGCTTCTCCGTGTACCTCGTCGGCTTCATCGCCAGCTTCTGGCTGCCGGAACCGCCGAAGGAGAATCTGCCGGATTAATGCGCAACGCGATTATCGGCGCCGCCTCTCATCGCCGCCGTCACCACGCTCGGCGATTTCGTGTGGGCCGGGCTCGCATCTGCGCCATCGCGTCCTGTACGGCCTCGCGCACGGGGCGATCCTGTTTCTCTGCATGGGCGCGTACTTCGGCTCGCTCCAGAACGAAAGCAGTGCGGGCGCGCTGGACGGCGCGGCGATCGGGTTGTCGGCGGCCGGCAGCTTCTACCTGCTCGCACCGATCGCCGGCTATTCGGTGATGTTCTTCGTCTGGGCGTTCGTCTGGATCGCGCTGGCGGTGCTGGTCGCGCGCGTTCTTCCCGCCTAACGCGCCCAACGCTCCTATCGCGCCTAACGCACCCATGTTGCGCGGCGTGATCGCCATGATCGGATCTGGCCTGGGGTTCTATCTCATCTCCGGCATCTGGCGGCCGTTCGACCCTCAAGGCTGGGACTACGCGGTGCACTTCCTCAGTTGGACAGTCGCGTACTCTGCCGGATTTCTGGCGCTGCTCAGCGGGCGCCGCCAACGCCTGCCTGAGCTGGCACTGTAGTTGCCCACCGTGGCCGTGTGGCGATCCGTGAGTCGGCCGGAGCTGTAACCGTCGAGTGGTTTCACCATCCAGCGGAACTGGCACGGCACGCCACTGACTGGCAATTGCTCGAAAAAGCCGCGACTCACACGCATCTTTCCAGCTACGACTTCATTGCGGCGTGGTATCGACATTACGCTGGGCCCTACGGCGGCCTCCCACTGGTCGGAGTGGCGCGGCGCGGCGCGGGGCTGGTCGGCGTCGCGCCGTTAGCGATTTGCCGCGCTGGAATCTGCGGAGTGCCGGTCACGCGAATCGAGGCTGCGCCGACCGATGTGCCTGCGGGCGAATTCCTGACAGCCGGCAACGACCCCGAGGTCATCCGCGCGTTCGTCGAGGCGATCATCGATGACACGGCGTTCGACGTCGCCAGTCTCGATGGATTTACGGCCGGTTCACAGGAGCTGACCGCCGCCGAAGACGCGGCCTCGAGGCGGCGCGTACCAGTGGAACGTGTCGACCACTCCTACGCAATCGCCGATCTCACTGGCGGATATGCGGCCTACTATGCGCAGCTCAGCGGACACTTCCGGCGCAACTTCAATCAGCGCGCTCGAAAAATGGCGGCTGCCGGCAGCATCGCACTCGACGGCATCCAGTTCAGCGGCGACGTAGACGAGCAGAACCGCTGCGTGTCGCGCATCATCGCCATCACGGAAGCGAGCTACAAATTGCAGGGCGCGCCGCTCGCCGATTGCCATCGCACGTTTCTCTCGGACGTCGTTGCGCAGCTGAGCGCGCGCGGAACGCTCTGCCTTCCGATTCTCTCGGTTGGCGGTCAGGACGCCGCGTTCATCCTTGGTGTCGTCGAGCGCGGCGTCTTTTATGACATCACGCTCGCCTACGCGGAAACTTTCGCGACCTTCTCGCCGGGATCGTTTCTGATGCAGAAGACGCTGGAGCGGCTCGCGTCGGCGGGCATACATACCGTGGTTTCGCATGGCGCCCACGAATACAAGAAGCACTGGGCGACACGGTTCGTCCCACAAACGCGGCTCCTGTTGTTCAATCGGGGCTTCCGCGGCAGCGCCGCTCACTTCGTTCGCTTTTCGGTCGTCCCCACATGGCATCGCATCCGCGGTGTCGCGCGCGCGTGGCACGCCGGTTGCGTTCCCTAGTCTGTTCACTCGTGAACAGCAGGGAGGGCAACCGTGCACAGCACCAGAGAAATTCCGCGCGACGCATGGGACTACTTCTTCACGCGCTTCAGTAACGATCACGAAACCCAATTTGTGGCCGTCGAAGTGATGGGCCAGGACATCGGCGCACAGGTCGAAGGGCAGACGCTGCTGCTCACCGGCGTGTCACGCGCCGATGAGAACGGCGAGTCGCTTGCCCTGTCATTCGACTCGGTGAACGGAGAACACCTGACGCATATGGTGAGCAATCCGACCCATGTGTGGGTACAGCGCGCGCCAGATAACACAGACGAGGCCCTCGAGATCGAATCCGCAGACGGCACCAGAACACTCGTGCGCTTTCCACCGTACGAGCCAGGATCCAGTACATGACGTAAGACGAACCAGTCTGAACGGCGATCTGTTTCTTCACGCGACAGGCCTTCCGGCCCCGTCACTCGATGTGCGCCCACACGCATGTGGCCCGTGTATTGCTCGATTTCGATCTGGCGCCGGTGGTGCGGCGTCTTCCATCAACCACATAAAGCGAGGAGCACATGGCCACATTGGCTCGAGACATCATGACGCCGAATCCAGTGTGCTGCAGTCCGAGCACGACGCTCGATGCAGTCGCGAAGATGATGCTGCAGCACGACTGCGGCGAGATTCCGATTGTCGATGCGAACGACTGTGTCATCGGCGTCATCACCGATCGCGATATCGTGTGCCGTGCGGTCGCGCAGGGGAAAAATCCGATCGGCTACACGGTCGAAAGCTGCATGTCCTGGCCGGTTGTGTCGGTGCAGGAAGACGATTCGCTGGATGACATCGTATCGACGATGGAAAGGCACCAGATCAGGCGAGTGCCCGTGCTGACCGATGACGGCATCTGCGCAGGCATCATCGCTCAGGCCGATCTGGCGCGCGTCGGGCCCAAGCGCGACGTCGCCGAGCTGGTTCGTGAGGTCTCACAACCGGGCGGACAGTCGTCTCAGCACTGATGGCGACGAAAGGGCATCATGCAGAGCAAAGCCGTCCTGCTCGGACATCCCGTTCATCCGATGCTGATTCCCTTTCCCATCGCATTTCTCACCGGGGCATGGTTATTCGATACCGCTGGCTGGGTTCTTGGTGTGCCCGCATGGTGGACGACGGGCCGTTATCTGCTCGCTGCGGGCATCGCGACCGCATTATTAGCGGCAGTCCCCGGGCTCATCGACTATTTGTACACGGTCCCTCCGAACAGCTCGGGAAAGACCCGCGCCACCAAGCACATGCTCACGATGCTGCTGTCGGTGACGCTCTTTGCAGCGGCGTGGCTGATTCGCAGCGATGCGGATGCTTCGCCGCCGGTCTTCGTGTTAGGGCTCGAGACCGTCGCACTGGCACTCGTCGGGATGGGTGGATACATGGGCGGCACGCTCGTGACGCGCAACCTCATTAGTGTCGATCACCGGTACGCGAATGCCGGCAAGTGGCGCGACGAGACGATCGCGTCACCGAACGGAGGCCCGCTGATTGTCGCCACGCGCGATGATCTGAAAGTCGATCAGATGAAACTGCTGCGCGTCGACGGCAAGCGGATTGTGCTGGCGCGCACCGAGCAGGGATACGTCGCGTTCGATGATCGCTGCACGCACAGAGGCGGATCGCTCGCCGGGGGCGTGATGATGTGCGGCACCGTTCAGTGCCTCTGGCACGGTTCGCAATTCGATGTCGGCACTGGCGCGGTGAAGGCGGGACCCGCAACAAACGGCATCGCTGTGTACCGCGTCACCGAAGAGAACGGTGACGTGAAATTGTTTCTGTGACGGGCGGGCGGTCAATTGTCTGGAGGCAAACATGACTACTTCGAGGTTTTCGGCTGCGATGCTGACTGTGCTGCTGACAATGTATCCGGCCGTGCAGGGCATCGATGCCAAGCACCGGCGTGCGATGAAACCGGTCATGACGGCGAAGCTGATTGATGCGGACAAGAAAGCATCGGCACGCTCCGCGACCGTCGAGGTGACGACATCAGGTGTCGAGTTAACCGACCCGGCCGTCTCCAACGAGAAACCAGTTCCGGGCCAGGGTCATCTTCATTACCAACTCGACAAGGGCCCCGTCATCGCCACGCCGACGGCGAAGCTGAGCTTTCATGAGCTCGCTCCGGGCCCGCACACGATCCTGATTGTGCTCGCCGGCAACGATCACAAGCCGCTCGGTCCTCAACAGCAATTGACTCTGACCGTGCCGGCGCAAACGCAGAAAGCCAGCAGCTACTAGGAGCGCCCGAAGGCTGCGCGCACGCGTCGGCGTTCGCAACAGCCTGAGGATTAGCGTCGAATTAGTTGTCGCCCTTGCGCGCGCGGATGTTCTCCAGGCGGACGGGCGAAATCGCGAAGTCTTCGACTTCGATCAGATCGTCCGCCTCTTCGCCGGTAATCCGCGCGGCCACGGCAATCTTGCCTTCTCCCTTGCCGTCGGGGCCAACCTTGAACTGCACCCACGTGAACGGATACTGAGACGAGCGCGGGCGATTCGTTATTTCCCAGAAGCTCATCGGGCGATCGGTGGCGAGAATAATCTCGCGGCCGCCGTCGGGCAGCTTCCGCTCCTCGGCGTAGCGCAGGTCGTAGCCGATGTTGCCGGGCGTGTGAATGCGGCCGACCGAACGCATGTCGCGAAGCTTATCGAGCAGCGCATCCTGCCCCTTCTTAAAGAGCGTCTGGTTCAGTGCCGTACGCTCGGAAGGGGTCGACCAGCGCGTGACTGAAATATCGAGAGGACCGCTGCGTCCTGTATTGATGTCGACGTAGGACGCGTCGAAATGCACGGGTTCGCCGCTCGTTTGCGCAATACCTGCCGCGGAAAACCAGCCAAAAGCCAACGCCAAGGCGAGCATGGCCAGTGTCCCCGGACCAGGTCGATGATGTGTTCATTAGAGACCTCCGGGGGCTGATTACTGCAACCACCGTTCCGCCCATGGCAAGGGCCTATCCGAGGCAGTACAAGCGGCCGTCGTGGGTGCCGAAGATGATGCGGCCATTCGCGACGGCGGGAGAGGCGGTGATGGCGGCGCCTGCGTCGAAGTCCCAGACCTTTCCGCCCTTCACGAGGTCCAATTCATAGAGGCGGCCGTCTGTCGAACCGACAAAGACGCGGTTGCCGACGATCGCCGGCGAGGATTCCACGCGCGCGTTGGTCATGAACGTCCAGTGCGCCTTGCCGGTTTTCGCATCGAGCGCGTGCACCATCTTGTCGCGTCCGCCGAGCACGACGCGCCCCTGGCTGAACGCCGCCGACGAGTAATACGGAAACAGCCGTTCGGGATGGCGGTAGCTCCACATCACGGTGCGCGACTTCATGTCGATGCCAATCACTTCGTTCTCGAACGTGCCGACATACGCCGCGCCTCCCGCGATCGCGGCCGAGGCGCCCATGTACGCGCCGATCGGCATGTTCAGCACTTCCTTGCCATCGGCCACGCGAATGCCGCGGAACGTTTCGTCGCATCCGGAGATGTACGCGACACCGTCGAGCGACCGCGGGGGTCGCGTGCACGTAACCCTGAAACTCGACCTTCCATGCCACGGTGCCCTTTGCCGCCGAAAGCGCGTAGAGAAACCGATCGTACGATCCGATGAGCACCCTGTCGCCCACGACGACCGGCGACGAGCGAATCTCTCCCAGTGGTCTTGAACGTCCACAGCGCCTTTCCGCGTTTTCACGTCGACGGCGTGAAACGTGCCGGTCAGATCGCCGATGTATACGACGCCGTTTGCCACCGCGGGAGACGACTCGCCGATCTCCCCGGTCTGTATAGCGCCAGCGCACCGCGCCGGTCTGGAAATCGAGCGCGATCAGCTCTCCCGCGGCCGATCCCGACGTACACCACGCCGTCGGCAATTGCGGCAGACGATTCGATGGCCTCCTTCACGTCGAACGTCCACAGCACCTTCAACGTTGGCGCGAGCGGCGACGACGCAACACCGGTAAGCTGCGGATTCGCGCGAAATTGCGGCCACGACTGATTGTTGCGCGTCGCGGTCGACTTGCCGACAGACAGCAGGAGAAGCGCCGATTAGAACGCGCATTCGTAAATCTCCAGCGCGCCCTTGGCGTCGAAAGGACGCGGATTGAATTGACCCGTCCACTGCTCCGCTGCTTCACTTGCGAGCGTTCGCAAATCGTCCTTCGATGCGCCGGCTTCGGCAAGGGTCCGCGGAAGCTCGCCCTTTGCGGCCATCAGCCGAAAGCCGCTCGGCTAGCGCTTCGGCTGACGCACCAAACAGTTCGGCATACATCGATTCTGCCGCGCTCGCGTTCCACCGGACGACGTGCGGAAGCAGGATCGCGATGGCGTTGCCGTGCGTCGTGCCGTACCGCGCGGTCACGGGGTTCGCGCACGCGTGCGTGGCGCCGAGCATCGAGAGCTCGATCGCCGTGCCGGCGTGAAACGCGCCCAGCTGCATGGCGGCGCGGGCCTCCAGATCGTCGGGCGCCGTCAGCACGCGCTCGTAGTTCGCCTCGAGCAGGCGCCACGCCTCGAGCGACCGCTCCTGCGATCGCGTGTTGCGCGTGGTGCACACGAAGCTCTCGACGGCGTGCGCGATGGCGTCGTAGCCGGCAGCGGCGGTTACCGACGCCGGCTGCGTCAGCGTGAGGCGCGGATCGAGAATGACCGCGCGAAACGCGGCCTTCGGATCGCCGCACGCCATTTTCCTGTGCGTCCGCGGATCGGAAATGATGGCATACGACTGCGCCTCGCTGCCCGTTCCCGCCGTCGTCGGCACGCCAATCATCGGCAGCATCGGCTTCGTCGCCTTGCCGTACCCCTGAAAGTCGTGAATGGCTCCGCCCTGCGTCAGCAAGGAAGTTGATTCCCTTCGCGCAATCGAGCGAGCTGCCGCCGCCGAGGCCGATAATCGAATCGATGCCCTTGCCCGCCGCATACCGCCGTCCGGCGTCGAGCATGTCCGCATCTGGATTCGGTCCGAACTCGCTGAACTCAATCGCGTCAACGCCCGCCGCGCTGAGCGACGCATGCGCGTGCCCGAGATGCCCGGCCCTCACGAGCCCGGCATCGGCCACCAGCAACGTGCGTGAGAATCCCAGCTCCTTCGCCAGCGCGCCGAGTCGATCGATCGAACCTTCGCCCGTCAGCACCTGTATTCCCGTCGTAATCGGCAATCAACAATCCTCAATCTGACAACAATCTGACCAATCTGCCAATCTACCAGTCTTCCAATGAAGCTCAGGTTAACTCGCCTCCGACACCGAGCTCATGTTGAACCGTTCGATCCGAACCGCGCGGCGCCTTCGACCGGAGGAACTCGTCGTGCTCGCGCGGCAGCGCCAGCCCGCAGCGTCCCGTCTGCGTCACCTGCGCCAGCGCCGTGATGGGGCTCATGTTCCAGCGGAAATTATTGACGGCGCCTTTCACCTGGCCGTGCTCGATCAGGAACACGCCGTCGCGCGTCAGCCCTGTCAACAGCGCCGACTGTGGATCGACCGTGCGGATGTACCAGAAACAGGTGACGAGCAGCGCGCGATCCGTCTGCGCGATCATCTCGTTCGTCGACGGCCCGCTGCCCGCGAGGACGAGATTGTTGACGTACGGCATGACGCGATTCTCGGCCGTCTTCGCTGCCCAGTAGCGGGGCGTGATCAAATTCTGCAGGACGCCGTCTCGCACCCACTCAGAGCGCGACAACTCCACTCCATTGTCGAACACCGACGAAGCGCTCCCGGAATCGACGCCGTAATGAAACGGCGTCGTCTCGATGCCCGGCTCGTCCGGATCCGAATAGATCGTCACGTCGCCGAAGAGCCGCTCGCCGAGGCGCGTGCCCCCTCCCGGCTTCGAGTACGGGCTGCGGCCCTCATCGGCATCGCGCCGCGTCATGAACCAGTAGGCGCTAATCGCGAGATCGGCTGCGGGCGACGGCTCGAGCAGCACCTCGTACGCGCCTGCCGGCATGTCGATGCGCTGCGCGGCCCAGCCCAGGCGCTGCTGCAGCGTCTCGAACATCGCCGCGCAAATCGATGTCGAGAAAATCGTGCGTCACCTGGCCGACCCACGACGATCGCGCGAAGTCGGGCGTCTTGCCGGTGATCTCGACCTTGCCGATGCGCTCGGTCTGCCGCTGTCGTATGCCGGTCGATGTCGCCACGAACGTCGTCGCGGTCTGGAATTCCGAATACCCGAACGTCGCGATGCCGGCGCGCCGCGCGTCCTCGTACAACCGCCGCAGCTGCGGCACGAACGGATCGAAGACGTGGATATCCGAGTCGGCCGGGGGCGCATTCCAGTCTGCCGGCTCGCCGCGTCCTTCGAGCAGCGGCATGTAGTCAGGCGCCTCGGGACGGCGCTCGCATGCGGCTTCGGCCTCGCGGACGATCTCCTCGAGCCGCTCGGGCGGAAAATAGGTGCGCGTCACCGACGCGACGCGCCGGCCGGCAATCGCAATCACCGTCAACTGCACCTCGTCGGCATCGCCGTTGGTCGTCACCGTGTTGTGCGCCCACCGGATGTTGACGCTCGCGACCCGCCGCGCAATCACGATGCACGCATCCGACGTCGACAGCCGCAGTACCCGATCGATGGTGTCCTGGAGGGTGATCAGTGCCCCTCCTGCGCGGTGTTGAGGATATTGACGTGCCTGAAGAGCGCTGCGGGGCATCCGTGCGAGACGGGCGCAATCTGGCCGGGCTGCCCCTTGCCGCAATTGAACGCACCGCCAAGGACATAGGTCGACGGCCCGCCCACGGCTTCCATCGAGTTCCAGAAGTCCGTCGTGCGCGACTGATACGCGACGTCCTTCACCTGCCCGACAATCTTGCCGCCGCGCACCTGGAAGAATTTCTGTCCGGTGAACTGAAAGTTGTACCGCTGCATGTCGATCGACCAGCTCTTGTCGCCGACGATGTAGAGCCCTTCGCCCATGGCCGAGAGCAAATCGTTCAGCGTAATCGGCTTCGTGCTCGCGCTGAGCGACACGTTCGGCATCCGCTGTATTGGAACGCGACCGGCCTGATCGGCGAACGCGCAGCCATTCGATCGTCCGAACTTCTGCTTGTGCGCCATCTGGCGATCGAGCTGATACCCGACGAGCACGCCATCGCGCACGATGTCCCACGTCTGCGCCGCCACACCTTCGTCGTCGTACCCGATGGTCGACAGGCCGTGCTCGACCTGGCGATCGCCGGTGACGTGCATCATCGGCGCGCCGAACTGCAGCGTGTTGAGCTTGTCGAGCGTCGCGAACGACGTGCCGGCGTAGTTCGCCTCGTATCCGAGGACGCGATCGAGCTCTGTCGAGTGACCGATCGACTCGTGAATCGTCAGCCACAAATTGCGTGGGATCGACGACGATGTCGTAGCGGCCGGGCGCAATCGACGGCGACGACATCTTCTGCTCGAGCAGCGCCGGAATCTCGTCGGCGTCCCTGCCCCAGTCGTAGCCGGTGGTGAAGTATTCCCATCCCTTCCCCGCCGGCGGCGCCGCATTTCCCATCGTCTCGAACGCGCCGGTGGATTTGTCGATGCGGACGGCCGTGAGATCGCCCTTCACCCGCACGCGCTGCTGCGTGATGCGCGATCCGGCGAGCGAGGCGAAGTATTTCTGCTCGCGGACGAGCATCACGTGCGAGGTGACGCGATCGATCAGCTTCGACGCCAGCGCGCGCTCGTTCAGCGTGAGCAGGAAATTGATCTTCTGATCTTCGGCCACGGCGAACGGATCGATCTCGTAGCTCGAGACGTAGGTGTCGCGGTACACCGGCTCGTCGGCAAGCGTGACGGGCTCGGTGTTGAGCGGCGCCAGCGCTTCCGCAACTTCGACGGCGCGCCGCGCGACGTCGGAGACCGCCTCGGTCGTGAGGTCGATGCCCGCGGCAAATCCCCACGCCCCTTTGGCCACCACGCGCACGCTGAAGCCGACGGTCTCGCTCTCGACCGACGTCTGCAGCTCGCGATCGCGGGCGACGATGATGTGACTGCGGAGCCGTTCGACCCGGAAGTCGGCGTAGGTCGCGCCGCGCTGTTTTGCGATCTCGAGGGCCACGTCGGCGAGGCGATCGAGGGGCAGCGCGAGGAAGGTGGGGTCTATGGCGCGCGTTGTCATGGAACCCAGTTCGTCAGTATACGTCTAACGCTGCGATGGACACTGGCGAGTTCCACCATCTGCTGTTCCGCTGGCTCCATGTGACGACGGCCGTCTTCTGGATCGGGCATACCTGGTCTCTCGTGTTCGCACAGCACGTGCGTCAGCCGCACGGCCGATCTGTGGATGCGCGGCTCGGCGGCCGCCACTGCGCTCACCGGCATCGCCCTTCTTATTTTCGTGTATTACGCGGGCGGTGCGCTGACGACCCCTTCGCAGTCGTTGTGGATGGCGGTGGGCGTGGGCGTCTCAGTAGTGCTGCTCACCTGGCTGCTGTACGACGCCGTGTGGACGCTTCTCGCGAATCGTCCGGCCGTCGCGGCCGTCGTCTCGCTGCTGCTCGTCGGCGCCATCGCGCAGGGGCTCGCAGAGTTCATGACGGGTCGCGCAGTGTTCATCCATGTCGGCGCAACGCTCGGCACTATTCTGCTGAACGAGACGAATCAGCGTCCGCAGCGCATCGTCCATAATGCCGTCATCGCGCCCGCCGCGCTGCTTTTCATGATCAGCAATCACTTCCCGCTCATCTATGGCACCTCCCGCCCCTGGCTCGCCGCCCCGCTACTCGTGGCACTGGGATGCACGGTTGGCCTCTCGCTGCGTTGGCTGTCGCTGCGGAGCATGCCGCTGCCAACCGCAGTAGCAAAGACCGCGTGTCTTTCAACACAGAGAGCGCAAAGCTCGGCATCGACTTCGAACGCGCCTACTCGCAGCGTGCGCCGCGACGCGGCCCATCGCATCGATGCTACCGTTGGCCTACGCATCCCGCAGCGAAATGCATTCCTCCGCGCCTTGCGCCTCTGCGTCGAGACAGCAAATGTCAGCAAACCTTGCCGAATGCAAATCCGCGCGCGCGCAAGGCAGGAATCAATCGGCGCGTGGCCTCGACGGTGTGCCGCTGGTCGCGTGTCGGCGCCGATTCGTCGCCGTCGTGCATCACGATGATGTCGCCGTCGGAGACGCGCGGTGCGATGCGGCGAAACGAGCTGTCGGCGCTGCGCGCGCGGAACCAGTTGAAGTCCCAGAGCATCCAGCCAAAACCGATCAGCCGATAGTCCAGCTCTCGCAGGCCATCGTACATCTGCCCGCTCCGCCACCCCGCGTGCGGCCTGAACGCGCGGCACGGCGTACCGCCTGCGAGCGTTTCGATGCGAGCGGCGGCCGCATTCAGCGTTCGTGCAAGTTGATCGGGCGTCATCAGCATCGGGCGCCGCGTCGCCGAATGGAGCGCCACGCTGTGCCCGTCCTCGAACGCGCGCCTCACAATCGGCGCGGTCTGATCGTTCAGATGGTCGTCGATGATGAAGAACGTCGCCTGCTCGCCTTCCGCCGCCAACACATCGAGCAGATCGGGCGTCGTCGAGGGATTCGGCCCATCGTCGAACGTCAGATACACAGTCGGCGTACCCGTTCGCGGCATCGACCACACCGCGCGATCGCCCGCCATCCAATCGATGACAAACGGCGCCGGCCACATATGCGCAAGCGCGGTCATCGCAACGCCGATGGCCAGGACAATCAACATCACATGTCCTTTGACATAAAGGCACAGAAACACAGAGTTCGGATCACGAAAATTCCAACACGGGGACACGGGCAGCCGTCGACGTCGTTGGCCGCGTTGCGGCCAACGCGCGAGAACACAAGAACGTGAAATACAAGAAGGTTGGGGTCGCTGGTCTTCTTGTATTTCAGTTCGTGTGTTCTCGCGGCGCGCCTACGGCGCGACGTCGATGGCTGCCACGGAGCCCTCTTGCGCAGCCCGTAGAGACATGCATTTATTCCGTGCGTCTCTGTGCCTCCGTGCCTCCGTGTCGAGACAGCAACTCCGATTCGGTCGCGTTCAGCATCCTCTGGATCGTATTTTGTATCCATAAACGGGAGGAGGACACGTATGCACGGTATTCGTGTGTCGTTTTTGGTGTATCTGGTATTTTTTACCGGGGCGATGAGCGCACACGCCGGCGCAGGCGCAGCAGATTGCTCCAGGCGTCCAGGGGGGCGTTTCGATCAATCCCGATCAGTTTTACTTCGGCGGCCACATCGAAACCTCCGAGCTCATCGATCGACTGCGCTTCCGGCCAAGCGTCGATGTCGGCATCGGCGACGGCACAACGGTGGCAGGAAACTTCGAGTTCACCTACACCTTTCCAAGCTCGCGGCCGTGGAATTTCTACGTCGGAGGCGGTCCAGCCATCAATTGGTACGACCGAGACAACGGCGGCTCTGATGCGGAAGCCGGCTTCAACTTTCTCGCCGGCGTCAAAAATCGCGACGGCCTGTTCTTCGAAGCCAAGGTCGGCGTCGAAGGCAGCCCCGAGTTGAAATTCGGCGTTGGGTACACCTTCAGATAGGATCGCAGGGCGAGCCTCTGCGATTTGACCCCTTCAGCGCTCAATACATATCGCGAACGGCGGGCGGCGCGCGCGGCGGACCATGCGCGCCTCGCCCGCCTCGACGCCCGCATCAGCTACACGCGGCTGGCAGTCGTGGCCGCGTTCGCACTGACGGCCTGGCTCGTACTCGGAGCCGGGGCTTCGGTCTGGCTGTTCGCCGTACCCATTTCCGCCTTCATCGCATTAGCCGTCTGGCACGATCGCGTCATACGCGCGCTCGACCGCGCTGCGCGCGCCGTGACGTTTTACGAGCACGGCATCGCGCGCCTCGAAGACACGTGGCAGGACATCGGCGAGACCGGCGCGCGGTTTCTCAGCGAGGATCACCTCTACGCGCCCGATCTCGATATTTTCGGTCCAGCGTCGCTGTTCCAACTGCTCTCGCGAGCCCGCACGCATCTCGGCGAAGAGCTGCTCGCGCGGTGGCTGAGCGCGCCGGCCGACGTGCCGACCGTGCATCGGCGGCAGGCATCGATCGTCGAGCTTCGCGGAGCGCTCGACTTTCGCGAGGCGCTCGCCACCGCCGGCGGAGCGTCACGCGACGTCGACACCATCGCCCTGAGCGCATGGGCGTCGGCGCCCGCAACCCCGGAAAGCATCTGGCTGCGCATGGCGGCCATCGTGCTCGCAGCGGGCATCATCGGCGCTGTCGTGTGGTGGGTGCAGGGCGGGCCGTTGTCGCCGCTCATGGTCGCGATCATCCTCAAGATGATCCTGACGCGCCCGTCACGCACGCGCGTCGCGCGCATCGTCCGCGGCGTCGAACGGCCGCTCGGACAACTCGACATCCTCGCCGACACGCTCGCGCTGCTGGAGCGCTCGACGCTGAGCAGCCCGCGTCTCGCGGAGATACGCGCCGAGATGATGAGCCACGGCGTCGTGCCGTCCGTGGCGATTCGCCGCCTCAAACGTCTCGCCGACATGCTCGACTGGCGACGGAACGCGTTCTTCGCGCCGATTGCGGTGGCCGTCTCGTGGGCGCTGCACATCGCGTCGGCGATCGAAATGTGGCGGCGTGAGTTCGGCCCCAAAGTCATCTTGTGGCTGGCAGCCGTGGCCGAGTACGAGGCGCTCAGTTCATTGGCCGCGTATGCG
Organism: Vicinamibacterales bacterium; assembly: GCA_963730445.1. GTDB lineage: Bacteria > Acidobacteriota > Vicinamibacteria > Vicinamibacterales > JAMQPK01 > JAMQPK01. The sequence continues at coordinate 556,425 of CAVSRX010000016.1, read as the reverse complement.
TACGAACACGCCGACGATCCGTTTCCAGTATTCGTCGAAGATGGACCCGCGCGATTCGAAGGTACGAGCCTCGGACACCCGCTCGTGCCCGCCGCGCGCATGGTGCGCAACGACGTCTTCCTGACGCCCCAGACGCGGTTGCTCATCGTGAGCGGCTCGAACATGTCGGGCAAGAGCACGCTGCTGCGCACAGTCGGCGTCAATGTTGTGCTGGCGATGGCCGGCGCGCCCGTGCGCGCCGCGACGCTCACGATGACGCCGCTCGCCGTGGGCGCGACGCTGCTCGTCCACGACTCGCTGCAGGCCGGCCGTTCGCGATTCTTCGCCGAGATCTCGCGCATCCGCCGCGTCGCCGATCTCGCGGGGCGGCAACCGGCGCCGCTCTTTCTGCTCGACGAGCTCTTCCAGGGGACCAATTCTCACGATCGAAAGATTGGCGCCGAGGCGTTGCTCCTCAACCTGATCGATCGCGGCGCCATCGGACTGACGACGACCCACGATCTGGCGCTGACGGCGATTGCGGACCAGTCAGGCGGCCGCGCGGTGAATGTGCATTTCGAGGATGAGCTGAAGGATGGAGAGCTGATCTTTGATTACCGGATGAAGCTCGGCCCGGTGACCCACAGCAACGCGCTCGCGTTGATGCGTGCTGTGGGCCTGCCGGTCGAGTCAGCTGAACGTTAATTCCACCAGCGGTTGCCGCCCTGGCCCGCGACTTCGCGAGCCGACGTCACGCCGTTCCTGAACCCAAGGCTGCGCAGATCGGAAACGCTGTCGCTCACGGTGACGCAGCGCGCGTTGCGCGACGCGCCGTCGCACAGCTCCCACGTGCCGCCATACACCTGGATGCTGCGCGCGCGATCGCCGACCGATCCGAGATTGGTCGCGCTGTTCTGGATGTTGTGCCCATCTCCGCGGAAGTCCGTGCGATCGAACAGCACGAGCCGCGAGTTGCGGATGTTGGCGTTGCCGCGCGGGTTGCCAAACACCCCGCCGCGGTTGGGGTTGTTGCCGCGCGCGAACCCGACCGCGCGCATCGACGAAATGCGATCGTTCCAGCCTTCCGACCTCAGGTCGTCGATCGACCCCTGGAACACGCGGCAGCCGCCGCCGAAGTGGACGTCGCGGCACACTTCCCACGCCTGGTTGCCGTCCACTTCAAGGCTGCTGATCCGATCGTTCAAACCATGCTGGCGCATGTCCGGGATTGCGTTGCGGAACGTCACGCTGTCGCCGCGAAAATCGGGATGCTCGTACACCGTGATGCCGCTATATCCGAAATTTCCCCTGCCTCGCTGAGCGGACGCATCGAGCGAGAACGCCGATACCGCCAGGAAGAGGGCGAGCGCAAATCGAAGAATCATACGGACCTCCGATGCGCCCCAGTGCAACCGTCATGCCGTCGAATTTCTTGATAAATTCGAGCAAATTCGTAAAACAGGAGGTTACAAGATTCAGGAGGCGTGTGTCCCAACAGGGAGACAGCACGCGCGACCTATCGTTCGATCATTTCGATCGCCGCGTCGGTCTGCAGCGCGAAGCGGCCGCGGCCGGTCGAGACAATCTGCACGTCGGGGCATTTTTCCTGAAGGCGATGGCGCAGCAGGATGAGGCGACTCTCGAAGTTGTCCTTCACCGGGGGCAGCCCGAGCGATTCGTCGAGGCGGACTTCGCGGTTCGTGAACTCCGTGCGCCCCGTGCGCTGCGATTCGTCGAGCAGCTTCCACAGAATGCGCGCCGGGATGTTGCGGATGAGGTATTCGCCGTCGACGAAGATCGCTTCGTCCTTCTTGTAATACGTCAGCGTGTGTTTGGTCTTCCCTCGCCCCTCACCCCTCGCCCCTTGCGCCGGACGCGCAGGCGCAGCCTCCGCGTCCGCGTCCGTCATGCGATCGATGCTCAGCGCGATCTGGTTCCCGACGATCTGCAGATACGCCTCGTGCCATTCGCCGAACCGCATCGGATCGCGATCCTCAGCCGACAGCACGCCGACCAGCCGGTCGCCGACCGTCAGCGGAATCGCCAGCACGCTCTTCGCGTCGGCCAGTCCAGGCAGTGGGATGTCCTCGCACGCGTGTTCGCTCGCAGCCTCGCGGCGGATAGCGCGCCCGTAGGCGAGGTCGGCGTCGAGGCTGCTGAAGCGCAGCACTTGCCGGTCTCGCGCGGCGGTGCCGATGACTCCCTCACCGAGCCGCACTTCCGCGCCGATGCCGCTCTCGCCGTAGCCGCGGCTCGCGAGCGTGACGAGCTTCCCGCAGGGCTCGTCGTACAGCAGCACGCTCGTGTGCCTGAACGTAAAATATTCTTCGAGCGCTTCGAGCGCCGCATGCAGCAGCGTTTCGAGATCGCGCGCGCGGTTGATGCGTTCCGACACCCACTGCAGCCCGCGCACCTCAGAGCGAATCCCCTCGAGCGACGGCCCTTCCGACTCGATCTGTGGCCGGCCGGCTACGAGAAATCCTTCCACTTTTTCCAGCGACTGCACCTCGAACACGTCCGCCGCAATCAGCCGGAAAATGCCTTTCATGCCGGTCGCGGACGCAATCGCCTCGATGCGCGCCGACATCGTGTCGAACAGCGGCCCCTGTTTCTCCGAACGCAGGAACCTCAATCTGATCCGGTACGCCTGAAGCGTGAGCGGATCGACCATCTCCACGCACGCGCGCGGGTTCTCGTCGAGATTGCGGCGCGTCTTGTTGAAGAACTGGCACGACAGGGCGACGTGTCGCTCGTCGAGGTAATAGACCTGGCTGACGTAGGTGATGTTCGGCACGCCGCGGCCGTCGACGGTCGCGATCAGGCTGGGCGTGACTCCCTGAAAGCAGCTCGAGAGGTCGGACAACTTCACTGGTGCGGTCATCGCAGACGGGTGCCGGCCTTGGGTCCGGGTGACTGTTCGTAGATTTCTTCGACGCGCATCTCCAGCGCCAACGCGGGCCAGTAGGTCACCGATCGAGTGGCGCGCAACGGGTAGCCGATGGTGTTGAGCACACCGCCGAAGCCTCCGAAGTGCTCGACGATGAACGCTTCCTCGTCGTCGCGTGCCGGACGCGCGCGCTCGACGACACCTTTCAGTTGGGTCGCGCAATGCGAGATGGGGTGTGTCGTGACGATGGCCAGCCGCTCGGTGGCGGCGATATTCGCCATCGTGTCCGTGCTCGTGGCCACCGGCACGAACACCGTCACGGTCTTGAGGCCGTCGTCAGATCTCAACCCGACGGCGCGGCAACACGACGGATTCCCCGCCGCATCCACCGAACCGACGATGACCGAGACACCCGGTTCCACGCATTTAACAAGACGCTCGTCCATGAAATCCCGGTGATTATGAACCATTTAGGAAGTTTTTAGGATCGCGCGGGCAACTTAGGAAAGTTTTCAGATGTGCCTAGGGAAGTCTTAGCAACGCGCCCTCGCGCGGCTCTGTAAATTCGTGCGTATGAAAAACACATTCATCGCCGCAACCGCCGTCGTCTTTGTCGCCGCCGCAGGGTTCGCAGGAAAGTACGGAGCGTCCGGATCGAGCCGGACCGACACAACAGCCGTTCATGCCGCCAGGGTCCAGCGTGGCGATTACCTCGTGAAAATCATGGGCTGCAACGACTGCCACACGCCGTGGAAGATGGGGCCGCAGGGTCCCGAGCCCGACATGGATCGGTTCCTCTCGGGGCATCCCGAGCAGATCGGGCCGCTGCCGAACGTCAAAGCCGCCGAGCCCTACATCGCGTCGAGTTTCGCGACCAACACGGCGTACAGCGGACCGTGGGGTGTGAGCTACGCGTTCAACCTGACGCCCGAGCAGAACACGGGGCTCGGCATCTGGACCGAGGAGATGTTCGTGCAGACGATTCGCACGGGCAGGCACATGGGCGTGTCGCGGCCGATCAACCCGCCGATGCCCTGGCCGGCCTATCGGAACGCAACGGATGACGATCTGAAAGCGATCTACGCGTTCCTGCGAACGATCAAGCCGATCGTCAACCGCGTGCCCGAGTACAAGTCGCCTGAAGATTCGAACTAACCGGTTCCAGGTTCCAAGTTCCACGTTCCGGGTTCGGGTTCCGCGTTCGGGTTCCGCGTTCGGGTTCCGCGTTCGTGAACCCGGAACTTCGAACGTGGAACGTGGAACTTGGAACCGGAACCCTCCCGGTGGGGTCTAATGCGCTCGAGAGGTGGCGGGTATGAGCGTATTCGCGGAGGGTTGGGGCGATGGAATCGTGCACGACGTGCGCTGCGCCTTCCGCAGCATGCGCCGCTTCCCTGTCGCAACCGCCGTCGCGATTGCGTCGCTCGCCGCTGGCATCGGGGCTACCGCCGCGACGCTGACGATCAGAAACGCAGTTTTCCGCAATCCGCCGCCGCTCTATCGCGACCCGGAACAGTTGACGCGGCTGGCGCTCGGCGGCGGCCGCACGCCCACGGCGCTGTACGAGCGCTGGCGTGAAGTACTCGGCGCGAACGTTGCCGCGGCGGCGACAACGGATGCGCTCAGTGACATTCGCATTGACGACGACCGCACCGTCACGCTCGAGGTGCGCGGTGTCACCGGAGGCCTTTTCTCTGTGCTCGGGGTGAAGGCCGAGTTGGGAGACACGGGCCTCGTTGACCGCTTCACCGGCGATGGCGCACTGCCTGCCGTCTTGAGCTATCGCGCATGGGACCGGTTATTCGACAAGGGAACAAGTGTCCTGGGCCGCACGATCTGGATCGACAACCAGCCTCATGTCGTTGTCGCCGTCATGCCCGAACGCTTCTGGCTCACCGATATGGAGTCGCCCATCTGGAAGCCGCTCGACCTTCGAGCGGCCACGGCCGAGGAGCCGCTGGATGTCATCGTCAGGCGTCCGCCAGGCACATCGGGCGAGAGCCTCGACGCGCAGTTGAGGGCGGCCACCGACTCGTACGCGGCGACGCTGTCTTCTGACAGACGGCAAATCCGCCATCGTTTCCGCGGCATCGAAGGCACGCCCATCGGCCAGCAGGTCGCGCTGGTCCTGCCGTATCTGCTCGGCGTCTGTGTACTGCTGACGCTGCTGATGGCGTGCGCCAACGCGGCCATTCTGATGATTGCGCAATGGACCACTCGCGAGCACGAGATCGCGATTCGCGCGTCAATCGGCGCAGGACGCGGGCGCATCATCCGCTCGCTGCTCACCGAGTCGATCATCGTCGCTGGATGCGCCGGCGCGCTCGGCGCAGGATTTACGTTTGCGCTTCGCGGCTGGATCGTCGCGCGGGGCGTCGGCGATGCGCGCTTCTACGATCTGTCGATCAATGTGGGCATGCTCGCGCAGGTGGCGGCGCTCACGCTGTTCACGGGACTGCTTGCCGGCCTGATGCCGGCGATTTACGAAACACGCCGGCTGCAGGCCAACCCGCTCCGCGCGATGGCCGGCGCCGATCGCGTGCGCCAGCGCTGGCGAAACGCGCTCGTCGTCCTCGAGGTGGCGGTGACGATCGCCCTTCTCGTCGTCACCTCGTCGATGGTCGACGGCTATCGCCGCGCGCGGAGTGCCGATCTTGGCTTCGATCCGCGCCCGCTCATCGGCGCAACCGTGCAGCATCGCGACGGCGTCAACATCGACACGATGATGGCGCGGCTCGACCAACTGCCGGGCGTGGCATCGGCCGCGGCGTCGACTGCGCTCCCTTACGGCCCGATTGGCACCACGGTCAAGGCCGCCTCCGATGCTCGCGGCTCGAATGGCCTCTCCGCGAGGCAAAGCGCGATCGACCAGGCGTTCTTTTCCACCCTGGGCGTGAAGGTGCGCGCCGGGCGGATGTTCACGGGACAAGATACGGCTTCGACGCGCAGTGCGATCGTCAACGACACGCTCGCCCGCCGGCTGTTTGGTTCGGGCGGTGCGGTGGGACGCGCGTTGTGGATCGGCGACACGAGCTACGACATCATCGGGGTCATCACCGACTACGGTACGAACGTGTCGGGCGCTCAGCAGGCGCATCCGCAGGTGTTTCTGCCGCTTGCACGCGACGGCGAGGCACCGACGTCGATGAGTTTCCTGATTCGTGCCGAAGGCGATCCGGCTCCGCTGCTGCAGAGCCTGCGGCGGGAGATGCTCGATACGGCTGCCGGCACCGAGGTGCGCCGGCTGTACTCGGTCACACAGCTCCGCCGCATCGTCGGAGAGGAGGTGCTCGTCGGCACTGCGCCCCTGATTCCCCTCATCACGATCGGCTTGCTGCTGACTGCGGCCGGCATCTATGGGGTGCTCGCCTTTGCGGTCACGCGACGGGCGCGCGAACTGGCCGTGCGGCTGGCGATCGGCGCAACCGATCGCGACGTGATTCGCTTGATCACGAAACAGACGTCGCGGCTCGTCGGCACCGGCGCGCTCATTGGCGTCGGCATCACGTTCGGCTTGTCGCGCATTGTGCAGGCAGGCGGCGGCGCCGGCAGCCTTTACGATCCGCCGCTGTTCGCTTTCGTCGTGCCGGTGCTCATCCTCATCGCTATTGGCATTGCGGCGTCGTGGATCCCCTCCCGCCGCGCGTTGAAGATCAACCCGGCCATCGTGCTTCGCACGACATGACGGGGTTGGGTTCCGGTTCCAAGTTCCGAGTTCCAGGTTCAGGTTCCGAGTTCGAGTTCCACGTTCGGCGCTCGCGAACCAGAACCGGAACCAGAACGGGGAACCTGAACAGGAACGAGGAACTTGGTACCGGAACCTAGAGCCCCACTAGTAATTCGTGGTGCGGTCTATTAACCCCCGTTCCCTCGCGATGAAATCACAGCGGCGGAACATGGCTGCTGCGAGTGCGCCGAGTCCAATCGTCATCACCATGAGCAGCGCGAGCAGCTCGCCGTCGCCGATGCCCGCCAGCGACGGATGCTGATGCGCCACGCGGCCGACCAACGCGCGCCGCATCAGCTCGAGCCAGTAGGTCACCGGCATCAGATAACCAACCGGCCGCAGCCACGCCGGCAGCGCATCGAGCGGAAACACCGCGCCGCAGAAGAGATACAACGCGCCGGCTACCGCTTCGCCGACCAGCCACGATCCGTGGGCGATCGTCAGCACCACGCTCGCGAGCGCCAACCCCATCATGGCGAGCATCACGACCCCGATGCAGAGCGCTGCCACAAACAGCACCCACCGTACTTCCGCCAGGTTCACCTGCAGCTGCAGGAACGCGATGCCGGCGCCGATCGTCACGATCACCGACAGCGAGGTCGTCAGAAATCGCGCGAAGCCGCGCCCGATCAGATACATCGGAATGCTGACCGGCGCGACATACATCGACTTGAGCGTCCTGAAGCGCTCGCGATCGTCGACGACCGACTGCGCCATGCCCGCCATGATGGCGCCGACGTACATGTAAAAGGCGTTGCCGATGTACATGTACGAGAACGCCGACGAGGCGAAATTCCCCTGCGTCACCATGCCGAACATGACGACCAGAATGGCGGCCGATGTGATCGGCTTGATGATCGAGTAGAGCGCGAACAAGGCGGGCGACGCCCAGTTCGATTCGATCTGCCACCCGAGCCACGCCGCCGTTCGTAACGATGTCCACATATTTCCCCCACGCGTCCTACGCGACCTACGCGCCCCACGCGACCTTCACGCCCGTGCCTCCGTTAACCGCCCTTCCGCAATCGCCAATCGTTCCAGCCGCTGCAACAAGAGCCGCGCCGCGACCAGGAACAGCACACACAGACAAGCCAGCACGGCCACTTCGATCCGCACGTCGAGAAACCCGAGCTCCGCGCCGGATACGAACGACAGCTGCCGAATCGCGTCGAGCGCAAGCGTCAGCGGAATGATCGACGCGCCGGCCGCGACCCAGAAGTTGAAGCTGCGAATCGGGAAAAACGTTCCAGACAGCAGAAACACCGGCTCCTGCGCCAGATTCACGAGATGCCATCCCTCGCGGCCGAGCATCAGGAACATCGACGCGAACATCATCCCCATCCCGTAGAGCGCGACCAGCGCCAGGACGAACACCGCCACCAGCAGCGGAACGTTCTCCACCGCGAAGTGCACATCGAACAGCAGGCTGCCAATCGCGAGGATGCTCACCGCCCGCACGGTCGACGTCACCATGCCGCCGAGCGCCATCCCCAGCAGAATCGCCATCATCGAGTTCGGCGCCATGATGTAGAGCGCGAGATTGCCCGTCTCCTTCTCCCAGAAGAGCTGATTTCCCATCGACCACAGCACGTTCATCCAGTACGCGCTCATCGCGCCGCCGATAATCACGAACCCGATGAGGTCGGCGGGCGCGTTGTTCGAGCGATAGATGAACACGTACGCGCACAGGCCGATGAGCGGCAGCACGATGTCGAACACCATCCACCACTTCTCGCGCACGTTCATGATGAGGCGCGGATACGCCCGCGCCGCCACCGTGCGCGCGAACAATCGCCATCCGCTATCGCGGATCGGCGATCGTCTATCGGCGATCGTCGATCGACGATGGACGATGGACGATGGACGATCACGATGCGGAGACATGTTCCACCTCCTCCATGCTCCGTCCCACGAGATCGACGAACACGTCCTCGAGCGTGGGCTCGCGCTTGGTCAGCGTGATCAGCCCGATCTTCCTGGACTCGAGCACCCCGATCACCGGGCCGAGCACGCGCTCCTCCTGAAGGATCATCTCGACCGAGGAGCCGCCATCCTTGACGTGATGCGTCGCCTTCGATACGCCGGGCAAGGCCGCGAGCGCCGACACGTCGCCATCGCCAAGCGCCGTCGTCTCGAGATGGAAGATCGGCTCGCGCTGCAGCGTCCGCTTCAACCTCGACGGCGTATCGCACGCAAGCACGCGCCCGGCGTTGATAATCGCCACGCGATCGCACAATTCGTCGGCCTCGACCATGTAATGCGTCGTCAGCAACACCGTGCGCGTCGCGTCCTCGTTGACCCACCGCCGAATGTAGCGCCGCGCGTCCCGTGACGCTTCGACGTCGAGGCCGAGCGTCGGCTCGTCGAGAAACAGCACCTTCGGATCGGTGAGAAAGCCCCGCGCGATGTTCATCTTCTGCCTCAGCCCGGTCGACAGCTGCGACGACTTGGTGTGCAGGCGATCGGACATCTTCACGATGTCGAGCAGCTCGACGATGCGCCTGTTCGCGTCGGCAGAGCTCAACCCGTAGAACTGCGCGAACATCCACAGGTTTTCGCGCACCGTCAGCAGGCCGTAGCCCGACGCCTCGCCGCCCGACACCATGTTGATGCACGGGCGCACGAACTGCGGCTCGCGGTGGACGTTGAACCCCTCGACGCACGCCCACCCGGACGAGGGCGCAAGCAGCGTCGTGAGAATCTTGATGAGCGTCGTCTTTCCGGCGCCGTTCGGGCCGAGCAAGCCGAAGAGCTCCCCTCGCGGCACGGTCAGCGTGACGTCGCTGAGCGCGATGCGCTCCTTCGCCTCGTCCTTGTTGTTCTTCCGCGGTTTGTAGATCCGGCCCAACCGCTCCGTCTCAATCGCCAGTGCCCGCATGATTTCTCCCTAAAAAACAAAAAGGCCATCACCGCTTGCGCAGGTGATGGCCTTTGGAAAAGGGCTCTTGGTCTGGCTACATCACCCGGTCAACACGTCTGCGCACATGGCGACGCCAAGGGCGTCGAGAGTGGTGCGCGACGAACGATAAAAGTGGGTGAATGGCTGCATCAGAGTGAGGTAGGAGAACACAGAGAGGGGTCTGGTGTCAATGCGGGGAGCGAAATGACGAACATCGAACCGACTCCGGGCTCGCTGGTGCACGTCACGTCGCCGCCATGCGCGACGAAGATGGTGCGCGCGATCGAGAGCCCGAGTCCAGACCCTCCCATCTCGCGCGATCGTGCCTTGTCGACGCGATAAAACCGATCGAACACGCGCGGCACGGCTTCGGCGGGAATCCCGATTCCCGTGTCGACCACCTCGATGCGCGCGGTCGCGCCCGATTCGCGCGTGGTAATCGTCACGCTGCCGCCTGGCTTGTTGTAGAGAATCGCATTGGCGATGACGTTGTTCAGCGCTTCGCGCAGCTGCTCGGCATCGCCGTTTACCGTGAACGGATCGCCGCTGACGCTCAGGCGCACGCTGCGGGCCTGCGCCATCGGCAAAAGCCACGTCACCACATCGTCGATCAGCGTTCGCATCGCAACCGGCGCCGGCTCCTGCACATCGGGCGCAACATCGGCGCGCACGAGCGCGAGCAGCCGCTCGACGATGTCCTGCATGCGAAGCGCCGCGCGCCTGCCCACCGTGAGGGCCTCTTTGTACTGCTGAGGTGTGCGCTCGCGATCGAGCGCCCACTCTGTCTCAGCGCGCAGCACCGAAATGGGCGTGCGAAGCTCGTGCGATGCATCGGCAATGAACCGCCGCTCCTGCTCCACCACAAGGCGCAGCCGATCGAACGCGTCGTTCAGCGTCGAGGCCACCTGCTCGAGCTCGCTGTCGGTCTGTTCGACGGCGATGCGCGCGTTCAGATCGCCTTCCGACATCGCGCGCGCCGTCCGGCTGATTCGCTTGATGGGTGCGAGCGCGCGCCCCGCGACGAACCACCCGCCGAAAATCGCGACGATGAGCGTCGCGGTGCCGGCAAGCGCAACGTTCAGGAACAACCCCCACTCGGCCCGCCGCAAATCGGAAATATCACGGCCGACCAGCACCGTCGCCCCGCCCGCGGCCTGAAGCACTTTTTCACGGCGTCCTTCCGCCGTGTTCCCCGGCCGCCCCACTTGCAAGTCGGGATCGGATCGATCGACGAGCTCGCCGCCCGGACCCCAGATGACGTAATAGGGACGGCCTCCCTCGCGCCGGAAGAAGTACGCCGCCGCGTCGGCCGGAAGCTCGAGATCGAAGCGCCCTCCTTCGACCGGCTTCAGCGCGTTGTTCACTTCGCGCGCGTACGCCTCGAGCTCGGCATCGACGCCGGCGATCATCGATCGCCAGGACTGATAGACGACCGCACCGCCGTACAGGACGACCACGAGCGTGAGCACCAGCGCGTACCACAGCACGAGCCGTACGCGCAGCGAATCATGCATTGACGATGTAGCCTTGACCGCGGCGCGTCTGGATGACGGCAGGGCCGAGCTTGCGGCGCAGCGCGGCGATGTGCACGTCGATGACGTTCGAGAAGACGTCGCTCGCCTCGCTGTAGATGTGCTCGCAGATCGCCGAGCGCGTGACGAGCGTGCCGCGATGGCGGACCATCAGCTCGAGTATCGCGTACTCGCGCGCGGTCAGCTCGATCGGCACGCTCTCGCGATACACGAGCCGCGCGGCCCTGTCGATGGTGATGTCGCCGACGACGAGCACCGGCGCAGGATTGCCACCGGCCCTCCGCACGAGCGCGCGAAGGCGCGCCACGAGCTCGGAGATGGCAAACGGCTTCGGCAGATAATCGTCGGCCCCGAGATCGAGCGCCTTGACGCGATCGGCGACGGCGTCGAGCGCCGTCAGAATCAGCACCGGCATGCGCGCGCCCGACGTCCTCAGATCCTTCAGCAACGTCCAGCCGCTGCGCTTCGGCACCATCAAGTCGAGGACGACCGCATCGTAGGAGACTTCGCCGAGCATGTACTGCGCTTCGTCGCCGTCCGAGGCGAGGTCGACGGCAAAGTGCGCCTCACTGAGCGCACGGCTCAGCGTGCTGGCCAGATCGGCCTCATCCTCGACGACGAGCACTCTCATTGTTTCTTGATCGTGGAAGCGGCAGGGGCGGCCTGCGCGTCCGAGGTTTCATCCTCGATGCGGAAGTCGTCGAACATCACCGTCGAGTCGCCGCCGGTCCAGATTCCCACGCTGGCGCGGCTGCGCGGAAGGCGATCGCGTTCGCTGAACACGCGGATGCCTCCGAGATACACGCGGATCTCCCCGCGCTCCTGGAAAATTTTCAACGAGTGCCAGGCGTCGGGATCGAGCTCGAGGCCGTCCTCTCGCTCGAGGCGGATGCGATTGCCGTTGACGACGCGATAGATCGCGAGCTCCTGCTTCGCAAGATCCAGCTGCGCCGAGTAGTGGTTCAACGGGTCCTGGTATTTCCAGACGAGGCCCGCCGTGCGTCCGCCGCCGATCGCTTTCAACCTCACGGAGACCTGGACATCCTGATACTGGAGGGTCGAAAAGACGGCGACCGCAAAACTGTCGGCGGGAGATTGTCTGCCCTCGTGGGCGAGGATGCGCGCGGTGCCCTCGCGCTTCACCGTCCACCTGTCGGACGCGGCGTCGCGGCCGGCCGCCATCGCAAATCCCGCGGGAGGCGCGCCGATCTTGTCGTCGTCGAACGTCCGCAGGACGACGTTCTGCTCTGCCACGGCAGCCTGGAGAAACATCGAAAGGGCCAGCAGCAACATGCGTTACGGAGATTGTAGCCCCGGCGGGTGAAGCTGCCATGAAGGATTTCGATCGGCCGCTTCACAGCCCCTTCATCCCGATCCAGCTATAAACCACCATGCCGTATCGGTTGATTCTCGGGTTCGTGCTCGCGTGCCTACTGCCGTCGAGCGTCTTCACGCAGGACGCGAACGCCAAGTTGAAGATCTATCTCGACTGCAATAACTGCTTCGGCGACTACATCCGCGAAGAGGTCGACATGGTGGAGTACGTTCGGGATCCGGCCGAGGCCGACGTGCACATCCTCGTATCGCAGTCGGATACGGGCAGCGGCGGCACCGAGCGCGCGGTCGCGCTGATTGGCCTCGGCCGCTTCAAAGGGATGGACTTCAAATCGCGCGCGATTTCCCAAAGCGGCGACACCGAGGACACGCAGCGGCAACGACTGGCCACGGCGATCACCATCGGCCTGTTGAACTATCTGTCGAGCGACGGCATCACGGGCGGACTGACCGTCGAGGTCGAGCAGACGGCACAGCCCGGCCAGGCCGGCCCCGCGACCGACCCATGGAATTTCTGGGTGATGAGCGTACAGGGGTCGATCGCGATGAGCGGCGAGGAAAGCAGTCGTGAGCTCGATCTCGGCGCAGAGATCGCGGCCGATCGGATTACAGACGACTGGAAGATTACGTTCGGGGCGGAAATCGAGCACCGGCGCGAAGACTTCGACCTCGACGAGGACGAGCCGCTGCGCGCCGTGCGCAACGAGCGCGACTTCGACGGCCTCGTCGCGCGCAGCCTCAACGACCACTGGTCGGTGGGCGGCCGCACGAGCATCGACTCGTCGACCTTCGAGAACATCGCGATTCGAGGGTTCCTCGCGCCGGCGATCGAATACAACCTGTTTCCATATTCGCAATACACGCGCCGGCAGCTGCGTCTCGGCTACGCCGTCGGCCCGTACTATGCGCGGTACCGCGAAGAAACGCTGCTGTTCACGATGTCGGACAAGAAGATCCAGCAGGAGGCGTTGCTCACGATCGATCAGCGCGAGCCGTGGGGCTCGCTGCAGGCGGAGCTCGAGTACTCGACGTTTTTGCCGGACGCCTCGCTCTACCGGATCCAGCTCGAAGGCGAGGTCGAGGTGAGGCTGGCCCGCGGCCTCTCCCTGTCGGTCGAAGGCAGCACGAGCCGCATTCGTGATCAGATCTCAATTCCTCGTCGGGGGGTGACGCCCGAGGAGGTGCTGCTCCGCCTTCGCGAACTCCGCAGCGGCTACGACTACTCGCTGCAACTCGGCCTCACCTATACCTTCGGGTCCATCTTCAACACGATCGTCAATCCACGCTTCGGAAACCTCCGCGGCGGGCAATGAAATCGTCTGCTCTCAATACACCTAGCCGCGAGGCGCCGCGCGTAGCCCCAATGAACTCCTGATGGAATGCGTCGTGCATTGAACGCGCAGGAGGTGTCTGCATGTTTGGCATTTTAGGGTGGATTGTTTTTGGTCTTATCGTCGGCATCATCGCCAAGCTCTTGATGCCCGGCAAAGATCCCGGCGGCTTTATCGTGACAATGCTGCTCGGCATCGTGGGCGCCGTCCTGGGCGGCTATGCCGGCCGGGCGCTGGGGTTGTACGGGCCGACCGACAGCGCCGGGATTTTCATGTCGATCTTCGGCGCGATCGTCGTGCTGCTTGTGTATCGGATGGCGGTCGGCGGGCGGCGGACCATCTAACTGGGTGCGACGGGTGCACTACGTGCAACGGGTGCAATAGGTGCGAAGGCACCCATTGCACCCCACCGCACCCATTGCACCTATTGCACCTAATCTACCCCCACCACGTTTCCCCTGCCGCCAGGTGTGCTTTCACGACATCGGGATTCAGCGTGATGCCTAATCCCGGCTTGTCGCTCACCTGAATGAAGCCGTCCTTGATGTACGGGCCGTCGAGGACGAGCACCTCATCCATCCAGCCGCCTTCACCAGTCACCGTCTCGCATGACATGTAATCGCGGATCGACGCGGCCCATTGGCACGTCGCGTACGTGTTCACCTGACTGCCCGTGTTGTGGCATGCGATGGGCAATCCGAACAGGTGCGCAAGGTCGGCGATTTTCTTGGTTTCCAGAAAGCCGCCCGAGTTGCGAAGGTCCGGATGCAGAATATCGGCCCCGCCGTTCATGATGAAGTCCTTGAACCCTTCGCGACGCGCGAGGTTCTCGCCCATGCAGATGGGCACTTTCGTGCTCTCGCACAACCGCTTCCAGGAATCGCTGTAGTCGACCGGCAGCGGATCTTCGAGGTACTGCGGCTTGATTGATTCGACCGCGTCCGCGATTTGAATCGACGTGCGCAAGTCGTACTCCCAGTGGCAGTGCACCATGATGTCGTGATCCCATCCGATCGCCTCGCGGCAGTTCTCGAAACTCTGCTGGATGTTGATCAGTTCTCTCGTGGTCAACAAGCGGTTCGACGGATCGCGCGCCAGATCCGTTTTCATGTCGGTGTGCGGAAATCCGAACTTGTGCGCGGTGAAGCCTGCGGGATGCGCCTTGACGCGCGCCGCCCATTCCTTGCAAGCGCCTTTGTCGAGCATGTTCTTCGGCGCCGAGTGGTCGTACACGCGCACGCGATCGCGGAATTTTCCACCAAGTAGTGTCGACGTCGGCACGTCGAGGATCTTGCCGGCGAGATCCCAGAGCGCCATCTCGATGCCGCTGACCGCGCGAATGAGGTTGTGCGCCGACCCATCGGTGCGCGTGCCGCTCAGACTGCGCGTGCCGCGGCCCATCCACGTGTAGAGCGTTTCAATCTCGAGCGGGTCCTTTCCCACGAGCCACGGCTTGAGCGACAGCACCTGCTCTTTCACGCCCACGCCAGGGCTTCCGTAGGCCTCCGCAATGCCGAACAGCCCGTCGTCCGCCGTGATCTTCACGAGCGTGTAGGTGCGGCCTCCTTCAAGCATCATCACCTGCACGTCGCGAATCTTGACGCGCTTGCGCTGCGCCGCGGCGAGCTCGTGAAACTGGAGCAGAAACGGAAGAGCGGCGGTGTAGCCGATGAACTCGCGGCGACTGATTGCAGCCATGAACGCCTCCTGTAATGAGGCGCTAGGCTAACACAAGGACCCGCGCGACGCAGAGGCGCAGAGCCGCAGAGACCTTTTCTTAGTTTTTCTTGAATTTAACGACGGCGTGCTCGATTTCTTCTGTCACTTCATCGAGAGGCCGGTTCCCATCGAGCACCGTGACGACTCCGCGGCGGCGGTAGTACTCCAGTACGGGCTCGGTCTCATGCGCATAGACCGCGAGCCGCTCCTTAATGACAAACGCCTCATCGTCTTCGCGCCCGCGGACGGAAAGGCGACGCACGACTTCATCGCCGTGCACGACAAGCGCGATGACGCTGACGCCGCCGCGATCGGCAACGAGCGCGTCGAGCGCCGCCGCCTGCGGAATGGTGCGCGGGAAGCCATCGAGCACGAAGCCCTTCGCCGTATCCGGGTGGTCGAGCCGCTCGGCGACGATGGAAATCATGAGGTCGTCGCCGACGAGCGCGCCGCGCTGCAGCGTCTCGCGCACGATCGTGCCGATGCGGGTGCCGTCCTGGATCGCTTTCCGCAGCATGTCGCCGGTCGAAACTTTCGGGATGCGGTGGCGCGCCGCAAAGCGGTCGGCCTGCGTGCCCTTGCCCGCCCCCGGGGGCCCGAAGAAGACGAGGTTGAGCGGCACTGGCGCTATGGCGGTTTGGCGCGAGACCCGAGGCTGCGGGTAATCCGTGGGCGACATAGACGGGCTCGGCACGTTCTGAAGGTAATCCCGCCCGCTGAATTAGACAATTGAATTGTTTGTATTTCAGTAATTAGAGAAAATAATAACCACTCGGGCCCCGATGATCCAGGATCTCCGCCACATCCGCGCGTTTTTGGCGCTCGCCCGCGCCGGCAGCTTCACTCGCGCCGCGGCCGAGCTGCACGTCTCACAGCCCACGTTGACCGTACAGATCCAGCAGCTCGAGGCCGCCGTCGGCGTCAAGCTGTTCGACCGCAGCAAGCGGCACGTGGAGCTCACGCAGGCCGGCCGCGATCTGCTTGTGCCGCTCGAGCGCATTCTGATCGATATCGAAGCGATCGCCGCGAACACCGACGAGCTGCTCGCGCACCGGCGCGGCCTCGTCACGGTCGCCGCCCTGCCGTCCGTGGCGGCCGGCCTGCTGCCGCGCGCGATCCGCAAGCTGTCCGAGTCGTACCCCGGCATCACCGTGCGCGTCTTCGACGGCGTCGCCTCGACAGTCGCTGCGATGGTCAAAGGGGGACGAGTGGATTTCGGCATCAGCAGCCAGACCTACGGCGATCGCGAGCTCGAAAGCCACGTGCTCATCATGGACCGCTTGTGCGCCGTCGTCGCAACCAATCACGCGCTGGCGAAGAAGCGAAGCATGACGCTGCACGAGCTCGCCAGGCACCCGCTCATTCTGATGGTGAAGGACAGCAGCAGCCGCCAGATTGTCGATCTCGCGTTCAACCGCGAGGGGCTCGTCAGCAAGGTCGCCTATGAAACGACGTACGGCACCTCCGTCGCCGGACTCGCGCAAGCCGGTCTCGGCGTCGGGATCCTTCCAGAGTCGATGGTGGGGACGAGCCGCCTGCACCAGCTGAGAATCCGTGGAGAAGCGATGACGCGCCGCATCAGCATCATCATGCGCGCCGGCCGGTCGCTGTCGCCCACCGCGGGCCAGCTGAAACAGGCGATCCAAGCCCTCGCCCAATCGGACGGCAAACGGTAAACGGCGAACAGTAACCACTGTTGGCAATCCGGTTGCATTGAACCGCGGCGGAGGTTCAGATGCTTTTTACTGCGTTTTCGCGCCTGTTTTTCGTCCTTCTGGCGGGGATTGCCCTGTCCGGATGCGAGCTGGCCGAAGGTATCTTCAAGGCAGGCATGGCCGTCGGCGTGTTCATGGTCATTGCGATTGTGGCGCTCGTGATCTTCCTGATGAGCAAAGTCCGCCGCAGGGTTTGACCTGACGGCGAAGCGATCTGGCTACCCGGGCGAAGGAGGGTTACCATAGAACTAGGCCTACTATGAAAGCTGGTTCTTTCGCCGTGTTCGGGCCTGCGCTGCTGCTGGCGAGTGTCTCGCTGGCCGGCGCGCAACAGCGGCCGCCACAGCCGCCGCCGATGCCGCCGGCGGCTCCGATGCCGCCCGCGCCGGCCGCGCTCAGCGTGCCCAATCCGTTCGCGGGTCTACATCCCGGCCCGCGCGATCTCTATCAATCGCCCGACGGATCGGATCGATTTCAACATCTCAGTCGGTATCCTGCACGGCCGCCTATCGTGTTCCTGCCGGGCGCCTATTTTCCGGGCCCGTACTACTATCCAGGCGCTCCGTACCTACGAGACCTCGATGGCGGAGACGTACCGGATGGCGATGGCGGAAACCTACCTTCGACGCCAGCGCGAAGCCGCGCGCGGTGGGCTCGTGCTGACGAGCGTGCCCGACATGGCGCGGGTGTACGTCGATGGAGATTACGTGGGACTCGCCGAGGAATTCGGGCTGCGTGGACGAGCGATCAATCTGGACGCCGGCGCGCACCGCGTAGAACTCCGCGCGCCAGGATACGAAACGCTGATGTTCAGGGTCGTGATCGAACCGAACGACCTCGTGCGCTACCGCGGCGAGATGCAGCCGAGCGCGACGAAGCCGGCTGCCGTCGTCACCACGCCGCCGCGGCCGACCGCTGTGACACGCAGCGTCTACGTGATTCCCAACTGCTACGCCGGCAACAAACCTCCGACAGGAACGCTGCCCAAGGGCTGCAGTCTAAAAAATCTTCAGACGAGGAAGTGACCTTGGGCCTTGGGCTGTAGGCTCTTGGCCCCGCCTAAAGCCCACAGCCTAGAGCCCAGAGCCAACTCAGTCTCTCAGCTTATACACAAACAGCGCACTGCCCGCGGCGATCGCGACGTGCTGCTTGCCGTTCACCGCATAGCTCATCGGACCCGAGCGCACGACAGAGCCGAGCTGCGTCCTCCACAGCAGGGCGCCCGTTCGCGCGTCGAGCGCGAAGAAGTAGCCTTCGCCGCTTCCGCTGAACAGCACATTCGACGCCGTCGTCATGATGCCGGCCCACGTGAGATCGCTCATCTTGAACTCCCAGCGCATCGCGCCGGTGTTCGGATCGATCGCGCGCACGGCGCCGTAGCCTTCTTCGGGCTTCGCCCAGCTGTAGCCGCCCTGCCCGGTCCGGATGCCCGGCACCGGCGCTCGCGCGCCGCCGCCGGCGAAGCGGCGCCCTTCGTGGTATTCGACTTTGTCGCGCACGTAGAGGCTGCTGTAGTTCGCCCACGTCGGAATGTAGAACAAGCCGGTGCGCGGGCTGTAGGACGGCGAGTACCAGTTGGTCCCCCCTTGATTGCCCGGAAAGATCAGCGTGCCTGGCGGCGCGCTCGGCGCTTTGCCGGCGATGCGAATCGGGCGGCCGCTTTTCGGATCGAGGCCCGATGCCCAGTTCACTTCGACGAACGGCTTGCCCGACAGAAACTGTCCCGTCACGCGATCGAGCACGTAGAAGTACCCGTTGCGATTGGCGAAGTACATCAGCTTGCGCGGCTGCCCCTGCCACTGCGCATCGGCGAGCACGGGAATCTGCACGGCGTCGTAATCGAACTCGTCGTGCGGCGAGAACTGAAAATGCCATTTCAGCTTCCCCGTGTCGGCGTCGAGCGCGACCACGCTGTTGCTGTAGAGGTTGTCACCCTCGCGGTTGTCGCCGTTCCAGTCGGGGCCTGGATTTCCGACGCCCCAGTACGTGAGGTTCAGCTCGGGATCGTAGGAGCCGGTCAGCCAGATCGAGGCGCCGCCGGTTTTCCACGAATCTCCCTGCCACGTGTCGAAGCCGGGCTCGCCGGGACCGGGCACGAGATTGAATCGCCATGCTTCGTTGCCGGTCGCCACGTCGAACGCGGCGAGAAACCCGCGAATGCCGTACTCGCCGCCGGCCGGGCCCATGATCACTTTGTCTTTCACGACGATCGGCGCCGCCGCGAACGCATACCCAAGCTCGGGGTTGACGACCGCCTTGTCCCAGAGCTGCTTCCCTGTTTTCGCGTCGACCGCGACCATGTGGCCGTCGATCGTGCCCATGAACAGCCGGTCTCCCTGAATCGCGACGCCGCGATTCACCCGGCCGCAGCACGGGCGCGATTGCGGCGACGGGTTGTACGAGTACGTCCAGAACGGACGGCCCGTGACCGCGTCGAGCGCGATGATGTCGTTCGGCGGCTGGACGATGTACATGATGCCGTCGACAACGACGGGGGTCACTTCGAAGCGCGTGCTGGTCGGCTCGCGCGACGTCAGCTGGTAGATCCAGGCGGACTCCAGGTTCTTCACGTTGTCCGTCGTAATCTGCGCGAGCTCGGTGTGCCGCTGGCTGAAGTACCCGCCCGAATACGACAGCCAGTTGTGCGGCTCCTGCGACGCGCGCACGAGACGATCGAAGGTGACCTGCGCGTTCAGTGAGGCAACCGCGAAGGTGACAACCACGAAGGCACGAAGACACGAAGACCGGAACCTCTCATTGGCCACCTCCCCTGCAGCGAAACCAGATAGCTCACAAGATCCGTCATCTCCGCCGGGCTCAATTTTCCACGGTACGACGGCATCGGAGATTTGTCGATGAACGTGAATTCCTTGAGGTCGGCGCGCATCAGCGACCGCAGCTGCTCTTTCGAGTCGAGCAGCTGCACCGTGAACATGTCCTGATTGAGCATGCGCCCCGTAATCGTCGCGCCGTCGCGCGTCACGAGCCGCACGAACCGATTGCTCGGCACGATGAGAAAGTCCGGCTCGACGATCGCGCGTTCGATGTCGGTCGAGTGGCGCAGCCGGCCAATCTCGCTGAGATCGGGGCCAAGGCGAGAACCGGTGCCGTTGACGCGGTGACAGCTCGCGCAGTTGCCTTTGCCCGTGAAGATGGCCTGCCCGTTCGCGGCGTTGCCCGCGCTCGCTGCCGCGCGGCGAGCCTTTGCGCGCAGGTACTGGACGATCGCCGAGGCCTGCGCTTCGGAAAAATTGCTCGGCGGCATCGCGGTGTTGGGAATGCCGCGCAGGACGATGCCCACCAGCTCGGGATCGGTCGTCGCGCGGCGGAACCGGCCGTGACCGAGATCGACGTCGGGCACGACATCCCCTTCGGGGCCGTGGCACTCGACGCAATTTTCCATGTACAGCTGCTCGCCGTTCGGCGGCGGTCCGGGAGGGCCCACGTTTGGAGTCGTGGGCGCCTGCGCCCAGCCCACAGATGCCGAGATGCCGAAGACCAGAACAGCCAGCGCGACCACAGCTCGCACCATGACGCTCCCTCTCTTTTTTGCGGATGTCGCGACATCTTACGCGATAATCCATCGCGGAGGACGCCTTCCATGCCCGTCAAGCACTTTCACCCCGGCCCTCGCGCTGTGTCTCCTGCTCGGCACGGCCGCCGCGCACGCCAACATCGTCAAGCTCGAGATCACCAGAGTGGAGCCGGCAGGCCCGACGCACGAACGCATCACGGGCAAGGCCTACGGCGAGCTGGACCCGGCGGATCCGAAGAACGCGGTCATCGCCGACATCGAGCTGGCGCCCAGAAACGCGCGCGGCAAAGTCGAATATGTCACCACGTTCACGCTCGTCAGGCCGACGGACATGATGAAGGCCAGCGGCGTCCTGGTGTACACCGTGGTGAACCGCGGGGGCGGCAACGCTACGCCGCATCCAGCTGGTCACGTCACGTTCGTCAGCGGCTGGCAGGGAGACGTCGTTCCGACCTCGACGAATTACACGATTCAGGTACCTGTGGCGAAGAATCGCGACGGGTCGAGCATTACCGGTCCGCTGGTGCTGCGATTCATGAATCTGACGGGAAACACCACGCCGCTGGTGATTCCGCGCGGCCAACCTTCGCCGTATCCGCCGGCCTCGCTCGACACGACCAAGGCGACTCTCACCTCTGCGACCGGTGAGATCGCGACTGGCGCAATGAAAGGCGCGGTCACGATTTCCAGCACCGCGTGGGCGTTCGCCGACTGCTCGACGACACCATTTCCAGGCACGCCCGATCCCACGCGGATTTGCGTGAAGAACGGATTCGACCCGGCTCTTCTCTATACGCTGGAGTACACGGTGAAAGATCCGCTGGTGCTCGGCATCGGGTTGGCGGCCACGCGCGATCTCGGATCTTTTTTCAGATACGAAAAACAGGACGCGTCGGGCACTCCGAATCCCGTCGCGGGCACCATCACGCATGCCATCTCCGAGGGCAGCTCGCAGTCGGGCACGTTCCTTCGATTGTCGCTGCTGCTCGGCTTCAACCAGGACGAGCGCGGACGCATTGTGTGGGACGGGATGAACCCGCACATCGCCGCGCGATTCACCGATCTCAATCGCCGCTTTGCGTTCCCCGGCGGGCCTCGTCTCGCCGCTCGAGCTCGGTCACGAAGGACCGGCGTGGTGGACGCCATGGGAAGACACCGCTCGCAAGCGTCCGGCCGCGAGCATTCTCGATCGCTGCCGCGCAACCAAAACCTGCCCGAAGATCGCGGAGACATTCGGATCGGCTGAGGTGTGGGGATTGCGGCAGTCGTTCACGCTCGTCGGAACGACCGCGAAGAAGGACATCCCGCTGGCGGAGAATGTGCGGCGCTACTACTTCCCGGGCGTGTCGCACGGCGGCGGACCAGGCGGATTCGCGACGCAGACCAATCCTGTGAAGGCGGCGGCAGCGTGCGCGCTGCCGACCAACCCCGCGCCGGTGGGCCCGATGCGCGCGGCGCTCATCTCGCGGCTCGTCGCATGGGTGACGACGAACACGCCGATGCCAGAGAGCAAGTATCCGACGCTCGCCGATGGAACGCTCGTGCGGAACACGAACGCGGCGATGGGTTTTCCCGCGATTCCAGGCAAGCCGATGCCCGAGGGCGTGCAGTTCGCGCTCGTCGACTACGATCTCGGATCCGCAGTTCCGCTACGCCGATCAATCGGGCGTGGTGACCAAAGTTCCCGTCGCAAAAGGGACGCTCCCTCAGCTCGTCGTCCGCGTCGATGCGGACGGCAACGAAGTAGCCGGCATCAAGTCGCCGCTGTTATCGGCGCCGCTCGGCACCTACACCGGATGGAACGTCACGACGTCCGGTCTCTACCAGGGACAGCTGTGCGGCCCGAGCTTCGGCTCATCGCCGATCGGCGGGTTCATTCCGTTCGCGAAAACGAAAGCCGAGCGCACGGCGAGCGGCGATCCCCGCCTGTCGCTCGAAGAGCGCTACATCGATCACGCCGGCTACGTGCGCGCGGTGAAAACGGCCGCGGAGAAACTCGTGCGCGACGGATATCTGCTCGCTGAAGACGCGACGAGCATGATCGCGCAGGCAGATCAGAGCTCAGTACTAAAGTAGAACGGACCACGAAGACACGAAGACACGAAGACACGAAGACGCGACGAGCGCGAAGGCGCGACGCAAATACAAACACGATGGCACGATGAACTACTAGGTCTGCGCGGCGGGGACCGGTCCGCGGAGCCACAAACCGGCGCCGCCGGGATCGAAGATCATGCCGATGCGTCCGTGTTTCGGCACTGTGTGGACGAAGCCGCCCTCACCGCCAAACCCACACGCGTGCGCCATCGTGCCGTCGCAATCCTCGACCGAGATGAAGGTGAGCCATACCGGCCCCATATTCCATTCCGGGTCGATCTGATTGAGGCCGCCTTCCTGCGTCGGCGGCCGTTCGAACACGCGATAGAGCCCAATCGGTTCGAACGACGTCTCACGCACCGTCCAGCCGAACAGCCGGCCGTAGAAGTCGCGCCCCACCGCGGGGTCGAGCGCCATGAGCTCAACCCACCAGATGCTGCCGAGCACGTCGGTCAGCTCGGCGCCGGCCTGCGGCGCCGCCTGCCACAGGCCGAACGCGGCGCCTTCGAGGTCACGCATCGTCGCGATACGGGCCACGCCCTCGACGTCTTGCTTGTCGACTAGCGTGGCGCCAAGTTCCGTTGCGTCGGCGACCGCCATCTCGATGTGCTCGACCAGGACGTGCGGCACCCACTCATCCCTGCCGGTATCGATGCGATGGATGCTGGCGACCGTCTTGCCGTCGTGTTTGAGAAAGGTGTGGTCAGGAGCGGCCGCGTGTGTAGTCCATCCGACGAGCGGACCGTAGAACGCAACCGCACGATCGGGGTCTGTCGTTCTCAGAACAGAGGTGCAGAAGGATCCGGTCATCGCCATCGGTAGATGATGCGGCAGGCACGGATTATATAGCGGACGTCAGCGAAGGCGCCGACGTTCGCAGGCAGTTCTAATCGGAAGTCGGTCGCTCCGTCGAATCGACGTACGCCAATGCGGTCAGCGGCACCCCGCGCGCCGAGATATCGCCAAACCCCATTGCCACGCCACATCCACGTCGCAAGTCAAATTGAAATATCGGTCGTCCATGCAATCGCCCTGCAGTTCTTCACGCCGCTGGAATGCCGGACTTTCGTGAGGCACTGCGGCTACGCGTAACTACAGCGCTATGAAAAACGCTCTAGTGTCACGCACTCGCGAGTCAGTTCAAGCTGAGAATCGCCTTGAGCTGTTGATGTAGCTCTGATTCGATTCCAGTATGGTTCGCCAGCTTGAGACTGAATTTGTTCGGCTCGATCATCGCGACGAGCGATAGATAATTTTTCCGTCCCGAATTGTGTACTCAACGGCCGCGAGAGCCCGGATGTCCTTGGAAGGGTCGTTTCTCAGAATGGTCAGATCGGCCGCGAAACCGGTGGCGACACGTCCGAGTTGTTTGGAAGCCCCAAAGCGCTCGGCGGGCGCGGTTGTCAGAGACGCCAGAATCCCAGGGAAAGTCATTCCGGCCTTTGTCATGAGCGCATACTCCTCCGTCGGATCGTATGCAGTCATGTAGCCGACGTCGGTACCGAACAGAACCTCGCCGCGCGCGCGAACCCATGCTCGCAGCTGGCCGACAGCGGTTTCCTCAAGGCCGTCCGCCAGTGAAATGCCTTCATGACGAAGCTCGTACCGCCACAGCGTCAGGGTCGGGATGAGCGCAACGCCGGCCTGCGTCATCCCCGCCAGAACACTTTCGTCCCAGGGTCCCGATTGCGGCGTCGTGTGAGTCAGTACGTCGACACCCGCGCGAACTGACGCCATCAGGCCTGCTGCGCTCGTCGGATGGGCGAAGACAGGTTTTCCTCTGCTGTGCCCTTCCTTCACCGAAGCCTGAATGACGCTGTCGGGCAACGCGACACCGTTCCGGCCAGGGGTGACTGCGTATAGTTTCAGTCCGTCCGTACCTTGATCGAGCAACTTCCTCGCCGCCTCGATCGCTTCGGATGCATCCGCAACGCGGGGAATCTGCATTCTCTCGAGAGGCATAAACCCAAGAGCGCCCCAGGCCGCCTGTGTGGCCACCTGCATCTGTGGGTTCGCTGCGGCACCCTTCGGGAACGTCGCCTGCCCTGTGGAGCGAATCCTCGGACCAGCAATCTCGCCGGACTCGATGCGATCGCGCAGCCGCCGCGTGTTCTCCCACATCGACCAGGTATCGAACACACTCGTAAACCCATACTGCGTGATCATCGTTTGAAGCTGCCGGCTGAGCTCAGACGCAGGGAGCGTTGCGGCATCGCTCCACTTTCTTTCGAGGAAGTGGAGATGGCTGTTCCAGAAACCTGCCGTAATCGTCAATCCTGTGCAGTCGATGACGTTGATCCCTCGTGGTAGTCGCACGGACGCGCGGCGCCCCACGGCAACGATCTTGTCGCCATCGATCAGGATGATGCCGTTACGGATGGGTTCCTCTGTGGGGCTCGCATAGATCGTCCCACCGACCAATGCGAGTTGCGCATTGGTGTTGAGAGATTGGCCGAGGGCGCGCGTGCCGAGGAAGCCTGAAAGGATGACAACGCTAAGAATGAGCAGGGTTCGTCTCATATTGAACTCTTTACCGATACTCACTGGGACCGATCGACGGCTCTAACAGGCGCCAGAGCAATCCGGACTGCTCGCACGACAAAACGAACGTAGAACCTGAGCGCGACGAGGGCGGCAGCCCCAACGAGCACCATCGCCGGCCCGAGAAAGATGGCCACGACCGGAGGCACGTCACTCAGGTCCGGCCAGGGGAAGATGCCTAGGGCTTCCAGCACACCGATAACGAAAGCAAACAGTCCCCCTGCGACGAAGCTGATTCCGACAGATGCCAGCGTGCTGACCGCCACGATGGTTGGAATGCTGAGGGCGACGACAAGGCCCACGGGTCTGAACCAGCGCTCGGCGGCATGGCGAGGGCGGTCATTCTGCGGATGCAGCAACAGCTCGACGGCATACGCCCGGCCTAGTGCGTCCGCTGGCCCGAGCGACTCGAGAACGACGTCAAGCGATCTTCCCGCGGCCGTCGCTTCCGCGATGTGGTTGCGAATCTCCTGCAACACTTCGCGTCGATCCGCTGGATCGAGCCCGACGATGGCCGTCTCGAGATGTGTCATGTAGCGCTCGATCACGGGATGTTGCTGCTTCACGCCACCTCTCCTTTGACGACGGCGCGCTCAACAGCTCGCACCATCTCGCTCCAGTCCTTTTCAATCGCGCCGAGCCGACGCCGGCCTTTAAGGGTCAATCGGTAGTACTGCCGCGGCGGCCCGGCAGGCGACTCCCTCGTAAACGTCTCCAAATAGTCGTCAGCCTTGAGGCGACGGA
The DNA here is from genome assembly GCA_963730445.1 of Vicinamibacterales bacterium. Lineage (GTDB taxonomy): Bacteria > Acidobacteriota > Vicinamibacteria > Vicinamibacterales > JAMQPK01 > JAMQPK01. The sequence continues at coordinate 530,384 of CAVSRX010000016.1, read as the reverse complement.
GCAGCGGATAGACCGTATTCTCTCCAGCAGCAAGAGGACCCAGCGCGTCGAGCGTCGTCACAATCTCGTAGCCATAGCTGGGCCGATGTCGAAGGAGCCTGAGAATACACAACTCGAGGACGCCGCGGCGCAGCTGCGAGGTCCAGTCGCCAGGTGGAGTTATCGACACTCGGAAGTCCTCAGCGGCATCTAATGTGTGTCGCACAGTAGCATGCTACTGTGCGGAACACAATAGGCCACGATTCACGGGCGTGCGGCGGCAGCATTTCGGCAGGCTCGACTCAAACAGCCGTGGCTCGGGTGCGAAGTCAAGCCGACGACTCCCCGATGCGCGTCGACAGTCAATGCTGCTCGACATGTGGAAATTACAATGAGAAGTGGCGCTCAAAGGGGCAAGCCGAAGCGCATCAACCCGCCTGAGCCATTCGCCAATGTGGTTCCAACTGGCGAATGTTTGAAGGCGCAAAGAATTTCTTTTCTTGGCGTTGAGACGACAAGCGTTACTGCGCCCGGGGCGGACCGGTTTAACATGACCGTATGGATGCCTCACCGCTCTCGCGACGCGCGCTTCTAAACCTCCTCGGCGCCGCACCGCTGGCAGTAGCGACACACGCGCATGCGGCACAGCAGACGGCACCTCCGGGAGCCGGATCGTTGACGGATGCGGGAGGTTTGCGGGTCGGCCATTTCACCGATAAGCGACGCCCCACCGGTTGCACTGTCATCCTGTTCGATCAACCGGCGCGCGCGGGCGTCGACTACAACGGATCGGCGCCGGCCGAATCGCTCGGTGTGACGCTCCAACCGACGAGCCCGCTCGATCGCATTCACGCGATTCTTCTCACAGGTGGCGGACCGATGGCGCTTGGCACAACCGCCGGGGTCGTGCGTTTTCTCGAGGAACAGGGCGTCGGCTACGACTGGGGTGTGCCGAACGTCCGCATACCGATCGTTGTCGGCGCGGCGATCGACGATCTGGCGATCGGCGACGGGCGCATTCGTGTCGGCGCGGATGACGCGTACCGCGCGTGCCAATCAGCCACGGCGACAACCGTGATCGAGGGCAGCGTCGGCGCCGGCGCCGGCGCGACTGTTGGCAAGCTGTTCGTCGGCCGCGGCATGGCGGGGATGAAAGGTGGCGTCGGATGCGCGTCGGCGCGTCTCGGCCAGGTCGTGATTTCCGCTCTCGTCGTCGTCAACGCAGCCGGCGACATCATCGACTGGCGTCGCGGAACGATCGTCGCGGGCGCGCGCACCAGCGATGGCCGCGGCTTCGCGCGCACAGCGGATGTGTTGCGCCGCGATCTCGAGTCGCGCTCTGCGGCGAACGCACCGCTCGCGGAAGGACCGCTACGCGCCACGACGCTGGCCGTGATTGCCACGAATGTGGCCTTCACCAAAACGGAGCTCACGAAGCTGGCCATGATGGCCAACACCGGCGCCGCGCGAGCGATCAACCCCTATCACACGCAAAGCGACGGTGATCAGATGCTGGCCGTATCGACCGGATCGCTTCCGGCTAATCTGTCGCTCACGGCGTTTGGCGCAGTCGCCGCCGAAGTCGTGGCGGACGCCGTAATGCGCGCAGTGATGACTGCGACGAGCGTGGCAGGCTGGACTGCGGTCCGAGATTTGTAAATCTGTCTTCAGCTAGGGAATTCTGCCTTGCCTCAGCGCAAGAACCGGCACGAGCTTCTGCGTGGCTTTCCGGATTTCTCCCTGCGAATCCACAAGCGAGAAATTTCCCTGGACGAGATCGAACACCGCAACATCGGCCGGGCTTCCCGGTTTCAAGGAGGCCATTTCCCCGATCTTGTCGATAGCCCGTGCGGGAGCGACCGTCGTCAGCTCCACGACTTTCTCGAGCGTGAGGCCAAGATGCAGGAACTTCGTCATTGTGGTGGGAAGGTCGAAGACGGGACCGAGCGCGCTATAGGCATGGATGTCGCTGCTGATCGTCGCCGGCGGGAAGTTCTCCTTCAGCGCCGTTTCGGCGGCGGCGAACGAAAAACTGCCGCCCCCATGGCCGACATCGAACAGAATTCCGCGCTCTGACGCGCGCCGGATGTAATTGGACACGTGCCCGTCGGGGCCGATCACACCGCCCCCACCGGCGCGGCGGAACGCGTGCGTCACGATATCGCGCGGACGCGCGAGCTCGAGAATCTTCTCGATTGGCGAATACGGATTGCCTACGTGGATCATCAGCGGCTTTCCGATCTGATCGGCCACGCTGCGCGCCGCGCCCACGGCCTCGAGATCATTGGGCCCCGAATAGCTTTCGCTGCATCGGACCTTGATGCCGACGATGACATCGGCGTGCGCTTTTGCCACACGCAGCGCCGAGGGCACGTCGATCATCCGCTTGTCCACCAGTTCGCCGGGCTGACCGATCAATCCGATTCGCGAGATGTTGAGAAACGCGAGAACGCGCGTGCGTGACGGTTCGATGACGAGCCGCCGGAACCCATCGAAACTGTCCGACCCAGACGTTCCGGCATCGATGGCCGTCGTCACGCCGCGTGCGAGGCAGTGCTGATCGAGGTCGACGCCCCAGTGCGAAACGCCGGCAAATCCATGAGTGTGCAGATCGACCAACCCGGGCGTCACAATTTGACCGGCCACCGGGACGGTCCGCTCCGATTCGGCCGCATCGATGTTCTGGGCGATCGCCGCGATCCTGCCGCCGGCAATCGCCACATCGGCAAACGCGTTGAAGGATTGCGATGGGTCGATGACCCGTCCTCCTTTAAGAAGGAGGTCGTACTTTCGGGCTTGAGTCTGAGCAAGTGCGCGCGTGCCGGCCATCAGGACCGGCATCGAGACGATGCGTATCATCTGACGTCTGTTCATGCTCTGGCCTCTTTCGACAGCAGCTTCCCGGCGGAAGACTACCATGGTAAAACAATGCATTGACACCCAGACGAAATGATGAGGAGGCGTATGCGAGCTTTGTTGATGATGTTCATTTGCTCCGTCACGCTCGCGGCACAGCAAGCGAGTGCACCTCTGGTGACGAATCAAGATCTGCTTGCCGGCCTTCAGAGCGATGGCTCGAAGTGGCTCATCTATCACGGGAACTACTTCGGGCATCGCTACAGCCCGCTCACGCAAATCACGCCGCAGAACGTCAACCAGCTCAAGGCGCAGTGGACGTTCCAGACGCGTATCAATCCAAATTTTCAGTCGACGCCGATATTCGTCGACAACGTGCTGTATGTCACTGGCTTCGGCGGGTACGTGTGGGCCATCGATGCGCGATCAGGACGGCAGATTTGGGAATATCGCAAGCAAATACCAGGTGACTTCCGTGGCTGTTGCGGACCGAATAATCGCGGAATGGCGGTGCTCGGCGACATGCTGTTCCTTGGAACGGGCGACGCACATCTCATCGCGCTCGATATGAAGACTGGCACCGCTGTGTGGGACGTGGAGCTCGCCAACTACAAACACGGATATTCAATCACCGTTGCACCGCTGGTCGTGAAAGACAAAGTGATCGTCGGCATGGCGGGCGCCGAATTCGGCATTCGCGGCTTCATCGAGGCCTACGACGTCAACACGGGGAAGAAAGCCTGGCGATTCTATACAGTGGCCGGGCCGGATGAACCGGGTGGGCATACGTGGCCGAAAGGCAGCGACGCGTATTTGCGGGGTGGCGGATCGATCTGGGTGACAGGGACCTACGATCCCGAGCAGAACCTCGTGTTCTTTGGCACAGGCAATCCGGGTCCCGGTTACTACAGTGCCGTCCGCGAAGGCGACAACTTGTATACGGGATCGGTCGTCGCGCTCGACGTCGATACCGGACAGCTGAAATGGCACTTCCAGTTCACGCCGCACGACGTACACGACTGGGACTCCACTCAGGTGCCGGTCCTTGCCGATCTCACGATCAACAATCAGCCACGCAAGACACTGCTGTTTGCCAATCGCAACGGATTCTTCTACACGCTCGATCGGACGAACGGGCGCATGATTCTGGCAAAGCCGTTTATCACACAAACATGGGCGAAGGAAATCAGCCCCGAGGGACGGCCGATTCTGCTCCCGGGCAATATCCCCAACGAAGAGGGTGCGAGGACGTGTCCTGATTATGGTGGAGGGACGAGCTTCTTCTCGCCCTCGTACGATCCGGCGCAGCGTCTCTTTTTCGTGAACGCGCGTGAGACGTGCGCCACTTACTACACCTTTAACGAGCCGTTCAGACAAGGGGAACAGTACCAATCGGGTGGCTCGGTACGATCGCGCGATCACAAGAGCTACGGCGCTCTCCGTGCGATCGACCCGTTGACCGGCGATCGCAAATGGGAGTTCCGCTATCCGACCGGTTCTTCCTCCGGCGTGCTGACGACGGCGTCGGGACTGGTGTTCTCGGGGGACGGCGACGGCAACATCATCGCGTTGGACTCTCGCAGCGGGAAGTATCTGTGGCATTACCAGCTCGGCGTGGGTCTTCGGTCTACCGGCGGAACGACCTACATGGTCGACGGCCGCCAGTATCTCCTCACGCCGTCCGGGAACACGCTGACGGCGTTTGCGCTGCCGCAGTAGGTGGGGCTCATGCTGATGAGAGCGATCCTTGCCTTGCTTCTGATCGTTTCTGCGACGCCCGGCGTCATTGCCCAGGACGCCGCCGCGGTCGTGACGTCCGCTTCGAAGGCGATGGGCGTCGACAACCTGAACGCCATCGCTTACATGGGACGCGCGCGTACCGGCGCGTTCGGCCAGAGCAAGAGCATTGACGACCCCATGGGCGCCGTCAACGTGACGGGCATCGCCGAATACAGACGCGTCATCAGCTTTTCCCAGCCCGACACCACGAGTGCAGTGGTCTCGCGAACGACGGGCACGACGCATCCGCCGTTGGTGCCCGGTGGTACCCTGCCGGTGCCAGGAATCCTCAACCAGACCATCACCGGCGCGCAGGCTGCCGCCAGTTGGGGACAGGCGCTGAACATCTGGACCAGCCCGTGGGGTTTCCTGAAGCTCGCCGCTTCCAGCAACGTAACTGTGACGCGGCAAGGCAGCCAGCAGATCGTTTCGTTTTCTCCCGCGGGTTTCAAGTCGCCGTCTGGTGCGAGCTACACGGTGACTGGCTACCTCAATAATCAGAATCTGGTCGCGAAGGTCGAAACTCGCGTCGATCATCCGGTTGCCGGCGATCTGCTCGTGGAGTTCGAATACGCCGGCTACCAGAACATGAACGGAGTGCAGGTTCCGACTCGCATGTTGCAGCGGCAGGCCGGGCTCCAGACATTCGATGCGACCATCGAGTCGGCGACGGGGAACCCGCCCACCCTCGCGGAATTACTCGCTCCGGCACCAGCAGGAGCGCAGGCGCCAGCCGCTGCGCAGTCCTCACCGACCGCGCCGCCCGTCGAACGCATCGGAGACGGTGTCTTCAAGATCGGCGGCAACTACACCTCGCTCGCCGTCGACATGGGCGATCACGTGCTCGTCGTTGAAAGCGGGCAGAGCGATGCGCGCGGGATGGCGGTGATGGCGGCGACCAGAGAGGCGATTCCAGACAAGCCGATCCGGTTCGTGGTCAATTCGCACCCGCACTTCGATCATGCCGGCGGACTCGGCGCCGCTGTCGCTGCAGGCGCCACCATCCTGACGCATCGCAACAACGAGCCGGTTCTCGAGCGGCTCCTGGCGGGCAGCCGATCGCTTGCAGGCGACAGCCTTTCAAAGGTGACGACTCGCCGCACCAACGTCGTGGAAGGCGTTGGAAACCGCGACGTGCGGAAGGGAACCAATGGCAAGCTCGTCGAGCTCCATCACATTCCGAACGAGCACAGCGACGGCATGCTCGCCGTGCTGCTGCCGGCAGAGAAGGTGGTGTGGACGGCTGACATCACGGTCGTCAATCCCAACACGATTCAGCTCGGTACTCTGCGCGCGGCAGTCGCTGCGCTCAACCGGCTGAAGCTCGACTACGAGAGGTGGATTCCGGCGCATCCTCCGAATCCGGATCGGCCGCTCACGAAGGCTGACGTGTTGGCGGCGGCTGGCATCAACTAGCATCTCGTCCTGCTCCGACACCCTTCACGTAGCTAGAGCTGGAGTAGCCGGAAGCCGACGGTCCGGGCATACTGGAGGAAGTACCATGCCCCAGACGATTTGGCGCGGCACAACTGGGAGGAGGCACACCCGACGCCGTCGCGTGCGCCGCTCGGCGGCCCTGCGCCTGGCCGGGCGCGCGCTCCTGGCTTACCGGGTCGCCCCATTGGCCATCCAGATTGTCATCGGGATGGTTCTACTGGTAACGGTCTGGGCGGCGCTGAACTGGACGGTGCAGGTGGTCCGCAAACCGAGCGAAGTATTCTTCCCGATCAGCGGTTCACTTTCTAAAGTTCCGGCCCAGACCTGGGCCGAATACGGCCCTCTCTTCGAAACGCACTCGACAACGGTTGTCACGCCGGAACTGCTGGCCTCACTGGCCCAGATGGAGGGCAGCGGTAACCCAGTGGCACGAACCTACTGGCGGTGGCGGCTCAGTTGGAATCCATTCGAAGTGTACCGGCCGGCCTCGAGCGCGGTCGGCATGTTTCAGATTACCGACGGCACTTTCGCGGAAGCCAAACGCTACTGCATTCATCACCACGTCGTGGTCGAGGACGGCCCTTGGCACGACCCGCGGTCGTGCTGGTTCAACGCGATCTACACGCGCGTGGTGCCTGGGCACGCGGTAGAAATGACGTCGGCGCTGCTGGATCGGACGGTCGCGCGCACTCTCGGAAATAACCGCATCGCCACTGCCTCGCTACAGCAGCGTCAGGACCTCGCGGCAATCATCCACCTATGCGGCAGCGGGGCTGGCAACGCATACGCGCGCCACGGGTTCCGGCTCAAACGCGGCCAGCGATGTGGCGATCACGATGCCCGCCGTTATCTGGCAGAGGTGAACGCGCTGAAGCGGCAGTTCGCACGGCTCGCCGCGTCGGAAACCCGGACGGACTTGGGTTACAGCTCAAAGCACACGACGGGCTGAATTTTACCGAGGCCTCGGCGCAAGGCACTTGCGGACTCCCACTGCCCGAATCATCCCGTCGGCGAGAAACTTTGAGAGGATTGGACCCGCCAAGCGTTCCTGAGAGTAGCTGACCGTGACATCCGTGGCCGACGCCGAGACGCTCTTCGCCCTCTACCACGACCGGCTGCGCCGGTATCTGGGCCGCGCCTCAGGCGAAATCGAGCTCGCCAGGGACCTCACGCAGGAGGTCTTCTTGCGGGTCAGCCGGGTTTCCATCCCTGTGGCATCCGATAGCCAGTTGGCGGGATGGCTGTTCCGGATCGCTCGTAACGTCGCACTGGATCATCACCGCAAGCGCGACCGGCGTCCCGAAGTAGCGCTCGGAACACTTGACAAGGGAAAGGGCGCGTCCCAGGAAACCACCTTGGCGCTGAACGAGGCGCTCTCGATGCTGCCGGAAGTCGACCGCGACGTGTTTCTGATGCGCGAGATGAGTGGGCTGAGCTATGACGAAATCGCGCACGCGTGCGAGTTGACCCCGGATGCCGTTCGCAATCGAATCCATCGCGCGCGGCTGCAACTGCGAGAGGTCCTCGCAGCGACACTCAGCCCGCTGCGCACAAGTCAGATCCGACCCATTGCTAGACCACCACGAGTGACACGATGAACACGAACCATGAAGTAATTTCCGCGTTTCTCGACGACGAGCCGTTCAACCCGCAAGCGTTGGCCGAAGCGCTCGCCGATCCTGCGGGGCGACAGGTGCTGATTGACTTTGTCCTGCTGCGGCACATGGCGCAGTCGGAAGAGTCAGCCGGCGTCGCCGCCCCCGAGCCAACACTGCGATCGAAGAGACTGCCGTACTTTGTAGCGGCCGCCGCTGTTGTGGTCGCGCTCGTGGGCGGGTATCAGCTGGGCCAGCTGCGGCCGACGGACGATTCGCCGCGACCGCCCGCAGCGACGCGCGTCGTGCAATCCGCACCCGTCTGGCAGGAAGTGGGTGGTGCGAGATGAAAACGCTCATCGCGTCGGCCGTCGTCACGCTCGTCTTCGCCGCGGCGGCTCGCGCGCAGACCGATGGCGTTGAGCGGCTTGCCATCACCGTGCAGGGCGCGACGATGTCCTCGCCAGGCGGCGAGGAGCAGCGCGTGGGTGGCGGTGCCAATCCCAACGAGCCAGGAAAGACGGCGCGGCACGGCTTTTCGCTGCGGCCGGATCGCTGTAGTTTTGCTGTGTCCCGCGCCGTAGAGCCAGACGCCGACCTCGGATGGGCCATCGAGATCACACCCGTCCGCGTGGTTAACGACGCGGTGACGTTTCGCCTGGCGTGGGCACGCACGCGAGACGAGGGTAAAGCATCCACTCAGCCAAGAAGCGACACCGAGCTGACGCTCCGTCCCGGAGAATCGATCCCTCTCGACTTCGTGCATCATTCCTGCCCGAGCCAACCCCAAAGGATCGGCGCGTCGCTGCGCGTATCCGTGGTCCGGTACCCCGATCCCGACTACGATCGCCGACTCATTGCGCTCGATCTCTGGCTTGTCGAGAAGCTCGTAGACGGTACCGAGCGGAGTCAGCCGCTGTCGCTGCGCGGCCTGTATCACCGGCCGATTCCTTTCTATTTCGACTCGATCACAGAAGGCGCGATGGTGCTCGACATTTTCGGCGAAGTCACGGTGGCGTCGGGCGATCGCACGAGCGACGTGAAGGTCATGACCCGCAGTCGGATCTTCGATCCAAACCAGCCTCCCGGCAGGCCCTTCCCGCGGGAGACAACCGCGATGATCAGAATCACTCCGAAGGAAGTTGTTTCCGTCCAGTTGCCGCAGGTAACTGATTCCCCAGCTTTCGCCTCGCGAGCGTTGTCATTGAGGATTCAGGTGCGTCAACTTCGATGAGACAACTATGCGGCCGCCACTTGTGTTGACGGCGCCAGCCAGCCGCGAGCGGGTGACGCCGATCGTTTTCCGTCCGTATGGCGTTACAGTCCGAAGCACACGATGGTGGAGCCGACAGCAAGAGCGATGAATTGCTGTCCGCCCACCGCGAAGGTCATCGGCGACGTCTTGATGGTGGCGTTCAGCGGCACGCGCCATAACGTTTTCCCGTCGCGCTCGTCAACGGCGACGAAGTAACCGCTGGCGTCTCCGTAGAACAGGATGCCGGCCGCGGTCCCCAACACGCCCGCATCCCTCTTAGTGCCCTCCGCCACTCCGGCTTGCGGGATCTCCCACACGATTTTTCCGGTCTCGATATCGAGCGCGCGGAGATATCTCGTGGCAGGCTCCACTCGCGGACGCTCGGTTTTCCAACTGCCGGGCGACGGCCGGACGATGCACTGCTCTGTGGCCTGAACGTAATAGAGGCGTGTGGCCGGGCTGAAGGCGGTGCCGTGCCAATTTGTCGCGTGGCCGGGACAACTGACGTCGCGCTCGGGAATACGAATCGGCCGGCCGTCGGCGCCAATTCCACTCGCCCACGTCAATCGTCGAACGAATTTCTCGCCGAGCAGCAACTTGCCGTTCGTGCGATCGAACACGTAGAAAAAACCGTTCCGGTCCGCATGCAGGAGCAGCTTTCGCGCTTCTCCGCGATACGTGGTGTTGACGAGGACATTCGGCTGGGTCGCATCCCAATCGCGAACATCGTGCGGCGTGAACTGGTAATACCACTTCAGTTTTCCAGTGGCCGGATCGAGCGCGAGCACACAGTCGGTGAACAGATTGTCGCCGCCGCGATCGCGATCATCAGAATTCGGCCACGGATTGCCAGTGGCCCAGTAGAGCGTATCGGTCTCGGGATCGTACGAGCCGGTCTGCCAGGTCGCGCCCCCGCCCGTCGCGACGGCCGGTCCCTTCCACGTCTCAAACCCCGGATCGCCTTCGGCTGGAATGGTCCAGTGACGCCAGACGCGTTCGCCGGTCGCGGCTTTGTAGGCGGCAAGGAAACCGCGAATGCCCCAGTCACCACCCGAGACGCCGGCGATCACCATGTCTTTGACGATGAGTGGCGCCATGGTCCCGCCGTATTTCTGGGCCTCGTCGGGCATGACCACTTCCCAGACCGGGCGGCCCGTGACGCGATGCAGCGCGAGCAAGTGCGCGTTATCGGTGACCATGAACACGTGATCGCCGAGAACGGCGACGCCACGATTCGTGCCGAGTGACGGATCGGAGACCAGGTCGGTCGAGCGCGGGCGCGAGTAGTGCCAGATCTGATGACCCGTGCGCGGGTCGAGCGCGAACACCTGGTTCGGTCCGGTCACGTACATGACGCCGTCGGCCACGATCGGTACGGTCTCCAGACCGAAGTACTGCATGTTCTGGCGATAGTACGGAGTGTCTGGATGGAACAACGACCAGAGCGGAATGGAAAACGTCCATTTCACGCTCAGCCTGCTCACGTTCGACTTGTTGATTGCGGTGAGCGGGCTGTAACGGTTTCCGCTGACGTTTCCGTTGAACGTCGGCCACTCACCCGCCTTCGGATTGAGGATGCTGTTGAAGTCAATTCCCGTGTGCGAACGCACCGACGTGATCGCGCCGGGTCTCACGCCGGTCAATCGACTCAAATACGCCATCACGTCGCGCAGCTCGTCAGCGCTCGCCTTCACCGCGGCCATGTGCGACGTTTTCTCTTCGGTCACGGACGCGACGTCATCGAGCGACAGCGTGTGAAACGCGCCGGTCAGGTCCTGGATAGCGAGATCGAAACTGCTGCGGCTGCGCGCGAATCCACGCAACATTCGACCATTGCGCAGCCGAACAGAAACGACGCCGTACCCGGAAGCGATCCGCGCGTCGGGATTCAGCAACGCGTCTCGAATTTCGGTCACGGTCAGCGTCAGCGCGATATCCGAGAGATCCGGTCCGATCGCCGAACCCTCACCCTGCGCCAGATGGCACGACACGCATTGCCCCTTGCCGACAAAAAACTGACGGCCGGCAGCAGCATCACCGGGAACGCTGGCTTTCGCCGCGATCGCGTTCCACGACGTGATCATCGTCGCGAGTGCATCGATCGTGTCGTCCGGAAGATCGAATGCGGGCATCCCCGCGGCGGGGATCCCATTTCGAATGACAGTACGAAGGCTTTGAGCGGATCGCGCGCGAACCGACGGACTTCCAGCAAGCGCCGGCCCCTGGTCCGTGCCCCGGCCATCGTCTGCATGACATCCACTGCAACGCGTCGAGTACGTTTGCTGGATATCCGCAGGATTCTGCGCCCAGAGGACCGGACTCAAGGCAGCCGCGATGATGATTGCGCCGAATTTGGGTATGCCGCTGGCCATACGCAGACGAAATACTACCGCGTATTCATTGAGGAAGGCCGCCGAGTTACGGCGCAGTCGCAGGGACGGGCGCTTCAGCGGGCTCTTCGATTCCGCGCCGGGCTCGGGAAGTCGTCAACGGACGCCACAGTTTCTTGTAGTTCTGGTATGACCGCAGCAGTTCGCAGCTTCGGCCTGCGGGTTTGCGTTGGAGGTGGTTTGTCGGGTGCTGCGCCCGCAGCTTGCTCCGGCACATCGACCACCGCAGTTGCAACCATGGTCGCCGGAGCTGGCGAGGGAAGCGATACTGTGGGCGTCTCGCTGGGTGAGTTCACTGCGTGCGCGATGCGACCGTTGTTATGGAGGTAAGCACCCGCACCGGCACCGGCAGCCATCAACACAACGCCGGCCGCAATCGCGACGTTCCTCAAAAGGTTCGACCGTTACCTTCTCATCCGCAGTTCTTCGCGGCGAGCGCGCCGGTCGCATCGAGTGCCTGGAGGGCATCCAGCGCATCCTTATCCGCGAAGTCCGCGCGCAGTCGTTCGACGATTGGCTCGGGATCGATGTGCACCTCGCGAGCGTAGGCACGAACGGTGGAGAACAAGTACAGACCCGTCGGGAGGTTCTTGAAGTCGTTCTTCTCGAGCGCGACCAGCTTGCTGGCGCTGATTTTGGTCCGCTTCGAGATGACCTCGACAGTGATCCCGGCCTTTTTCCGGGCGGCTTTGAGTTCGGGGCCGACTCGCATGCTGACCGCGTTGCGGGATCCTTGCCAAGTAATTTGCACATTTCGCCGCAGGATTTCAGCGAAACCAGTCACTACTGCCGACAAAAATGGCATGTCACGGAAAATTTCGCGCTTGCCTCGGCTTCGACTAACGCCGGTTCACGCCCCCGTCGGCAATAAACTGCGTCATTCGCTCGTCGAGCACCGGCAACGGCACCGACCCGATGGCCAGAATGGCATCGTGGAAGTGTCGCTGGTCAAATTTGGCGCCCAGCTTCTCTTCCGCCTCGCGACGATGCCGGCGGATCTGGAGCTCACCAAGCTTGTACGCCAGGGCCTGCCCCGGCCACGCGATGTAGCGCTCGATCTCGGTCGTGATCTCATGCTCGGAAAGCGCCGCGCGAGTGCGCAGGTAGTCCATCGCCTGCTCGCGACTCCAGCCGAACGCGTGGATTCCCGTATCAATCACCAGCCGGCACGCGCGCCACATTTCGTATGTGAGCCGGCCGAAGTCCTCGTACGGGGTTTCATAGATCCCCATCACGGTGCCCAGCCACTCGGTATAGAGTCCCCATCCTTCGCCGTAGGCCGAGAATGAGGTGCTGCGACGAAACGGAGGGCGGTCGGGCCCTTCGAGTGCGAGAGCGGCCTGGAAACTGTGGCCCGGCGTGCACTCGTGCAGCGTCAGCGCCGCAAGCGTGTAGAGCGGGCGCGCTGGCAGGTTGTAGGTATTCATCAGGCACGCTTCGAGCCCACCGCGCCCACCGGTGTAGATGGGCGCGATCGCGTCGGGAACAGGCCGGATGCCGTGCCTGCCCCGCGGCAAGAATCCTATGGTTTCGCCGAGCTTCCAGTCGGCCTTCTTCGAGACGTACGCCGAGTACGACAGGAGCTCGCGCGGTGTCTTGGCGTAGAACTGCGGATCGGTTCGCAGAAACTGGAAGAACTCCGCCATCGTGCCTGTGAACTTCGCCCGCTGCCTGGTCGCGTCCATCTCTTTCTCGATGCGCGCCACCTCCGTCAGACCAATTTCGTGAATCTGCTTTGCCGTCAGGTTCAGCGTCGTGAACTTCTCGATCATGGCCTGGTAGTAGGCCTCGCCATCGGGCATCGCGGTCGCGGCGAGCGTCGTGCGAGCCTTCGGCATGTACTCGGTGCGCATGAAGGTGAGGAGCCGCTCGTATGCCGGTGCGACGACCTCACTGAGCACCGTCTCCGCTTCGGCGCGCATTGCCTTCTGGTCCGTCTCGGAGATGCTCGAGGGCATCTGCGTGAACGGCGCGTACAAAGGATTGGCGGTGTCGCCCTTGACGTACGGCTCGATCGTCGTGTCACGTCCGACGACCGACACGCGCGGCACCGTAAAACCGCGCGCCACGCCGGCCCGCATATTGGCGATCTGCTGGTCGAAGTAGCGCGGCACGTCACGAAGGCGGCCCAGATAGGCGCGATAGGCGCTGACGGTGACGAAGCCCTGGCGCGGCGTGAAGTCGGTCCAAAAGAAGGTGTCGCTATTGAAGGGCGCTTCGTAAGTCCGGAACTTGATCTCGTTCGAGAACGCGCGAATCGAGGCGCGGAAGACCTGCGCGTTCACCTTCTCCTCAGGCGAGAGATCATCGAGCGGAATGCTGTCCAGCGTCGCCAGCGTTTGCGTCCAGTAGGCCAGCCGCGCCTGTTGCGAGGCGGCATCAACCCTGGGGAAGCGATCGCTCGCACCCGCCTCGCCAGGCTCATCACTCTTGCGCCCCATCTCCGCCCGCCGCCAGTTCCACTCTTCCGTGTATAGGGCGCGGAGGCGTGCATCAGCGGACCTGGTGTCGCGCTGCGTCTCTGCCGGGACAGGCACGAACACTAGGGCGCCGCAGAGAACAAGAGAACGAATCATGGCGCTGATCCTCACGCGTACAGCACTTGGTGCAGTCGCACGGCCGCGCGCAGCACACGTGCGTCTTCGCCGCGATTGGCAGTCACTTGCAAACCGAGCGGCAGCCCTGAGACTGGCATAGGAATCGAGATGGCAGGTGTGCCAAGCCCGGTCCACGGCGCATTGATTCGTGGATCACCCGTGGACGCAAGACCCTGAAGAGCGGCGCCCGGCGCAGCCGGTACCACAATGATGGGCGTTGTCCTGTACAGCTCGTTCAGTCGCGATTGTCCCTCCCGGACCTGTTGCAGCGCTTGCTCGTAGCGCTCTGCCGGCATTTTCAGACCCTGCTCGACGAGGTCTGCCAGATCGAGCAGGCGCGCCCCATGTTCCTTCCACCTCGGCTCGTGAAACCGCGCAGCTTCATAGAACGCGATATCGTAGGTCGCCGTATTGAGGGTCTTCAGCAGCTCTGCGATATCAATCGACTGCGTGCGAATGCCCGCGCGTCGGAGCTTGTCGATCGCATTTTGAACCGCAGTTGCCATCTCGGCGTCGACCTCGGGCATCGGGTTCGGCACTCCGACGCTCAGCGGCGCGTCAGTTCCCACCTCCGCGCCGACCGGCGCTACGGCGGGCAAGCCGGACGAGTGCCCCATCGCCTCCCAGAGCGCGAGCATGTCGGCGGGCGTGTGAGTGAAAAACCCAACGGTATCGAGGCTCTTCGAGTACGGCAGCACGCCGTCGATCGGGACGAGACCGTAAGTCGGCTTGAACCCGGTGACACCGCAGTACGATGCCGGCCTGAGAATCGAACCGCGCGTCTGCGTACCAAGCGCGAACGGCACCATGCCGGCCGCGACGGCGGCAGCCGAACCGCTGGAACTGCCGCCAGGTGTGTGCTCGAGGTTGCGCGGGTTTCGCGTCGGAGCCGGCGTCCGAAATGCGAACGCAGTCGTATGCGTCTTGCCGACGAGAACTGCCCCACGGCGGCGCAGCGATGTCACGATGGCTGCGTCAGTGGAGCCGAGGCGCCCTTTGTAGATCGGCGAGCCATACTCCGTGGAGAGCCCGCGTGTTTCCATGATGTCCTTCGCACCGAACGGAATGCCCGCGAGCGGGCCGTCGCCGAGAGCCGGCTGTGGCGCCACCTGGACCCACGCCTGAATCTTGGGATCCAGCGTCTGAATCCGCTGGAGACAGGCCTTGAGGGCCTCTTCCCTTTCGCGCCTCGACACCTGCATCCACTGTGTGAAGCGCTCGATTGGCGCCGCCTGCGCCCGCATGCTGCGTGCGCCAGTGACCGCGCCCGTGAGCCCCGCGAGAAACGCTCTTCGATGTATCAGCACAACAACCTCGGCTGCATCCTATGCCAGCGCGTTTGGCTCGTCCACTGGATTGGCCTGCTCGGAAAGTCGTGTATCATCTGTCACTTCCGCCAGCGATCCAGTATCGACAAGGAGGTCATCATGAGTACGACAACCGTCAACAACGGAGTGAACGTCCAGGCGCTGCTTGATGCGCGAGAAGCATTGAGGGGCGCGCCGGAGGCGACGAAATTCACGTGGCGGGCGTCCTGCAAGTGGGAGAACGGCACGCACAGCAAGACGAAGGTCCAGAGCTTCTTCGGGCTCGGGCAGGAACAAAGCCACAAGACCGAGAGTACGCTCGGTGCGGACCATCCGGAGATCTTCGCCTCGGAGGATCACGCGATCACCCCAATCGAGTACGTGCTGGTCGGCCTCGCGAGCTGCCTTACTGCTGGCGTGGCGGCGGTCGCGCAGAATCGCGGCATTCAGCTGCGCTCAGTCGAATCGAACCTCGAAGGCAAGATGGACATCCGCGGCATCCTCGGCATGGATAGCGACGTGCGGAACGGCTATGACGACATCAAGGTGACGTTCAAGATTGATGCGGACGCGTCGAAGGACGAGATCGAAGCGCTCGTCGCGCAGTCGCAGAAGCGCTCGGCGGTGTACGACGTCATCACCAATCCGGTGAACGTCACCGTCCAGGTCGCATAGGGGCATGCGCTTTCCACGGCGCCAGCCTTAGCGGAGCGGGACCATCGAACAGGTTACGACGGTCGTCATCGGGGCCGGGCATATGGGCCTTGCGGCGAGCCGGTATCTCAGTGCCCGCTCCATCGACCACGTCGTGCTCGAGCGCGGAGAGATTGCCAACTCCTGGCGGCGCGAGCGCTGGGACTCACTGCGGCTTCTGACACCCAATTGGCAGAGCCGGCTGCCCGGGTATCAGTACGACGGCACAGACCCGGACGGATACATGACGATGCGCGAGGTGATCGACTTCATCTCGCGCTTTGCCGTGTTCTCCAGTGTGCCGGTGCGCACGAACACCACCGTCACCTGTGTAATGAAAAACGACGCAGGGTACGAGGTCGCGACGACCAACGGGAACCTTCACTGCCGCACCCTGATACTGGCGAGCGGCGCCTGCAATGTTCCGAGCGTGCCGGCGCTCAGCCAGGCCGTGCCACAAACGATCCCGTGCTTCACGCCATTCAGTTATCGCAAACCGACTGACTTGCCGGAAGGCGGTGTGCTGATAGTCGGCGCATCGGCCACCGGCGCTCAGCTCGCCGATGAAATCATTCGTTCCGGCCGGTCGGTCACCCTCTCCGTCGGCGAGCATGTCAGACTGCCACGGACGTATCGGGGCCGCGATGTGCTCTGGTGGATGGATGCCTCCGGCGTGTGGGACCAGCGACACAACGAAATCGACGATCTGACACGGGTCCGCCGACTTCCGTCACCACAACTCATCGGTACGCCTGAGCGGACAACGTTGGACCTGAACGCGCTCGGTTCAGCCGGAGTCGAAATCGTGGGCCGCCTTGCTGCGGTGCGAGACGGACAGGCATTGTTCTCCGGGGGCCTGCGAAATCAATTTGCGCTGGCAGACTTGAAGATGAACCGGTTGCTGGGCACGTTCGACGAGTGGGCCCGGAGCCACGTGCGAGAGGCCGAGGTTGGTCCGCCGGAACGCTTCGAACCGACCCGCGCACCGGCGTCGTCACGGCTGAAGCTCGATCTGCGGATGGGAGAGATCCGTTCGATCGTGTGGGCGACCGGATTCCGGCCAGACTACAGCTGGCTGCACGTGCCAGTGATTGATGAGAAAGGACATTTGCGGCACGACGGAGGTGTCGTCGATGCGCCAGGCCTGTATGCGCTTGGACTGCCGGTCCTTCGACGCCGCAAGTCGACTTTCATCTATGGCGCCGACGACGACGCGCGCGAGGTCGTCGATCACCTTGCCGGATACCTGGCTACGCCAGCGAAGGTTCGAAGTTAGTCACCGCGAGAGATTCCTTCTTCATTTCTTCGCTCAGCGCACGATGGAGCTGCTGAACTTTCGGGAGGTCCCACTCGAATGACGCCACGGCATCGGTCACTTCGAAGTGTTCGACCGCCAGCTTGTCGCGTGCACTCTGATAGCCGGCGAACGCGACCTGCGTGCCTGCGGCTGCTGCCTGCGCCAAGAGTTCCGCGTCGATGAGTGCATCGGTAATCCCGTGAGCTGTTAGAGGATCTTTGAAGTAGCCGGCATCGCCAACGAGTGCCCAGCCCGGTCCGAACGATTGTCGAAAGAATCCTACCTCTCCCGCAAACGCGCGGTACTTTTCAACCCTTTCCGACCGCTCCACGATTGCCGCCAGGTCGGACCCGCATTCCCTCAGTACATGTCGGTAACCTTGGTCCGCTCCCCGACGCAGTGTCTCGTGGAAACGGCGCTGGGGAACCGAGGCAAATATGCACGTGGCCCCACCATTGGTCGGGATCGCGCCGGCGCTCACACCTGGGCGGTAGTACCAGTGATATCCGTCGAACCCGGTGCCTGACCAGTAGGTAAAGATTACGCCGGTCGCATGACGACCTGTGCGATAGCATCCCGCGCTGACGAGACGAGCGACCGTGGATCGTACGCCATCGGCTCCAATGACAAGCTCAGCCGACACGTGCCGCTCCCTCCCACGACCATCCCTGAGACGTACGCCGCCCACGCGACCGTTGCCCGCGCGAACGAGGTCCACGAGGTGTGTGTCGAACACGATCTCGGCACCGGCTGTCCGCGCGGCGTCGACAAGCAACCGGTCAATGACGGTACGCCGAGGTGCGTAGAGACCATCAACGTCGTTCTGCGGTTTGATCTGCACCGCGACGACCTCGTCGCCATAGTGAAACGACGTCGATCGGATCACCGGCGTACCCGCCGCTTTGATTCCGTCAAGAACGCCCCAGCGAGATAGTTGAACAACGCCGGCTCGCATGAGCGCATGGGTCGAGACCGTATCGCTTCCGTAGCGACCTCGGTCGATAGCGAGCACTCGAAGGCCTCGTCTCGCCAGAAGCATAGCGGTGGCGGCGCCGGCACAACGGGCGCCGACGATGACGACGTCGTAGTCGAGGGATGTCGCGGAACCGGTTGTCATTTCGTGTTCGCGCGGGCAAGATTAACATGACCCGAAATATGAGCACCGACATCGATCAAGTCTGGCCTGGTGGCATCCCACGCGTTGGGCAGGTCGCGGAGCGCTCGCGCACGGTGAACGTAACGGATATCGAACGCTTCACCGAGATCAGCGGAGACAGGAATCCACTCCACTACGATGAGGCAGTGGCCAAAGCGAGCCGGTTCGGCGAGATCGTCGTACAGGGCGGTGTGACGAGCGCAATCCTTAACGCTCTGGTGGCCGAGGACCTCCCGGGGCCAGGCACCGTATTCCTTCAAGTGAATTGGAGTTTCAAAGCACCGGTTCGGCCCGGCGACACTATTACCGGCCGCGCCGAGGTCTTACAGGTGCGAACCGATAAACCCATCACGACGCTTAAGACCACCGTCGTCAGAGGCGACGGAACGCTCGTCCTCGACGGCGACGCCGTGTGCTATACGATGCCGATCGTGAGACGCCAGAAGTAAGGAGCATCACGTCGCGGCGGGGCGCGGTCACCATGTCATCCGGAATGCCGAGCCCAGGCCCGCCGATCTCCTCGGTTCGCATGTATCCGTCGGTGATGGTGAAGATGCCGGGAAAACGCTGCCGCCATGGCTCGTTTGCCGCGGGAACGTACTGCCGCGCGTTCGCTTCGATGCCGGCAACCGCCGGAATGCGGGCGGAGATGCCAACGGAGTGAATCAGCGACGCGCCAGGACACGTGAGATCCTGCACGCACACGAACAGTTTGTACTTTTGCGCGGCGGCGGCCATCAGCACAGTCTGGCTCTGGCCCTTGCAGGCTTTCAATGCCACACCCGTGTAGCCCATATCGCGCGCGAGCACGAGGCTTTCGAGATCCGTCAGCGATTCGTCGATGACGACCGGACGCACGCGCGCGGCTTCGTGCATGACGTTCTGCCGGTTCGCTTTGAGATCGCGCGCCGTTGGCTGCTCGATATAGAGAATGCGCTCGAACGCTTCGGGCGACCGGGCTCGGATCCGACCGAGACATTCCAGGATGTACTG
Source organism: Vicinamibacterales bacterium (assembly GCA_963730445.1). GTDB lineage: Bacteria > Acidobacteriota > Vicinamibacteria > Vicinamibacterales > JAMQPK01 > JAMQPK01. The sequence continues at coordinate 511,050 of CAVSRX010000016.1, read as the reverse complement.
GACGTCGGAACAGCGCTCGTTGAAATCAAGGCAATACGCCATGTCGTGCGACGCCTCGCTCGCCTTGCACTGTCGAGGCGATCCGATCGATCGCCAGCGTCCGCTCGACGTCCCACGACAGATCGTCACCCTGCAGCTTGATCTTGATGCGCACGAGACCATCGCGCCGAATCCATTCATCCAGCGTTTCAGGCAGGCCGTCGCGAACGGGCGTCTCGACGTCGCTGGTCTCGAGCGGATCGAGTCCGCCGACGCTGTGAAACACCGGAATGCGCTCCTGCCGTTTCGACAGCATCGCCCGATCGAGCCGCACGCCCTGAAAATCGGGCCCCAGATAACGCGACACATCATGTGTCATCAGATCCGGACCGTAGGTGTCGTAGACGTTGCGACCGTGAACTTTTCCGAACGCATCGTGGAGCGCCGCGTCGAAAGGACTGGCGACGACGAGCGTGCACAGCTTGGGGATGGGTTCGGTGAGCGTGCGCTCCGCAGAAATTTCCGAAGCGGCCTTCAGGCACTCGGGCTCGAGGACGTGCGCGATGTCGAGTGGATGCCCGATCTCGGAGCAGTCACCCGTCAGCCGCGCGATGCGCGACGCCAGCGCTTTCATGGCATCGAGCGTTGTGTCGTACGACATCGTGGCCGATGGAAACGCCCACATATTGCCCATCGTCATCGACGCGAAGCCCCAGGCGGTCTGTCCGTTTCGCGTGGTGACGCGGCAGTGAACGTTCAGCAGCGTGGTGCGGTCGACCACCCGGCCGCCGAACTTGTACGGCGCGCGGTACACGTAGTCTTCGTAGCCGTGAATGACTTCGTCGATGCGGATGTCGGTGGGTTTCGCCGCGACGACTGCAGCGATCACACGGGGCCCCTGAATAGGCTTCGGCGATGCGAGCCTTGACGAACGCAAAATCGCGTTCGGCCGCGGCCAACATGTTTTTCTCCTGCGCCGCTGGCGTGTCGCCGGCGATCTCATATTCAATGTGAAGAGATACCGGACCGTGAAAACGCGCTTTCGCGAGCATCGCGAAGTACCGTTTCCAATCGACCATGCCCTCGCCCATGGGGCAGTTCCGCTGCTGCCACGAGCCGCCGCTCTTTTCCCAGAAGAAGTCCTTGAGCGAGATCATCGACAATCGCGGCGACACCAGGTCGAGCGCCGTGCGCCACCCGCCGTCTCCGCCTTCGACCACCGCATGACGGACGTCGAAGTAATACCCGACGGTTGCTGCGTCCAGCGGCTCGATGAAGGGAGCAAAATCCCACACCGGGCCGCCGATATACCCCGCGTGGTTGTGATAGCCGAGCCGCATCCCGTGACGCCGGCTGAGATCGGCAAGTCCTCTCAGCTGTGCGCCGGCGGCTGCGAGCTCTTTGCGAACATCGACGAACTTATATCGGTAATAGCCCGTTTTGTAGAACGGGATCTTCAACCGTGCCGCCGTCTCCAGTGTCGGCTGCGCGAAAGGATCTGCGTCCGATAACAGCTCGGTCGTGATCATCGGCACCGCCAGACCTTCGTGGCGGATAGCGTCGACGAACACGGGCAGGTCACTCGCCACGCGCTTCGGATCGACGTGCCCGCCCGGGCGCACCGTGAGATCGACACCGTCGAAGCTCATCGCCTTCAGCGTCCGGCCAAGCTCGCGGCCGTTCATCCGCGGCAGATGCTTCGAAAAGAAGCACAGCGACCCGCGGAAGCCCGCCTTGCCCTGAGCGAGCGTCAGCGAGTCGAAAGGTGACGCGAGCCCCAGAGCTGCCGCACCCGCCGTGGCCTGAATGAAACTGCGCCGGCTCAGCGTTTCCATGGCTGCATGGTATGTCAGCGCGTGCGACCCGTCCAGCCTTCGCTCGTGACGCAGTGGCGTGCGCGAGGCACTTGTGTTGACGGCGAAGCCAGCCGCGAGCGGGTGGCTGCGCCGTCAACACAAGATGCCTTGCGGAACTAAAGCGGAACTAAAAGTGATACAGCGCCGCGACCTGAGACCGATAGGTAAACCCTTGGCGACGTTTCGGGAGTAACCGTCAGGCATTGCGCGTGCGAAGACGCAAGCCAACCGCCGGACGGATCGATAGCTCGCGCACTTGGCCGAGAGCAGCGATTCTCGAAGGTCAGGCGTTGATTTCAATGCTGATCACGTGCCGTGCGGAGAGACGAGCGACCAGGACTGACGTATCCGGGATCGGCCGTGTGTCGGCGACCAGGGCACACCAGTCGAATTGCTGACCGCGCATCGTGTGAACCGCGCCGTCGCCGTCGTGCAACGCCACGCGCGCCCCGCTTGGGTAAAGAAGGATTCCGGAACGAGGCGTTGAGGGGCGACCCAGCCGCTGATTGAGCTCGGTCATCACCCATGATCGAGCCCGTAGCGATGAATATACAATCGCGCCATTACCAGGGGCGGAAAGGAGTTCAACAAGCCTATCAATCACAGCAAGCCTGTCGCATTAGGGTCTACCCCAGACCTCAGTGGATCGTGCCACGCCGGGAGAATAACTCGAACGCGCCTCTCTGCTCGACGTTTCAGGGTAGCCCGCTCGATAGAGATAACTCCCGCAAAACGCCGCAGTGTTTAGCGATTCCGGTTTCCAGCTACGCAACCACTTGTGTTGACGGCGCCAGCCAGCCGCGAGCGGGTGACGCCGATCGTTTTCCGTCCGCCGCGCCTGCGTCAACACAAGTGGGGATGAGCGCAGGGCGCGAGGCAGGACTAAGGTCCTGCGCTACCGGCGATCGTTCCGCAACGGTATCATGCAGCATGCACAAGAACTTCTTGTTAGTCGCGGCTATTCTCGGCTTCCTCGGCGTAGCGTTCGGTGCCTTCGGCGCGCATGGGCTGCGCGAGCGGCTGCCGGCTGAGATGCTCGCGGTGTTCGAAATTGGCGTGCGGTACCAGATGTACCACGTGTTTGCACTGCTGGCGGTCGCGGCCGCGATTGGACACTTCGGCCAGCTGCGGCTGTTGTACATCGCCGGCTGGTCGTTCATTGCCGGCACGCTGATTTTTTCGGGAAGTCTCTACGCTCTGGCGTTGACGGGCACCGGCATGTTCGGTGCGATCACGCCCATCGGAGGAGTGGGACTCCTCATCGGATGGGCGTGTTTAGCGTTTTTCGCTGCGGCTCTCTGATTTCACCGCAACGACGCAATGACGCCACGAAATTCCTCTTTAATCGTTGCGTCGTAGCGCCGTAGCGGTGACACGAAAAGCCCTACTGTGCCGGGGGCGGCGTGCCGCGGCCGCGGCGCACGAAAATCCTCGTCGGGTCTGCCTTCGCATCGACGAGCACGCCCATGAACGCCACGTGCATCTCGTCGTTGCTCTGCAGCCCGAACCGCACACGCGCCGTCGGATCGGGATTGAATTTGTTCGCCGCTGAATTGTCGTAGCGGCCGAGCGTCTCGATGCGCGTGCCCTTCGGCAGATCGATCGGCTCTGCGAGCTCGTATCCCACCTGCCAGTCGAACCGGTAGTTCGGCACGCGCAAGACCATCTTGCGCTCGCCGTTCGGATAGATCACATGCATCTCGAAATAGCGGCCGCGATAGTGCTGATGCGGCTGCACCCACACGAGCTTCGCGTCCGATGCGAGCGTGGCTTCCCCCGCAATCTCATAGTTCGGCGCGCCAGGAGGGATGTCGACATTCTGGTTGTTCGTGCCGGTGACGGTGAGATGGCGGACCGGCGGCGGGCCGTCCGCCAGCACGATGCCCACCATCGATCGGTCGACTTCGGGCTTGCCGGTCGTCGTGTAGTGAATCTCGAACACGATGTCCGAGCCGGCAGCGATGAACTTTGCCGCGTTGCCGACCGTGAAGTTCTGCCCTGCGACGCCCGGGTTGTACTTCGCCAGAATGTCCTGCACCGGAAGCGGACCGCTCGCCGACGGCTCCGGGACCGACCTGTCGCCCCCCTCGCCGCGCTGCGGGACGTACAACTCTCCTTCCGGCACCTTCGCCAGCCACGTGGAATTCGGCGGCCTGATGATGGCCTTCATGTGATGGACGACGCGCGCGTTGCCCGGCTTCACTTCGGCGGCCTTCACCCACACGTCACGCTCGAAGTGCGCCTTGACGACGAGGTTGGACTGGTCGATGACGCCGGTCGCGGGCAGCTGAATCTCTTTCGGGAACTGCACGATGATGTCGGGCTTGCCGATCGTCCACCCTTCGGCGAACTGCACGGGCGCCGGCTTGTCGTTCGCGTCGCCTTCGGGCGCGCCGTTCTGCGCCCACGCGGCGATCGTCTCGATTTCCTTGTCGGTCAGCAGCTTGGTATTTTTGAAGTGCCCGACCGTGGGGTCGGCAAACCACGGCGGCATCGTGCGGGCGACGACCGCTTTTTCGATGGCGCGCGCGTACGGGCGCGTATCCTTATAGGTCAAGAAGCGACATCGGCGCGATCGAGTTTGGCCGGTGGCATTCCTGACACTGCTTCTGCAGCACAGGCAGCACGTCTTTGTTGAACGTGGGCGTCGCGGGAGGCGCGGCCTCGACTGAAACGGACGAGGGCCACGTCGCGGCAACCGCAACAGCCGCGGCGAAGAGCGCTGACAGGAACACACGCTTCATGGAAGCTCCTTAAGTAAGCTTCTATTATACGCCCGCCTCCGCGCGGACGCTTCGGCGCGGCAGGCTCACATGGAGGAACTGTGTTTCACAATCGTACCCTCGCTGTCCTGTCGCTGATTGTCGCCATCACGTCGCCGGTATGGACGCAAAGCCCCTCGACTGCGCTCGGGGCGGGCGGCCAGAAGTGGGTGGCGACATGGGCCGCATCGGTGCACGGACCCTACCCTGCGGGAAATGCGTCCGCGCAGCCCGATCTGAAGTTCGCATTTCCCGATCCCGCTCAGGGCGCCGTCGATCAGTCGTTCCGATTGATCGTGAAACCAGATTTGTGGGGCGATCGCGTACGCATCCGGCTCGCGAACACGTTCGGCACGCAGAGCATTACGTTCGATCAGATTTACGTCGGCGTGGCCGCAACCGGCGGCAATATCGTGAAGGGAACGAACCGCGCGGTGGCGTTCAACGGCCAGTCGAGCGTCAGCGTCGCGCCGGGCGTCTCCAGCTACAGCGACGCGATCGACCTCAAGCTGCCGGCTGGTGCGCTCACCGAAGGACGCAAGCTCGCCGTCTCATTTCACGCGATCGGACCGACCGGCCCGATGACATGGCACGCGAAGGCGCTGCAGACGTCGTATCTCAGCGGCCCTCGCTCGGGCAGCCAGACGAAATCCGAAGACGACGCGGCGTTCCCCTATACGACGACGTCCTGGTATTTCCTTGATGCGGTCGATGTGATGGCACCGGTGAACACGGTCGTCGTGTGCGCCTTCGGCGATTCCATTACCGACGGAACGCTGTCGACGTTGAACGGCGACGATCGCTGGCCCGACGTGTTGTCGCGCCGGCTTCACGCCGCGTATGGCAACCGCGTATCGGTGGTGAACGCCGGCATCGGCGGCAACCGCATCCTGACGCCCGAAAGCTATCCGCCGCCGCAGCCGTTCTCGGGCGGACCTTCAGCGCTGCAGCGGCTCGAGCGCGATCTGTTCGGCCTGTCCGGACTGTCGGCTGTTGTTCTGCTGGAAGGGATTAACGACATCAGCTCGGGCGCGACGCCGGACGCGATCATCGCCGGCATGAAGGAACTGGTGTCGCGCGTGAAAGCGAAGGGGATCAAGATCGTCGGTGCGACGATCACGCCGTCGCTCACCGCCAACGGCAACTCCGGGACACCCGACGCGAACGCGCGCCGACAGGCGGTCAACGCCTTCATCCGCACGGGCGGGGTCTTCGATGCAGTCGCCGATTTCGACGCCGCGACGGTGGATTCGAAGACCGGCGCGCTCCGGGAAGAGTTCGTGCCGAACAGCACCATCGGCGGCGCCGGCGATCGATTGCATCCCAATCGCGCGGGCTATCAGGCGATGGGATCGGCGATCGACTTGAAGATATTCGCGCCGCGCTGATTTGCTGTTTCGACACAGAGGCACGGAAACACAGAGATCCGATCGCAGAGAAAGGCCTTTCTCTGCGGGCAGCGTCAGTGGGCTCTGCGGGCACGGTCGATTCTGCGCCCGTAGGGCGCACGGCACAAAACGAACGGCGTAAACACAAGACCTTTGCATCCCGTGGTCTTGATGTTTACGCCGTTTGTTTTGTGGCGCGATGGCCGCGACGCGGCCATCGGAATCGACGGGAGAGCCGCGTCTCTGCGTTGGAATTTCTCTGTGCCTCTGCGTCTCTGTGTCGAGCGTTGGTTACGGGCGTAAACCAGTAGCTCAGCTTCGCCACGAACACATGCGAGCCCGGCGCGCTGAAGCCGGTGCGCAGGTCGCGAAGCGCCGAGAACTCCCCTTTGCGGCTGTCGTCGCTCGTCGCCATGTTCCACACCAGGAATAACGTGCTGCCGCGCAGATATTCCCAGCGCATGACGATCGTCCCCCGCAACGACTTGTCGTTGAAGTCGGGGTTGTCTGAAATCACCACCGGGTCGAACGTGAACGACCGCGGAAACGCGAGCTTACGGACGTCGGTGTAATCCCCCGCCGCGACGAACGGCTGCAGATAAGCTTCCAGCGTCATGTCGCGCGTGAAGGAATACGTCGCGCGGCCGGTGATGTTCACCACGTGTCGTTTCAGGCGCCCGTAAATATTTTCGTCGGTGCTGTCGCCGTCGAGATCCTCGTTCTTGATCCACTGCGCAGTGTCGCGCCCCCTCACGTAGTTCAGCGACATGCTCGCCTGCAGCCGATCGGACACCTGCACGCTGAAATTCGGCTCGATGCCACGCTCTCCCCCGCCGTCGTCGAGCTTCTCGCCGAACGTGAAGAAGCCGGCACGCCACTTCTTCCGCGAATCGGAGTGCACGCCGATGTAGTACGAATCGCTCGGCTGCCTGAAGATTGGCGGCCCGCCTCGCGTATCGAGGTCGTCGAACTTCTTGAAGTGGTGGGTGAAGCCGCTCGTGCAGAAACCAGTAGTTCTTGAAGTTGACGTTGACGCCCGAATAGATCGGGTTTCCGAATACGAGACCGTCGCCATTCCAACTGGCGAAATCGCCCGCGTGCCAACTGATGCTGCGAAAGATCTTCCACGGGTCTGGCTGCGATGCGCTCACGACCAGCGACAGCTCGTTCTTGTCGGCCCGCGAGCCGAGGAACCCGAGATCGGTGTTGCGGAACCGTTTGCCGAAGTGATCGGCATGCGCGAAGAGGCCGAAGTGCTTCTCTTCGAAGCTGAAATTCATGACGCCGCCGTGATCGGTCTGCATGCGTCCGTCGATAGGCGCGTGCGTCACAATCCAGTGGCCGTTCGTGTTGAAGCGGTTGCGCGACCAGCGAATGTTGTAGTCGGGTCCGCCCGTGAACGCATCGAGATCTTTCTCCCGCATGACCGCGGTCGTCACGAACCCCACGTTCGATCCGCGAATGTCGCGCTGCAGGCGGCCGACGCTATAGAACGTGGCGGGCTCGATCAATTGCCGGTTGCGCCTCGCGACGGTCTCCGCCCCATCCTGATTCTTCGTCGTCACATCGACGACGCCGTACTCGCGCGAGGTGAGGGCGCCGAGCGCGCCGTAGGTCCAACCGGACGACTTGCCGGTGATTTTTGCGGCGCCGAGAATGGTCGTCTGGCCCGGCTTCTCGACGATCGTCCTCCCCGTCCCCTAATTTCAGGCGGCCGGGTGCGGCACCGATGCGCCGCGAATAGAAATCGGGCACCTGGCCGTACGGCAGGACGAAAATGCGGCTGTCCTCGAGGAAGAACGGGCGCTTCTCTGGAAAAAATGTTTCGAAGACAGAGAGATTGAGCACCGCGGGATCGGCTTCCACCTGCCCGAAGTCGGGATTGATGGTCGCGGAAAGCGTGGCCGCGCCGAGTCCAAGGCGAATGTCGACGCCGCCATTGAAGCCGGTGCGATTGTCGCCTGTGGCATTCCGCTCGACGCTGCTCATCGTGTAGGGCAGAAACTCGAGGCGCCGGGGCGGCGTCAGGCGTTCGCCGAACATGAGGTGCCCGAAGCGCGAGACGTTGCCAACAGCGCCTCTGGGCACCGACACCCACCGCGATTCTTCACCGGTGCTGACGATGTGGCGTGCGACGTTGAGTCCCCAGATCGCGCTCTCGCCGTCGCCGACGTCGAACCGCATCTGCGAAAAAGGGATGCGCAGCTCGGCGCTCCATCCGGTGGAATCGATCTGCGTCGCCGCGTCCCACACGCCGTCGTAATCGGCGCTCTGGTTCGTGTCGTCGTACAGCGTCACATCTGCCTGCACGCCGGACGCATTCAGTTCGTAGACGTATCCGGTCTGGTGATCGTGGCGGGGATCGAAGCCGATGTTGATGCGGTCGCTGTCGGGAAGATTATCGCGCCGGCCCAAACCTGATCTGATCTTGCCCGGGTCCGACGATTCGCAGCGTACGGCGATGTACAGGTAACGTGAGTCGTACGCGATCTGCACGACGGTGCGTTCCATGGAACGCGCCATGTTGTTCGGCTCGACCTGAACGAAATCGTCGATGCGATCGGCTTTGACCCAGGCCTCATCGTCCAGGCGGCCGTCTATTCGAGGGGCCTCTGCAGCGTCCACGCGCAACGCGCGCAGGTTCTTGCCAACCTTCTCCGGCACATCGGGCTCGACGACACCTGCCGAGGTCTGGGCATTTGCGCGCGCCGACACCCCTGGTATTAGAGTGAGACACATCGCCAGCAGCACGAGTCTCCGCAGCATTTGTGGCGATCTTGGAGGACCGGCGAAATTATAGCGGGTAAGATCGTGCTCATGCGTATCGTGCGATGGTTCTTCGGTCTTCTTGTGCTGGCGGCTCTTGGCGCAGGCGCGGTGTACTACTACGCCGGCACGATGGACGGTCCAGCCATCACAATCAATCAACCGACGGTCGTCGGACAGTCGGGCACGCTCGACGTCACCCTCGACGCACCCGGCGCCGAGTTCATGACCGTTAGTGTCGAGGTCGAACAAAAAGGGAAAACCTTTGCGGTGCTCGACATCGGAGCGACGGGCGATCACGCCGAGATCACGCGGCCGATCGGCAAGAAGACGCTGCCCGAACTGGAAAGTGGCCCGGCGACACTGAAAGTCAGCGCATCTCGACCAGTCCTCTTTGGGATTCGTCAGGTCTCTTCGGAATCGTCACGAGAGATTCAGGTACGGTTGACGCCGCCGCGCGTCGGCGTCGTGTCGACACATCACTACGTCAATCAAGGCGGCGCGGAAATGATCGTGTACCGCGTCACACCCGCAGACGCCGAGTCGGGCGTGCGGGTCGGCGACGTCACCTACCCCGGGTTCCCGGGAAAGGGTGCCGGGCTGAGCGATCCAGAGCTCAAGGTGGCGTTCTTCGCGCTGCTCTACAACCAGGCGACAGACACGCCGATGGAAGTGTTCGCGAGCGATAGCGCCGGCAACGAGGCGCGCGCGCAGTTCGAGCATCGGGTGTTTCCGAAGAAATTTCGCAACAGCACGATTCCCCTGGACGACAAGTTTCTCTCGCGCGTCGTGCCGCCCATTCTTCAATCGTCCCCGGATCTGAAAGCATCGGCCACCGATCTGTTACCGGCATTCTTGAAGATCAACAACGATCTTCGCCGGATGAACAACGACACGATTGCGACGCTCGCGAAGAAAACCGCGCCTGCGATCATCTGGGAGGCGGCGTTCCAGCCGCTCGGGAATGCGCAGGTCGAATCATCGTTTGCCGATTTCCGCACGTATCTGTATGGCGGCAAGGATGTAGACCGTCAGGTGCACCTCGGTTTCGACCTCGCGAAGACGGCCAATGCGCCCGTGGCGGCGGCCAACCACGGCACGGTACTGTTCGCCCGCGAGCTGGGCATCTACGGCAACACGGTGATCGTCGATCACGGCATGGGCGTGCAATCGCTCTATGCGCACCTGTCGTCGTTCGCGGTCAAGGAAGGGGACGACGATTAAGAAGGCGCAGGTGCTGGGCGCGAGCGGCCAGACCGGCCTGGCCGGCGGCGATCACCTGCACTTCAGCATGATGGTGAACGGCCAGTTCGTGAACGCGACCGAGTGGTGGGACGCGCACTGGATCGAGGACCGGGTGATGCGCAAGCTGCGAGACGCGGGCTTGCCCGCCGAAGCCGCACCAGCGGCGAAGCCGGGCAGAAGCCATGACCTCGCATCCAACGGACGCCGAAAAACTCAGCTGTCTGTTGAAGCTGGCGTTCGACAACGAACGAGCCCGGTACGATCGCTTCTGCGAGATCGTCCGAGAGACGGTGCCAGAGGCGCATGCGGCCGTGCTGCGCGGCAGCGCCATCACGGGCACGCGCTATACCGACGGCGCACCGTTCGACGCAGATGGACCAGGCACGAGCGATCTCGATTTGACGCTCGTCGGGGCCGAGGTGCTGCGCTACTACAGCGCGTTCTGGATTCCCGGCATCCACTCGAAACCGCTCAGCGACGAGGATCCCGACATCGCGCCCGAGCTGACGCCGCTGAGACAACAGCTGATGGATATGGTGCGCCGGCCGGTCAATATCCAGGGCACGCGAGACTGGCTGCAGCACTTTCGCGGCGACATCATGAATCAGCCCTACCTCACGTTGTACGGCACCATCCACGAACCGTGAAGACGCTGCGGATTCTCAGCTACAACATTCTCAAAGGGGGTGTCGGCCGCGAGGCCGCGCTGGCGGCCGTCATCTCCTCGCGCGAGCCGGACGTCGTGGTTCTGCAGGAGGCGTATCGCCCCTCGGTGGTGCAGCAGCTCGCCGCCACGTGCGGCTTCGAGCACTGGGCTTCTTCTGCAGGGCACTCGGTGGCGTTCATGAGCCGGCTCTCGATCGCGGGGCACGTCTGGCGGCGGGTCCGCTGGGCGAAACGCGCGTATCTCGAGATTGTGACGTCGACCGACTTCCGCATTTACGGCGTGCACCTGAGCGCAGTGCACAGCAACCTCACCGAACAGCGGCGGGCGTACGAGCTGCGCGCGCTGCTGCGCAGCGTCGAGCGGCATCAGCACGGGCTGCATATCGTGACCGGCGACTTCAACACGCTGGCACCTGGCGAGCGGCTCGACATGGACAAGCTGCCGCCGCGGCTCCGCGCGCTGGCATGGGTGACCGGCAAGTCGATTCGCTGGATCACGATTCGCATGATGCTCGAGGCCGGCTACGTCGACGCGTACCGCAAATTCCACGGCGACGAAGGACACACCTTCCCCACGTGGGACCCGCAGGTGCGGCTCGACTACGGATTCGTGCCGGAGCCGTTCAAAGGACAGGTCCAGCGCTGCGAAGTCGTGAACGATCATCCGTCGCTGAAGGACGCGTCGGACCACTTTCCGTTGCTGACGGAACTGGCGCTGAAATGACCACGAGGCTTATGCGGGTCTCGACGCAGAGACGCAGAGGCGCAGAGAAAACGGTTTTAAACGCCAAATACATCAACAACCACGAAGGCACGAAGAACTCGAAGACGCGAAGCCAAAGCCCAGAATGTCTTTCTCTACGGGCTGCGTTAGTGGGCTTCGCGGCAGCCGTCGACGTCGCGCCGTAGGCGCGCCGTGGTCCGGCTAAAGCCGGACACTACCGCCGATGGACAGGGCTAAAGCCCTGGTCGTGTCGTCGCGTTTTGTATTCGTTCAAGAGAATTTCTCTGCGCCTCTGCGCCTCTGCGTCGAAGTGGGTGTTCTTCCGTGGTTACGACTGCTGATCCAAAATCCGCGATATCGTCTCGAAGAATTTCTGCAGCGGGTTCCTGCGGCGCCATTCCGTCGAGGTCGATCGGCGTCGCGCGCTCGAGGTCCTTCATGAACGTCGCCTTGAGCCCCGCGCCGAGCGCTTCGTCGTAGATCCCGAGCGCGTTCTCTTCGTCGAGCTCGCGCGAGCGTGAGTTCAGGTTCGGCGAGCCGATGGCCGACCACTTGCCGTCGATGACTCCGTACTTCGCGTGCATGAACGTCGGCTCATATTCGTAGATCTTGACGCCGGCCTCGAGCAACTCCTGATACCGCGCCTGCGCGCTCGCGCGCGAGATCCAGTTGTCGGTGTGCGAGCCCGGCAGCAGCAGGCGCACGTCAATGCCCCCGCGCGCCTTGGTGACGAGCGCCTCCTGCAGATGGCTGTCGGGGATGAAGTACGGCGACGCGAAGTAGATGCTCTCGCGCGCCGCGAAGATCGGGAGCAGGTAAAAATACGCCATCGACTGATCGTCGTCGGACGGCGAGTTCGCCAGATGAACAAACCGCTCCACCCCTTCCGCGGTCGCCGGCGCCGCAACCGGGTAGTGCACCGGATCGATCAGCAGCTCGCCTGATGAGCTGACCCACAGATCCACGAACGCCGTTTGAAGGCTTCGGGCCAGCGGCCCCGTCACCTTGAACATCATGTCGCGCCAGTGCTCGGGGTCCTGCGCGTGGCCAAGCCAGATGTCCGACACGGCCATGCCGCCGGTGAAGCCGATGTCCCCGTCGATGACGATCGACCGCCGATGGTTCCTGCGGTGGAATCGCGTGAGCTTGCCGAACTTGGGCGTACGGAACTTCTGCACCTTGCCGCCGGCGGCAATCAGCGGCTCGAAATCTTCGTCGGGCACCTTGATGCTGCCGAGGCCGTCGAGCAGCACGCGCACGGCCACGCCTTCGCGCTGCTTCTTTTCGAGCGCGCGCAGCAGCTGGTCGCTGACGGTGCCCTCAGACCAGATATACACCGTGAAGTTAATCGTGCGTTGCGCCTGGTCGATCGACTCGAGCAGCGCCGGCACGAACTCATCGCCGTTATTGAGTATCGTGAATCGCGCCTCCGTGCTCGACCGGAGCGCCGACAATCGCGCCGAGCGCCGTCGCGAAATCGGGCGAGGTCGACCGATGGCGGCGGCGCGTCGGGATACACGCGTGCCGGCTTGTTGCCCACGGCAAAGAACAGGGCGCTTGTCACCGACACGAGCGGCCATCGACGCCAATGACGAACAAGGTGAGCTGCCACCATTTATACCGGCGCCGCACGGCATGCCAGCGAGCGCCGACCCCGTGAGTCAGCCGGTGTGCTTCTACAGCCATGACGAGTGCACAAAATGTGTACGCATTCCAACTCCGTTGCGCTGTGAATGCAAGATTTGGGCGCAACGTCCGGGCGGGCATCCGCTTTGCACTAAACCGGGCGTGCTGCCAGCCAAGCTCGGTCGATACGCCGCGGTCGCAACGCTCTTGTTGAAACACCGGCCCGATCTCATCACGGCCGAGACCGCGACGGCCGGCGCGACGTCAGGACATGAATCCGCCGAGGCCGTACGGCTTGCGAACGATCTCGAAACACTCGGCCCGACATTCGTCAAGCTTGGTCAGCTCCTGTCGACGCGCGCCGACCTGTTGCCGCCTTCCTATCTCGACGCCTTGAGCCGCCTGCAGGACGACCTCGATCCCGTGCCGCTCGCCGAGATACAAAAGACGATCGAAGACGACCTGAACGTGCGCCTGTCGAAGGCGTTTCTCACCTTCGACGAAGAGCCGCTCGCATCGGCGTCGCTCGGACAGGTGCATCGCGCCACGCTGCGCGACGGCCGGCCCGTCGCGGTAAAAATCCAGCGTCCGGGCATTCTCGAGCAAGTGCTCGCCGATCTCACCGTGCTCGACGAGATTGCCGCGTTCGTCGACCGTCACACCACGGTCGGAAAGCGCTACGAGTTCGCGCCGATGATGCGCGAATTCCGCAAGGCGCTGATGGAAGAGCTCGACTATGAGGTCGAGGCCAATCACCTGCGCACGCTCGGGCGAAACCTCGCGGAATTCGAGCGCATCTACGTGCCGGCGCCGATCGACAGCTACGTCAGCACGCGCGTGCTGACCATGGAGTACGTGCGCGGGACGAAGATTACGGCGCTGAATCCCGTCGCGCTGATCGACGTCGACCCCGAGGGGCTCGCCGATGAATTAATCCAGGGCTACCTGCATCAAATCCTCATCGACGGCTTCTTCCATGCGGATCCGCATCCAGGAAACGTGTTCATCACCGAAGACGGACGCCTCGCGCTGCTCGACCTCGGCATGGTCGGCCATCTGTCGCCGACCCTGCAGGACAAGTTGCTGAAGCTCATCCTCGCCATCAGCGAGGGGCGCGGTGAGGACGCTGCGGACGCGGCCATCGCGCTCGGCGAGAAGCGTGAGGAGTTCGACGAAGAAGCCTTCAAGCGCGACGTGGTCTCCACCGTCGGCCATTACTTCGGCGCATCGCTCCAGGATTTTCAGGTCGGCAAGATCGTGCTCGAGGTGAACCAGTCGGCGGGCGCGTACGGCATCAAGTCGCCGGCCGAGCTGACCATGCTGGGGAAGACGCTGCTGACCCTCGACAACATCGCGCGGACGCTCGCGCCCACGCTCGACGTCAACGGGTCGATTAGAAAGAACGCATCAAAATTGATGCAGCGCCGGCTGCTGAAGAGCCTGTCGCCGGGCACCGTGTTCACGACCGTTCTGGAGGCGAAAGAGTTCGCCGAACAGCTGCCGCGCCGTATCAACCGCGTGCTCGAGTCGCTCGCGAGCAGCCAGCTGAAGCTGAAGGTCGAGGTCATCGACGAAGGTGCGGTAATCGACGGCCTTCAGAAGGTCGCCAACCGTATCACCATGGGTCTGGTCGTGGCTGCGCTCATCCTCAGTGCAGCCATGATGATGCGGATAGAAAGCCGCTTCACGCTTCTCGGATATCCCGGCTTCCCCACCGTGCTCATGCTGGTGGCAGGGAGCCTTGCCGCCTGGCTGGTCTTCAACATCCTCGCGCACGATCGAGCACCGCGCAGCAAGACGCGAAGTTAAGGTTGTGTCTGGAAGACGATGCGATCTTTCTTCGCCTCTATTTTCTTGAAGATGGCAGCGTCGAGCCCTTTGAGGTCGTCGAGCGACGTGAACGGTCCGCGCTTGGCGCGGTAGTCGAGCACCACCTTGCTCTCGCGGCGAAGCAACTGGAGCACGCTCTCGAGATCGATGGCCTCGGCGGTGTTCATGTCGAGGGGACGCACCACGTCACCCTTGAAGTGCGAGGCGAGATACTCGAGCACGGCCGCGAAATCCTCATCCGATCCACTGGCGCCGAACGCTTTCATGCGATCGATGGTTTCAACCCATCCTTCGCGCGTCAGCTTGACGGACGTGGCTTTCGCCGCTTCATGACACGTGCCGCACAGATTGAGCGTCTGCGCCTTGCCTGGGCCTTCGGGCAGCGTGTCCTGCGCCGACGCGATCTGACGTCAATCCGATGATCAGAGCAAATGCCGCAGCAAGTATCTTCATGGTCTTAGTTAATCGCTAAGGGAATTCCAAACGCATACACCGTATTATCCGATGTCACGACGTACACCTGCCCGGTTCCAGCCGACATACCGGCGCTGGCCGTCGAGGTGATTGTCGCGCCACTCGTCCAGAGTTCCTTCCCTGTGGCCGGTTCGAGCGCGTACAGAACAGCATTCGCGTTGGTGCTGCCGCTCGCGAGCGCGAACACGACGCCGTTGACGATCATGGGCGTGCGCGGGTTGACGAGCGGCTTGCGCCAACGTTCGGTAACGGCGTTGGCGGCAAACGCGTACGCGATATTGGCTCCGCTGCCGGATGTGAGCAGCCAGCGCGTGCCCGCGGCATCGCGCCACGTGGCCACGCCGTCGCCGCTGAAGCGCACGTTGGCCTGCGGCTCGGTGCGCACCACCGGCGCCGCAAACGACGCGGCATCCAGCACGTGCAGGCTCGTCGCCGTTGTGGCGGCTACGAACGTGCGATCGCCCTCGGTGAACACGACCGGCGTCGTGATGAACGGATCTGTTTTCGTGCTGTAGGCCTGCAACACTTTCAGCGTTTTCGCTTCGAGCGCGACGATTGCATTCGCGTGTTCGGAGTTGCCCGCCCCAGTCGACACGTAGAGCGTGCCGTCTGTGCCAAGCGCGACCCCCGCGATCACCGCGCCATCCGATTCCCACCGCGTCACCGGCTTCGTCTCGGCGTTGTAATCCATGGCGAACACCGCCGTCGGCGCCCCGCCGCACGTGTTCGACGTCGCGGCGTAGACGAAGCCATCGGTCCAGATCAATCCCGTCGCCGTTGCGTTCGCCGGCAGGAATCTGGCAGGCGCAATCGCGAGATCGCCAGTATCGGGAATGATGCCGCGCAGCAGGCCGTCGGCCGCCACGCTGAAGACGAAGTTGGGCCCGCGGCCCCCTCGTCCGGCTTGCGGCGTCGCACCGCGAGCCGGTGGCGGTGTGCCGCGCGCAGGCGGCGCGGCGCCGCGAGCAGCCTCCCGGCCCGGGGCCGGTGCGGGCGTGTCGCCGCCACCGCCGCCACGATTGCCGCGCGCGGCGAGACGCGCCGCGATCTCCGCAAGCTGCGGCGCACCTTTCCCTGGCTCACCGATGTCGCCCTTCGCCGGACGAGGTGCGCGCGCAAATCCGAAGAACGCGGTCTGCACCGGCGGCGTCAGCGGCGTCGCCCTCGTCAGCGGAACCGTCATGCCGCCAGGGCACGTCGGCGAGCCGGCATACTCGCGGGCGCCGGCGGTGTAGTTATGATGCGTCCGCCAGAACATCGTGCCGAAGTCGTAGTCGATGCCGTAGACGTTATTCGAGCTGCCGCCCACGAAAATCAGCGACTTGAATCCTCGAAACGTCATCAGGTTGCCGAGCGCCACCGGCGTCGTCAACGCATTGCCGTGCCGCGATTCGTTGTCGACCTTCAGCTTCCAGATGAACTGGAACTTCGACATGTTGTCGATTGAGATGTACGGATCGACGCGCATCCACGACGAGCGCTGCGCATCGAACCCCTGTGTCGTCCAGTCGGGCGCACTGCGCGCCTGCGCGTACAGGAGCCCGCTCATCGCGGACGCGAAGACGACTGCGGAAATCAGGCTTTTTTTCATTGCGGTAACCCGAAACAATAAACGGTGCCGTCGTACGTGCCGATATACACGCGGCCATTCGCGACCGAGATGCCGCTGTAGTGATTCCACGACGTAATCGTGTCGCCGCTCGACCAGAGCTCCTGCCCCGTCTGTCCATCGAGCGCGTACAGCACAGAGTTTGTCGATCGGGAAATGCGCCCGGGCGTGCCGCCGTTGTCCGCCGGCACGCCGAACGGCATCGGTGGCGAGCGCAACACGACATCTTCGCCGCTCGCGAAGCCGAAGACGATGCCGTTGGCAACCAGCGGCGGGTCCGCGTGCTTCATGTCGCGCGAAAGCCATGCGGGATCCAGGAAGAACCGTCCAGTGGCCGCGTTCCTCACCATCCTGAAGGCCGCGACCGCTCCGTTGAACACTTCGCCGTGCTCGATCGGCGCCTTGAACTTCGGATGCTTCGGTCCCCAGAACGGCACGAGCACCCAGCGCGTCCCCTTTGCATCTTCATAGGTGGCCATGGCGCCATAGACGCCTGCGGCCTGGTAATCCTGATCTTCGTTGCAGATGAGCTCGGACCGATGCTCCGCGGTCGAATGGTCCTCCCCACCGAGCGCACTCGTGTCGAGCAGCCACGTGCGGCACTCTTTGCTCGCCTGCACGAGCCACTCACGTCCCGCGTGGTCGAAGACCGGTCCAGTGACCTGCAGATCCATGTCGCGCTTCAACAAGTACTCGGCGTTCGGAGGACCGTAGTAATCCTTCAGTTTCAGCGCGCCTGTCTTCGGGTCGATCCGTACGCCGATGACCGCCGTGCCGTACGACCGAAGCTCGGGGTTATACGACCCGTCGCCCGTGCCCGTATAGAGCGTCCCGTCCTTGCCGATCGACGGACCGCTGCGTCCCCACATGCCGCCGCTGCCCGGATCGAACGTCGTCGTGCGGCGCGTGGCGAGGTCGAACGCGTAGACGTAATTCGGGTTGCCGCCGCATCCCTGCGCGCTCGTCGTGTAGACGACGTTGTTCCAGAGATTCAATCCGTACGGCTTGCCGTTGGGCGGCATGAACAGTTCCGACGGCGCGACCGCTCTCCCCGTGGCGACATCGAGCTGATGGAGCCGTCCGTCCCAGGCGGCTGCATAAATGATGTAGCTGCCCGGCGTCTTGCCGGGACCGATCACCGGCGTCGCCAGCTGGCCGCCCGGGCACAACGTGCCGAAGCTGACGCCGGGAGGCGGCGAGAACGTCGTGTCGAAATGGTGTTTCCACAGCAGCCCGCCGGTGACAACGTCGATCGCGTAGATGTTGTCGGAGATACCCGCGACAATCGCGACCTGTCTGGGTCCGGCCGCCGTCATCACGCGTCCCACGATGAGCGGCGGGAAGAGCGCGTGCATCTCGCGCGCGACGTTGTCGGTTTTGTATTTCCACAAGAGCTTCATCCCCTTTACGTTCGACACGTTGAGGATGTGCTCGTTCTTCTGCCAGGCCGTGCGCTGCGCATCGCCACCGTCGGTCAGCCAATCCGCCTCCGCCGGCGGCGATTGAACGTTAGGCGATTGCGCGATCGTGCCTGAATGCGCCGCCGCCCACATGGTCAAGATCGTTGCAAATATTTTTCGGTGCACGTGTTTCATTATTCGTTTTTCGTGTATTCGTTATTCGTCTACTTCGTTTGGAAGCGCAAAGACCCACACCGCCCCGCCTTCCGGTACTTCAGGAAATTCGCCGGGAAACAGGCGATTGAGGCGCGCCTGCATACCTCGCGCGTCGATGCCGAAGCCCGACTGCACGGCCACGTACTGACGGCCGTCGATCGAAAACGACATCGGTACGCCGATGATGCCTGAGTTGGTCGGCGTTTCCCACAGCAATTTGCCGCTCTTCGCGTCGTACGCGCGGAACATCCGATCGTTGGTGCCGCCCGAGAACACGAGCCCGCCGCCGGTCGTGAGAATCGGTCCCCAATTGGCCGACTTTGCGAACGTATGCGTCCACACGCGCTTGCCCGTGTCGACGTTCCACCCCTGCACCTCGCCGAAATGCTTCGCGCCCGGATAGGCATACAGCGTGGTCGTCGTGCCGGTGTAGCTGCGGCCCTTCACGTAGGTGACTTCGCGGCCGATCATCGTCGAGCAGAGGTTCTCGTTGGCGGGAATGTAGAGCATGCGCGTCTTCGGGTTGAAGGCCGCTGGCGGCCAGTTCTTGCCGCCCCACCACGACGGGCAGAAGTCCGCCATTTTATCGGTGCCCGGTTTTTTGTCTGGATCGACATCGGGACGGCCGGTGTTTGGATCGAATCCGCGATAGACGTTGTGGCGCACGAACGGCGTGGCGTCGACGAATTTGATCGGGCCGGCCGTACGCTTCGAGGAAATACAGAATGCCACTGCGCGCGACGTTGACCAATCCCTTGATCGTGCGGCCGCCGCGCTGGAAGTCGAGGAGGATCGGCGGCGACACCTCGTCCCAGTCCCACGATTCATTCGGGTCGTACTGCATGTGGCCCTTGATCTGACCCGTCGCGACATCGATGGCCACCGTCGAGGCAATGTACAGGTTGTCGCCGGGCCGCCGATCGCCGATCCACGGCCCCCCGTTGCCGGTGCCCCAGTAGGACAGGTTCGTCGCCTGATCGTAATTCGCCGTCACCCAGACCGATCCTCCGCCCGTTTTCCATTCGTCGCCCTTCGGCCATGTGTCGCTGCCCGGCTCGCCGGGCGCCGGCACCATGTAGGTCTTCCACACTTCTTTGCCGGTCTGCGCGTCGTAGGCCGACACGTAACCGCGGATGCCAAGCTCGCCGCCCGAGGTGCCGATCATCACCTTCCCATCGGCGACGAGCGGCGCGAGCGACATGTAATACCCGCTCTCGTTGTCCGCAACGGTCGTTGCCCACTTCTCCTCGCCCGTCTTTGCGTCGAGCGCAACAAGCACGGCTTCACCTGCGGCGAAGTACACCTTGTCGTCGTAGACGGCGACGCCGCGGCTCGTTGGATGCAGCACAATGACGGGGGTCGGCAACGGCCGGCGATACCGCCACAACAGCGTGCCGGTCTTTGCGTCAATGGCGAGAACCTGATTGCCCGGCGTCGACACGAACATCACGCCGTTGACGACGATCGGCGGCGCCTCGTGTCCGTTCTCCATCGAGGTCGAGAACACCCATGCGGGCTGCAGCCGCGCGACGTTGCCGGTATCGATCTGGCTGAGCGGGCTGTAGCCCCAGCCGTCATACGTGCGGCGGACCATCGGCCAGTCGCCGTCGGCCGGGTTCTTCAATCGCTCGGCAGAGATCGGCACGTACCGTTTGAGGATCTCCGGCATCGGCAACGGTTCGAGCACGGTCGGCGCCTGCGCAGACAACGCGATGACTGCCGCGAGACCTGCAGCGGCTATCAATCCCAGGTGACGTCGCGCGAAGTTATTGATCATTGAGCGCAAACACCCAAATGACACCGCCTTCAGGTACTTCGGGAAAGTTTCCAGGTGACGCGCGATTCAGATGAGCCTGCGTGGAACGTGGATCCATGCCCCATCCCGAGATGACGGCGATGTGCTGCTTGCCATCGATCGTGAACGACGTGGCCGGCGCGTAGACGCCGGAGTTCGTCGGATATTGCCAGAGCACTTTGCCGGTCGCGGCGTCGTAGGCGCGGAACATGCGATCGTTCGTGCCGCCGCTGAAAACGAGACCGCCACCAGTCGTCATCATCGATCCCCAGTTCGGCGACTTGGCAAAATTATGGCTCCACACCTTGGCGCCGGTATCGACATTCCAGCCCTGTACTTCGCTGATGTGCGCCGCGCCGGGCGCGATGAACATCCGGCTCGTCGTACCGTATCGCGTCGGGGCGCCGGGCGTTTCGATGGCGCGCCCCATCATAACGGCGCAGATGTTTTCTTGCGACGCGGCGTAGACCATGCGCGTCTTCGGGTTGTAGGCGCCGGGCGGCCAGTTTTTTGCGCCGTGCCAGGAAGGACAGAACTCGGCAACCTTGCCGACCTCGGGTTTCCGCGTGAGATCGAACTCTGGCCGGCCCGTCTTCGGATCGAGGCTCTTGATGGTATTCGCCCTGACATACGGCTTGCCGTCGACGAACGTGATCGCGCCGTTTGCGCTGCGCTCGAGGAAATACAACCAGCCGCTGCGCGCGAAATTGACGAGCCCCTTGATGGATCGGCCGCCGCGCCTGTAGTCGACCAGCATGGGCGGCGACACTTCATCGAAATCCCAGGACTCGTTCGGCGTGTACTGAAAGTGCCCCTTGATGGCGCCGGTCCGCACGTCGAGCGCAATCGTCGAGGCCGTGTACAGATTGTCGCCGGGCCGCGCGGCGGCGAGCCACGGATAGCCGTTGCCGACACCCCAGTACACCAGGTTGGTGTCGGTGTCATAGTGACCGGTCACCCATGTGGCGCCGCCTCCGGTCTTCCAGTCGTCGCCTCGCCAGGTCTCGTGCCCCGGCTCGCCGGGGCCCGGAATGGTGTAGGTCTTCCAGATCTGTTTGCCGGTATCGGGATCGTAGGCCGCGACAAAGCCGCGATTCGGGCCACCGTCACCACCGGAGATGCCCTGAATCAGCTTGCCGTCCGCGACCAGCGGCGGCGCCGTCAAATACTCGCCGGTGGTGTTGTCGCCGACGGTCGTTCGCCACACTTCCTTTCCAGTGCGCGCGTCAACGGCTACCAGAACGGCGTCGGTCAGAGTGAAGAACACTTTGTCGCCGTACAGAGACACGCCCCGGCTCACCGGCTTGCCGCGCGCCTCGGTCTCGTCGGCGCCACGGTACCGCCACAACATCGTCCCCGACTTCACGTCGATGGCCATCACTTGATTGTGGGCAAGCGCCACGAACATGACATCGCCATTGACGATTGGCGGAGCCTCGTGCGCGTTGGTGACGCCGGTCGACATGACCCAGACCGGCTTGAGGCGATGGACGTTGCCGGCGGTGATATCGCTGAGCGGGCTGTATCCCCACCCGTCGTACGTGCGGCGCAGCATCAGCCACTCACCGTCAGCGGGATTCTTGAGTCGCTCTGCCGTGACCGGTTGATAGTCCTGCAGCGCGGTAGGAGGAGGCGCCGCGGGCGGCTGCTCGGGGATCTTCAATTCCGGCGGTGCCTGGCGCTGCCCGGCCGCAATCGTCGCGGCAAGACCCATCAGGCCGGCGGCAACGAATCCGGACAGACATCTCCTCGGGAACATCAAGCGCGTCTCCATGAACGTCTGCAGGGCGGTGGAGACGGATCTTACTCTAAGTTGTTGGAGAAATTGGGCCCCGGGCAGAACGCCTGGAGCCCCGAACACTGTTTACATCGTGTTACGTTTTTGACGCCGCTCGAGCGGATCTTCGGTGAGCGGCAATAGTCCGGGATCTTCGCCGGTGCGCGGGTTGAATGTATCGTGGTCACCGCTTTGCTCATCGAGCAAACGGCGAAGGGTTTCCTCGCGATCTTCCTGCTCGTGCTCTTGATCCTGATCCTTACCGGGATACTTGTCCATGCTCCGTTTCCTCCGGTAACACCTAGAGCAATCCACGGGCCAGCTACGTTGCCCATTCTCCTTTGCGCATCAGCGGTTCCGTCGCGCCGTTCGGCAACACACCGTCGACGTTGAGCTCGCCCGAGCCGATCATGAAATCGACGTGGACACCGCTGCGATTACCGCCCGCCTGCTCGAACTCTGCGTCGCTCATCTCGTTGCCGCCCTTCAGCGTGAACTTGTAGGCGTTGCCGAGCGCGACGTGGCTGGCGGCGTTCTCGTCGAACAGCGTGTTGTAGTACAGCAATCCGGACTGCGCGATAGGCGAGCTGTGCGGCACGAGCGCGACTTCTCCGAGCCGCCGCGCCCCTTCGTCGGTATCGAGCAGCCGCTGCAGCGTATCCGAATTCTTGTCGGCCGACATGTGCACGATGCGGCCGCGCTCGAACGTGACGCTGAACCCGTCGATCAAGGTGCTGCCGTAGCTGAGCGGCTTCGACGCCCGGACGATGCCATCGACACGGTCCTTGTGGGCGATGGTAAAGACCTCTTCGGTCGGCAGATTTGCCGTAAACGGAATGCCGTTGCGGCTCGCGCTGCGGCCGCTCACCCAGACGTGCCCTTCGGGAAGACCAAGCGTCAGATCCGTTCCCGGTCCTGAGTACTTCAGCGCCGCGTAGCGCTTGGTGTTCAAGTACTCGCTGCGCGCGGCGAGATTTCCCAGGTGCGTTTCCCACGCCGCGAGCGGATCGGGCGTATCGAGGCGGCACATGCGCGCGATGGCATCCCACAATCGCGAGATCGCCTCGCTCGTCGGCACGCCGGGAAAGATTTTTTCGGCCCACGCCGGCGCTCGCGGCCGCAACGACCGCCCAGTTGGTGTCGTTGCGCGACACCTGCTCGCGGAACGGCCGCATCTCGCGCGCCGTGGCTTGCAGCATGGCGCTGACGAGATCGGGCGGCCGACCCTGAAGCAAATCGGGATCGTTGGCGCTGATCGACAGCACGGCGTGCCCCGCGGCCACGTGCTCGGAGAGCGCTTTCGGCAGCCACGCCGAAAAACTGCCGAACGATTCGCGCGACGCGTGTTCGAAGCGCAGCGATTGCAGCGCCTCATCGCCGTACAGGGTTTCGACGAGGGGCGAGCCCGCGCGATAGGCCGCCGCCGCGATCTGCCGTGCGAGGGGCGCTGCTTCGAGCGACGCGCCACCATTCGCGAGCGGTCCGATGATCATCAGGCGCTGTCCCGGCTGCAGGTTCAAAGCCACCCGCACGGCAAGCTCAGCGTAAATGTGTAGTTGGCGATCGAAATCCATCAGCGCGATTCTAAATCGGCCCGCACAAATTCGCGCCTCGGCTGTGTCCTTTGCGACACACAAAAAGGGATCGTGGGGCGCGTGGGTGGCGTAGGGCGCGTGGGGGCGACTATTTCAACCTGCTCCGCTCCAGCATCTGCGGCAGTTCGCGATCCCATCTCAGAGGGGGCGGCGGAGAGCCTCGTAGAAACGTCAGCGTGATTCGGCGGCCCGTAAGCCCGATTTCGCCGCCCCCGACAATTCGAACGCCATCGGCGATGCCGAATACTTTCAACAGATTCGAATTCAATCGACGTCCTTCTCTGCCTTCCAGTTCCAGTCTTTCGATGGCTTGCGCTCTAAAACGTTTGAAGTTCTCAGCGTTCGGCTCTTGCGCCGCCGGAGTCAACTGCAACAACACCGACATGGCCACGGTCACAAGGCTTCTGATCACTACCGATTCCTAATCCCCAATCCCTAACCCCCAATCCCTAATCCCCATCCCTAGTCCCGGCTGTATACAAGCGTTCCGGCGATGTAGGTTTGTTTCACGGTGAGATCGCGATCGAGAACGACGAGATCCGCAATCGCGCCCTTCATGAGTGTGC
The DNA here is from genome assembly GCA_963730445.1 of Vicinamibacterales bacterium. Taxonomy (GTDB): domain Bacteria; phylum Acidobacteriota; class Vicinamibacteria; order Vicinamibacterales; family JAMQPK01; genus JAMQPK01. The sequence continues at coordinate 486,776 of CAVSRX010000016.1, read as the reverse complement.
CTGTGTCTGTAAGCCCGAGCTCGGATGCAGGTGTGGTCGCGCAGAGTTGTGCGGCATCGTTCAGAGAGAGACCGACATCGTTGATCAGAAATCGAAACACGCGATCCATCGTCGCCACACTGCCGGCCAGCGTGCCGTCTTCGAGATAGGCGGCTGAGTTTTTCACGCGAATTGTGCGGCCGCCCAGCGATGCCGTCGACCCCTCGGATAATCCCGCGGCCCCCACGCCGTCGGTAATCGCCATGACGCGCGTGGCGCCCTTGGCGGCAATCGCCATACGCACCATGTCGCGATGCACGTGTACGCCGTCGCAGATGATTTCCGCGGCGATCACTTCGCTCGTCAGCACGGCGCCGGCGAGGCCGGGCTCACGATGGCCGAGCGGCGGCATCCGATTGAACAGATGCGTCGCCTGCCGCGCGCCCGCATCGATTGCCGCGCGCGCTTGCGCCAACGTCGCGCCCGAATGGCCGAGAGACACACGGCAGCCGCGCGACACGAGGTGCCCGATCAGATCGAGCGCGCCCTCCAGTTCGGGCGCGAGCGTGACGATGCCGACGCTGTTGCCGGCGGCGTCGATCTCCGCGACGATGTCGCGGCCAAGAAAATCGCCCGCACCTAACGCACCCCTCGCACCCAATGCACCTCTTGCACCTGACGTTGCACCAACGCACCCAGCGGGCTTCGGAGGCATGCGGCAGGCTGGGCACCGCGAAAGTCTGGATTGATGAAGTTGCTTTCGAGATGGGCGGGCAACACTCGCGAGCCTGGCGTGGACGCGGTTCGAAGCTGCGCGACGCTCTGCAACACCTCGCGCAGCGCGTCCGGTGCGCACGCAACCGTCGTCGGGCAAAAACCCGTCACGCCAAACTTCGGCAGACGCGCCGCAATCTCGGCAATGACGTTGCCGCCGTCGAGTGCGTCGAGCCCCTCGAGCCCATGCACGTGCACGTCGATAAAACCAGGCAGCACGATGTGCCCACGGAGATCGACGACTTCCGCACCTAGCGCACCTGACGCACCTGCACCTACGCACCCACGCACCCATTGCACCTGTTGCACCTATTGCACCGTATCCGTTCCCCCTCGATGATCAGGGTGCCTTCTGACTGGACACTTCCGGGCAGGACGAGATCGGCGCCGGACAGGACGATCATGAACGGTAATATATCGGTAATGCCCGTCCTTGGCATCGACGTCGGCGGTACCAAGACCGTCTGCCTGCTCGCAGACGGCGACGAGCGCGTCATCGCCGAAGGACGCGAAGAAGGCGCGAATCTACAGGGCGCGGGAGAGCTCGCGCTCGAGAAGGTCCTTCATTCGGTCATGGAGAAGACGCTCGAGGGGACCGGCGTCGTTCCTTCAAATATCTGTCTTGGCATTGCGGGCGTCGACCGCGCGTCGGACGAAGCAGTCGTCCGCAGCATCATGAACCGCATCGGCTACAAAGCACGGATTCTCGTCGTCAACGACGCGCTCATCGCCCTGCAGGCCGGCGTCGGCGACGCGGCCGGCATCGTGATTGTGTCGGGAACGGGATCGATCGCGTACGGGCGCAACGATCACGGCGAAGCGGCGCGGGCCGGCGGCTGGGGCTACGTCCTCGGCGACGAAGGCAGTGGATACTGGATCGGCCGCCTCGCGCTGCGCGCGGTCGTCCGGCACGCCGACGGCCGCGGTCGCGTGACGAGCCTCACACCTCGGCTGCTCGCGCATTTCGGCGTCGAGCGCGCGACCGAGCTCATCCACAAGGTGTATCACGAGGAGCTGAGCCCGAAGTCGATCGCGGCGGTGGCGAAGTACGTGCAGCACGCGAGAGACGAAGGCGATATGGTCGCAACGGGAATTCTGAATCGAGCCGCCGACGAGCTGATGACGGCCGCGACGGCGGTGATGGCTCAGCTCGATCTCGGCGAGCAGGACTTCACGTTCGTGCTCGCGGGCGGCATGTTTCACGCGGTGCCCTGGCTGTGCGATCAGATGCAGTTGCTGCTGCCGGCGCTCGCCCGCCAGAGCACGGTGATAAGGCTCGATCAGGAGCCCGCCCTCGGGGCCGTTCGGCTGGCGCTCGCCGAGCTCAAAGGCGGCGCCAGATTGCCGGTCTACCGGCCCAACCTCACATGAAAATCCGCGTCTTCCAGACGGCCGAGCAGGCCGCGCACGCAACGGCCGCCGCTGTCGCGGCGCAACTGGCGCGCAAGCCCGCATCGGTGCTGGGGCTCCCGACCGGACGCACGATGCTCGCGGTGTACGACGAGCTTGCGCGGCTGCACGAAACGGAAGGTGTGGATTTTTCGCAGGCGCACACGTTCAACCTCGACGAGTTCGTCGGTCTTCCGTCGAACGACAAGCGCAGCTACTGCGCGTTCATGCAGAGGCACCTCTTCACGCACATCAACCTTCCCGGGGGCCACATCCATTTTCTGAACGGCGGCGCGCGCGATCACGATGCGGAATGTGACAGATTCGAGCGCGAGATAGCCGCGCTCGGCGGAATGGATCTGCTGCTGCTCGGCATCGGCGGCAATGCGCACATCGGATTCAACGAACCTGCGCACGCGTTGCACGTACGCAGCCACAAGACGCGGCTCGCGCTCGCGACCCGGCGCGCGAATGCGTCGCTCTTCGGCGGACGGCTCGATCGGGTTCCGCGCGAAGCGCTGACGATGGGCATCGGCACGATGCTCGATGCGCGCGCCATCGTGCTGATTGCGACCGGGCGCGAGAAGTCGCGCGCCGTCAGCTCGATGTTCGAGGCGCGCATTTCGACAGACCGGCCCGCGTCGGTCCTGCAGCTGCATCGCAGCGTCGAAGTGATTCTGGATTTACCTGCGGCCGAGAAGCTTCCGCAGTCTGGGTTCGACGCGCAGACGTGACAACGCCGCCGCGCGCGTCGCGCCGGTCTGCTGCATGAGGATGGCGGCCTTCACGTTCCATTGCGCCCGCTGCAGGAGACTGTCCGCCGCGTCGTAATCGAGACCCGTCACGCTTCCGATGATGCGGCGCGCGCGATCGCGCAGCTTGTCCGAGTTCGATTTCACGTCGACCATCAGGTTGCCGTAGGTCTTCCCCGCGCGCACCATCGCGGCCGTCGTCAGCATGTTGAGGACAATCTTGGTTGCCGTGCCGGCTTTCAGTCGTGTCGAGCCGGCGATGACCTCGGGCCCCACGCCGAGGACGATGGCCACGTCGGCGAAATCTTTCAGCTCCGATCGCGGGTCGCAGGTGACGCCGATGATGGGAGTCTTTGCGGCGTGCGCCCGTGCGACCGCGCCCCGCACGAACGGCGTGATGCCGCTTGCCGAAATGCCGATCACGACATCCTTGCGCGTCGGCCGAAGACCGCGCATGGCCCGCTCCCCCTCGTCGGCATCGTCTTCGACGCCTTCTTTCGCGCGATGCACCGCGGCGGCGCCTCCGGCCATGATCGCCTGCGCTGTGTCCGGATCGATACCAAAAGTTGGCGGCAGCTCTGCCGCTTCGAGCACGCCAAGCCTGCCGCTCGTGCCGGCGCCGGCGAAGATCAACCTCCCGCCTTTCAGTACCGCCCTGGCCACGAGCGTTGCGCCGCGCGCGATGTGCGCCTTTTCGCGTTGAACCGCGGCGAGCACGTGTCTGTTGTCGAGAATCATCACGTCGATAATTTCGCCCGGCGTCAGCGTATCGATGTCGCGGCTTCGCGGATTCACCGCTTCGGTCGCGAGATGCCGCCATTTCGATCGTGTGGCCATTTATTTGACCTTAACCTGAAATGCATTTTCTCGGCTAGATTTAAGGAATGTTCATCAGCGGGCTTGGCACCGCAGCGCCGCCGACGCGCTGGACGCAGCAGCAATGCTGGGAGGCCGTCGCCGGGTCCGAATACCTTGCAACGCTCAATACGCGATCGCAGGCGATCCTGCGGAAAGTGCTGCGCGGCAATAACGGCATCTGCAGCCGGCATCTCGCCTTCGATCAGCTGAGCGAGGCGTTCATCTTCGATCCGGACGTCCTCGATGCGCGGTTTGCGAAGCACGCGCCCGCGGTCGCATCGCAAGCCGCAGAGCGCGCGTTGGCAGACGCGGGTCTCGCCGCCGGCGACATCGACGCGGTCATCATCAGCACCTGCACCGGATATCTGTGTCCCGGCCTCACGAGCTACGTCACCGAGCGGCTTGGCCTGCCGACCGGTATCCTCGCGCTCGATCTCGTCGGCCAGGGCTGCGGCGCTGCGCTGCCGAACATGCGCACATCTGAAGCGCTCGTCGCGAGCGGGCGCGCCGAACGGGTACTGTCGATCTGCGTCGAGATCTGCAGCGCGGCGATGTACCTGGACGACGATCCTGGCGTGCTCATCAGCGCATGCCTGTTCGGAGACGGCGCGGGGGCGGCCGTGCTGACCGCCGATGCCACTCCGGGACGCCGCCGCATCGAATGGAAATCGGCCGGCACGTTCATCGACGTAGGCGATCGCGAAGAGCTGCGCTTCGAACGGCGGCGCGGCATGCTGCGCAACATTCTGTCGCCCGCGGTGCCGGCGCTGGCCGCGAAACATGTGGATCGGGTGCTTGCGGAGGGTCTCGAGCGCTCCGGAGTGTCGCGCGCTGACATTACGGGATGGATCCTGCACGCCGGCGGCCGGGAAATTCTCGCCGCCGTTCGTGAACGCATTGGCCTGACGGAGGACGACACCCGATGGAGCGCGTCTATTCTGCGCGACTACGGCAACGTCAGCAGCCCCTGCGTCTACTTCGTCCTGCAGGCCGCGCTCAACGAACAGGCGCGCGGCGGTTACTGGTGGATGTCGTCGTTCGGAGCAGGCTTCAGCTGTCACGGGGCCCTGCTTGAAGTTGAGTAGACGATACATTCAACCCGAACTTCTCGATGAGCTGTCCGCCGACGACCCGCGCGCCATTCAGTCGCGACGCGATCTACAGAAGATCAACACGTTCATGGGTCACACGGGCGCCGTGACGCGCGCGCTTCGCGCCGCACCGGCCGCCCCGCGCCTGGTTGTCGAGCTCGGAACGGGCGACGGCACGTTCCTGCTGCGAATCGCGAAGCGGCTCGGGCCGCAGGCCGGCATGCGCGCGCTGCTCGTCGATCGCCGCCCGTCGCTGAGCCCGGCCACGCGTGAGGGATTCAAGGCCGCGGGATGGGAGATAGAGATCTGCGAGTCGGATGTGTTCGAGTGGCTGTGCCGTCCGCGCGCGGAAACCGCGGATGCGACGGTCGCCAACCTGTTCCTCCATCACTTCCGCGAAGGAGAACTGGCCCACATGCTGAATCTCGCCGCGCAGCAGACGAAACGCTTCATCGCGTGCGAGCCGCGGCGATCGCGCACCGCGCTCGCCGGCGCGTCGCTGCTGCGCCTGATCGGCTGCAACGATGTCACCATTCATGACGCCGATGTCAGCGTCCGGGCGGGCTTCCGCGATCGCGAGCTGACGGCGCTCTGGCCGCCCGACGCCGGCTGGCAGATCACCGAGCGGCGTGCCGGCCTCTTTTCGCACGCGTTCGTCGCGGCCCGGGACGAGTCGCTTACAACCGCGGCTCCACCCGCACGTGGATCCCAGACTTCGGCGTGAGCGTCAATCCCGGGTGCATCTTTGGGTGAGACGAGTCGTCGAGCAAACGAAAGCGCCACCGCTGCGCGATGACAGCCACAAGAAGGACACCTTCCATCCACGCGAATGCCTCGCCCATGCATCCGCGCGATCCGCCTCCGAACGGAAAATACGAGAATCGTGGATGGCCATTGTGGCGTTCCGCGTGCCACCGGTCGGGTTCGAACCGTTCTGGCTCTGGAAAGTAGGTCTTGTTCCGATGAACGACCCAGGGGCTGAGGACAACCAGCGATCCCTTGGGAACGATGTAACCACGGGCCTGGTGATCCTCGACGGCAACACGGGCGACCAGCCATGCCGGTGGATACAACCGCATCGATTCGGCAAGCACCATACGAATGAAGGAAAGTTCAGCCACGTCTCCGGCGATGGGAAGACGGCCCCTCGCAAGCACGGTATCGATCTCGGCGTGCACGCGTGCTGCGGCATCGGCGTGACGGGCGAGGAGATACCACGTCCATGCGAGTGCGTTCGCGGTGGTTTCGTGGCTCGCCAGGAGCAACGTGATGAGCTCGTCGCGAAGCTGGACGTCCGACATCCTCTCCCCATCCGTCTCATCCTGCGCCGCCAGGAGCAGCGAGACGACATCTCCACTGTCGCCACGGTCGCGCCGCCTTCGTTCGACGAGGTCCTGGATCACCCGATCGAGCGTCGCTCGTGCTGCGCGGAATCGTCGCACCTGAGGCAGCGGAAGACGATCGGTGAGCGCCGCGAACGGCAGGACGGCAACCTCGAGCAGACTCGTCGCCGTCTCGAGCGCACCGCCGATCTCGGCAGCCACGGCGTCGCCGTCGGCGCCGAACAGGATTCGCCCCGTGATTCGCAGCGTGAGGCGGCTCATGTCGGCGGCGATATCGATGGTGTCCCCTTCGCGCCACGTGTCGCGCTGTTCGACCGCGAGCCTCGTCATGACGCCCGCATAGTCGTCGAGCCGCACGCGATGAAAGGCCGGTTGAACAAGGCGCCGCTGGCAGGCATGCAGCGCGCCGTCGCTCGTCAACAACCCGTTGCCGAAGAGTCGCCGCGCGCCGCTCAACGATCGCCCTTTGATGAATCGATGCTGGTGGGTGACCAGCACGTGCTCGATGTCGTCGGGATGATTCAGAAGAAAGACATGGAACGGACCAAGCCTGATATGGACGATGTCGCCGTACTCGGCGCTGACCCGCGACAGAAACGCCAGCGGATCGCGCCGGATGTCGGGAAGGCTTCCGAGAAGCAGCCGGCCCGGCGGCCCAGGTGGAAACACGCAAAAATCTTACTCTGCCCGCGCGGAGTCGAGGGGCGATACTACCGGCGATGATCGCGATCGTGCTGAATCCGACGAGTGGCCCGACGCGGCGTCCCCGGCTGCGCGAAGAAATCGAGGAACTGTCTCGCGAGTCCGGCCTCGATGCGCGCATCCGAGAGCTCACGAATCCCTGCGACATCTCCGCAGCCGTGCGACACACACTCGACGAGCATCCCGACGCCGTCGTCGCCGGCGGCGGCGATGGAACAATCAGCGCTGTCGCGTCTGTGTTGGCGGGTACGCCCATGCCGATGGGAGTGCTGCCCCTCGGCACACTGAATCACTTTGCCAGGGATGCGGGCATCCCGTTCGATCTGCAGAAAGCCGTGGAGACGCTCGCCGCGCGCAACACGAGGCGTGTCGACGTCGGGCGCGTCAACGATCGTATCTTCGTCAACAACTCGTCGATCGGCGTCTATCCGCGCTTCGTCGAGTCTCGCGAGCGGTTTCGCGCGGAAGGACGTTCAAAATGGGCGTCGCTCGCGATGGCAACCGCCGACGTGCTGCGGCGCGAAGGCGAAGTGAAGATTCGGCTCGAGGACCATCGCACGAGAGTGGTCGCGCGCACGCCGTTCGTCTTTGTCGGGAACAACGAATATCGTGCCGAAGGATTCAAGCTGGGCGCGCGTACACGGCTCGACGAAGGACGGCTTCACGCGTATTTCGCGCCGCCGGCGCGAACGCGCGATCTTCCGGCGCTCTTTGCGCACTCGCTCTTCGGGTTCGCGCACGGCGGAAGAGGCTTGAAACGATGTCAGGACCCGAGTTGTGGGTCGACACACCGTTGACGCGCATCATCAATGTGGCGTGCGACGGCGAAGTGCTGACGCTCGCGACACCGCTTCATTATCAATCGTGGCCAGGCGCACTGACGTTGATTGCGCCTGCGAGCTGACCGATGCGCACGATCGTACATCTCTCCGATTTGCACTTCGGCCGCCTCGACGAGCGCATCATCGAACCGCTGCTCGAGCGCATCTCGTCGATCCATCCCGATGTGATTGCGGTCTCGGGCGATTTGACGCAGCGCGCCCGACGCCGGCAGTTCCAGCACGCGTCTGCTTTTCTCGGCCGCCTGCCGTTTCCGAAGGTCGTCGTGCCCGGCAATCACGACGTGCCGCTGTTCAATGTGGCGGCGCGCCTCTTCGATCCGTTCGGCGGATACCGCCGGTGGATCGGTCCCGACCTCGAGCCCGCCTACATCGACGCCGAAATCGCGGTGATCGGACTGAACAGCGCGCGCGCCCTGATTACCGGCGGCCGCGGGCGGCTGAACATGGAGCAGATCGACGCGTCGGCCGCGCGGCTGCGGCAGCTGCCGACCGCGCCCGTTAAGGTGATCGTGACGCACCATCCATTCGATCTGCCCGAAGGATATCCGTCCGAGCATCTCGTGGGGCGCGCGTCAATCGCGATGCAGCGCTTTGCCGAGGCGGGCGCCGATCTTTTTCTCGCCGGACACCTGCATGTCAGCCACGTCGGGCATACGGCCGATCGCTACAACATTGCGGGGCATTCGGCGCTCGTCGTACAGGCCGGCACCCTGTCCACCCGCGGCCGCGGCGAGCTGAATACGTTCAACGTGCTGCGCATCGGGAGGCCCGAAATGGCTATCGAGCGATACAGCTGGGAGGCCGGGAGTCGCGGCTTCGACCAGTCCTTCGCTGAAACCTTCAGGCATACGCCAGAGGGATGGACGGCATAGGGGTTGCTTCGCACAGTAGAGGCAAAGGGAAAGGGGCAAGGGGAATGTTACCCCTCACCCCTCACTCCTCGCCCCTTTCTGGAGGCAGATATGCGCTGGACACCGGGCAACAGAGGCAACGTTCAAGACGCTCGCGGCCGAAGCGGCGGCGGGTACGGCATGCCGCTCGGCATCGGCGGCGTCGTGATTCTTCTCGTTGGTTCATGGCTGACGGGCGTCAACCTGTTCGACGTCGTCGGCGGCGGCGGCGCGACAGATGTCGTGGCCGAGCGTCCTGTCGAATCGACACCGGAAGAAGAACGGCTCGTCGATTTCGTCGATGCGGTGATGGGCGACATCCAGGGCACGTGGTCGTCGAAGATCGGCAACTATCAGCCGACGAAGGCCGTTCTCTTCCGCGATTCGATTCAATCGGCGTGCGGTCTTTCGAGCGCGGCGACCGGGCCCTTCTACTGTCCGGGCGATCGCCAGGTCTATCTCGATTTGAGCTTCTTCAACGCTCTCCATCAGAAGCTCGGCGCGCCAGGCGATTTCGCGCAGGCCTACGTGCTCGCGCACGAGATGGGTCATCACGTCCAGAATCTGACGGGGACGCTCGAGAGCCAGTCGTTCAGCGGCAACGCGAACGAGCGCTCGGTGCGCGTCGAGCTGCAGGCCGATTGTTACGCCGGCGTCTGGGGAAACGAAGCGGCGAAACCGGGCCGTGACGCGGCAGGAAAAGTCGAGCTCGATCCCGGCGATGTCGAGGAAGGCCTGAACGCCGCCGCGGCAATTGGCGACGACCGTCTCCAGCGCCAATCACAGGGACGTGTGGCGCCGGAATCGTTCACGCACGGCAGCTCGGCACAGCGCGTGTCGTGGTTCAAGCGGGGAATGGAAACAGGCGACCCACGCGCGTGCGATACGTTCGCTGACAGTCGATAGATCTTTGAACAGAAGATTAAAAGATCAGAAGAAGTTCTTTTACGAAAGAATCTTCTGATCTTCTGATCTTCTGTAAGGGTTTCAGAACAGCCAGCTCTCGATCGCAATCACCACTGTAATCAGCGCAAACATCTCCAGGATGATCGGCGTCATCTGCCTGATCCACTGGACCGGCGTGAAGGCGGCATCGACGTCGCGCTGGATGAACGAGTACGCGACGACCGACTGCGCCGACCCGATGTGCGTCCAGCAGCCGCCGAGCGCGTAGCCGGCAATCTGCGCCATGGCGAACAGGTGCAGGATCTGGATGTCGAAGCTTCCCAGCGCGCGCGACGCGAAATCGGCGACGATGTTGTTGTCGAGAATGGCCGAGAGAAACGTCGCGCCCGCAAACTGCGCCCACGCCACCGGCCCGTGTCCGAGCGTGGCAACACCGTCGCGAATGAGCCCCGCCATCTGATCGAAGAAGCCCGCCTGCGTCAGCAGCGTAATCGACAGGAACAGCGGAAACAGGAAGTAGTACTCCGCGTACTCGTGGCGGGCCTCACGCAGCGCGAGCGCGCGCATCTTCGGAATGCCGGCGATGCCGGCGAACGCCACCGCGAACCCGGCGAACGACGCGAGAAACAGCGGCACGTTGTGGTTCACTCCGTGAAGCACCAGTAAGCCGATGAACGGCACGAGCGCGACCGCGCCGATCAACTGTGCGCGCCGCCTCGCCTGCGCCGAAGCCGCGAGCGTGTCGTCGACCCACTGCTCCGCCATCATCGCGCCCTCGTCATCGCCCATCGAATCAAGTACGTAATGGCGATCGAGCGAGGCCGCAAGCTCCTCGGTCACATAGTGGCCGAGGAGCAATTCCCGGGTTTCCCACGGCAGATTCGATTCGACGAGCGCTCGGCCGAGCGACGTTCCCTGCTGCAGCTTCTGGATGATGTCGGGGGCTTTCCCCTGCAGGTGCTCCGCATGCGCCTCGACGAGCTCGACGGGCGTCAGTACCTCGCCGTGCCGGGACGCCTGGAGAAACCGGACGTCTTCGGCGTTGGCGTCGAGGACATCCATCGTATCGAGGTTGATGCGGCTGCCGGCCAGCTGCCCGCGCAGGTGGCGCGCAACGACCAGGTAGGTCACGATGGCGATGGGGCCGCAATAGCGCAGGAAAAACCAGCCGCCGAGATGCGGATCGAGGTTGGCCTTCATGATCAGATTCGGCGGCTCGCCGTACGCCAGCCACACGCCGCACACGGTCGTCACCGTCGTGCAGATCATCACGGCCTGAAGAATCGCGGCCTTCGGCGCCGCGGCGAGCATGAGGATGATGACGAGCGTTCTGATCGTCAACCCGATCATCGACACGCCATCGAGAATGCCGGATGCGAAGGCGACGACGGCCGTCACGGCAATGACCGTTGGCAGAATCGCGCCGCCGTTGCGCCGAAGCAGGAAGAACGTGACCCCCTCGAGGACGCGCGTCTGCGCGATGACGGCGACAAAGAAGGTGAGGCCGAGGATGAACAGCATCGTGTCGGCGTGAATCAGTTCGTCGAGCCCGTGAAACGACAGCACGTGCTCGCGCATCCATGTCCACCATCCCGCGTCGGCCACGTGACGGTGCCACGTGGAGGTTTCGAGCCCGAGGAACGTCGCCACGATGACGAGCGCCATGCCGTAGGTGAGGGCGTTCTTGTGGATCTGGTATTTGAAGGAGCCGAATACGAAGAGGCCGAGGATCGTGGCGAACAGCTCCGCGGCGAGCAGGGACACCGGCAGCGCCGCCACGCGTCCGGCGGCAAGCAGCAGGCATGCGACAATACCGCAAGCGATCACAAACGTGCGCCCGGACATCATCACGACTGGTGAATCGTCTGTGGTCATCCGCACGCCATCATAAAGTCACCTCACGATGACGCCGCCGCCGCCGACAAAAGTGCGCCAAGCGACAAAAACGTTCGTAAACAATTCCGGGCTTCTGATGCTCGGCACGCTCATCGCGCTTGTTTGGGCGAACCTCGCAGCGCGAGAGCTACGTGCGCTTCGCGCACAACCTCCACTTCATCGTCAACGACATCGGCATGGCTTTCTTCTTCGCCCTTGCCGCAAAAGAAGTGGTCGAATCGACGGCGCCCGGCGGCCCGCTGCACTCGCCGCGACGCGCCGCCATGCCGCTGGTGGCCGCCGTCGGCGGGATGCTCGGGCCGGCGCTGATCTTCGTGACGATGACGATCGTCTTCGACCGGCCGAATCTCGAGCGCGGCTGGGCGATTCCCACCGCCACAGACATCGCGTTCAGCTACCTGGCCGCGCGCATTATTTTTGGCGCGAAGCATCCGGCGATTCCGTTTCTCCTGTTGTTGGCTATTGCTGATGACGCACTGGGGCTGTTGATTATTGCGGCGTTCTATCCCACCGGGCCGGTGCGGCTGATCGATGCGACGGTGCTCGTGGGCGCCGGTATGCTCATCGCCTGGACCTTGCAGAAACGGCGGGTCGCCAGCTTCTGGCCGTACATTCTGGTGGGCGGCGTGCTGTCGTGGCTGGGCATGTATCGCGGAGGGCGTACATCCCGCGCTCGCGTTGGTGCCCATCATCCCGTTTATTCCGCACGCCGAACGCGATCCGGGGCTCTTCGTCGAGGCGCCGGATGCGCACGACACGCTCGACGAGTTCGAGCATTGGTTCAAACGGCCGGTCGACGCGATGCTGTTCTTCTTCGGCCTGGCCAATGCCGGCGTCCCGATCGGGAACTTCGGCGCAGGCACCTGGCTCGTGCTCGTCTCGATCATCATCGGCAAGCCGGCCGGCATTCTCGCGGCAACGTCGATAGGAGCGCTCGGCGGCCTGCGTCTGCCGTCGCACGTCACGTGGCGGGACATGACGGTCGTGGGCATCACCGCCGGCATCGGGTTCACCGTCGCGCTGTTCTTCGCGACCGCCGCGTTCCCGTACGGCCGGCTCCTGGACGAAACGAAAATGGGAGCGCTGCTGAGCCTCGCCGCGTTTTTCCTCGGCCTCGCCGCCGCACGAGTTCTAAAAGTAGGACGACGTTAACTGGGTGCGTTGGGGGCGCTAGGGGTGGGGCGTTAGGGGCGAGGGTGCGTTAGGGCGGCGAGGCGGCCATGACGGCGCCTGTCAGTTTCGGCCGAGCAGCTCGACGCATTGGAGCGACGAGTCGGTAGTCCCAGTGTCATCCTCCACTTCGATTCAGCGACGTGAGCGCTGTAGCAAAGAAATTCGCCTGGTCTTTAGTGCGTTCGACGGCCAAACCCTTCAGCAATGTTCCGTCGCGCGGAGCTCGCCGCGTCTCGCAACTGATCACGCAGATCGAAATTGCTGTTAAACACAGTCTTCGACGTGATTTTGAAAACGTCTCGTTGAAGGGCGCGAGCCAGATGTCTGCCAGCAAGATCTCGGCAGGCTCCACACGCATGCTGCGCACCCAACGCACTCTCGCGCCCTAATGCCGCAAGTTGTGGTACAGTCGGAAATCGGATGCATCTCGCGTCAGCAGTTCTACTCCTTAGCCTGATCGCGGCGGCAGTTCGCCGGCATGCAAGAACGGCGGGATGGAGACAGTCCGACCGGACCTGGCCCGATCCCCTCAACCGAATTCCACGATCTTCTATACCGCGATCGGCGCAAGCGATGCGATCGGCTTCGGCTCGATCATGTCCGTGCATTCCGTTCACTGATTGCCCGAACGGACGTGGGTATGTGCAGGTTGCAACTCGCGAGTTGCAGGCCCGCAGCTTTACGGTCAATCTCAGCAACCTTGGATTCCCCGGCGCATGTCCTCAGCCGACGGCTACAGGATCTCGGATCGCAATACGGGCGCACGATGTCAGGGAACATTCTCGAGCAGGCGGCGCCCATTCGTGTCCGCCGAACACACTCTCGTCACGATTTTCGCGGGCGCGAACGACGTGGACACCATTATCGCAGCGCTTGGCGGAGGCGGTGGCGGTGCCGATCAAACTGCCTACATTAATAGTCAGATCGATGCGTTCGGGCAGGATTTTGCGACGCTCTTCGGCATGGTGCGCGACCGCGCGCCATCTGCGCGGATCATCGTGCTCAACCTTCCCGAACATGGCGGGCATGCCAAGTCATGCCGAGCGCACCTCTTCAACATCGGCGCGCCGAGCAAATGCTCTCGGTCGGCATCAACACGACGGGTGATCAATCCGAAGGTATCGAGTGGGGTGATTGTCGTCGATCTGATGTGCGACGCACGATCGTACCCAGGGTCGACGTATTCATCAGACGGCTTCCACCCGAGCGATATTGGCTATGCATGGATCGCCGCGGAAGTCATCGCGGCAGCCACGACCTCCTATCGCGCTCCCGCATCAAGTTGCGCGCAGATGACGATGGTGCAATAACGCCCGCTCTCGCACCCAACGCACCCAACGCACCCAATCTTCATTGTTTTTTCACCTGTCCACGGGTGGGAAATTCTGTCCCAGAGGCGGGATCGGGAAACCTTCCGGGGGGTTTTGTCGTAGTCTTCTCATATGAAACAGATCCTTTCTTACGCCCTTCTTGCGGTCGTCCTGGCGGTTCCGGCGTCGGCTCAAACCCGACTGAAGCTGCCGCCTAACCTTTTCGTGGCGGGCCAGACGGTCCCGGGCCAGGCGCCTGCGGTTCCACTGCCCGTGCGCACCGAGACGAACGGCCCGCGCGTGTCGCTTACGCTCGAGGACGCGGTGAAGCGGGCGCTCGAGAACAACCTCGACATCGCGGTCCAGCGCATCGGCCAGCAGGTCTACGACGTCAACTTTGCGAGCATCCGATCGGTCTACAGCCCGACGGTGTCCTCGCTCGTCAGCACGCAAAACTCCAAGAACGCATCCACAAGCACGATTTCCGGCGGACAGACCGGCGCGACCATCAACAACTCCGCGTTCGTGTTCAACGGCGGCCTCGTGCAGGATGTGCCGTGGGGCGGCGGCAATTTCTCGGCGGCCCTCGACAATCGCCGCTCGGCGACGTCGAACAGGACCGCCACGATCAACCCGCAATACTCGCCGACCTGGTCGGCGCAGTACACGCAGCCGCTGCTGCGCGATTTCAGGATCGACGCGACGCGGCAGCAGCTGCTCGTCACGCGCATCAACCAGGACATTTCCGACATCCAGATGCAGCAGACCACGATGAATACGGTCGCGAACGTGCGGAATGCGTACTGGGATTACGTGTTCGCCGTGCAGTCGGTCGAGGTGGCGCGCCAGTCGCTGCTGCTCGCCGACGAGCTGCTGCGGAACAATCAGACCAAGGTCGAGATCGGCACCATGGCGCCCATCGACGTCGTGCAGGCGCAATCGCAGGCCGCACAGCAGCGGCAGGCCCTCGTCACCGCCGAAGGCACACGCCGCACCGCCGAAATCGCGCTGAAGCGGCTCATCGTGAGCGGCACGTCCGATCCGCTGTGGACGTCTACGATTGAACCCGTCGATCGCCCCGATTTCCGGCCCGAGCCGGTCGACCTGTCGACGGCCACGCAGCGTGCGCTGGCCAGCAGGACCGACGTCTTGCAGGTGCGGAAGAACCTCGAGGCGAACGACGTCACGCTGCGCCTGCTCAATAACCAGCGGCTTCCGCAGGTCGACCTGCAGACGCGATACGCCACGACCGGCGTCGGCGGCACTCGACTCATCACGTCTGGCAGTGGCGTCGACCGCGGCGAAATCATCGGGGTCGATCCCGGCGGCTATCTCGACGCGCTGGACATGTTGTTCCGCAACCGGCTGCCGACCTGGAGCATGGCGCTGAACATTTCCTACAACCTCGGCACGAGCGCCGCCGACGCGTCCCTTGCGCGCGCGCGCATTCAGCAGAGTCAAATCGAAGTGCAGCTGCGGCAGCTCGACCTGCAGGTGACGAGCGATGTCAGCAACTCAGCGATCCAGGTGCAGAACGCGGCCGAGCGCGTGCAGGCGGCGCAGGCCTCGCGCGATCTGGCGCAGCAGCAGCTCGACGCCGAGAACAGCAAGTTCGGCGTGGGCATGTCGACGAACTATCAGGTCGTGCTGGCGCAGCGCGATCTGGCGACCGCGCAGAACAACGAGCTGCAGGCCGTGCTCGCCTATCGCAAGGCGGTGGTCGACTTCGAGCGGGTGCAGCAGACCGGCACGGCCGGCAACATCGCAGTCATTTCGAGATGAAACGGCTCGGCGTCGCGATGGTGTTCGCGTCGCTCGTAGCTTTCTCGCATGGCCTGGCCGTAGTCTCGCCAAAGCTCGGCGCATTCCAGCGAGCGACGGCGGAAAACGAACAGGTCACCCTCGATGTCGTGGTGACCGACGCCAAGTCGCAGCCCATCAAGGATCTGCGTCCCGGCGATCTCGAGCTGACCGACGCCGGCGAAACGCGCACGGTCGAAGCGGTGCGCCTGCAGCAGGGCGGCGGCCGCACCATCGGGATCTTTCTCGACGAGTTTCACGTGCGCGCGGGCGATGCGACGAATCGCGCGCGCGCAGCGCTGACTCGGCTCGTCGATACACTTCGAGACGAAGACATGGTCGCGCTCGTGAAGCCGCTCGATCCGCTTCACGCGATTGCCTTCACGCAGGATCGCGCGCTCATTCGAAAGGTCATCGATGCGTTCGACGGACACGCCGGCGACTACACGCCGCGCTCCGATTTCGAGCGCAACTTCATGAGCCGCAACCCGAAGACGGCAGAGGCGACGCGCGCGCAGGTGGTGTCGGCGGCGCTGCAATCGCTCGCGCGCCGGCTCGGCGATCAGCCGCAGGCGCGTAAAGCCCTCATCCTCGTCAGCGAAGGATTCAGACCTGCGCAGCCGCGCGCCATCATCTACGCGGCGAACCGCAATGGCGTGGCGGTGTACCCGCTCGACCCGCATCTCGAGGCCACAGATGACGAATCGATGCTGCGATCGATCGCCGAGCAAACGGGCGGTGCGGCGAGCATCAACGATCCCGACCTCGCGCCGGCGCTCGCGCGCGCGATGGCCGACCTGGATCACTACTTCGTGCTCAGCTTTCCACCCTCGGGACCAGCCGACGGCCGCTTTCATCCCGTCCAGGTGCGCGTGAAGCGCCCGGGCGCGCAGGCGCGATCGCGTTCGGGCTACTGGGCGCCCGATGCGAGGGTCGCCGCAGCCGCGGCAAAAGCCGCGGCGCCGAGGAATGCGCTCCCCTTCCGCGCGTCGCGCTCGAGCCCGTACATCCGCCCGTGGATTGGCATGTCTCAAGGCCCCGATGGGATGACGCGCGTCACCGTCACGTGGGAATCGGGCGCAACGCCGCCGCGGAATCAGCGTGTCGCGTCGATTCTGGTGAAGGCGACCGCGAACGACGGGACGGTGCTGTTCGAAGAGCGTATCGGCGCAGGCGACGTCGACCGCGCCGCGTTCAACGCCCGCCCGGGTTATATCGCGCTCGAGATGGTGATTCAGAGCAGCAGCGGCGCAGAGCTCGACACCGACTATCGCGGCATTTCCGTACCGAATCTGCAGGTGAGCAGGCCCACCTTCGCAACGCCGCAGGTGCTGCGCACGCGAACGGCGCGCGCGTTTGTCGAGATGAGCCAGAAGCTCGATGCGGTGCCCGTGGCCTCGCGCACCTTCAGCCGCACAGAGCGGCTGTTGATACGAGTGTCCGCATACGGGCCTGGCAACAGCTCACCCGTGGTCACCGCGCAGCTGCTCAACCGCCGGGGCATTCCGATGCGGCAGCTGCAGGTGGTCGACGCACCGCTGCCGCCGGGCACCATCCAGTTCGACCTCCTGCTCGCCTCTCTCGCCCCCGACGAATATCGCGTTGAACTGGCCGCCGCCAACGCGACCGGGCCCAGGGACGAAGCCAAGGAAATGATCCCGTTCCGCGTCACGAACTGAGCCGCGTTATCCTCGTCTTACGCATTCCCTATTGATGGCTCAAAAACTGACGCTCCTCCTCTGCTTGTTGACCGGCGCCTCGACCGCGCTGGCTGCCGCCGGACTGGCCCCCGCGACCTCGGCGGCCTTCGATCGGTACGCCCGGCTCACCGAACAGCGCATTAACGCCGAAGTGGCGCGGACCTCAGACTTTCTGTGGATCGATACGCTGCCGCAGAACCGGCGCGCCGAAGTACTGCGGGGCCTGAAGCAATCGGGCGTCATCATCGAGCGGCTGCAGACGCGCGACGGGGCGAAGGAGATCGACGTGCCGGACGGCCTCATCCATCACTGGGTGGGAACGGTGTTCGTCCCGGGCGTTGGCGTGAAGGACGCTGTTGCGCTGATGCAGGATTACGATCGCCACTCCAAGTACTTCGCGCCCGCGGTTGCGCGCTCGCGGCTGCTCGAGCGCGACGGCAACCGCTTCCGCGTCGCTCTTCGCTTTTACGTCAAGAAAATCATCGCAGTGACGATGGACACCGAGAACGAGGCGGAGTTCTTTCACCCGGCTGCCGACCGCGCGCACAGCCGCATCCGCAGCACGCGCACCACCGAGATTGCCGACGCGGGGACACCGCAGGAAAAACCGAAGCCGTCAGGCGAAGAGAACGGCTTCATGTGGAACCTCAACACGTACTGGCGCTTCCTCGAGCGCGATGGCGGCACCTACATCCAGTGCGAATCGCTGACGCTGACGCGCGACGTCCCGTTAGCCCTCGCCTGGATCATCCGTCCCATCGTCACGCAGATGCCGAAAGAGTCGCTGACCTTCACCATGGGGAAGGTCCGCGCGGCGTTGGTGAAGTAACGGCGGGTCCAAAGAACAGGACCCGCCCTACGTACTCGCGGCTAGAAACTCACGCTGTAGACCAATTTGAAATTTCTCCCCATCTCGGGCACCACGTCTTTTATCAGCGATAAGTGATTCCGATAGAGCTCATTCGTCGCGTTATCGAGCCGCGCCGTGATCGTGTTGGTCGCCCCGCCGCTGTCGAACGAGTACGAGCCATAGAGCTTCAGCAGCGTGTACCCGTCGGTCGGGGTTTCGTTCGTCGATAGGCGATCCTGCTTCGCTGCGGCAATCACCTGTCCGCCAATTTGCAACGCATTGCGTTGATAACGAAGGCCGCCGCGGAACTTCACCGGCGGGATGCGCGGCAGCGGCAGATCGTCGTCCTTCAGCGCGCCGCGCACCAGATCGAGGCCGGCCTCGGCTGTCAGCGTCGACGTCAGTTGGAAGTCTGCGTGCGATTCGATGCCCTGCAGCAGCGCATCGGCGCCGACGAATTCGACGAATGCGAGCTCCTCCTCTTCTCGGTCTCCTCGCCCTCTCCATGCTCCTCGTGCCCTGCCGGCTCGCGGCCGCCGAACCGGTCAACGAATTCATCGTGGCGCTCCTCGAACTCTTCGTGGTCCATGTTGCGCCGGAAGATGTAGTCGCTGATGTCGTTGCGGAAGTAGGTGACCTCGCCCGATGCGCGCGGCACGCGCCATCGAAGCGAGAGGTCGACGCCGAGCGCCTGCTCCGATTGCAGATTCGGGTTGCCCACTTCGAGCGCGAAGTTCCCGTGGTGCACGCCGAAGAAGAACAGCTCTTCGAGAGCCGGCGCGCGAGCGGCGCGCGCGATGCTCGCCGCAATCGTCAGCCGATCGTCGGCCGCGGCCGGACGCAGCAGCAGGCCGGCGGACAGCGAACCGTTCGTGAAGTCGCGCTTCGGCTCTCCCACCGGCGTGTAGTTCGTCTGGTCGATGCGGCCGCCGAACTGGAGCGTCACGTGCGGCCACGTGACCTCTTCGTACGCGAACGCCGCGAACCCGTTCTGATCGACCGCGGGCGACAGCGCCTCGGCGCCGATGGCGTCGAACGCGCGATCGAGCGCCCACCCGCCGATGCTGCCCTTCATCCGGCCAACGGCCCTGTGCGAGCCCATCAGTTGCAGTTCGGTCGTGTTGTTCTTGAAGGTCGTGCCAACTTCCTGCCCTTCTAGCTCGTCGTGCTGGTAGCGACGAACGGCGACCGTCGCTCGAACTTCTTCGAATGTCCCGGTCATCTGCTCCGCGCCGGCGCGGAACGTCAGCGCATGGCGCCGCGGCGTCAACTGCAGCGTGCCGCCTTCGACGACGGGGATGCCGTACCTGGTGTCGTCGTAGCCGTAGCTGGCACCGACATGCGCCTTCGCTCCGGTCCATCCCGCGCCGAGCGTCGTAGAGGCGTTCCGCGAGTGTGAGTTCGTGACTCTTCCCTCAGGCGTTTCGAAATCGGCCGACCGTCGTCCGCTGCCACCAATGTTGACGGCGAACTTGCCGTTCCCCAGCTGCACGTGTCCGGCTCCGCCGACTTCCCTCGCGCCCGTGCCGGCGTCGAACGTCACTTCTCCGGACGTGCCTAGCACCGGCTTTGTCGGAATGTCATTCGTGATGATGTTGACGAGGCCGCCGATGGCGTTCGCGCCGTACAACAATGTTGCCGGACCGCGCACCACTTCGATACGCTCGGCGGCGGCGGGATTCACGCTGACACCGTGGTCGCCCGACTGGCTCGACAAATCGCCTGTCCGCTGGCCGTCCTGGAGAATCTGCACGCGATCGCCGTCGAGCCCTCGAATGACCGGACGCGACGGAGCGGAGCCGAAGCTGCGCGACGAGAGGCCGGGCTGGTTCTCGAGCGTCGCGCCGAGCGAGCTCTCGAGCTGCTTGGTCAGCTCCTGGCCCGACAGCACGGTCGTCGGTTGAAACGCATCGAACTGGCTGCGCACTTCGGCGCTCACGGACGCGACCTCCTGAAAATGCAGGTCGAAGTCGACGCGGAGCTCGACAGGGGCAGGCGCAGGCACGACGATTTCCGTGCGCCGCGAGGAATAGCCTTGCGCGCGCACCCAGACGTGATACCTGCCGGGTGCAATGTTGTCAAAGCGGAACGTGCCGTCCGGTCCGGAGACCACCTCGCGCTTCAGTTCGTCGATGACAACCGTCGCGCCGGCGAGGAGATCGCCGTTGAGCGAATTCACAAGCCGCCCCTCGAGCGTTGCCGACTTCCTGCGCGAGCGCCGGCGCGACCGACGCGAGAATCAGCATCAGAGAAACAAGAACTTTCATGGATCACCTTCTCAGAAATGTGTCGCCTTAAGACGGCACGTGGTGTCCGGCTTCAGCCGGACCGCGACGTACCGTGACGGAAAGGTGTCTAAACGGGCGGCGCGCGGCCGGGAACCAGCGTCCACGCCACCATGCCCGCGCGATCGATCGGTGCGCAATGCAGCCGCTCGGTGCGGGGCGCGTGATGATGCTGCTGGAACTTCTCGAAAGCCGGGTAAAACGAACGCAGGGAATGACAGAGGAAACAGTGATCGGCCTCAGCAGGTGCGGCCGGCGTCGGGTCTGCGCCGATGGAGTGGGCGCTCTCGTCGTGCGCGACCGCAATCGGGGTGCACGCGACATCGTCCGCGCCGTCCGCGTGCGGCAGCGCAATGGTGCCGGCACCCAGGCTGGCCAGCAGCAGGAGCGCGACACCAGCGCGCTGAATCCACGACGGACCGCGGAACATTCAAATCAGCTTAGCGACAGGGCTGTACTGCGTCAAGCATTGGCAGATTGGCAGATGGGCTGAGATGGGCAGTGCAGTTGGCACGGGGATTGTCAGATTACGGGAGAATGGCGACTCACGGCGTCTTCGATCCAGCGATCGATTTCTATCCAGGTCTTTTCCTGCCGCAGCGATTCGTTATGTCCCACCCCTTCAACCAGAATCAGCCGTTTCGGTCCTGCCAGCGCCGACATGACGCGCTGGGAATGAGCTGCGGGTGTCTCGCGATCGTTCGTGCCGTGAATCAGCAACACGGGAACGTGAACGTCTTTTGCGGCTCGCTCGGGGCTGACCGCATCGACTTCGAATCGTCCGGACTGCTCCGCAACCAGAAATGAGCGCGCGATTATGTCGTCGGTGAGAAACCACGGCGCGCGCTCGCGTGCAATCGTCCGGAGATCGGAAAACGTTTCCGCAGCGACCACCGTGGCGATTCTCTGGTCGCCCGCGGCCGCTTGAATCGCGATAGCAGCGCCAAGTGAGTGACCCATCAACACGATTGGCCCGTGCTCGATGCGGTCGACGATTTTGCGAACGTCTTCCTTCTCGAAATAGCCGTAGGTGCAGATGGAGCCTTCAGAATCGCCATGTGCTCTGCTGTCGTACGCGATGACGTCGAATCCCTTCGCGGTATATCGCCGGATGACGTTCGAAGCGCTTCCGCGATTATCAGCGACGCCGTGCAGATAAATGATGGTGCCGCGAGGATGCTCGCCAGCCCGGCAACGCCAGCCTTTCAGGGCAACTCCTGCTCCGGTAAATGTGGCAGTCTCGCAATTCTCAGGAATCCGCTGAAACACGGAGCGTCGCAGCGGATGCAGCAACCCATTCGCAGCCATCTCCGGGACGCGACTGGAGGCTTCCGCGGATAAAAAGGCGATTATGCCTATTGCGACAATACCGATGCCGGCAAGGACGGTTCTCCGCATCGCTATAAAGGAGACGTATGCGCGACAAGGAATGTTTCAGGCTCCTACGCCCGCAGCCGTAGCGCCCCGGGGTGCACGCGCGCGACGAGCGTGTCCGAGCCCTGCACCGCTTCCCCATCGACGTGAAATAGCATCGCCTCGCGCGAGCGGATCGTCACCTCGCGCACGCGATGGGTGTCGATGCCGCGCTGCCGATCGATGCGTCGCAGGAAAAGCGCCGGCACCCGCATCACGTCCCCGAGGAATCCCCGGCTTTCAACGACGACGAAATCGACGAGGCCGTCCGAGAGATCGGCGCCAGGAGCGATCTGCGCGCCGAATCCCCATTGTTTCGAATTCGCGAATGCCAGCACGAGAGCGGAGGTCTGAATGGTCCGGCCGTCGACGGTGATCGTGTACTCGACCGGTTGGTAACGCATGAGATCGCCGGCGCTCGCCTTCAAGTACGGCAGCAGCCCGCGATGACGGATGCGCGTTGTCACGAGCGCCGCGACGTGCGCGTCGAGCCCGATGCCTGCGACATTGAAGAACAAGTGATCGCCCAGCTCCCCCGCATCGACGATACGAACGTTCGCTCGAAGCGCGTGTTCGATCGCCTTCGCAGGATCGAACGGAATCCCCAGCTCGCGCGCAAGCCCGTTGCCGGATCCGCCAGGAATAATGCCCAGGGCCGGCGCAACGACGCGCGCATCGTCTCGCTGCACCAGCGCGCGCGCCACCTCGTTGATCGTGCCGTCGCCGCCCCATCCAATCACGAGATCCGCGCCCGACGCGGCCGCCTCGAGCGACAGCTCGTGCGCATGTCCCGCACGCTCGGTCAGCCGGATCTCCCCCTTCGCTCCAAGACGCTCGAGCGTGCGCCTGGCGACATCGACGCGCTCGGCGCCGGTGCCCCGTCGCTTGGGCCCGGAGATGGGATTGACGATGATGACTGTGCGAGACACGTCCCGCGAGATTAGCAGGAATCCTTTCGGAAGAGCGTGATGGCGACGTTGACATTCGATTTGAGCGCGGCCTTGATGGCCGGCCACGACTTCGCCGATCGCACCAGCGTCTTCCAGGAATAGAGATGCTTCGCCTTGTGAAAATCGCTGTTGGCCACGTAGGGATAATGCTTCAGGCTGGTGACCGAGAACAGATCGTCTCGATTGGCAGCCTCCCACACGTCCACGAGTTCGGCCAGCTCCTTGCGGTGATCCCAGAGGTAGCACGTCGCGATCTCCATTCGTCTGGTCGTTCGATGGTGGGGGTGGCACGCGATGCTCAGCCCGTCCTGCCGTCGAATTTCCTCGAGAATCTCCTTCGCCTTCAGATCGGCGCTGATGAATTCCTTCAAGCCGAGCGCAATAATGTGCGAGTTGTGCTTGGCGCGGATATGGTTCTGGGTCACCTCCGCGCCGGGAATGACGACCATGCCGTACTGCCGCCGCGCGCGCATACTTTCCTTCTCGATGTCGGCCATATAGTCGTCGAAACTCTCCGCCGTGATCGAGAAGCGCCGCCGGCCGAGCGTCGCAATCCGTCCAATCCGTCCGAGAAGATCTTTTTTCGCCAGGATGTGGTCGGTGATCGCAAGGACGTCGAACTGCTCAGTCTGTCCGTACAGGTCGACCACTTCGCGCAGCGTCAGACGCCCGTCGCTCCACGTCGTGTGTACATGGAAATCGCACAACAGAAAGGGTTCGTATCCAGGCATCGAATGTCAGGCGCGAACGTCTTCGTGGGTGGTGTCGGACGGCCGATGGAAGAAGATCTCAGCGCAGAAATTCCTGACGTAGAGGCCGAAGACTTTTCCCCGCCCCATGGTTTTGTAGCGGCGCGCGGATGTGAACACCCAGCATGGTTGCCGCAGGCGCACGCGTCCCGCTTTTGAGATGCGGCGAGCCAGGTTCGTGTCCTCGCCGTGAAATTCGATCGATGTGTCGAAGCCGCCGATCGCCTCGAGCGCATCGCGTCTGACTGCGAAGTTGCCACCGTAGAGCACCGCGCCGAGGCCGAAGACGTACTGCGCCAGCACATGCGTGAGCGGCGCGAGGCTGTAGTCGTACATGCGCACGAGCACGCACCCTACGACATCCCAGTCGTAGAAACGATACGGACCGGTGACAGCTACAGGCGGATGCGGGCGGGCGAATTCCTGTGCGACAAGCTGGAGCCATTCGCGCGGCGCGCGGCAATCGGCGTCGACATAGACGAGCACGTCGCCGGTCGACACGCGGCGTCCGGTCTCGCGGGCGACCACCAGCCCCTTCCGCGGCTCGTCCACCACCCGTATGCCGGGGATGGACGCGGCCGCCGCTGTGCGATCGGTGCTCGCATTGTTGATGACGATGATCTCGTGTGGCGGGAACGACTGCTGAAGTAATGAATGCAGGCAACCAGGAAGTAATTGTTCTTCGTTGAAGGCACAAACAATGACGCTGAACGTCACAGCGGCGGCTTATCCATCGGGCCCCACTATGCAGGGTACAAGTCACGAACCCGTACCGCGTACATGACAACGACGTAAAAACTGGGCAAGCCGCTTCAGCCGGACCTACAGTTTGAACAGAAGCGAGATCGCCATCGTGAACCCCACGATGATGACGATGCGGCGGACGCCTTTCGGGCCGATGCGGCGGGCGACGCCGGCGCCCCAGACGCCGCCGACGATCGCGCCGACGGCCATCACGAGCGCGTGCGGCCACGACACCATGCCGTTCCAGATGAAATACAAGGCCGCAACGCCGTTGATGCACAGCGCCAGAAAGTTCTTGAGGCCGTTCATCTGATGGATGTCGGTGAACCCCATGATGCCGAATGCCGCCAGCATCAGGATGCCGATGCCTGCGCCGAAGTAGCCGCCGTACACCGACACGAGAAACTGGAACAACATCGCGCCGATCAGCCAGCCCCTGGATCCGGAGTGCGCCTTGCCCGTGGTCTTGATCGCCCGCTGCACGGGCTCCTGCAGCATGAAGAGAAGCGTCGCGAAGAGGATGAGGAGAGGAATGAGCCGATCGAACACCGCGGTCGGCGTCATCACCAGCAAGACGGCGCCCAGGATGCCGCCGAGCAGGCTGGGAATCATGAGCAGGTAGGTCGACTTCGGCAGCCCGGGCAGGTCGTGACGGTAGCCCCAGACGCCGCCGAGCGAACCGGGCCAGATGGCCACCGTGCTCGTCGCGTTCGCCATCGTCGACGGCAACCCGACCCACACGAGCGCGGGGAATGACAGCAGCGTGCCCCCGCCTGCGACGGAGTTAATCGCGCCGGCAACGAACGCAGCGATGAAGACGACGAGGTAAGACATCGGGCAACATTCTAGGTGCAATGGGTGCAATGGGTGCGGGGGGTGCAATGGGTGCGGGGTGCAATGGGTGCGAGGCGGGTGCAATCGGTGCACTGGGTGCGAGAGGTGCAACGGGTGCGAGGAGCGATCGCAGAGGTCGCAACATCGTTGCGGCGGCTTTATTGAAGAAATTGCAATCCAAAGGCACCCAAGAAAGATTTCTGGCGCATTTCTGTGCGCATCAATTCTTGCTTTCTCATATCGTCAATGGCTCGACACTTTCGCGATCTGACCTGCTGGCAATTGGCACGCAGTCTTAAACAAGAGGTCACAAAGATCCTCAAGAAACCGATATTCGAACGCAATTTGAGGGCGCGCGAGAACTTGAGCGATGCTGCATCATCGGCGCGAAGGAACATCGCGGAGGGGTTCGGCCGTCGAGGGCACAAGGAATTCGCCCGATTTCTAAATATCTCGTTGTCGTCGCTGAAGGAAGTTGAAGACGGCCTAATCGAATGCGTCGACAATGAGTGGACCACAGAACAGGAGGTGGCTGAAGCACTCCGTTTCTGCAAACGAACAACTGTCGCCACGACTCGGCTCAGAAACTCCATCAAAGACAAGCCCGACCCGCCCTGGTGCACGTAAGGGCGCACCTACCGCACCCGCCGCACCCTGCGCACCCATTGCACCCTGCGCACCCATTGCACCCGTTGCACCCGTTGCACCTGTTGCACCCGTTGCACCTGTTGCACCCGTTGCACCTGCTGCACCCGTTGCACCTACTGCACCCAGTGCACCGGTTTCATTCTCCGAGCAACGCAGCAGTTGTGGCAGGTTCCATCAGGTACCGCCGCGAGCGCGATGCCGGTGGCGAGCGCAATCGTGAGGACCGCTGTGAGCGGCTTCGTATCGATGAGCAGCAGCGCGTCGACCGTCAGCAGCATCGCGATCAGGACGTCGGTGAACATGCGCACCCGCTTCGTGCGCGCGAGCTCGCTCGTCAGATGCGGGCGGTTCATGATGTCGGTGAAGACCAGGTGCCCGCGGATGATGCCGCCGACCGAACCCGCAATCCCCATGACCACAAATGCCCACAGCGATACAGGCTCGCGAAACCATTCCTTGATCTGCCATGCGTGCGCCGAGGCAATCGTGTAGAGAACAATCGCGACCACTTGATGCGTGCGCCACCATGTGCTGCTGCGCGGGACCGGCTCTTTCGCCACGATCGCCGGATGATCGAACGCAGGCAGCACCTCGGCCGCGGAGCTGTATCGCTCGTTCGCCTGTTTCCGCAGACAGCGCTCGATGACGTCGGACAGCCACTTCGGTACCTGCGCGTGAGCCGAGAGCGGATCGGGCGTGCTGTCGAGCACGCGCGCGAGCGTCGCCAGCGGCGACCCCGCCTGAAACGGATGACGTCCGGAAATCCACTCGTACATCAGCACGCCGAATGCGAACACATCGGCGGCCGGGCCGGCCGTGCGTCCTTCGATCTGTTCCGGCGACATGTATGCCGGGGTTCCGGCGATGCCGCCGGGCAGCGGCGCCGTCAGCGTCGCGGCGATGCCGCCGGGGCCTGCCTCGACGCGCGCGAGCCCGAAGTCGAGCACTTTGATGCGACCATCCCGCGTGCGCATCACGTTTTCCGGCTTGAGATCGCGATGTGTGATGCCCTTGGCGTGCGCGCTCGCCAGCGCCGACGCCAGATCGCGCGCGGTTGCGACGATGGTCTCGATCGATGGCCGCTTGCCCTCGGCGATCTCGTCGCGCAGCGTACGGCCTTCGACGAACTCCGTCGCGATGTAGAGCTCTCCCTCGAGCTCCTCCAGCGCGTAGACGGTGCAGATGCCCGGATGCGTCAACACCGCGGCGGCCCGCGCTTCGCGGCGTAGGCGATCGCGATGCATCGGCTCGCGCGTCAGCTGCGGCGCGAGCGCCTTGAGCGCGACCGTGCGGCCGAGCCGGCCGTCCGACGCGAGGTACACGCGGCCCATCCCGCCGCGCCCGACCTCGCGCACGACGGTGTAGGACCCGAGCACCGTTCCAGGCTCGAGCGTGTGCTCCTCTTCGAGCAGATGCGGAGCGGCTTCGGCAACCGGCTGGGTGAGAAACGAGCCCGCGCGCGAGTGATGATCGAGCAGCGAACGTACTTCGGCGCGCACGACGGAATCGTCCGGCGCCGCCTCGTCGAGCCATCGCAGCAGATCTGCCGGCTCGTGTTCGAGCGCGTGTTCGAACAGATCGCGCGCGCGACGCCGCTGCTCGGTGTTCATGATGGGTCGCGTAGGGTTCGTGGGGCGCGTGGGGCGCGTAAGAACTTCACTGGCTCAGCTCGCGGAAGAGCCACGCGCGTGCAAGCGACCATCGGCGCTTCAGCGTCGCAGGGGACATGCCCATGACGTCTGCGGCTTCTTCGACGCTCATGCCGGCAAAGTAGCGCAGCTCGACGATCTTCGCCTGCTCGGCGTCGATCTGTTCGAGTTTGTTGATCGCTTCATCCAGCGCCGGCAGCATCGTCTCCGGATCTGCGGCGAGCGGCAGCGAGTCGGTAATCGAGACGCGGTTCATGCCGCCCCAGCGCTTCTGCGCCCCGCGGGAGCGGGCGCGCTCGACGAGAATCTGCCGCATCGAACGCGCGGCGATGCCGACGAAATGGCGCTGGTCGTTCCAGGGCGTGCCGGCCTGCGCAAGCCGCAGGTACGCCTCGTGCACGAGCGCCGTCGCCTGCAGCGTCTGACCCGGCCGCTCGCGGCGCATGTAGGCGGCCGCGACGCGCCGAAGCTCGTCGTAGACGACCGGCGCGACGTCTTCTGCCTTGGGCGGTTGCTCTTTTGGCATGTGTTGGGTCCGCCTGAAGGCGTGACACTACCGATATCGGTTCACCGGTAGTGTCCGGCTTTAGCCGGACCGTGTCTAGGCCGCGGTTTGCGTCGAGTCCTCTCGCGCGTCGTACACGAAGTCGTAGGCGCGCAGCACCTTACCCGACAGCTCTTCGCGATGGCCCGTGAAGATGCCGTCGAGAATCGCCGTTCGGTCGGCATCTGATTCTTCGATAATCGACAGCAACACGCGCGAGCCGTACTTGATCCATCTCGGCTGCGGCACGAGGCGCCCGTCCGGCTTCTCTTCGACCACCTGCCGCTTCAGCACCGACAGCACGAGCTCCGCGTTCGTCTTCTCGTAGACAGTGCCAAGCTTCTTGAACAGCTCCTTCACCGTCTCGCGCCGCTCGTCGAGCAGTTTCACGAACAGCTCGGGCGTCACGCGGTCGCCGGCCTTTGAGTACTTGCCATCGGCCGTCAGCTCGACCCCGTGCAGCACCGTCAGGTAGAGGAAGTGCCAGAAGATCTCATAGGTCGCAAGGTCGTTCATAAACCGCAGCCCGGTGCGCGGATCGAAGATCGCCGCCGCGTTGTTGCCGAGCAGCTGCTGGTACATGAACTCCGTCGACATGTACATCGCGTAACGCATTCCGTCTTCGGTCGTCGGGCCCTGCGGCCGCGACAGAAGCCGTTTGCGCGCGTCCTCGGAAAACAGTTTCTCGGGCGTGAGATCCGCCTCCGACAGCTCCAACGGCGCAATCTTCCCGTCCTTCAGGAGTCCGAGATCCTCGAACCGCTTCTTCTCTTCCGGCTTCAGCTTGTCGACGACGGTCTGCAGATCGTCGACGTCGGTGACGAGCGATTCGCGGCCGGCCTCGACGTAGGACGGCGTGATCGTCGCCACCCAGCTCTGCCGGTACGTGTCGTGGATCTTTCCGTCGATTTTGAAGAGGCCCGTCAGCCGCTCGCGCAGCTTGTCGAACCAGATGTCGCGCAGCGCTTTCGGATCGTTTTCGGGCGCCTGGGGATTCTGCATCTGCGCGGCCATGCCGCCGATCGGCATGCCGCCGGCCAGCAGCGCCAGCAGCGCGTTGCGCATCGTGTAATACGACAGCGACGGCTCGGTCATCGTCACCGTATTCGGATCGGGAATCACCATCGCCGGATCGTGGCGGAACATCTCTTCGCGGCTGTTCAGATAGTCCCATCGCCCGACGTTCGGGCCGATGAGATTCTCGCGCAGCACCCACATGATGGCTTCCTGCTGCAGCGCGTACTCGGCGCGCTCGTTCAGCATCTTGATCTTCAGCGTGCCGCGCGGAAGGCCAAGCGCCTCTTCCACCTTCTTCAGGAGGCTCGATACCAGCCGCGCTTCCTGCCACGTTTCAATCTTCGGCACGTAGTAGTAAACGCCCGAGCCGTGCTTCTTCTGCGTATCGTAGTTGTTCACGGCGTGCATGAGCAGCGCCGGAATCATCGCCGGCACCTGTTCTCCATCGAGCGAGATCTGCCGATTCTGAAGATGCAGGCCCGGGACGCGATGAAAAATCGTCGGCCACTTTTCCGGCGGGAGATCGATCGTGTACTCGCGCGGCTTCCCCCCCTGCTTCTTGGAGGGATGCACGAACGGCTTACCGACCCACTGATGCGCGAGCAGATCGCGCAGGTTTTCCCACGCCTGGTAGAGCTGGTCCTTGTAGTCGCCGCCCGCATCCTCCCAGTCCCACATCCACGAGGCGGCGCCGGTATTGAGCGCGCCCATCGCCATCCCGAGGTCGATCGCGGGCCCGGTGCCTTCGAGGCCGGGCCGCATCGTGTCCTTCGGAATCGGCACGCTCGGGTTCAACCGCCACGCGTGCGGCGTTTTGCGCCCGAAAAATCCATCGAGCATCCCCTGGCGGATGTCGCGCACGGTCGTGGAGTTGCCGTCGGCGTCGCTCACTTTCGTGTCGGGCGCCAGAAACGTATAACTGCGCTCGCGGCGCCCCACCTGATCCTGCAGCACATGCCGCGCGCTCAGCAGCGAGCGGAAATCGCCCTTGGTGTCGCGCGTCAATTGCGCAATCACGTCGTCGACGTTGACGCGCCGCCCGTTCACGGTCTTGTCGCCAAACAGCGATCGATGCTTCTCGTAAATATCCGGCCTGACCGTTATTGAACCCATCTTCCCGCCCTCATCACGCGATCGATTTTGATGGTGTTGTTGATGTCGGCTATCGGATCGGCGTTCAGCACGACGAGATCGGCGATCTTGCCGGCCTGGATCGATCCGTAGCTGGGGTTTTCTGTCCGCTCCAGCACGCGCGCCGCGTCGAGCGTCGCGGCCCGAAGCGCGTTGGCCGGCGTCATCCCCGCCTCGACGAACATATGCACCTCTTGATGGGTCGTATGTCCCACTGGAGTGGTCTGCGAGGCCTCGGCCCCGCAATCGGTACCGGTGACGATTCGGATGCCGGCGTCGGACATCATCTTGATGAACGGGTAGTTGTTGTCCTTGAAGCGCTGCTTCTGCTCGGCGAAGTCGGGAGCGCCCATGATTTGCTGGCGTCGCGCCGGATCGTTCAACATCGCGCGCCCCCGCGCGTAGAACCCGTCGAATTTCGGATCCATCGTCAGGATTTCGGGGTGTTCGTAGTAGTACCAGCGCGACTGCCCCTGGCCGAGCGTCGGCGCAAACGACAACCCCTTCGATTTCGCGTAGGCGATGAACTCGGGGTTCATGCCGTCGCGCGCCTCGTGCATGAAATCGGTGACGCCCAGGTCAGCAAGCTGCCTCACCTGCGCAGCGTTGCCGATGTGCGCGACGATCGGAATGTTCTGTTTCTTCGCCTCATCGACGATGGCGGCGACCACGTCTGGTGTAAATCCCTTGTCGCCCATCCAGAGCTTGATGAAGTCGACATTCAGCGCCTTGTGCGCCTGCACCCCCTTGCGCGCTTCTTCGGGTGTCGTCGGCTTCAGCGTCGGCGCGCCCGGGTAGGGACCTGTGAGATTGAATCCCTGCCCCGCTGTGTACACGCGCGGCGACAGGAGCTTGCCCGCTTTGGCGTCGGCATACACGGGCATGATTTCGGGCTTGTCGTTGCCGGTCATGCGGAGCGTCGTGACGCCCCAGTTGAGCGCGACCGGCAGCAGTTTCCGCATCACATCTTCGGGTTGATTGAGATGGCAGTGCACGTCGACGAGGCCGGGTATCACCGTCTTGCCAGACGCATTCACGACCGTCGCGCCCTGCGGCACCTGCACGCGCGCGCGGGGACCAGCTGCGGTGATGCGGTCGCCGCTCACGAGGACGACTGAGTCGTTGACGGCCGCGGCGCCCGTGCCATCGACGAGGCGCGCGCCGACGATGGCGGTGACCGGACCTGCGGCTCCGCGTTGCGCGTGTGGTGCTGCGGCGAAGGCCAGAAGCACGGTGGTGCACAGGGTGAGGGCTTTACGTCTCATCGTTCCTCCGAAATCTGGAGTTGAGGGGGTACTTATGACAGGGGCGAGGGGCAAGGGTCAAGGGGCAATGGGTTTACCCCTCGCCCCTTACCCCTTAGCCCTAACTAATTCGGAACTTGCAGATCCGGCATCGGCGACGCCACGAAGAATCTGCGCGCCGGGCGCGCGATCCAGCGGGCCCAGTTCGCCGACCGCGTCACACGCGCGCTGTCGGTGGCAATGCCCGTGTTCGCATACATCTGCCGGTACAGCTTCGACATCATGATGAACAGGAGCCGCCCGCGCATCGACTTGATGATGCTCGCCCGCTCCCAGATCGCGGGAACGCTGTAGAAGCGATCCCACACGCACTGCGTGCCCTGACGAATCTGTTCGGCCGACAACATCGGATGCGGCGTGTAGACCTTCGGGCCGCTGCTCGCGGGGAATCAGCCAGAAGCGCGTCAGCGGATAGCCGGCGATGCGCGTCGGGTCCGACGCCATCTTCTCTTCCCATTTCGCGAAGTCGACGGTGCCGGGAAACGGCGTCAGCATGATGAACTGCGCAAACGCGATGTCGGAGCGCTGCGCGAGCTCGGCGGTCGCGGCGAACGTGTCTTCCTTGTCGGTCGGCAACCCGAAGATGAACGAGCCCAGGATGTGCACGCCGTGCTTCCGGAATTCCTTCAGCCGCGTGACGAGCTTGTCGCCTGCGTAGTTGAAGTCCTTGAAGATCGCCTTCAGCCCTTCGGGCGTCACCGACTCGACGCCGACGAGCGCGCCGCGGATTTTCGCCTTGTTCATCGCCTTGAGGAACTCGGGATCTTCGGCCGCTTCCATCGTGATCTGCGTGTAGAACACGAGATCGTCCGGCAGCTTCGCGAGCATCTCCATCAGCTCGAATCGCTCGCGGCGAATCTCGTTGAGCGATTCGATGCGCGCCGTGTTTCCCTGCCGCTCCGCAAGCCGCAGATCTTCCATCGTGACCGGATAAAAGTTGTCGTCCGAGAGCAGGATGAAGCGGAAGCCCATGCGCCGCAGCTCGACGATCTCGCGAACGACCGCATCGGCTGCGCGCTGCCGCGGCTGCTGGCCGTCGGTTCTCCACACCGAGCAGAACGAGCAGTGCTTCGGGCATCCGCGCAGCGTCTGCACCGATCCCCACATGTATTTGTCGGCAGGCAGCAAGTCCCACCGAGCCGGCTGGAAGGTCGTGCCGCTGACGCGTCCGCCGTCGTAGAACGTCTGCAGGTTTCCTTTCGCGCAATCGGCGAGCACCGACGCCCAGATGACATCGCCATCGCCTTTGACGACCGCGTGCGCACCGCCGAGCTCGTACGACTCTTCAGGATAGAGCGTCGGATGAATGCCGCCGAAGATGACGGTCGCTCCACGCTTGCGCGCCTCGCGGCCGATCTCGTAGCCGCGCAGCGCGTTGAACGTGTGGATGCCGATGCCGACGACATCGCCGCTCGCGATGCTGTCGAAGTCTATCGGGTCGAGCGTTTCGTCCACCACGCGCGGGTCGCCATACTCGCGCGGCGTCGCCGCCGCGAGCACGTAGAGCCACCGGGGCGTGATGACCGCTGTTCCGAACGAGATATCGCTGGGATTGACGAGGTGAATTCTCATGAATTGAGGACCAAGTCTACTTGAAGCCACCACTTTGGCTGGTAGGAAATCAGGATGGGGATGCCCGCCAGCGCGCCAGATGCCCCGTAAACGAGCTCGAATCGCGTGCCCGAGCGATTTCCCGCTTCGCCGGTTTCGAAGCGCCCGCGCATGACGTTCTGCCACGAGCGCCCGTCGCGCTCGAACCGGGCGAGGGGTGTCGATTCGATCAAGCGCAGTTGATAGAGGCGATCGCCGTGTATGTATTGAATCCGCCGGTTGTAATTTTTCTTGTCAATGCTTGCCTGGAGCAGCTCGGTGAGCGAGGTCAGAAAGCCCGGCCGGATTTCTGCGCTCCGCGCCACGCGCTTGACGGCCAGTGAGGCGTCGGCAAGCACGTCCTTCAGCACCGTATCGGCGTCGTGATAGGTCAGCTGGCTCGGCGCGTAAAGCGTGCCCACGCGCGCCGTGCCCTCGAGCCACCGCGGCGTATCCGCGAATCGTGTCGAATGCCCGCTGCTCTTTGCGCGTCTTCAAGCCGGCTTTCACATCACTGAGACGATCGTCGTTCTCCTGCGAGATCAGGCCGACGACCGATGACTCTCCGCCGTGCATCGCTTCGACGAGGTATCCCCATTTGTTGAGCTGACCGGGCGCGCGCTTCGGATCGGATCCGATGAGCAGCTCGATCGCCTTGTCGTCGCCCGCGCCGCGCCACTTGATGATGCCGGACCCCACATCGTCGCGCCCCACCCACAACATGACGACACGGATCTTCCCAGCCATCCTGTAGGTGTGTTGGCGCACGATCGGCAAATCGCGGCCCGGGATCTCGGTCGGCACGCCCGGCACGATCGCGTCTCGAGCGTGCGCCGGCCAACCCCGACGTCGCCATCAACGCGATCGCGCACAGAAATCTGAAACGCATCAGAAGCGTCGCGCCAGCGACACCCCGGCGCGGCTGAAGACATTGGCAATGCCAACGCTGGTTTTCTTCGCGGTCGACGCGATCTTCCAACGATCGGGTGCAACGGGTGCAAGGGGTGCAATAGGTGCAATAGGTGCGAGGGGTGCGACGGGTGCGTCAGAGTACGCGCCGATGAAAATACGCGCGGACAGACTTGGTGCGACAGGCTTGTCCGCCGAAGCGATCTGCGAAGTGGGCGCGAAGGTGGATGCGAGGGGTGCGTTAGGTGCGTTGGGTGCGACAGATGCGACGGCGCCCGTCCCCGGTAGTGTCCGCCTTTAGGCGGACCGTGATGGGCGTCGGGGACCGCGGCACGATGCCAACCATTGCGATCGGCCGCGGCACGTGCGGCAGAACGATCTCCGCAATCTCCGCAAACCGCACACCTTGCATTTGCACCGATAGCAGCACCATCGCGCACGCGGCGACCGTGGCAGCGCTGAGCGACACGTTCCGTCGCGCCTTGCCGCGTGCGGCCAGCAGGCGATCGACGCGCCGCTCGAGCTCGTGGCGGCCGCCGATGAGCGCGGGCACCAGCGTCGAGCCATGGGTCATCCGAATCCGCGCCTCCGCAGCGTGCGCGAGGCATCTGGCATAGGCCTTCGGCAGACCGGTCCGCGCGACAACCCATTCGTCGCATGCCATCTCGCGCTCGCGATTCAATACGCGCGACACGACGAGCGCCGCCGGGTGAATCCACAGCACCGAGAGCAACAGCGTCTGCGCGAGCCGCGACCAGTCGTCGCGACGTTGCACGTGCGGCGTACTCGTGAAGAATCACTTGATCGAGCTCGTCGATCGCCAGCGCGTCGACGAGCGATGAGGGGATCGCGATGCACGGACGTTCGAAGCCCAGCACGGTCGCGCCGGGCACCGCGTCGCAGATCGTCAGTCGTGTGCGTCGGCCGCGCGCTTTCGCTTCGAGCCACAGCGGAAGGCGCGACTCGAGGCTCGATGGAACGGGCGTGCAGCGGTCGCGCAGCGCGTACACTGCGCGAAGACCGGGCAGCAGGCGCAGCAGCATCACCAGCGTGATCGCTGCCCAGATGCCGATGCCGATAGTAATGAGGAAGTCGGGGGCCGAAGGAACGTAGATGGGGTCTGCCCCTGGTACCGGTCCTGGGGTCAGACCTCGGTACGGTGAGCTTGCCCAGCCGAGCCAGGCGACTGCCGCAAGCGCGCCACACCATATGAGGTGCCGGGTCGACGCGTTCACGCGAGGCACGCATCGGAGCGCAACCGCTACACCACCGGCGAGGGCACTACCCTGCCAGAACCATGTCAGCAGCCATGCCGTCATCAGGCCTCCTCGATGCGCTCCTTCAGCTGTTTCAGCGCTTCAGGAGACAGCTGCGCATCTTCGAGCAGATTCAACATGAGCAGCCGCGGCGACCCATCGAAGAAACGGTTCACCAGCGTGTGCAGCGCGCTGCGGCTCGCATCGGCACGGTCGACCTTCGGCAGGAAAATGAACGCGCGCCCGTCTTTGCGGTGCGAGACGTAGCCCTTCTTTTCCATGATCCTCAGCAGCGTGAGCACGGTGTTGTACGCAGGCTTCGGGCGTGTCTTGAGGGCATCGACGACTTCCCCGACCGTGGCCTGCCCTTTGTCCCAGAGCACGCGCATCAGCCGCAGCTCGCCGTCGGTCATCGTCAGTGATTTTGGGCGCGGCATCAGTCTGTCATCGCAGTCACCTAATTAATTAAGACTTCACCAGCGTACGCCCCGCGCGTCTTCTGTGTCAACTAAAACCTTAAGAGTTGGAGATCTCCGTGAGCGCCTCGTCGAGAATGCGCACCGCCGTCTGTCGCCTGCTCTTTCGTGACGACCAGCGGCGGCGAGAGACGAATCGTGTTGGCGCCTGCGGCCAGCACGAGCAGCCCTCGCCGGAATGCGGCCATCACAAGCGCGTCGCGCTCGGATGCCGCGCGCTCCTTCGTCTGGCGATCGCGAACCAGCTCGATGCCGATCATCAAGCCGCACCCGCGCACATCACCGATGAGCCGATGCCGCTCGGCGAGCGCCTCGAGCGCACCGCGCAGGAACTGCCCCACATCGGCGGCGTTCTGCATCAGCCCGTCGCGCACCAGCTTGATCGTCGCGAGCGCCGCCGCGCACGCCAGCGGATTGCCGCCGAACGTATTGGAATGCGCGCCCACCGGCCAGTCCATGACGTCTTCGCGCGCAATCGTCACTCCCATCGGCAGCCCCGAGGCGATGCCCTTCGCGGCGATGATGATGTCGGGCTGCACGCCGGTGTGCTCGATCGCGAACATCTTGCCGGTGCGGCCGATGCCCGACTGCACCTCGTCGGCGACCAAGCAGCATGCCGTGCTGCGCGGCGATCGCGGCGAGCCCCTGAAGAAATTCCGGCGGGGGGACCACGTACCCGCCCTCGCCCTGTATCGGCTCGACGACAATCGCGGCGACCTCGTCGGGCGACACGAGATGCGTGAGGATTTGATTCTCGATATATGCGAGGCACTCGCGCGTGCAGCCCGCGGCGTCGCGAGCGCCGATTGGACAGCGGTACGGGTTCGCATACGGCGCGTGAAACACGCCGGGCGCCATCGGGCCAAACCCCCGGCGCTGCACGGTCCTGCTCGACGTCATCGCGAGCGATCCCAGCGTACGGCCGTGAAACGATCCGAGAAACGCGATGATGTTGAATCGCTTGGTGTGATACCGCGCGAGCTTGATCGCGGCCTCGACGGCCTCGGTGCCTGAGTTCGAAAAAAAGGTCCGTGCACGACCGCCGATGGGCGCGATCTCGGCGAGCGCTTCGCCCAGCGCCACCTGCGGCTCGTGGTAGTAGTCGGTGGAAATGTGAAGGAACCTCGACGCCTGCTCGGTGATGGCGCGCACGACCTCGGGATGCGAATGGCCGGTCGCGGCGACCGCGATGCCGGCGCAGAAATCCAGATACACGTTGCCGTCGACGTCCTCGACGACGGCGCCTTCGCCGCGCGCCATGACGAAGGGCGCGCTGCGCGGATACGACGGCGACACGACGGCACGATCGCGCTCGAGAATCGCGCGCGCGACGCGGACCGGGAGGCGTGACCTTGATATCTGGAACGCGCATGTCTTTTTCACAGGAGATCAGGAGCTCAGGAGAATTCTTTTTGAAAAGAATTCTCCTACTCTCCTAGCCTCCTGTTTTGTATTGTACGTCCGTGCCTTCGCCCGTTCATCTGATCGGCGTTCCCCTCGACATGGGCGGCAGCCGCCGCGGCGTCGACATGGGCCCGTCGGCCTTTCGCATCGCCGGGCTCCGCGAACAGATCGCCGCGCTCGGACGGGTCGTCACCGATCGCGGCGACCTGCCATCGCCGATCCCTGAAACCAGAAAACACGGCGATCCGAAGAAGAAGTTCATCAGGGAGATCGCCAAGGTCTGCGATCGCCTGTACCAGACTGCGCGCGCGTCGATCGAAGAAGGCGCGATTCCCCTTGTGCTCGGCGGCGATCACAGCCTGGGCGCGGGATCGGTGGCGGCTTCTGCCGCGCACGCGCGCGCCGCGGGCAAGCCGCTCGGGCTTTTGTGGGTCGACGCGCACGGCGACATGAACACGCCGGCGAGCACGCCGAGCGGCAACGTGCACGGCATGCCGCTCGCCGCGCTGCTCGGCCCCGAGCCCGCCGAGCTTTCGTCAATCGGCGGTTTCTCACCGACCGTGCTTCCACAGCACACGGCGTTGATCGGCGTGCGCAATCTCGACGATCGCGAAAAGGTTCTCGTCCGCGATTCCGGGGTGCACGTGTACACGATGAAAGATATCGATCGGCTCGGCGTCGCGGCAGTCGCCTCACAGGCGCTGCAAGCCGTGAGCGATGGGACCGCGGGCATCCACGTGTCATTCGATCTCGACGTCTGCGACCCTGCCATCGCCCCCGGCGTGGGCACGCCGGTGAAGGGAGGGCTCAACTATCGCGAGGCCCACCTGCTGATGGAGATGATTGCCGAATCGGGGCTCCTGATGGCCCTCGATCTCGTCGAGGTGAACCCCACGCTCGACATCCGCAACACCACCGCCGAGCTCGGCACCGAGCTGGCGCTGTCTGCCCTCGGCATGCGTATCCTTGTAGAGGACAGTTCGGTACGTCCCGTACGAAATTCCTCGCGAAAATGAACGGTGTGTAGTTGGCGCGACTTTGGCAGAACTAACGCCGGATGTTCAGCCCATCTATTTTCCAGGAGCTCACCATGCGGCAGATGCTTCGCCGAATTCCTCTCGCCGGTCTGTCGGTTTTCCTCTTATTCCTGTCGACCGCGTCGCCCGCGCAAGCTCAATATTTTGGACGCAACAAGGTCCACTACAAGGAATTCAAATTCGAGGTGCTGAAGACGGATCACTTCGACATCTATTTCTATGAGGAAGAGCGCCAGAATGCGGCGCGTGTCGGCCGCATGGCCGAGCGCTGGTATGCACGGCTCTCGAGCGTCTTCGAGCACGAGCTGAGCTCGCGCCAGCCGCTGGTCCTCTACGCCTCTCACCCCGACTTCGAGCAGACCAATGTGGTGGGCGGCCAGATCGGAGAGGGCACGGGCGGCGTCACCGAAGGATTGAAGCGGCGGGTCGTGCTGCCGCTGGCGGGCACGCTTGCCGAGACTGACCATGTACTCGGCCACGAGCTTGTACATGCATTCCAATACGACATTTCGGCGCGGCGACAGCAGCAGGGCGGCGGCGGAGCCGGCATCGAATCGCTGCCGCTCTGGTTCGTGGAAGGGCTGGCCGAGTATCTCTCCATCGGGCCCGTCGATCCGCATACAGCCATGTGGCTGCGCGATGCGACGCGCAAGGAAGAGCTGCCAGGGATCGACGACCTCGACAGCGGCCGATTCTTTCCCTATCGGTGGGGACAAGCCGTCTGGGCGTACATCGGCGGCAAGTACGGCGACGACGTGATCGGCAAGGTCTTCCGAACCGCGGTGCGTTCGGGCGATCCAATCGTGGCAATCGAGCAGGCCGCGCTCATCGACGACAAAGAGATCTCGACCAACTGGCACGCCGACATCCGCGCGCAATACGCGCCGGTGATGGGCGCGACTGCGCGCGCACATACCTTCGGGCGCGCGCTCACGACGAACGACAAGACGGAGATGGCGACCAATGTGTCGCCCTCACTCAGCCCCGATGGCCGCCACATCGTCTTTTTCTCGTCGCGCGATCTGTTCTCGATCGATCTGTATCTCGCGGACGCGACGACCGGACGCATTGTGCGCAAGCTGGTCGACACGGCGCTGAACTCGCACTTCACGAGCCTGCAGTTCATCGGTTCCGCCGGAGCGTGGAAACCCGACAGCCGGCAGTTCGTCGTCGGCGGCGTGCACGCCGGTAAAGCGGTGCTGGCGATTCTCGACGTGGCCGACGGCGACGTCGTCCGCGAGATCGAGATACCCGAGGTCGGAGAGATTCTCAACCCGACGTGGTCGCCCGACGGAAAATCGATCGCGTTCTCGGCAACGGTCGGCGGCGATTCCGATCTGTTCATCTACGATCTGGCCGCAGGATCCGCGAAGCGCATTACGAGCGACTTTTTTGCAGACCTTCAGCCGGCGTGGTCGCCCGACGGCGACTCGATTGCGTTCGTCACCGATCGATTCACCACCGACGAGAAGCTGCTGGATGCCGGCGACTATCGTCTGGCCGTGCTCGACGTGGCCTCCGGCCGCATTTCGCCGATTTCAACGTTCGGCCAAGGCAAGAACATCAACCCGCAATGGGCTCCCGACAGCCGAAACCTGTACTTCGTGTCCGATCAGAACGGCATCAGCAACATCTATCGCATCAATCTGCCATCCGGCACGCTGTCGCAGGTG
Source organism: Vicinamibacterales bacterium (assembly GCA_963730445.1). Classification (GTDB taxonomy): domain Bacteria; phylum Acidobacteriota; class Vicinamibacteria; order Vicinamibacterales; family JAMQPK01; genus JAMQPK01. Next base: position 446,908 of record CAVSRX010000016.1, on the reverse strand, counting down.
ACCAACATCGACAGCGGTATCAGCGGCATCATGGCGCTGAGCCCCTCTATCTCGTCGGCGATTGATGCGCGCACGCTGGCCGTCAGCGCCTACGAGAACGACAGCCATCACATCTACATCATCGATTCTCAGCAGCAGCTCGCCGGCACGCCGGTCGCCTCGAGTGTCGCGCGTCTACAGGCGGCATCGCTGCCGCCGGCCGCGCGCGAATCGACGATCGCGCGCATCCTGAACGATCCCGCTACTGGCCTCCCGACCGCAGAGCCGGTCGTTGAGGAGTACAAGTCTGGCCTGTCGCTCGACACAGTCGGACAGCCGTACATTTCGGCCGGCGTCGATCGTTTCGGCGGCATGGTCGGCGGCGGCATCGCGTTCAACTTCAGCGACATGCTCGGTAATCACAACCTCTACGCGCAGGTCAGCGCCGACACCTACGGCGGCGGGGCGGGCGATCTTGCGAAGAACGCCGGCGCAATCGTCGCCTACACGAACATGTCGAAAAGGTGGAACTGGGGCTTCGCTGTCGAACAGTCTCCCTACATCGCCGGCGGGTACGCGATTGCTCGGGGCGTTGTCGCCGGAGAGGCGGTGCTGTTCGATCGGACGATCATCGAGCGGCAAATCAACCGCGGCGCCAGCGGCATGGTGGCCTATCCCTTCAGCCAGACGGCGCGCATCGAGTTCGGCGGTGGATTCAGCCGCATGTCGTTCGAGCGGCAAATCCGGACGACGACGATCTCGCAGCGCAGCGGAAACGTGCTGGACGATCGCACTGAGACGAGTCCTCTGGCCGACCCACTGAATATGTCATCGGTCAGCACGGCGCTCATCACCGACAGCTCGCTCTTCGGGGCCACGAGTCCCGTTGCGGGACAGCGATCGCGCTTCGAAGTGGCGCCGACATTCGGCGACCTGCGGTTCACGACAGCCCTCGCCGACGGGCGGAAGTACTTCATGCCTGCGCGGTTCTACACGATTGCCGTGCGCGGCATGCACTACGGCCGCTATGGCGAGGGAAGCCAGGACGAGCGGCTCATGCCGCTCTTCATCGGATATCCCGAGTTCGTGCGCGGCTACGGCATCAATTCCTTCAGCGCCGGCGAGTGCGCCTCGAGCGAGTCGTGCCCGACCTTCGATCGGCTGGTCGGCAGCCGCATGCTGGTCGGGAACATCGAGTTCCGCTTCCCGCTGCTGCGGCCGTTTGGCGTGGGCCAGAACATGTATGGACCGCTGCCCGTCGAAGTCGCGTTCTTCCTCGACGGCGGCGTGACGTGGAACAGGGGACAGAAGCCGTCGTTCTTCAACGGCGGCACGCGCGAGCCGGTCACGAGCGGCGGCATCACGCTCCGCACCAACCTGCTCGGCTTCGCCACCGCGCAGATCGATTACGCGAGACCGTTCAATCGGCCAGGACGAGGTTGGATTTGGGGCTTTTCGCTGACGCCCGGATTCTGACGCTGACGGTATAGCGCAGAGGTGAGGGCAGAGGGAAGAGGGCAGAGGGCAGAAAGACAAAGGGCAGAGTGACAGCGGGCACATTCTGCCCTCTGCTCTCTGCCCTCTGCCCTCTCCCTAACAGACGCGCTACTGCGTCAGTGAGAGCGCGTGAATTCCGGGTGCGGCATCCAGCGTAAAACATTCCCCGTCAAGCTCGCCACGAAGATGTCTCCGTTCGGCGAGCCGTTCACGGAGTGACCCGGCGATTCCATCGAGCCGAGCACCTTCCCGCTTTCCAGATCGATCTTCATCAGGCGGCCGGCCAGCGTGTCGGCCGTGATGTTCTCGACGTTGTTGCGATGCGTCAGGATGTACATCTCGTCTTTCGGCGAAATCCAGATGCCCTGGGTCGAGCCGAGATGGTTCCACGTCTTCAGCAGCTTCCCGTTGGCATCGAAGATCTGGATGCGGTTGTTCTCACGATCGCTCACATACGCGCGATCTTTCGAGTCGAACTGAATCGAGTGCACCGTGCGGAACTGGCTCGGCCCCGAGCCCGGCGTGCCCCACGACATGACGTACTTGCCGCTCTTGTCGAACTTGGCGACGCGGCTGTTGCCGTAGCCGTCGGAGATGTAGGTGTTCCCCTGCGAATCCCACGCGATGTCGGTGGGGCTGCCGAACGACTTGTCGTCGTTGCCGCGCACACCTTTCGTTCCGATCGTCATCAACAGCTTGCCCGTCGTCGTGAACTTCAGAATCGCGCCGGCGCGATCGACGACCCAGACGTTGTTCTCTCGATCGACGCGGATGCCGTGCGGATCGTCGATGACACCCTTGCCCCACGAGCGCAGGTAGTTCCCATCGGCGTCGAACACCACCAAGGGATCGATCGCGCCGTTGCGATGAAGGACATACACGTTGCTTTGCAGGTCGTTGGCCACCATCGACACGCGGCCGAAGTACCAGCCGTCCGGCATCGGCTTCCACGCACCTTCCTTGCCTCGCGCGCCGACCGGCGCCTCGACGCCGAATCGCAAATGCACCTTCACGCGCAGCAATCCGCCTTCGTGCGCACTCCACGAGTCACCGACCCAGCCCTGTTCGGGCGCCTTCGACGGCAACCCCGATGGATGCGGCGGTTCCGCGCCGCGGGCCGCCGTTGCACCGCCACCACGCCGCGGCTGCTGCGCAATGACCGCCACCGACGCGACGAGACACATCAGCAGTACGAGCTTCTTCATGGGAGGGTCCTCCGAATATGTCGCAAGTCTGCGACAAATTGTTTCAGCGATTTGCGCAGACGTTACCTCACTTCGCCGCAACTTTCTACTTTTTACTTTTTACTTTTTACTTTCTTGCGTGGACTTACACGAAGCGGGTGAGCGACACCGCGACCTGGCGTTCGCCTTTCGAGGCCTTGCGCCACTGCACCATGATCGGGGCCTGGTAGGTGCCCTCGACGACCACGCCGCGCCCAGACGTCGTCGTGTCGGACACCAGCAAATCGACAGAGCGTTTCATGCGGAGAAACCGTGACGCGGGCACGGCGAGCGCCTGCGAGAAGACCCGCTCGAACGTCGACTCTGCGAGGCCGAGCGCATCGACCAGGCGGTTCACCGCGCGGACGAGATCGTACTTCGCGTAATCGATCGCCTTCGACGGTACCGCGCGCGGATCGTCCCACGCGTGCTTCGCTTTCTGCGCAGCGAAACGCAGCGGGTTCTTGAGCACCTCTGCGAGGTCGTATCGCATCAACAGCGTTTCGTACTCGTTGACCGTGAGGCTCGCGAACTGCTCACCGGAGCCGAGACTCAGGCGCACGCGCCCCTTCTCGACACCGTGTTTCCTGATGAGCTCGTCGAGTTGATCGTACAAGCCGAGCCGCGAGTCCTTCAGGTTCACCGCATCGACGGGATGTGTCGACGACACCGGCACATGCAGCGTCGTCTTGGCCACTTCGATCTCGCTGTCGTAGCCAACGAGGGTCGTCATGCGCCGCCGCGGCTTTCCCGCGTTGACGCCGTCGAGGTCGATGAACGACACCGGTCCCGGCCGGCGCGTCACGTACGAGACGCACGCGCGCAACCCGCTGCCGATGAACGCGAGATGCGAGTCGGCGTTGGTCGGCTCGATCGGGCGCTGCTCGGCCGTCAGTTCCGTACGGCGATCGAGATCGTCGTGGTGATAGCCCGCGCCTTCGGGAAATACAGTGGTGAAGAGATCGATGTAGGGCCGCACCGCCTGCGGACCCGAGCCGAGACGAGCGGCGAAACTTTGCGGGAGATATCCGGCCGTCGTGTGCAGCGAGCAATACAAGCAGCGGTTGTACTGCTCGAACACGTCGCCGTAAGTGGCCGCAGCTTGCGCTCGAACATCGATGACGTCGAGCCGGCCTCGGGGCGTGATATCGAGACTGAGTTCGAGGGGTGGCACCGAGGTCATCTAATGTAACACCTCACTGCCTGCGGTGCAAAGTGCGTACGATTCTTGCACAGCTCTCCGCCATGACGTATTCGTGTACACGGATCCATACAGTCGCGCTCATTTGCCTCGCCGCTCTCACGTCCGCCTGTCAGGAGCGAGGAGTTGGGGCCGGCGGCATGTGGGGGGCCTCGCAGCCACAGCCCAACGCGGCGCTGCAATCGCTCGTGGACGGAAAATCGCTCGACGCAGTTGTCGCGGGCCCGCAGATGCCCGCTGCGGAACGGACGCGCATGGTCGATCAGGTGCGCCGCGTTTATAAAGATCTCAACTACCAGCTCGTCTGGATCGACGGCGACCGTCCGTCGAGCCGCTACGGCCAGTTCGTGAAGGCGCTCGACGCCGCTGCGACACACGGCTTGCCGGGTGAGCTGTATAAAGCGCCTATCGACGATCCGTCGGGCAGCGCGAAGATTTCCGCCGAACAGGCGCCGGAGCTCGACGTCAAGACCACAGCGGTGTTTCTGCGGTACTTCGCGCATTTGACGGGCGGGCGTCTCGATCCGCGCGCGCTGCAGTCGCTGTGGACGTTGAAGCCTGAGAAGCCGGATCTCGTCATCGCGCTCACGACGGCGGTCAGAAACAACGATCTCCCCGCGGCCATGGATCGCGTGCAGCCGCAGCAGCCTGAATATCGCGAGCTCGAGAAGGCGCTCGTACGCTATCGCGCTATCGCCGCGAAAGGCGGCTGGCCGTCGATTCCGGCCAACACGCGGCTCAAGCCTCAGCAGCAATCGGCCGCCGTGCCGACGCTGCGGCAGCGACTGGCGATCGAAGGCGACCTCGATCCCGCGCACGAAAAAGATTCGAGTCCTGTCTTCGACGACACCGTCGTCGCGGCAGTGAAGCGCTTTGAAGAGCGGCATCGCATCGAGCCCGACGGCATCGTCGATGCCGAGACTGTGAGCGCGCTGAATGTTCCGGTCGAACAGCGCATCCGTACGATCGAGCTCAACCTCGAGCGCTGGCGCTGGCTGCCCGATCGGATGCCCGATCGCCACTTCATCGTGAATGTCCCCGACTTCCGGCTCGAGGCGATCGAGCAGGGCAAGGCGGTGATGGATATGCGCGTGGTCGTCGGAGCGCCCGACAACAAGACGCCGATCTTCGCCGACGAGATGACGCACGTCGTCTTCAGTCCGTACTGGAACGTGCCGCCTGGCATCGCGCAGGACGAAACGATTCCGAAAGCCGTGAACGATCCCGGCTTCCTCGCGCGCAACAACATGGAGGTCGTCAGCCCATCGGGCGAGGCCATCGATCCGAATTCCGTGGACTGGTCGAACGCCAAGGGGCTGCGCATACGTCAGAAGCCGGGCAGCGGCAACGCCCTCGGCGGCGTGAAGTTCATGTTCCCGAACAACTTCGACGTCTACCTCCACGATACGAATGCGACCAAGCTGTTCGACCGCATCGAGCGCGGCCTCAGCCACGGCTGCGTGCGCGTCGAAGAGCCGCACAAGCTCGCGCAGTACGTGCTGCGCGACCAGCCGGAGTGGACGGCAGAGGCCATCGACGCGGCGATGAAATCGGGACAGGAAAAACATGTGAAGCTGAAGACGCCAGATCCCCGTCTACATCCTTTATAAGACGGCGTGGGTGCACGACGGAGGGGTCCGGTTCTTGAAGGACCTGTACGGACATGATGCCGATCAAGCCGCGAAGCTGTGGCCTGCAGAGACCGCCGCGTGAAACGCGCCGCTGAGCTCGCATTCCTCTGCTGCGTCGCCGCATGGCCCATCATGCTCGAGGGGGAAGATGGGGTTCCTGGAGAGCGGTTCCGCGCGCGGTCGCTCACCTACCCGTACGACGAAGGCGCGATCTTCGCGATGCCGGGCGAGAAAATTCCGCTGTCGGTGACGGCGTCAGCAAAGCGATTGCATAGCATCGACGCGCCGCAGGGCGCACTCACCGCAACGGGGCCGAACAAATGGACGTGGGAAGCGCCGATCAAGCCCGGCGTGTATCCGCTGAAAGTGAAAAGCCCGGAAGGGCACACCGTCGCGGATTTTTCCGTGTTTGTGATGGTCCCGAGCACGAGAGTCCGCCAGGGCGTGCTGAACGCGTATCAGATCGGTCTCTACCCGGAGACGCCGCTGAAGGGCAATCCGATTTACATTCCGCCGAAGGGGTTCATCGAGGTCACGAAAGACAACGAGGACACGAAAGTCTCGCCGGGCTTCCGCATCAAGGAATTCCTGACCAAGCAGAAGAGCGGCTACCCGAAGTACCTGGTGCTCGACGAGCGCCTGGTCTTTCTACTGGAGGCGATCGGGACACATCTCGAGCCGCGCGGGTGGGACTCGGAAGACATCTTCGTCATGAGCGGCTATCGGACGCCCTACTACAACAAGCAGCTCGACGACACGAAGTACAGCCTGCATCAGTGGGGACGCGCGGCCGACATTTTTCTCGATAAGGATCAGAACGGAAGGATGGACGATTTCAACAAGGACGGAGTCGTCTCGAAGGATGACGCGGTGGCGCTCGCGGGCGTCCTCGAAGGGCTCGCGAAGACCGCAGAGCTCAGCTCGTTTATCGGCGGCATCGGGATTTACGGACCGACGTCAGCGCACGGGCCGTTTGTGCATGTCGACACGCGCCCCTGGAAGGCGCGCTGGTGACGTCTGATTCGACTCTGTCGACTCTTCGACTCTGATCTTCCTCGTCTTTCACTTCGTCTTCCTTGACGACTTCCTCGTCCTTCAGCGTGAGATCGGGCTCGATGCCGGTGTCGTCTTCATCGCGGAAGCGCGCGTCCTCTTCGACGCTGAACATGCGGCCGCTGAGCCGCTCCTTGAGCGGGCCCTTGGCCTTCCCTTCCTGATTGCGGTTCTTCGCGAAGTTCGCTCCGCCGCGCCCTTTCGGCGGCTTGTTCGGACCGAAGTTCCTGCCGCCGGCATCGCCGCCGCGCGGCTGGCGGTACGGTCCGCCGTCGCCTCCCGGAGGTCCACCGCCCATCGGCGGTCTGGGACCACCCCCCATCGGTGGCCGCGGGCTGGAGAATCCTCCCGCGCCCATCGGCGGCCGCGCTTCGCGCGGGCGCGCTTCACTGACCGAGAGCGGTCTGCCCTTGAACGGCTGGCCGTGCAGCTGCTGAATCGCCCGTTCGGCCACGCCGCGGTCGTCGTAGTCGACGAACGCAAATCCTCGAGGTCGGCCGGTGTCGCGATCGGTCGGGATGACGACCTGCATCGGATCGCCAACCGTGCCGAAGTGCTGCCTGATATCCGCCTCGGTTGCGATGTACGGGAGATTGCCGACGAATAACCGGACTGACATACGCTCCTAATCGCCTCCTTACGACTGAGGTGCCGCAGCCTTCTTCTTCGCGCGCGTCTTGGCCTTGCGCGCCGGCGCGGGTGTGTTGCTCGTCTCCAGTACGACGATGCGCGTCGAAAACCGGCGCGTCCCGTGCTCGTCGAATTCGATGACCGTATGGTGCTCGTTCACATCGACGATCGTGCCTGCGCCGTACTGTGCCTGCACAACGCGATCCCCTGCCGCATATCTACGCATTAACTGCCTCCCTAGGTCACCGCGAATTTGACGTCGAGTGTCTTTTCGATGGCGCGCAGCGCCGCCAGTTCTTCCGGCGCGACAAGCGTCACCGCCGTACCAACCGCTTCGGCGCGCCCGGTGCGCCCGACGCGATGGACGTAGGCGTCGACGCTCGGCGGGACGTCGTAATTCACCACGTGACCGATGCCTTCGATGTCGATGCCGCGCGCCGCGATGTCGGTCGCGATCAGCGCTCTGAACCGGCCCGACTTGAATCCTTCGACCGCGGCCGAGCGCTCGCTCTGCGTGCGATCGGCGTGCATCGCGGCGCACTTGATGCCGCCCGCCGACAAGCCGGCGCGCGAGCTTGTCGGCGCCGCGCTTGGTGCGGACGAACACCAGGCTCGTGCCCGTGCGTCCGCTTGAGAAACTTGGCGAGCCACTCGGCCTTCTCGGCCGCCGGCACGAGGTGCCCGACGTGCTCGATGGTGCTCGCGAGCCCTTCGTCTCTGCCCGACGCGAATCATCTTCGGCGCGCGCATGATCTGGCTCGCCGACTGCGCCACTTCGTCGGACATTGTCGCCGAGAACAGCAGCGTCTGCCGATTCGGCGGCAGCGACGCGACGATGCGGCGCACGCTCGGCCAGAAGCCCATGTCGAGCATCCGATCGGCCTCGTCGAGCACGAGCACTTCGACGTTCTCGAATTTCGTCGCGTTCGTGCCCATGTGATCGAGCAGCCGCCCGGGCGTTGCGACGACGATGTCCGCCGAGCCGCGCAAGCCGCGCTCCTGCGGACCTGAATCGACGCCGCCATAGACGACGACGCTCGACAGGTTCGTGTGATACGCGAGCCCCTGGAACTCGTCCTCGATCTGCACGGCCAGCTCGCGCGTCGGCGCAAGAATCAGCACGCGCGTCGAGCCGGTCGCTCCGCCTTTCACCAGCCGCTGCATCAGCGGCAGCAGGAACGCCAGCGTCTTCCCCGTCCCGGTCTGCGCGCAGGCGACGAGATCGATGCCGTCGAGCACGGCCGGATACACGGCTCCCTGGATGGGCGTCGTCGTCTCGAATCCGCGATCGATAATCGCGCGCTCGAGGCCCGATTCCAGGCCGAGCGACGTGAACGGCACGGGCGTCGCGTCATACGGCGCCGGCTCGAATTGCAGCGGCGGCCGTGCCGCGACGACGGCCCTGCCGCGTCCGCCTGGCGCACCACGTCCGTTGCGGCGGGGCCTACGGCCGCGGGCTGAGCGATTTTGAACAGCTTTCGAGGGGTCTGAGAAATGCAAGATGGGCTGGCTGTTTGAGGAAAAAACCTATTGAAGGCCCAATTGTGCCATAAACTGCGAAATTCCGCCAATCAGTCTAAAATAGCGCCGGACTGTGGCCTATGCGCTTGCCCTCCTCGCCGTCCTGCTCGTCGGTGCGGGTTACCTTCTTGGTTCCCGCCGCGCGCGGAGCCGTGAAGTGGCGCTCAAGACCACGCTGGACGAGCAGACCGAAAAACTGACCCTCGTCGAGCACGAGCTGCTGCGCCACACGGCCATCGACCCGGTCACCGGCCTCCATACCCAGCAGCATTTCCAGGAGTTTCTCGAGCGCGAATGGCGTCGTGCCTCGCGCGAGCGGAAGAGTGTCGCTGTCATCATGATTGAAGTCGACCATTTCCGCGCGTTCAACGAGCGCCAGGGGAAGCCCGAAGGGGACGCGTGCCTCAAGAGCGTCGCGGATGCCATCGAAGCCGATGATTCATCGTCCGGGCGACGTCATCGCCAGATACGGCGGCGCGGGCAAGTTCGGGATCGTGCTGGGCGGCACCGACGGCAAGGGCGCCCTGGTTACTGGCCGAGCGCCTGAGGGCCGCCGTCGAGCATCTGCAGCGGCCGAATCCCGCCTCGCCGACGACGCCTCACTTGACCGCGAGCTATCGGGGTCGCCGCCGCCACACCCGATCGCGAAGGCGCGTGGCAGGATATCGAGCTCATCGCCTGCGGCCGAGCGCGCGCTGGCGCAGGCCCGCGAAGCGGGCCGCAACACTGTCATCCTGGATACACACGACTCGACCGTTCGCTCGTAGGAACGTCTTTTGCTCCCTTCAGGAGCATGTTTCTCTACTTCGAAAAAGAGCTGAGCTGGAAGGAGCTGGCGCGGCGGACCGTCAAGGATTCCATTCAGGATGACGTGGCGGGCATCGCCGCACAGCTTTCCTACTATTTCTTCCTGTCGCTCTTCCCGGCGCTGCTGTTCCTCGTCGCGCTGGCCAGCTTCTTTCCCGCTCTACAGCTTCACTGACGAGTTGATGCGGATGCTCGCGCCGATCGCGCCAGCCGCCGTCGTGGGCCTTTTGAAGGATCAGCTGACGAGCCTTTCGAACAGCGACGATACGGGCCTTCTCAGCATCGGGCTTTTGATGGCGCTGTGGAGCAGCTCGGCCGCGATGGTGTCGGTCATCGACGCGATGAACCGCGCCTACGACATCGAAGACAGCCGCGCCTGGTTGAAGCGGCGGGTCGTCGCGATCGCGCTGACCGTCGGACTTGCGCTCTTCATCCTGACCTCGTTCGGGCTGATTGTCGCAGGTCCCTGGCTCGCGGACTTTCTGGGACAGCAGTTCGGCCTCGCGCCCGCGTTCACGATGGCCTGGAAAATTCTCCAGTGGCCGGTGGTATTCCTCCTCGCCTCGACCGGTTTCGGGCTCGTGTATTACTTCGCGCCCGACGCGGAGCAGGAGTGGGTGTGGATTACGCCGGGCGCGCTCACCGCGACGATCCTGTGGTTCCTCGCGTCGCTCGCTTTCCGCTACTACGTCGTCAATTTCGGAAACTACGAGGAAGCGTACGGAACGCTCGGCGCCATCATCCTGACGCTGTTGTGGTTCTATATCAGCGGCCTCGCGATGGTCATCGGCGCAGAGCTCAACGCAGAGATCCATCGCGCCTCGCCGTGGGGGAAGAATCCCGGACCGAAGATCATGGGGCAGCGGAAGCGGCTGGGTCTGGCGGCATCGCGGGAGTGGTTCAAGCGCCGGATCGGGTCCGGCTACTTCTCCGGCGTAGCGCGGGTGACGCGGCTGGCGAGCTTCAGCATTCGCGCGCTGATGCGGACGCCGCGATCTTCGACAGGGCTCAGGTTTACGCTGAATCGAACGCGCCCACCTTCGACCACGAGGCTCAGCGCACCACCCAACTGTTCGAAGCGGGGCGATTCGCCGACCGTCACCGTGTACGGGCTGCTGCCACGCAGCAGCGCAGCCGCACGCGTTTCTGCGCCTTCCGGCACGAACAGCATATGACAGCCCGCGCTGTCGGCGGCGGTGCGCACGTCGCGCGCAGAGAGCGTGCGGTTCGAAACCGTCTCGCCTTCCAGCGCGCGAGGCAGTGCCTCGTCGAACGGATTGGGCGCGAACACGCAAATCTCGATGGGCGCGCTCGCGCCGGCAAACGCGCGGTCCGGCCATTCGATGAACCGCGCAAAGTTCAGCAGCAGCGCCGCCTTGACGTTGTACTCGAGCGACGATTGCGCGCGCGCCGGCACTGCGATCGCGCAGACGATCGTGCCGATGTACAACACGCGCGGAAGTGACAAGCGTCGGCTCATCTCGTCTCGAACGTCAGCCTGAGCGCGATCTCGCGCTGAAAATAGCGCCGTTGCGCGCCGCCGCCGGCGAACTCCGCGTGGCGTGAGTGCAGCAGGTCGCGGCCCATGATCGACAGATCCAGTCGATCGGTCGCCTGCCAGCCGAGCCGCATGTCGAGCTCCTGATAGCCCGGCAGGTTCGAGGCGCGCAGCTTGTCCGACCGCGCGGAAGAACCCATCGACCTCGAGATTGCGCGGCAGATTGAGGTACGAGCGCATGGAAAAGGCGTGAGAGGGATCGTCGGCCTCCGCGCGCGCGTTGGTCGTATCGCGGCTGCCCGGCATGGGCGTCAGTGACACGCGCTGCCCTGTGTAACTCGCGTGTACGAGCCATCGCGCGTGCGGCTGGTAGTTTCCCGCCAGCTCCACGCCGGTTGTGTGCCCGTCGTACAGGTTCGCCAGCGTGATGAACGGCGTCGCTTCCTGGCTTCTCAGGTCGTCATAGTCGTTGTAAAAGACCGACGGCTTCCACCGACACGTTCGCGCGCAGGCTGAACCGCGCGCCCGACTCGTATGCCGTCAGTTTCTCCGGCTTGAAGTCACGGTCGCCCCGGATGACGACGACGTTGTTGACCGTTATGCGCAGGTCCTGGTCGAATCGCGTCGGCGTGCGCACGGCGCGCGAGATGGCGCCCCAGACCATGGCGTCGGCGCGCGGCGTGTACTTCGCGCGAACGCGCGGGCTGCAGCTGGAATCCACTGAATGTCGTCCGCTCGCCACGCGTGCCGACGGTCGCCGAGACATGCGGGCGTGAAGGTGATGTCCGTCTGCGCGAAACCGTGCACCTGATTGATCGTGCGATCGTCCGGCTCGAAGAAAATCACCTCGGTCGGTCTCGTGCGGCTGAGAGTCGAGCGGACGCCTCCGCCCCACATGACGCTGTACCTGGGCGTCAATCGAATGCTGTGCTGCCCTTCGACGTTGTAGGTCGCGCGGTTTTCCCAGCTTTGGCGCGGCACATCGCGATGCTCGCGATCGGCATATCCGACAATCTGAATGGATTCGCCGGCGTCGAGCGGCTTGGAATAGGTGACGACCACGTTGCCGCTGTCCATCCGGATGTCGGGGCGGTCCGCCAATCCCATGCGTCCGCTGTTCACGTCGCCCTGCACGGTGAGACGCGCCTGGCCGGCAAGGTCCCAGTCGATGCGCCCACCGGCCTGCCGCAGGCGGCGATCCTCTCCGGCGCTGCTCCCATCCTGCAGCTCTGGAGAGGCGAAGTCGCTGCCGACGCCGTAGACGCGATAACTCGTGCGCGGATTGATCTGCCCGCCATATCGCGCAGCGATGTGCGCCCGCTCGCGCGATCCGGTGACGCCGCGCACGAGCGCGCCCTGCGTATCCGACGCGCGCTTCGTGATGATGTTGATGACGCCGTTGACGGCGTTCGGTCCCCACAGCGTGCCGGCCGGCCCCCTGATAATCTCGATGCGATCGAGATCGGGCAGCAGCACGTGCTGCGCCTCCCAGAACACGCCGCCGAAGAGCGGCGTGTACACGCTGCGGCCGTCGATCATCACCAGCAGCTTGTTGTTTGTGATAGCCGAAAATCCGCGCGTTGCGACGGCCCAGCTTCCACCGTTGAAACGCGCGACGCTCACGCTGTCGGCCAGCCGCAGCGCATCGGCCAGCGTGTCGACGCCATACCGCCGGATGTCTTCACCGGTGATCACCGACACCGCGGCCGGCGCGTCGATGCGCCGCTCGGTCTCCCGCGACACCGTCGTGACATCGATCTGCAGCAACTCTTCGAGCGACAGCGTCTTCAGATCCTGGACTTGCGCGTTGGGCTGTCCGAGGGCCGCTGACACAGGCGATGCCATCGTGGTGACCAAAACCAGAACACTTAAATGATTGCGCATGATTCACTTCCGCCATAAATAGTAGCAGGTCCGATTTATGCAGCTCCCCAACGTATGGAACACATCACCTTCGACTTCATACTTGGATTCCTGCTCGCCATCGGATTGATGGTCGCGCTGTGGGTGCCACTGTTCTTTTTTGACTACAAAGCCGAGAAGAAGCGTGGGGCAGAGCCGATAGGCTCTGGCGAAAATCCCCCCACGCCGCCACTCGACAAGGTGCACCTCGATTAGCGGCTACAATGAAACTGTCAGGCACCTGACAGTCTGTCAATCTATGCGCAAACTTCTGAGCGTCACGCTCCTGACGGCGGCGGTCGCGGCAACCTCCGCCGCGCAGGAGCCGGGCGTCGTCCTGTTTAAAAGCCGTATCGAGCAGGTTGCGGTCGCCGCATTGGTGCGCGACTCGAGTGGACGGCTGGTCACCAACCTCAAATCCAGCGACTTCGAGCTGTTCGACGATGGCCAGAAGCGGGCGCTGACCAACGTGTGGTCCGAACCGAGCCCGGCGAGCGTCGCGATTCTCATGGATGCCAGCGGCAGCATGGCCGCCAAGATGGCCCGGGCGCGCGAGACGGCGAACGCGTTGGTCGCGGGACTCAAGCCCGGTGCGGACGAAGTCGCGTTCTATACGTTCGACACGACGCTGCAGGAAGTGCGCCCCTTCTCCACGGCCTTCAAGACCGATAACGTGTGGGCGGCGACGAAGGCGTACGGCGCCACATCGTTGTGGGATGCGATTGCGGAAACAGCGCAGAAGATTTCTGACAGGCAGCGCCGGCGCGCGCTGGTCGTCATCACAGACGGCGTCGACTCCGCAAGCACGATGAAGCCGTCGGAAGTGTCGGCGATTGCGAGCTCGCTCGACGTGCCGGTCTACATTCTGGTGATACGATTCTCCCTCGACGAGGCCGAGCGCGCGGAGCCCGTGCGCGGACCGATGGCGGATCTCGCGGCGTGGACTGGTGGCGATTCAATGGCCATCGACGACACACCAACCGTGTTGTCGGCCACGAGTCAGGTGCTAGCCGAGCTCCATCACCAATACATCGTGGCGTTCGAGCCTGGCGCGACGCCGGGATGGCATGCGCTCGTGCTGCGGGCCCGCAAGCCGGGACTCTTCGTCCGCGCCCGCAGCGGCTACATGGTGGAGTAGAGCTCTATCCTGCTCCTAACACCAGTCCAACCGTCAACCGGTTGAAGCTAATGCCATCGGCCTTGCGCACCTTGAAGCGGCGCAGGTCCAGTCGCACGCCTGCACCCTGCGAAAATTTAAAGATGACGCCCCCACCGATGTTGTAGCCGATGTCGTTGTCCGAGAGGTTGGCAAATACCCCTCCGGTCGATGCTTCGGTGCGCTGCCTGATGAAGCCGAATCCGAAAATGCCGTAAGGGCGTAGCTTGCCGATCGGCACGGCGACGAAGATGCTGGGCATGAGCGTCAAGACATTGCCATGTGCAACCCCGTCCGCCGTCTCGAAAAAATTCTTCGTCTGCGAAAATTCGAGCTCCGAGCCGATGCCGTGCGCACCCCCTCCACCAATCGAGACCGCCCACGTCCGCTTCGTCGAGGGGGCATCGCCGCCGAACACGTTGCCGATCGATCCCGTAAACATGGCCTGCGCGGATGCCGAGCCTTCGAGCGCCATGAAGGCAGCTGCCGCGGCCGCTAAGAATCGTGTTATTCGCAAAACGGGTCCTCCGGATCGATATTACTCGGAGGGAGGTGGCAGGAGTTAGGAAGTCGACGATTCCATCGCGACGAGGTAATTCAGCTGGCCCCACTGCATAGGAGGTACGCGGCGGCGGTCGCTGCTTCTGCGGCGTTCGCCTTCACCGGGACCGTCGGCAGACCGTCGCCGCTCTCCCATCCGGCGATCCCATACGATTTGCACGCTGGGATCGTCGGCGAAGGTGCGGCTCAGCAGCTCGAAGGTGGCGAAGTGGCCACGCCTCACGATAACGAGCCTGGGGTCACCCATGGGATTCGTCCTAGTTGATCTTCACGCCGCTCTTTGCGCCCCAGACCGCCTTCGAGCGATACCAGTCTTCGTCGATGATTGCCCAGAGTGCCTGATCGAGCAGTTTGCCGCCACGAAGGAATGACTTTCTCAAGATGCCCTCCTGTACCGCACCAATCTTCCGAAGTGCGCCGTTGCCGCGCCTGTTCTGAACCACCGCTCTCGCCTCGAGCCTGTGCACGCCCACCACATCGAACGCGAACGTCAGAACAGCTTCGGCGCCCTTGACGAAGAGACCCGAGCCCCAGAACTCCGACGCAAGCGCAAAGCCCCACTCGGCCGTATCGAATGTCGGATCGAGCTGACGCACCTGGAAGAGGCCGACAGCCGTGTCGTATCCATCCGGAACCACCGCGAAGCACAGATACCGCCCTGCCTCGCGCTCGCGCTCGGTCCACTGAATGAAGCGCTCGAAGCCTTCGATCGTCGTGGGCGGCGGCGAGATGAACCTGGTCACTTCTTCCGTCGTCAGGAGCGCCAGCAGCGAGTGCGCATCCGACATCCGGAGCTCTCGAAGCGTGAACCCGTCGCAGCGCATCACGGGCAGTCCGCTCTTCCAATCGGTCGCAACTGCCGCTGTCGTCGCGGGTGTCATGCTTCGTCACTGTGCGCGTCATGGGGTGAAGGGCAGTTGTCGCCATTACTTCACCCCTTTCTTCGCCTGACCGTGATTCTTCGCCGTCTGCACCACCGAGCCGAGCTGTTCGCTGTTGCCCCAGACGATGTTGTCGTCGTCGAGGTTGCCCCAGACGATGTTGTCGTCGTCGAGATTGCCCCAGACGATGTTGTCGTCGTCGTTGTTGCCCCAGACGATGTTGTCGTCGTCGTTCATCCCGACGAGCGAGTTGCCCCAGACGATGTTGTTGCCCCACACGATGTTGTCGTCGTCGAAATTGCCCCAGACGATGTTGTCGTCGTCGTCGTTGAGGTTGCCCCAGACGATGTTGTCGTCGTCCTCGAGCGAGTTACCCCAGACGATGTTGTTGCCCCAGACGATGTTGTCGTCGTCATCGAGCGAGTTACCCCAGACGATGTTGTCGTCATCGTCGAGGTTGCCCCAGACGATGTTGTCGTCGTCCTCGAGGCCGTCGCCCCAGACGATGTCGAGCGCCCAGGCCGGCCGCTGCTCGGTAATAACGCCCGTGCCGCGCGCGATGTGATTGCCCCAGACCATCCGCTGCGACCAGACGTAGGTCTGTCCGCCAATCGTCGTGCTCGGGGTGATATTCGCCGTCAGCCAGCCCTGGCCGAGCGCGGCCGCGGGATTGATGGCCCGCGCGAGCGCGACGGCACCAATGCCGTTGATCGAGCCACCGCCCTGCGTGAGCACGTTGTAGTAGCTGCCGTCGTCCTGCTTCACCGGAATGGACGAATACTGCAGCACCATCTTCAGCGCGTTGGGCGTGAGGTTCTCGTTGTTCTGAAGGATGATGGCGACCATGCCGCTGACCACGCCCGCCGCCATGCTGGTGCCGGAGAGGCGCATGTAGTTGCCGACGTTTCCGCGGCGCTCCTGCGCGAGCCGCAGCACGCTGTTCGACAGACGCCACCGACAGCAGATTGTCGCCGGGCGCCGAAATGTCAGGCTTCGCGAATCCGTCGTACCACGAGGGACCGCGCGAGCTGGACTCCGCGATGCGATCGTCGTTGCGGCTCACCGTGTCGAACGTGCGAACCGAGCCGACCGAGATGCCAGACGGCGCATTTCCCGGCGACGCGATGCCGCCGTATCCAACCACACCGGTGACGCGGTTGCGGCCGAAGTTGCCGGCCGACACGACCACTTTGATGCCCTCGCGCGATGCGTGCTCGACGGCCTGCACGAGCGGATCCGTCGCCGCCGCTTCATAAATCGGATGGCCGAGCGACAGGTTGATGACGTCGATATTGAGTGCGTCCTTGTTGACGATGGCGAACTCAATCGCACGAATCACGTTGTCGGTCGTGCCCTGACCCTGTGCGCCGAGCACTTTCAAGCCAATCAGCCGGGCGGACGGCGCGACACCCACATACGCGCTCGCTGCGAGACCCGCCACGTGCGTGCCGTGACCGTACGCATCGGATGGCGTCGCCACGCGAATGTCGCCGTGCGTGAAATCGTAGAACGCGGTAATGCGCGTGCCGAAGTCGACGCCGGGGGCGATACCCGAGTCGATCACCGCGATGCCGATCGACGGCATGTCCTGGGAGGACACGAACGAAGACCCGCGCACGCCGAGCGTTGAAAAGAGATTTGTCTGAAGCTCCTGGGCCGACAGCGCCTCCATGCAGGCGCGAGAGCGTCGACTTGAAGTTCGTGTTGTTCCCCGAGCCGTTCGAGTAGGCCGCCACTGCGCCATCGTCGATCGTCTCCTCAGCCAGCAGCTCCGGAGCCGCTTCAGTAACGGGCTCGTCAGCGAGCTGATGTCCATGCACGTTCGCGTTGTCCGACACCGACGCGGTCTCGCGGAAACCCGCGAGCGCCGTCAGGTCGGCGCACGAGACGTCCGCGGTGATGGCATCGAGCGCCGGGAACTCACCTTTCACCTTCCGGCCCTGGGCCGTCAGTGATCTGCGCAGCGCTTCGCGCGCGCCGGGCGTTGTGCGGATGATGACGGACTTGGTGCCTTCGCAGCCGCTCGCGATCGAATCGCCGAGCGATTTATCGAGCTTTGAGTTGCCCTGCCCTGCGGCAGCTGGCACTCCGAAGATTGCAATAAGGGCGACCGTGGTCAGGAAGCGAGGGAGTCTCATGTCGCCCGGCACAGAGCAATTTTCCGTCCAGCCAACGCGCCAGAGATTAAGTGCCTGTGAGGTCAAGACTTACTGCTATCGGACGAAACAGCGCTCCGCGTCAGTTTGTGCCAATCTGGCACATTTGAACGCCGCAAACATGTGAATTTATGTATATAAACACTGCAGAAACAGCTAGTTACGGCTTTCCTGTTCCGCTATGGAACAATTGAACACGCATTCTGGCTCGATTCCAGCACACGAAAATACAAATCGGTTAGCGCATCGAAGCGGCGCGGTGGGATTGATGCCTGCGAACTTCGCAAGTAGAATCAGTGGCCGTCGCAACGCTCTCATCGCTTTTGGCGGACACTTGGAGGAAGACGATGCCTTTCGTGATAACGGATCCTTGTATTGAAACAAAAGACACGGCCTGCGTGGATGTGTGTCCCGTTGACTGCATTCATCCGCGCAAAGACGAGCCGGAATTCGCGGCGATGAACATGCTCTACATTCATCCCGAAGAGTGCATCGACTGCGGTGCATGCGTGCCGGCGTGCCCTGTCGCGGCGATCTACGACAGCCACGACTCGACGCCCTCGAGCCAGAAGGATCTGATCGAAGCCAATACCATCTATCGCAACGGCGACGCCGATACGATGGCGCGCGCCGAGGCGATCGTCGCGGCGCACGTCGCGGCGCACCCTGAGCTGATGGCGATTCCCGGCAAAGAGCGCGCGGCCGCGCACTCGTAAGATTTCCGAGATCTGGAATCTAGAATCTATAATCTGGAATCTTCTGCGAGATTCTGCATTTCAGATTCTAGATTCCAGATTTCAGTTTCGAGCTCACCAACTCCGGCCCCGTAGTTCTCTGTTGTACAATCAGGGATTGGCGATCGTATGGTGAGTGTAGCTCAGTGGTAGAGCACCGGCCTGTGGCGCCGGTAGTCGCGGGTTCGATCCCCGTCACTCACCCCAACATCTTACGATCTAGAGATCTAAGATCTAAAGATCTATAGATCCGAAGATCGCTAGATATTGAGCGTACGCCCCTTCCCTCTTCGCCACGTACACCGTCGCCGCCAAGTCTCCCACCACATTCACAACCGTCCGGCACATATCCAGAAGACGATCGACGCCCATGATGACGGCGATGAGGGCGGGATTGATGCCGATGGTGACGAGGACCGCCACGACGAAGGGGGTCGAGCCCGACGGTACACCTGCCGTCCCCACGCTGCCAAGCACGGCCAGATACACAATCATCATCTGCTGCCCGAGCGTCAGATCCACGCCCGCGAGCTGCGCGAGAAACAACACCGTCACACCTTCATACAGCGCCGTCCCGTTCTGGTTTGCCGTTGCGCCGACGGTGAGCACGAAGGCGCCGATTTCGCGCGGCACGCCGAGATTCAGCTCGGACACGCGCAGTGCGGTCGGCAGCGTCGCGTTCGACGAGCTCGTGGAGAACGCGGTGAGCATGACCGTGCGCACGCGCTTGAAAAATTCCACCGGCGACACGTGCGCCGCCAGCCTGAGCGCAATCGGATAGACCACGAACGTGTGAATCGCGAGCCCGGCGAGCACGGTCATGACGTACCAGACGAGACTGACGAGGAACCCGAAGCCGAACCGCACAGTCATCGTGAATAACAGGCACGCGACCCCGATCGGCGCCACCTTCATGACGATGTCGATGACCTTCGCGATCACTTTGAACACGCCGTCGAGCAGCGCGACGACCGGGGCGGCACTCTCGCGCGAGACCAGCGTCAGCGCCGCTCCGAACACGATCGAGAAGAACATGATGCCGAGCATGTCGGGCGTCGATCGCGCCATCGACTCGAGCGGGTTCGCCGGCACCAGCGTGCGCGCAAACGACATGAGGGGCGATTCGTTGACGCGCGCCGCGGGGGCCAGTTGTTTCGATGCGTCGGCGTACTCTGCCATCAGCATGTCGCGCGTCTCCGGATCGAGCCGCGTGCCGGGACGAACGGTGTTGGCGAGGAGGATGCCGAGTCCGACCGACACGATGGAGATCACAAGGCAGAAGCCGACCGTGCGCACGCCGACTCGGCCCAGGCGCCTCACGTCGCCGATGCCCGCGACGCCGACAATAAGCGACGAGACGACGAGCGGCACCACTGTCATCAGCAGCGAGCGCAGAAACAGCTGGCCGGCAGGCTCCGCGATGTGGAAGACCACCCAGGTAAGCAGTGGCGAACCAGGGCCCAGCAACGCGCGCCCCACGCTGCCCAGCGTCGCGCCGGCCACGAGCCCCAGGAGGATGCGGACGTGCAACGGGATTCGCCGACGCGTCTCGACGCGATCGTCGGTGTGCTCGTCGAGATCGGACACAACTTCACGTTCAAATGGTTCCATGTGGGGGGCCGCTTCTATTCCGCGGTCGGGCGGAATAATATGTCAGCGAAGCATGGACGACATCAAGGATCGCCGCAACCCGAATCAGCACGATCGCCGCACGATACCGCGTGGGGGGCGGCGCGTGAGCGATCTGCCTCATCCCCTGACCTGTCCAAGCTGCGGAAAAATTCAGGATGTCCAGGGTCTCGCAAACAGCCGAGTCGTCAAGTGGTGCCACTGCCGCGCCTGCGGTGAAGTGTGGCCCTGGTCGGTCGACCTCTAGGAGCAGACATGAGCGAAACGCGTATTGGGTGGGTGGGAACCGGTGTCATGGGCGTGTCCATGTGCGGCCACCTGATGGCCAAGGGCTATCCCACCACGATTTACAGCCGTACCAAGTCGCGCGCGCAGGCGCTTATCGACAAGGGCGCGACGTGGGCCGACACGCCGGGGGCGGTGGCTGAAGCATCCGACATCATCTTTACCATCGTCGGATTGCCGAGCGATGTCCGCGAGGTCTACCAGAAGAAGGGCGGCATTCTCGACACCGTCAAGAAAGGCAGCGTCCTCGTCGACATGACGACCACCGAGCCGAGCCTCGCGCGCGAGATTTACGAGGCGGCGAAGGCGAAGGGCGCGACCGCCGTCGACGCACCGGTTTCGGGCGGCGACGTCGGCGCAAAAAACGCGACGCTGTCGATTATGGTCGGCGGCGACAAGGACGCGGTCGATCGCGTCATGCCGCTGTTTCAGGCGATGGGCAAGAACATCGTGCACCAGGGCGGCCCCGGCAACGGACAGCACACGAAGATGTGCAATCAGATCGTGCTGTCGGGCACGATCATCGGTGTGTGCGAGAGCCTGCTCTATGGCTACAAGGCGGGGCTCGATCTCGAGACGATGCTCAGCTCGGTCAGCAAGGGCGCGGCGCAGTGCTGGATTCTCGACAACCTCGCGCCGAAGATGGTGAACCGCAATTTCGATCCCGGGTTTTTCGTGGAGCATTTCGAGAAGGATCTCGGCATCGCGCTCGAAGAAAGCCGACGGATGGGCATCTCGATGCCCGGCCTGGCGCTGGTCCGGCAATTCTACGTGGCGCTCAAGTCTCAGGGCCACAGCCGGCTGGGATACCACTCGCTGCTGCTCGCGTTGGAGCAGTTGTCGAATGTAAAGCGGTAACTCCAAAGGAATATCAGGAGCTGCGTCGCGCTCCTGATCGGCGGTCGCGGCCGGTTCGGCGTTCGGGGCCGGCGTGGGCGGCCTGCTGTTTGCGCCGCTCGGCATTGTGCCGCCGCTCGCGCGTGCGCCGCTCGCGGCCGCTCTGTGCACCGGCGGTGGCCGCCTGGGCCGCTTCGCGCTGCAGCCGTATGGTCCGGCGGCTCGGTTCGAGGACTTCCATCAAACCTGTGGCGAGCAACAGGGCCTGAGGATTCTGCCCAACACGCCCGATGTCCTTCAGATAGTTGAGCGCAGCGAGGATGCTCGCCCGTTGCCACGGCGTCAGGGTCATACCGCCACTAATATCGGCTGTTTTTGGGGTAGGCTTGAACTTCGAGGCCGTAAACAGGTGTCAGACCCCAAAAACACCGAGATTGTCGAGCGCCGGCAACGCTATATCGAGCGGCAGCGCGAGCTGCGACCCGACACTGTAAATGTCCGTTTTCAGGGCGCTGAACCCGAAGGCTCTGGTCCCGGCAACCGGCACGGCATGCCCGCGGTACCTGTCGGCCAGCACCTGGTGAAGAACTGGCCGGTGCTCGATCTGGGCGAGCAGCCGGAGATCCCGCTGGAGAAGTGGAAACTCGAGATCGGCGGCCTTGTGGAAAACCCGGTGACGCTCAACTGGGAGCAGTTCTGGCGCTGCCGCAGGCCGAAGACGTCAGCGACTTTCACTGCGTCACGACCTGGAGCCGGCTCGACAATCACTGGAAGGGGGTCCGCTTCCGCACGATTGCCGAGCTGGTCATTCCGAAGGACGCCGCGAAGCACATCCTCTGCACCGGCTACGATTTTCTGCCGGGCAGCTACATTCCTTACACGGTCAACGTTCCGCTCGCTCGCGCCATCGAAGACGACGTGCTGCTCGTGCACACATGGGAAGGCAAGCCGCTACCTCGCGAGCATGGCGGGCCGGTGCGCATGATCACGCCGAAGCTCTACGCCTGGAAAGGCGCGAAATGGATCAGAAAGATCGAGTTTCTCGCCGAGGACAAGAAGGGATTCTGGGAAGAGCGCGGCTACTCGAACACCGCTGAACCCTGGTTCAACGATCGCTACAGTTATTAGCGCATGCCCGCCGTCGCGCGCACTTCGCAAACCGCTATGGCGGGCAGGCCGTTCAAGTGGCGCGGCGACATGCAGTCGGTGCGTCCGATGCTCGCCACGCTCGAAGACGCGCCGCTCGAATCCGACGGCCTGGTCTACGAGCCGAAGTACGACGGCATTCGCGCGCTCGTCGAGATCGATCCAGCCCGCGGCGCGCCCGCACGGATGTGGTCGCGGCTCGGCAACGAGAAGACCGCGCAATTTCCCGATCTCGTCGCCGCTCTTGCTCGGTACGCAAAAAAGCTGAAGGGCCCGGTCGTCCTCGACGGCGAGATCGTGGCGCTCGACGAAAAAGGGGAGCCTGCCGGTTTTCAGCGGCTGCAGAACCGTATCCACCTGACCGAATCCAACAGCCGTTTCGCCGCCGGACGCGTGGCGTTCATCGCATTCGATATTCTGCGCGATGGCAGCGAGGATCTTCGGCCGCTGCCGCTCACCGATCGGCGAGCGCGCCTCGAGCGCGTCTTCCGCAACCCGGGCTCCCCCATTCTGCGCACGAGCGAAGTCGTTGCGGGCGATGCGCGCGAGCTGTATCAACACGCGCTCGATCACGGCTGGGAGGGGCTCATCGCCAAAGACGCGCGCTCGCCGTATCACACAGGCAAACGCACGCGCGACTGGCGCAAGCTGAAGATCGTCCAGGAGCAGGAGTTCGTGGTCGGCGGGTGGACCGACTCGCGCACGACAGGCCGCCCCTTTGGTGCGCTGCTGCTCGGCTATTACGAAGACGGCGGCTTGAAGTATGCCGGCCACACGGGGAGCGGATTCAACCTCCTCGAGCTCGAGCGCGTCATCCGTTTGCTGAAGCCGATCGCGATCACGTCATCACCATTCACCACCCGGCCGCGAACCAACCAGCCGCCGCATTGGACGAAGCCGTCGTTTGTGGCGCAAGTGAAATTCACGGAGTGGACCGACGACGGCCTGCTCCGCCATCCGATTTATCTCGGCATGAGGGACGATGTGAAACCGGAGACGGTACGACGGGAGCGGAAGAGTCCGGGGAGTCGGAAGAGTCGGAAGAGTCGGGAGAGTCCGAAGAGTCTGAAGAGTCCGAAGAAAGATGTAGTGCCGACCTTCAGGTCGGCCGACACCTTTCAGTCCGTTCTCGACCAACTCGACGAGATCGACCGCGGGCCGGGCTCGGGGATCTTGCGGTTGCCCGAGGGGCAGACGCTGGAGGTCACGAATCTGCGCAAGGTGTTCTGGCCGAAGCTGAAGATTACCAAGGGCGATCTGATGCGCTACTACGTGCGCGTGGCACCTTACATCCTTCCTGTCGTCGACGGCCGTCCGCTCATCATGAAGCGCTACCCGAACGGCATCGACGGCGAGCCGTTCTATCAGCACAAGGCGCCGGAGAAAGTTCCGCCGGGCGTGCGCGCCGCGAAGGTTCCAGGCGACAGCGTGGCGAGCCGCCCGATCGGCGGCAACCTTCTGACGCTGCTCTACATGACGCAGCTTGCCTCTATCTCGCAGGACCCGTGGTTCTCGCGCGTGGAAACGCCGCACACGGCCGATCAGTGCGCCATCGATCTCGATCCGATGCCCGGCGTGAAGTTCGCGGCGGTCGTCGACGTCGCCCGCTGGGTCCGCGACGAGCTCGAGACATTGAAGGTCACCGGCTATCGCAAAGACGTCTGGCGCGAGCGGCTTGCACATCTTCATTCCGCTCGGCGAAGGGACACCGTACGAATCGGGCCAGATCTTCTGCCAGATTGTCGCGACCCTCGTCGCCGACAAGCATCCGAAAGTCGCCACCGTCACACGCGCCGTACGGGCCCGCGGCCAGAAGGTGTATGTCGATTACCTGCAGAACATCGAGGGCAAGTCGCTCGCGTGCGCCTACAGCGCGCGCGCCAGCGAGTATGCGGGCGCGTCGACGCCGCTGACGTGGAAGGAGATCGACGAGGGCGTCGATCCGCGCGATTTCACGATACGCACGCTGCCGGCCCGGCTGGCGAACGTCGGCGATCTGTGGGCGCCGCTGCTACAGGCTGAAGGCGTGGATTTGCGCAAGATCCTGAAGTAGTCCTATAGTCGCCGCGGAGGTAACGTATGAATAAAGCCCTCGTCGCCCTCTCTGCTGTTGTCTTCTGCGTGGCGATGGCCACGGCTCAGGCCCCGCAACCGCCGCCCCAGACCCCGATGAAGTTCGCCTATTACCCTGCGACCGATCTGAAGGCGCTCGCGAACACGCTGAAAAGCGGCGGCCAGATCAAATTCAATCGCCTGCATCGGGGCGATCACGATTTCCAGGGCATGAGCTTTCGCGCAAAGAGCGCGGGCGGGCCCGAGATGCACAACAGCTGGGCCGACCTCTACTACATTCTCGACGGCGAGGTGCTGCATCACACAGGTGGCACGCTCGAGGGAGGCACCGAACGCAATCCCGGGTCCGGTGAGTTCGGCGGCGGCAAGATCGTCGGCGCCAAGGCCGTGCGGCTCGCCGCCGGCGATATCGCGTCGTCGGCCGCAGGCGTTCCCCACTGGTGGGAGATCGAGCCGGGCAAGACGGTGACCTACATGACCGTGAAGATCCTGAAGCAGCCGAATCTTCACACCGCGACTGCAACGCCGACGCAGTTCGTCCATTACAAGGCGGCCGACCTGAAGGGCTTCGTCGACACGCTGAAACGCGGCGAGACAATCAAGTTCCCGTCGGTTCATCGCGGCGACCACCAGTTCCAGAACATCAGCCACCGCGCGAAGAGCTCCGGCGGCGCCGAGCTGCACAAGAACTGGGCCGATCTCGTACTACGTCCTCGACGGCGAAGTCACGATCCGGTACGGCGATCGGCTCGAAGGCGGCAAGGAAGGGACCGACGGTGAAGTGCGCGGCGGCGAAATCGTCGGCAACGTGACCCGGCAGAAGCTCGTGGCGGGCGACGTGGCGTCGGCGCCGGCGGGCGTGCCGCATTTCTGGGAGGTCGAGCCGGGAAAGTCGGTGACCTATCTGACGGTGAAGTTGGGGAAGAAGCACTAGAATCGACCGTAAACCATGACCTTGCGGGTATTCAGCGCGGCGGGGCTCGTGCTGTGCCTCGCCGCAGCGTCGTGCTCGGGTGCGGCAGAGACGATCCCTGCTCCGCCTGCTTCGTTGCGGCTGTCGCGCAACACTGCGAATGATTTCCAGAGCGCGCTCGCCCGCCTTCCCGACGTGAAGGCCGAGATCGTCAGCGAGGGCGGGTCGTCGATTACCAGCCTGCTGGACCTGAAGAATGCAAAGACCAACGTCAGCGGCACGCTGGCCGACGTCGCGTATCTCGCGTACGCCGGCCAATTGGAAGAAATGACCGAGCCGTTCGACCAGCTGCGCGGCATGGCCGTCACTGGATTGAACACGCTGCACCTGCTCGTCGGCCGCGACGCGCACGTGAAGACCCTTCGCGACCTCAAAGGGTTGCACGTCTCGCTCGGCGCACCCGGCAGCTCCACCGCGCACATCACGCTGCGCATGCTTCAGGATTTCGGAATCGCGCAAGGACAGATTCTCGCAGAGCGCATCCCAAACAACGAGCTCGTGAGCCGTCTGAGTAACGGCGAGGTGGACGCGGCGTTTTCCGGATTCACCGTGCCGAGCGCAACCGCCATCGCCGCGTTGAAGGGCGGCGCGCGGCTCATTCCCATCGACGACCCCGTGATCGAGGAAATGCGGACGCGGTATCCGTACTCTGAAACGCACGTTGATTCCGCCCGGGACGTACCCGAACCAGCCAGAGCCCATCCGCACGCTCGGCGTCGACACGCTGCTGGTGTGCCGGGCCGACCTCGATGATGGTCTCGTCTATCGGCTGCTCGATGCGTACTTCGCCACACGTCCGGCGATGACGCCGCCGAATCTCGATCGTGCGCCGGCCACTCCCATACCTCTGCACCCAGGAGCGGCGCGCTACTACCGCCAGCGCGAGCTGAGTCGATGAGCCGCGTTCGGCCCGGGGCTGGCGGGGTCCTCAACTCATGAAAGTCGAATCGGTTATTGCCTGGGGCGGATGGCTGACCGCGCTGCTTGCCGTCGCGGTGTGCCTCGGCATCGCCACACTGCTCGGCTTCGGGTACCGCGCGACGCGAGAATGGCAGCGCAGCTCGGAGCTGCTGATCGAGCGAGACACCGAAGAGAGCGCCGACCTGCTCGTCACGGCAGTCACGCGCGACATGCGCGGCGCGCATTCGCGCGTCCTCGCCAATCGCGACTGGGGCGAGCTGTCGGTCGAATCGCTCACCGATACGAGCGACCAGGTGGCAACGGCCTTTGCACGATACCCCTATCCGGAGTCTTTCTTCAGCTGGCAGAGCAGCAGCCCGCGCGGCGTTGTCTTTTTCAATCGCGTGAACCGCTTTCCTGCATGGATGCCGCCGCCGACAGAACCGAATCGCTATCCTGTGGCGCTCGTGACGAATCCTCCGGGAGGCGAAGCGCTTCGCGAGAAAGTGACGGCGTTCAGCGCCGCGCGCGTCCGCTATGCGACCTTCGAGATGGCGCTTGGCGGCCAGCCGTATCAGATCGTCGCGAGGCTCGTCTACGCCGACGCGCTGCAGGAAACGCTGGATTCGGTCATCGGCTTTACGGTGAACCTCGCGTGGGTGCGGCAGTCATATTTTTCTGACATCCTCTCGCAGGTGGCGCCCATCGCCACGCGCGGCAACAGCCTGGATATCGCCGTGCTCGACGACAGCGGCCGCCGCGTCTGGGGACGCGAGAGCGGCGGCGCCGTGCTGGTCCGCGAGTTTCCGCTGCTGTTTCTCGATCCATCGGTCAGCATGGTGGCGCTCGGATCGAACCCGGCCGTCAGAACCTGGACGATTCGCACGAGCCAGTCGACCGACTCTGCGCTGGTCGGTGCGGCGCAGGGCGCCGACGAAGCGCTGCTCGTGGCCGCCGCCGCGGCGCTGACATTGGCGCTCGGCTTGATTCTCGCCATCCGGGCCGTTCGCGCCGGCGTCGCGCTGACGGCGATGCGCTCCGATTTCGTCTCGTCGGTCACTCACGAGCTGAAGACGCCGCTCGCCAACATCCGCGCGATGGCCGATACGCTGGCGCGAAGGCCGATCGGCGGCGAGACCGTGCGCGACTATGCGGCGCTGCTCATGCAGGAAGCGAGGCGCCTGACGCGGCTGGTCGACAACCTGCTTGCGTACGCACGCGTCACCGACGTCACCGAAATGTATTCCTTCGAGCCGATTGCGCCCTCTGAGCTCGTGGACGATGTGCTGCAGAATTTCCGGCATCCGCTGTCCGAGCGCGAGTTCACCGTCGAGGTCGACATGCCGGTCGACCTGCCGCTTGTCCGGGCCGATCGCACGGCGATGATGCTGACGCTCGACAACCTGGTCGACAACTCGATCCGCTACTCGCCGCGCGAGCATTTCATGCGCATCTCGGCGCGCCGCGACGGGCAGAGCGTGGTGATCGAGGTGCAGGATCGCGGCGTGGGCATCTCGCCGGATGAGCTGTCGATCGTGCGCCGCAAGTTCGCACGGGGCCGGCTGGCGCGGGCCGACGGGAGCGGCCTCGGGCTCGCCATCGTCAGCAGAATCATCGCCGATCACAAAGGCACGTTCGTGCTCGACAGCGAACCGGGCGCGGGCACGACGGCAAAAGTCTATTTACCCATCTCGGGAGAGTGACATCAGTGGCGGAACGGATCCTCATCGTCGAAGACGACCCAACACTCAGGCGCGTGCTGTGCGACAACCTCGTCTTCGAGGGCTATCGCGTCGACTCGGTGTCGGACGGCAAGTCGGCTATCAACTACGTGCGCACGTCGGCACCCGATCTGATCGTGCTCGACCTGACCCTGCCCGATTTTGACGGTCTCGATCTCTGTCCGGTGCTGCGGCAATCGGGCAAAGTGCCCATCATTATTCTGTCGGCGCGCGGCCAGAAGGCCGACAAGCTGAAGGGACTCAAGCTCGGCGCCGACGACTACATCACGAAGCCGTTCGACCTGCAGGAACTGATGGCGCGCATCAGCGCCGTGCTGCGGCGCGCGCATCCTGCGCTCGAGCGGCTGCTCATCGGAAAGCTGGTGATCGACTTCCGTTCGCAGCGCGCGAGCTGCGACCAGGCGCCGGTGCACCTGACGCACCGCGAGTTCGAGCTGCTGCGCTATCTCGCCGAACGGCGCGAGAAGGTCGTGCACCGTGAAGAGCTGCTGCGGGAAGTGTGGGGATACCTCGACACGAACGTCACGACCCGTTCGGTCGATCATGCCATCGTGCGGCTGAGAAAAAAGATTGAGCCCGACCCGCACCATCCGGAGTTCATCCGGACGGTGCATGGGGACGGGTACTGTCTGAGTGCTACGCGCCTTGAAGGCGCGTAGCGTGTCACAGGCCATTACTCCTGCGGTTGTTCCAGCAGCGACGTGAACTGGTAGCCGCTAATCGCGAGACGGCACGATGGGCCGGGGCCCGCGAACCGCGTCGCGTGCCACGTCGATGCCGGGGCATACACCACATCCCCTTCGTTCGACGTGAAGTCCCCCACCGTCTCGATGTTGTGCCGTATCTGGCCCTTCATGATCACCCACCACTCGGCCGTGCCGACGTGGAAGTGTCCTTTGTCGTTCGGGTTGTAGGCCGGCAGATTCTTCTCGTAGCCCCAGATGGCTTGAGCCCACATGTGATCGTCCTGCACGACGTTCTGCCCGGCGAATTTCGGATCCTTCTCTGCGTCCCACAAATTGAAATGCGGCTTGTTGTTGCCGGTGTACACGCCCACGCCGAAGGTCGTGCCGATCTTCATCATGGTATGGCCGGACGTCTGCGGCGGACGAGGATCGTTCACCGGCACCAGGGTCTTGAAGTTCGCCTGGTTCGCGTCGACCCACAGCGCCGGCGCAGAGCCGATCACCTCGGCTGAATACATCGTCTTCTTCGGGATGTTCACGACCGATCCGCGCTTGGTGAGAATCGGCTCGGGCTGCCCCTCGAGAGTGAAGCGCATCTCCCCTTCGACGACGACGAAGAACTCACGCGTATCCGGGCGCATGCGCGACGTGATTTTCGTGCCCGGCGCACCCTGGTTGTACGTCGAGTGATAGTTCTCGTCGTCGACAACCACTTCCGTCCAGTTGGGCTGACCCTTGTGGCGCGCCTTCAGATCGGTCAACTTGATGTGCACCTTGTTCTTGCCGAACTGGGCGGGCTTGTCTTTGTTGACCCACCATTGGCGCGGAGGCGTTTGACCGCGGCCGGTGGCCGGCTGCTGCGCCGGAGCGCCAGCCTGCGTGAACACGGTGGACGCGCCGCTGACGATGAGGGCAACGGCAACCGCCAAAGGTAGGTGCAGAGATCTCATGAGCCCGCTCCTTATAGAGATAGATGGATTTTCTGGGAGTGCGAGAGCAGACAATATCACCGCTTGCCCCTTCTTGTCGTCCGATGTGTCGGCTGCGCTGTCCACGGATCTTCCGGCCACGGATGCTTTGGATATCGGCCCCGCAGTTCCTTGCGCACGTCGGGATAGGTCCGCTCCCAGAAGCTGCGCAGGTCTCTCGTTGTCTGGACGGGACGGCCGTTGGGCGCGAGCAGGTGAAACGTGATAGGCACACGCGCCGTGCCGACGGTCGGCGATTCCGCGAGGCCGAACAGCTCCTGCAACTTCACCGACACCGACACCGTGCCGTCCTCGGCGTAGTCGAGCGCCATTGTGCGGCCGCTCGGCACCACGATCGACGCGGGTGCGCGATCGACGAGGGAACGTTTCAGATCGAATGGCAGATGGGCTGCGAGATCGATCTCGCCCGCCGTCCGCACGGACGCTGCGGCCTCACTGACGAGCGCGCGCAGGTCGACGTCGATCGCGGCAAACCGCAATCGTCGAAGAAGCTGCGTCGTCGCGGCATCGTGCTCGCGCGCAAGCCATGCCTCCGCAAGAAGCGCAGCCGCCGACAGGGCATCCACGGGAACCGGCGTCTCGCTCAGGACGATGGCATCGTAGCGCTCGACGCGCGCTGCACGCGCGCGGCCGCTGCCGGCGTCGAACCGATGCTCGATTGCTGTCGACGTCGGCTGAATCCATTCCCGCTCGACACGACTGGCTGAACGGATCCTCGACTCGTTGATGCCCTCGCGCTCTGCCGCCACGACATCGAGGGCCACGATGTATTCGCCGTCAACACCAGCCGCCTCGCGCGCCAGCGCGGCGCCGTGACCGCTGGCGAGGAGAAAGCGATCGTGGACACCAGGCCGGCGCTTCGCAAGGCGATCGGCATAGCCGGTGAAGAGCGCATGACGCAGCGCCTCGTCGGTGATGTGCGACGCCACATCCCCGCCCAGAACGTTGCTCGCAATTCGCTGAAGCTCCGCACCTAACGCACCTCGCGCGCCGACGCACCTCTCGCACCCTCTGAAAGCGTCGCGCACCATTCCGCTGCTTCGGCGGCTCCGCGCCCATCGAGCAGAATCCGCGCAAGGCGAGGATGGAGAGGAACGCGCTGCAATTGACGGCCGATGGCCGTGATACGCGCGCCGGTGCCTTCGCCATCGATCGCATCCAGGCGGTTCAGCAAGCGCAGCGCCGCGTGAATACGATCGGTAGACGGCATTTCAAACCATTCGAACGACAGCGGATCCGCACCCCATGCGAGCAGGTCGAGGACGGGCGCGGCGAGATCGACCCTCGCAATTTCCGGTTCGCGGTGCGCGCGCAGCCGATCGCGCGCGGCCCACAACCGACGAACGAGGCCGGGCCCTAATCGCGCGGCACGGCCCGCTCGCTGATCCGCCGAGTCCAACGTGATGCGCTCGAGCGTAAGGCTGTCGACGCCGCGGTCCGCGTCGTAGCGGGCCACCTTCACTTGTCCTGTATCGATTACGGCCGACACTCCGGGCACCGTCAGCGATGTTTCCGCGATGTTCGTGGCCAGGATGATGCGTCGCCGATCGACGGCGCGGATGGCGGCGTCCTGCGCATCACTATCGAGCGATCCATGCAAGGGAACGATCTCGACATCGTGCGGCACGGGAATGAGATCGGCCCGGGCCCGTTCAATTTCGCGGGCGCCTGGCAGAAAGCAGAGCACCTGTCCGCCGGTTCTCGGCAGTACATGGCGAACCGCTTCACCGATCGACTCCCCTTCGGCGTGCTCGATCGTGAGCGGATGGAGGGCGCCTGGCACGCTGACAACTGGCGCATCGCCGAGAAAGCGCGAGACCGAGTGGACATCGAGCGTCGCCGACATCACGACGATGCGCAGATCGTCTCGCGCGAGCCATGCCTGCCGCGCCAGCGCAAGCCCGAGATCGGCATGAACGCTTCGCTCGTGAAACTCGTCGAGCACGATGGTCGCGAAATCCGAGAGCAGCGGATCCTGCTGAAGGCGCGCCGTCAGGATGCCTTCGGTCACGACGAGCAGGCGCGTCTCTCGTGTGAAATGCTTGTCGAATCGAATCTGCCAGCCCACTTCGCGGCCGAGCGTCCACTCGCGTTCTTCGGCGATACGCCGCGCAACGGCGCGCGCCGCTACACGGCGCGGCTGCAGGAGAATGACAGGCCCGGCGTCGACGAGCGCAGGTGGAATGCGCGTGGTCTTGCCTGCGCCTGGCGACGCAGACAGCACGACCGCACGGCGTCGCGCGAGCGCGTCGCGCACATCCGCGACGTGCGCGTCAATTATCAGCGGTCTCAACGGGCTCAACGGTGGCCAGGCCGCGCGCGTCGAGCAGGGCCTGGATGTCCGGATCGCGGCCGCGGAATCGCCGGTACGCTTCGGCCCGATCGATCGAGTTGCCGTCCGACAGGATATGCCTGCGAAGCCGGTCGTTGGCGTCCGCATCCCACGGCCCACCGGCCTCGACGAACGCCTGCCACGCATCGGCGGCCATCACATCCGACCAGAGGTAGCTGTAATAGCCGGCCGAGTACGCAGTCGTTGCCGAACAGATGATCGAAGTGCGGCAGCCGATGGCGCAACACCACTTCGCGCGGCATGCCGCCGGGCCCCCAGCGCGGCAGCCGCGCTGGGGTGGCTCGCCTGGACCGACGCGCGCGAGCGCCTCGTCCTCGAACGTCGAGATGTCATCCACGCCGTCGGGACGCATGTGCAGATCCATGTCCACAATCGCGGCCGACAAGTATTCGAGCGTCGCGATGCCCTGGTTGAATTTGCTCGCTCTCTCGATCTTCTCGACCAGCGACTGCGGCATCGGCTGATCGGTCTGGTAGTGCCGCGCGAAACGGTCGAGCACGTCGCGGCTCAGAAGCCAGCGTTCGTTCAGCTGCGACGGCAGCTCGACGTAGTCGCGTGGGGTGATCGCAAGACCGCGGTATCTGACGTTCTGCAGCATCGAGTGCAGCGCATGGCCGAACTCGTGAAAGAGCGTGCGCGCGTCGGCCAGTGAAATCAGCACCGGCTCTTGTGGCGCGCCCTTGACGAAGTTGTTGTTGTTCGACGAAATCGCGGTCACCGGACCGTCCATCGTGTGCTGCGTGCGATGGCTCGATGCCCACGCGCCAGATCGCTTTCCCGCTCTCGCGAAGTTGTCGAGATAAAAGAGCGCGCGGTGCGCGCCGCTGTCCTTGTCGACGACTTCCCACACGCGCACGTCCGGGTGAAACACCGGGACGGTGCCGGTGATCTCCTTGAACGCAATCCCGAACCGCCGTTCGGCCGACCACAGCGCCGCCGCCACCATGTTGTCGAGCTCGAAGTACGGCTTGATTGCCGCTTCGTCGACATCGTATTTCGCTTTGCGCAGCTTCTCCGCGAAATAGAGGAGATCCCAAGGCTCGATCGTGATCGGTGAGTCCTCACGGTTGGCCATCGCCTGCATCTCGGCGACTTCGGACTTCACGCGGGCGACGACAGCGGGCCACACGCGCAGAAGAAACGTCTGCGCCGTTTGCGGATCTGCCGCCATCGTATCGGCCATGCGCCAGTGCGCGTGGCTCGGGAATCCGAGCAGCCTCGCGCGCTCGGCACGCAGCCTGACGATGGCGGCGATCGTCACGTTGGTGTCGTTCGCGTCGCCATTGTCGCCGCGGCTCTTGAATTTCCTCCACACGATCTCGCGAAGGTCGCGGCGCGCCGACAGGGTCAGGAACGGATCGACGCTCGATCGCGTATTCACGATCACTCGGCCGCCGTCAACCGGTGTCGACGTGTTCTCGTCTGCCAGCACCTTGGCGCGGAACTCCGCGAACCGCGCCGCCAGTTCCTGGTTGATCTCCGACAGCCGCTGTTTCCCGGCGGCATTCAACCTGGCGCCACGGCGCACGAAGTGCTCGTACATGCGCGTGACGAGCCGTACCTGGTCGGGTTCGAGACGCGAACCCGGCAGCGCTTCGTACACGGCTTCAATTCGTTTGAAGAGTCCTTCGTTGAACAGCAGCTCGTCAGCGGAGGCGGCGAGCTTTGGCTGCCACTCGCGCTCGAGTGCCTGATACGACGGATTCGTGACGCTCTCGCGCGCCACGCTGAACATGCGCTCGAGGCGATCGAGCATGCGGCCCGCGCGCTCCATCGCGGCGATCGTGTTGTCGAAGGTCGGCGCTTCGGTGTTCGCCGCGATGGCGTCGATTTCGCTGCGCTGCTCTGCGATGGCCGCGGCGAAGGCGCCGGGAAAATGCTCGGGGGCCATGCGGTCCCACGGCGGCACGCCGCCGTACGGGCCCGCCCACGGGGCACTCAACGGATTATCCGACACGAAGAGGATGTTACCGCGCTTCGAGCGGGCGATGATGCGTGTTCGGTCGGGGACGCGGAAGAGCCCACATCGCCTCGCATCCATCGCAGGCGAAATACACCTCGTCGGACGTGCGGCGAATGCTGTGCACATACGCGTCGGTCGAGCAATACGAGCACGACGGCGTCGGCAGGCGATCGGGACTGCGGCGCTCGGACGATTCGGGACGCGCAATCGTGCGGCGGTCCATCCGCGTCGCGGCCGCGACGACCGACGGATGCTCGCCCCAACCATGACGGCACGCAGTGCAGAAAAGTGTGGTCAACATGACACCACGGTGTGTGACGAGCACCTCACTCGCCATGCAGCGTGGGCAGGGATGATGGATCGCCAGGAAGTTGCGGTCGGAGCGGCGCCGGGCATGGTCCATGTCCGAGGACACCGACGTGTCCTGTTCGGCGCGCCGCTCGCGCGTCAGGCGTCCGCCGATGACGCGGCAATACGGAGATACGCCGCACACCTGAAGCTGCAGCACGGACCCGTCTTCGAGGACGAGCTCGAGAATTTCGCCGTTTTGCGCAACTGGCGGTGACTCCAGTTCGACAACGGTGCCTGGTTTGTTCGGCATCCCGACATGGATTTCGTACTGCGCGAGACCCAAATCGCGCTGTCCCGAGCGTAGATGGCCCGTTCCGCTCCCCGGCTGTTCAACCACCGACACACTCCTATGCGTCGCGGCTGCAAAGCGCGATCCAGAACGGTGTTCAACGATCTACTCCTCGTCAGATCCGTCCGACAGCTTGGGCAGCTCCGCGCCAAGCGACGGCGCGAGGAGTCCCGTTTTGACGTAGGTCAGTAGCTTGTCGCGCGTGTCAGTGATGTCGAGATTGCGCATCGTCAGCTGCCCGATGCGATCTTGCGGTGAGAACGTCGACTCACCTTTCTCCATCGTGAGTCGTTCGGGCTTGTAGGTGAGGTTCGGGCTCGTCGTGTCGACGAGCGAATAGTCGTTGCCGCGCCGCAGCTCGAGTGTGACTTCGCCGGTGACCGCGCGCGCCACCCACCGCTGCGCCGTTTCGCGCAGCATCATCGCCTGCGGATCGAACCAGCGTCCCTGGTACAACAGCCTGCCGAGGCGCCGTCCGTTGTCGCGATACTGCTCGATCGTGTCTTCGTTGTGAATGCCGGTGACGAGCCGCTCGTACGCGATGAACAGCAGGGCCATGCCTGGCGCTTCGTAGATGCCGCGGCTCTTCGCCTCGATGATGCGATTCTCGATCTGATCGCTCATGCCGAGGCCGTGGCGTCCGCCGATGCGATTCGCTTCGAGCATGAGATCGACGCCATGCTCGAACGACGTCCCGTTCAGCGCGACGGGCCGCCCTTCGTCGAAACGGACCGTGACGGTCTCCGGCGTCACGGCGACGTCTTCGCGCCAGAACGCCACGCCCATGAGCGGCTCGACGATCTTCATGCCGCTCGAAAGCTGCTCGAGATCTTTCGCTTCGTGGGTCGCGCCGAGGATGTTCGAGTCTGTCGAGTATGCCTTCTCCACGCTCATGTGGTACGCCAGGCCCGCGCGCTGCATGTACTCGGACATTTCCTTGCGGCCGCCGAGCTCGTCGATGAACGTCTGGTCGAGCCACGGTTTATAGATGCGCAAGCTCGGATTTGCGAGCAGCCCGTAGCGATAGAACCGTTCGATGTCGTTTCCCTTGAACGTGCTGCCATCGCCCCAGATGTGCACGTCGTCTTCTTTCATCGCGACGACGAGCATCGTGCCGGTGACGGCTCGACCGATGGGCGTGGTGTTGAAGTACGGCACGCCGGCCGTCGTGATGTGAAACGCGCCGGCCTGCAGCGCGGCGATGCCTTCGTTGACCAGCTGCCGGCGGCAGTCGATGAGCCGCGCCTTTTCGGCGCCGTACTGCAGCGCGCGCCGCGGGATTTCGTCGTAGTCCTTCTCGTCGGGCTGTCCGAGGTTGGCGGTATAGGCGTAGGGAATCGCGCCCTTGCCGCGCATCCAGTGCAGGGCCGCGCTCGTGTCGAGGCCGCCGGAAAATGCGATGCCGACTTTCTGGCCGGCGGGCACATTCTGAAGAATCGTCGCCATGTGGTGCTAATGATATCAATCCTCCAGGAGTTCGGTTTATCGCACGCACACGTTTCATACGTCGACGTGGCGGTACTCATTACCGCTCGTAAACCGACAAGGAGACGTATGACTGTTGCATGCACACGTAGGAACTGGCTGCGCGCGTTCATGTTCTGCGCAATCGCGGGGCTGTGGACCTCGCCGGCCGCGGCCCAGAATTGGAGCTTCGATGCGCGCCGCGTCGCGCTCGGAGGCATCGGAACCACAGAAAACGTCGCCTCGGGCATGGTGGAGGAACAACGCCGCTACCGGTCGATCGTGTTGCCGCTTGGCCTTATTCCATTGCTGAGCGACCTCGACGTCTTCAAACCCGGCGGCGATCGATTCGATCCGGTACGCGCCATGGAATACGCGGCGAGCCCTCTTCACTACACGATCGGACGCAACTCAACGAACGCCGGCTCTACGTTCGTCGCCGACCTCGTCAACGCCGGGATTAGCCGGGATTTGAACAAGTACAGAGGATTCACATTGCCAACGTCGATGGTCTCCGAAGGGCTGGCGTCGCCAAACTGGGGCAAGACGTTTGTCGTCAGGGGATCGAAGGATGGCTTCTTTCAGGGCGTCTACGCGGGCGCGGGCCCGTATTTCGGAGTGCGGAACGAAGCGACGCTGGATCCAGCTCTCGTCGAGATCCTGAACGCCGACGTGGACCGGTATGTGTCCGATGGCACTTTTCGCATCAGCAACAGCACCGCACAGCAGTTTGCCCTGGCGGT
Organism: Vicinamibacterales bacterium; assembly: GCA_963730445.1. Classification (GTDB taxonomy): domain Bacteria; phylum Acidobacteriota; class Vicinamibacteria; order Vicinamibacterales; family JAMQPK01; genus JAMQPK01. The sequence goes on along the minus strand of CAVSRX010000016.1, from coordinate 410,055 downwards.
GACGGGCGGATATCGCGCAAAGTTCGCGCTGGGAGAGGTAGCAACCGGCAGCCGTAATGGCATTTACGTCTCTGCCAACTATCACTACCTGCGGGGATTCCGATATGACGACTTCGATCTCAACGTCAGGCTCGATACGGATTCGGCCGGCCTGCTCACCATTCGACCGACGACGGTTCCGATCGACATCGACAGAGTCTCCTCGAGCCAGGGACGGGGATTCGCGCTCGACTTCGGCGCCGCAGTCGCCATCGATCGCTGGGATTTCGGTTTCGGTGCAAGTGGCGTGGCGAATCGGATCGACTGGAGCGAGTTCGAGCGCCAGAGCTTTGTGCTCACCAGCATTTTCGATGGCGGCGACTTCGTCGATACCGATCTCACCGGTCCAGTGGGAACGCGACGCGTGACACTGCCGACCGTGTACTCGGCAGACGCCTCGTACCACGGCGACAGCTGGTCGGCGGTCTCTGAGTACGCGCACGGCTTCCAGGGGCACAATTTCCGCGGCGGATTCGAATACCGGCTCGACAGATTCGAGTTGCGCGGCGGCGCTCGTCATTCGCGCGATCGATGGCACCCGTCGATGGGCGCGGGCATCGGCCTGACGCGAGGGTTCGGCATCGATGTGGCCGCGTTTGGAACGAGCGCAAATGTCGAGCGCCGACGCGACATGGCGCTGGCCATTTCGCTCAGATTCAATCGCTGAAGTTCTGCTGCTGATATGACCCTGCCGATCGATCGAGATCGGCGGGGTCGAACTTCGTCCTAAGGCGGGCCTGCCTCATGCTATGATTTTTGGTCCGAGTGCGCGCCCGTAGCTCAGTTGGATAGAGCGACTGGCTTCGAACCAGTAGGCCGCAGGTTCGAGTCCTGCCGGGCGCACCAAAAGAAAGTAGGAAGTGGAAAGTGGAAAGTGGAAAGTATAAAGTGGGATCAACTTTCTACTTCCGTATGCGCCCGTAGCTCAGCTGGATAGAGCGACAGCCTCCGGAGCTGTAGGCCACAGGTTCGAATCCTGTCGGGCGCACTTAACCGATCATCGAAAGTGGTTCCTTTCTACTTTCCACTTTTTACTTTAGACTTTCCGTGTGGGCCGCTAGCTCAATTGGCAGAGCAGCAGACTCTTAATCTGCGGGTTCTCGGTTCGATTCCGAGGCGGCTCACCACTTCCCTGCCAACGACTTACGAGATTTTCACCGATCGCAATTTCTCGGTCAGGTTGCGCCGCCGAGGCACGCTGATCACCCAAAAAGAACACCTGACGGAAAAGTGCACCTGTAGCTCGAGCGGAACGACGTCGAATCGATCTGGCCCTGGACGCTGGCCATACCACCGGCGATAACAAGACTCATTTCACACGATTACGTGAAACGGCCAAACGCGGCACAGAAACAACAGGCCGACGCGTTGAGTCGGTCACATATCTGTAAACACCACGCCGGACGCACCCGATAAATCGGTCATCGATGATTTGGTTCTCCGGCGACTCAGCGGACCGCATTCTGTACGAGATTCGGCGTGACGAGCGAGGCGAGGGCTTCGAGCTGCGGCTGATCCATTCGAACGGTCGTCGCGAGCTCGAACGGTTTCAGGATGCGGCCGAACTCGCGCGAGGCGCGAGCAAGGTTCAGAGCGAGCTGCGCGGATCAGGATGGCGCACCAGCTATAGGAGGAATTGAAACCGTCCCTCAGGAAACGATGCGGAAGCCTGTCGGCGCCAATGGAAGGGGGTTCGACGCGGGCGGATAGAGAGCTTCGACGCCCGCGATGTCATCCGGGGCGAGCGTGCGATTCCCCGTCGCGCACGAAGACACGGACGGATACATCGTTGCGCCCGCAACGGTCGAATGGCCAAGGCCGAGCACGTGGCCGAATTCGTGCGCCGCGATGTCCGCGATGTAGAAGCCGTTGGCACATTCCGTCGATCCCGTAAAAAATTTGAAAGCACCGTCCCAGAAAACGATGTCGGCGTCGATGATGCGGGAACCGCTCGACCACCAATAGGCTGTGGCAATGGCCGAACCGCTCGATGCGTTGCGAACATCACGACGTTCACTCCATCGTACGTATTCGTGGTCACCGTGCTGGTTCCGGCGTACTGAAAATGGAACGAGGCGTGGGTCTGTGTGGTCCATGCGTCCGCGCCCACGGCGAGAGCGGATGGAATAACCGCATCAGGCAAGTCCAGATTGGTCGTGTTGACACGGTACAGAACAGGGCCAGGCGCCCAGGTGGGACCGCTCGTTACGTACCCATTAGTCTCACGCGTTCCGGCGACCACAATCGCGAGTGTGGCCCCCAGCAGGTACAAACAGACAGACAGCCGCGTCCGCTTCGTAATCATGGCTGCGCTCGCGCGGCCGCGACCGAGCGACGGATCTCATCGAGAGTGAGGCTGCTGTTGGGCACGCGGCTGGTCCGGTCGAGCTTGAGCGTCCCCTGTCCGCGCAGGTGGGGCACCATCGCGCCGCGCCGGCTGCGTGCAAGGTAGAAGACCGCTCGATCTCCCGGTGCGAACGATTGCTGATCCGAGACGTGGAGCGTCAGACTTCCAATGGTCCCGCCGTCGACCTCGATGTCGACGGTGTTCTGCGAGTCGCCCTTGAGCGTCTCATCGACGGCCACGCGGACGACGGACACGATTAGGCGATCCCCGAAGTCATTGACGTGCCACTGCGGGCTGACCGACGCCACCCGTCCGAGGATGATCTGCTCCGCGCCGCGTGCGCGTTCAACGAGTGGAACTGGAGGGCCTTCCTGCGCCACCGCCGCGGTCGCACATGTCAGTCCGAGCGTCGTGGCGACGGCGAGCCTGACGACCCGGATGCGTGGAAAAGCCGTGAAAGCGGTGAGCATCAAGATTCGAAGAAAGCTCAAGAACGACGCCACGGCTTTGGGTGAAACTCATGTCTGTCGAAACCCTTGCGTGGCTGAGACTTGAGGTGAGGACCCGCAGGGGATCATGAGGCCCAATGGCCGTCCGGACTGTCCAAAACGAAACCGGGGTTCGGTCTCGACCCGCTGGTTCCACATGCCGCTCATCAACTCTCGCTTCGCTCGCGCTGAACGGCGTTCATCCGGGTTTCAGCGTGCGCCTTGGCGCGGCCCGAACCGTCACGGCGAGGGACTTCTGCGGGTAGTTAAGGATGGACGGTATCGCCGCAGCTACGGAAGAAAGTCTTCACTGCGGATGTCTTTTATGGACCGTTTGGCGTTTTAGCGAGAAACGTAATTCTTAAAATCTGGCACGACATTGGCCACAGATCGGGTGGATTTCCCTCCAAAACATGAAACACAACAGCTCGGCCCACATCAAAGCGCAACCGTTTATCGTCAAAGACGCAAAGGAACCCGTCGACGACTGGAGTGCGTCGTTCAGGCCCGAGAGTGACATCGCAGCGCATCACAGCCCAACGGCGGCAACTCCCGAGAACATTGCTTCCGCGAGAAAGCGTCTCGCAATGCGCGTGCTTCCAGTCGTTGTGCTTGGTGTGTGCGTGGGTCTGGGCGGTGCATGGTTCGCCTGGCAGGCATGGGCGGTCACCCCGGCGCGGGCTGAGCGGCTGAACCCCGCCGCCGTCGCCGAAGGCACTGCCGTGTTCAATTCCGTTCCGGAAGGCGCGTCGATTGCGATTGACGGTACGCCGCGAGGCGTCACGCCGCTCCGTGTGTCGCTCCCTGTGGGAGCACACAGCGTCCAGATAACCAGCGGCGCCGTGTCGAGGCAACTGCCGATCACTATCGAGCCGGGCAGTGTCGTCTCCCAGTATGTGGAGTTCGCAGCGGCACCGGTCACTCTGGGCGGACGGCTCGAAATCGGTTCAGACCCGCCTGGCGCGCAAGTCACGCTCGACGGCATTCCGAAGGGAACGACCCCCGTGGTGGTCGCTGACGTTCCGCCCGGCCAACATCGCGTGACTGTTTCGGCGGGTGACAACACCATAAGCAGAACCGTGAACGTGACGCGCGGAGCCACGGCCACCCTCGTAGTTTCGACAGCGCCAGGCACCGCCAATGCCGCGGGCGGCTGGCTCAGCGTCCGGACGCCGATCGATTTGGAGATATTGCAGGACGGCCGCATCCTTGGCAGCACGAGGATGGAGCGGGTGATGTTGCCCGTAGGCTCTCATCGCATCCAATTCGCGAACGCGGGTCTCGAGGTCTCGGTCGACCGGACAGTGCAGATTGCCGCAGGCAAGACGGTAAATCTCGCGATCGCTCTGCCGTCTGGCCGGCTCTCGGTGAACGCCGTTCCCTGGGCTGACGTGTCTCTCGATGGCGTGGCCGTCGGGACAACGCCGCTTGGAGAGTGGACGGTGCCGGTTGGCCCACATGAGCTCACCTTCCGCCATCCGCAGCTTGGTGAGCGCCGCCAGAGCGTGACAGTCAAGGCTCAAACTCCGACCCGCATTGGAATTGATCTGAGAAAATGAAAAAACCAACTGTTTCCTTGTTTGGTGCCGCCGCGGTGATGGTTCTCTGGGCCTCGTCGCACGCCCATGCGAATCCGGAAATGCTCGCCTCGGCGAAATCCTTGTACGAGTCGGCTTCGTATGAAGCGGCATTGTCGGAATTGAGCAGCATCGAAACGACGGAACTCGCAGACGTCGTGGATACCTATCGTGCGCTGTGCCTTCTCGCCATGGGCCGTGTCCGCGATGCCGAACAGGCGCTCGCTGCAATCGTGACGCGCAAACCGCTGCTGGTGCTGAGCGAAACGGACTACTCGCCGCGTGTCGTCGCGCTGTTTCGCGAAGTTCGGAAGAAGGCACTCCCGGCGGCGGCGCGGCAGCTCTACTCACAGGCGAGAAGCGAGTTCGAGGAGAAGAAATACGCGGCGGCGGCCGCTGGCTTCAAGCAGGCGCTGCAGGTGATTGCGGATGCCGACGCCGAGTCTCAGGCCGCGACCCTCGGAGATTTGAAAGAGCTGGTAGATGGATTCCTGGCGCTGGCGGAGGTCAAGGCGGCGGCGATCGCGTCTCCGCCCCCGGCCGTAGCGGCGCCTGCCGCCGTCGCGGCGAAGGTGTCCCGGGCGTTCTACAGCTTGGCTGACAAGGATGTGACGCCACCCGTCGTTCTGACGCAGGCCATTCCACGCTGGTCGCTTGCGAGGAACATGCCGTTACGCGCGCTCTCCGGCACGCTCGAGCTCCTCATCGACGAGACCGGTGTGGTCGAGACCGCGACGATGGCAGAGCCTGTGTGGCCGCCCTACGATATCGAGCTGATTAGGGCGACGCAAAAGTGGCGGTATGAGCCGGCGCTGAAAGACGGCACGCCCGTGAAGTTCAAGCGGTTCCTGGCGATCAACGTCGATCCCAGAGCGCAGCACTGAGGGGTCACTTCCGTGACTGGTTCAGGTGTGATGCGCGTTCGTGTTGTACACGACGATAAAATCGCGCCCGTCAAACGGCTTGTTCAGGCGACGACGTTCGTAGGGTGGTCGATAGACTCGGTCGCGCTGCGACGTTCGCGATTTAACTGCCGTCGTTCGAGGATCACCTGCACGTTCCGATCATCAAAAAATTGATCGCGGAGCCGCTCGTACGTGCCGAGCTTCGCGCGCAGCACGATGATGAGCTTCATAATGCATGGCGTTTGCAGTTGACGAGGAATTGGGCGAACGGGGGGCGTGTGATTTTGCAATGGTGCTACACGCCCCTAGACGCGGAGCCTTCGAATGCCGGAGGACCGGCGCCATGCTCACGTCCGCACGGGGTCGTTTGCAATCAGAGTGCCTTAAGAAAACACGGAAAATGAAGGACTAGTCGTATATACCTCGGCTCAGGAGTCTTCTTCCCAGAAGACTTAAGTGGGCCTAGGGCACAAGCGTCCTTCTCGTTGAACTCACGCGCAATTGGTCAGCTGGTTGGCATCCGACGCGCGTGAACTTCATTACGCGCGTCGGGCGAGTCTGCAACAGCGGCGTCGTTCGCAGCGGTGGTCGCGAATCTGCAAGTGCCTGTAACGGGCACTTGGATCTGACCGGTCCAGCGCACGGAGAAGTTATCGCGTTGAACGCCTGGGGCGGGCGCACCGACGACGGATATACGTTCAGCGCCGACGTCGGAAATGCCACCGCTCATCAGGTCGATCCAATCCCCGGCTCGACGTATTACTTCGTCGTCAGAGCGTACGATTCTTCCGGATACGAGGCACGATGTGTCTCTTCAGCTGGTCGCAAGCGACCCGAATGGTGATCCGCTCACTTACCTGGCGACCGGTCTTCCACCATCGCCGAGGGTGGATCCCAGCACCGGCACGATCTCTGGCGTCGTTAGCGCTAGCGGACTGTTTAGGATTACCGCAACGGCATCCGACGGGGCAGCGCGCGACGTCGAATCGTTCGATTGGCTCGTCACGCCGGTGCGCGTCGGCCTTGAGATCGGCTCTATTTCAGGCGTGGCGTAGTTTCGCCGGAGCGCGAAGCGCGTAGGCGGACCTCACCGCTCGCAACAAGCTACGCGACGAGCGTATACTGCCGCTAGCGTCGAAGCGATCTCCAGGCAGGCTCATCTGATAGGAGAGAACCCATGGACTCGAAACGACCTGCTCGACGGCAATTCCTGAAAAGCGGCGCCGCGTTGGCCGGTGGTTTCACCTTGGGAGCCACGACACCCGCGATCGGCCAAACACCACCATCCCCACCAATGATCAAGGGCGACAAGGATCAGATCGCCTACGGCGACCGCTCGCGTTTCGTCAACTCGGTACGCATCGCCCACGGCGGTAGGCCTTCGCCCGATGCGTTCGGGCTTGTCTTTCATGTGGCGACGCCGCTTCAGGATTCGGTGGGAGTGATCACACCATCCTCGCTCCACTTCGTCGGGACAACGCGTGGTTCCTATATCCCAGAGATCGATCCCCGGACGCATCGTCTCCTGATCCACGGATTGGTGGACCGTCCGCTCTCCTTCAGCATGGAGGATTTGAAGCGCCTCCCTTCCGTGACCCGCCTTCATTTCATCGAGTGTGCGGGAAATCGGACATCGCGAAGGGCGACGACGGTTCAGGAAACGCACGGTATGACCAGTTGCGCCGAATGGACCGGCGTGCTCCTCTCGGTGTTGCTCAAGGAGTGCGGTCTGAAAAGTGGGGCATCCTGGTTCGTCGCAGAAGGGTCGGAGGAAGTGAAGGGCGCGTCAAGCATGCCGATCGCCAAGGCGATGGACGACTGTCTGGTGGCTTACGGCATGAACGGTGAGGACCTGCGGCCCCAGCAAGGCTTTCCGCTGCGGCTGATGGTCCCCGGCTTCGAGGGAATCTTCCACACCAAGTATCTGCGGCGAATCAAAGTGGTGGACCGGTACTACATGAACTACAACGACTACGGGCATCTCGATCGCGACCCGAAAGTCGCTGCATTGGAATATCAGATCGGCCCTAAATCGGTCATCACGTTCCCTTCCGGGGGACATCAGCTGGCTGGCCGCGGATTCTACGAGATCAGAGGCCTGGCCTGGTCCGGTGGCGGAGCCATTCGCAAGGTGGAAGTGTCCACCGACGGTGGCCGGCGCTGGAACAATGCCGAGATCAAGGGGACGGCGCAGCGCATGGCGCATGCGCGATTCACGTATCAGTGGAACTGGGACGGAAATGAGACCGAGCTCCTGTCGCGCTGCACGGACGAGATCGGTCAGGTTCAACCATCGCGAGCGCAGGTCGCCAAGTACTGGAACGTGCCGCTAACTCCCACGTATAGCGTGCCGGGGCTGGATAACACCATTCAGCCGTGGAAGATCGCCAGCGACGGGAGCGTCCACAATGGGAACGCTTAGGGTTCTCCTCTTTGTGGGGCTCACGGGAGTCTGCGCGCTGGCGCAGTCGCCTACTTATGGGGTGGGACGCACGCCGAGCGCAGAGGAAATCCGCGCGTGGGATATCTCCATCGGTCCTACCGGAGAGGAACTGCCGCCGGGGCGAGGAACTGTCAAGGAGGGCGCACAGATTTATCGTGCGAAGTGCGCGGGGTGCCACGGGGCCACGGGCATCGGGGGCAGTTCGCCCATTTTGAAAAGCAAAGCTGGCCCGGATGTTGAGCTCTGGGCACGTGGACGAATCCTGCCGCTTCGCTCGCCGTTCGCGACGACGGTTTGGGATTACATCAATCGCGCTATGCCTCTCAATCGTGAGGGGACGCTAACGGCCGATGAGGTGTACGCGTTGACGGCTTTTCTGCTCTATATAAACGATGTCATCCCGGAGGACCAGATACTCGACGCTCAGAGCCTGCCGAAGGTGAAAATGCCAATCGGGGATAGATACGCTTCCCTACCTGAGTGGAAGCCCAGGACACCAAGGCTCAAAGGTTACCCCTACTAGCGATAGTCCGGGTCCATTTACGTTCGTGTACAGCGCCGTTCCTTTCCCCGCATCGAAGAAACGCACCGACGCTGGATCGATCTGGAAAGTGAGAAGCTCCCCGGGCTTCGGCACGACTCGTCCATCGGCGACCGCTGCGCAACTCTGGCCGTTCACGCTGAAATGCACGAAGACCTGCGGCCCGATTCGTTCGATCATCTCGACGGCCGCGCGAATCGATTGCCCTCTGTCTGCCTCCGTCGGGGACCGGGGCGTTAGACCCTCTGGCCTTACGCCCAAGGTCACATTTCGTGAGGGGCTGCGGGCCACACTGGCGTGCCACGCTTCAGGCACGGTGACGGTGAACTCCGAGTGGACGAACTGGATGTCCTGACCAGCCCGCTGGAGGCATCCGTCGAACAGGTTCATGCCGTGAAACCCGATGAACTCGGCAACGAAGCCGTTCGCGGGGCGCTCGTAGAGCGACTCGGGATCGCCAATCTGTTCAATCCGTCCGCGCCTCATGACGGCGATTTGGTCCGCGATGGCCATAACTTCCATTTGATCGTGGGTCACCAGAATCACAATCCCACCCAGGGTCTTGCAAGTGCGGCGGATGTCAACTCGCAACTGGGCACGAAGTTGCGCGTCCACACTCGAGAGCGGCTCATCCAGCAGCAAGAGGCGGGGCTGCCGCACCACGGCTCGCCCTAGCGCCACGCGCTGCCGTTCGCCGCCCGACAGCTGGTCAGGGTACCGCCCGAGCAACTCTGCCAACCCCAACGCGGCTGCCGATTCGGCGATCCGCCTGGATGCATCCCGATGGTCTACTCGCCGCAGCCTGAGCCCGAACCCGAGGTTTTCGGCGACCGTCATGTGTGGAAACAGCGTGCGCTCCTGAAACATCAGGGCGACGTCTCGATCTTTCGGAGGCCGGTCGTCCATTATCTGGCCGTCCAGGACGACATGTCCCGACGAGAGCGTCTCGAGCCCGGCAATCACCCGTAACAAGGTCGTCTTGCCAGAGCCGGACGGCCCCACGACACCCAGGAGTTGCGGGCCAGAGAGCTCCAGATCCACTCGATCCAGCGCCACCACGGAACCACCGTAGACCTTCGAAACAGCTTGAAGCGACAGCTCGGGCATACGCGTCAGGCTCCGGAACCAGAGGCAGTTCCCATCAACCGGGATAAGGAAGTCCTGAGGTGCCGCTGCACCAGAACGTAGAAGAGCGCCGGAGGAATGATCGTCATCAGTCCGCCCACCATGAGCAGCGCGTATGGCACGCGGGCACTTCCATAGAGGCTGCTCAGGGCGATCGGCACGGTCAGGCTGTTCTGTGAGCTCAGCATGACGAGCGGTATGAGATGGTCCTGCCAGGCTAAAACGAAATGAATCAACGCGAAGGTCAGGATCGTGTTTCTCACAAGCGGCAGAAGGATCCAAAAGAGCCTGTACTCCGAGGCGCCTTCCGTCCGGGCGATATCGAGCAGTTCCCTCGGGATCGCTCTGAAGGCCTGAATAAAAAACAGCAGCCCGATGCTCGAAACCGTGCCGGGCAGCGTGGCGGCGGCAAGCGTGTCGATCAAGTGCAGGTGATTGAACCAGGTGAACAACGGCAGCACCAGCACAGGAGCCGGAACCACCACGATCGCGACCAATAGCAGGAGGACAATCCGCGCTCCCCTGAACGTGTACATTGCGAGCACGAATCCGGCCATCGCGCTGACCGAGACGGCGAGGATCGTTTGAGCCGAGGCGACGATGAGTGAGTTCAAATACTGTCGCAGGAACGGCGTCCAGGTCCCTCCGAGGAGCTCACGATAGTAAACCCCATCGAAACGCTCGGGCAGCAATGGCACGGCGCGGATAATTTCAGGGTTGGTCTTGAAGCTGGCGAAGAACATCCACACGAAGGGGTACATGAACACGATGCTGAGGCCGATCAGCGTAAAGGTCGACCCGATTGTGGCAACCCTGCGAGCGCTTGTCTCACGCATCGTTCAAGTCCTGCGACCGGAGCCAACGCCGATCAGAATCGGCGCGATGAGTGCGATGAGGAGCGGGACGCAGACGTAGGCCATGGCAGCGGCCGATGCGAACCGGCCGTACCGAAACGCGGTTTGATAGATGTACGTGATCAGCAGGAGCCCCGCGTCTGAAGTACCGCCCGATCCACCAAGCAGGACATACGCTCCCGAGAACAGCACGAACGCATCCAGAATCAGCACGACCGTGGCAAAGAGCAGCACTCGCCGAAGAAGCGGCAACGTGATGAACCGGAACGTGGCAAGAGGACTGGCACCCTCGGCGCGCGCGATGTCGTAGTACTCGCGCGGTATGCCTTCCAACGCCGAAAGAAGGCAGAGCGCGATGAAGCCCGCCCAACGCCACGTCGCCTGCATGACAAGACTGATCTTGATGGCGCGCGGATCCTGAATCCAGTCAACCGGCGGCGCCCCGAGAGAACCCGTGAGACTGTTCAGCAGGCCGTAGCGTCCGCTGAACACCAGCACGAACAGCAGCGCCAGCACGAGAGGCGGCGTCACGCCGGGCAGCAGCAGACAGAACCGGACGACCGCGCTCGCGGGCGGGAAGCATCGTCGCATCAACAGAGCCATGGCTAACGCCAATGGAACGACGACCATCACCGTGAGAGCCGCGTAGACGATGGTGTTGGTCAGCGCGAGAAGAAACCGTGGGTCCTTCAGCAGCGCGCGGTAATGCTCTAGGCCCACATAGTGGCTGGGACCATATAGTGTGTTGGACTGGAGACTGAGAAGGAAGCCGTCGATGACCGGAAAGAGCCAGAACGAAGCGGCACAGAGCACAAACGGCAGGAGCAGCCCAGTGGGCACTCGGGTCGGAGACGGCGCGCGCGCGGAAAAAATGGTTGGAATTGAGGCAGGCCGCATGGCGTGTCGTGCGTGCTACATGCCTCGTTTCAGCTCAGCTTGCATCTCGGACAACGCGGTTCGGGGAGCGATCGAGCCGCGCATGACTGCGGACCAGTACCTCTCGCGCCAAAGACTCACCAGGTGGGCCTTGTGGGGTGAAGCGTACACGGTAGGCGCCTGTGGGGCCAGCTTCATCAGCAGCTCAGCTACTCGTTGTCCGCCGAAATACGGCTCGGGCCTGTGGAGCCGCGGATCGGACCACGCCGGCTGGTACGCGGTGAGGGAGTTGCCGTGCAGGTACCTCTGAACGTTGGCTTCCTGGTTCTCAATCACGAATCGAATCAATCCCCATGCGTCGTCTACACGCTGGCTGCCTTTGTAGACCAACAGGCCTTCACCAGCGAAGCTCGACGTCGCGGCGCGCCCCTTCGACACTTGATCGGTCCACACGGGCAGGGGCATCGCGCGCCACCGTCCTTTGAGGCTCGGGGCGAAGTTCTGAATCATGTCGAGGCCGTACCAGTCGGCGCCAATGACGGCCATCGTTTCATTGTTGGCCACATCGCTGGCGAAAAAAGTGGGCTCGAAGATTGTTGCCCGGTCGGGGACCAGGCCCACGCGCTCCTTGGCAATCGCCACCAGCCACTCCAGGGTCTCCACCGCGACGGGCGAGTCGAGGGTTGGGTTGCCGGCGTTGTCGAAGATGTCGTATCCGCGCTGGCGAAGCAGAATCTCGAAATACGACCAGTCGAGCGAGAGGAGGCTGGGGCCACCGGACGACTTGACGGTGCGCCCGACTGCCCTGAATTTTTCCCACGTGTCGATCTGCGCCGGCGTGATTTTCGCCTCGCCGAACAGATCGTCTCGATAGTAAAGCACGATGCCGCTCAGCGACTGCGGCAGACCGTACACGCGGCCGCCGTACTCGAACAGGTGCATCCTCTGAGGCAGGATCTTCTTGTCGAGGCCGGCCGCACGGACCCGCGTCGTCAGATCCACGAACGGGACCTCACTGCTCAAATAGAGGCTGAAGAAGATCTCGTCGAGATGCACCACATCGGGCGCGTTCACGCCTGTCTTGATCGCAATAGCCAGCTTGTCTGGCATCTCCGCGTGTCCGTATGCATGTACCTCAGCCTGGAACTTTGGGTGCCCCGACCGGCGGTAGAGCTCCACCATGTTCTGGTAGTACTTCGCGTCGTTCGCAGATGTGACCCAGAGCTGAAGCGGGCCGGGTTGCGCGTCAAGGGTACACAGCACCAACACGCACGTGGCGGAGACAGCGAGGATTCGTCCGAGCATCGGATTATCATTATCTACCTGAATGTAGCAGGCCGCTCGGTAGTTGCGAAAAGACGCTCTAGCAGGTGAATCAGCATGGTCGGAAAGTTAGGACTCATCATTAGCGTCTTCGCCGGAACTCTTCTGGGTGCTCCAGTCACGTCCAACCCGCAGGCTCAGACCACACAGGGAAACCCACCGAGCATGCCGAGGTTCAAAACCGAAATCATGGTCACACCGGAGCGAGGCGAAACGCCACGTCACCTGGTGCCGGCCTCGACCGTTGTCCTGGAGGCTGAATCGCTCGCAGCGCTGCCGGCGGTGCAGTTGAGTGAGATCAGCGCGTTTCTCCCCGGCTTCCAATTCCAGCAGGCACAACCGTACTCGGTCCGGCCGATCGTCTCGGCGCGCGGGTTCTTTGGCGGCGGCGAGGCCGAGTACGTGCTCTTGCTTGTCGACGGCGTGCCTGTCGCGGACGCCGAGTCGGGCTTGATCGACTGGTCTCTCGTGCCGATCTCGTCAGTTCGCCGAATCGAGGCTCTCAGAGGACCTGGTGCATCGATGTACGGAGATTCTGCCATCGGCGGGGTCATCCAGATTCTGACCGATCGGCCCGCCAACGGCGGTGCTCTGACCATTGGCGGCGGCTCCTTTGCCACGTTCACGGCGGACGGATTCTACGGTCGTCGGTCGTCCTCGCTCGGCTTCGTCGTCAAGGGAGCGGCGCTCGGGACCGACGGCGCATCGGCGCACTCGGCAGGTAAGCACTTCGTCGTGAGTGGCAGCGTGGATGGGCAGACGCATGGAGCGCTTTGGAGCTTGACCGTAACCGGTAATGATCGTGGTCGCGATGACAGCGGGGCTTTGAGCGCCGACGCCCTACTGCGCGATCCGTTCGGCTCAGATTCTCTCTTTCGGTTCGACAGGCTCGACCGCAGGAGCTTGTCCACCGCGTTCGCGTTGAGCGGCGTGGGCGAGCGGTGGCAACATCGGGCGCGTGTTCACACCACTGCGCGGAGCGAGGATCTCGTGCGGACGATTCTCCTGGCACCAGGACTTGGAGACCGTGGCGCCCGCGCCCTGTCGACTTCAGCTCTGGGCGGCAGCGGTGAGAGCGAACGGGTGATCAGCGGCACAAAGCGCAGTGCAACTGTCCGATTCGGCCTGGATGTGTCGCGTGAGCACCTCGACACCAGCTATCGAGCGGTCAGCGACACCGGCGTGCAGGGAGCGCCGGGCGGCGAGGCCTCGGGACGAAGGATGCGAACGGGCGCCTTCATGTCGTCTGCATGGGACCCGGCATCGCGGCTGCGGCTGTCGGCGTCATTGCGCTGGGATCGTATCGCGGATGACTTCGGCGCCGGGTCCGCCGGATCGCGAAGCCACAAGGCGTGGTCGCCGCGGGTTGGGGCAACGCTCCTTCTGAACGAGAACGACTCGGTGTCGCTGTTTGCCCAGGCCTCGAGGGCCTTCAAAGCGCCCACGCTGGATCAGTTGTTTGATCCGCGGCCATTCCCCGACTTCATGGGAGGCACTTTCACCATCTCCAACCCAAGGCTCGTGCCGCAGCATGCCACGAACGTCGAGGTGGGAGTTTCGGGTGGATCCCGCCTTCGGTTGAGCGCGCTTGTATATCGTATGGAGGTCGATGACGAGATCGACTTCGATGTCCGAACCTTCTCGTACGCGAACATCGGACGCAGCCATCACATGGGGGTCGAACTCGAGGCCGGCGGAGTCTCCTGGAAGGGTATTCAGCCATCGATGACCTACGCCCTTGTGCGCGTCACCGATCCTGACGGGGATCGGCAACTCAAGAACGTCCCTCGCCACGTCATCACCGCGTCGGCCGGCTTCGATCTGCCATGGGGCCTCGCCCCGCTCGTTCGCTACCGGCGTACGTTAGGCGCATACCTGGACGATGAGAACGTGTATTCCATTGACGGGCCCTCCACACTCGAAATGCGTGTCAGGCGCCACTTCGGTCGCCACCTGGTCTTCCTTGATGTCTTGAACCTGACCGACGATCGGTACCAGGAGTACGGGTTCACGCTGGCGGACTTCAGTGGACGGGCCGTCCCCTACGCGTATCCGGGTGCGCCACGCGCGGTGCGCGCGGGTGTGATCGCCTCGTTCTAAAGCATGCGCGACGTGGTGTTCCAGTTCATCAGCGCCGTGATGACGGCGCTCTTTGCCCTTGCCGTCGCTGTGCAGTACAACGATCCCGACCCCGTCCCGTGGATGATGATTTACGGCGCGGCCGGTGTGCTCTCGGCGTGGGTCATCGTCCGCAGGAGCGCCCCGCTTGTGCCAGTGGTCATAGTAGGGCTCGTCGCGCTCGGCTGGGGTCTCGACGTCGGGAGAGGCGCGTACGGCCAGGTGGCCTTCTCGGAGATGTTTCAGTCGTGGGAGATGCAGTCCCCGACGATCGAGGAAGCGCGGGAGACGAGTGGCCTCCTGATTATCGCCTTCTGGATGGCCGTGCTCGCGATTCAGGCGTGGCTGGCACGTGCGCGCTAGACTCTTACACATGCGCTTAAGGCTCTCTTACTTTGGCGTGCTTATCGCCGCCTGCTGGCCTGCGCTCTCAGGGCTTGCGGCCACCGGTCTGCCCAGCGGGTTCCAGGACGTCAACGTGGTGAGTGGCCTCTCCGCGGCCACCGCCATGCAGTTTGCGCCGGATGGCCGGCTCTTTTTGCGCAACAAGGCGGTCAACTGCGGGTCATCAAGAATGGGGTGCTCCTCTCCACGCCCTTCGTCAGCTTGACCGTGAATTCAACTGGCGAGCGCGGCCTCCTGGGCATCGCCTTCGATCCTAATTTCGCAAGCAATCAGTTTGTGTATCTGTTCTACACGGCCACCACGCCTTCCATTCACAATCGCATCAGCCGCTTCACGGCAAACGGAGACGTTGCCAACACGGCCGTGAGTGAAGTCGTGATCCTCGACTTCGATAACCTGAGCGCGACCAACCACAATGGCGGCGCGCTCCATTTCGGCGTGGATGGAAAACTTTATGCGGCCCACGGCGACAACGCCGTCGGGAGCAATGCGCAGACACTGAACAACCTGCTCGGTAAGGTCATCCGCATGAACCCCGTACCGGACTCTACCGCACAGATCCCTAGCGACAACCCTTTTCTCGGTACGGCGACCGGAAAGAACCGGCTCATCTGGGCACTCGGACTTCGCAACCCGTTTACCTTCAGCGTTCAACTGGGAACCGGCCTGACCTATGTCAACGACGTCGGAGAAGTCACCTGGGAAGAGATCAACGACGCACGGGCCGGACGGAATCTGGGATGGCCGACAACCGAGGGTCCCTTCAACGGTTCCACTTTTCCGCTGTTCACGAACCCGGTCTACAGCTATCGGCATAGCGGCAGCACTCCCTCTGGCTGCGCCATCACGGGCGGAGCGTTCTACAATCCTGCAGTTCCGATTTTCCCAGCCTCGTACATCGGCAGATACTTCTTCGCCGAATTCTGCTCAGGGTGGATCTACTCCATCGATCCCAACAACCCAGCCACGGCGACGCAGTTTGCCACAACCATTTCATATCCAGTCGATCTGAAAGTTGGCCCGGATGGGGCCCTCTACTATCTGGCGCGCGGATCTGGAAGCGTCGGCAAGATCCTGCCCATCGGCTCACCTCCCGGTGCGCCACAAAATCTGCGAGTAGTTCAATAGAACAATCGAGCAATGTCAGCAAGGAGTCCTCGATGTCTAGACTCGTGATAGTCCTGCTGTTCAGCGTTCCAGTCGTGTTCGCCGCGCAGAGCCGTGCCAAGAACGTGATTCTGTTCCTGGCCGACGCGGGCGGAATCCCAACCATCCACGCCGCGAGCCTGCACGGTTACGGCGCCGCGCGCAAGCTGTTCGTGCAGCGCATGCCGCACATCGCCCTGTCGGACACGTCGAGCGCCTCAGGGTTTGTCACCGACTCGGCTGCGGGAATGACCGCGATCGTGACCGGGCACAGGACCAACAACGGCGTGATCGCGCAGTCGGCATCGGGTCAGCGCGGTACGCGCGATGGGGAGCCGCTGAAGACCATTCTGGAGCACGCGGAGGAGCGCGGACTCTCGACCGGGATTATCACGAACGATGCGGTGACCGGCGCAACACCGGCGTCGCTCTATGCAAAGGCCAACGATCGCGCCTCAATGGCCATGATCTTCCAGCAGGTGTTCACGCCGCGCATGGGCGACGGCGTCGATGTGCTGATCGGTGCGGGGCGCCCGGCCATCGCCAAGTCGCTCGCTGCGACGGGTGTCAATCTCGACGTGCTGGGAGGCGAGAAAGGACGTCCGCTGCTGCCCTCGCTCGCCGACGTAGCACCCAACGCAACCCGGGCGATTGTGCTGCTCGATTCGGCGGACTTCGATCTGGCGGACGCCGTGCAAATCGCTTTGCGGATGCTGTCAAGGAATCCGAAGGGCTATTTCCTGATGGTCGAGTGGGACACCCATACGGATTCGTTGCGCCGCGGTCTCGATCGCATGGTGGCGCTCGATCGCGTGATCGAAAGCACGGCACAGGCAGCGGATCGCGATACGCTGCTGCTCTTCACCGCGGATCACTCGTTCGATGTCCGCGTGCGCGGCGGCCAGTCCGGCGTGCCCCTGCTCGAAGGGTTCGACGAGGCGGAAGCGAAGAGGATCGAGGAAAAGCGACGCGACATCAGGATTCCTGCTGTGCGGATGGACAACGGCCACACCGGCGAAGAAGTGCTCGCCGCCGCGCAGGGCCCGGGCGCCGATCGCGTGCGGGGATACCTCGCCAACACAGACCTGTTTGGAATAATGATGAACGCATTGGGATGGAAACCTTAGTGGTGCTCAAGCAAACCGTCAGTTCGCGAAGGAGCTGGCTATCAATGGCCGCGGCGGCCGTAAGTGCTGCGGCCGTATGTGCTGCACTTCTTCCGATGCGATCGATCGCGGCCCAGGCGGACCCGCGCGGCGACGAGGCCGCCATCAGTGCCGCGCGCGCGAGCCAGAATCGCGCCCTTGCCGCGCACGATCTCGACGCCATTGCAGCGACCTGGTCTATTGACTACGTCGGTCTGTCGTCAACAAACCTGCGAGTCATCGGCCGCAACGCCAAGCGCGAGGACTTCGCGAAACAGTTCGCCGCCCGTCCAAATCTGCTGTTCGTCCGTACACCAACGTCGATTATCGTGAATACGGTCTGGGCCCACGCTGCAGAGAACGGGCAATGGTCGGGCGAATGGACTCTTCAGGGCGAGACGACGCGCATAGGCGGAGTCTACTTCGCGAAATGGCGGAAGGAGGACGGCGTGTGGCGGATCCTCGCCGAGACGTTCGTGCAAACCTCCTGCACCGGATCGCGCTACTGCGACACGGCGCCTCCTCGGTCACAATAGCGAGGTTCTATGACGATTACGCAATTGATCCTGGCTGCGATGGCGCTGTTCGTGGTCATCTTTGCCGCGAGGTTCTTCTTGAGCTCGAGAAAGTAACGGCCACTCTCTAACTGCACCTTCTTGCCGGCTGCGCCCGTATATCAGTGATATGCGGCGATACCACCCACGCTCGATCTCGCTGATTCCTCTCTCGATTATTACTCTCTGGGCGGGCGGATCGCTCGCCTTTGGTCGGCAGATGCCACCAACGTCAGCGATTCGCGCCGTCCAGACGGTGACATTCCCCGAATATGGCGCCTATCCGGGCATCGCGGGCTATGCGCCGACCCCTGCTGTATATGCGCGAGCCGTGAGCGACAAGGCCTTCGTGATGGAGCGGCTCACGTATCGAAGCGACAGCCTGGACATATACGCCTATCTTTACCGGCCGGCTGCTCCACCCACAGGCACAAAACTTCCCGTCGTCGTCTTCAACCGAGGCAGCTACGTGCGCAAAGATTTTTCGCCTGAGGTGTTGATGATGGGCAACGGGCTGGCTCGCGAAGGCTATCTCGTCGTGGCGCCGATGCTGCGAGGCAGCGGCGGTGCGAGCGGACACGACGAAATGGGAGGAGCCGACGTCCACGATCTGATCAATCTCGTCGACGTCATAAAAGAAATACCGTACGCCGATCCATCGCGGCTTTTTCTTTACGGCGAGTCACGCGGCGGCATCATGTGCCTGCTTGCCGCAAAACACAATTTTCCGGCGCGAGCGATCGCCGTGTGGGGCGCGATCACCGACCTCGGAACATTTCTCGCTGGAAACAGCTCCGCGCGCCGCATCGCACCTAGCATCTGGCCTGGTTTCCCAGCCAACGAGGCCGAGATTGTCGAATCGAGATCGGCGATGCGATGGCCGGAGAAAATTAACGTGCCCGTTCTTCTGATGAACGGGGGATCAGACCGGCAGGTTTCTCCGCTCCATGCGATTCAGCTGGCGTCGGCCTTCGAAAAGCTGGGTAAGCAGTACGAGCTGAAGATTTTTTACGGCGAGGATCATATCTCTCCCCGTCGGGCGCTGGAACGCGATGAAGATGTCGTCAGATGGTTCCGCCGCTTCGACGAGCCGCGCCGCACGCCATAGGGAAGAGACCACCCTGGCCTCTTCCCTCTGCTTGCAAAGTTCGTGAGCACGTTGCGATCCCTTAGAAGCGCGTGCCGATGCGAAACGCGTAGCTGACGCGTCTTCCCTTCTCCACCTCCGCCGACACGTTGAGCGCCCTCCAGGCGTACCGAGAGCCCCGCATACGCGAGTGAGCCGTCGGCCGTGGCCGGGTCGAGATCGACATCCACCGATCGTTCGAGCGCGAGCGACGCGGTTGTTGCCACGCCCGCGTAGGGAGACACCGCACCGAACGCCCGACTGACGGACACGTCGATGCTCGCGTTCGCGGCCCAGACTTCGGACGGCCCAATCAATGACGTGAAGCTTGGTCTGATCGAGACAGACACCGGCCGCGCAGGCCCCTGCCTGAGTAAGGCAATCTTCGTATCGATGCCGGCCATCCCGTAGTTCGCATCGGGCTCGATCCCGCCCCACGCGCCGACGTCGACGCGATCGCCCGTCCCGAACCGGGCGACGATTCGCGGGAATGAGATCGACCGCCCCAGGTCGCGGTTCTCTGTAGGCATGTTGCCGAACTGCACGCTGAGGTCGGCGTGGCCTTTTCCGAGTGTCGTCGTATCGCCGAGCTGACGGAAACGCAGGACCGAACCGAGCTCGGCGGTGAACTCAGCGAACTCAGCCTTCGTGAGGCCGGGACGCAGATCGAACGCCTGCTGCGCGCTGGCGGGTGCCGGAACAAGAGTCGCGAAGATCCCCAGGATGCCGATGACAGTCGAGAACAGTTTCATAAAACCTCCTTGGCCGATATTGGCCAGCGAGAGATTACGAAACCTCCCGGCCTGCGCACTTGCCTTCGCGCGACAGTGCCTTGGCATTTGGCGACAATTCGCGCCCGGCACCGCTATAGAGCCGCAGACCGTCGGCGGTACTCCGTAGGCGTTTGCCCGGACCAGCGTTTGAACGCGCGGTTGAGCGAGCTCTGCTCGGCGAACCCCAGGAGATAGGCGACCTCGGTGCCAGCGACGTCTCTCTGTGCCAGATAGGATTTGGCCGCGCGAAAGCGCATCTCGTCGAGCACGTCGTTGAAGAGAACCTTCTCGTCCCTGAGCCGGCGCTGCAGGGTCCGTGGGCTCATGGCCAGTTGCCTGGCGATCGACTCGAGGCTTGGGTTGCCACCGCGCAACTCGGCCTCAATCGCCTTACGAACGCGGCCGACGATGTCGCCAGGGGTGGGAAGCTGCTCCAGCAGCATCCTGGCGTGAGTCTCAAGAACGGAAAACAAGGTGGGATCGCTACCCGTGCGCGGCGTGTCCCATACGTCTCGAGCGATCACCAGTTGGCAGGCATCTGCGCCGAACCTGACCGGACATTCGAAGATGCGCTCGTGCTCGCCGATATCCGCCGGCCGGGGATGGCTGAACTCCACACGCAATAACCGATAGAGCTGGTTGGTGGCGATGCGGGTGCGCAAGAAGACCGCCGCCAGCGTGTACTCCGCATAAGGCCGCGTGATCGTCGAGGGACGCGACGGCGCTTCGACGGCGTAGGTGACGTGGTGGTCGCCCACTGCGTAGGGCAGGCGGACGACCGCGTTGATGAGCGGGAAATAGTCCGAAACCTTGGCGAGCGCCGCGCCGACGGTCGGCGCACTCGACGCCAGGAAATCGATGACCCGATAGGCGCCGAACGGCAGCACCTCGATCGCGTGAAGAGCGAGGTTGGGATCGTTCGACAACTCATAGGCCTTCTGCCAGAGGGCATCGACCTGCTCGACGGGAATCCGGGCGTCGGGATCCTGGAGAGTAACGAGATCGAGCTTCGCGGCGGCCAGGATCTGACTCGTGTCGAGGCCAAGCCGCGCGCACGCGTCGAGCAGGGCGCGGCTCGACACGCTGAGAACTGTGCCGCCCACCGGGCGAATATTATCGGTCTTCTATTCGCGGGTCCATTTCTTCGTGCCCGGTCCGTCACCGCCGGGCTTGCTGGATCCGATCGACCGGCTACCCTTCGGTCGGTACTGATTGGTCTTACCATTTCTGGCAGTGCCGACGTACTTTTTCTTCTGATCTTTTCGGCTCGACGGTCTGTTTGGCCTTGGGCTCATATACTGTCCGACTATATCAGCGCTCTCACAGAGACCGTTGAGGCCCTGTCACAACGAAACCCGGCGACAGGACTGGATAGCATTCGCAGGAGCGGGCAAGGAGTGCTGTGCGGTCGACTATCGTCACCGTGCCGCGGCCGTACTTGACGAGCCCCGCGCCCAGCAAGTCGGCCATGATCAGCGTCACCGTCGGGCGCCTGATGCCCAGCGCCATCGCGAGCATTTCCTGCGTGACCGGAATGCTCCCGCCCTGAATACGATCCTCGGTCGCCAGCAGCCAGCGGCAGCAGCGCTCTTCCGCAGAGTGCCGCGCATTGCAGGCGCCCACCTGCATGAGCTGCAGCGTGAACACACGGCAATAGTGCGTCATCTGCATGAACAGCGCGTCTCCTCGTTGGAGCTCACCTTTGAACACCTCTAACGGCAGCGAGAGCGCCGCTTCATCAGACACCAGCACCGTGACGTCGGCTGCGGATTCCCGCTGCCCCAGCGCCACGGTCGCACCGATGGCGCCTTCCGAACCTATCCCGAGGATTTCGATGGAATGGCCATCCTCGGTTGTCTTGACGAGCGAGCACACGCCGGCCACGGGAAAAATGATGTCCTGGACCGGCTGTCCCTGTCGCAGCAGCGATTGCCTGCTTCGCAGCGACACGGGCCGCAAGTACGGCGACACGCGCCGGTAGTCCTCCTCCGGCAGCGATGCGAGCAGTCGGTTGGCCCGCGGAATCGAAACGGTCCCTGCGGGCAGTTCGCGCGCGGTGGCGGCCTGGACGGACATACACACTCCACCGTGGAAGGTACCAACTCGCGGTCAATACGGGTCAAATCTTTTGGTATACCAAAATTCATTTAGGGCATTCCGAGACTCATTTAGACCGCGTAAGTTGCAGAATACGAGCGACTTGCTAGATTCGTATATTCTGGTTTAGGATAACGTCACGTTAGCGTCAGGTTAACGATTGCCGATTTGGAGGACGGTAGTTATGGCGCTCCCAGTAAAGAAAATGCGCATGAACTTCGCGGAGATGGCGCTCAAGGACGTGCCGCAAGGCCGCAACGGCAAACACAGGGACATCGTGAGAAAAATTCTTTCAGACCTCGAGCGAGTCGCCGACAGCGGCGCGCTGAAGGTGCCGCTCGCCGAGCTGCCCGCCGGGTAAGGAAAAAGTGCGATCCGCACTGAATCGCGCGACTCGCAAGAAGGGGATCATCGTCGCGACCGCGAGCGACGACGCCTATCTGTACGTGTGGAACGAGAGGCCGTAGAAAGGCATCTAGTGGATTGTCTTCAGCGCGGGCCCAAGCAGCAACTCTGATTCTTCGTCGCTCGCGGGCCAGCGGCTTTCGCAATCCACGCACTGCCAGGTGACCTCGAACTGTTCGTCGATCAGCACGACAGCCTCGGGACAGCGGCAACGGGGACAACACACGCGATGCTTGTCGAGCACGTCCTGAGCGGCAAGTCGTCTCTGCATGAACAGCTTCTCGGCTCGTACAACCCGATACGGTAGCGTGGGTTACAGGAATTTCCCGCCGTTACACACAATCGCACGCCCTCAACCCCTCGCACTCCTACCCTCCGCTCCTAATGACTCCTGTTGACCTCCGAGAGGAGCAAGAGCCATACTCTCCTCTCGAGCTTCGAGAGGAGCACGTGGCTAAAAGCGACCTGCTGCAAGGCACACTCGATCTGCTGATTCTGAAGATCCTCGCACTCGGCCCCAATCACGGCTGGGGCATCTCCAGCCGCATTCGACAAATCTCGCGCGAAGGGCTTGAACGCGAGCCAGGGGTCGCTCTATCCCGCGCTTCACCGGCTCGAGCTCGGCGGCGATGTCGAATCAGAGATGACATCCTCCGAAAACAACCGCCGGGCGCGTGTCTACAAGCTCACGCCGGCCGGACGGCGGCGTCTCAATACCGAAACGGCGAACTGGGAGCAGTTCTCGCTTTCAATCAAACGGATTCTGCAGGCGGGATGATGGACATGCTCGCCCGCCTGATCGCGCGTCTTCGCGGACTCGCCCGGCGCCGGGCGATCGGCGCAGAGCTCGATGAGGAGCTGCAGTTTCATCTCGAGCACGAGATCGACGCGAACATCGCGCGGGGCATGCCGCCGGCCGAAGCGCGTCGCATCGCGTTACGCGATCTCGGCGGTATCGCGCAAACACAAGAATCCGTACCAGACGTTCGCATGTTGGCGCCCGATCTCATCTGGCGCGACACGCGCCACGCCGTGCGTGCGCTGTGGGCGGCACCGGGCTTCTCCGCGATCGCGCTGGTCATTCTCACGCTGAGTATCGGCGCGACCACCGCCATTTTCTCTGTCGTCGACGCGGTCGTCCTGCGCGGGCTGCCGTTCGACGAGAGCGACCGCCTCGTGGCCGTCGGCGAGCAGAATACAAAAGACGCATCGAACGATCCTCAGAACCGTGTCGCCCCTCAGAATTTTCTCGACTGGCGCGCGCAGCAGGACGTGTTCACGGGGCTCGCAGCCGCTCAACGAAGCCACATTCAGTTTCAAGCGCGAAGGCGATGGCGAGCCCGAGACGCTGCGATCTCAGATGGTGACCGCAGAGTTCTTTGGTGTGCTTCGAGTGACCGCCACTGATCGGACGCCCCTTCACCGCAGAAAATGAGGTCAACGGACGCGGTCGTGTTGCCGTCATCAGCTACAGTCTGTGGCAGCGCCGCTTCGGCGGCGCACCCGACATCCTGAGCAAACCCTTGCGCGGCGTGCTCGCCGATTTGGAGATCGTCGGCGTCATGCCGCCAGGCTTCGTGTATCCGGTCGGCGCGAGCGAGCCTGCTCAGATATGGGTGCCCTACGCCTTTGCCGACGAGGACCGCATCCGAGGCAACAGTTTCGGCTACAACCTGCAGGTCATCGGCCGTCTGCGTGACGGCGTGTCGCTCGAGCGCGCGCAGGCCCGGATGGATCAGATCACCGCGGGACTCGCGGCCGAGACGCCGCGATGGTTTACCGATCGTGTCGCCAAAGTCGAGCCCCTGCATTCATACGTCACCCGCGGCGTACGGACGTGGATGCTGATGCTGCTCGGCGCCGTCGCCTTCGTGATGCTCATCGCGTGCGTGAACCTCGCGAATCTCATGCTGGTGCGCGCGACCGCCCGGTCACGCGAGCTCGGCATCAGATCCGCGCTTGGCGCTTCACGATGGGATCTCGCACGAGCGCTCCTCACAGAGAGCCTCCTCCTGTCGGTCGCAGGCGCAACGCTGGGTATCGGCGTTGCGTGGCTGGGCGTCGACATCCTGAGAGCCGCGATGCCTGCCGACGTGCCGCGCGTGGCCGCGATCGCGGTCGACCTGAGGATTCTCGCGCTCACCGGGCTCGTTGCGATCGCGACGGGATCTGATCTTTGGCACGGCTCCAGTGCTGCAATTCTCGCGCGTCACCGCCAGCGGCGTGCTCAATCAACGGGAGCGGGCCGGCACGGCGGATGCCGGCGCGCAGCGGCTCCGTTCGCTGCTCGTGGTGTCTCAAGTGGCGCTCGCGGTCATCCTGCTGGTGGGATCTGGACTGTTTCTCGCGAGCTTTGCGAGAGTCACGAGCGTCGACCTTGGCGTCAACCATCGCGATGTGCTGACCGTGCGCATCCGTCCCCTCGTAGGCCCGAAGGAATACGGCGACGCCGTGATGTCGCTCGAGACCGCTCGTCAGCGCAATCCTCAGCGGCTTCACACCATACTCGAACGCGTTCGGACGATTCCCGGTGTTGAAGTCGCGTCCCTCGCGAATGGAGGATTACCTCTCCGCGGCGATCTGATAACAGCGAATCTTGTAATTCCGGGCCGGACGCTCCCAAGAAACGCCGACATCGATCTGAACCAGATCTCGCCCGACTACTTCAAAGCGCTTCATGTGCCGCTGCTGAAAGGGCGGGGGTTCACAGACGCCGACCGGCAGAATAGTCAAGGCGTCGTCATCTTCAACGAAGCCGCGGCACGAAAATATTTTGGCGAAGGAGACGCCATCGGTAAGCTGGTGCAGGTGGCAGGAACTCGCGAGATCGTCGGCGTCGTTGGAAATATCCGCCACGATGGTCCCGAGTCGGGCTGGCGCACGCAGGCGTTCATTCCGTTCGCGCAAAGTCAATCGATCGGCGCCACGCTCGTTCTGCGGACTACCGGTGAGGTCGGCCACCATTCTGCCGGCGGTGCGAGCGGCGGTCTGGTCCGAATTTCCCCATCTCCCGATTCCCGACATCCACACGCTCGAACAGCTCTTGAGCAGACTCATCGCCGAACGGCGCTTCAACATGCTGCTGCTGGGCCTGTTCGGTGTGCTCGGCATCCTCATTGCCGCGATCGGCATCTACGGAGTGATGGCCTACACCGTTGCGCAGCGGACTCAGGAAATTGGCATTCGCATGGCGCTCGGCGCGCTGCCCGGTACCATCCTCCGATCGGTTCTGGCACAGGCGTCGATGTATCTCACGCTCGGCATCGCGATCGGCATTGCCGGTGCGTGGACGCTTGCGGGACTGGTTGAGGGCTTCCTTTTCGAAATAGAACCGCACGACCCCATCGTCTATGTCAGCGTCTTTGTGGTTCTGGCGCTGACGGGACTGGCCGCCGCGTTGCTGCCGGCACAGCGCGCCGCCCGCGTCGATCCGCTGGTCGCGCTGCGAGTCGACTGACCTTGCGGAATAAACTATCGAGGTGGATCTCATCGAGCGTGTGAGCAGAATCATCCAGGACGTCGTCACGTCTGTCGTCATGCCGTCGTTCCGCTCGCTCAGTCCTGACGATATCCATTTCAAAGACACACCCGGCGATCCCGACGATCTCGTGACGATCGTCGACAAGGCTGCCGAGCGCTATCTCATCGACGCGCTCGGCGACGTCGTTCCGGGCGCGGCGTTCATTGGCGAGGAAGCCGTGTGCGAGGACCCCTCGCTCGTCGCTGCCCTGTCGGCATCCGCGCCGGCGTGGCTGATCGATCCGATCGACGGCACGAAGAATTTTGCGCACGGGAATGCCGACTTTGGCGTGATGCTCGCGCTGGTCGACGCGGGACGCACGCGCGCCTCATGGATGGCCGTGCCTGCCGCTCAACCGTCGGGCTACATCGTCGTCTCCGAACGCGGCTGCGGCACATGGATCGACGGCGCACGCGTCGAGCCGTCGCGCCGTGTGCCGGCGATTCCGCGCGGCACCATCCATACGCGAATGATGCCTCCCGATGCGGCGCGCGAGGTGCCGGAGAAACTCCGCGGCAAGCACGAGTCGCGACCCTCGACTGGCTCGGCCGCGACGGAGTATTCCGCCATCATTCGGGGTGAGAAGGACTTCGTTGTCTATTACAGGTTGTTGCCATGGGATCACGCCCCTGGCGCGCTGGCAGTGACTGAGGCAGGCGGCGCAGCCATTCATCTGAGCGGCGACACGTACTCGCCGCTTTCGCCGAATCAGATCACGATCGTTGCGGCGACACCAGAGCTTGCCGAGACGATTCGTCAAATTCTTAACAGGAGGGTAGGAGCATAGGAGAAATCCTTTCTTAAGAAAGAAAACTCCTAGTCTCCTACTCTCCTGTTAGCTTTTAGGTTTTCCGTGACACGTGCCCGTGCCCGCGTCGAGAACCGCGCCACCCTCTGAAGAGAGAAACTCCCACCGATATGACTGCGTGTCGAGCGTCAATCGCAGCACGCCGAACGTCGACAGCACGACTTCGCTGTTGGCGACGCGCCGAACCGCCTGCGTCAGCGGCGCACCGCCTGTCCCGACGATGAACTGGCGGATGCCGAACTGCGGATCCGGCGCGCCCTCGGGTGTTTGCGGCGCGAAGCGCTCGTAGAAGTGTTCGTGCGCCGAGATAATGACATCCGCACCCGCGGTGTGAAGAGCCTTCCAAAAATCGGCCGCGACCGGCATGGGCGGAACCACGCCGTGCGGTCCCGAGCTGAACAGCGGGTGATGAAAATAGACGACAGTGCACGCCGACGCGCCCCGCGCCGCCAGCTCTCTCTCGAGCCAGTCGACCTGGTTCCGGCGATCAACGGATTCGGTATTGCTATTCAGCGAAAACACCTGCCACGTGCCCTTCTGATACGTGTAATAGCCCAGGCCCGGGGGCCCGGCATTCGCGCCGAAGTACGCGAAGTACGGCGCCGCACCCGGCGAGCCATATTCATGATTGCCCGGAGCCGGCCGCGTGCGATCTTTGTGGCGCCCCCACACCGGCTCGTAACAGGTGCGAAACTGCTCGGCCGTGCCGTCGGGATACGCAATGTCGCCGGGTATGAACACCGTTCCTTGCTGCCCGTCGAGCAGCCGGCCTGTCGCCATCGCCCCTGCGGAGCCGCAGACGGCGATGTCTCCGGCGCCCACAAGCACCGCCACGTCGTTCGCGCCAGGCGCCGACGGCACTCTGAAATCCGATCCGCACGCGACGCCGGCGACGCCGACGGCAAAGACGATGATCGATGCCCTCATCGAGCCTTCGTCACTTCGCTCAGCACGAAGGCCGGCCGACCCTGGGCGAACGACATCAAGTGCGCGGCTGACACTTCGAACTCCTCATTGGACGTCAGCTTTGCGCCGTCCTGGTAAGCGGCGTCGCGAATCAGTTGATACGTCTGATAGATCTCCATTTCGAGCCACCGATCCTGGGCGGCCGCGCGCGCGCACTGCTCGAGCACGTCGAGGTACAGCGCGCGAAGATCGCTGAACCGCAGCGCCCGGCTCATGAGCGCGTTCTCCTCGACGCGCGCAAAGATGGACGACTCGACGTGCTGGAACGTCGTGTCGCGGTCCCACGCGAGCAGGCGGTGCGTGTTCGTCGCGACCGGTCGATAGAGATAGAAATTCGTCATCCCCGCGCCGCCCAGAAATCCGTCGAGCTCGGCCAGAAACGCTTCGATGGCGACGTGCGTGACGACCTGATTCAGATCCACGAGCCAGCCGACGCGCTCGCGCCAAACGGAATCGACCTCCTGATTCACTTCCCGGAACAGCTCGCGAATCGGCGCGTACAAGGTGTAATCGCTCTCCAGCCGGTGCGTCTGCGCCTCGAAGCGAAGCTTATACGGCTCGTAATCGTCGCCGAGGAACTCGCCGTGGAAGCCGCCCACGTACCTGTGTTCGAAGAGGTAGCCGAGCCCATCACCGATCTCGCGCGCGAGAAACACGCTGTCGACGGTCTCGACGAATGTATACAGCCCCTCGTACGCGCCGTTGATGTAGACGCGCCCGAACGACTCGCGCGGCGCGGGCTGCCCCATCCGCTTGATGAAGGCCATGCTCGTGCGGTCGCGCATGAACGACGGATCTCTCAGCGCGTTGTCGAGCACGACGGCCGACATCCCGAGAAACGCCTGCTCTCCGACATAGCGGTTGAAGTCGATGCGCAGCGCCAGCTTCGTCGCGCTTCGCGACGCCATCCCGCGCACGCGCACACCGACGTTGCGCACGCGGATGCCGCGCCACTCGAAGTCGCCCGGCACGTACGTGTCCTCGAGATAATGCTCGCGAAGCTGACGAAGATCTGCCGAGTGAATATACAGACGCACCTCGTGCAGGGTCCGGCTGTCGAAGAACTCATCGGACGTCTGCGCGCCGGCGAGCGCCGGGCTGAGCACCAACACGAGCAGCAGCACACGAATCATGCAATCCCCTCAAAGCGTGAGTTGTAAACGGAATGCCCGGCCCCAGAAGCTGGAGCGGCCGGGCATCGGGCCCATCGATGGGCGGCCGATGTCCTCGCGCATGAGATTGGCCTGCACCTTCACCCATCGATTCACGTGCCAGTTGGCCCCGAGCGTCGTGACGCGATCGATATTGCCGAGCACCGCATCTGCGCGCGCGCTCGTCGAGCGCTCCCCGTCGCGGCCCTTGCTGCCAAAGCTCAGGACTTCGTAGCGCGCTGCCGCTTCGACGCGGCCGAAGCGATTGCGCTTGCGCGTGAAGCCGTAGGTGCCGCTCACGTACCAGCCGTCGGCTACGAGCGGCGACAGATCGCCGTCCTCGACGCTTTGCCCGCGTCGTTCGTCGGTCAGCCTGATGTACTCGGATTGAATCGACACCCGGCCGGGCTGCCACCGCGCTTCCAGGCCGGTGCGCTGCCGGCGTCCCTGCACCCACACGTCCGAGTCAAAGAAGGAGGCGCCAAACACGGTGCGCGCGCGAACCGCCGGAAACCCGAGCGGCACGTCGCTCGTCGTAATGGCGCCGCCGATCTGCAGGTCGCCCATCGGCGTCTTCGACGCGCGGAATGGATGAACCAGGACACGCGCGGCGATCGTGCGTGCGCCGAACACGCGCGCGCTGTTCGACGGGCGCGCGTTGTCGCCGTCATTGGCGAACACGCCCCCCTCGTACGACACGATGCTCTTCAGCACGCGGCCGTGCACAGAGATGCCGCGATCGCGGCCCGGCGCGAGCCGCGAGCTGATCCGCGATCGATAGATGAAGTCGAGGCTCGTGGCGCTCGTGTTCTCGTCGAGGCCGAACGGCACCTTGAAAATGCCGGCGCGTACCTGCACCGGCTTGAACTGGCGATAGTCGAGATAGATGTCGCGCCACTCGTGCGCGCCGAACTCGTACTCGACTTGAAACTCGACGTGACCCACCCGTCCGTCGACACCGACGCGCCGGCGGGCGATGTCGAGCCCTCCGTCCTCATCGCCTCTGATGGGCGCCTCCGACTTGCGGATGTCCCCTTGAAAGCGGGCCCTGAAGTCGACCCGCAGCCAGTCGCCGGCTTTGATGGACGGAATCTGCGCGGCCGCAGGGGCCGCCGCCGAGGATGAAGAGCATGGCAAAGATCAGAGGCACGTGAGTGTTAACGCAGCAGAGGCGATGTTTGAACGAAGTGTTCAGAACCGCCGGTCGTGCGTTAACTGGTGCATGGACAACGCAGTCGCCGTAGAACAGACCGTCGACAAGAAAAAGAAGAAGAAGGACAAGGTCCGATCGGCCTGGATCTCATTCGCGGGCCGAATCGTGGCGCAAATGGTCGGCGCCATTGCGACCGTCGCGCTGGGCGTGATGGTGCTTCACCGATATACGTCGAACGACACGCAGCCAGGGCACCCCAACGCGGCTGCCGCGTTGGGGGCCCCGCCGGTCCAGGAGCTCATGTACGCGCAGCCCGGCCAGCCCGTGCACGTCATCGTTCTCACGCCCGCAATGCTAGGCTTGCGCGATGCCGACGAACGATTTTGGGCAGCCGATCGGTCCTGCGCTCCCCAACTGGACGGCCCGGCCTCATCCGCCGCGCACCTCGATAGCCGGCCGCTTTTGTCGCGTTGAGCCGCTCGATGCGGCAGCGCACGCCGAAGATCTGTTCGCCCGCCTTGCATCGCTGCGCGACGGAAGATGGACGTACCTGCCCTACGGTCCCTTCGACACTCGTGAGCACTTTCAGCGGTGGATTGCCGATGCCTCGACGAGCGTCGATCCGCTGTTCCACGCCATCGCGGATCCGGCGGGAAACGCGATCGGCGTCGCCGCGTACATGCGCATCGATCGCGCGAACGGCGTCATCGAGGCTGGACACCTGAACTTCTCGCCCGCTCTTCAGCGCACGCCGGCTGCCACCGAAGCGATGTATCTGATGCTGCGGCGCGCGTTCGACGAGCTCGGGTATCGGCGGTTCGAGTGGAAATGCGACAGCTTCAATGAACCGTCGCGCCGCGCCGCCGCGCGTTTCGGCTTTACCTACGAAGGATTGTTCCGCCAGGCGATCGTCTACAGACAGCGAAGCCGCGATACGACGTGGTTCTCCATCATCGATGCCGAATGGCCCGCACGAAAGGCCGCATTCGAGGCCTGGCTCGCGCACGACAATTTCGATGCCGCAGGCCTGCAGCGTCAGCCTCTTTCGGCATTCATGCCGGCGTCGACTTTCCGATATGAATCAGGAGATTAGGAGGAGGATTCTAGCGTGACTGACAAAGACGCATTCGCCGAGCGGGGCCGGTCGTTGGAAGAGGAGTACTTCCACCGCAAGGAGCGGGAGCTCATCGACAAGATGCGCGTGCGCGCGGCAGCCGACGACGAGCGGCGGCGCCTTGGCGAGATGGCGGGCGTTGCCGACGAGGAAGTGCTGAGCGATCTGCAGGCGCTCGGCTACACACCCGAGACGGTGATGATGCTGTATCTCGTTCCGGTCATCCAGATGGCGTGGGCCGAGGGCGGCGTCTCCCAGAAAGAGCGCGATCTCATCGTGAAGGCCGCGCGGTCGCGTGGCATCACCGAGGGCACGCCGTGCGATCAACAGCTGAACCTCTGGCTGTCGACGCGACCATCCGACGAGATGTTCGAGAAATCTCTGCGCGCGATCCGCACGCTTCTGCAGGCTCAGCCGGCCGACGCCCGCGACGCCAGCGAGAAGGATCTGCTGTCGCTTGCCACGGCCATCGCGTCGGCGTCAGGCGGCATCGTCGGATTCGGGGCCGTCTCGGCTGAAGAGCGGCAGATGCTCTCGCACATCAACGACGAGTTGAAGAAAAGCGGCAAGGCGTAGCGGTGGGACGGGCGCTCATCGCCGTCGTGGCGATCTTTGTCGTGCTGTTCTTGATCCGGTTGGTCCTCTTCAAGCTGCGAAGCTGACGCCACGCCGCCCTCTGCTTATCGTTCGAGCGGCGTCGCCTTCCGCAGGCTGAGCTTGTGTTCCTTCCCCTCGCCGTCCTTCACGTACACCGTCTTCTTGTCGATCGCGAAGCTCACCGGCTGGCCGAGCAGGACGTCGATGCGCGGCGTATCGACGGTGGCGTCCTGACGCAGTTCGAGGCGATGCGTGCTGGTGTCGATGACGAAGGTCCTGATCTCGCGGGCGGCCGCGGTGCGCGGCAGGTTGCTGTTCGGATCGCGCGACTGCACGCTGAAGAGCACCTTCGGACGCTCGACCTTCGATTCGCGCCACGTGCCGGTCTGCCACTCGCGCTCGGCGGCAACCGCCGTCACGCCCACCATCGCGCACACGATCGCCGCGAGCCATATTCGTCTGCGTCATGACTTCCCTTACCCCTTACCCCTTACCCCTTACCCCTGTCAGTTTCGCTGTACCTATCTTATCGGCAGATCGCGCACGCCTGCCGGCTACTTTTTTCCATGATCCGCGGCGTGTCGTCCGAAGTCGCCACGACCAGCGCACCCCACTTCTGGCGGCGCAGTCCTTTCCCGGTCGTGCCGGTCACCGCGGGCCGCTCGGCGACAGCCCGCAGATTGATGCCGTCCTTGCGCAGTCGGGCGAAATCCTCGTCGAGCATGAGAATGTAGCCCCCCTTGCTCGTTGTCAAAAACTCTCTGACATCTTCCGGGTGTTGCAGCCGGCCGAGCGGCCGCTCGAGGTAATACCGCAGGCTGAACCGCCATTTTTCGAGCCGGTACAGCGCCACCTGATCGTCGGCCGCAAGCCTCGGCCGCAGACTATCGGCGACCGCTTCGGTCGGACGTGCGCGCTCCAGTACGGGCAGCCCGAACGCCGCCACGGAACCGTAGATGACGAGCAGCATCACGACGACACCGCCGAACAGCGTCGGCGATACGGCTCTGCGCCGCAGAATCGTCGTTTCCATCACCACGCCGCCCACGGCGAGGCTGATGGGAATGAGCAGTGCGGCGCGCGGCAGATCGAGCCCGAGGTCGAACAGCGAGAATGCAGATACGACCCCCGCAGTCACGAGCACGACTCCGAGCGTCGCGACGGACCAGCGCGCGAAGATGTTGTCGCGCGAGGCCGCGATGTCGGCGCGGAACACGCTGATGCTCATCCACGCGCGCGCGGCCAGCAGGCAGCACGCCGGTGCCGCCGGATAAACATAGCGATCGACCTTGAACCGCGCGATGCTGAAGAAAACGAACACGACGCCGACCCAGGCCCACAGAAGAATTTCCTCGGGCGGAATCTTGATCCGCGCGCGCCATCGGCGGATGGTATCGATCGCACCGCCGATCACGACGATGCTCCACGGAAAGAAGCCCGCGAAGAAGGTCGAGACGTACAGTGTGTGATTGAAGGCGCGGTTCGAAAACGACTGCGGCTGCGTGATGTAGTACACATTGCCGGCGAGCACGTACTGATGCACGAAATGCCAGCCGAGCGCGTAGTACATCCATACGAACCAGGGCAGCGACAGCAGCACCGTCAACACCGCGCCGGTCGCCCATCGCAGCGACAGCAGCGCGGTGCGACATTCCTTGCCGCACGCGAGACCGACGAGAAAGAACACGCCTGCCAGGGCGAGCGCGACCGGTCCCTTCGTCATCACCGCGAGGCTCAGGAGTACGTACGACACGTATTGCAGCCGAGGCCGATTCCGGAGCGCCGCGACGAGCGCGAATGCGATGGCGCCAAACAGAAACGCCGTGAACACCATGTCGAACACGCCGATGCTGCCGAGCATGAACGTGAGCGGCAGGGTCGCCAGCATCAGCCACCCGCGCACGCCGATGCGCTCGTCGAACAGCTGCTGGCCCGTCCAGCGCGTCAGCCAGAAGAGCGCGATGCCTGCGATCGCGCTCGGCAGCCGCATCGCGGCCTCCGTCTCGCCGAGCACGGCGATGGCGAGCCCCTGAAGCCAATGGAAGAGGACGGGCTTGTCGATGTACGGAAGGCCGTCGAGCAGCGGCATCATCCAGTTGCCCGCGTGCAGCATCTCGCGCGTCAGTTGCGCGTAGTGCGCCTCATCTGGATCCATCAGCGCCGGCGCGCCGAGCTTCCAGAACAGAATGACCCAGCAGACAGCCGCCCACTTTAGGAAGCGGAGCCAGTCATGGGGATTGACTAGTCGGTTTTCCAAGGAATGCGAGTTTATATCGCGCTCCTCGACATTTACGCAAGTAGAATAGGCCCCCATGAAAATCCTCAAGACGGTCAACAACCTTCCAGGCGGCTTGATGGTTGTGCCACTGTTCCTCGGCATGGTCCTCAACACGTTTTTTCCGGACTTATTGAGGATTGGCGGCTTTACTCAGGCATTGACCGGAGTGGGCTATCCGACGGTACTGGGGATGTATCTCTTCACCGTCGGTACCAAAATGACATTTCGCGCCGCGCCCCGCATGCTGCTGCGTGGCGGCGGCATCCTGGTCGCGAAGGTCGGCACGGCGACGATCTTCGCACTCACGATCGCCAACTATTTCGGCGGCAGCGTGCTCGGGCTCAGCACGCTCGCCGTAATGGTGGCGATGAGCGACACCAACGGCGGGATGTTTCTCGCGTTGACGAGCGTGATGGGCAACAAGGAAGACTCAGGCACCTACGTCGTGCAGAGCGTCGAGACCGGCCCGTTCCTGACGATGCTGATTTTCGTGGGCGCGGGCCTGGCCGTCATTCCGTGGCTGACGATGCTGTCGGTGATCGCGCCGATTCTCGCCGGCGCGCTGCTCGGCAACCTCGACGACGACATCAAACAGTTCTTCGGCTCGCACGAACCGATCATCATCCCGTTCATGGCGTTCACGCTCGGCCAGACGATCAATCTGCACTCGGTGGTGACGGCCGGAGCGCCTGGCGTCCTCCTCGGGGTCACAGTCGTCGTCGTCACCGGTTTTGTGTGCATCCTCGCGGACAGATTGCTGGGCGGCAGCGGCATCGCCGGAGCGGCCGCGTCGAGCACGGCGGGAAATTCGGCGGCCGTGCCCAAGGCTGTCGCCATCGCCGACCCCATGTACGCGCCGGTCGCAGAAGCCGCAACGGTGCAGGTAGCCGCGTCGGTCATCGTCACTGCGATCCTGACGCCGCTGCTCACCTCGTGGTGGTACAGACGGGTGATTCGCGAGGAGGAGCGTAAGGCGGCGGCGGGCGTACCGCCCTCAGAGGTCACAAAGCCGGCAACGTCACGAGAGGTGGATCTGGCGTAGTACCGATCCCTCTCGGTGCACAACCTCGATCTCATCCTGACACTCGCCGGTGGCTTCACGGCCGCCCTCGTCCTCGGATACTTCACGCAGCGCGCAGGCCTGTCCCCTATCGTCGGCTATCTCCTCGCGGGCACGCTCGTCGGTCCGCACACGCCGGGGTTTGTTGCCAACGCGGAGATCGCCGAACAGCTCGCCGAAGTCGGCGTCATTCTCCTGATGTTCGGCGTCGGCCTTCAATTCCATATCGAAGAGCTGCTCGCCGTCCGCCGCGTCGCCATTCCTGGCGCGATCGCGCAGAGCGCTGTCGCGACGGGGCTCGGCGCGATCATCGCGCGTTCGTTCGGCTGGAGCTGGGCGGCCGGCATCGTCTTCGGCATGGCGCTCGCCGTCGCGAGCACCGTTGTGCTCATTCGCGTCCTTGCCGACCACCGCGATCTACATACGCCGACCGGGCACATCGCCGTTGGGTGGCTCGTCGTCGAGGATCTGTTCACCGTGCTCGCACTCGTGCTGCTGCCCGTCCTGTTTGCAGACAGCGGATCGGGATCGAGCATCATCCTCGCTCTCGGAGTAACCGCGCTCAAAGTCGCCGCGCTCGTGGGGTTCGCGGCCGTCGTCGGTACGCGGGTTATTCCGTACGTGCTGGATCATGTCGCCGACACCGGATCGCGCGAGCTCTTCACGCTTACCGTGCTGACCCTCGCGCTCGGCATCGCGGTTGGCTCGGCGATCGTCTTCGGCGTCTCGATGGCGCTCGGCGCATTTCTCGCCGGCCTTGTCGTCGGCCGATCCGATTACAGCCTGCGAGCCGCGTCGGAAGCGCTGCCGATGCGCGATGCCTTCGCCGTGCTGTTCTTCGTTGCGGTGGGCATGCTGCTGCCGCCGGGTTACCTGCTCGAGGCACCGGGTCTCATCCTGGCGACGCTGGCTGTCGTCATGATCGGCAAGCCGCTGATCGCACTCGTCATCGTCCGTCTGCTCGGATATCCGTTCAAGGTGGCGCTGTCGATCGCCGTGGCGCTGTCGCAGATCGGGGAGTTCTCGTTCATTCTGTCGAGCCTGGGGCGCGAGCTGAATATCCTGCCACCCGAGGCCACCAACACGCTGGTTGCCGCGTCGATTGTGTCGATCGTCTTCAATCCGATCCTCTATCGAACGGTGCCCCACATCGACAGATGGGCTGCCGCGCATCCGCGCCTGCGGAAACTGCTGAATCCGCCACTCCGCGAGGGCGCGACGGGCGCCGCCGTCGAGCAGAAGGTCGACCCGAGCAGGCGCGCGGTTGTCATCGGCTATGGCCCGACAGGTCGAACGGTGGTCCGCCTGCTTCGAGACAACGGCATCGTGCCCGCCGTGATCGAACTCAATATGGATACGGTACGCCGCCTTCGCGAACACGGCATCGACGCGGTGTATGGCGACGCGACCAAGCGCGACACGCTTGAAGCCGCGCACGCATCGAACGCCGGCACCGTGATTTTGACGTCCGCGGGGATGGGCGACGCTGCGGAGGTGATTCGCATGGCTCGCGAGCTCAATCCGAAGGTTCAGGTATTGGCCCGGGCAGCGTATCTTCGAGATCTCGCCGAGATGCGAAAAGCCGGAGCCGATCGGGTCTTTACCGGCGAAGGCGAGGTCGCCCTTGGCTTAATCGAAACGATTCTCGAACGGCTCGGCGCAACAGCCGAACAAATCGATCGCGAACGTGAGCGCGCCCATCGCGAGCTGTTCGGCCAGGAACCGGCGGAATCACAAGCGGAGCCATTGAGATGAAACCGAAACTCGATCCCCAGGTCGACGAGCTCTACACGCTGCCGCTCGATGCGTTCACGAAGGCGCGCAACGCGCTCGCGAAGACGCTGTCCGGCGACGACAAGAAGCAGATCGCCGCGCTCGTCAAACCGTCGGTGGCGATGTGGGTGGTCAATCAACTTTACTGGCAGGATTCCTCCACTTACACCGCACTGGTCGACGCATCGGAAAAACTGCGAGCCGCGCACCGCGCCGCGCTCAGCGGCCGCACGACAGACACGCGCAAACCGGACGAGATGCACAAGGCGACGCTCGAAAAGGCGTTCGCCAAAGCGTCGGCGATCGCGCAGAAGAAAGGCGTGGCGCTTACCGACACGGTTCGCGACACGGTCCGGCGGACGCTCGCGGCCGTGCCGACCGACGAGACACCGGGCCGGATGACGCGCGAGCCCGCGCCTGTGGGTTTCAGCCTCTTGACCGGAATAAAGCCACCGCCGGTTGCCGTGACGAAGCAAAGAGAGAGCGAGAAAGAAAAAGAGAAGCGGCGGAAGGACGCTGAAGAGAAGGCGCGGAAGGAAGAGGAGAAACAGCGGAAAGAACAGGAGAAGCGAGAGCGCGAAATTGAGAAGGCCGAGCAGGCGCTCAGAGAAGCCGAGCGCCGGCTTGCCAGGCTCAGGAGGTAAGATACAGATCCAGCATGTTGAACATCGACTTCGTCAATGGACTCGAGCGCATCGTCGGCCCAACAGGCGTGCTTCGCGATCCGAACGAGCTGCTGACCTATGAATCGGACGGCCTCGCGCGGCTGAAGGCGAAGCCTGGCTGCGTCGTGCTGCCGAACACCGCCGACGAGGTACAGGAAATCGTTCGGCTGTGCCACGCACAGAAGATCCCATTCATCGCGCGCGGCCACGGAACCGGCCTGTCTGGCGGCGCGCTCCCGCGTCCCGACGGCGTGCTCATCGGGCTTTCGCGGCTGAACCGCATTATCGAGGTCGACATCCCCAATCAGCGCGTGACGGTCGAGCCCGGCGTCATCAATCTCGACGTGACGAAACGCGTGGCGCCCCATGGCTATTACTACGCGCCCGATCCCTCGAGCCAGCTGATTTGCTCGATCGGCGGCAACGTCGCGGAAAATTCCGGCGGCGCGCACTGCCTGAAGTATGGGTTCACCGTTCATCACGTCCTGGGCGTCGAGGCCGTACTCCCGAATGGCGAGATGGTGCATCTCGGCGGTTCCGCGCTCGATGCGCCTGGCATCGACGTGCTTGGCGCGCTCGTCGGATCGGAAGGCACGCTCGCCGTCGTCACGAAAGTGACGCTGAGAATTCTGCGCGTGCCCGAAACGGTCAAGACGATTCTCGCGGCCTTTGCGTCCACTGAAGCCGCGGGCGCCGCAGTGTCGGAGATTATTTCGGCCGGCATCATTCCCGCGGCGGTCGAGATGATGGACAGGCTGACGATCGAGGCGGCGGAGGCGGCGGTCCATCCGAATTTTCCGAAGGCCGAGGCCGTGCTGATTGTCGAGCTCGACGGCGCACAGTCGGAGGTCGAAGGGCTGTTCCAGATGGTCGAAGCCATCTGCCATCGCACCGGCGGCACCGAAATCCAGATTGCACGTAACAACGACGAGCGCGCGCGCATCTGGAAAGGCCGGAAAGCCGCGTTCGCCGCGATGGGCCGCGTGTCGCCGAACTACTACGTGCAGGACGGCGTCATTCCGCGCACGAAGCTGGGCGAAGTGCTCGGGCGTATTCGCGCGCTCGAAGAGCGATCGGGCCTGCGAATCGGCAACGTGTTCCACGCGGGCGACGGCAACCTCCACCCGCTCATCTGCTACGACGAGCAGATTCCAGGGCAGGGAGAGCTGGCGGAAAAAGTCGCGTCGGAAATTCTCATGTACTGCATCGAGGCCGGCGGGTCGATAACCGGCGAGCACGGCGTGGGCGCCGACAAATCGGCGTCGATGGCAAAGATGTTTACGGAAGCCGATCTCGAGACGATGCAGCTGCTGCGCCACGCATTCGATCCGGCAGGCATCTGCAATCCAGGAAAGGTTTTTCCAACTCCTCGTATGTGCGGCGAAGTGCCTGGTCCGTACCGGCAACATCCGGCGGAGAAAGCCGGCCTGGCCGATCGCATGTAAAACGAAAAGCGAATACCAAAAACGAATAGTGAACGCGAGTCCGTCACAGTCGGCGACTACGTCGCGGTCAGATTCTTAGTCTACAGAGGCTGTGACCTTTCGCGGACCAGTTCTTCACGAACTCTTCCATACGGTCGAGCGCGCTGCCGAAGTTGTCTCCGGACGCGGCGAAGCCCAAGCGGAAGTGCGAGGGCACGTCGAAACAGTCTCCGGGCGCGAACAGGATTCCGCGCTCGGCGGCGGCCTGGCAGAAGGAACGAGTGTGCTGTCCGCTCACGAGCCACGGGAAGCCCGTCATTCCGCCCTGCGGGCGGATCCAGCCCAGAACGTCGCTATGAGCGGCCATGAAGCGATCCAGTTGTTGCAGATTCCGGCTGGCGGCTTCCTGAGTTTTTTTGAGAATCAAGGCGTGATTGCGGATAGCGATCTCCGCAAGGATTTCGCCAGGGGTGTTGTTGCAGACCGAAAAGTAGGCGCGCGCGGTCCAGTATTGCTCGCGCCGCCGGGCGTCGCGCTCGATCATCCATCCGGTACGCGTTCCAGCGAGCGGGAAGGCTTTCGACAGGTCGTTGATCACCGTGGCGTGCGGCAGGCGCGCGGCGGATTGAGTTTCGCGACCGTGATAGATCGGGTGATAGACCTCGTCGCTGACGAGCTGAATGCCATGCTGCGACGCGAACTCGTGCAGGGCCTCCATTTCAGCGTCGCTCATGGTGGCGCCAGTTGGGTTGTGCGGACTGTTGACCAGGATCAGCTTCGTTCGCGAATCCGCGAGGCGCTTGATCTCGTCCAGATCGATGTGGAAGTTGTTCTCCCGGCGCACGCGGTAGAAACGCATCTCGATGCCCAGTGACTCGGGCAGCGCCGAGAACGTCGTGAAGCCGGGCAGGGGCAGGATCACGTTGGCGCCGGGTTCGGCGGCGAGCCACATAAGAACGGTCAACGCTTCGGATGCGCCGGTGACCACCTGCACGCAGTCCACGCTGACTCCCTGCATCTCGGCAATCGCTTCGCGCAAAGTGTCGGCCCCTGCGGGGCGGCTGTAGACCACCTTGTGGTTCAGGTAACGCTCGCGTGCCTGCTCGCCACCGAGATCGAGGAGCTGGTTGGCTGTCCACATCGGACCGGTGCTCGCGGCGAGATTGAACTCGATCCCGTGTTCGTAGGTGTCGAGCCAGGCGTCGAGCAGGAAGGGTTTCAATCGCATCAGGCCACCTCCGGGCAGCTCGACGTTGCAGGTGAAGGTCCCACAGCGCTTTCTTCGTTTTTCGTTCTTCGTTTTTCGTTACTACAGTCCGCCCGGCCCCCGTCCCGGCGCCCAGGATGCCTGCGGGATCGAACTGCTGCTTGACCGACTTCATCAGCGCGAGCCCATCGCCAATCGGGCCCCACACATCGACGTGCGCCCGCAGCTCGGGCCCGCACTTCACGATGACGGCGCTGCCTCTGCCGATCTGCAGGGCATCGCGAAGGCCGTCGATGACGCGCTTCTGCAGCTGCACTTCCTCGGTGATGCGCAGCAGGAACACGCCCGCACCGGCTCGCCCGGCGGCGATGTAGCCGCGTTTTCCCGCGAGCCGCTCGATGACAGTCAGTATCTCGGCAAGGTCGGTCGGCAGCACGCTCACCTTCAGCAGTGCGCCACGATCGTCGTCTGCGAGACGCGCGTGGTTCTGCCAGAACTGCTCCTCCGCCGATTCCGACAGCGTTCGCGCCTCGTAGCCGTTTTCGGCCATCAGCTTCGATGCAGTCTCGGACTGTTGAGCGACAGACGCCTCGATCGATTCGAACCTGATGATGAGGCGCAGCGGATGGGTCGCAAACTCGAGCGCGGTCGGCGTCAGGTGGCTCGCCGACAGCTTCACGGCCAGCGCGCCGAGATCGGACGTGCTCGACGGCTCGACGATGAGCGTCCGTGATGCCGCAGTCAGCGGATACAACTTGAAGGTCGCCGTGATGATGACGCCGAGGCTGCCGAACGATCCCGTCAGCAGGCGCGGCAGATCGTAACCGGCGACGTTCTTGACGACGATGCCGCCGCCTTTCGCAAGGCGTCCGTCAGCGCGCGCGAACTCGACGCCGATGATGAGATCGCGCGGCGCGCCGTACCGATGCCGGCGCGGGCCGCTGTCGTTGGTCGCCACGAGGCCGCCGATCGTCGCGCGATCGGCCGACGGAGGATCGAGCGGAATCCACTGCCGATGCTGAGCGAGCACTCGATTGACCTCGCCGAGCCTCGCGCCGCACTGAATGGTGGCCGTCAAATCACCGTGACGATGGGCCACAACCGCGTTCAGCCGCGCGGTCGACATCAAAATGTCGATCTGGCGGGGCGCAGCGCCCCAGCCCATCTTCGTGCCGGCGCCGCGCACGAGCACGCACAGCTTCTCGCGCGAGGCCCATTCGAGCACGCTGCCGATGGCGTCACCAGACGCAGGCTCGACGATGACGCGAGGAACGACACCTTCGATGGCATCGGCCGGCGTTCCGAGCCGAACCGCGTCGACTCCGAGCAGCGAGACAGCCGTCTCGGTGATCAGCGCGTTAGGCATTCGACCAGTCGACCGCAGCGAACTGCGCGTAGCTGTTCTTGTTCGAAATCACCTTGTCGCCGAGCTTCGCGTAATGCTCGACGCAGTTTCCCATCTCGGCCTCTTTGTACTCGAATCCGTTGGGCAGCTTGATGATGCGCCCGATGCTCTTCGCCGGTCACCGGGTTCTTGATCGGCTCGACGCGGAACTCGCCCAGGCCGGGACCTTCAATTGGGCGACGCGCTTGTCGCGATCGCTCGACAGCTCGATGCGCACATACACAGGGTCGAGCGCCTTCGAGACGACGGAGGCGAAAATCTCGAAGAACGTGCAGCCTTCCTTCCCGCTCGCGATATTCAGGAGCGCGGTTCGCTGATCGGCCGTCGCGCGCTCGTCGATCGCGAGCTGCACGATGCCGTTGCCCTCGTGGATGGCGCCCGGCCACCAGTACGCGGCGGCGAACGTCACGCCGTCGAGCTTCGTCGCGCCGTAGTGCCCCTCGCGTATGTGGACGGCGACGAGCAGCCTCGCAGCGCCCGTGGGTTGGCAGGGCGTTGAACTGGCACGGGCATCCCCATGCACAATTGCACGTCACCACTTCGTCGGCGACGATACGAAAAGGTGTTGTTGTCATCCGCGGATTGTAGCGTGAAGGGCCAGAAATATGCCTCCGGCGAGTGACGCGGCTCCTACGACGCGCGCCAGGGCCTCGCCGTAACGCCACTGCTTCTCGAGCAGGATCACGAGCGCGACCAGCGCCATCAGCGGCACGCTCATGACGCCCAGCACAAGCTGGATGACCATCAGCCCCCAGCAGCACCCGGCGCAGTACGCGCCGTGATGGATGCCAAATCGCCACGAATCGGCGGCACGGCGAATGTCATGCCGGGCGAAGAAGTCGAGCGGCGAACGGCAATGGCGCAGGCACAGCTGCTTCCATTGCGTCAACTGGTAGGCGCCCGCAGCCGCCAGCGCCACGCCCGTTGCGGCCGGCACGAGCACGCTAACGCGCATCGAGCGCATGGCCGCGGCCGCGAGCGTCATGCCGATCGCGTAGGCCACGGCCCCAAACGCCACCCATATCGAAAAATACCCGGCGAGCAGAAGGAAATGCGAGCCCGCCGCGCGCTCGCCGCGCTCGACGCGCGCGCCAACGAGGCGCCGATGTAGCAGCACCGCCGGCATCACCGACGGCAGCATCATCGCAACCATCATGACGGCCCACATCGCGAGAAACATCGTCGCGTGCGCGATTGGCGATTGGTGGCCCATGCTCATCCACGCCATCGACATCGACCATCCGCCCGGCATCGGCATAGACGACGACATCGTGTTGGCGGTAGAGATCGTGTAGGCCCAGGCAGCGGCCGTGGCAATGCCTGCGGCAGCGATGAGGCTAGTTGGTTCGCTGACCCTCACGGATCGACTGATCGAGAACTTCGACGAGGTGCATGATGCGCATCGGCCGTCCCGCGGCCTCGAGGCCGGTGGCGATTTGAAGCAGGCAGCCGGGGTTGCCCGACACGATCACCTCCGCGTCGGTCTTGAGAATGTTCTGCACTTTGCGATCGCGCAGATCTGTAGCGGCGACGGGCTCGAGCAGGTTGTAGATGCCGGCCGATCCGCAGCAGATTTCCGACTCGGCGATCTCGCGGACGGTGACGCCGGGAATGGCCTGCAGGAGGCGGCGCGGCTGCGCGCGCACGCCCTGCGCATGCTGCAGATGGCAGGCGTCGTGGTACGCCGCTTTGAGCTGAACGGCTCCTCGCGGCGCGCGCGGCTCGAGATCTGCGAGCACTTCGGAAATGTCCTTGCACTTCGCGGAGAACGCCTCTGCCTTCGCGGCGTATGCCGGATCGTTACGCAGCAGATGGCGGTATCGTTTCATCGCGGAGCCGCAGCCCGCTGCGTTGATGACGATGGTGTCGGCGTTGGCGTCTTCGAACGCGTCGATCAGTTTCCTGGCCGCCGCCATGGCATCTTCTTCTTCGCCGGCATGCTCGGCGAGCGCACCGCAGCACCCTTGTGTCTGCGGAACGACGACTTCGCAGCCTTCGGCGGCGAGGACGCGCGCGGTCGCCTCGTTGACACTTCCGAAGAACACACGCTGGACGCATCCGAGGAGCAGTGCGACCCGCTTACGCTGCTGCCCTTGCGCAGGAATGC
Organism: Vicinamibacterales bacterium; assembly: GCA_963730445.1. Taxonomy (GTDB): domain Bacteria; phylum Acidobacteriota; class Vicinamibacteria; order Vicinamibacterales; family JAMQPK01; genus JAMQPK01. The sequence goes on along the minus strand of CAVSRX010000016.1, from coordinate 366,540 downwards.
GCGCCGGCAGATCGGCCTGTCCGAATGTGATCGCCGGCAAGAGACGCTCCATCGCCTGCAGGCGCTTGGGCAGCAGCGCGAGAAGCCCGGACGAGTGCGCGAGGCGCTGAATGCCGAGCTTCTGATAAACGCCAAGCGGCCACGACAATGCGCGCAACCGTCCAGGATGAGGGAACATCGCAAAAATCAATCGACGGAACGCGCGATCGCCAAACGAGCGCTTCGCCTCGCGTTCCACCTGCGGCCGCGCCGCTTCGAGCAGCGAGTCGTACTGCACGCCCGAAGGACATGCGGTGACGCAGGCCATGCACCCGAGGCAGGTGTCGATGTGCTGAACGAAGCTCGCGCTCGCGGTTTCGCGGCCGTCGCGACGCAGTTTCATCAGGTGAATGCGGCCGCGCGGCGAGTCGGCCTCCTGTCCCCACAGGAGATAGGTTGGACACGTCGGCAGACAGAAGCCGCAGTGGACGCAGTCGTCGAGCAGATCGCGCCGTGTTGAGTGCTGGGGGGTACTCACTACACGCGATTATACCGTTACCGCGACAGCAGACTGACGTTGAAGCTGGTCGTTTCGCCCGCGCGCACGTCGACGTCGACGGCAAACGTTTGAAATCCTGGTTTCTCGATCCGCACGCGGTGCATCCCTTCGGCGAGCTGAATGACGAGACGATCCTGCGTCTGCGGTCCTCGCCACGGCTCGCCGTCGACGAGCACCGTTGCATCGCCAGGCTGCACACGCAATGCGAGCGTGCCTGCGGGCCCTTCAGGAGCGCGGCCGTAGTCTCCGGCGGGCGGCACACCCGGCTGTCCGGGCATTCCGCCATACGCAGGCATCGCGCGCGGGACTGGCTGCGGCTCGGCGATGTCGCCCGGCTGCAGCGGAGCGAGCGTGTGACGGATCGTGTGCGACGATCCAGGGTTGTAATAGATGTTCTGTCGCAGCGTGCGGTGGCTCGGATGATAGATCACGATTTCGTGCGGCCCGGGCACGAGACGCAGCCGCTGGAACACGCCGTCGTAGTCGTCGACAACGCCCGCGGCGTAGCCGTCGACGAAGACGGACGCGTCTCGCGGCATCACCTGCAGCCGCAGCGTGACGGCGCCATCGCCGTGATAAATGCCCAGCGGATATCCAAACACCGGAGATGGATACGGATACCACTGGCCAAAGCCGAAATGGTACGGGCGGTAGAAGCCGGTGTGAAACCCGCCACCCCACAAGAGCGGCGAGTGTCGAATGACCGTTACGCGGTGGCCGCCGCGATAACGCCGCTGCGCTTCTGCGGGAACGGTCGAAAGCGCGAGCACGAATGCCGCGCAGCCGAGAATGACGAGAGATTTATGACGCACGGGGAGCCTCCGGTGCAGACGCTGCATGCACGCGGCCACAGCAACGGGCGTACCATGCGAATTACGGCGGAATTCGGGGCAAATCGAGGAACACATTTGCCGGGGCGTCGCCCTTGCGAGACAATCTGTCTGACATTGAGGACGCCCAATTGAGGAAGCGATGATCGGTGCGCTGGCGATGACCGTGCTGATCTTCATCAGCGCCGACTGCCCCATCTCGAACCGGTATGCCCCAGAGATCAAGCGGCTGCACGACGAGTTCGCCCCCAAAGGGGTTCGCTTCCGCCTGGTCTATCCGAATCCGCTCGATGACGAGGCTGCCATCAGCACGCACCTCCAGGAATACGGCTATCCGAAAATCGGCGAGCGCGATCGCGACCACACCCTGGTGAAGATGGCGGGCGCCACCATCACGCCCGAAGCGGTCGTCCTGGATGCACGGCAGCGTGTCGTCTATCGCGGCCGCATCGACGACCGCTTCGTCGAGCTCGGCCGCGAGCGTCCTGCCGCCACCCGGCGCGATCTCAGAAATGCGTTGACGGCCGCGCTCGCCGGCAAGCGCGTCAGCCCTCGCAAGACCCAGGCCGTGGGCTGTTTCATTGCCGACATGAGTAAGGAGTTCGAACCAGCGCGATTCACGCGTCGTTGTAGGGATGTGGATCAAATCGCTCCTGAGCTGCTCACGCCGGCGCGTGATCCGCGTTCGGCGCATCGAGCCGAATCTGTGCGCGGCCGAGACGGTGCCCCGGATCGCGCAACTGCCTTCTACGCGAATCGACGCCGCAGGCCTGACGCGTCGGGCTCGGAACGACTCAACCGTAATCGGGCCTGCAGGCATACTGCAGGGCCTTGCCGCGTCGATAGCCGGCGCGCCGCGCGCAGCAGCCGAATCAGGGATCGTCTGAGATCCGCCAAGAATCGACTCGTACGACCGATTGTTCAGGCTGAAGTCGTGCGCGGCGAGAAGAATGGCGGGCACTTCGAGGCTGCCTCGGTTAAAGGCAGCCACGAGTGCCTCGATCGAATCCCGATCACTAATCCGTTTAGGTGTGTTTCTTGATTTCCACCGAAGACGCCTTTTCGATGACGTGAACGATGGCGGAGTGATCCAGGTCGCCTTCACCGTTGTTCATCAGATCGATCAGCATGTTCTGCACGGCGCTGGTGAGCGGCAACGACACCTTCATCGACTCGGCGGCGAGCAGCGCGTTCCTGAGGTCCTTCTGGTGGAGCCGGATGCGGAATCCCGGCTTGAAGTTGCGCGAGTACACCATCGGGGCCTTCACGTTCAGCACCGTGCTGCCCGCCAGCCCGGCCTTCACGGCGTTGAACACGACTTCGGGATCGAGCCCTGCCTTGGTCGCCAGCGCAAGCGCCTCGCCCATCGCCGCGATGTTGACGGCCACCATGATCTGATTCGCGAGCTTCGTCACATTGCCCGCGCCGATCTTCCCCGTCAGCGTCACCGTCGATCCCATGGTCTTGAGGATCGGCTCCATCTTGTCGAAGACCTCTTTCTTGCCGCCGACCATAATCGCGAGCGTCCCGTCGATCGCCTTCGGCTCGCCGCCGCTGACCGGCGCGTCGAGAAACTCGATGCCTTTCGCCTCGAGCGCCGCGCCGACTTTCTGCGACACCATCGGGCTGATCGAGCTCATGTCGATGACGGTCGAGCCTTGTTTCACGCCTTCGAGCACGCCATTGGGGCCGAGCACCGCCTGCTCCACCTCGGGGCCGTCGGGCACCATCGTGATGATGATGTCGGTCTTGCTCGCGACGTCCTTCGGCGACGACCCCTTCTCCGCGCCGGCGGCCGCGACGTCGTCCATGCCCGCGGGCATGATGTCGTACACGGTCACCTTGTGACCGGCCTTCAGCAGATTCTTCACCATGGGCTTGCCCATGATTCCCAGACCGACGAACCCAATTTTGCTGGACACGCTATTTACTCCTTTGTCGTGCTCGCGGGGCCCCACCCCCGCTCGCTCTCGCTCGGCGGCTGCGCGCCTCGCTCGGGCCGCAGGCGCTTGAAAATGAGGCGCTCATGCTAGCACCTCGCTGATCGTGTTGGCCAACCGCTCGGGCGTGAACGGTTTCTGCAGGAAGGGCACCTCATGCTCGATCACCCCGTGGCGGGCAATGTCGTTGGTGCCGTAACCCGACATGAACACGACCTTCAGCCCAGGCCGCATCCTGGTGAGCATCGCCGCCACCATCGGACCGTTCATACCGGGCATCACCACGTCGCTCAGCAGCACGTGAATCGTGCCGTCGTGGCGCTCACAAATCTGCCGCGCCTCATCGCCGCCCTCGGCCGAGAGCACGGTGTAGCCACGGCGTCTCAAGATCTTCGCGCTGATTTCCCGGATGGCCGGGTCATCTTCGACGATCAGCACCGTGGCAGTGTGTGGACTCGATGGAGTGTGCGAAGACATGGTGCCGGGCCGCCATTTTATAGAAAGATCGGGCCTATGCCCGATCTTTCCCGTGACGGAAGCGGCAGCGCGGAACCGAGAGAAGCGTTATGACGGAAGGTATGAGTGCCTGCAGGAGTGCGAACGTAGCAGGACTTGCGAGGAGACTGCGCGCGCCGGCGCAACCGCACGGGAAAGATCGGGGTGCCTTGTATTCACGACCGAGGCAGTAGCAAGCGACGTACCATTTTTCGGAAACCGCGATCGCAGGAACACCGAACCATTTGCCGAGGAAATCAGAGGAATTGCGGAGGGAGCGCATCGGCCAGCCGTGGATCGATTCCTACATTCCTGTGCGATGACTGTGTGAAGGTGACAACGGTGTGGGCGATCGGGGTGGCCTGAAGGCCGGCACTACGTACGTCGAAGCCAGCCATTCGTAAGTGCCGACCTTCAGGTGGGCCTGGCTTTCGACACGAATGTCGGGTCACGGGACGAAACGTACAGAATCGCAGGATTCGGGTGTCAGTGTAAAAAACTAAGACCTAGATAGACAAGGTTGAAATTCGCGCCCGGATTCGGTTTGACGCGTCCCGCATTCGAGATGTGCTGAAAGCGATACCCGACCAGCCACGCACGGCCGCGGCTCTCTTCGAAGCGAACGCCGAACCCCGCCTGATCCATGAAGTTAAAGGTCGTCGTGCGCACCGGCACCGGCGCGGTCGTAAAGAGCAGGCTGCCGCTCACTTCGCCGAACACCCGGACCGCCCCGTCGCCCATCGCAGGAAAGTTCCAGCGGATGAAGAGCGGCGCCACCGACCAGCCGCGCACCCGATCCGGTTGGCGCACGTGAAGGAACGGCGTGACGTCGACGAGCAGTTCGAGGCTGCCCTTCCCCGGTCCGCCGGCCATCACGCGGCCGATGGCCAGCGACGCCATCGCCAGCTGGTGGTCGCTCTTGGCCCGGAAGAGCGAAATCGGGAGCGAGACCCCGCCCAGGACGGTGATTTCGACGGTGCCCTTCTCGAACGGCATCCGTGGCTCGACCGCCGGCTTGGCGACGTCAGCCTGATCCGCGAAGACGGGCCGGGCAAGAGCAACGAGGAGACATGACAGGAGCACCCTGAGGATCGGCACGCGCGCGATGAGCTTATCAGATAGAATACGCGCCCATTCAATTGGAGGAGCGCGCATGGCCAAGAAACGCCGGAAGACGGCAAAGAAAGCCGCAAAGTCACGCAAGGCGTCGAGCAAAAAAATGTCGAAGAAAAAGGCCGTCAAAAAATCGGCCAAGCGCAGCGCGAAGCGAACAGCCAAGCGCAGCGCGCGTAAAGCGGCACCGCGCCGCGCCGCGAAACGCGCAGCGCCGCGCCCGAGCGCGCCGCGACGCGCGCCGGCCGCGCAACCGGCGCCCGCATCCGAGACCAACATGGAGCAGACGCTCCCGCTCGACGACGTACAACTTCCCTCGTAGAACGACAGGGGCAAGAGGCGAAGGGCAAGGGGCAAACTTCACGCGAGGTTTGCCCCTCGCCCCTTACCCTTCACCCCTCTCGTCGCAGCACGGGCGAGCCATCCTCATTGAACGTGGTGCCGAGCAACAGGCGCAGCACTTCGCCATAACTCCGTACTCCCGCCTCTACTCTGTTGGCCTTCAGAAATCGATCGTAGAGCGCGTAGCCGGCGCGGCTGGCGACCGGGACGGCGTGCCGGCGAATGCGATCGGAAATCGCGCGCAGGTCCGCGCGCGGTCCTTCCTCGAGCCGCGCGATCAGCTCGTCGCGATCGGATCGCGGCAGCGCCCCGACGACCGTTCCATATAACGAAAGCCATCCGCTGTACTGCGTAGGCGCTGCACCGCGCATGCAGACGAGCCATCCCACGAAGTTCGCTTCCGATTCGTCCCCGTAGCCGGCGAGGTGGCTCCATTCGTGGGCGACCGTCGCCGCGCGCTCGAACGGCAGCAGCGTCCCGTTGGTGAGCGTCTCGAGAAAAAACGGACCCGTCATGCCGTCGATCGACACGCGCGTGAAGTAAAAATCGAAGAGCGTCCGCTTCGGACGGCCCGCCTGCGCGGTCCACGGCAGCGCGAGGTCGCGCTGCGCATGCACAAACGCAGGACCGAGCTCGGCCGGCGTCGCCGCAAGCTCCGGCCATCCGGCCGCATGCGCGTCGCGATGCAGCGCGTTCAGCGAATCGACCGTGCGCGCGGCGAGCGCGCGCAGCGCATCGCGCGTGATGCGATCTTCGTGGAAATCGAGCTGCTCGCGAAGCGGCTGCCGCTGATAGTTCAATCCCCAGGCGGCCAGAAACCACAAGTACAGAACGGCGCCGACCGCCATGGTGTCGACGGTGAGGCCTGCGAGCGTACGACCTATGCCTGCTTTTCTGTGCCGCAGGCGAACCGTCCACATTACAACCGTCGCGCCAATCGTCAGCACCACCAGCGCATCGAACCATGCGAAGGGCGTGCTGTTGCTCAGCGCGGTGAGCCTGGGCTGAACGATTGGATACAACCCGCGCGAATAGACACGCTCGACGGTCTGCCGAGGCATCGGTGTCAGCGCAAGAAGCGCCGCGGCGAGAATCACGCCGAATTTGAAGACGCGCCGCATGGAGTTATGCTGACATGAAATGGAGAACACCGTTGTCGACACCGCATGCCCGCTCGACTGCCCCGACTCGTGCAGTCTGGCCGTCACCGTCAGCAAAGGGCGGGTCGTCGAAATCGACGGCTCGACGCTGAACGCGCCGACCGCCGGCTACATCTGCGCGAAAGTCAGGAAGTTCGGCGATCGCGTGTACGGCGATGCGCGGCTGCGATACCCCGCCGTGCGAACCGGACCGAAAGGGCTGGGGCGCTTTCGGCGCGTCGAGTGGGACGAAGCGATCGAGCTCATCGCCACACGCCTGCTCGAGGTGCGCGACAGCTGGGGCGGCGAAGCCATCCTGCCGTTTTCCTACGGCGGATCGAATGGCCTGCTCACGCAGGACACCCTCGACGCCATGCTCTTCCGCAGGTTCGGCACGTCGCGCCTCGCGCGTACCGTGTGCGCGGCGCCGACCGGCGTGGCGGCGCAGGCGCTCTACGGCAAGATGCCCTCGATCACCTACGAGGATTATCCGGAAGCACGGCTCATCATTCTCTGGGGCGTCAACCCCTCCACATCCGGCATCCATCTCGTGCCGTACGTGCGCGAGGCGCAGAAATCGGGCGCGAGGCTCATCGTCATCGACCCGCGTGCGACACCGCTCGCGAGGCAGGCCGATCTCCACCTGGCGCCCCGGCCCGGGTCCGATGTGGCCATCGCGCTGGCGATCCATCGTCACTTGTTCGAGGAAGGATTCGCCGACACGCGGTTTCTCTCCGAGCACTCGAAGGGCGCCGAACAGCTGCGCGCGCGAGCGGCGGCGTGGACCTTCGAGCGCGCGGCAGAGATCTCCGGCGTGCCCGAAGCGGCGCTCCGGCAGCTGGCAGACGATTACGCGCGCACATCGCCGGCGGTGATTCGTTGCGGCTGGGGCATCGAGCGCAACCGCAATGGCGGCAATGCGGCGATGTCGATTCTCGCGCTGCCCGCGGTCGGTGGAAAATTCGGTGTACGGGGCGGCGGCTACTCGATGAGCAACTCCGCTGCGTGGAACATCACGCGCCCATGGCTCGGCCCCGAGCCAACGACGCGCATCGTCAACATGAACAAGCTCGGGCGCGCGCTCGTCGAATATGACGATCCGCCCATCAAGGCGCTCTTCGTCTACAACTGCAATCCGGTCGCGACGATGCCCGACCAGCAGCGCGTGCTCGAGGGCATGGCCCGAGAGGATCTGTTCACCGTGGTCTTCGATCAGGTGATGACCGACACCGCGGTGTTTGCCGACGTGATTCTGCCGGCCACGACGTTTCTCGAAGCCTACGACTTTGCGCGCGGCTACGGCCCGTTGAGCCTGCAGCTCGTGCGGCCGGTGATCGACGCGGTCGGCGAATCGCGATCGAACCCAGATGTATTCGGCGACCTGGCGCGCCGCCTCGAGCTGTTGCAGGGCGCCGAGCCCGACAACGAGCTCGAGATGCTGCTGCAGATTTTCAAGACGCTGCCGGGAACGGTGGGGGCGCAGATGGAAGAAGCCGGCCGCGCGACGCCGCCTTTCGGTGTGCGGCCGATTCAATTCGTCGACGTGCATCCAAGGACGTTCGACCAGAAGGTCGATCTCTTTCCGGCCGCGCTCGACGCAGAAGCGCCGCTGGGCCTGTATACCTATCAGCCGGATCCCGCGACCGAGCGCTTTCCGCTGGCGCTGATTTCGCCGTCGAGCGACAAGACGATCAGCTCCATGCTGGGCGAGCTGCCGCGGCCGGCGGTCGCACTGCTCATGCATCCGGCCGACGCCGCGACTCGCGGCCTGAAAGACGACGATCCGATCAAGGTGTTCAACGACTTGGGCGAGGTACAGTGCGCGGTGAAGATCGAGGCGACGATTCGGGAAGGCACGGTGTCGCTGCCCAAAGGACTGTGGCGCAAGAGCACGTGGAACCAGATGACCAGCAACGCGCTCGTGCCCGACTCATTGACCGACCTCGGCGCCGGTGCCTGTTTCAACGACGCCCGCGTGGAAGTGGCGAAGCTGGAAACTCAACGCGGTGTCCATTCCCGTTAACCTCGAACAGCAACGCAAGCAGGACATCGCGGCGTTTCGTGACGCCGTCACCAGCGGCAACGTACCTCTGGTCCGACAGCTCCTCACCTCAGCGCACGTTCAGAAGGAGATCAACGCGCCGATGTTCGCGTTCGGCCAACGTGCCGCGCACATGGCGGCGAAGAACGTGGACATGCTAGAGGTGCTGCTGGCCGCCGGTGCCGACGTGAATCTGCGAAGCGAATGGGAGAACGGCCCATACACGGTGCTGGACAACGCGAACGACGACACGGCGCAATTTCTCCTCGGGCGTGGCGCGACGCTGACTGCGAATGTGGCGGCGCGGCTGGGTTGGTTCGACGAGCTGCAGCGCTTGATTACCGCCGACCGTGCGCTCGTCCATGCACGCGGCGGGGACGGCCAGCAGCCGCTCCACGAGGCGAAGACTGTCGCGATTGCTGACTTCCTGCTGGACCACGGTGCGGACGTGGATGCGCGCTGCATCGATCACAAATCCACGCCGGCGCAGTATGCGCTGGTCGATCGCCCGGACGTCTGCCGCCGCTTGCTCGAGCGCGGAGCCATGCCGGACATTTATATGGCCGCGTGTCTCGGTGACGTCGCTCTGGCCACGCGCATTCTGGACGCCGACCCGGCCGCGACGGCCGCTCGCGTCAATCAAGCAGGCTACGCGCCCGTTCCGCCTATGCACATCTACTGCTGGACGCTCGGCTTCGGCATGTCGCCGCACGACGTCGCGCTCAAGTTCGGACACCGCGACGTCCGCGACCTGCTCGAGGCTCGGAGCGCCGCGCCCGTCCGATTTCTCAACGCCGTTATCGCCGGAGACGAGCCCGCCGCACGAGCGCTCCTCGACGCGGACGCATCACTCCTGTCGTCGTTGACGCGCGACGCCCACGGGCACCTGGCGCAGGCGATTTTCCACTGCCACGATCGGGCCGCCGAGCTCATGCTCCGTCTGGGTTTCGACGAGACGGCGCCCGGCGTCGACGGCGGCACCGCGCTCCACGCCGCCTGCTGGGTGGGCAACGTGGGAATGGTCGAGATTCTTCTCGAACGCGGCCGCGTGAACGTCGACGCGAGGGACCCGACGCATCTCAGCACGCCACTTGGATGGGCCGCGTTCGGATCCGTCCATCGCCGCGCGCGCGGTGCCGATTACGTGGCCGTCGTGGATCGGCTCGTCGCGGCCGGCGCTGACATCAGCGCACCTGGAAACGGGGAAAACAGATCGCTACTTGCGATGGCCGAAGGGAATGACGCTGTGCAAGAGGCGCTGCGACGGCACGGTGCTCGTGAGTCATAGCCGTGTGGAGGCAGTCATGACCGTACAGCAACTGATCGGCGCGTGCGTGCTTCTCCTGTTGATGTCCGCGCCCGCCCTGCCACAGACGCCGGCGTCGTCGTTCGAGCAGCTGATTGCAGAGGCCGCCGTCCAGCCGAACCAGACCGTGTACGTGAGCGACAATTGGGGAAAGCGTGTCAAGGGCAGGCTCGGCGAGCTCCGTTCTGGCAGCCTCGTGCTGATGCAGGGGTCCCGAAAGATCCAGATGACCGAAGCGGACGTCAACCGGATTCAGCGGGGCGATTCGTTGCAAAACGGCCTGTGGCTCGGCCTGGGCGCCGGGGTTGCCGCGGCGTGGATCGCGCCTCATCTCTTCTGTGATCTCCCCGACGACGAGTGCGCGGCGATCGTTTTTGCGGCCATCGGCCTGCCGTCGATTGCGGCTGGCGGGGTTACAGGCGCGCTCGTCGATGCCGCGATCAAGAAGACGATCTTTCAATACGCTGGAATGCGGAATTACGTCCGGATCCAGGTGTCGCCTGTTCTCGGCGGCCGGCGGGCTGGAGCGCTCGCGACGATTCGGTTCTGACCGCTCCTGGCGATTTTCTCGACCTGCCGGCTACTTCCGGCGCAAGGCGATCCCGTGCGCGTCGGCCCGCTCCACGCCGTCCGGGCCGACATTCGAGATTCGCGCAATCGCCTTCACGAATCCGGTCGAGCCGCCGTTCTGCGACCTGCACGACGCCGAGGCCGGGCGTGGTCCCCGTCGACGCATGAGGGTCACCGCTGAGCGGGATCGGTCCGCGCAGCGATACGAAGATGCGATTGCCCGATGGAGCGATCACCGCGAGGTCCGGGGTGGGATCCGCGCTGTCGCTCGACACGAGATCGACGGTGTTGACGCGCGCGCCGCTCGGGCCATCGAACACTTCCGCGACGTTGCCGGCTCGATCCAACACCCACACGATAGCGCTCGTCCTTTCGTGGCGACGGGGCCGTGCGCGTCCCGGTGCTCGGCAAGGTCCTGGAACAGCAGCTCCCGTGCCGGCGTGTTCGGCGCGTTGGCAGCGGAGTACCCGGTCATCGGCAGGCGGTACACGGTGAACTCGTCGAGGTTGGTGGCCGTGCCGCCGCCCGCATTCAGGAACACGCGCCCGTTCGCTTCCACGGCGCCGCAGCCGTTCGGCCCGATCGCCGAGAGGTCGTACTCACCCACGATGCCCATCGGCGTGGCGGTGTGGTCGACGACGAACAGACCGCCGCCGCGGAGGGTCACGAACGCCGGGCCGTTGTCGGAAGCGACGAACGCGCAGATGGGCGCGTTGTCAGGACGCACGCCGGCCAGCTCGCAGGGGATGCCGTTCGGTGTCGTGCACGTCGCGACGTTCAACGTCGCCGCGAGTGTCGTGGACGAACTGATTGGTGGCGTAGTTCGTGTTGATGCGCTCCAGCAGCTTGCCGTTCTGGTTCGCGACCAGCACCGCGGCATCATCACGCGTCGGCACCGCGGCGTGCGCCTGACGCGCGCCACCGGCGCCTGGAGTGGAACGCAGGCACGCGACGGGCAATCGCGTCGCCGCCTCGAAGAACACGACGTGGCCGCTCGCCACGAACGCGAGGACCGCGTGAGACCCCGTCGAATTGAAGAAGATCATGTGCGGACGCACCGGGTTCGCGCCGGTGGACGCCATACAGAGTTGCGCCGTCGCGCCTCCGAGGTCGATCGTCGTGGCCGGCGCGCCCGCGGCGTCCTCCCCCATCAGGTCCTCGCCCTGATAGATGTGAATCGCTCCGCCGTAGGCCACGCCGGCCGAGTTGGACTGGTCGATCAGCCAGACTTCGAACTCCTGCGCGGCGGCACCACTGGCGCTGCACAACGCCAACGCGAACACGATGGGCGCGACGAGCCGACGAGACGTCATACGAACCTCCTCGCGGCCGGGGAGCGAAGATCATTGTAGCGCTGACCCTTCGCGGTGGCTTGCCAAACGAAGCTCGCGCGCGTTGGCCAAGGGTTTACCTCTCCGCCTCACGCCGCCCTTTTAAGAAAACGGAACGTTGCGTCGTAGCGTCTCTGCGGTGGATCAGGGAAAAATCCCAAGCTCCTCGTACACGACCGCCACTTTGTCGATCGCGCGCTTGAAGGCGGCCGTGCGCAGGTCACCCATTTTCGGTTCGGCGCGCAGCGCTTCGCGGATGTCCTGGTACGCCACGATCATCGTGTCTTCGAGGCCCGAGTTGACGATGGCCAGCTCGTCGGTCACCTTGACGAACGAGTCGCGTTCGGCCTGAGTGAATTTCTTCCCCGTCGCCACTTCGATCGCCTGCAGCATCCGCATCTCCGTCGCGGCCTGCCGGCGGCGATCCATGCGGCCGAGGCGCACGTGCGACAGATTCTTCAGCCACTCGAAGTACGACACGGTGACGCCGCCCGCGTTCGCATAGACATCGGGAATCACCATGATCCCCTTCTTCCTGAACACCTCATCGGCCTCGGGGGTCGTCGGGCCGTTGGCGCCCTCGAGGATGATCTTCGCTTTGACGCGCGCGGCGTTCTCGCTCGTCAACACGTTTTCGAGGGCCGCCGGAATCAGGACATCGCAGTCCAGCTCGAGCGCATCGGCGCTGCGGAGAATATCCGTGGCGCCGGGGAAGCCGAGCAGTGAGCCTGTGCGCTTCCGGTAGTTGAAGACCTCGTCTTCGTTCAGCCCCTTCGGGTTGTGAATGGCGCCTTCCCGCTCGGCGAGCGCCACGATGATGGCGCCCTGCTCTCGACAGAACTTGGCCGCGTGATAGCCGACGTTGCCGAGCCCCTGCACGACAAGGCGCTTGCCCTCGAGCCCCCGCGAGAGCCCGAGCGCACGCATGTCTTCCGCAGACCGGCACGCCTCGCACAGGGCGAACATCAGCCCGCGGCCGGTCGCTTCGCGGCGTCCGTGGATGCCGCCTTCGGTCGTCGGCTTGCCGGTGACGCACGCGAGCGCCTCGAGCTCGCCGGTGTGCAGCTGCCCGTACGTGTCTGCAATCCACGACATCTCCCGCTCGCCCGTTCCGTAGTCGGGTGCGGGCACGTCGATGCCGGGGCCGATGAACTGCTTGCGATCGAGCTCGTGCGTATAGCGGCGCGTGATGCGCTCGAGTTGCTCGACGGAATACCGTGACGGATCGATCTGCACCGCGCCTTTCGCGCCGCCGAACGGCACGTCGACGAGCGCGCACTTGTAGGTCATCAGCGCCGCAAGCGCCTTCACTTCCGACTCGTCGACCTGCGGGCTATAGCGGATGCCCCCTTTGGTCGGCAGCTTGTGATGGCTGTGCTCGGCGCGCCAGGCATGGACGACTTCGATGGTCCCGTCGCCATGGCGCACAGGAAACGCAAACGCGTACACGGAGTTGCACGCTTTGATCTGCTCGAGCAGCCCGGATGCGTGCGTACAGAAGCTTGCCGCGTGATCGAAATAGGCGTTGACGTTGTCTTCGAAATTCTTGGGTCGGCCGCGATCGGCGGTTGGAGAGACCATGCGTGATTATAGACAGGGCTGAGGGCTTAGGGCTGAGGGTAGGGTTGAGTTCCACTAAGCCCTTAGCCCTCAGCCCTAAGCTCTCTGATAGGATTGCGGCATGGCACGAACCGTGTTTTGCGCGAAATTACAGAAGGATTTACCTGCGCTCGACGAAGCGCCGTGGCCGGGAGAGCTCGGCAAGCGCATCCAGGAGAACGTCTCGGCGCAGGCGTGGAAGATGTGGGAAGACCGCATGAAGATGATCCTCAACGAGTACCGCCTGATGCCATGGCAGAAGGAAGCGCAGCAGCTGATGGCCAAGCAGATGGAGGACTTCTTCTTCGGCGGCGGCGATGTGCTGCCGCCCGAGTACAAACCGGAAAAATAAGGTCGGTGGTTGGTGGTTGGTGGTTGGTGGTTGGTTGTACTGAATTTGGACGCATCGAAGACTTCTCAAAAACCACGAACCACGCACCACCAACCACACACCGAGAGGCGTATACTGAAATCGTCGGGCGCCCGATCGACGGGTTCTGCGCAGTGCCGAACGAGCTGATTCCCCAGCCTCTGTATCCACACTCCGCACACAACGCTTCGAGGTGAACGATCGGCGCGGACCGTCCGGTCCGCTCCGGGATTTTTTATGGGTCCCACAGGGGACCGAGGAGTCAGTGTTATGGGTCGCAAGCTGTACGTGGGGAACCTTCCGTATCAGACCGGCGAAACCGAGCTCACCGAGCTCTTCAGCCGGGCAGGAACCGTGGAAAGCGCGCGCATCATGCGCGACATGGCCACGGGCCGGGCGCGGGGATTCGGATTCGTCGAGATGGCCAGCGACGAGGAAGCCCAGAAGGCAATCTCTGAGCTGAACGAATTCAAGATGGAAGGACGACCCCTGGTCGTGAACGAGGCGCGGCCCAAGCCCATGGGTGGTGGCGGTGGTGGCGGCGGCGGCTTCGAGCGCGGCAACCGCGGCGGCGGCGGTGGCGGCGGCGGACGACGGGAGCCACGCTGGTAAATCTAGGTGCAATAGGTGCGTTGGGTGCAACAGGTGCAATTGGTGCGCACCTGTCGCACCGGATTGCACCCATACGCACCCATCGCACCTCAGTTCTCATGGCCCTCGAAAAGTACAAGCAAAAACGAAATTTCCAGAAAACTCCAGAACCGGCCGGCTCCGCTGCTGCCGTTCGCAAGTCCGCAGCCAAACAATCCGATCGGTTCTTCTGCGTCCAGAAACACCTCGCCAGCCACCTGCATTACGACTTCCGTCTCGAACACAACGGTGTGCTGCTGTCGTGGGCCGTGCCCAAAGGTCCGTCGCTCGACCCAGGCACCAAGCGTCTCGCGATGCACGTCGAAGATCATCCGATTGAGTACGGCGAATTCGAAGGGGTGATTCCCGAAGGGTACGGCGCCGGCATCGTGATGCTGTGGGACCGCGGCACATGGGCGCCCGAAGTGGACGACATCGATGCCGCGCTGAAAAAAGGAGACCTCAAGTTCACGCTCGACGGCTACAAGCTGAAAGGCTCGTGGGTGCTCGTCCGCACGCACGGACCGTCGTACGGCGAAGGGCGCAGCTGGCTGCTCATCAAGCATCGCGACGACTGGGCAGGACCCGTGGACATCGCGGAGTTCGCGCCGCTCAGCGTGAAGAGCGGCGGCGACTTCGACGACATCCTCGCGGAGGACACGCCGGCGATTTGGAAATCGACACCGCCCGGCCAAGGGCGGCGCGACCGGCAAGATGCTGGAAGAAATCATCCAGAAGGCGGCAGCGAAGAAGGCTGGAGCCGGCACGAAGACTGCAGTAAGGAAAAACGCAAAACGAAAAACGAAAAAGAGCCAAAACGCCGCGCGCGCGCGCCAAGCGCCGCTAAGCAGATCTCTATTCGTTTTTCGTTCTTCGCTTTTCGTTACAACAGTCTCTTCCCCAAGGCGAGCCACACCGCAGCAGCGAGCCTTCGGCGTCCGTGACTCGCAATTTCGTCCTGCCAGAAATCTCCTTCGATTAACTCGGTGCCGGCCGGAAGGCTGCCCAGCTCGAGCGGGCGCTTTTCTTCCGCGGCATATCGCGCGAGCACGTCAGCGGACGGACCCGTCGCGTTGTGAATGACGACGTCCACGGGGCGGCCGATGGCGTCGCTGATTTGACGCGCGCCCTCGCCGGCCGTGAATCCGTTCATGCCGCTGCCCTCGGTCAGGAGGTTTGAGATGAGGATGACGGGGCCGCGCACCTCCTGAAGCGCATCGCGCACACCTTCTACGAGAAAGATCGGCATCAGGCTGGTATAAAAACTGCCCGGCCCGATGAGCACCGCGTCGAACGCGCGGATGGCGCGCGCGACAGCGGGATGAATCTGCGCCGCGGGCTCGAGCCAGATCCGTTTCACGAACTGGCCGCTGCTCTGCCCCCGGTCGACTTCCACTTCCCCGCGTGTCGTCACGCCGTTGCTGTATTCAGCGCACACGCGTCGCCCGCTCGACGCTCACCGGCCAGACGTGGCCGGTGCAGCCGAGCAGCGATCGCAATCCGTCGACTGCCGAAAGAAAATCGCCGCTGTACTGCTCCATCATCGAGAGCAGCAGATTGCCGCCACTGTGACCGGCAAGCCTCGGCGTCCGCAAGGTCGCGCGATTGTCGGCCGCTCCATCGCGGAGTGCGGGATCGATGGACGGGACGCGCGACAGCAGCACGCGGCGCGCCTCGGCCTCGTTGCGCGCGAGCGCCAGCGCGCACTTGAGTACGTCGCCTGGCGGCAACACCCCCAGTTCGTCGCGCAGCTGACCCGAGCTGCCGCCGCTGTCGAACATCGTGACGACCGCGTTGAGCCGCAGCCACGGATTGTTTTTCAAACCGCCGAGCAGGCTGGGCAGGCCGGTGCCTCCGCCAAAACACCCGACGTTGAGCTGCCGCATCTTCATTCGGAAAACATTCTATACGGTTACCATTGAGGCATGAGCATCGACTCGCTGGCCGCACAGCTGAAGGACATCTTCGCCGATCGCCTCAAGATGGTTGCAGCATTCGGAGACAATGCGAGCACCTGCGCCGTCGTCCAGGGCCTGACGATCGATGACCTCGATCGGTGCGCCGCGCATGCGGCGAAGTGGAACAAAGCCGGCCTCGATGCGCCGCTGTTGATCGTCGAGGGCGAGCTGCGGCGCGCGCTCGACGCGTTTCCGCTCGAGCTCAGCGAAATCATCGCCACCCGCCGCGTCGTCGACCGGTCCCGACCTCTTCGCCGAAATCGTGGTGCCGAAGCAGGACCTGCGGCGCGGCGTGCGAGGTGCAGGCCCGCGGTCACGTGCTGCATCTCCGCGAGGGCTATATAGAGGCCGCCGGCGACAGTAAGAAAATCGCAGCGCTCGTGTCGGCGGCGATGCCGCCGTTTCGCGCGCTCGTCAAGAACGTGGCGCGGCTGGATGGCATCTCGCCGAAGGCGCTGGTCACGCAGTTGGACCTCGACAATTTCGAAAAGGGATTTCCAGAGGCGCTGCGCGCCGCGGAACGGATTGTCGATTACGTCGATCGGTGGAGCCACTGATGGTGATCGTTGCGAGTCGCCTTACTGTTACTTGCTTGCATCTCCGGCGCTCGCGCAGCCTTTGCCGCCTGAGCTGACCAAACCGGTCAACGATTTTGCGAACGTCATCGATGCGGCCAGCGAAGCGGAGATCGAGCGGCGCATTCTCGATCTGAAAAATGCGACGGGCGATGTCGTCGTGGTCGCGACGATCGAGACGTTCCAGCCGTCGTACGCCGATATCCAGGAGTACGCGGTCAAGATGTTCGAGAACCGCGGCCGCGGCATCGGCGCCAAGGGCAAAGACAACGGGCTGCTCGTGCTGGTGGCGGTGAACGATCGACGAGTGCGGGCCGAGGTGGGCTACGACCTCGAGCAGTTCGTCACCGACGGCTATGCCAGCGAGGTGAGCCGCGACGACATGGCGCCGTACTTCGCGCGCGGCGAGTACGGCGCGGGGCTGCAGGCGGGGGTCACCCGCCTCATCGGACGGATCGCGCAGGGGCGCGGCGTCACGCTGACCGGCGTGCCGGTGCCGGAGCCGCAGCGCGGTTCTGATATTGACCTCAGTCCGTGGGTCATCATTGCGATCGTCATCTTCATTGCGCTCATGAACAACGCCAGCGGCCGGCGATCGCGGATGCGGCGCGGCGGCAGCCATTGGGGCGGCGGCGGATGGAGCGGCTGGAACAGCGGCGTGGGACCCTTCGGCGGCGGCGGACGTATCGGCGGCGGCGGATTCGGCGGGGGTTTTGGCGGATTCGGCGGCGGACGTTCAGGAGGCGGTGGCGGTGGAGCCTCGTGGTGACTACAATTCATTTATGACTTATACGCGACGCTTTGCGCTGCTGTCGGTTCTCGCGGCCGCGACCCTTCTCTCGGGCTGTTCGTACAACCGCTTCGTCTCTCAGGAAGAGGCGGTGAAGGCGCAATGGGCACAGGTGCAGAACCAGCTGCAGCGGAGAAACGATCTCATTCCGAACCTCGTCGAGACCGTGAAAGGGTACGCGGCGCACGAGAAGGAAGTGTTTCAGCAGATTGCAGAGTCGCGGGCGAAGCTCGCCGGCGCGCAAACGCCAGCCGACACGATGGCCGCGGCCAATCAGCAGAGCGCCGCGCTCGCGCGGCTTCTCGTCATCGTCGAGCAGTATCCGAATCTGAAGGCGAACGAACAATTCAACCGGCTCTCGGACGAGCTGGCGGGCACGGAGAATCGCATCGCGGTCGAACGGATGCGCTACAACGAGCGCGTGCAGGAGTACAACACGGGCCGGCGCCAGTTTCCCGGCGTGATCACCGCGAAGATTTTCAATTTCAAGGATTACCCGCTGTTCGAGGCGCCGCCGGCCGCACAGCAGGTGCCGAAGGTGACCTTTTAGGACTTCGGTTGTCGCCAGCCGCTCTCGAGCAGCTCGCGTTGAAGATCGAGCGTGCGCTTGATGAGGTCGTTGGTCTCGACGAACCGTTCCATCCGCTGCGAGCCGTCGGGGGACGTCACGATCATCTCGTAACCGGCTCCCACGCCTTCGCGGCGGATCTCGCACCGCATCTGTTCACCTTTCCGTTCGAAGATCCACAGCATCTCCGAAAGCTGTATCGGGCGTAGTCCGACAGAACTTCAGAGAGCGTGCACAGGCTTTCGCGGCTTGTCACGCTTCTTGCTGGTGGCGTAGATTGGACCCGAAACCGCATGACCACTGACGCTACATTCCCCCTCGCCTGGGAACAGGTGTTATGGTCGGCGTCGCCCGCCCTTCCCGTCTCGTTGTGGCGCCCCCGGACGGAGTACGCCTTCACAGATTTTCGTCTCGTCGTGAAGCGCAGGAACCGTACCGTGCATGAGCTGGCACTCGATGATATCGAGTCCGTCAGCCTGACCCAGGCCTGGTGGCAGCGCACGGCGGGCACCAGCACGGTTCACGTTTTTTCGCGGCGCGGTGGACCGGCGCTCGAGCTGGCGAACATTCACCATGGGCCGCAAATGGCGCTCGTGCTGCAGCTTCGCGCGACGGAGCTGTTCGGCGACGACACGAGAGCGCTCGACGCCGACTTCTTCCGGAGCGCGCTGGGTCCGGGCGCGCCTTCAATCCTGCGCCCGCATCGGGGGCTCGTTTTCGCGGCCACGCTCGTGTTCGCGCTGATGTTCGGCATCATCGGGCTCGCCCGGCGCTCGTCGCTGCCGCCGGTGGTCTACGCGGTCGATGATTCGATAGCCCCGCACGGCAGCCGCCGCTCGACTGCAGAGATTGCGGCCTTCATGGAGCGCGACGTGATGCCGTTTGCGCGCCGCGCGCTCGGACCGCTCGTCGGCGGCGCCGACAACGTGACCTGCGAGACATGCCACGGCAGCGATGCGGCGGCGCGCAGTTGGCGCATGCCCGGTGTGCGCGCGCTGCCCGAGCCCGAGCTGCGGCTCGCCGGGCTCGAGCGCGCGCGATCGTGGCTCGATCCGCAGATGCGAAATGCCGTCTACGGATATCTCGCCGAGGAAGACAAGCAGTCGGTCGCCGCGTATATGCGCCAGGTGGTCATGCCCGGCATGGCGCGGCTGATGCATCGTCCGGCCTACGACTTCGCGCAGTCGTATGGGTACAACCGCTCGCGCGCCGCGGTCGGGTGTTATCACTGCCATCTGGTCGAGTAACATTCTCGCGCATTGAGCCTTCCGAAGAACTTCGCGCTCGCCGCAGGCGCGATGGCGTTTTGCCTCGTCGCCATTCTCAACTGCGGCGGTTACCGCTATGGCGTCGGCGACCAGGCGTTCTACATCCCCGCCGTCACGCAACACCTCAATCCCGATCTGTTTCCGCGCGATCGCGCGATTCTGCACGCGCAGGATCGCTTCATGCTCTACGACGACGCGATCGCCGTGTTCGTGCGCGCGACCGGCGTGTCGGTGCAGGCCGTTTTCTTTGCCGGATACCTTGCGGGGCTGGTGTTGCTCTTCGGCGCGATCGTCGCCATCGGCCGCGTGATCTACAGAACATGGCTCGGCGTCGCGATGCTGGCCGCGCTGCTCACGCTTCGCCATCGCATCACGCAAACAGGCGCCAACTCGCTCGAGTCGTATTTCCAGCCGCGGATGCTGGCATTCGCGCTCGGCGCATGGGCCATCGCCGCCTATCTCCGCGGCCGCATCGCCGCCGCCTTGGCGCTCGTGACAATCGCGTTCGCGATTCATCCGACGACGGCGATGTGGTTCGCGATTTGGATCGGTGTCGCGCTGGTCGTGTCACGAGCGCGGATGGCGTATGCCGCTCGTAGCACTCGCGGCGATCGGTGTGGTGCTCGCGGCGTGGGCGGTGACTCTTGGCCCGCTGCGTGGTCATCTGGATCGCATGGATCCGCTCTGGGCCTCGGCGATGGCCGGCAAGGATTACATCTTTCCGTCCGACTGGAACGCCTCGTTCTGGCTCGTCAATCTGAGTTATCTCGTTGTCGCGATCGCGGTGTATGCTGCTGCGCCGCCGGCGCGGTGTCGCGGTGCCTCGTGAGATTGGGTTGCTGGCCGGAGCGGGCGCGCTTCTCGCGGTCTTTCTCATCTCGTGGCCTCTGATGCGCGCCGGCGTTGCGCTCGCGCTGCAACTGCAGACCTCGCGCGTGTTCTGGATGCTCGATTTTCTCGCGGCCTCTATCTCGCGTGGCTGTTTGCCGAAGCGCCCCGCTCGCTCACGATACGTCGCGCGGCGCTTGCGATGGCCGTCGTTGCCGCTGTCGGCCGCGGCATGTTCGTGTGGGGCGCGGAGCACGCCGGCAATCCGATCGCGCGAATCGGATTTCCGCAGGATAATTGGACCGACGTGATGCAGTGGATTTCGAAGACGCCGGCCGACACGCACGTGCTCGCCGATCCGGGCCATGCCTGGAAGTACGGCAGCAGCGTGAGGGTGATCGGCGAGCGCGATGTCTATCTCGAAGAGGTGAAGGATCTCGCGCTGGCGCTCTATTCGCGCGACGTCGCGGTCGAGGCGCTTCGGCGCATTGCCGACGTGCGCGATTTCGATTCGTTCACGCCCGACCAACTGCGCGCGCTCGCCACGCGCTACGATCTCGACTACCTCGTGGCCGAACGCGACGTCGATCTTCCGGTCGTGTATCGCAACGAGCAGTTCCGCGTGTACCGTTGCAGCCGGGCAAATGACGATCGAAGATGGACGTTCGCCGATCGACGATCGCCCGTTCACTCCCCTTCCCCGCTGGAAGGGGGGCCACTGGATGACCTTGTACGCGTGGGGAAAATCGCGCACGTTTCCCACGCTGCCGCCCGCTCAGCCTCGCTTGTTCGACGTCGCTCCCGGCACGCGCGTGCTCGCCCACTGCCACTGGCAGCCTCGGCCGTGGGAGCATCCCACGCTCATCGCGCTGCACGGCCTCGAAAGCTCGAGCGAGGCGCATTACGTGCGCGGCCTGGCCGACAAGGCATTCGCCGCCGGCTTCAACGCAGTGCGGCTCAACCAGCGCAACTGCGGTGCGACCGAACACTTGTCCGACAGCCTCTATCACTCGGGGCTCACCGGCGATCCGATTGCGGTGATGCGAGAACTGGTTGAGGTGGACGGCCTGAAGGCGTTTGCGGTCGCCGGGTATTCGCTCGGCGGCAATCTCACGTTGAAGCTGGCCGGCGATTTCGGCGCCAACCCGCCGAAGGAGCTGTGCGCGGTCTGCGCGGTTTCACCGACGATGGATCTGGCCGTGTGCGTGGATGCGCTGGAAGAAAAGCAGAACGCCGTGTATCAGTGGCACTTCGTCAGAAACCTGAAGCGCCGCATGCGCCGCAAGGCGGCGGCCTGGCCCGGCAAGTGGAAGCTCGAGGCGCTGCGGCGCATCAGATCGATCCGCCAGTTCGACGACGCGTACACGGCGCCGTATCACGGCTTTCAGGACGCGGCCGATTACTACCAGCGCGCGAGCGCCATGCGCGTCATCGACCAGATCAGCATTCCGACATTGATTATCACCGCCGCCGACGATCCGTTCGTGCCGCCAGGCCCATTCAAAGATCCCGCGGTTACGCACAACCGCAACATCACGCTCATGCTGACGCCGCACGGCGGCCACTGCGGATTCGTCGAAGCGCCGCGCGCGGGGTACGACGGCTATTGGGCGGAACGACAGATCGTCGACTTCCTGAAAGAACACTGTCGACTCTAGGGATTAGGGATTGGGGATTCAGGGATTAGGACAGTACGTAGCCGGGTCTTGCATTTGAGACCCGGCGTATTCGGTAGTGTCCGGCTTTAGCCGGACCGTGACTACGGTAGCGCAGGGCTTTAGCCCTGCCTGCGTCACCGGTTCAGTCGCGAGTCATCAATTTGCTTTTCAGGTGCCGACCACCAGAACATCATGCCAACACCGCCGATCGCTGCCAGCGCGATCGCGAGAATCACAAATCCATCGAGCCATCCCACCCGATAAATCCACAGCGCCAACGCCAGAGAGGAAACAAAAGACAGCGCCATCATCAATGCAGCGCCGAGTCGCGGTGATAGTGCGCAGACGACAACAGCCGGCAGCAGAAACCCTGGCGCGACCAACGCCCATGTCCCTTCCGGCAAGTCTTCATTTCTCATAGTGAAGCACGCGGCGAAAGCTGGGCCAAGCATCGCCAGACCCAATACCACGCCAATAAGAAGAGCGGTCTGACGCGTCAGCTTGCGTCGTTCTTCCGCGAGCGGAATTTCGTCAGGTGTTTCAGACATTTGTCACGTGATCGACAGTCCGGCTAAAGCCGGACACTACGTACTACATACTGCGTCAGCGGCCGGGAGCGCCGGTGAAGCAAACAATGAAGGCGGCGCGACGGCGACAGTGGACAAAACACGAGAGCCAGCCACCTCCGCGAGGACCAGACTTGGTCCGAGCGCCATGGCATTGAACAACGAATGCTGGCGACGTGTTTTGCCGCGCCGACTTCCCTTGTTTGCGGAACCGGTGCTTCCGGACGCGGACGCGGGAGGCAGAAACGAAGCCCTGCGCTACTTAAGATCGCCGGACGCGGCCATCACGGTCCGGCTGAAGCCGACACTACCGAGGGCGACTGTCGACTTCCAATCCCTAATCCCAAGTTCCTAATCCCTAGTTAGGGGCCGATGGGCAGGGCGAGGTGGGTCATGAGCTGCCGAGCAAAGTCGGGCCCCAGTCCCTGCTCTTCATGTTTGAAGTACACGTAGATGTCCGTGCACCGCTCGCGGAGCGGGGCGATCTTGCGCGCCCATTCTTCGATGTCACTCGACTGATAGCCCTCGTCGCGTAGACGGAAGTAGCCGAAGTCGGCGGTCACTTCGAGCGGTGTTTCCAGCTTCTCGCTGTCGGCCACGCAGAGCGCGCGCCCCCGATCCTTGAGCCGCGCAAACACCTCGGCATCGAACCAGGACGGATGGCGGAACTCGAACGCCGCGGGCGCTTTGGGTGGAAGGGTGTCGAGGAACGCATCGAGCCGCGGGAGATCTTTCTTCAGCGACGGCGGCAGCTGAAACAGCAGCGCCCCGAGCTGGTCGCCGAGCGTGCCCGCTACGCGACAGAACTCGGCGGTCAGATCCTGGCAGTTCGCGAGCTTCGCATCGTGCGTGATGCGGCGCGGCGACTTCAACGTGAACTTGAACGACGGCGGCACCTGCTTCGTCCATCCGGCCAGCAGCTTCTCCGACGGCATCCGGTAGAAGGTGTAGTTGATTTCGACGGTGGGAAATCGCGCCGCGTAGTAGGGGAGCATCTTCGCGGCCGCAAGATCGGCCGGATAGAAGCTCCCCTTCCACTCAGGATAGTTGTAGCCGGAAGTGCCGACGTAAATCACGAGACGATATTACCAGCGCGGCTCCCTGCGCCCGCCGCCACCGCCGCCGCCGTAGTCGTCTCCGCCACGGCCGCCACCACCGCCGCCACGGTTGAAGCCGCCGCCGCCACCGCCGCCGAAGCCGCGCCCGCCGCCGGCTGGTTTCGGCTGCGCTTCGTTCACCACAAGCGCGCGGCCGTCCATCTCGTGCTGATGCAGCTTCTCGATGGCCTTTGCCGCCGCTTCGTCAGTGGTCATCTCCACGAAGCCGAAACCACGCGCCCGTCCCGTGGCCATGTCCCGCATCACGCGGGCGCTCGCGACGTCGCCCACGGTGCTGAACAGCGTGGTCAGTTCTTCATCGGTCGCCTTGTAGGGAAGATTGCCGACGTACAGCCTACGACCCATTGATCCGCTCCTCGGTCCGCCTGAAGGCGGACACTACCGTTGTGGTGTGATTGTTGGAACTGCATCTATCGGGAAGGCGTGAAAATAGACCGGTTCCGAGGGGCTGTCAACTCTATAAAGTAAAGTAGCGCAGTGGCAGAACTGAAGTCCTGCGCTACCTGGCCACGTGCTAGCGCAACGTCGCGGCGAGATCGGCGCCCGCCTGCGCGACGATGCCGTCTTTGTCCGACGGCATTCCGCTGACGCCGATGGCACCGTAAATCTGGCCATCCACGAAGAGCGGCAGCCCGCCTTCGACCGGTACCGCGCCCGGCAAAAATGCCATGTGCGGCTTGTCGCCGGTCACCATGTCCTGGAAGAGCTTCGTCGAGCGCTTGAATCGGAGCGCAGCCAGCGCCTTCTGCACCGCGACGTTGATACTGCCGCTCTGCGTCCCATCCATGGTCACCTGATAAATCACGTTTCCGCCGTCGTCGACGACCGCGATCGAGTTGGTGAAGTTCAGCTCGCGGGCCTTGGCTTCCGCGGCGTTCCCGATTTCCTTAGCCGCGGCGAGCGTGAGCGATTTTTTTGTGCCGAGTTGGGCCATGTGTCCTCTTCGATTTGACAGGAACGGGCGTTGTTCGCAGCGCGATCATGTTCAGTGCATGTTCCGTGGCTTGAATCGCCGCCGCGAGCTGATCGCTGTGCACGCCGCGGGTCTTCATGCCCCCTTCCCACTTGATCGTGGCCTCCACCAGGGCGTCGGTCTTGCCGCCCGGTGGGATTCGCACCTCGTAGTCGAGCAGCTTCGGCAACTCGAACCCGAGCTGCTTCTCGATGCTCTTCAGCGCCTGCATGAAAGCGTCGTATCCGCCGTCGCCCGAGCCGGTCGCGTGAATGTCCTTGTCGCGGAACCGGACCAGCAGGGTCGCCGTCGGCCGGAGACCGCGGTTGCTGACGACCGAAAAGTCTTTCACCTCGAAGACGCGCAGGTCGCGCGTCTGCAGGATTTCTGAAATCAGGAACGGCAGATCCGACTGCGTGATGCTCTTCTTCTGATCGCCGAGCTCGACGATGCGCGCGAGGAGCTGCTGCTTCTGCTCCGGAGAGAGCGTGATGTTGAGGC
This sequence comes from Vicinamibacterales bacterium, assembly GCA_963730445.1. Lineage (GTDB taxonomy): Bacteria > Acidobacteriota > Vicinamibacteria > Vicinamibacterales > JAMQPK01 > JAMQPK01. The sequence continues at coordinate 341,514 of CAVSRX010000016.1, read as the reverse complement.
GCTGGAGGTTGAAGTCGAGGCTCGCCTTCCCCATCAGCTTGCCCATCGCATACGTGCGGTGCTGGCCGAATCGCGCGGGCGTGAGCCGGCTCTCGTACAGGTTGCCCTTCATGTCTCCGTCGGCGTGGATACCTGCCGTCTGCGTAAACACGTTCTCGCCGACGATCGGTTTGTTCGGGGGCACGCGGCGCCCCGAGAACACCTCGACGAGCTTGCTTACCTCCGAGAGCGCGCGCTCGTCGACCGACGTCCTGATGCCCGCGTGGTCGCGCAGGGCGACGACAACCTCGTCGAGCGTCACGTTGCCCGCGCGCTCGCCCATGCCGTTCACGGTGACGTGCACGCCATGCGCGCCCGCGATCGCCGCTTCGAGCGTGTTCGCGGTGCCGAGACCGTAGTCGTTGTGCCCGTGGAAATCGAAATGCCGGCCCGGAAATGTTCCGATGATGCGGCCGACGAACTCGCGGACCTGGGGCGGCGACAGCAGTCCCAGGGTATCGGGCAACAGGATGCGCTTGACCGGCATCTCGAGCAGCGCTTCGATGTGCTCGTCGACGTAGTCGACGCAGCCAATCATGCCGCCCGACCAGTCCTCGAGATACACGTTGAACGTGATGCCGTTCTTCGCGCCGTACTCGATTGTCCTGCGGATGTCGTCAAGGTGCTGATCGTGCGTCTTCCGCAGCTGCTCGCGGCAATGATGCAGCGAGCCCTTCGTCAGCAGGTTGATGACGCGCGCGCCCACCGACGTCGCCCAGTCGACCGATCGCGTGCCGTCGACGAACCCCAGAATCTCGATGCGATCGGTCCAGCCCTTCGAGTCGGCGTAGTCGATAATCGTCCTCACCGCGCGACGCTCGCCCTCGCTGACGCGCGCGGACGCCACTTCGATGCGATCCACCTTCACCGTATCGAGCAGCCGCTGCGCGATGGTGCGCTTCTCCTCGGGCATCATCGAGATGCCTTCGGCCTGCTCGCCATCGCGAAGCGTCGTATCCATGACCTCGATACGACGGGTTTTCCCTTTGCTCATATATTCCCAGAAAGCATAGCATTAACGTATGAAATCCCGGGCTCTCGCCCTCCTCGCGGCGCTTCTTGCTGCTGCATCGTGCAGCAGCGCGAAAACATATGAAATGCGTGGCCAGGTGCTCGGAGTGAACCGCGACAAAATGGAGATTCTGGTCAAACACGAAGAGATTCCCGGGCTGATGGCCGCGATGACCATGCCGTGGAAGGTGCAGACGGCGAACATGCTCGACAACATCGGGCCCGGCGACCTCATCACGAGTGAGATCGTCGTCGACAACAACCAGGGTGTCGTCACGAAGATCACCAAGCTCGGCACGGCAAAGCCCGACGTGCCTGCGCCCGCCGGGCCGGCGAAGCCAGGCGTGAAGTACCTGGCGCCGGGCGATTCAGTGCCGAACCAGGCGTTCGTCGATCAGAACGGGCGCGCGCGCGATTTCAACAGCCTTCGCGGCGATCGCGCAATGGCCATCACGTTCATCTACACGAAGTGCCCGATTCCCACCTTCTGTCCGGCCATGGATCGCCAGTTCGCAGAAGCGCAGGCGCTCATCAAGGACAAACGGCTCGAGGGGAAAGCGGCGCTGCTGTCGATCAGCTTCGATCCGAAGAACGACACACCGCCAGCGCTGACCGCACACGCGCGAAAGCTGGGCGCCGACCCGAAGGTGTGGACGTTCGTGACGGGCGATCGCGAAGAGATCGATCGCTTTGCCTCGAGCCTGCTGCTGACGCTGGTGCGTGGCGAGGCTGCAAACCCGGATGAAATCGGCCACACCCTGCGCACGACGGTGGTCGACAGGAACGGCAGGATCGCGAAGAGCTATTCCGGAGGCGACTGGACGCCGGCCGAGCTTGTCGCCGAACTGGAACGCCTCCTCTGAGGTTCACACCTGCGGAACGCCGTCTCATCGCCCGGCTGCGCACGCCGCTCGCCGTACAGCAATACCTGAACGCGCTTCCTTACAACACCGAGCCGCCGCCCGGGCGCGCCACGCTGCGCAGTTTTCGAGGCGTCGTGCGCCATCACACGGCGCACTGCCTCGAAGCGGCGCTCTTCGCGGCCACGGTGCTCGGGCAGCATGGGTATCTGCCGCTCGTCATCAGCTTCGAATCCATTGACGAACTGGATCACGTGATTTTTGTGTATCAGTCCAACGCCTTGTGGGGTTCCGTCGCGCGATCGCGCGACCCTGGGCTGCACGGACGTAAACCTGTCTTTGCGACGCCGCGGGCGCTGGCGGCGAGTTATCTCGATACGTATGTCGACCTCACCGGCCGCATCGAGGCGTTCGCGCTCGTCGATTTGCGCGTGATGGGCACCTACGACTGGCGGCTGTCTGAAAGGAACGTGTGGAAGGTGGAGCGCATGCTGCTCGACACGAAGCACCAGCCGCTGCGGATGTCCGACGCGAGGTTCCACGATTTCCGGACGCGGTATCGCGCGTTCAAGGCGCAGTATCCCGACCGCAAGCCGCTCTTCTATGAGGGCCGCGAGACATGGACGCCCATTCCCAAGGAATTTCTCGGAGCGTGACCTCGCCGGGGCGCAGGCGAAGGCGAAGGCGGGTATGATGATTCTGTGGCTAAGAAGGATCCGGTACGACTTCAATCCGAGCGCGAAATCGTCTGCCCCTGCTGTAACGCCGTCCTGGTCCTCGATTTGAACCTGGGGCGGGTCATTTCGCACAGCGAACCCTCTTCGGGCGTCGATATCGAGCTCTCCGACGCCGAGCGCATTCTCGCCGACGCGAAAGCCCGCCGGGACGCCGCCTTCGAGCAGTCCTTCAATACCGAGCGGACGAAAGGCGATGCCCTGTCAAAACGGTTTGAAGAAGCGCTGAAACAGGCGAAGGAAGAACCCGTCACGAAGCCGACGCGCGACTTCGACCTCGACTGATCGCTTTGCATCGAAAAACGCTCAGAATCGTTACCTACAATATTCATCGCTGCCGCGGCATGGATGGCCGCACGGTGCCTCAGCGCGCTGTTGACGTCCTCGCCGGCCTCAAGGCCGACGTCATCGCGCTGCAGGAAGTGATTGGGGCCGGGCCCAACGATTCGGGACACGCCGAGGAAATCGGCGCGGCGCTCGGCATGGGCTGGGTGATGGCGTCGGTGCGCCATCTGCGCGGCCATCAGTTCGGCAACGTCGTGTTGTCGCACTATCCGATACGCCAGCACGTGCAGTACGACCTGTCGTGGCGCACCTGCGAGCCACGCTGCTGCCAGCGCGCCGACATCATCGTCGACGACCGGGCGCTGCACCTCTTCAACGTGCATCTCGGCACGGCCTATCGCGAGCGGAAAGACCAGGCCGATCGCCTCGCGGCAATCGTGCACGACGGCCGCATCGCGCCGCCGAAAATCCTGCTCGGTGATTTCAACGAATGGAGCGGCGGCCTCGCCACCGCGGCGCTGACGTCAAAGCTCCAGGCCATCGATCTCAGCATCCATCTCCGGCGCAAGCGCACCTATCCCGGCATCCTTCCGTTTCTCCATCTCGATCACATTTATTACGAGGGCCAGGTCGAGATCGCCGGCATCGAAATTCCGCGCACGCGGAAGTCGATGATGGCGTCGGACCATCTGCCGTTCCTCGCGGAACTGAAAGTCGGATTCGAATAGATTCGATGAACTAGAGATCTACAGATCCAGAGACTACAGATCAGAGATCTAATGAATTACGCCGGATCAGAGTATCTTCGCGGATCAATGGCTCCGGCCGCCGCTTTGATCGCTGATCCTTCAGCCGTGCTGACGTGCGTTCATTGCGAGCGGTGCCTACGAAGCACCTAAATGCTCCGCCTGTAGCTTCGGACAGCCAGAATCGACGCGATTGACGTCGCGCCTAGGCTCGACCAGCGGACGGCTTCGTCTATTTCACTCGACGTCGTCCGAGCATCGATATGAATTCCGCGTCGATCGACGCGTTTCGCAGCGCAGTAATTCGTTCGCGGAAGCCGGTAGACTGCCGGCCGCATGCCGCCGGATGAGGCAAAGCCCTGCGCTAGCATGCACTTAGGGCATGAGCCGCTGACAGCCGGCACACCGACTACGGAAACGGCGGAGTAGTCTAGATCGTAGATCTAGATCTCGATCAGTATTACACCGATCGCTCAGTTTTCTTCTTCGAAGTCCTCGTGCTCGGCGTGGCTGATGCGGGTCGAGGGACGGAGCGCTTCGCGGTAATCGTAGATGGGCAGATTACGCACGTGCAGATTCATCTGGCACGCGGGGGCCTTGTCGGCGACAAACACGGTGTAGGGACTGCCGTCGACGCCGTCGCGAAATTCCACGCGACAACCGCAGGCGAGCCGTGCGTGAGTGAATCCCTTATGCATTATCGTCTTGAGCTTACTATAACAGCGATTTGATCTGCTGCTCGAAATGTTCCTTCACGGACAACCCGATGTGCGTCTTGCAGATGCGGCCGTCGCGGCCAATCACGAATGTTTTCGGCAGCCCCCACGCCGCGTTGTAGCCGCGCGGCCCCTTGATGTCGCTGCGGCCGTCGCCGATGAGCAGCGGGTAGTTCACCTTGTACTTGTCGCCGAACGGCTTCAGCGCCGACGCCGGGTCGTCGACCGACACGCCGATGACGATGAACCCTTTGGGACCGTACTTCTCCTGAAACTCGACGAACCACGGAATCTCGACCTTGCAGGGCGGACACCACGTCGCCCAGAAGTCGAGCAGAATCACTTTTCCCTTCTGCGCGGCGAGGTTGAAGTCCTTCCCCGCCGAATCCTTCAGCACGAAATTCAGGTTTGCGGCCTTCGGATTCTTGTCGCAGAGCGACGACTGCGCCGCCTCAACATTTCGCACCTCGTCCACGTGCGGCAGCGGCACTGCCAGCGACAGCAGCGCAAACACTCCAACAACTCCGACAATCCGACCCAGGTTTCTCACGATGATCTCTATTCGTTTTTCGCTCTTCGTTTTTCGTTACAACGCCGCTTCCATCGCCTTCGCCAGTGCCTCGAGCGTCTCGCGCGGTTCCCTGCTGAGCAGCACGTACGTCGTGTTCCCGTTCGACCACATCACGGCGTCATGTCCGAACACGTCGGTCGTCGCGCGCGCGCGATTCGCATCCGGAATGACATACAGCGACACCGGACGGCCGTGCAGGCGATACATCGCATGCGCTGCCACACCCTCGCCGCAGAAGCAGCGGCGCATGCCGACGAGCTGAAGCCCGGCGATGGCCGCGCGCGGCAGATGAATCGCGCCGCCGTAATCCCGCGCGTATTGTTCTTCGCTCGCGCGCACGTCGACGGGCGTGTCGGTGTCGTGCACCGCAAAACATTTCACGTGGTCGATGGTGAGCTGCGCGGCGAGCACGGCGGGTGACAGCCCGGTGAGGACGTACAGCAAAACGCCGCCCACGACGAACACGAGGGCGGCGGCCAGGGAGAGCGATGCGAGTGTGGAGCGGGTGGTGCCGAACGGCCCCATCATGGTCCAGCGGGCGCGCGCGGCGGCGCGACAGCGCGTCCGCAGCTCCTCGGGTGCACACGGCCGACCCAGCTTGGTGCGAACCGTCTCGCGCACCGCGGACTGCAGGGCGGTCTGGTGCCGGCATTTCGGACACGCCCGCAGGTGCGCGTCGACGGCAGCGCGCTGCTCGGCGGTTGCCTCGCCGTCGATATAGGGCGCAAAGAGCGGATCGATTTCCCGGCAACTAGGCATTGGTGCTGCCTTTAGGACGAGACTTTGCGCTTGGCCGGTTCAACATTTCTCCCCACCATCTTGTCATAGAGCATACGACGGCCCCGGGATATCCGGGACATGACCGTGCCGACCGGAATCCCCAGCATTTCGGCGATTTCCGCGTAGGGAAACTCCTCGACGTCGCGCAGCCAGACCGCCTCGCGGAAGGCCTCCGGCAGGGCATCCAGCGCGGCCTGCAGGTCGGGCCCCATCGCCTCGCGCAAGAGATGCTCCTCGGGCGAGTCACCCGGATCGGCAGGCGCCGCCAGGTCGACCCGGTCACTGTCGATTTCGACCGGATCGCGGCCGATGTCGCGCCGGCGATTGCGGAACGTGTTGTGGAGGATGGTAAACAGCCAGGCCTTGAGATTGGTGCCGATCTGGAACTGCCGGCGCGCTCGGAACGCCTTCACGTAGGTGTCCTGCACGAGGTCCTGGGCGTCGGCTTCGTTGCGCGTGAGGCGCAGGGCGGTGCCGTACAGGCTGTCGATGTGACTCAGCGCGTCGGTTTCAAATGCGGAAGGCATCGGACGAATAGGCGGACCTTCCAGCAGTATATTCTCCTGAAGAGGTCAACGTTCTGTGTCCGAATCGGGCCGAAATACGTAAATCCGGGGCCGCGGATTTCCCGTTTGCCAGCGAATTCGCACGAACGCCGTGGTATGCCTATTGCTCGTTCGGAATCGTTGCGGTACCTGTGTCTTCACAGTAAGATCGCGAGAATTCACTGGTGGCCACTCCACTAATTTCACGAGGTGATCGTATGCGCATGCGCGTCCCGCACTGTGCTTCCATCTGCTTGTTCGCCGCGGCCTTCGTCCTGGCAACCGCAGGTGAGTCGAACGCGCAACGGCTGACTCCCGGGATGCTTTGCTCGTGGTCGCATCTCCACGCGCAGGGCAGCTCCGTCAACGCGCAATCGCAGTTCGCGCCGTACTACGGCAAGAACCAGATCCACTACGACAAGTTCGAGTGGCACATCTACAAGACCGACCACTTCGAGATTTACTACTACCCCGAGAACGAGCGGCATCTCGAGCGCGTCGCGAGCTACGCCGAGAGCGCCTATCAGCAGGTCAGCTCCGACCTCCGGCACGACCTCAACCAGCGCGTGCCGCTCATCATCTTCAAGACGCACAGCGAATTCGAGCAGCAGAACATCGCGCCCGGGCGCCGCGCAGGAAGGGGTGCTCGCGTTTGCCGAAGGCGAGCGCAACCGCATGGTGCTGCCGATCGATCTGCCGTCGGACTTGCTCTACGGGCTGATCGTCCACGAGCTGACGCACGTCTTCCAGTACGACTTCATCCCGATGTCGCTGCTCCGCCGCAACATTCCGTTGTGGGTGCACGAAGGCGGCGCGGAATACGAGCGCGGCATCTGGGATCCGCTCGACCTGATGACGGTGCGCGACGCGGCGGTCGCCGACATCATCCCGCGCATGAGCCAGATGGAAGGCTACGGCGACTTCGGCAGCCCGCGCCTGGTCTACAACCTCGGCCACGCGCTCTACGAGTTCATCGAAGCGCGCTGGGGCAAGGACGGCGTGCGGCAGTTCCTCTTCTCGCTGCGCAAGAGCGCCATCGGCGGCGGCTCGAGCCCGTACGAAGAAGCGTTCCAGATGACCGCGCGCGAGTTCGACCAGCAGTTCGAGAAATATCTGAAGGACCGCTTCAAGGCGTTCCGCGACAAGGAGCGGCCCGCCGACTACGGCCAGGACCTCTCACCCGATCCCGAGAAGAGCCAGTACACGAGCTCGATCTCGATCGAGCCGTCGCCGTCGGGCGATCTGCTCGCCGTCATGACCGGCAACCGCCGCGACCAGGAGCTCGACATCATCCTCGTCTCGACGAAAGACGGCGCGGTCATGAACAACCTCACGTCCGGCTTCGACATGGATCGCGGGTTCGAGTACATCGCGCAGCCGAGCCTCAGCAACATGGTGCCGTGGATGTCGTGGTCGCCCGTGGGCGATCGCCTCGCCTACTTCGTGCGCAACGAGAAGCACAAGACGCTGATCATCCAGAACGTGCTCACGGAAAAGATCGAGCACCGGTTCTCGCTGCAGAGCGTCGACAATCCGGAATCGCCGAACATCTCGCCCGACGGCCGCTCGGTGCTGTTCAGCGGTCTGCGCAGCGCGACGGGCGACATCTTCCAGCCTCGACATCGCCACCGGCGACATCACGAACCTCACGAACGACGATTTCGCCGACTACGCGCCCATCTACTCGCCCGACGGCAGCTTCATCGTCTACATGGCGCGCATCAGCGGATCGCAGAAGCTGTTCCGCCTCGACGCGGACGGCAAAAAGACGCAGCTCACCTTCGGAACGCAGGACGAGGCCGCGGCGAAGTTCCTGAACGCCGACACGATTATCTTCTCGTCGACGGCGACCGATCCGGCGACGCCGCTCACGCCCGAAGTGGCGCGCAACGGCAACATCTTCAACCTGTGGTCGCTCAGCCTGAAGAACGGCGAGCTGAAGCAGTACACCGACGCGCTCGGCGGCGTGCTCTCGCCCGTCGTGCTGTCGAAGGACGGCGCGGCGCCGAAGCTGGCGTTCGTCGACTACTACAAGGGCAGCTACACGCTGCACACGTTCGATCTCAAAGAGCCGCTGCATACGGCCGCGTCGGCCGACTTCGGCACGCCCGGGCCCATCACCGACTTCCAGGCGCCGCTGCAGCACACGCTCGTCGCCGAGAACAAGTCGAAGAAGGGCATGTTCGACAAGATGTTCCTCGACGGACGGCCGCCGGTGAACGTCGGCGTCACGAGCGGCGGCGACGTGTTCGGCGGATCGATGGTGTCGTTCACCGACGTGCTCGGCGACCAGCAGTTCAGCATGTATGCCTCGTCCGTGCAGCAGTACAAGACGCTGTCGTTCTCGTACCTGAACCTCTCGCGGCGGTTCCAGTTCGCGCTGCAGGGCTACTCGCAGACGCAGTTCTTCTACGGCCAGCTGTCGCAGTATTTCTACGACCCGCGGATCGCGCCGTTCATCAGCCGGCAGGATGCGCTCGCGACGCAGACGGTTCGCGGCGGATCGATGTTCGGCATCTACCCGTTCAGCACCTATCGGCGCGTCGAGCTCTCCGGCGGCCTCGTGCACTTCGCCGAAGAGTACGCCGATCCGGCCCTGCAGTTCGAGGCCGATCGGTACCAGCAGGAAAAGTTCGGCACGCAGCTCTTCAATCGCGGCATGATGATGCCGCTCGGCGTCGCCTTCATCCAGGAGACGACGGTCTTCCGCGAGTACGGGCCGCTGTCGGGCAGCACGATGCGGCTGTCCTACGAGGGCGCCCCGAAGGTCGGCAACTCGCTGTCGCGCCAGACATTCGACGGCGACGCCCGCCACTACACGCGGATTGGCGCGAACGGCGTGTTTGCGGTGCGGGCTTACGGCTTCAAGAGCTGGGGATCGGCGCCGGGCTACACGTTCTTCGGCGGCAACTCCGAGATGCGCGGCTACGAATACCGCGAGTTCCTCGGCCATAAAGGGTTCTACCTGAATTCGCGAGCTCCGCTTCCCGCTCATCCACGCCATGGCGACGCCGATCGGCATTCTCGGCGGCATCCGCGGCGTCTTCTTCTTCAACGTCGGCGGCGCGGGCCTCGAAGGGCGCCCCTTCAAGATCTTCGACGACAAGGACTTCGTCACGCCGCCCGTCACAGACCCGAACGGCGTCATCCAGAGACCGAGCCAGCGCATCTCGGGCTTCCGCCTCGCAGACGCGCGCGCATCCTACGGCATCGGCCTCGAAACCTTTGCGCTCGGCTTCCCGGTGCACTTCGACTGGTCGTACCGGACGCTTGTTCAACAAGGCCTGGGAGGACTACATCTACGGCAGCAGTGTGGATTTCCGTAAGCCGCGGTTCACGGCGTGGATTGGGTACGACTTCTAGAAGCTGCGCGAAACTGGAATCTAGAATCTAGAATCTGGAATCTAAATCACGTAGATTCTCTAGATTCTAGTTTTTAGATTCCAGTTCAGCATGCCCGATTGTCCCCGCATCGTCTCTCTGCTTTCCGATTACATCGACGGCCGGCTGCCCGGCCGATGTGCGGAGCGACCTCGAACAACATCTCAGCGGCTGCTCGGAGTGCACGACCTTCGTCGGCACGTTCCGATCGACGGTGGCGCTTGCTGCAGTCGCTGAACGAAGACGACCTGCCCGAAGAGCTGCGGCTGCGGCTGAAAGCATTCCTCGACGACCGCTGCACGAGCTGAGTATCCTCTCTCCGATGCCGCTCGCGCCAAAACCTCCGTCAGCGTCCGCCACCGAGATGGTCGAGGTCGTGCTGCCGAACGACGCAAACCCGATGGGATTCATGCTCGGCGGCGCCGTCATGCACCTCATCGATATCGCCGCCGCGATCGCCGCGTTCCGTCACGCGCACGAACTGGTCGTGACGGCGGCGGTCGACGGCCTCGAGTTTCTCAATCCGATCAAGGTCGGCGATTTCATCGTGCTGAAGGCACGCGTCACGGCGGTGTTCACGACGTCGCTGGAAGTCGAAGTGACGGTGTTTTCCGAGGAGGCGCTCACGGGCCGGCGTCAACTCACGAGCCGGGCGTACCTGACCTTCGTGACGCTGGAAAAGCAGGGTAAGCGAGCGGAGATTCCGCCGCTGCTGGCGGAGAGTGATGAAGAGCAGCGGCAGCAGGCCGCCGCTGGAGTACGACGCGCAGAACATCTCGCGCGCCGCGCCAGATCGAAGATCAGTAGATCCCTAGATCAGTCGTTACTAGTTCGTCCTCTTCGCCGCCGCCCGGGTCTGCAGCTGCACGATGCTCTTGTCGAGGTTGATCGCCACGCGGTAGCGGCTCAGGAACTTGTAGCCCACAATCCCGCCCAGCCTGAAGCCGAGCAGCACGCTCGGCGCGCGCAGATTCAGCACCACGACCGACAAGTTCTTGTATTCGATCTTGCTCGTGAAGTTCAGGTTGACGCCCGGCATGAGGAACGCGTCGCGATCCCATCCCGACGCGCCGTACACCTTGAGCGGGATGTTCCTCATCTCGCCGCGCTCGAGGCCGCTCGCCGTGTCCGTGCTGATGGAGATGACCTGGCCGCCGGTGTCGAGGATGAAGCTCGCGGATCCGCCACCCACCTGCCCCGGCACCATGGCCAGCCGATGCATCCGCAACGGCAGCTCGATGTCGGCCGTTTCGGTCGGCAGCGAGGCGCCCATGATCAGCTCCAGCCGGTCGTAGTCGATGATGACCGACATGCCGAGCGCCAGCGGCGAGAAGCTTTCCATCTCGCGCGTCGGCAGTCCGACCAGCGGCGGATTCTTGATGATCGACGGCACGTTGTGCACTTTGAGCGAGCCGATCTCCAGCTCGTCGAGCCGCGTCAGCTCGAGCTCGCGCACGCCGAGATCGCCGACGCCCGCGCTCAGGATGTTGACGATGGGACGGATGCCCATGCGCGCGGCCGTCTCGCGCGAGATGACCGTCTGCTCCGAGCCGGTGTCCAGCACCATGTCCATCTGCGGCCCGCGGTTGACGCGCGCCTTCACGATGATCTTCTCGTTGAGCACGCGGAACGGCACGGTGTGCAGCCGGCCGGCCACGCCTGCCTCGATGTTGAGCGGCGGGCGCGACCCGAACGCGCGCAGGAAGCGCACTTCCGCGCGGGCCCAGGCTGCCTTCGCGCTGCGGTCCTTGTTCGGCAACAGATTGATGTAGCTCGAATAGGCGTTGGACGCTTCTTCGTAGCGCCGCATCCGCTCGTAGATCGACCCGACGGTGTGATGGAACTCGGCGTCGCGCGGATCCTGGTTGAGCGCCGCCTGCGCCGTGCTCAGCGCGTCATCCAGTTTGTTGCGCGCGGCGAGGCTTCGGGCGAGACCGTGCAGCGCGCGCCCGTTGTCCTTCTGAATCGCGAGCGAGTCCTCGAATTTCTTCTCGGCGTCTTCGAACAGCCCGACGGCCCACAGCGCATCGGCGTAGTTCGCCAGCGACTCGGCGTTTGTCGGCGAGCTTCGCGCGAGCAGCTGGCCATCGGCATAGGCGTGCGAAAAATCACCGAGGCGCAGCGCCGACTTGACGCTGCCGGTCAGCGACTCGCGCTTGATTCGCGGGTCGTCGTGCCCTTTGACCTGCTCGAACGCGTTGAACGCTTCCGCGTAGCGGCCGTCCGAAAACAGCAGCTTGGCGAGCTGAAGCTGAACGTGCGCGGCTTCCGGCGAAATCGCCGACGCGATCGGCGAAAGCGCGAGGACCGCTGCAAGCGCGACGGCGAAGGGAACCAGCCTGAGGACTGAGTACATAGCCCCTCTTGGTTAACTAATTGATTCCTTGGATTGTAGGAGGGGCCGGGGTTGGGCGCAATCGTAATCGGGGGACGGGTTCGAGCGGTTCCAGTCGGGTTCACGTTCGGACGCGGAACCCAGCTACCTACACGCGCGTTAGCGCGTGTACTGTTCGATGGGTACCCCGTCGTACATCTCGTCGATCCGCAGAATCTGCGTCTCGCGGCTGTAGGTACCTAATTCGTAATCCTCGCTCATGATGAGCGCCTTGATCGGCTTGGTCGGGCAGACTTCGGAGCAGAGGCCGCAGAAGCTGCACCGCGAGAGGTTGAAATCGAAGTAATCCAGAATTTTGATTTTCTGACCCGGCTCGCGATGTCCGCCGAGCGCGATGAGATCGTCCGGGCACGCCTTCGCGCACTGGTCGCAGACGATGCACGTCTGGGCGCCCGACTCGGGCTCCACCTGCAGGCGCAGCACGCCGCGGAAGCGCGGGGCGACCGGGCGCCGCTCGGCCGGATACTGGAAGGTGAACGCGGGCTGCGGCGTGTACTTCAGCGTGAGCCACAGGCCCTTCAGCAGATCGACGAGGAAAATGGTTCGCAGCAGTTTCATCATGCGCGGTCACCCACGAGCGTCGGTTCCGTATCGCCGACCATGATGACGCGCTCTTTCCGGAGCACCGTGCCTTCCTTGCGAATCTTGTCCTGCAGCCGCATCAGCCCGTACAACAGCGCCTCGGGGCGCGGCGGGCACCCGGACACGTACACGTCGACCGGCACGATCTTGTCGACCCCCTGCAGCACGCTGTAGGTCGGAAACGGGCCGCCGGCGTTCGAGCAGCTGCCCATCGAGATGACCCACTTCGGCTCCGGCATCTGGTCGTAGAGCCGCCGCAGCACGGGCGCCATCTTCTTGGTGACCGTGCCCGCGACGATCAGCAGATCCGACTGGCGCGGCGAGGCGCGAAACACTTCAGCCCCGAATCGCGAGATGTCGAACCGCGACGCCGAGGCCGCCATCATCTCGATCGCGCAGCACGCGAGGCCGAAGCCCATCGGCCACAGCGAATTCTGCCGCGCCCAGTTCAGGACGCTGTCGACGTTCGTCGTGATGAAGTTGTCTTCGAACTTGTGGTCGATGAGTCCCATTCGCCTTTATTCTAGCGTTGATAGTACGTCGCGTTCAAATGAATGAAATTCGCCCATTTATGGGGCGTTTCGTCGAGCGAATAGATGGCCTCGACCGGGCAGGCCGGCACGCAGGCGCCGCAGTCGATGCACTCGTCAGGATGAATGTAGAGCATCTCGGCCGTTTCGAACGCCGGCTCGTCCTTGCGCGGATGGATGCAGTCCACAGGGCAGACGTCGACGCACGCGGTGTCCTTCATGCCGATACACGGTTCGGTGATGATGTAAGCCAAGTAGGTAGTCTGTGAAGATTATACTCTTGGGACACGTATGAAAACTGTGTGCCTGACGGTGCTCGCCCTGACGTTCGCGATGGCGGCGCGCGCGCAAGAGCTTCCGTCGGGCCCCGTGTCGCTCGCCAACGGCAGGGTCGTCATCGGCGCCGACCTCTCGGTGTCGTTGACGCCGCAGGACGATACCGACGGCGCGTGGTTCAACTACACCGACTACGAGCACAACGCGCTGCGCCTCTTCAGGGCCGGCCTCACCGCCGATGTGCGGCTCACCGATCGCGTATCGATTCTCACCGAGATTCGCAGCGAGAACGGCGACAGCATCAAACCGTACGCGCTCTATGTGCGCGTCCGTCCGTGGCGCGATCGGCCCGATCGATATTCAGGCCGGACGCATCCCGCCGACCTTCGGCGCATTCGCGCGGCGCGAATACGGCGCGGGCAATCCGCTGATCGGCTATCCGCTCGCCTACCAATATCTGACGGCGGTCCGCCCGGATGCGCTGCCGGCATCGACAGAGGATGTGCTGCGCATGCGGGCGCGCGGATGGCGGCCGAGCTATCCCATCGGATCGCTCGAGATTGCGCCGGGCATGCCGCTCATCACGGCGTTTCGGTGGGACACCGGCGTGCAGGTGCGCGTCGGGCCCGAGTCGTTGAATGCCAGCGCGGCCGTCACCAACGGCAGCCTCGTCCGATCCGCGCACGCGCGACAACAACGGCGGCAAGCAGATCGCCGGACGGCTCCACTGGCGGCCGACCGCCGCCCTGGCGCTCGGCGGCTCGGCGGCGCGAGGTGCGTATGTCGCCGACGCGGCGCTGGCGACCGCGACGGTGCTTGCCGGAACGGCACGCTCGACGCAGCAGGCCCTCGGCGTCGACGCGGAATTCTCGCGCGATCACTGGATGCTGCGCGGCGAGCTGATCTGGAATCAGTGGCAGGTGCCGACGCTCTCGCGAACGCTCGACGCCACGAGCGCGTTCGTCGAAGGGCGCTACAAGATTTCGCCTGGCGTGTTCGTCGCGAGCCGCATCGATCGCCTCACCTTCAGCGAGCTGGCGTCGTCGTTCGGAACGCGGCACGTGGGACGCGCCGGTCACGCGGCTCGAAACCGGCGTCGGCTATTACATTCGCCGCAACCTGCTCGCGAAGGGCGCCTATCAGCACAACTGGCGCGACGGCGGACTGCTCACGAGCCTCGGCCTGTTCGCGGCGCAGCTGCATTTCTGGCTGTGAAGCACCTGACTCTCTGCTCTCTGCTCTTGGCTCTATCAGGGCACGTGTTTGCCCAGGGCGCCGGTCGGGGTCATCCGCGGCCGCGTCGACGTGCGGCGCACGCCGCCCACCATCGAGCGGCGTCCGAACGTGAACGATCTCGGGATGCACGCAAGCCACGACGCGCCGGACCTCCGCCGGTCGGTCGTCTATCTCGAATCGGCGCCGGCGCTCGCGTTTCCCGATCCCGAGCCGCAGCGCGCGACGATGGATCAGCGGAACGAAACGTTCGTGCCGCATGTGCTGGCGATTACCGTCGGGACGACCGTCGACTTCCCGAACAGCGACAACACGTATCACAACGTGTTCTCGCTGCGAGCGCCGCGCTTCGATCTCGGCCGCTATGCCGCGGGGCGCTCGAAGTCGGTGCGTTTCGATCGCCCCGGCATCGTCCGCGTGTTCTGCGAAATCCATTCGCACATGAGCGCGTTCATCCTCGTCTTCAATCACCGGTACTTCGCGGTGACGTCGGCCGACGGCCGATACCAGATCAGCCGCGTCCCTTCCGGCCGCTATACGCTGGTCGCGTGGAACGAAGGCGCGATCCGCGAGTCGCGGCCGATCGTCATCCCCGAGGATGGCGGCGCCGTCGAAGCGGATTTCGCCCTGCGATAGCCGCGTGACGATTCTTGGATCGCTCACCAACCGGATTTTCCTGGCCAGCGCGGCGCTGGCGGTGATGTCGATCGGCGCCGCGGTGTATTTCGTCAGCCTCACGACGACGCGCGAGGCCGAGGCGGAACTGCAGCGCGGGCTCATCGAAGCCGGCACGCTTGTCGACCAGCAGTGCGCGACGCTCGTGCGGACGCTGACGGTGATGGCGCGCCTCGTGGCCGACGCGCCGCGGCTGAAGGCGGCCGTCGACACCGGCGATCCGCCGACGGTTCAACCGCTCGCACGCGAATATCGGGAACAGCTCGACGCCGCGCTGATGGTGCTGACCGACAGACACGGGCGCGTGCTCGCGGAGGTCGGGGATGTCGACATTGCCGAAGGCGCCATCGGATCGCTGCCGGAGATTCAGCAAGCGCTCGCGGGCCGCGAAGCGGGCGGCTTCTGGCCCCATGCCGACGGCGTGCTGCAGGTGATGACTGTCCCCATCACCATGCTGACAGTCGCGCCAGATATCCTGGGGACACTCACAGTCGGCTTCCGCCTCGACAACGCCCTCGCCGCGCAGTTCAAGCGGGCAACCGAGAGCGACATCGCGTTCGCCGTCGAGGGGCAGATTCGGGCGTCGACGCTGCCAGCCGACGATCGCGCGCAGCTGGTGTCGCTGCTTGAAAACCGGCGGCGTACAGACGATCTCGCTCGCCAACGGCGAGTACGTTGCGCTGAAGCGTCCGCTGGCGCCGGCGGCCGCTGGTGGCAGCGAGAATGCGCCGAGCGTGCTGCTGCTTCGCTCGCGCACCGAGCGGCTGAGATTCCTCGACGCCATCCATGCCGGCCTCGGCGTCGTCGCCATGATCGCCGTGCTGGCGGCGACGATTCTCAGCTACGCTGTTGCGCGGACGATCACGCGGCCGCTTGCGACGATTACAGACGTGATGCGCGAAATGTCGGCGACCGGAGATTTGACGCGGAAGATCGCGCTGAGCCGCGCGGCGAGCTGGGAAGACGAGGATGCCAAGCTGCTCGCCGCCACCTTCAACACGCTCACCGACTCGATCGCGCGCTTCCAGCGCGAGGCCGCGCAGCGCGAGCGGCTGTCGGCGCTCGGTCGATTGTCGACGGTCATCGCGCACGAGATTCGGAACCCGCTGATGATCATCAAGGCGTCGCTGCGCACGCTCGCCAGCCGAGCGCGTGAGCCGCGACGACATGAGGCAGGCGCTGACCGACGTCGACGAAGAGGTCGCGCGCCTCAACCGCGTCGTCAACGACGTGCTCGATTTCGCGCGGCCCATCCGGTTCGACTACGCGCCGGCCGACGTCAACGCCCTGTGCGCCGATGCGGAAGAGGCGACGCGGGCCGGGCACCAGGATATCCATGTGACGTATCGAATCAGATCCGGCGCTCCAGGCGGTCGTGACCGACGCCGAGCGCCTGCGGACCGCGCTCGTGAACATCCTGACGAACGCACGCCACGCGGTCGCGGCGCGATCGACATCCGCAGCAGCGCAGGGCTCCTGTCGCCGGAGCCTCGGCAGCTGACCCTCGACTGTCGCAGACATCACCATCACCACGCACCGCGCGCCCGGCTCGTTCCCCATCACCGTTCGCGATCGCGGCGTCGGCGTGAAGCCCGAAGATCTGCCCCGCGTGTTCGATCCGTACTTCACGACCAAGCGCACGGGCTCGGGCCTGGGCCTGGCGATTGCCAAGAACATCATCGAGGGCATGGGCGGCTCGATCGCGCTCGAGAGCCGTCCCGGCGACGGCACGGACATCCGCATCGATCTCCCGATTCAGCGCAGAAGGCGCCGCATGAGCGCGCGAGGCGGCACGCTCCTCCTCGTCGACGACGAGCAGAAAATCAGGCGCACGCTCGGGCAGGCCCTGCGCGCCGAAGGGCACGACGTGCTCGAAGCCGGCAGCGTTCGCGAGGCGCAGCGCGCGCTGGCGGAGCGCAGCGTCGACGTGCTGATCGTCGACAATCTGATGCCCGACGCGACAGGGCCTCGATTTCATCAGAGAGCTGGTCGCGGCGACGGCCGAAACCGAGCGGCCGCAGATTCTGATGATGACCGCGCACGCGACCATCGAGAGCGCGATCGAAGCGATGAAGCTGGGCGCGCTCGACTACCTGCAGAAGCCGTTCGAGGTCGAGGAGCTGCTCGTCGTCGTCACGCGCGCGCTCGAGCACCAGCGTCTGAGCTCGCATCAGCGCTACCTGCTGAACGAGCGCGACGAAGAGTTCAACCACTACGGCATCGTCGGGCGCAGCCGCGCGATGGAAGACGTCATCCGCAAGGCCGAGCTCGTCGCCGAAACGAAAAGCACCGTGCTGATCACCGGCGAGACCGGCACCGGCAAAGAGCTCGTCGCGCGCGCGATTCACGCGCGCAGCGCGCAGCGCGACATGCCGCTCATCAAGGTGAACTGCGCGGCCATTCCGGAAACGCTTCTCGAATCGGAGCTGTTCGGGCACGTGCGGGGCGCATTTACCGGCGCGGCGACCAGCAAGAAAGGCAAGTTCGCGCTCGCCGACGGCGGCACGATTCTCCTCGACGAGATCGGCACGATGAGCCCGGTGCTGCAGTCGAAGCTGCTGCGCGTGCTGCAGGAGCGCGAGTTCGAGCCGCTGGGATCGGAGCGCAGCCAGCAGGTGGACGTGCGCGTCATCGCCGCCACCAACCGCGATTTGCGCCAGATGGTGCTGGACGGCACGTTTCAGGAAGATCTGTTCTATCGCCTCAACGTCATCCCGATCGAGATGCCGCCCCTGCGGAACCGGCGCGAAGACATCCCCGTGCTTGCCGATCACTTCGTGCGCAAGCATCAGCAGCGCACCGGCAAGCGCATCGAGCGCA
The DNA here is from genome assembly GCA_963730445.1 of Vicinamibacterales bacterium. Lineage (GTDB taxonomy): Bacteria > Acidobacteriota > Vicinamibacteria > Vicinamibacterales > JAMQPK01 > JAMQPK01. The sequence continues at coordinate 323,335 of CAVSRX010000016.1, read as the reverse complement.
TCGATGAGGGCGTGCACGAAAAGCTCGTCGGCCTACGAATGGCCGGGCAACGTCCGCGAGCTCGAGAACACGATCGAGCGCGCGGTGGTGCTGTCGACCAACGGCATCATTTCGGCGGCGTCGATCTCGGTGCTGGGCGTGGCGACCGGCCCGTCGAACGCGCTCCCGTCGCTGAAGCTGCGCACGAACATCGAGTGGATCGAGCAGGAAACGATCCGCCGCGCGCTCGACAGCGCCGGCGGCGTCAAGAAGGACGCGGCCGACCTGATGGGCATCAGCCAGCGCGCGCTCAGCTACTACCTTGCGAAATACAAATTCCAGTAACGGGACGCGTAAGGGATTACGCGCCGCGTAACGCGACGTCATGCCGCGCTGCACTGTTTTCCGCAACATCTGGAGGTGTTCGCCTGCGGCATCGCCTTTGCCTTCGCGCACGAGCATGATGAAAATGGTCATCATCTCGATCGCGCTCTCGGCGCTCGTGCTCTGGGCGCTTGCCTGAGGCGGTCACATCGGTGATGGCGATTCGTGTGGTGGCGGCTGCGGTGCTGATCTTACTGCCCGTAATGGCCCGGGCACAGCAGCAGGAATCCGCGCCGCCGCCAGCGACCCCGCCAACCATCGATCCGCGTGACGCCGCCGATCGCAGGCCCAGCCTGGTCGAGCCCGACTTCACCATCATCAACCTGCCGACCACGCTGAGGCTGCCGCGGCACAAGAGCGCCTTCCGCATCGCGCACCGCTTTACGCGGACGCTCAACAACCCCGACTTCGGCGCGCTCGCGAGCAATCTGTTCGGTCTCGACAACGGCGCGCTGATCGGCCTCGAGTACCGCTACGGGCTGATGCGCGGGCTGCAGGCGGGGATCTATCGGACGAGCGGCAAGACGATTCAGTTCTTCGGGCAGTACGACGCGGTGCGGCAGAGCGCGGCGGTGCCGTTCACGCTGAACGTCGTCGCCAGCATCGAGGGGCTAAATAATTTCCACCGGGGAGATGTTGTGGACGAAGAGGACAACGAGTACGCGACCGCACTCGGTGGTCTCCTCTCCCGGACGATCGGCGACCGCGCGGCGTTCTACCTTCAGCCGTCGTACATCTTCCATTCCAACACCTACAGCACCGCTGGATGCCTCGAGCATATCGAGCACGGTCATGACATCCCGGGATGCCTGGATGCGACGACGGTCGGCATCGAGTCGAACACGCTGCTGGTCGGATTGAGCACGCGCCTCCGGCTGACGCCGGGCGTTTACGTGGTGGGGTCGTGGACGCCCCGCGCGAGCGGCTTCCGTCCTGGCGTCTCGCTGAAGACGTTCGGCATCGAGAAGCGGCTGCGCGGGCACGTGTTTCAACTGAATGTATCCAACTCGCTCGGCACGACCGTGTCGGAGATGGCGCGTGGCGCGAGCAACAATCGCGACTGGTTCCTGGGGTTCAACATCTCCCGCAAGTTCTTCTAATTCGCCCTCACCAACTGACCGCGAATCGCGCCGCCGGTATTCAGCGTGGTGTGCACGTTGAAGTAGTTGCCGCGCCGGGTTGTTGAAGATCCCCTGCGCAACGGTGGCGGCAGGCACTGTCGCAGACGTGCTCGGTGAGTCCGGGTCTTGGTGATCGTCCCTGTCCGGTGGGCACCGCCGTGTCCGTCGCAGTCAACGGCAACCCGACGACCACGCCCGCGTTCGTGCCGGCGGCGCGTTATGGATGTGCGCGCCGGTCAGCGTCGTATTCGCGGGGAAGCCCGTGAAGTTGACGACGAAATCGTAGGTCGCGCCCGTGATGCGTTCCGGCGGCGTCTCTGCGTCACCGTCATCGTCAGCTGCATCGTCCCGCTGGCCGACGCATCAGCGTTGGTGATAGCCGGTACTTCGTTCGACGGCAGCAGAATCGCCGTAAACCGCGCGACGTTCGGATCCGATGGGCTGGTCGGTGAGTCGTCGCAGGAAATGCCGAACGCAAGAACCAGAGCAAGCATCGCAAAACGTTTCATGTGGTCTCCTCCAAAGTAAGGATATACACCAGTGCAATGGCTGGACCAGTAAAAACGTGCGGGATTTACTGGGTGAAGTGCGAGCAAGAGCTTACTGTTTCGTAAGTGCTTACGTGGGAGGGAAGAGTCGGGAGAGTCGGGAGAGTCGGGGAGTCGGGAAGAGTCGAGGAGTCGGGAGAGTCTTGGAGTCGGAACGAGTCGGAGGGAGTGTCCTCGGGATCGTCCCGGTCGACGTCCGACAACTGGTCGGTGGAGATCGCAATCGTCGCGATGAGTCTTGGACGCGGAGGATCGGAGAAGCTGCAGTTGTTCTGCTCTCATGCCCTCTCGTAGGGCACAGCACATGCCACCCGAATGCTCGACGCCGTGCAACTCTTCGACTCCTCGACTCTTTCGACTCTTCGACTCTTTCGCGACTCCCCGACTCTTCCGACTCCCCGACTCCTCGACTCCCCGACTCTTCTGACTCCCCGACTCCTTCGACTCTCTTCGATTCTCTGGCGAAACCGGTCCGAATTGACTTGGAAAATCGGATGGTATCATCTTGAACCGTCTATGAATCGCAGCCGTGCTCCTCCGCGTGCTGTCTGGTCGCCGGTGCTGGCCGGCGCCACCGCTGTGTCCGGCCGGGCGCAGGCGCCTTCATCTGCTGCGCTCATGGTGTTTGCCGCGTCCGACGTCGGACCCGCGTTCGCGCAGATCGTCCCGCAGTTCGAGCGAAAGACACAGACCGACGTCACGCTCGTGCTCGGCTCGACGGGCATGCTCGCCCAGCAGATTCGCAACGGCGCTCCGGCCGATGTGTTCTTCGCCGCGAACGAGAGTTTCATCACAGACCTCGCCGCCGAGAACCTGACGCTGCGCCAGACGCCACACCCTCTACGCGCGCGGCCGCATCGCCACGGTCACGCTCAAATCAGGCGGCATCCGCATCAACGACCTTAAAGATCTGGCAGACCCGCGTATCAAGCGCATTGCGATCGCGAACCCGCAGCACGCGCCCTATGGCCTCGCGGCAAAGCAGGCGCTGGAGGCGGCGGGACTCTGGCAGACGCTGGAGCCCAAGCTCGTGTTCGGCGAGAACGTCCAGCAGGCCGTGCAGTTTGTCCGCAGCGGATCGGCGGAGGCGGGCATCGTCGCGCGATCGGTCGCCGACACGTCCGATTTGCACTGGACGCTCGTCGACGCCCGCCTTCACGCGCCGCTCAATCAGATGGCGGTCGTCCTTGCGCGCACGAAGCAGCCGGCCGCATCGATGTCGTTCATCGAATTCGTCAACGGCACGCAGGGACGACTCGTGATGCGGCAGTTCGGCTTCCTGCTGCCAGGCGAAGCCTTCTGACGATGGATTTTTTCCCATCTGGTTATCGCTGCGCGTCGCATTGCTGGCGACGCTGCTGACGGTTGTCGCGGGAGTGCCTGTCGCGTGGCTGCTCGCGCGGCGTCGCTTTCCCGGCCGCGATCTGTTGAGCGCCGCGCTCCTCAGCCCCCTGGTTCTACCGCCGACGGTACTTGGCTACTACCTGCTGATGCTCATCGGCTCGCGCGGCGCGATCGGCCGCGTGCTCGCCGGGTGGAACATCGAGCTCGCGTTCACGTGGCGGGCCGCCGGTACTGGCTGCCGCTGTCGGATCGTTTCCGCTGCTGATCAAGACGGCGCAGTCGGGCTTCGAATCGGTCGATCGCCGGCTCGAGCAGGCTGCCGAAACGCTCGGGCACTCGGAGTTGAGCATCTTCTGGACGATCTCTGTGCCGCTCGCCTGGCGCGCGATTCTGGCCGGCACCGTGCTGGCGTTCTGCCGCGCATTCGGAGACTTCGGCATCACGCTGATGGTGGCGGGCAACATTCCCGGCCGCACCCAAACGCTTCCGCTCGCCATCTACGACCACGTGCAGGCCAATCAACTCGATCAGGCCAACACGCTGTCGCTCGTGAGCATCGGCATCGTGCTGTTTTTGATGCTCGCGCTGGGGCGGGCCGCACGCCTGCGTTTCTGATGCTCAGCGTTACCGCGCGCAAACAGTTCGGAGATTTCACGCTCGACGCGTCGTGGACCAGCGACCAGCCGATCGTCGCGCTCGTCGGGCCCTCGGGCGCCGGAAAGACCCTGACGCTGCAGTGCATCGCCGGCCTCATCGCACCCGACTCGGGCCGCATCGTCTGCGCGGGACGCACGCTGTTCGACAGCAGCGAGCGCATCAACCTGCGGCCGCAGGAGCGACGCATCGGATACGTATTCCAGGGATACGCGCTATTCCCTCACATGACGGTCGCCGCAGAACATCGCGTATGGAGTCAAAGGGATCGATCGCACGACGGCCCTCATCGAAAGACTGGGACTGGGCGCCCTGACGTCGCGCTATCCCGCCGATCTGTCGGGCGGCCAGCAGCAGCGCGTCGCGCTCGCGCGCGCGCTTGCGACCGATCCGGATGTGCTGCTGCTCGACGAGCCGTTCTCGGCGCTCGACGCCCCGCTGCGACGCGAGCTCTCGGGCGAGCTCAGCCAGACGCTGCGCGAGTGGGGCAAGCTTGCCGTGCTCGTCACGCACGACCTGCCGGAGGCCTATCAGATCGCAGACATGGTCGTGCTCTACGAGCACGGCAGCACAACCGGCGCGGTTCCGAAGAACGATCTGCTCTGGAATCCTTCGTCAGAGCGTGTCGCACGATTGATCGGCGCGAGAAACATCCTGCGCGCGACGATTGCTGATGCCAGCGGCGAATCGATTGTGCTCGATTGGCGCGGCGGACGCCTGGAAGCGGCGCGCTCGCCGAGCCATCCACTGCACGCGCGCGCCGGCGATGCGCTCGCCTTCTTCGTGCGGCCCGAGTACGTGCGGCTGATTCGGAAGAACCGGCCGGTCACCGACGGGCTGCGCCAGACCAACCTGTTCAACGGGGAGATTATCGGCGAGCGCGACGAGGGGACGACGTGGGTGTTGTTCTTCAGGCTGGCGCGTCCCGGCCATCCCAGCCAGGGCAGCTACGACCTCGAGATCGAAATTCCGAAGCTCGTCTACGAGCGTCTCAGGATCTCAACCGATCGCCATTGGGACGTGTCGATCCATCCAGGATCCATCCAGGTGCTTCCCGGCAGTTAGTGCGCTAGACATCCACGATTCGGAACGGTTGTTGCGGGGTCAGCTTGCGCATCAGCGGCAGCGAGACGTTGTACACCGGGACGTCGTTCGACGTGCGCCCTTCCATCGCCCCGTTATGCGCGTGTCCGTGCAGGACGGCCGTCACTTTGTAGCGTCCCAGCGGCTCTTCGAGGCGGCTGCAGCCGAGGTAGGGATAAATCTCGCGCGGCTCCCCTTCCACGGTTGCCTCGATCGGCGAGTAGTGCAGCACGACGATTTTCTTGTCGGTCCGCAGACGCGCGAGTGCCGATTCCAGTTTCAGCGCCTCGTTCACCGCTTCGTGCACGAACTGCTTGATGATGGGCTCGCCCCACGGCCCCAGCGCGCCCCGTCCGAATCCGCCGGCAAACCCTTTGACTCCCGCGAATCCGACGCCCTGCACCTCGCACGTATCACCATCGAGCACGCACACGCCGTGGTCGACGAGAATCTGATGAATCTCGCGCTCGGCGCCTGACTCGAAGTCGTGATTCCCCAGAACAGCCACAACCGGAATCCTCACAGACGACGTGAGCTCTCTAGCGAACGACCGGGCCTCGTCAGCTGTGCCATAGTCGGTGATGTCCCCTGCTATCACGAGCACGTCGACATCTGTCGCAATCTGCGACAACAGGGGCTGCAGCGAGCCTGCAGACGATTTGCCGAAATGCAGATCTGCCGTGGCGGCGATGCGCATCTGTGCAGGAGCAGCAACATACGTGCCCTCATGGCATCCGTCTTGCCTCTGCCTAGAGCGGTGACGCCAGCGACTGTACAAACTCCAAGCCAGCACGCTTCTGAGTTCTATAAGCGTGTTATCCAGGTCTTCCAGGATCACGACATGGATTTCCTCGTCGGCGGCGCGTTCGCATTCGTCCACTACACCGGTATCGGCCGCGACACGAAGGACCTCGATCTCTTCATCCGGCGCAGCGACTGGGACATAGTGACGGACGTGCTCGCGGAAGACGGGATTACGACCGAGCTCACGTTTCCGCATTGGCTCGGGAAGGCGTACGGCGGACGCCAGCGCGAATTCTTCGTCGACATCATTTTTTCCGGCGGCAACGGCGTGGCGGAAGTCGACGACGAGTGGTTTTCGAATGCGAAGCGGGACGAATCGCTGGGCTTTCCGGTGCGGTTGGTGCCCGTCGAAGAAATGATCTGGTCGAAAGCGTTTCTCATGGAGCGCGAGCGCTTCGACGGCGCTGACGTCCTGCACCTCATTCGCGCCCGCCAGAAGGAGATCGACTGGCCGCGGCTGCTCTCTCGCTTCGGCGAACACTGGCGCGTGCTCCTGTCGCACCTCGTGCTCTTCCCGTATGTGTATCCCAACGAGCCCGCGCCGCAGGATGTCATCGACGAGTTGCTCGATCGCGCCAAGGACGAGCCGAAGGCGGACGCGGGTATTCGGCTGTGCAGAGGACCGCTGCTCTCGCGCGCGCAGTATCTGGTCGATGTCGAGCGGTGGAATTATGTCGATGCGCGCGAAGTACCGCTGGGCACGATGACGCCGGAAGAGATCGACATCTGGACGAAAGCGATCGAAAAAAAGCCGACCTAAAATCGCAATCGAATCGCCAGCTGCACCGTTGTGGGATCGCCAACCGCCGTGACCTCGCCGAACCCCGCGACAGGATTTGCCGGGTACGCCCCTGGCCCGAAGTTCGTATTCCTCGCAATGGCGTTGCGCCGGTTCGTCAGGTTGAATGCCTCAATCGCCCCTTCGAGCTCGACCTCGCCGGCAAGCACAAATGCCTTCGCGACGCGTGCGTTCACATTGAAAAAATCGCTGCCGACGCCCGCGTTCCTCTCGATGAACGCTCCGCTCACGATCGGCCTCGCCGGCGTCCCCTGAATCGTCGTCAGGCCGGACGTGATGTTGAACGGCAGTGACGAATACGCCTGCACCGCGCCGCTCACATCGATGCCGTACGGTAAGTTTCACGGCGCCATTCACGACGAACCGGTGCCGCTGGTCGTCGTCCGACCGGCCCCAGTCCTTTGACAGGTCGGCGGGATCGATCGGCGAGCTGAAGAATGTTCTCGCCAACGTTGTTCATCGATTTCGAAAGCGTGTACGAAATCCTGTAGTGCCCCCACGCGCGCTGGACGCTGCACGAACGACAGGTGCAGCCCGTGATAGTTCGACTCGGCCTCGGACGAATACTGATTGTTGTTCGCGTAGTTCGGATTCGGCCGGCAGCCATTGTTCGTGCCCGCCGCGACGCAGGTCGGCACGTTCTGGTTCACCTGGATGATTAGGTTCAGCCCGCGCACGTACTGATAGCCGGCGCTCACCGTGCCGGCTGTCTCCCACCTGATGCTCCACCTCGACGCTTGCCTGACGCGAATACGCATTCTGGATGTTCCGATCCATTGTCGTCAGGTTCGGCAAGCGTCACTGATGCGACCGGAGCCGTAAGGATGTTCGGGAATACGGGCGCGCCCTGCTGCTGCGGCGACAGATTGATCGTGATCTGCCGGAGATTCGCTCAAGTCAGTGGTGTTGCCGGCCGACAAGCAGCGCGTTGCCGACCGCTCGCAGCGGTACGCGGTCGAAGAACAGGCCGCCGCTGCCGCGCACGACCATCCGCCGCGTGTCGAACGGCATCCAGGCAAACCCGACGCGCGGAGACACGTTGTTCGCGTCGGTCTCGAATCGTCTGCAGAAATTGCAGGTCGTAGCGAAGACCGCCGTTGATCGTCAGCGACGGAGTGGCCTTCCACTCGTCCTGCACGTAAACACCCACGTTGGGATTGGTTTGCGAGACGACGCTCTCGCCGAAGGTCTGCGTAAATCCGGATGCGTTGTATGTGCCGGCAAGAAAATTCGCGAGCGACGAAAACGCATATGCGCCGCGAACCGATCGCGGAAACGTGATCTCGTCGTCGTTGTAGACGAAATCGACACCCGCGCGCAGCGCGTGCGCGCCCGCCTGATGCGAAAGATTGTTCACGACCTGATACATCCTGTTCACCCGGGCCTGCGGGCTTCCCGACAGGGTGCCGAACGATGCAACGCCCGCGATGCTGACCGCAGGTCCGATGGGATCGCTCGGTGAGCGCCTTCAGATCGCCGTGGGCGAACTGCACGCGTGTTTCGTTGACGGTGCGCGAGGACAGCGTCAGCGTGTTGCTGAAGGCCAGCGACTGGTCGATGTTGTCGAGGCCGGCTGACGCCGTTGGCGCATTCAAGGCGCCGGCGCCGCGCGAGTTGCGCGACAGCACGTCGTACATCGAGTACCGAACGCTGAACTGATCGCGGTTGCTGATGTGATGGTCGAGCTTCGCCAGAATGTTGGTGGAATCCACCGGATTCGGATACTCGCCCGTCGCAATGAGCGCCCCCGGATACCGAATCGCCGGCAAGCCTGCTGTTGATGGCGGCGACGTTCTCCGGAGCAATTCGTCGTCAGCCCGGTCTGATCGAGCCTCCGCTGCTCGGCGTTGACGAAGTAGAACGTGCGGTCGCGCACGACCGGGCCGCCGACGCTGCCGCCGTACTGCTTCTGGTTCATCGGCAGCGTCGTGCGCGACAGCGCGTTGCGCTCGTTCAGCCGCTCGTCGCGGAAATATCCGTAGAGGTTGCCGTGCACCACGTTCGTGCCGCTCTTCGTGACGACGCTGACGTATCCGCCGAGCGCGCGACCGAGCTCTGCCTGCCCTCCCGACGTCACCACCTGAAATTGATCGACGGCATCGACGGCATACGGAATGCCGCTCAGCCCTGCCGCATCGTCGTTGGCCGACAGGCCGTCGACGATGAAGTTGTTCGAGAAATTTCGCTGGCTGCCGACCGAAATTCCCTGTCCCGGAACGGCCGACGTCTCCGCGAACAATTGCGTGCTGCCGGTGTTGGTCGGCGACACGCCCGGCACGAGCAACGCAAGGTCAAGGAAGTTCCGGCCGTTGAGCGGCACGCGTCTCCACTTCGGCCTGCGAGACCGTGCCGGCAATCTGGCTGCGCGCCGCCTCCAGCACCGTTGCGTCAGCGGAAACCGTCACGGTCGTGTCGATGCCTGCGACCGAAAGCTTGACGGGCAGCTCGAACGCCGATCCCACGGTCACCGTCACGTTGCGCGATGCGTCCGCGAATCCAGGCAGCCGCGCGACGATTTCGTAGCGGCCAACTCTGAGATACGGAAAGCGGAATCGTCCCTCCTCGTCGGTGACGGCCTCGCGCGTGAGATTTGTCTCGATCTGCCGCGCCGTCACGCTTGCTCCCGGCACCACCGCGCCTTGGGGATCGGTGACACGCCCGCTGATGGTGCCGTAGCTGATCGTCTCCTGCGCCGAGAGCGTGTGTGCAGCCGCGCACACGCACATGGCGAACAGGAAGACGGTTCCCACGAATCTCATGGGATCTCCTCCGTATTGGCCGACCTGAAGGTCGGCACTACGCACTTCCTCTGGTACAGGGCTTCAGCCCTGTCCTGTGAATGTCGGAAGAACGGAGGTTACGAGCGAGGCGGTGGTGAGAGCGGAACAGACGCGAGACGCATCGTGGACGCGTTCACGCTTGGCGACGCAGTCGCCCGCGTCGAGCGGAACCGGCATCTCAGCTGGGGCGAGCAGAATTCCGATGGCGCCGAAGAGCGCCATGAACCCGGCGTCCGTCTGCGCGCACCCGATGGTCGGACAATCGCAGTCGTGCGTGCCGTGCTTTTCTGCGTGCACCGGGCACGCCGGCGCGCTTTCGTGCAAGGGGCATTCGACCATGCCCGCGTGTTCGGAGCTGGCGTCACACACCATCACCGTCGACACAATCGCGATCGCCACGATGTGCCACGTGAGGGCAATCGCGGCAATCAGCCGCGCGCGATTGCGTATGAGCTGCATGATGAACCATTATGGTCTTCTCGCATGTTGCCCTCTGTCAAATTAATGCGATCCATTTTCTTGGTGGCGATGCTCGCCATCAGTGCCACGAGCAAGACGCAGGCGCAGTCGCCTCCGAACGCGTGGCAATGGAACGTGAACGGAAACATCTTCGCCGGCGTGAACTATCAGCACCGCAAGGCCGCCGACATCACCGAGGTCGAATCGCAGAACTGGCTGATGGCCACGGGCGAGCGCCCACTCGGGACCGGCCGCCTGCGGGTGCACACGATGTTCTCGTTCGAGCCGTTCACGCTGAAGGAAATCGGCTCGCCGCAGGTCTTTCAGACCGGAGAAACCTTCCGCAACGCGCGGCTCATCGACTATCAGCATCCGCACGATCTGTTTTCGGAGCTGAGCGTCGCCTACACTCGCCCCGTCGGCTCGTGGACCCTGACGACGACCGCGGCAGCCGTCGGCGCGCCCGCCCTCGGACCACCACCGTTCATGCATCGTCCATCCGCGGCTGAAAATCCGCAATCGCCGCTCGCCCATCATCATCTCGACTCGGTCCACATCACGCCGGGCGTACTGATGGTCGGATTGTCACGAGCGGGAATGGGCATCGAGACGTCGTGGTTCCGTGGACGCGAGCCCGACGAGACACGCACCGACATCGACTTTGGCGCGCTCGATTCGTGGTCGCTTCGCGGATCGTGGACGAGCGGGCCGTGGAGCGCGCAGCTGTCCGGCGCGCGTGTCAACGAGCCTGATCCGCTGATCCCTGGCGACATGACGCGGCTGATGGCATCGGTGGGCCACACGCGCAGCGGAGCGATTTCGACGGCGGTGTTCGCCGCCTGGGGACAGAACCGCGAGATTCATGGCAACTCGAACGGCATCGTGTTCGAGAGCAACATCTCGTGGCTCGACAAGAACCATCTCTACTCGCGCGCCGAGCTGGTCGGCAAGGAGCTGCCGCACACGCACGGCGGATTTCTTCAGCCCATGCACGAGGTTATGAACGTCGGCGCGTTTACGCTCGGCTACACGCGCGATGTCACGGCACGGCTATTCGGGCCGGTTGGCATCGGCGGCAGACATGACGATGTATTACGTGCCGCTGATGCTGCAGGAGAGTTACGGTGCGCCGCTGTCGTTTCACGCGTTTCTGCGCTACCGCTTCGGCACCGCACCTGCGGCCGGAGAACATCACCATTAGGCCGGCCAGGCCGACCTTCAGGTCGGCTACTGTCGTGAGCCAGGCGTCGAAATGCTGCGACTGCGCGGGTGTGGGGACGGGCAACGCGCTCAATTGCCACCCGTGCCCCGGATCCGTGGCGAGCACGATGTTCATGGTGCGTGTCGCGCCGCCGCGCGCGATCGTCAACGTCACTTTCGATGCCGGCGCCATGCCGCTCGAGCCGCTGTGTCAGCTGCCCTGCCGCCAGGGGCTCGCCGTTGATGGCCACGATTTCGTCGAGCGAGAGACATGCCGGCGGCTGCGGCAGGCGAACCGCGGCGAATGCCGGCGATGATGGTCTTTCCGTTTTCGGTCCGGGTCGTCACGCCCAGGTAGGCACGCGGGGCCGCCGCCGGCGGCGTCATGCGAAGACCGAACCACGCCATCGCTTCGGTGTAGTCGAGCTCGGCCGTGGTTTCGAGCGCGCGCGCCATCCACGCGCGTATCTCGCGTGCGTGCGCGGCTCCGGCAATCTCGGCCACAGCCGTGCGCAGATCCTCGCGCGAGAACCCTTTTTCACCCGAAAACCGCGAACGCATCAGGCGCATCACGTCGTCCAGCGACTTCGCTCCGTCGGTCATCCGCCTGATCTGCGCGTCGAGGAGAAATCCGATGACCGCCCCTTTCACGTAGTAGCTGATGGCGGTGTTCGGCGTGTTCTCATCCGCGCGGTAAAACTTGATCCACGCATCGTAGGACGCCGCTTCCACCGGCTGTTCCAGCCTGCCCGGAGTCGTCTGCAGCGAGCGAATCTGCTTTGAGAGCGCGTCGAGGTACTCCTCACGTGTCGCGACACCCGCGCGCACGAGGAAGAGATCTGCGTAGTAGTCGGTGATCCCTTCCACGAACCAGAGCGATTTCGTGTAGACCTCGTTCTCGTAATCGAAGGGCCCGAGCTCCACGGGACGGAGGCGCTTGACGTTCCAGGCATGAAAATACTCGTGGCTGGCAAGACTGAGCCACGCGAGGTACCCCTCCCGCGATTGCGTCGCGTCGAGCGGAATGTTCATGAGCGTCGAGTTCCTGTGCTCGAGCCCGTTCGCTGCGGATCCGATGACGTTCAGGAAGTAGAACCGGTCGAACGGCGCGTCGCCCCAGAATTCGGCGATCGTCTCCGCCGTCTCTGCGAGATCGCGCGCCGCCTGCGGCCCGTTCCACACGCCTCGCTCGCGGAGGTTCACGAGATAGTGCGGCTTGCCTCGAACGCTGAACTCGTACACCGACGGCGAGCCCGCGACGATCGGAGAATCAACGAGCGTGTCGTAGTCGGGCGCGACGTACGTGTGTTCTGCCAGGCCCGGCGGCATGCCCGACACACTTTTCGCCCACGCGCGCGGAAGCACGAGCCGAACCTCGTGTACGCGACGTGACGGCGACTCGAGCAGCGTGATGAACGTGGGCGCGCCGTTAATCATGGCGAACTCCTCGTCCACCCAATTGGTGCGCACGGTCATCTCGTGCGCGTAGACGCGATAACGGACCCACACGGTTCTGGCGCCATTGGTGGTGACGCGCCAGCGGTTCTTGCGTGTTTTCTCCACAGCGAGTGGCGCGCGCGCCGGGTCGGCGGCCGTCAGCGCTTCGACGTGGCGCTCGTACTCGCGGATGAGGTACGAACCCGGCGTCCACACGGCCATCATCAAGTCGATGGACGGCCGCCCTTCTGTTGGATACGAGGCTTCGACTTCGACATAGTGCGTGTGCGGCGCGGGGAAACTGACGGTGTACCGGATGGGTTCGAGCGATTGCGCGAAGACGGGAGTTGCGCAGAGAACGACCAGCGCTACAGCCCAGAGCCCAGAGCCTACGGCCCACAGCCTTACTCAAGCGCCACTCCAGGCCGCAGCTCGATCACGTCGATCCCGCGCGGTGCCGCGTGTTTCCGCAGCTCATCAGGAGTGCCCGTCAATTCCGGAAATGTGCCGTAATGCATTGGCACGACTGCCTTCACGCCCAGCCATTCCGCTGCGATCGCGGCATCTTCGGGCCCCATCGTGAAGCGATCGCCGATCGGCAGGAACGCAACATCAGGCGCGTGTCGATCGCGCATGAGGCGCATGTCGCCGAAGAGACCCGTGTCGCCGGCGAAATAGATCGACAGATCGTTCTCGAAACGCACGATGAGACCGGTGGCGGGACCGAGGTACGCGCCATCGGGCGCGCTGCTGCTGTGCAGCGCGGGCACCATCGCGATGTCGAGCCCTGAAAGCTGCTGGCGCCCGCCGATGTTCATCGGCCGCACATGCCTCACACCCTGGCGCTCGAGCCATCCAGCCAGCTCGGGCGATGCCACCACGGTCGCGCCCGTCTCGCGCGCAATCGCGGCCGCGTCCTCGCAGTGATCGGAGTGGCCGTGGGAGATCAGGATGAGATCGATCTGGCCGACGCGCTTCGCCGCCGGCGGACAGGACGGATTATTCGTCAGAAATGGATCGAACAGCAGGCGCACGCCTTTCGGTGACGTCATCAGGAACGTCGAGTGTCCGAGCCACGTGACCTTCAGCCCGCGCAGCGCGGCCCGAGACGGCACCGGATTGGCATCGGCCGACGGTAATCGCATCGCAGCGATTATCTATGAAGACTTGAGTGCAAGAAAGCGGCGTCGTGCTAAGCCGCCGGAGCACTGCCGAGCGCACGGTTTATGTGATCAGCGAGAACGGAATACGGTTGCGGCTTCAAGAACACTTCTGCGTTACACCGTTTCGCCAGCTCGCTCTCCTCGTCGGACAGCGGCATGCCTGTGAAGATCAGAATCGGAATGGTTTGATACTCCGCCCTGCTGCGCAGAAGGGCCAGAAGCGACATGCCTGACCTTTTGCGACCCTGCGGGTCCGGCAACACGATGTCGAGCGTAATCGCCTCGATCTGCTGCGTGCGGAGAACCTCCAGCGCCTCGTCGACAGTCGCCGCGTGATACGGAGTGAATCCGAGCAGCGTGAGCGTCGCGCAGAGCGTTCTCTGCAGCAATTGCTCATCTTCTACGACAAGGACGCGAGGCATATTCGCCATTGATGTTACCGCGAATGGTGCCAGATTCGGTTATCCATTAAGATCGGAGGAGCGTGTCCAGGGTCATCCCTCTCACTCCAGTAACGCCCGCGCGCCTTCGACTTCGCTCAGGCCAGGCAAGCCCGAGTGGCTCAAGGTGAAAGCGCCCGGCTCTCCGTCGTACCTCAGGCTCAAGGGCCTGATGCGCGATCTGAACCTCCACACCGTGTGCGAAGAGGCGCGCTGCCCGAACATCGGCGAGTGCTGGACGCACGGCACCGCGACGTTCATGATCCTCGGCGACATCTGCACGCGCGCGTGCGGCTACTGCGCGGTGGGCCACGGGCGTCCGCACGCGGTCGACGCGAACGAACCGGCACGCGTCGCCGATGCGGTCGCCACCCTCGATCTCGCGCACGTCGTCGTCACGTCGGTCGATCGGGACGATGTGAGCGATGGCGGAGCGTCGATCTTCGCAGAGACGATCCGCGAAATCCGCACGCGCACGCCGTCGGCGAGCATCGAAGTGCTGATTCCCGACTTTCAGGGGAAGGCCGAGCCGCTTTACACCGTGCTCGATGCGGGGCCCGATATCCTGAATCACAACACGGAAACGGTGCCGCGGCTGTATCGGCTCGCACGGTCGGGCGGACGCTACGAGCGCACGCTCGAGCTGCTCGATCGCTCGCGCACCTATGCGCCGGCCATCGCCACGAAGTCGGGCATCATGCTCGGCCTTGGCGAAGAGTGGGACGAGATCGTCGCAACGCTTGCGCGATCTGCGCACGGCCGGCTGCGCCATTCTCACGCTCGGCCAATACCTTCGGCCGTCAGAGAAGCACCTGCCGATGACGCGCTACTACCATCCCGACGAATTCCGCGAGCTGAAAACGATCGCGCTGGAAATGGGCTTCACGCACGTCGAGTCGGGACCGCTCGTGCGCAGCTCGTACCACGCGCATGAACAGGCGGACGGGTACCGAAAAGGGATTAGGGATTCGGGATTGGGGATTCGATCTGAAGGAGCTTCGCAGCTTTCCTGAACACGCCCGCCATCATCTGCGGCGTCAGCTTTCCAGTGTTTGTGTTCTGTCTGCTCGGATGATATGAAGCGATGACGACAGGGCCGCTCTTCGGCCTGTAGACCGCGCCGTGACCGAATGGCGGGCGCGGCTTCACCACGACGCCTTTCGCTGCCATCACCCGCCACCACACGTCGAACGCAATCTTGCCGAGCGCGACCACGACCTGCACACTCGGCAGTTGCGCGAGTTCTGCCTCGAGATGCGGCTGGCACGCGTGGATTTCTTCCGGCGTCGGCTTGTTGTCGGGCGGCGCGCATCGCACGGCGGCAGCGATGTACGCATCGGTCAGTACCAGTCCGTCATCGATCGATTGCGATGTGGGAATACTCGCGAAGCCATTGCGATGCATCGCGGTCATCAGAAAATCGCCGGAACCGCCGCCGCCATCGCCGGTGAACACCCGGCCCGTTCGATTCGCGCCATGAGCGGCCGGCGCCAGCCCGAGAATCAGCACCCGCGCCTTTGGATCGCCGAAGCCTGGAACCGGCTTGGCCCAGTAGGTGTCAGCGCGGAATGCCGCGCGTTTGACCCGGGCGATATCAGCGCAGTACGACCGAAGCCGCACGCATTTGTTACACGTGACGATGTTGTGATGAACCTTACTGAGTGACAACGTTCCCTCAGGTATTTTTTCGGTTTGTAAACGTGAGCACTTTCCCCGAAAAACACGTCTGCCGCTTCCATCACCGTCTCCGACAGCGTCGGGTGTGGGTGAATCGTCAGCTTCAAATCCGACGCGAGCGCGCCCATTTCGATCGCGAGAGTGCCCTCGGAAATCAGCTCGCCCGCCCCTACGCCGACGATGCCCACGCCGAGGATGCGCTCGGTTTCGGGATCGATGATGAGCTTGGTCAATCCGTCCGGCCGATCGAGCGTGGTCGCGCGCCCGGATGCTGCCCACGGGTACTTCGCAATTTCGATCGGGATGTTCTGCTTCTTCGCATCGGTCTCGGTCAACCCGGTCCACGCGAGCTCGGGATCGGTAAAGACGACCGCGGGAATCGCGCGCGGCTCGAACATCGACGGCTTGCCGTGAATCGCTTCGACGGCGACACGCGCTTCGTGCGACGCCTTGTGCGCGAGCATCGGATCGCCGGCGACGTCGCCGATCGCGAAGATGGATGACTCGGCCGTGCGGCGCTGGCCATCGACTTCGACGAAGCCGCGCTGATTCACCTTCACCTTCGTCTTGTCGAGGCCGCCGATCGCCGAGTTCGGCCGCCGGCCCACGGCAACCAGCACGCGATCGAACATCTGCGGGCCGCTCGGGGCGTTCTTCCCTTCGAGCGTGACCGCCAGCCCTTTCTTGTCGTCCTTCACACCCGTCACCTTCGTCTCGAGCAGAATCGCCTCGGCGTATGTCTCCATGCGCTTGGCGACAACGGCCGCGAGATCGCGATCGGCTCCGGGCAACAAGCCATCGGTCATTTCGACGACGGTCACTTTCGAGCCGAGCGCGGCGTACACCGTCCCAAGCTCCAGGCCGATGTACCCACCACCGACGACGAGCAGGCGATTCGGCACGTCCGGAAGCTCGAGCGCGGTGGTCGAATCGAGCACCTTCGGGCTCTCGATCGACACATTCGGCACCGCCGTCGGACGCGATCCGGTCGCGATGATGATGTAATCGGCCTCGACCGTCTCGTCGCCTTTGGCGGTCGCGACGGTCAGCGTCTTGGCGCCGACAAACGACGCGCGCCCCTGAATGTAGGTGACCTTCCGCGATTTCGCGAGCAGGCCGAGGCCGCCCGTCTGCTTCTTGACGACCTGATCTTTCCAGGCGCGCAGCTTGTCGATGTCGATCGTGGGCTTGCCGAACGACACGCCGTACGCGCTCGCGTGCTTCGCTTCGTCGAGCACCCTGGCCGCGTGCAGCAGCGCTTTCGATGGAATGCACCCGCGGAACGTGCAGACGCCGCCGGGGTTCGGATCGGCGTCGATGAGCGTGACCTGCATGCCGAGATCCGCGGCGTGGAACGCCGCTACGTAGCCGCCTGGTCCGGCCCCGATTACTGCTACTCGTGTACTCATGGTTGGTGGTTGGTGGTTGGTAGTAGCGTGCTACAGGCTACCGGCTACCACCTACTAGCTATCAAGCCACATCAAAGCCGGCTGCTCGATCGCTTCGACGATCCACCGCAGAATGCGCGCGCCGTCGGCGCCGTCGATGACGCGGTGATCGTAGGACAGCGTCAGCGGCATCAGGAACCGCGCCACGAACTCGCCGTCGCTGTAGACCGGCTCCATGCGCGCGCGCGCGACGCCGAGGATGGCCACCTCTGGCCAGTTGACGATCGGCGTAAAGGCGCCCGCGCCAAGGCTGCCCAGGTTCGAGATCGTGATCGATCCGCCCTGCATGTCGTCGAGCGAGAGCTTGCGATTTCTCGCCTTCTCGGCGGCCTGCGCGAGCTCGTCGGCGATCTGGAAGATATCCTTTTGATCGACGTCGCGAATGACGGGCACGAGCAGGCCGCGATCGGTGTCGACGGCCACGCCGATGTGCACGTACTGCTTGTAAATGACTTCGTCGGTCGCGAGATCGACCGACGAGTTCATCTGCGGAAATTTCTTCAGCGCCGCGGCCAGCGTTTTCATCAGAAACGCGGTAATCGTGATCGGCGCTCGCCCTTCGGCTTCCGACTTCTTCGACAACCGCTTGCGCAGCGTTTCGACGCCGGTGATGTCGGCGCGATCGTGCTGAAACACGTGCGGCACGGTGTTCCAGGCCTGCGTCAGCCTGTGCGCGGTCGTGCGGCGCACGCCGCTCATCGCCTTGCGCTCGATCGCTCCCCACTTGCTGAAGTCGGGCAGCGCCTCTCCCGCCGCCGCCGACGGACGCGCCCCGCCGGCGCCCGAGATCAGCCGCCGCGCATACGCGGTGACGTCGTCCATTGAGATGCGGCCGCCGGAGCCCGAGCCTTGAATATCCTGGATGTTCACGCCGAGCTCGCGCGCGAGCCTGCGCGCCGACGGCGCGGCAGGAATCGACGCGCCGTCGCCCGCCTTCGCCTGCTCCGCAGGCTTCGGCGCGGCAGGCGCAGCCGCTGGAGCCGCCGCCTGCTTGGACGGCTTCATCTCGACGACATCGGCTTTGCGTTTCTCGGGTTTTGCGTCCGCCTTCGCCGGCTCGTCCGCCTTCGCGGCGCCTCCGCCTTGGCGTCCGCCGCTTCGCCGGCGCGGCGTCGCAGCCGGCTTCGGCGCGGCGGCGCCCTCCGCCTTCGCAGCCGCCGCCAGCCCCGTTCTCGTCGACGATGAAGATCGTCTGACCGACCTTGACCTTCTCGCCCGGCTTGACTTTCACTTCCTTGACGACCCCGGTCGCCGATGACGGCACTTCGATCGTAGCTTTGTCGGTTTCGAGCTCGAGGACGGCCTGGTCTTTCTTGATCGCGTCGCCCGCCTTCACCATCACGCGCAGAACATCTCCACCTTCGATGTTCTCGCCCAGCTCGGGCAACTTCATGTCTGTTGGCATTTGTTGATCTCGTCGGGCTCGTGGGTCGCGTGGGATTCGTGGGTCACGTGACGCGATTTCCCACGTAGCCTACGTCGCCCAATCGCCGACCTACGCGATCTATGATATTGCGGGGTTCTTCTTCTCGGGGTCTATACCCGAGGTCTTTGATTGCCTTGTCTACCAGCTTGGCGTCGATCTGCTTGTCGCGCGCGAGCGCCGAGAGCGCGCCGACGGCGATGAACCGCGCGTCGACCTCGAAGAAGTCGCGCAGCGCCTTGCGTCCTTCGCTGCGGCCGAAGCCGTCGGTGCCGAGCGCCACGATCGGCCTCGGCAGCCACCGGTCGATCGAGTTCGGCAGCGCCTTCAGGTAATCGGACGCCGCGACGATGACCCCTTCGGTTTTGTTCAGGCACTCGGCGACATATGGCACGCGCGCTTTCTGCGACGGGTGCAGCATGTTCCATCGATCGCACGCGTTGCCATCGCGGTAGAGCTCGCCGAAGCTCGTCACGCTCCACACATCGGCCGCTACGCCGAACTGCTCGAGCAGCGCCGCCGCCTTGATCACTTCCGGCAGAATCGCGCCGCTGCCGAGCAGCTGCGCCTTCAGCTTCGCTGCCGTGTTCTTGGCCTTGCTGAAGCGATACATCCCTTTCAGAATGCCGCTCTTCACATCCGCGCCTTCGGGCATCGGCGGCATCGCGTAGTTGTCGTTCATCAGGGTGAGGTAATAGAAGATGCTCTCCTGATCGACATACATCCGCTTGATGCCGTCTTCGACAATCGCCGCCAGCTCGTACGCGAACGCGGGATCGTAGGACACGCAGTTCGGCACCGTATACGAGATGACGTGGCTGTTGCCATCCTGATGCTGCAGCCCTTCGCCCGCCAGCGAGGTGCGCCCGGCGGTTCCGCCAAGCAGGAAGCCGCGCGCGCGCGAATCGGCGGCGGCCCAAATGAGATCGCCGACGCGCTGGAAGCCGAACATGGAATAGTAAATAAAGAAGGGGATCGTGTTGACGCCGTGCGTGGAATACGCAGTGCCTGCCGCAATGAACGACGCGAGCGAGCCCGCCTCGTTAATCCCTTCCTCGAGAATCTGGCCGTCGGTCGATTCCTTGTAGTACAGGAGCGTGTCCATGTCGACCGGCTCGTACAGCTGGCCGACGTGCGAATAGATGCCGACCTGCCGGAAGAGCGATTCCATGCCGAACGTGCGCGCTTCGTCGGGCACAATCGGCACGACCAGCTCGCCGATGTCCGGGTCGCGCAGCAGCTTCGACAGCAGCCGCACGAACACCATGGTCGTCGAAGCCGCCCGTTCGGTGCCTTTGTTGAATTCTTCGAAGATTTCCGGATTCGGCGGCGCGGGAAGCGGGATCGTCTTGCTGT
The DNA here is from genome assembly GCA_963730445.1 of Vicinamibacterales bacterium. Lineage (GTDB taxonomy): Bacteria > Acidobacteriota > Vicinamibacteria > Vicinamibacterales > JAMQPK01 > JAMQPK01. Next base: position 303,236 of record CAVSRX010000016.1, on the reverse strand, counting down.
TGCGGATCGGGAGCGAGCCGCCGAGCGCCTTCCGGCGCTCTTTCAAGTACGAGACCTCGGGGCTCTTGTCGTCGGGCCGATAGTACGGCGCCTCGCTGATCTTTTCTTCGGGAACCGGAATACTGAACCGCTCGCGAACGGCGCGCAGATCGTCTTCGGTGAGCTTCTTCTGCTGATGGGTGATGTTCTTCCCCTCGCCCGCGTCGCCCAGCCCGTAACCTTTAATCGTGCGAATCAGCAGAACGGTCGGCTGTCCCTTGTGCTCGACCGCGGCTTTGTAGGCGTTGTACACCTTCACCGGATCGTGCCCGCCCAGCGTCAGCTTCTTCAACTCGTCGTCTGAGAGATGCTTGACCAGCTCGAGCAGTTGCGGGTACTTGCCCCAGAAATGCTTCCGCAGGTACTCGCCGGACTCGACGGTGTACTTCTGATACTCGCCGTCGACCACCTCGCCCATCCGTTTGACGAGCAGGCCGTCCTTGTCTTTCGCGAGCAGCGGGTCAAAGTCTTTCCCCCAGATCACCTTGATGACGTTCCAGCCGGCGCCGCGGAACACCGCCTCGAGCTCCTGGATAATCTGGCCGTTGCCGCGGACGGGGCCATCGAGCCGCTGCAGGTTGCAATTGACGACGAAGATGAGGTTGTCGATCTTCTCGCGCGCGGGCAGCGTGATGGCGCCGAGCGATTCGGGCTCGTCGGTCTCGCCGTCTCCGAGGAACGCCCACACTTTCGAGTCCGACGGCTTCTTCAGCCCGCGATCTTCGAGGTAGCGGATGAACCGCGCCTGATAGATCGCCATGATCGGGCCGAGCCCCATCGACACCGTGGGGTATTCCCAGAAGTCGGGCATCAGCCACGGATGCGGATACGACGACAGGCCGCCGCCCGGCGCGAGCTCGCGGCGGAAGTTGTCGAGCTGCTTCTCGGTGAGGCGCCCTTCGAGAAACGCGCGCGAGTAAATGCCGGGCGACGCATGCCCCTGGTAGTACACGACATCGCGATCGCCGGCGGCGCCGGACCTGAAGAAATGATTGAAGCCGACCTCGTACAGCGTCGCCGCAGACGCGAACGTCGAGATATGGCCGCCGATGCCGGGCTCGTTCTTGTTGGCGCGCAGCACCATCGCGATCGCGTTCCACCGCACCAGGCTCTTGATGCGACGCTCGATCTCCTGGCTGCCGGGAAACGGCACCTCCTGATCGGTCGTCAGCGTGTTCACATACGGCGTGTTCGCGGTGAACGGCAGCCGGATGCCTCGACGCCGCGCGTGATCGCTGAGCTGGAGCAGCAGCTGCCCCGCCCGCGCAGGGCCGTTCGATTGCAGGACGTAGTCGAGTGAATCCAGCCACTCGCTGGTTTCAATGGACTCGAGATCGGCGATGTTGTCGGCGGCGATATTTCTCATTGATAATTTATTTGGCGGGCTGCTCGCCCTCGATTTTGATGCCCTTCAGCACGGCGAGATCGATCGGCAGCTCGGTCTTCCCTGCCGGATATTTGTTGAGCTTGAACACATACGCCGCGACGTCGCTGGTCTGCTGCGGCGTCAGCGTGCCCGGGGCGTCGGCGGGCATCGTGGCATTCACGCGATCGTTGAAATCGGCGACGGTGAGGTTGTTCCAGTTGCCGATGAACTCGAGGCCGACGAGCGTCGGTCCCGCTTCACCACCCGACAACTCCGGGCCGTGACAGCTCGTGCAGAGTTTGTTGGAAATCGCTTCGCCGCGCTTGGCCTGGTCTTCGGTATAGACGCCGCTCCAGACGCTGGTCCCCTGTGCCGCCGCGCCCACAGTGACCGCAACGATGACTGCCGCCGCTCCAACAACTCTCATATGACCTCGCTGGTATCCACAGAGACGGTCATTATACAATTTTCGTTGTTACCTCATGAAAATGCTCACGCGGTGCGCTCTGGCCCTGCTCGTCGCACTAGCGCTGCAAGCCGTTGTGGTTGCGCACGATATCCCCGACGAGATCGTGGTGCAGAGCTACGTCAGGCCGCAGCAGAATCAGCTGCAGGTGCTCGTCCGCATTCCGCTGCTCGCCGTTGCTGAGGCGAACCTCCCGAAAGACGGCACCGGCTACCTCGCGATGCCGTACATCGATGCCGCGCTTCGCGAAGCGGCGAATCAGATTTCCAACGGCATCGTGTTTCTCGAAGGCGACGAACGGCTGACGCGCTACGACATGGCGAACGCGCGCATCTCGCTGCCATCGGATCGTTCGTTCGACACCTACGATGGCGCGGTCGCGCGCGTGCGGGGCGCGAAGCTGCCCGACACGACGCAGGTGTATTACAACCAGGGGTTTCTCGATCTCGAGCTGTACTTCCCCATTACGTCCGAGCAGTCCGCGTTCTCGATGCGCGTGCTGTTCGGGCGCGGCATGGCCAACCGGACGGCGACCTACATCAACTTCATCCGTCCCGACGGAGGCGTCCGCGCGTTCAGGATTCACGACGACACGCCGCTCGTCCGTCTCGATCCCAAAGCGCACCAGGCAGCGTGGGTGTTCCTGAAGGCGGGCTTCTACCGCTTTCTCGACGGCCTCGACCATCTCCTGTTCGTCATCATCCTCGCGCTGCCATTCCGGCGCGTGCGCGATCTGGTCAAGCCGTTCGCCGCCTTCGCCATCGCGCATTCGATGACGCTCGGCCTCGCGGCGTTCGGCATGGGAGTGGTTGATACGTGGTTCGTGCCGACGATCGGCGCGCTCATCGCGTTTTCGCTCGTGTACGTGTCGATCGAAAACGCGATCCCTTCGACTGCGCTCAAGGCAGGCGTCCTGAAGCACCGATGGATTGTCGCGCTGGTCTTCGGCCTCGTTCACGGCCTCGGCTTCGCGATTGCGCTGCAGGACACGCTGCAGTTCGCCGGATCACATCCAATCGCCGCGCTCGTGGCCTATAACGTCGGCCTCGAGCTCGGCACGCTCATCATTCTGGCCATCGTCGTGCCCGCCGCGAACCTGCTGTTTGCGCACGCCGCTGCGGAGCGCGCCGGCATCGTCGTGTCGTCGGTGCTCATCGGCCACGCCGGCTGGCACTGGATGACCGAACGCATGGCGATTGCGCGCCTCTCCAGCTGGCCTCTCTTCGACCTCAATCTGATGTTGACGGTTGTGCGCTGGCTGCTTGCGCTCGCGGTCATCGGCGGAGCGGCGTGGTTCGTCGCGGGCTTCCTCAAGAAGAAACCGTCCGAGCCCGACATTCCAGAAAAATCGATCGTCGACAGTCGATAGTCGGCAGCCACAGTCGGCAGTCGACAGTCAGGCACACAATGCTGAAAACAGTCGCGCTCCACACGGCGCGATCCTCCTCGCGATTCTCTTCACCGCGCCCATCTACTCGCAGCGGAGCGGGATGAGCGCAGTCGATCAGGTGCGCGCGGCGGAAACGGCCTTTGCAAATCGATGGCCGACCGCAATCATCGCGAACTTCGCAGCGCTCATCGCGGAGGAAGCGATCTTCTGGGGCGGCAAAGGCGCGCCGCATGGCAAGACGGCGGTGGTCGCCGATTGGAAGCGATTTTTCGACGGCGCGCTCGGCGCCGTTTTCGTGGGCGCCGGCAGAAGTGGAAGTGCTGCCGTCAGGCACTCTCGGCTTTACGAGCGGGCCCGTCTTCGATCCGAAAGGAACCGCATCGGCACCTTCAACTCGGTCTGGCAGCGGCAGCCGGATGGCGCGTGGAAAATTGTGTTCGATAAAGGATGTCCGCCGTGTAATTGCGCCGCGAAATAGTCGACAGGCGATAAGTCGACAGTCGCTAGTCGAAAGTCAGTCGCCGCGCAGAGCGCGGACGGGATCGAGCCGCGCAGCGCGCCGGGCCGGCACGTACCCGGCGAGCAGCGCCACGGCGAGCATGAGCGCAATCGCGAACGTCAGCGCGACAGGATCCGAGGGAGACACGCCAAAGAGCTGGGCCTCAAGCAATCGGTTCGCCGCAAGTGAAAGCGGGAGTCCAATGGCGACGCCGAGGGCCGCAATCCCGAGTGTTTCCTTCAGCACCATTCGGACGATGTGAGAACGCTGCGCTCCGGTCGCCATACGGACGCCGATTTCCGCGGTGCGCGCGCTGACCGCATAGGCCATTACGCCGTACAAACCGACACTCGCCAGCACGAGCGCGAGCACGCCGAGCCCCGCAGATAACTGCGCGACAAGCCGGTCGCGCGCGAGGGTTTCTTGTACCAGTTCCTCCATCTCGCCCGTTTTCACCTCGAGGTTGTTGTCGACCGCGGCAACAGCGGTTCGAATGGCCGACGCGGCGGCGGCCGCTGTGAACCCCGGCCTCGCGCGCGCGACGAGCGTGCCTCGATACGTGAGCGGCAGCGGATAGTAGACGATATCGCGGTCGCCCTCGCGGAAGCTGGTGAGGTTTGTGTCCTGAACCACACCGACGAGTAAGAGATCGCGATTGGTCCCCACGCGGAACGTCTCGCCAATCGGGTTGCGTCCCTTGAAAAATCGCTCCGCGAAACGTTGATTTACGATCGCCTTGGTCGATTTCTCAGTGCGGTCACCCTCTTCGAAATCTCGTCCGGCGATTATCGCAATCCCCATCGTGCGGAAGTAACCTGGCGCGGAGAAGTTTATGAAAACGGTCGTGGCTTCATCATCGCGCGGTGCATAGCCGGGCACAACCGCAGGTGCCCATCCAGGCATGAAGGTCATGGGGAGGCTCGAGACAAGGCTCGCGTTCGCGATGCCCGGTGCACTGTTCAGACGCTCGACGATCTGGGCCAACATCGCTCCCGCCCTGCCCGGAGGCTGTCGCGGCAGTCCTGGTACTTCGCCGTATACCACCGCCCTGCGATCGAAACCGCCGGTTTCCGCGTTCAATCTGGATAACGTGCGGACGAACAGCCCCGCACCCGACACCATGAACAACGACACGGCGATCTGCGCGACGACAACAACGCGTGTCAGTCTCCCCTTGCGGCCGCTAATCGCCGCGCCCGTCGCACGCGTAAGAAGCGCATTCAGCGGCACTCGCGACACGCGGATAGCCGGCAGCACACCGAACAGCAGCCCTGTTGCGAGGGTGATCAACGCGGTAAACGCGAGGTTTCGTGCGCCGAGCTCGAACGAAAGATATGCCCGGTCGCGCTCGGGAATGAACATGAGAAGGAGCCGCGTGGTCCAGAACGCAATGGCGATGCCGCAAAGCCCGCCTATCCCGGAAAGGAGCAGGCTTTCGGTGAGCCACTGGCGCACGAGACGCGCCGGTGTGGCGCCGAGTGCGAGCCTGGCTCCAATTTCGCGGACGCGCGCCATGGCTCGCACGAGCAGAAGATTGGCGAGGTTGGCGCACGCAATGACCAGCACGACTGCAACCAGCGTCATCAACAGCAAGAGCGAATACGCGTATTCGTCCCTCACCGCCGAGTAGCCGTATTTGCCGGCGCGAAGGCGCAGCTTGCGCGCGTGTCCGTCGAGCGGAACCACACCTGGCTTCCGTGTACGCGCGCCGGAATCGAAGTTCGGGATTCGGTTCGAGAGCTCGGCGCGGGCCTGTTCTTCGGTCACGCCCGGCTTCAACCGAGCCATGATCTGACAGCAGAACCCGTTTGTCGCCTGAAGAGCGCGCTGGTTGATTGCAGTTAGCGCGTGCATTGGCAGGAACAGGTGCGGCGAATCGCCGATCGCGGCGCCTGAAAACTCACGCGGTGCGACGCCGATCACGCGGAGCTCCGCCACGCGCGTGCCCTCGGACTGTCCCGCCAGTCTGATTCGCGCGGTGCGGCCGATCACATTCGGATCGCGTCGAAGCGCCGTCTGCCAGAACTGGTGACCGAGCACGACCGCAAATTCCGACGCGGGTTGGTCGTCCGTCGGCTCGATGAGGCGCCCCATCGCGGGCCGAAGGCCGAGCACGTTGAAGTAGCTGCCGGTGACGACTTCAGCGCGTATGGGGACCGCACGATTGTCAATCTCGAACGTGTACTCACGCTCGGTGCGTGCAAGGACTCCGTCGAAGGCCTCGAACGACGAGCGGATGAGCTCGAAATCCGGATAGGAAAAATCGTCGGTGAGGCCTGTCCGATTGTTGGAGAAGAGGATGTAGAGCCCGTCCGGATCGCGGACCGGCAATGTGCTGAGCACAAGTCGATCGACGAGACTAAAGAGCGACGCGTTGATGCCGATGCCGATGGCGAGCGAGAACAGCGTCAGGGCGGTGAGTCCTGGAGTCTTGACCAGGTTTCGAATGCCGTATCGGACGTCCTGCACGAACGCGTCGAGGCCAAACCCGCGTTTCACATCACGGACTTCCTCTTTGACTCGTTCCGTGCCTCCAAGCTCGAGCGCCGCCGACCGTCGCGCCGCTGTCTCGCTCATCCCGCCGCGCATCTTCTCGTCGACCAATAGTTGGACGTAGGACTTCAGCTCTGCATCGAGGTCGGCCTCGACGCGGCCGCGCTGCATCACGTTGCGCCAAACGCTCACGATCCCCGCGCGGAGCCGGCTCATGCGGGCTGCTCGCTAGTATCGAGCGCGCTCGTGATGGCCCCCGCGATCTTGCGCCAGTGTTGTGTTTCCGTTTCGAGCCGGCGCCGTCCCGGTTTGGTGAGGCGGTAGAACTTCGCGCGGCGATTGTTCTCAGACTCACCCCAGGTCGCGACAAGCCAGCCTGCTTCCTCCATCCTGTGCAAAGCCGGAAACAGCGATCCCGGCTTCACATCGAACGTGCCGCCGGTGATCTGTTCGATGCGCCGAGACACGCCGAGGCCGTGGAGGTCACCAGCGGCGAGTGCCTTGAGAATCAACAGATCGAGTGTCCCCTGCAGGAGGCTGGTGCGCTGGTCTGTCATTCGTTCTCCTATAGACGTTCTGCAGGAGGATACAGAGGCTCCTATAGACTGTCAATAGGTAGGTGGGACTGTCGACTGGCGACTGGGACTGTCGACCGCCGACTGGCGACTATCGACTATTTCCGTCCCCAGCTATCGACCTTGATGTCTGGCGACGCGAGCACTTGCGCTCGGATTTTTTCCACAGCCGTCGCGATCGTAGTACTGCCCACGCAGGACCACCCCCGAGATCCGGCGCGTATTCGTGATGTCGGCGAGTGGGTCGGCGTCGATCAACACCATATCGGCAATCTTTCCGCGCTCGACCGTGCCCACGGAATCGCCGATGCGAAGGAACGCGGCCGATCGCCGCGTCGCACGCTCGATCGCTTGGGCCGGCGTCATACCGATCAACGTCACAAACAGCGCCAACTCGTCGTGCAGCGATGAGCCGGGGTAAACGTTGATGACACCGGTGTCTGTTCCAGCAAGCAGATCCATTCCTGCTTCATGCATCTCGCGGATGTTTTGCACTCCCTGGTCCGCGAACTTCCGGAATTGCTGCTGTCCCTCGACCGACTGTTCGCTGAACTGCTCGCGCCAGTCGAGGATCAGGAACTTCGAGAGGTACGGACGCCGCGGTTCCACCTGCCCCGCTTCGTCATCGACAATCGCGCGCAACCGATCGAGCGGCGTGAGGATCGCCTCGCCGACGGCTAGTGTCGGCACAATCGGCACGCCGGCTGCCGCGAACCGGCGCCACACAGTGAGCCGCTCTTCGCGCGTCTCCTTGTCGAACGCGCGGGAGAACCCGTGATCGATGCCGTCCTGTCCTGCCTCGAGGATCGCTTGCGCTGAATACGGCGGTGTGTGGCCGACTAGCGGGATGCCGTGTGCATTCAGCTGCTTCATTCAGCGCGAGGTACGTGTCGCGATCGTGGACCGTGCGGATTTTGATGAAATCGATCTCCATGCCCGCGAGCCGAGCCATGGTCGCCCGCGCCTCCTTCGGGAGAGCCGACAGCGATTCGCATGCGCTCGAAGGGCTCGACGCGCTCGGATGGCGGATCTTTCCGCATGCGCGCGATGTTGGCCGGTGATTCGAGAATCGGTCCGGGCATCAGGATCCGCGGCCCGATGCGCGCGCCTCCCGCCACCTCGCGCCGCCATTGCCGCATCTCGTCGTAATCCCCTCCCATATCGCGCACCGTGGTCACACCGTTCGCCACGAACAGACCCAACGCGGAGCCGCGCGTTTTCGATACGTGCACGTGCAAGTCGATGAGCCCAGGCAACAAGAACTTGCCGGTGCCGTCCACGACGCGAGCTTCTGCTGGTAGCGTGACCGCGTTCGAGGGGCCGATAGCGGCGATGCGATCGCCGCGGATAAGAACGGTCATTGCCGGCATTGAAGCGGCACCGGTGGCCGGGACGACCGTGACGTTGCGGATGGCCAGCGCGCCCTGAGGCGTCTGTGCCGCAAGCGAACCGGCGAGGAGTGCGAGGAGCGCGGCTATCGACTTACCCATTTTTGGACCACCTCAGCGGCGACGTCCGGACGGTCAGAAATAATGCCGTCGACTCCCCAATCCAGTAATCGTCGCATGTCCTCAGGCTCGTCCACCGTCCATACCTGAACAGCAATGCCGGCTTTGTGCGCGAGCCGCACGAATCGTGGGGTGACGACCCGCGTCATGCCGCTCGTTTCTGGAACCTGAAACGTCTGATACGGGACGCGCCCGGGTGACAGGCCGCACCACGATCGATACAGCGCCATCCGCACCTCGAATCGCGCGCCGCTCGTCGCAATCGCGGGCGCGGCCGCGCGCGCCGCGCGCAGCGCGGTGATGCTGAACGACCCCAGGCACACCCGATCGCTTGCGCCGGCGCGGCGCACCTCGTCGACAACCGCCTCCGCGAGCTGTGGGCGCCGTTCTTTCAGCTCGATGATGATGCCGGTCTTCGGGTAGCGCGCGAGCACGGACCGCAGCGGCGGCACATCGAATTCTGCGAGCTCGGCGGCCGTACGATTGTTCAGCGGGCCCTGTGCGCGCGTCGTGCGATCGAGCATGGCGTCGTGATGGACGACGACAATGCCGTCGCGGGAGAGGTGCACGTCGAGCTCCAGGCCGTCGGCGCCGGCCGCCAGTCCGCGATCGAACGCCGCGATCGTGTTTTCCGGGCCGATCTTGCTGCCGCCGCGGTGCGCAAAGACGAGGGGCCGCGACGCACGAATGGCCGGATGCACCGCGCGATTCTAGGTGGCCTGTCTCCGCTGAACAAGGATCGCATTCCGGAGCGCGGTAGCTGGGATAGAATCGGGCATGCCATCTATCTCGACCATCAAGACGCTCGGCGATCTCCGCCGCGCTCGCGCCGCATCGCCAGAGGCGTTTCCGCGCCGATCGGTGAAGAACGAAGTGCGCGACAACCTCATTCGAAAGCTCGGCAGCGGCGAGACGCTGTTTCCTGGCATCATCGGCTACGACGACACCGTCATTCCGCAGCTCGTCAACGCCGTGCTCTCGCGCCACAACTTCATTCTGCTCGGCCTTCGGGGACAGGCGAAGAGCCGCATCCTGCGCGCGCTGGTGTCGCTGCTCGACGAGAAACTGCCGACGATCGCGGGCTGCGAGATTCACGACGATCCGTTCGAGCCGATCTGCTCGGCGTGCCGCATGCGCATCGCCGCGGAGGGGGATGAGACGAACCTCGCGTGGCTGCCGCGCGAGGCGCGCTACGTCGAGAAGCTCGCGACGCCCGACGTGACGATTGCGGACATGCTCGGCGACATCGATCCCATCAAGGCCGCGCGCAGCGGGCTGCAGCTCTCCGACGAGCTCACGATTCATTACGGGCTGCTGCCGCGCGCAAACCGCGGCATCTTCGGCATCAACGAGCTGCCCGACCTCGCCGGCAAGATTCAGGTGGGCCTCTTCAACATCCTTCAGGAAGGCGATATCCAGATTAAGGGGTACCCGGTCCGCCTGCCGCTCGATCTGTTGATGGTCTTCACGGCCAACCCAGAGGACTACACCGCGCGCGGCAAGATCATCACGCCGCTGAAAGACCGCATCGGCTCGGAGATTCGCACGCACTATCCCGCCACGCGCCAGCACGCGATGGAGATTACCGCGCAGGAAGCATGGCTCGATCGCGGGAACGACAGAACGCGGATCGACGTGCCGGTCTACGTGCGCGAAGTGGTCGAGGAAATCGCGTTTCAGGCGCGCGCCGATCGCAAAATCGACCGGCGCTCGGGCGTCAGCCAGCGGCTTGCGATTACCTGTCTCGAGAACGTGCTGTCGAATGCCGAGCGCCGCGCGCTGACCAACAGCGAAGCGCAGATCGTGCCTCGCGTCACCGATGTATATGCGGCGCTGCCGTCGATTACCGGCAAGTTCGAGATGGAGTACGAAGGCGAGCTGAAAGGGGCCGACAACGTGGCGCGCGAGCTGATTCGCGCCTCGGTCGCGAGCGTCTTTGCCGAGCGGTTCGATGGCGTCGACATGCGGCGCGTCATCGAGTGGTTCGACCTCGGCGGGTCGCTGCAGACGGCCGACACCGCGTCTGCGAAAGACCTGCTCGCGCAGGCGCGAGGCGTGCAAGGGCTCGTCGAGCTTGCCGACCACCTCCAGATGGGATCGAAGGCGTCTGAGCCGGCGATCGCGTCGGCCGTCGACTTCGTGCTCGAAGGGCTGTACGCGCAGAAGAAGATCAGCCGCAGCGACGAGCGCGGCTACCACGGAGCAGAACCGCCGCAGCGCCGCCCGACGGCGCGCGCCGCGGAGCGCGATATCGACGAAGGACTGCCGCTGCCGGGCGGGAAGAAGAAGTATTACAACTAGCTGGTAGCTGGTAGGATGGTAGGAATGCGCTACAAGTACTCCAAATACACCGGCAATCCGCTCGACGATCTCGATCTCGACGACCTGATCGAGAAGCTCTCGGATCTCCTGCTGTCGAGCGGCTTTCAATCTCCGTATGGCGGCGCGTACGGCGAGTCGGATGACGACCGCACCATGCAGGCGCTGCACGACGCCATCATGGACGCCTTGTTCAACGGCGGTGTGCTGCCAGAGGAAGCGCTCGAGCGCCTGCTCGGCGATCCCGCGGATGCCGATCAGGCCGACGCCCGATCGAAGCTCGAGCAGCTGATTCAGGACATCATCGAACGGATGATGCAGGAAGGCTTCATCACGCCGGCGCCCGATCTCGAGCCCGAGCGCGCCGAACGCCAGGCGCGCGGCACCGGCGGCGGCTTTGGCCCCGATTCGCCGCCGACGCGGTTCGAGGTGACCGACAAGAGCCTCGATTTTCTCGGTTATCGCGCGCTGCGCGATCTGCTCGGGTCGGTCGGCAAGAGCAGCATGGGGCGCCACGACACACGCGACAACTCGACCGGCATCGAGACGATCGCCGCGCCGAAGCCCTACGAGTTCGGCGATTCACTCAATTTAGACCCCAGCAGCACCGTGATGAATGCCGTGCAGCGCATCCATCGCGAGCGGCGCGAGCGCGGCGACGTTCACCAGCAGATCGGCATGCTCGATTCGATCGACATCACCTACGAGGACCTCATGGTGTCGCAAGGCGAGTATCAAAGCTCGTGCGCGACGGTGCTGATGCTCGATTGCAGCCACAGCATGATCCTGTACGGCGAAGATCGATTTACGCCCGCCAAGCGCGTGGCGCTGGCGCTCGCGAACCTCATCCGGCTGCAGTACCCCGGCGATGCGCTCAACGTCATCCTCTTCCACGATTCGGCCGAAGAAATTCCGCTGCGCGAGCTCGGACGCGTGCGCGTCGGTCCGTACTACACGAACACGCGCGAAGGGCTGCGGCTCGCCCGCCGCATCCTCGATCGCCAGCGCAAGGACATGCGCCAGATCGTGATGATTACCGACGGCAAGCCGTCGGCGCTCACACAGCCCGACGGCCGCATCTACAAGAACGCGTTCGGGCTCGATCCGTTCATCGTGTCCGAGACGATCGCCGAGGTCGCGGCGTGCCGCAAGAGCGGCATCATGATCAACACGTTCATGCTGGCGCGCGACTACGAGCTGGTCGCGTTCGTGCGGCGCGTCGCGGAGATCTGCCGCGGCAAGGCGTACTTCACGACGCCGTATACACTGGGCCAGTATGTCCTGATGGACTACATGGACAAAAAGACGCGAACGATTCACTAGTAACTGGAGATCTATAGATCTTCAGATCTATAGATCTGAAGATACTGATGCTGCCATCAGAGATCCCCATCTTCCCGCTGCCGAACGTCGTGCTGTTCCCGAGCGCGCTGCTACCCCTTCATATTTTCGAGCCCCGATACCGCGCCATGGTGACCGATGCGCTCGAGAGCGAGCGCCTGATTGGGCTGGTGATGCTGCGGCCGGGATGGGAGTCGCAGTACGACGGGACGCCCGAGGTCTATCCGATCGGCTGCGCCGGGTTCATCACGCATTCCGATCAGCTGCCCGACGGCCGCTTCAACATCATGCTGCGCGGGCTCGAAAAATTCCGGATCCTCGACGAGCGTCCCGCGCGCGCAGGCGTCGAGCGCTACCGTATCGCGCACATCGAGTCGATCAAGGAAGTGAAGTCAGGCGTGACGGCGGCCAGCCACGCCGCGCGGCAGCGGCTCGAGAAGCTGCTCGCGCGCAAGCTGCACAAGAGCGATCACGACTTCATCCCGAAGGACGTGCCCGACGCCGATCTCGTGCACGCGATCGCCCAGCACCTCGAACCGCTCGAAAAGCAGGCGCTGCTCGAGTGCAACAGCCTGCTCGAGCGATGCGAAGCGTTAGTGGAGCTGCTCGAGATGCGGATGATGCCGCAGGGAAAATCGCGGATGCACTAGGAAGGTCGCGTGGGGTTCGTGGGGCGCGTAGGTCGCGTGGGGAACTACGGAGTCTCACCGCGACGACGCAATGCAAAACCTTCTACGTGTCCTCGGCGCGGAGGCGCGGAGAAAAGACTTCAACGGTATTTGATCGCGAGGACGACCACGGGCTGAAATGGATGAACATCTCCACTCAGCAAGTGCGTGAATCCACCCTTCAGGTGAAACGGCCCACGCAGCCTGACCCCAATCAACAGTTCGGACGCAATACCCCCGGTCGAGTAACGCAGGCGGTGCACTTCGGGTGTAATCGGATCGATCGTGCCGTCCGCGCGACGGATCCCTGTGAGGACGTCCTTGTCATCCGACAGGTGTCCTCCCAACCCGATCCCGACGTTGAATTCCACACGGCGGTTCTGGCCTCGCAGCGACCACATTCGCAGCCCTCCTGGACCGAGAAATGTCCGATCGTCGGCGACGATGGGCGGATCGTAGCGATCGTCTCGAAGCCCTTTCACAAACCGGACACCTACACCTGTGTGGGAAGTCAGCCAGACAATCGCGGCGGCGTTGGCGTATCGAGATGCGATTTCGGCGTCGAGAGTGGCTCAACGGCGTGCGGATGCTTTGGGTCCGGCTGAAGCCGGACACTACCGAAAAAGAATATCTCTGCGTCTCAGCGGCTCTGCGTCGAAGACCTCGGTAGTGTCCGCCTTTAGGCGGACCTTCGGAGGGCGCCTACACCCAGCGTCACGAAGAAAATCAAACTCGCCGCAAGCACCACTGCACCGCCGGTCGGCACCAGCAAGCGCGTTGAGATGAACAATCCGCCGACACCCGCGACGAACGCGACGATCACACTCCACACGAGGTAACTCCGGGTGCCGATCGCGATGTTGCGTGCGGCCGCCGCGGGCACGATGACGAGCGCTTCGACGAGCAGCGCGCCAATCATCTTCAGGCTCACCAGAATCGCGATCGTCAGCACGATCGCAAATCCATACTCGAGATAGGCGGAGTTGATCCCGCGCGCCGTCGCGAGCTGCGGGCTCAGGCTGTCGAGCACCAGATCGTTGTAGTGGCGGAACAGCAGAACCGCGACGCCGATGGCCGCAGACGCCGAGCAGCACGAGATCGGTGTCGGTCACCGTCAGCAGACTGCCGAAGAGAATCGCTTCGACCTGGTGCACGTTGAACTGACGCGTCACCGCGACGAGCAGGCACAACCCGAGCCCCAGCGTCAGCGCGAGAAAGACGCCGATGAGCGTGTCGTTCGGAAGCCTCGAGCGGCGCTTCGCGTACACCATCGCAAGCGCCGACAGCAGCGAGAAGCCGAACATGCCGCCATACGGCGCATTCAGCGGTTCACCGATGAGCAGCCCCACGCAGACGCCGGTGATCGCGGCCTGTCCGAGCGCCGCGCTGAAAAACGCCATCCGCCTCGCGACAACCAGATGGCTGATCCCGCCCAGCAATGGCGCAAGCAGGACGACGCACAGGAAGCCGCGCACGAGGAATGGATATTCGAAGAAGTCTGTCATGGGGGCGCTGGGGGCGTGAGGTGCGCTGGCGAGGCGTTTCCGAGGTGCGTCACGCGATCCGCGATGCGGCGCACCTGCTCGGAATCGTGCGACACCATCAACACTGTCATCTCCCGCTTGAGAGAAATGAGCGTGTCGTCGAGCCAGCGCGCGGCAGTTTCGTCGAGGCCGCTGGCAGGTTCGTCGAGAATCAGCAGCTCGGGCAGCGGGTCGAGCGCGTTGGCGAGTAGAACGCGCCGCAGCTCACCGCCAGACAACGCAGACAACGGGCGATTGGCGAATCCGCTCAGGCTCACGCGATCGAGCAGCAGCGAGATGCGTGTGTGGGTGTCGTTCGACACGCCGAAACAGACAGGGCGCCGCTGCCGCGTCAGCGCCAGAAAATCGGCGACGGTTACGGGCAGCGTGCGATCGACCTGGAATTGCTGCGGCACATACGCGATGCGGCCGCGCGCGGCCCAATGGGCCACGATGCGCCCTTCGAACGGAATAAGCCCCAGAATCGCGGACAGCAGCGTCGTCTTGCCTGCGCCGTTCGGTCCGACGATGGCGTGGAGCGTGCCGCGCTCGACGCTGAGAGAGAAGTCGGACAGCAGCGCCTCGCGCGCGGGCCGCAGTGTGAGGCCGGAGATCTCGAGCAGCGGATCCTTTAACAGGAGATTAGGAGAATAGGAGGGAATGCTTTTGTTTTCCAAAGAAAGTTTTTTCTCCTACTCTCCTGTCTCCGTATTTGAGAACCAGCGCGCGGATCATCGTGTCGACGTTCTGCTGCATCTCGCGCTCGAATTTGTCGGCGGTGAATGGGCCCGACGCGATGTGGCTGATGATGTAGACGCTTACACCCGCCTCGTCTCTCAAGACCCTGAGCAGCGGCTCGGGAAACGTCGCCTCGCTGAAGACGACCGTGATTTTTTCGCGTTTGAGGAGCGCCACCATGTCGCGCAGCTCCCCCGCCGACGGCGTCAACCCGTGCGACGGCTGCACGACGCCGCCGACCTCGAGACCGAATTCCTGCAGCAGATAGCCGTATCCGTCATGCACCGTCACGACGCGCGTGACCTTCGCGTCGGCCAGCGGCGATGACGCCCTGGCTTTGATCGTGCGGAGACGCCGCGCATAGTCGGCCGCGTTCTGCTGAAGCGCCGGGGCGTCCTGCGGCCGCAACCGGGCGAGCGCGCGCTGAATCGCGTAGGTCTGCTGAATCGCGTTCGAGAACGAGATGAACGTGTGCGAGTTGACGGCGTTGGCCCCGGCCTGCCCTGAGCGAAGGGCGCGAATCATGGGCGTCTCGGCGTTGACGCGCACGATCGTCGCCCGCGTGTTGCCCGACGCCTTCAACATGGGAAAGATGAAATCGTCGTGCCCGATGCCGTTCACGATGACGACGTCGAGATCGGCCAGACGCTTGATGTCCTGCGGCCGCGGCTGGTAATCCCCCGCGTCGATGTCGCCCGGCAGCAGCGCACGCACTTCGTAGCCTGGAAGATTCCCAACGACATTTGCGGTCCACGAGTAATAGGGATGTAGCGTGACGCCGATCTTCAGCGTGCGTGCAGGCTTTGCAGTTTGCGCTTGTGCGACACTGCAAGCAAAACAACGAAGACGAAGAATGCTGATCTCAACGCAGAGCCACAGACGACGCGTCGACTTCGCGCCGAAGGCGCCACGCGTGAGAACACAGACTGCGAAAACAAGAACACGTCTGACACACGAGGTCTTGTTTCGCATTGTTGTTCTCTCGCGGCGCGCCTCCGGCGCAAAGCCGACGCGTCGCCGCAGAGTCCCCTTACGCAGCCCGCAGAGAAATGCGTGTTCTCTGCGTGACCCCGGCGTCCCGGCGTCCCGGCGATTAAACCTCTGCGTCTCTGCGCCTCTGCGTCGAGACAGCGATCGTTATTGCGCATTGATCCCACCAACCAGTTCGTCCAGCCCTCATTTTGCGGCAGCCGCAGCGCGGCGAAGCCGCTGCGGCGCTTGTCTTCCGGCATATTCCAGATCGACACGTGCAGCGTCGTCCCGTCGGGCAGCCGGTGATGCGTTTCGTCGTTCGGCGCCGGATCCGCGGGCGCGCCAGGCTCGGGCTCGAGAATGACGAGCACCCACGCCGGCTGCGACGCGTCTGACGGCACGCCCAGATAATTGGTCGCCCAATCCTGCCGGACGGACGTCCATTTGTAATCGATCTTCTGCGTGGGATCCCGCGCGAACGGCGGAATCCCTTCGGTCTCGAGGGTCGCCACGTCGGGCCACCGGCCGGTCCCGGCGCGCATGCGCTCTGCTTCGAGCAGCCCTTCCTGCAGCTCGCGAAACACGCGCTGCTCGTTCGGCGACGCATCACGAATGAGTTTTTGATACGGCAGCAGTCCCGCCACGGGCGCCGCGATATCCGGAGCACCGAACGCGGGCCGGAAAATGTACGCGGCAACGATGACGACGATCGCCGCGGCCGCCTTGACGACGTTCACTGTTTCGGTACGGACAGAGGGCGGATGAATCTCACGCGCCTGCGCATGCTTGCCCATGCGCGCTGCGATGGTCTTGATGATCGTCTCGCCGTGGAAGCGCCCGTTTTCGATGAAGATGTTCGACGTGTCGCGACCGCAGATGGCGCCGCCCGCGAGAAAGATGCCGGGCACGTTTGTCTCGAAGGTATCCGGATTGAACTCGGGCGACATCGTGTCGCGATGCAGGCGGATGCCCGCGCGCCGGTACAGATCGCAATCGGGATGGTATCCCGTGAGCACGAACACCGCATCGGCCGGAATCTCTTCTTTCGAGCCGTCGCGCTCGACGATGACCTGCGTCTGCTGTATCTCCACGACCTTCGTGTTGAACAGCCCCTTGACCGATCCTTCCTTGATGCGATTCTCGATGTCGGGCCTGACCCAATATTTAATGCTCGGCTTCAACTGTGGATGGCGATGCACGAGCGTCACGTGTGCGCCCGAGCGGTACAGCTCGAGCGCCGTCTCGGCCGCCGAGTTTCCGCCGCCGACGATGACCACGTTCTTTCGATAGAAGCCGTGCGACTCGTTGTAGTAGTGCGACACGTGCGGGAGATTCTCACCCGGCACGCCGATGAAATTCGGATGATCGAAATAGCCGATCGCGAAGATCAGATTGCGGCTGTGCCGAATCCGGCGTACGCCTTTCTCCGAGCGCGTTTCGATATCAAAGACGTGGTCCGCGCCTGTCTCGACGGCGATCACCTGCTCTCCGAACTCGATCGCCAGCTCGTAGGTATCGACAACGCGCCGGTAGTAGCGCAGCGCTTCGATGCGCGTCGGCTTTTCGAACGGCGAGACCAGCGGCAGTCCGCCAATCTCGAGCAGTTCTGGCGTGGTGAAGAAAATCATGTTCGCCGGAAATTTGTAGATGGAATTGACGAGCACGCCCTTCTCGATGATCGAATAATCGAGCCCGACCTGCTTGGCGGCGATGCCCGCGGCCAGCCCGGCCGGTCCCGCGCCCACGATGGTGACGTCTCGGATCTGCATTTCGGCTTAGTTTGCCACGGACTGACGCGGGTCTTTTGGCTCTGGGCCCTGGGCTCTCGGCTCTAGGAGGCGCCAGCCGGGTGCAGGTTATGCCCGCTCAGGTCATATAGCGCCCAAACAGCCCAAAAACGCCCGTAAGTGGCTGATCTGTCGGTAAGATACCGGCATGCATTCACCTATCAAGTACCTTGAAAAGGGGCTGGCCGTTGCGGCCAACGGCGCGTGGTCGGTGTTCAACACCGTCAACCGCATCAACCCCGGACCTTCCTTTATTCCCAAGTGGTCGGACAAGCCGCTGCTGAAGTCGTGGCAGAAGACGAAGCCGCCGCTGGGCTGGCCGCGCAAGACCGATTCGCTCTGCCCGACGTGCGTGCGCGAGGCGCGCCAGGCCATTCTCGACGGCAAGCAGGACGTGTCGATTCTGCTCCACGAGAAGGTCGGCGAGATTCCCGCGACGATTCTCGAGCGCGACGGCAAGATTCTGATGGTCAAGGATTGCCCGACGCACGGGCACTTCGAAGACGTCATGGCGATGGACACCGACTTCTTCAAGCATCTCGAACAGGTGTTCCCCGGCCGCGACATCGCCGCGCACAACGACGAGAAGCTCCATAACCACGGCAGCAGCACGATCAAGCACGGCCGCGGCTCGGTGCTCACCGTCGACCTGACCAACCGCTGCAACATGATGTGCGACCCGTGCTTCATGGACGCCAACCAGGTCGGGTTCGTCCACGAGCTGAGCTGGGAAGACATCAAGCAGGTCCTCGACAACGCCATCACGATTAAGCCGCGCCGGCAGATGTCGGTGCAGTTCTCGGGCGGCGAGCCGACGATGTCGCCGTACTTCCTCGACGCGGTGCGTTACGCGCGCGAGGTCGGCTACAACTCGGTGCAGGCGGCGACCAACGGCATCGAGTTCGCCAAGAGCCCGGAGTTTGCGAAGGCTGCGGCGGAAGCGGGTCTCCGTTACGCGTATCTGCAGTTCGACGGCATCGGCAACGCCGCCAACTCGCATCGCCGCGTCGGCAACCTCTTCGACGTCAAGCTGCAGGCGATCGAAAACCTGTGGAACAACGGCGTCGACATCGTCCCGGTCGTGACGATCGTCAACGGCGTGAACAACGAGCAGGTCGGACGCATCATCGAGTTCGCGCTCGACAACCCGCGCAAGATCAACTTCCTGTCGTTCCAGCCGGTCTCGTTCACCGGTCGAGACGAGGAAGTGACGCCGGAGCGCCGCGCGGCGCAGCGCTACACGCTGTCGCACCTGGCGCACGACGTGAAGAACCAGACGGGCCTCGGCGAGCCGGTGCGCGACTGGTTCCCCATCTCGTTCATGGGCACCTTCACCGACTGGGCCGACACGGTGCACGGACCGGACGCGCAGTGGGGCAACCTCACCTGCGGCTGCCACCCGAACTGCGGCGTGGGCATGGCGGTGATGATCGACAAGCAGACGAAGGAAGCGGTCCCCGTGACGGCGTTCCTCAACGCCGAGCAGCTGGCGAAGGATCTCGCGCAGGTGAACGACGCCGGCCGCGGCAAGTTCCTCTCGGTCGTGGGCATGGCGATCGCGCTGATGCGGAACTACAACCCGTTCAAGGCGCCGACGCACTTCAAGCTGATCGACCTGATGAAGAAGTTCGACAAGACCTTCGGGGCGACCGGCAAGAACTACGGCAAGGTGACGAAGGATCGGACCCTCGACGACATCGACCTTCGACGGCAGGATCGCTGGAACTTCCTGTTCATCGCGGGCATGTGGTTCCAGGATCTGTTCAACTACGACTTCCGCCGCACCGAGATGTGCATCATCCCGTATGCCACGCAGCAGGGCGAGATTTCCTTCTGCGCGTATAACACCGGCATCGGCTGGCGCAACATCATCGAGAAGATGCACATGACGGCCACGCTCACGAAGTGGTACGAAGAGCACGGGCGTCACGAAATCTTCGCCGGCAACAAATCAGTGCCGTTGCCGACGACCGGCCACGCGCTGAAGCTGAACGCCGAAGCCGTCGCGGCCGGCGAGCAGCAGGATCTGGTGCTGGCCGGCGTGGCCCGCAACGCGCGCGAAGAGCAAATGGCGGCGCGCGCCGCCACCAACGCGAAGTCGCTCGAGGACAAGCTGAAGGAAGACGCGAAGCATCAGCAGATGGCCGAGCTCTACCGCCAGCACGTGCTGAAAGAGGCGCCGAAGGCCCCGATGATTCAGATTCAGGGGCTGAAGAAGAGCCAGCCGAGTGCGTAACGAATAACGTAGAACGAAGACCGAATAGAGCAACACAAAGGGCGGGCCTGAAATCGGGCCCGCCCTTTTTTATTCGTTTTTCGTTTTTCGATTTTCGTTACGGTTTCACTACCTTCACCACGTAATAGCTGAGCGGGCCGGGCACTTCCTTGAACCAGTGCGGCATGCCGGCAGGAACGACGATGACGTCGCCTTTCACGAGCTTGTGCGTCGTGCCGCCGGTGATGTCGGTGCCGAGCCACTGATCGGGCCGCGTGCTCTTCGCGCCGACAATCTTGCCACCCGTCACAAACGTCGCCGTACCGTCGGTGATGTAGAGCACGTCCATTTCCTTGTCGTGCACTTCGACCTGGCCCGGCTTGTCGCGATGCGAGCCTGACACGAGCACGTCCGACGCAGTCACAAGGCCGCCGCCCTTCGCCAGCGCCGCCGCCACCGTTTTTTATTTCGATCTTCCTTTTTCGTTTTTCCTTAGTATGCTGCTGCACGCCCATGCCTGACAGATCCCACGATCGCTATCTCGTGAAGTCGCTGGTGCATGCCGCCTCGATTCTGCAGGCGTTCCAGTCGCCCGGCGAAGATCTCCGCCTGCGCGATGTCGTGGAGCGCACCGGGTTCGGAAAGGGGATGTGCTTTCGCCTGCTCCACACGCTGCATCACTGCGGGTTCGTGGAGAAGATCGACGACAAGCATTACCGCCTCATGGCGGTGATCCGGCCGCGGAAGCGGTTCCGCATCGGGTACGCGTCCCAGGGACAGGACAGCTCGTTTCCCCGCGAGGTGCACACCGGGCTGCTGCGCGCCGCCGAACGCGAGCGCCTCGAGCTGATCGTCGTCGACAACCGGTATCAGCCGAAGGTGGCGCTGCGCAACGCGCAGCACCTGATCAAGGAAAAGGTCGATCTCGTCATCGAATTTCAGACCGACGAAGCGATCGCGCCCGCCATCGCATCGAAGTATCTCGAAGCGGGCATTCCGCTGATCGCGATCGACATCCCGCACCCGGGCGCGACGTACTTCGGCGCCAACAACTACCAGGCCGGGCTGCTCGGGGGCCGCTATCTGGGCAAGTACGCGCACACATGCTGGAACGGGCAGGTCGACGAGGTGCTGATTCTCGAGCTCGCGCGCGCTGGAGCACTGGTCGGCGCGCGCAGCAAAGGCATCGTCGCAGGCCTCAAGGAAACCATTCGCCTCGGCGACTCCGTGCGCGTGATCTCGCTCGACGGCGACGGGCAATTCAAAGCGTCGCTCGAAAAAGTGCGGCGCTACATCCGCATGTCGAAAGCGCGCCACGTGCTGGTGGGCGCGGCCAACGATCCGAGCGCGCTCGGCGCGGTCCGCGCGTTTCAGGAAACCGGGCGCGAGGGCACGTGCGCGGTCGTCGGCCAGAACGCCGAGCCCGACGCGAGGCTGGAGCTGCGGTCGGCACGGACGCCGCTCGTCGCGTCCGTTGCGTATTTTCCAGAGCGCTACGGATCGGGTCTGGTCCGCCTCGCGCTCGACATCCTGTCGAGAAAAGCCGTGCCGCCGGCCGTCTTCACACGGCATCAGATCATCACCGCCGAAAACGTCGACCACTTCTATCCGAACGACTCGCTGGTCGGCATGGCGAGCGGGCCCGTGATGGGGGCCGAGCGCGTCTCGTTTCGCCAAGTGAAACAACGCCGCGCACGCGCCGGCAATTCATAATCCCGTAGTTTTCTCAAAGTTCAGCGAAAACACGCTCGTTCCCGCTAAACTTCCCTCTCGATTTCGTTCCTCACATCAAAATATCCGCCGCTGCTGCGGGTAAGGCTTTGACAGCAGATGACGCCGGGCGTAGCGTCGCTAAACCACACACTTCGCAAGGAGACGCCATGTCCAGAGTTGCCGGATTGCTGCTGACCGCGCTCTTGCTCGTTACTCCATCGTTCGCCAACGCGCAGATTGGAGGCGGCGGCTCGATTCAGGGGACCGTCCTCGACACATCGGGGGCTCCCGTGCCTGGCGCCACGGTGACGGCCACCAACGCCGCGACCGGCATTCAGACGATTCGACAGACGACCAACGCCGGCGTGTTCGCGCTGGTGCCGCTGCAGCCCGGCGAGTATCGCGTCACCGTCGCGCTCGACGGCTTCCAGACATTCGCCCGCGACGGCATCATCGTCGACGGCTTGACCGTGGTTGGCCTGAACGCGACGCTGCAAGTCGGCAACATCACGCAGGAAGTGCTCGTCACGGCCGAGGCGCCGCCGCTCGCGACGGCAGACGCGCGACTCGGCCAGACGATACGCAGCGAGATCTACTCGGCGCTGCCGCTGGTGATGAACACCGGCGGACC
The DNA here is from genome assembly GCA_963730445.1 of Vicinamibacterales bacterium. Classification (GTDB taxonomy): domain Bacteria; phylum Acidobacteriota; class Vicinamibacteria; order Vicinamibacterales; family JAMQPK01; genus JAMQPK01. Next base: position 280,993 of record CAVSRX010000016.1, on the reverse strand, counting down.
GCGCGATCCGACGGCGTTCATGTTCATCATGCCCGGCGTGCAGTCGATCGGACGCTGGGGCAACGTGATGGGCGGCCAGGATTTCACGACCGACATGTACGTTGAAGGGATCCCGATCACCAACGCCGTCGTCCAGGGCGAAGGACGGAACCTGTCGTTCGGCATCTCGGTCGAAGCGATCGATCAGTTTCAAGTGGAAACGAGCGGCACGGCCGTCACGTTCAACGGCCAGGGTGCGTCGAACTACGTCGTCAAATCGGGAACCAACACCTTCCACGGCGCGGGGTTCGAGTATTTTCGGAACAAGGCGCTCGATGCCAAGGGCTATTTCCAAGTCCGATGCCCGACCAAGCCCGACGACAACCAGCACGAGTACGGCGCGACGCTGGGCGGCCCGATCGCCAGGAACAAGATGTTCTTCTTTCTGGCCTACGACGGATACCGCGACCGCCGGCAGTCGGCCTCGACGCTGTCGTCGATTCCGACGCTCGCGCAGCGCAACGGCGATTTCAGCGCGCTGCCGGTGACTATTTACGATCCGCGCACGACGCGGCCGAATCCGAGCGGCACCGGGTTTATCCGCGATCCATTTCCGGGCAACAGAATTCCGGCGGACCGCATTTCGGCGATCTCGAAGAGCTTCCAGTCGTACCTGCCCGAGCCGACCAACTCGTCGCTGCAGAACAACTATCTCGGCGGATCGCTGCCCATCGGCTTCAACAACGTCAGCGTGACGACGAAGATCGATCTGAAGCTGAACGACCGCCAGCAGGGATCGCTGCTCTTCTCGCACGGCAAGCGCAGCCAGGCGACGGCGTATCGCGGCAGCACGCTGCCGCTGCCGTACGCGGTTACGCGTTGGGTCGAAGAGATTCCGACGAGCGCGCAGGTGAAGCACACCTACGTGCTCGGGTCGCAGTGGGTCAATCAAGTCGGTTTCGGGTTCTCGCGCCTGGCGGTGCCGATCGAGAACGCGACGATCGACGGGCAATATCCGATCAAGGCCGGTCTTCGCGGACTGCCGGCCGGCGAAGCGGATTCGTCATTTCCCGAGGTGGCCTTCGGTGGACCGAACGCGCCCGCGGGATGGCGCGGCACCGACGCGCGCGCGTTTACTGAGTTTCTGAACAACTTCACGCTGCAGAACAACCTGAGCTGGACCCACGGCAGGCACACGACGACGTTCGGGCTGCAGGCGCAGCGCATGGACGCCGACGAGCGCGAGCGCACCTACGGCAGTCTTGCAACGTTCGGCTTCAGCAACCTGCAGACAGCCGGGTTCAACGCGGCGGGCACGCTCGATACGGCCAGCGGGAACGCGTACGCGAGTTATCTGCTCGGCGAGCTCAACGCGACCACCGTCGTCGAGGATTCCGTGGTCGCCACGAGCGGACGTTTCTACACCTATGCGTTCTGGGCGCAAGACGACTTCAAGCTGCGGCCCAATCTGTCGCTGAACCTCGGTCTCCGCTACGACATCATGAAGCCGTACACGGAGCTGTACGATCGGTGGTCCTTCATGGACGCGACGCTGCCCAATCCCGCTGTGAGCGGCTATCCCGGCGCGGTCGTCTTCGCCGGAGACGGTCCGAACAGCTGCCACTGCCGCACGCCAATCAAGACCTTCTACGGCGCTGTGGGACCGCGACTGGGCCTGGCTTACACGTTGAACGATCGCACCGTGCTGCGGACGTCGTATGGCATCAACTACACGCGGCGCGCCGCCGTCGGCGGCCGTGCCGGCGCGCGCAACGGGACTGGCATGCTCGGCTTCTCGGCGAACGCGAGCTTCCCGAGTCCGAACGCGAGCTTCGCACCGGCGTACAACTGGAACGATGGCGTGCCCGGTTATCCGCCTCCGCCGTTTTTCGATCCGTCGTTGAACGCGGGCTTCGTGACGGGCCGGGGAACAGGCGGCAGCGTCACCTACGGCGACCCTGACATCGGCGGGCGCATGCCGCGCTATCAAAACTGGAACGCCGGTTTCCAATACGCGCTGCACCGCACCATCACGGTCGGTGCGTCGTACGCCGGCAGCCGCGGAGACTACCTCGACGGTCCGAAGCGCGGCTTTTATTCGAATCAGATGGATCCGAAATACCTCGCGCTGGGCAACCTGCTGACGCAGCAGGCAACCGCCGCCAACCTCGCAGCGGCGCGGGCGATTGTCCCGGGCATCAACCTTCCCTACGCGAACTTCTCGGGCACGATCTCGCAGATGCTGCGTCCGTTCCCGCAGTATTCGGCGGTGACCGATGTCTATGGAAACATCTCGCGGTCGAACTACAATTCGCTGCAGCTGACGGCCGAAAAGCGCCGATCCGACGACGGGTTGTCGGTCTCGTTCAACTACACGTTCAGCCGGACGGAAGACAATCTCGTCCGCGCGGACGAACTACGACATCGAGCAGGACTGGGCGGTCGGCTCGAACGATCAGCCGCACGTCTGGAACGCGATCGTCGTCTACAACCTGCCGTTTGGCGCAGAAGGCAGAGCCGGCAGCGGCAATCCATTCGTGCGCGCGATCGTCAAGGACTGGCAGGTGTCGGGCATCACGCAGTTCCGATCGGGACGTCCGCTCGGATCGATCGGCGCGACGTGCAATCTGCCGAACGCGGGCACCTGTTACGCGGATTTCAACCCGAACTTCAGCGGCCCCGTGCGCATCAACGGCGATTACGGCGACGGCGATGTGCTGAGCACCACAAACCCGCCGACGTTTATCGATCGGGCGGCGTTCCAGTCGCCTGCCCCGTTCACGTTCGGCAACACGCCGAGGACGCTCGCGCACGATCTGAGAAACCCGAATTACTTCAATCAGGACTTCAGCGTGCGGCGCGATTTCCACGTCGGACGCACCAAGCTCGGGTTCGGCGTCGACGTGTTCAACCTGTTCAACAACGTGGTGTTCGGCGGCATCCAGACGAACATCACGAACGCGAACTTCGGGCGGGTCAGCTCGCAGGCGAACACGCCGCGCGTCGGACAGATTAAAGTGCGGCTGGAATTCTAGCTGGTAGCTGGTAGCCGGTAGCTGAGGAGACGATGAACAGATCGTTGATCGTTGTCGTGTTGTCGGCGGGCACGGTGCTGTTGTCACAGGCCCCTCAGCCACGCGACTGGGTCGACCCTGCAACAGGACATCGCATCGTGCGGCTCACCGGCGATGCGGGCGGTTCGACGCTCTACTTTCATGACAACGCGTTTTCGCCGGAGGGGGACACGCTCATGTTCAACACCCCTTCCGGGATTGCCGTGGTGGACGTCGCGAAAATTGGCACCGCCGGTCTCGAGCCAGAGATCGTCGGGCCGGCTGTGCGAGGCGGCTATTTCGCGCGGCGCACGCGCGAGATTTACTACGGCAGCCAGGGCGGGGCCGTGACGGCGCTCAATGTCGACACGAAACGGACGCGCGAAGTGCACGCACGCGCGCGGCCTCATCAACGCCGACGAAACGCTGTCGGTCGTCAAGAATGGCAAGGCCATCGATGCCGACGGCAAATACCCTCGCCCGCCGGTGCGGCCCATCGTGCCGCAACTGCAGCGGATGTTTCCCGGCAAGCGCATGGAAGACCTCACGCCCGATCAGCAGTATTCGGTCAAGAAAGAAGACGGGCTGGCGCCGCGCGCGCTGAATCCGTCGCTGCAATCGTTTCTCTTCACGAGCCTCAAGAACGGCGACGTGCGCGAAACGGGATTTCAGTACGGCGACCTGAATCACCTGCAGTTCAATCCGACAGATCCGAATCTCCTGCTCTACTGCCATGAAGGGACGTGGCACGAGCTGGACCGCACGTGGACCATCCGCACCGACGGCACGCAGAAGCAGTTGATGCACAAGCGCACGATGGACATGGAAATCAACGGCCACGAATGGTGGAGCTGGGACGGCAAGACCATCTGGTTCGATCTGCAGACGCCGCGGAGCCAGGTGTTCTGGATCGCGGGTGTCGAGATGGCGACCGGGCGGAAGATCCGGTACCACGTCGAACGTGACTGGTGGAGCGTGCACTTCAACAGCTCGCGCGACAACACGTTGTTCGCCGGCGACGGCGGCGATGCGTCGCAGGTTGCGTACTCGACCGACGGCATGTGGATCAATCTGTTCCGCGTGCAGCCAGGCGAGCGGATCACGCGCGAGAAGCTGGCCGACATGTCGAAGCACAACTACGTGACCGGCCGCGGCGGCGTCGAGCCGAACGTGCACATCACCCCCGACAAGAAATGGGTGGTGTTTACGGGGCAGTTCGGCACAGGGCCGCGCCACGTGTACGCAGTAGAAATCGAGAAGGCGAAGGCAGCGAAATGAACGGGACGGAGTATCTACTGATCTATTGATCTAGAGAACTACTGATCTACGAACTTCAGGCCCTGCCACCGGCTGTTCCTGACAGCCGGATACCCTCTTTGAGAAGACTAACGACCCTCACCGTCGTTTCTTAGAGATGACGCACGTGACATCCGTGACCAATGCCGAGTCGCTCCTTGCGCTCGTGCTACGACCACCTGCTTGCGCTATCTCAGCCTCGCTGCTGGTGAACGCTAGGCGGCGCGCCATCTGACCCAAGAAGTGTTTCTCAGGGTCAGCCGGACTGCCATTCCGACTGCGCCAGAGAACCAACTGGCCGGCTGTCTGTTCAAGATCTCCCTAAACGCTCCGCTTGACCATCACTGGCAGCGTTTTCGCCGTCCGGCGACGACCTTGGCTCCGTTCCAGAAGAAACGAAAGACGCGCAGCAGGAGATCGCGCTTGCGCTCAAGCAAGCTCTTACAACGCTACCGGACCTCGATCCCGACGTCTTTCTCCTCCGCGAAGTCGGCGGGCTCAGACGTGTAGAGATCGCGCCGCGTGCGAATTGACGCCTCGATGCCGTGCGGTCTCGAATTCAGCGCACGCTGCTGGAGCCGCGCGCGCGTTGCTCGCCGCGCCCATTGCTCTGCGACTAAAGCCCATCCGTGTCGCATGGCAACTGCGAGAGCACCACGCTGAATCCCAACCACGAAGTCATTTCCGATGTCCTTGTCTGCTAGGCCTTTGAGCCCCGCGCTCTCGCTGAGGCGTTGTCCTATCCCGCCGGGCGAGACATCTTGATCTATTTCGTCGTGCTCCAGTACGCGGCACCGACGACGACCCAGTCATCGTTGCCGAGCCACCTACACTCGGCCATCTAAGCGTCTTCTCTTGCGCCCGTCGCTGTGCTCGTTTCTCTCTCGCGATTACAGCTCGTTCAGCAGACAAAGCGCATCCATTCGACGCCCCGCCGGCACCGACGCTCTTGTTGCGGTCCATTGCAGAGCGTGCCCGAGAAATGCGACATGAAACTTGCGTTATCGCTCTCATCGTCGTGCTGCTTCAGTGCGCAGTCTTCCGAGCGCTGACGCGCGTAGTCGACGTCCTGCGAATCGTCGTCCGCGTGTCAGTCGGTCGCGCAGACGTCGGCGACCGGCGCAGCCACCGGCGGCCACGTCCACCCAGGCACGCATTGGGAAGACGACACTCTCGGCTTTCTCCAGGCTCGTCTCGTCAGTGCGCCACCTTCTTGAGTCCCAAGCCGCTCCGCGACCTTGGACAAGCCAGCCACGGCACATGAAGAAAGTCTACAGCGCATGACGGTTCACGTCACTCCAACCGGACGGGCCGTCACGCCGTACCTTTCGACTCCATGCGTGCGCGCCGGATCATGGAACCGTCAACGTCAGCGTCATACGACGCTGACGCTCCGTCCGGCACTATCGCTGTCGCTGGATGTCATCCTCAGTTGCTGAAGCGTCTGCGCCTCCCGAGTTCGTGCGTGGCGAAGGCGCTGGCGCTGGCGTCTCCGTCTAGCGCTACTCGGTTCCAGACCACGATCGACGCCTCGTCTCGGTGGATCTCTGGCTGGTGGAACGGCTCCCGGATGGAAAGGAGCGCAGTCAGCCGCTTTCCCTTCGAGATGTCACCAGCCCATCCCGTTCTATTTCACACGCTCACCGAAGTACCAAGACGCTCGATGTCTTCGTGATCTGCAATATCGTCTACACAGATCACAGAGATCTAATCACACGCGCAGCCTATAGACTGACGGTGCGACGGCTCCCGTGTTTCCTTATGGTGTCTTGGCCTTCTGCTATTCAACGTTGTTCACACACCTGCTATGCTTCCAGCTCGTCCCGGCGAGGTGGTCTCAGTGTCGCTCCCGCCGTCGCAACGCGACCTCACCGACGATGCCACCGTCTTTGCGGCCCGAGCCCTGTCGTTCAGAATTCGCGTCCGTCAAATCCGTTGACGTCACTACGGCCTTCGGGTGGAAATCCAGAGCGCTTTACCGGTAAAATAGGCCCTTCCAACGTTAATCGCATTTAACCGAACGGACCGCATGCCGAAATTACGTTATTGCCTTCTTACCTCGCTGCTCGTCCTTGGCTGCTTTGTCGCACCTTCGATGAACGCCGCGCAGGCTCCGAATACCGATCTCGATCGAGAATTTACGGCGACCGTCCAACCCTTCCTGAATTCCTATTGCACGAGCTGCCACACCGGAGAAAAAGCGGCCGCGCAGCTGGACCTGCGGCAGTACGCCTCGGCCGAGTCGGTTGTGCGGGATTTTGCGAAGTGGGATCGCGTGCGCGAGAAGCTGGCCGCGCACCAGATGCCGCCCCAGCAGGCCAAGCAGCCGTCCGAAAGCGCGCGACAGGAGATCGTCAACTGGATTGCGGCCACCTGGAAGACCGAGATGCGCCGGAATGACGGCGACCCCGGCCCGGTGCTCGCGCGGCGTCTCAACAACGCGGAATACAACTACACCATTCACGACCTGACGGGCGTCGACATCCGGCCCGCGCGCGAATTTCCTGTCGACCCGGCCAATCTCGCGGGATTCGACAACTCGGGCGAATCGCTGGCCATGTCGCCCGCGCTGCTGACGAAGTATCTGCAGGCGGCGCGCCTGGTCGCCGATCATATGTACCTGAATCCGGACGGGTTCGAGTTCGCCCCGCATCCGATGCTGGTCGAGACAGACCGCGAAAAATTCTGCATCCAGCAGATCGTCGATTTCTACGATCGCCAGCCAACCGACTACTCGGACTACTTCCGCTCGGCATGGCTCCACAAACACCGCGCGGCGCTCGGCACGCCGAAAGCCACGCTCGCGGACATCGCCGCGCAGAACAGAGTGAGCGCACGCTACCTGACGACCATCTGGCAGGCGCTCGAGGGTCCGAAGGAAGAAGTCGGACCGCTCGCAAAGCTGCAGACGATGTGGCGCGCGCTGCCGGTACCGGCGAAGGGGTCTGATCCGTTCCTCGATGAGTTCATACACATGCGCGACTTCGTCCTGCGCATGCGCAAGGACACCTCGCTGAAGTTCGCCAGCCCGGTCGTGAAGGGTTTGAGCGTCGCCTCGCAGCCGCTGATGAACTGGAAGAATCGGCAGTACGCCACGCACCGGCGCGATTTCGAGCGCGCGGCGCTGCGCGTCGCCGATGAACCGCCGCCCGTTGTCGTGTCGTTGCCCGATGCGAAGCGCGGCCTCGTCGGCGGCGGCCAGAACGGTGAAGATCTGAACGCGCTCATCGCGCTCGCCCATCAGTACCAGTCGCGGATGAAGAATCCGGACCTCGAGGTACCTGCCGGCCAGCGCGCCCGCTACGAGGCGGCGTTCGCGAAGTTCAGCTCCATCTTCCCCGACACGTTCTACGTGCGCGAGCGCGGCCGCTTCTATCCGGACGATACGGAAGACAAAGGACGCCTGCTGAGCGCGGGCTTCCACAACGTCATGGGCTATACCCGCGACGATGCGCCGCTCAGCGAGCTGCTGCTCGACGAGAAGGGGCAGAAAGAGCTCGAGGCGCTCTGGGACGAGTTCGAATTCGTCGCCGGCTACACCGCGCGCACCTACATCGAATTTTTCTTCAACCAGAGCGGGGAAATTCTCGGCAATGGCCGCGAGTCTGGAAGCCACCGGCCTGCTGACAAGGACATCATCGAAGAGTCGGTCATCCTCGATTTCAAGAAAGGCTACATCGCGAAAGCCTCGGCCGATCCGCAGAACAGCCCGATCGCGTTCGAAGCCATCAACGAGCATTTCAATCGCGTGAACGCGGCGATTCGCACGGTCGAGCGCAAGCGGCTCGAGGCCGAGCCGCGACAGATCGATGCGCTGCTGGCGTTTGCGGCGCGCGCCTATCGCCGCCCGCTGACGCAGGCCGAGCGCACCGACCTGCGCGGGTTCTATCGCACGCTGCGCGACAAGAGCAGCCTGACGCACGAAGAGGCGATGCGAGATCTCATCGTCAACGTGCTGATGTCGCCGCACTTTAACTACCGCGTCAACGCGTCCGCTCGCGCGCACTGCGCAGCACGCTCCGGCGCGCGCCGCTGTCGGATCACGCGCTGGCGAGCCGCCTGAGCTACTTCCTGTGGTCGAGCATGCCGGACGCCGACCTGTTGGCGCGCGCCGCAGCGGGCGACCTGCGCAACGAAACGGTGCTGCTCGCGCAGGTGCGCCGGATGCTGAAAGACGAGCGCGCGCGCCGGCTGGCGACGGAGTTTGGCGGCAACTGGCTCGACTTCCGGCGCTTCGACGAGCACAACGCGGTCGATCGCGAGCGGTTCCCGGAGTTCAGCAACGAGCTGCGCGAGGCGATGTTCGAAGAGCCTGTACGGTTCGTCGAGCGATGTCGTGCGCAACGATCGCTCGGTCCTCGACATGCTGTACGGCACCCACACGTTCGTGAATCCGATGCTGGCCAAGCACTACGGGATGCCACGAGGTGTACGGCTCAGCCGACCGTATGGGTGCGCGTGGACAACGCGCGCCAGTATCAGCGCGGCGGCCTGCTGCCCATGGCGGCGTTCCTGACGCAGAATGCGCCCGGCCTTCGCACGAGCCCCGTCAAGCGCGGCTACTGGGTCGCACGGCGCGTGCTCGGCGAGGTCATTCCCCCGCCGCCGCCGACCGTGCCCGAGCTGCCGAAGGACGAGGCGACGCTGGACCTGCCCCTGCGCGAGATGCTCGCGAAACATCGCGACAACGCGGCGTGCTCGTCCTGCCATGCGCGCTTCGATTCGTTCGGGCTGACGTTTGAAGGCTACGGTCCGGTCGGCGAAACACGCACGAAAGACCTGGCAGGGCGGCCCGTGGATACCCAGGCGACGTTCCCCGGAGGCAGCCATGGCGCCGGCCTCGAAGGGCTGCAGGCCTATATCCGCGCAAACCGCGAAAAAGACTTTTTGGACAACCTTAGTCGTAAAATACTCGTGTACGCCCTGGGCCGGTCGCTCCAGCTCTCGGACGAGCCGCTCATCGAGCGGATGAACGCGAAACTCGCGGCGAACGGTTACCGATTCAGCACGCTGGTCGAGACCATCGTCACCAGTCCGCAGTTCTTGAAGAAGCGGACACCCCAGGTCGCAGAGCGGCGCGGGGCGTTATCAGAAAGGGTAGCGAGATGAAGCTGTCCCGTCGTACGGTCCTTCGCGGCGCTGGAGTCACCATGGCGTTGCCATGGCTCGAGTCCCTGCCCGCGTTCGCAGCAACACCGAGCTCTCCTTTCCCCAAGCGTTTCGCTGTGCTCTTCATGGGCAACGGCATCAACGAAAACCACTGGGGCGCCACCGGATCGGGAGACGACATGAAGCTCAGCCTGAGCTTGTCGCCGCTCGAGCCGATCAAGAAGAAGGTCAACGTCATCAACGGGCTCTTCAACAAGCACTCGACGGGCCAGGGCATCCACCCGGCGCAAACGGGCAGCCTGCTCTCCGGAGCGCCCATCACGCGAGGCCCGGTCATCCACGCCGGCATCACGGTCGACCAGATGATCGCCAATCACCTGGGACAGGAAACGCTGCAGCCCAGCATCGTGCTGGCGTGCGAGCAGCCGATGACGGGCTACCACGAGACGAACTTCTCGATGGTGTACAGCTCGCACATCTCGTGGCAGAACGCCGATTCTCCGGTGCCCAACGAGGTCTACCCTGCGCTCGCGTTCGACACGCTGTTCGAGAACCGCGGCAGCGTCCGCAACCTCAGCATCCTCGATCGTGTCAGGGAAAGCGCCGCCGAGCTGAGCCGTCAGGTCAGCTCGACCGATCAGTACAAGCTCGACGAGTTCATGACGAGCGTGCGCGAAGTGGAAAAGCGCGTCGACGGCATGCGGAAGAACCAGGACGAAGGCGGCCGACCTCGCGAAGCAGAAGAACAAGCCGGTCTTCTCGATGGACCGGCCGCAGAACGGCCTGCCCGAAGATCTCCGCGAGCACACGCGCCTGATGTGCGACGTCATCGCGCTCGCGTTTCAGACCGACAAGACGCGCGTCGCGACCCTGCTGCTCGCGCGCGACCTGTCGGCGCTGTACTACCCGTTCCTCGACGTGCGGAACGGCCATCACGCTGCGTCGCACGACAACCTGTCGGACGGCTACGAGCGCATCTCGCGCTTCCACTCTAAGCCAGCTCGCGTATCTCGCGACCAAGCTGGACTCGATGCCCGAAGGTGACGGCACGGTGCTCGACAACTCGTGTCTGATGTTCCTGTCGAACCTGTGGAACGGCAGCAAGCACATCAATTCGCAGCTGCCGGTCGTGCTGGCCGGCGGTCTCGGCGGCACGCTCGAAACCGGCCGCTCGCTCGACTACCTCACCGCCGGCGACGAGAATCGCAGGATGTGCAGCCTGTATCTCGGCATCATGGACAGGATGGGGATTAAGCTGGACCGGTTCGGCGATGCGGAAAGCCGGCTCGCCGGGCTGTAGTAACGAAAAGCGAAGAGCGAAAAACGAATAGTGTCACGCGGGGCGGGTCCGAATCGGGCCCGCCTTTTTTTATTCGGAGGCGTCGTAGAGCGTGAGCCCGTCGATATCGCGGAAGTCTTCGATATTGAGGGTCCAGAGCGAGGCATTCTGAGCCATGGCGATGGCTGCAATCGCGAGGTCGATTTCGCGTCCACGCCCGCGTGTTATTGCGCGGTAAAGATCAGCCGCGATGCGGGCTTCATCCGAGCCAAACGGCACGGCTGCCGCCCGGGGAAAGAGCCCCTCCTGAGCGTTGAGCTCCGCAGCACTGCGTTGCCCCCGCAGCCACTCGTAGAGCACGATGGTCGAGAAGAGGATGCGTTCGCCACGGTCGATGGTCCGGCGAAGCGCGGGCGCCGATCGACGAGGGCCCGTGAGACTGTCGATCAACACGGATGTGTCGAGATGAATCATCGCCCGGAAGAATGCCGGCGTCCACCGGTTCGCCGCGCGGCGCGGATCGCCCTGAGCTCGCTATCGACCTTCCGCACTGGCCTCGACGGTATCGCCGGAACGAGCTTGTCGAACGTGTTGAGCATGCGCACTCGCTCCATCTCGCTCAGCCGGCCCACTCTCGCTGCGTAGTCGAGCACGGCCTCGCGCACGACCTGACTCTGCGGTTTGGAGAGTCGCGCCGACGTCCGGCGGAGGCTGCTGATGGTCTCGTCATCCAGCGTGAACGTCACCTTTACCATACCCATACCATACTACCATACCCATCGGGCTAAGACTGCGGTTTTGGGCCGTCGTAGACGAATGGAATCTTGATGCGCATGGGACGCTCGCGCGTATATTCCTCGATCAACTGCGCGCTCAATCCGGACACGCGACCGATGATGAAGATGAGCTTCCCCATCGCCGGAGGAAATCCGAGGTCGTACAACACGGCAGCAATCGCGCCATCCACGTTGATCGGCAGTGGCTTGATGGCGCGTGCCGCAACCTTCTCGAGTGCGCGCACGAACTCGACGCCCGCGCCCGCGAGTTTTGCGTCCTCCATCAAACCGAAGAGCACCGGCAGTGCGCGGATCGGTAGTGTGAGCGCGGTGGCCCAGTCCTGGCAACCGGCGGCCTGCCGACGTTTCTTCCTCGACGATCTGTAGCCGCAGCGGCGTCCATCGACTGTCCCTGCCGTTTCACGAGGTCGACGCCGCGCGTGATCAATTCCAGGCACGCGAGGCCGGCGCCGCCGTGCGCGTCACCAATGGCGAGAATGCCGGCAGCGATCGCGGCTTCCGGAGCTGCGCGATTTCCTGTCGCGACGGTACGCATCGCGGCGGCGGACGGAGAACCAGGCCCGTGATCGGCGCTCGCGATCAGAATCGCGTCGATTACCCGGCGTTCCGTCTCGACCGGCAGCCGTCCACGATGCAGCAGATACACCACGTCAGCGAACGTGGCGTCCTTCATCAGTGTCGTGACGTCGTGGCCGTGGTACCACATGTGCGTATCGTCGTAATTGGTGATGCCGGTACGCCATGGGTCCGCAGCCGATCCGCGAGCCTTTGTGTCGTCTGTCAGATGACCCCCGCTTCCTTCAGCCGCTGGAGTTCCGTACCGTCGAGGTGAAGTTCAGACCCGTAAACCTCTTCGTTGTGCTCGCCGAGCGATCCGCCGGCCCAGCGAATTTCGCCTGGCGTTGCGGAGAGCCGAGGTGTGACGTTGTGCATACGCACCGACGAGTTGCCATCCGGCACGTCCACGACGAGCCGGCGACTGCGCCAGTGAGCGTCCTGTTCAATATCCGCGACGGTCTGGACAGGTGCCGCCGTCAGCGCATGCTCTTCGATGACGTCCAGGTTTTCCTGAAGCGTCCTTCCGGCAATCGCCGCTGCCACGGCGGCATCGAGCTCAGCCCGATGTCGCACGCGCGCTTCATTGGTGGCAAACCGCTCGTCCTGCAGCAGAGCTCCCAGGCCATAGCCGTTGAGAAAGCGCTCCGCCATCTTCGGTGTCGACGCGCTCACGGCGATCCATCGGCCGTCTTTTGTCGCATAACATCCGCGCGGCGCTGCATTTGTGGATCGGCTGCCTTGGCGTTCGCGCGGCGTGCCCGACGCCGCATACTCGGCGGACTGCGGTCCCAGCAGCGAAAACAACGACTCGAACAGACTTACGTCGATGACTTGCCCTGTGCCGCTGCGCACGTCACGGTTGTACAGCGCGAACATGAGCGCGTTGGCAGCATAGAGTCCCGACGTCATGTCGGCCAGCGGAAAGGCCGGAACGATGGGCGCGCCATCAGGCTCGCCATTCATGGCAGCAAACCCGCTCGCGGCCTCGACCAGGGTCCCGAAGCCAGGCCTGTTGCTTCCGGGTCCTGACTGTCCCCATCCGGAAATGCGCACGAGGATCAGTTTTGGATTCCACGCGCTGAGCACGTCCCATCCGAGCCCAAGACCCTCGAGCGTGCCCGGAACGAACGACTCGATCATCGCATCGAATCTCGGCACCAGACGGCGCAGCAGATCCTTGCCTTCGTCGGACTTCAAGTTGAGTGTGATGTACCGCTTGTTTCGCGCGTACACCTTCCACCAGTAGGGCTGGCCCTCGAATGTCCATTGCCGAAGCGGGTCTCCCGTACGCGGCTGTTCGACTTTGACGACGTCGGCGCCAAAATCCGCCAGCAACATACCGGCCGCCCCGCCGGCGATCAGGCGCGACAAATCGAGAATGCGAATGCCTTCGAGAGCGTTCAACCGGTGATTCCTATGCAGCTCCGGACAAGGATACTCGGTTGCGCTCAGGCTCCATCAGCCGTTTATTCGGATTGATCAGCAGCGTCAGAATCCCCCCGGCCACATAGACCCCGGCAGTAATGAAAAATGGAATGGTCCAGGAATTCCACCCCTGCACGGCATATCCGACCACGAGTGGACTGATGGCTCCACCAATGTTTCCACATGTATTCATCGCGCCGGTCACCGTACCGGCTCTTTCACCGCCGACGTCGTGGCAAATCGACCAGCACGAGCTGACGCAGAGGTCGGCCACGCCAAGTGTGAGGGCGAAGAGCACGGCAGCTGTGACCGGATTGTCGACCAGCGCGGCGGCCACCAGCAGGAGTCCACTCACCGGCAGCGTCACCACACCGAGCGAGCGGCCGATTTTCAGTCCGTACATCTTTACCAATCTGTCAGTCACGCGACCGCCGATGTACGTGCCGAGCGCTCCGGTCAACAGAATGGCGCCCGCCACGTATCCGGCTTGCTGCACCGAGAATCCACGCACCTCGCGGAGGTACGTCGGCAGCCACGTCAGGTTGAAGTACAGCGTGTAGGCCATGCAGAAGTACATCAGGCATATGAAAAGCAGATTGGCCGAGAACAGCTCGCTCCACTGGAAGGTGAGACGCCCCGCGGGTGTGAGCCCCCGCCTGATGACGTCCAGCTCCTCTGCATTGACCGACCGGTGGCTGGCAGGATCGTCGTTGAACCATCGCAGCCAGAACACGCACCAGACAACTCCCAGCGCGCCAAACACAAAGAATGTTTCCCGCCATCCCATCCATGTCATGAGCAGCACGACCAACGGCGGCGCCAGCGCCCCGCCGAGCCGCGTGCCCATGAAAATGACGCCGTGCGCATTTCCGCGTTCCGGCGCGGGAAACCAGGTGGCGAAGCTCCGTGAGATATTCGGGAAGGCGCCGGCTTCTCCTACGCCGAAGAGAAAACGTGCGACGACCAGCGAACGGAAGTTCCACGCCAGACCGGTCGCCATCGTGAACGCCGACCACCACAGGACGATGCGCGCCAGGACCTTGCGCGGGCCGATAGACATCGCCCAGCCATCCGCTCGGAATCTCGAACGCCGCATACGCAAAGGTGAACGCGCTGAACACCCATCCCATCTGTACTGCACTCAGGTGCAGCTCGTCGCGAATGGCGGGCGCAGCCGAGGAGATCGCGACACGGTCGAGATACGTGATGACAGACAGAACGAGAGTAAATCTGAGGAGCGTGAAGCGCGCTCGGCTCGCAGTGGTCATGTGGTGTCCTACTCGAGGCCCATTCGCTTGACGATCGCGCCAAACCTTGCATCGTGCCGGAGCTTGTCGAACCTGGGATCGACCTTGATGACAATCAAATCGAACGATCGGTCCTGACAGGCCCGGCCGAGCCAGTCGAAGCCGGGATCGTGCTGGCCCAGCGCGAAATGGATGAGCGCGAACTCAAAGGGTGAAAGGTAGCGATCTTCAGCGAGCCGCTCGAGCTCGTGCAGAATTTTGAGCGAGAGCTTCCGTTTCCCGGACAACGCGAACGTACGGGCGAGGGCGCTGCGGATGCGCGGCGCGTTCGGCGAAAGATGCACGGCCCGCTCGAACGCGGCCGCGGCCTCGTCGAAATCCTCCCGCTGCTCCTGAATCAGGCCAAGAGTCAGATACCCCGACGAGAAATGCGGGTTCAGCTCGATCGTGTGATCGCACTGCTCCAGAGCGGCCTCGAAATCGCGGCGGTTGAAGTGCACCACCGCGAGATCGCGGGCGATGATCGGGGACACCGGATCGAGCGCTTGTGCGCGGGAGATCTCATCAAGCGCTTCATCGAGCCTCCCGGTGGGCATCAGGCACGACATGGCATACCAGTGGTGTCCGGTGGGATACCGCGGGTTCAGCGCAATCGCTCTCTGGAATTCGCGCTCGGCCCCTGCCCAGTCCCAGTCCTGCGTCGCCTTCATATGCGCGAGCGATGTGTGCGCTTCGGCGGAACTGCCGTCCAGCATGACCGCGGAGGCGGCGCTCGACGCGGCTTTCGCCCACACATCGGCAGGTCCGAGCACGCCATAGTGCGCCAGAAGACTGTAGGTGTCGGAAAGGCCGCTGTGGACGAGCGCGGACTGTGCGTCCTCGACAAGTGCCTTCTCGAAGAAGTCCAGTGCCTTGCGCAGGCCTTCTTCCGTGCGCTGATTCAGATGGTAGCGGCCCTGCAGATACAAGTTGTGCGCGGCCAGATTTTCGATCGGCCTATGGGCCCGGCTCGGCTGCATGAGCTCCCGCTGAAACTTGTCGACGATCACGCGAGCGACTTTCTCCTGTGAGGCAAGCGCATTCGTGAGGTCGGCGTCCACCGATTCGGACCACAGGTAATAGTTGCTCGCGCCGTCAATCAACTGCGTGGTCACCCGCACGGTGTTGCCCGACTGCCGAAGGCTTCCGGTAATGACGACGGCTGCGCCATCGGAAGACTCCTGGGTGTCGACAGCCAGCACGCGCAACGTTTCGAATTTCGCAAGGTTATGGATGACCTCCTCGCGTAACCCTCGACTGAAATAGTCGAGCTCACCTGCAGGACTGTGATCGGCAAACGGCAGGACGGCGACGGTATTCTGGCTGACGAATGTGGCGCCGACTGACCGGCGCAGGACGGGCGCGCGCTCGGCCCGCTTGAACACGGGCACGTAGCCGCCTTTCGGCAGGTCGATGACGACCTCGGCGTTCTGGCCCTCCTCGCGGTAGTACCGCGCGAGACGAGTACGCAAGCGTCTCGCCTGGACCCGCACGATGGGATCGGTACGAGGATCGAAGGCGACTTCCTTGCCGAAGACCTGCACGCCGATGACGTACTCCTTCAGCTGATCACCGCGGCCGGCGAGCGCTTCGGAGACGATGAACGCGATGAACCGCTTGAGTCGATCGACCTGCTGAAAGGTGGCGCTGGCGAGAATCCGATCGAGCGCCTGCTGCACCACCTTCTGGGAAGGCTTCTCGTTCGCAGCAGGTGTGCGCGCAGCCATTTGCATGCCGCGGCTTAGTAGCCTTTTCGATAGATGTCGTTGATATTCCAGTGACCTGGCGTCGGCGTGGGCGCATTTTCCATCGGCACCTGGATGACGCTCGGCAGATCCGACGCCAGCGCCTCAGTCAGCGCCGGACCCAGCTCGTCGGCCGATTGCACCATGACGCCGCGCGCCCCACAGGCGCGCGCCATGGCCGCAAAGTCGACGCGGTACGGTTTCCCGTTGCATTCGAACACGCAGCCAAAACTCGAGTCGTAGTGCATCTGCTCGAGGCCGGCGATCGTACCAAACGCCGCGTTGTCCATCACGAGCCACACGACGTTGAGGCCGGCCTCCATGGCCGTGGCAATGACCGACGGATTCGATCCGAAGCCGCCGTCGCCGATGAGCGCAACGGCCGCGCGTTTCGGCTGCGCGACCTTCACGCCGAGCACCGCCGCAGGCCCGAAGCCCATCGTCGCAAGTCCGCTCGGCGTGATGAACGTGCCGGGCACGGTGATCTTGAATTGCTGAGCGACGCCGTTCTTGTTCCAGCCGACGTCCGTGACGATGAAGCCGTCTTCGGGAACCGCCTTCCGCAACTCGCTGAGAATCCGCTCCGGACGGAGCGGAAATTGATCGGAGATCCACTGCTCGGCCCATTCATCCATGAACGCCCGTCGGGCCTGGGAGATATCGATCCGCAGCGATCCGCGATTCTTGTGTGTCAGTTTCTTTCCCGCCTGCGCGATCGCTCCCAGCGCAAGCTTGGCGTCGGCAACGACGCCGAGCTCGGTCGGAAGGTTGCGGCCGATCTCCGCAGGGTCGGCGTCGATATGGATGAGGCGCGTGGGCGGACCGCCGAACGTGAACCGCGGATCCCACGAGCTCGAGCTCGCTTCGGCGAGCCGCGTGCCGACGGCCAGAATGACATCGGCATTCCGGCACTTGTCGTTGGCAATTGGCGTGCCCCAGAAACCCGTCATCCCGAGCAGCAGCGGGTGATCTTCGTGGAGGCAGCCCTTCCCCATCAGCGAGTGCGCCACCGGAATTTCGAGCGCCTCGGCCAAGCGCGGCGAGCTCTGCAGTTGCGCGCGCCGACAGCACGCCGCCGCCGGCATAGAGCACCGGGCGGCTGGCATTCGCCAGCTCCGAGGCAATGCGGTGTGCCGTCGACTCGTCGATCGTGCTCTTCGCGATCTCCGCAGGAACTTTCTGGAAGGCATCGATCGGCAGGTCGGCTGAAAACAGATCCATCGGCACGTCGACCAGCACAGGCCCGGGCCGGCCGGTCTGCGCGAGATGAAACGCGCGCTCCATGACGCGCGGCAGATCCTCCGCGCGGTCGACGCGATACACGCGCTTGCAGAATGGGCGGTAGACCTGGAACTGATCCGCATCCTGATGCAGGTTCATTTCCTGATGCGGGTGACGGCCGTAGTAGTACGACGGGATGTCGCCGGAAATGACCACCATCGGAATCGAGTCGAGCGCGGCATTCGCCACTCCCGTTGTGGCGTTCGTGAGCCCGGGACCCAGATGAGTCAGCAGCACGCCCGGTTTTCCAGACGCGCGGGCGTATCCGTCCGCGGCGTGCGCGGTCACCTGCTCGTGGCGGCCGGTGATGAAGCGAATGCGGCTCTTGCCGATGGCGTCCAGAAACGCGATGTTCGTGTGACCGCACAGACCGAAAATGACCTCGACGCCGAGCCGCTCGAGATACTCGGCGAGCAGGTATGAGGAGATGCGCGTCTTGGTTTTGCGGTCCACGTCAGCCTGAAGTACTGGATTCATATTGTCACTCGCCGGCTAGAAAATATCGCTGTTATAGAACTCGCCGAACAGGTCTGCTTCCGACGGCTTATCCTCGGGTATCGGACGACTCACCCACGTGACGTTCATGTAGTGCTTGAGCGAGATGTTTTCGTTGGTGATGTTGCCGCCCCACACGCCGCATCCCATGCTGGACGTCATCGGCATCCCGTTGGTAAACGTGCCGGCGTTCGAGCTCGACTGAATCTGCCGCACCATCATCCGGCTGACCGGCGCCACGAGCGCCAGCTGATGGATGTGATCGTCGTTGAACGAATAGATGCCGCACGAGTGTCCCCTGCCACCGGTCTCGAAGATCCGCCGCACCATCTCCAGGGCCATGTCGAAGTCGCGGTATTTGAAGATCGCGAGCACCGGGCCGAGCTTCTCGGTCGAGAACCTGTGTGCCTGGCCTATCTGACTTTCCGGAACGATCAGAAACTTCTTGCCGTCGGGAATCGAAAAACCCGCACGCGCCGCGATCACGGCTGCCGGACGCGCAATCGTGTCTGCCGTGCGCCGTCCGTCCGCGTCCCAATAAATACTCTGGAGAAGTTCTTTCTCTCGAGGTGATACCAGATAGCCGCCTTCATGTTGCAGGCGATCGAGAATAGCGTCGTAGATCGACGCGTCGACCAGCAGGTTGCCATCAGCGGAGCAGCCGGAGCCATGATCGTTGCTCTTGCTGGTCGCCGTGTTGCGCGCGGCCTCGGCCACATCGGCCGTCTCGTCAATCACCATCGTCGCGTTGCCGGCGCCGACGCCGTATGCGGGCTTGCCGGAGCTGTAGGCCGCTTTCACCATCGCCGGCCCGCCGGTCGCAATCGTGAGGTCGCAGAGCGACATCAGCTCGCGCGCGAGCGGAATACTCGGGCGCTCCACGCATTGCAGCAGATCTTCGGGCGCGCCCACCTTCTTCAGCGCAAGCCGCATCAGCGCGCACGGTCTCGGTTGTCGTCATCTTGCTCGAGGGGTGCGGCGAAAAAATCACCGCATCCTTGCACTTGAGCGCGTAGATGGCGATGCCAATCGGCGTGATGTACGGGCTCGTCACCGGAATCAGCGACGCAATGACGCCCGCGGGTTTCGCGTACTTGACGATCCCCTTTTCCGGTATCTCTTCGATGATACCGACGCTCTTCTGTCGAAGCGCGTCGCGGAGAATCCCGAGAACTTTTCCGCGGCGTCCGGGTTCGCGGCTGCCCATACCGCTTTCATCGACGCTCATGTTCGCAAGGCGAGTCGCGGTCTTTTCGTTGCCGCCGGCCCACGCGACCGCCCGGCACAGCCGATCGACCTGCGCCTGGTCGTAGGAGTCGATCGCCGCCATCGCCGCTCGTGCGCGATTGAGCAGCCCAAGCGCGACTTCTGTCTCCTCCTCGCTGATTGTGCGTGCCGACATCTCCAAGCCTCGTATCGCGATGGTCCTACGGCAGTGCGAACGCAATCAGTGTATCGGCCGGCGGGCTGCCCAGGAACCCCCGCCCGCCCGCGGCGACAACAATGTACTGTTTGCCGTTTCGCCCCATGTAGGTCGAGGGCACCGAATGCGCGGGCGCGTCGACAGGGGCCGTCCACAATTCGGCGCCATTGCGCGCGTCGAACGCGCGGAACTTGCTGTCGATCGTGGCGCCGATGAACACAAGGTTGCCGGCGGTCGTGATCGCCCCCCCAAGCTGCGGCGTCCCCGTCTTTATGCCCTTGGCCTCGAGCTCGTCGAACGCGCCGAGCGGCACGCGCCACGCGATATCGCCGGTGTTCGCGTTGACGGCGATCAGCTCGCCCCATGGCGGCTGGGCACAGTTCCATCGCTTCGTGGGATCCCAGAAGCGGCCCCCCTCGGGCGTGCGCTTGCCGAGACCGGCCGCCGCTTGCGGAGATTCTTCCGAGGGGCTGGCTCCCCGTGCGGGAGCCGGTGGCGCTGCCGGCGGCGCCGGCGCGCCTTCACGCGCTGCCGCGTCGGGCGCCGCTCCGCGGCCACCGCCCCGGCCACCGCGACCACCTCGGCCGCCTCCGCCACCGCCACGCCCGGTATTCGGTTCCAACTTGCCCCACTGGCCGGTGTTGTGGATGTTCGTGATCATCAACCCCAATGGTTTGTTGAAGGTCACGCCGCCCCAATTACCCCCACCGAGCGCGCCGGGGAATACGGCGATGACGCGATCGGTTCTCCACGGCTCGTATGGCACGGAGTCCGCGACGTCGTACTTCTCCCATAACCCTTTGCAGAACGCCTCGTGTTCGGGCGTCACCGTCGGCAGGTCTGCTTTCGTCATCGACATGCGCGCGAGCGGCGGCGGCTTGATCGGGAAGGGCTGGGTCGGCGACGTCCATTCACCGGGGGCTTTCGTCTGCGGCACCGGACGCTCTTCCATGCCCCACATCGGCGCGCCCGTCTCACGATTGAAGACGAACATCAGTCCCATCTTCGTGATCACCGCGACGCCGGGAATAACTTTGCCGTCGCGTCTCGTTTCGACCAGCGTCGGAGGCGCCGCGAGGTCGAAATCCCAGATGTCGTGATGCACCGTCTGTTGATACCACTTCATCTTGCCGGTCGCGGCGTCGATGGCGATCAGACAGTCGGAGTAGAGATTGTTGCCGTGGTTGTTTCCGCCCCAGTAGTCCCCGCCGGCCTTTGACACGGGGACGAACAGTGTCCCCCGCTCGACATCTACTGTCATGAGACCCCAGACGTCGGTACCGGATGCAGTTTTCCAACTGCCATTCAGCCACGTCGCGTTGTTCGGATCGCCCGGCTGCGCGATAAGCTCGGTCTTCCAGGCGGGCTCACCCGTGATGGTGTCCCACGCTTGAACGTTGGGACCGTTGTCTTGGGTGATCACCAGGTTCCTGTAGATTGATGGCGGCGAGCTCGACCGTCCCGCGTTCGCGACGATTCCGTTGATACCGAATTCTGTGACGGGCTTGCCGGTCTTCAGATCGAGGGCCACCAGTCCCGCGCTGGTTGTCGTGAAGAGCCTGGGCGTGTATCCACCGCCGCCAGGCCAGTACTCAGGGCCGCGCGTCGACGGCCCTTCGGTTTCGTACTTCCAGATCTGTTGTCCGGTGACAGCGTCGAGCGCAAACACTCCGTTCGACGCATTGAAGTAGAGCACGCTGTCGATGACGAGCGGCGTGCTCTCGAAGGTGCCCGCCGTGTGGCCGGTGTGGAACGTCCACGCACGTGTCAGATTCTTCACGTTACCCGCGTTCACCTGCGTGAGCGTCGAGAAGCGTGTCCCCCCTGGTTCACCGCCGTGGTACATCCAGTCGCGACCGGGACTCGGCGGGCTCTGCACAGCCGGCGCGCGCTGTCCGACAACACCGCTTTGTGTCGCGAGCACCGCGGCCAGCGCCAACAAGATCATCGAAGACTTCTGCATCGTGCTCATACCTGTCACCTGAATAGAAGGAGGGAAAGGGCGCGGTGGCATCACCGCGCCCTGTGGTGTGCCTAGAATGCTATACGAGCGCCGAGCTGGAGCGTGCGAACAGTATTGCTCACGCCCGTCGCCACCAGGAAGTCGGCCGTACGGCGATCGCCGCTGTAGCCGCTGAAGCTGGTCGTGTTCAGCAGGTTCAGGACGTCGCCATAAAGCTCGAGATTCCGGCTGCGACCCACATTGAACTTCCAGCCAAAACGCGCGTCGATGTTGAATTCTCCCGGCGCACGTGCACCGCCGAGTCCGCCTTTGTTTTTCACCGTAATCACGTGTTCGCCGCCCGCCACGCCAGAGTAGGTGCCCGCCGGCAGCGGATCCGTGAGCACGCCGTTCCGATCGGGATCGCTGCTCGAGTCGGTGATGGTCAATGTCTGACCGCTCGTGTATCTCGCGATGCTCGACAGCTTCATGCCCTTCGTCTTGGGCACTTCAACAGTACCGCTGAGGACGACGTTGTGCTCGCGGTTCACGGTGCTCGGCACCTGCTCGTTCAGATCGAGGTTGAGGTCCTCCAGCAGCTGGAAGGTGCTCGACTGGTTGTTGTTCGAAATATTGCCCCAACCGTCCGACCAGGTATAGGCCGCCCTGAACGAGTACCCGTTGCTGTACCGCTTGTTGAACGACAGGCCCAATTGATCGATGTCCTGCCACCCCATGTTGAGTGACGTGACGACGCCAGACACGAACTCGGGCATGAGCGGACGGTCGACTGTGCCCGTTCCGCGTCGTGTCGCGGCGAAGCTGCGGATTGAGGTCGACCTGCAGCAGGAGATCCCGCAATGCCTTGCGCGAGTAGTCGGCGCTCACGGACATGTTGGACCGCAGCTGACGCTCGGCGCCAACGGAGTACTGATGCGTGTAGGGGCTGCGCCGGCCCGGATCGTCCCAGCGAATCGTGCCGGTGTTCTTCTGGACCGAGCCCTCCGGGAACCGCTGGTCGAGCAGCGCGCGGTTCACGACCGGAAAGGTCGCGAGGAACGGGTCCGTCGGAAATCGTCCGGCGCCCGGGCCCGCATCCCGATTGTTCGCCGGCGAGGTGAACGTGAACGAGCTCGCGTAGACCCCGCTCAACGCGAATGGCGACACCGTGCTGAACGTGGTGCGCTGGAAGAACAGGCCCCAGCCGCCGCGAAGAACGGTGCGATCGTTGAGGGCATAGGCGAAGCCGGTCCGCGGCGCGACGTTGTTCTTGTCGATGGGGTACTTATTCGCGTCCGGGAACTTCGGATTGTCGTTGTTCTTGATCGGAAGATTCTCGACCTCATACCGCAATCCGAGCGTCGCGGTAAAGCGATCGCCGATGTTCCACTTGTCCTGGATGAAGCCGCTGTAGTAGTCCTGCACGTCCGTATAGTTCGACTCGATGGGCACGCGGATTGCGAACTGGTCGGGCCAGGTCCTCGGATCGGCCGCGTCGAACTTGAGGTTGTGCGAGAAGCGGAACGTGCCGTTCAGATTGTCCTGCACGTGGTTGTAGACCCGGGTCCACGCGAATTCAAAACCGGCCTGCACTTGATGGCTGCCTTTGAAGTTCGGAATCGACCACGTCAGGGTGTCGTTGATGAGGTAGGTGTGCTCGCCGACGCCGTCCCCCTTGGCGTTCTGCTGATCGGTGAAGTTGTTGTACGCGAGCGTCGGAAGCAGACGCTCCTGCCGGTAACCCGCCTCCTTGAATGCGACCGACGAGTCCAGGTAGTCCTCGCGCGTCGCCGCGAAGCGAAGTGAGTTCACCTTCGCGCCAAACACGGAGTTCAGGGTGGCGCCCCACTGCTGGTCGTGGTCTTCCGCCGTGCGCGCGGCGGCAATCACGTCCGCCGTGTTGAGGCTGGGCAGGTACTCGGACAGGACGCGGGCGCTCCATGTGTGGTTGGCGCTGGCCTGGTGATCGACGCGCGCGAACACGTTGTAGGTGGTGCTCGGGAAAATCTTCGTCACGTTGATGTCGGGACGGCCGATGATATTCGGCGTCCGCGCCTGCCTGGTGACGTGATGCTCGTAGGTGCCGAAGTAGTGCATCTTGTTGAGCACGATCGGTCCGCCCAGCGAGAACGCGAACTGGTTGCGAACCGCGTCGGGCTTCGGGCTGCCTCGCAGCTTCTCGAAGTAGGACCGCTCCTGGAGGGCCGAATCCCGGATCAGCGAGAGGGCGGTGCCGTGGATTTCGTTCGTGCCGGTTTTCGAGACGGCGTTGATGACGCCGCCGTTCGCGCCGAACTGGGCGTCGGGCTGCGACACGATTAACTGGAATTCTTGAATGGCCTCAATCGGAATGCGCACCTGGTCGCCGCCGCGGGTCGCATCGTTCAGGTTGCCGCCGTCGAAGCTGTAGAGGGTCCCGCCTTGGCCGCCGATGTTGCCGCCGACCACGCCGGGCAACACGGCGAGGTACGAGGTGAAGCTGCGGTTGGCGGTGGGCAGGTCGACCAGTTCACGCGTCTCGACAAATCCGCCGACGGTCTTCGACGTCAGGTCGACAATCGGTATCTCTGCCGCCGAGACCGTGATCCCCTCGCTCAACGTGCCGAGCTCCATCTTCACGTCGAGGCCGAGCGTCTTGCCGACTTCCAGCTTCAGGTTCGAGCGCTCAAACTTCCTGAAGCCGGACAGCTCCACCTCGATCTGGTACATGCCGGGCAGCATGCCGGTGAACTGATAGACGCCATTGGGCCCGCTCACACCCTGCCTGTAGAGTCCGCTGTCGGTCGAGCGCAGGACTAGAGTCACTCCCGGAAGCACGGCGCCCTGTTGATCGGTGACCTGTCCGGTCATGTCGGCGGTGCCGATGGATTGCGCGGACACGGCCCGCGACATGGAGAGACTCAGCACGACCGCGCACGCGAGCACAACGAAGGACTTCAAGATTGACTGCATCACTTCCCCCTCTTCGGCCAGGCGACCGTCTACGCGGAAAACGCGGACGAGCGTGTACTGTTGAATGAAGGGATGAAAACACGCGAGGATCGAGGAGTCAAAAGTTTACGGGATCGATACCGTATCACCGCGCTCCTCCCGCTCTATTAGTGGTAGATTGCCCGCCTACTCAAACTTGCAACCGGTGGGAGGCGTTTCATGAGGACATTCCAGGTGGGCGTCATCGGGTTCGCGGTGCTCGTCAGCGGCCTGCTGATCTCTGCCCAGGCTCCGCAGCCGCCGGCGGCGGGACAAGGTCCGGTTGCACAGCCGGCACCGGCGGGACGTCAAGGGGGCGCGCGCGGTGGTGGCCGCGGGCGCGGTGCACAGGTGCGCATCCGCAAAACGCTGCTGGCCTGGGCCGATACGCGCAACGGCCAGTCGCAGCACGCCTTCACCTCGCACGCGTTGGCCATCGTCGAGCGGATGGGCTATGAATCCGGCCTGTGGGACACCTTCATCCGCACCGATTCGAACATCGTGGCGAACACGGCATTCAAGACCGACGGAACGCCGGCGAGCGGCGGACCCAGTCTGAGCAATACCGATGGCATCTTTTTCCTGGGGCACCGCGAAATCGACATCAATCCCAAACAGCGTGAGGAGCTTTTAGCCTACGTCCGCAGCGGCAAAGGCTTCGTCGCCGCTCATACGGGGTTGACGGCCTTTGCGTCGTGGCCCGAGTTCGGAGAAATGCTCGGCGCGCAGTACGACGGTCATCTTTATACGGGTCCTGGGCAAGTCATCAGCGAGCAGCCGAACTTTCCGGCTGTGAAGCATCTGGGGGCCACGTTCAACTTCACGGATGAGTTCTACCGCGCGAAGACCTACTCGCGCGACAAGATGGACGTATTGCTGAGGTTCCACCCGCCAAGCGCTCCCGGCACCGCGAAGCTGGCAGCGGACGGTGATTATCCGCTGGCATGGGCCAAGAACTACGGACAGGGACGGGTCTTCTATGGGTCTTTCTCACACGACGCCTCGTCGTGGGACATCCGCAATATCCAGTTGATGTACTTCGAAGCGATCAAGTGGTCGCTCGGCCTGACCGACGCACCAGTACAGCCGCACAAGATTACGACTGCTCCGGCTGCAACACCGCCAGCAGCGCCAGAACAATAGCTAGAACGACAGCCAGGCGGGTCCGAATCGGGCCCGCCCTTTTCTTTTATTAGCGCCTCCCGATCGCGAACAGCGTGGATGCGCCTCGCACGTACATCACGCCTTCAGACAGCGCCGGCGTCGCCATCACTGTTTCGTTCACCGAATTCGTGGCCACGTGCGCGAACACCGGACCGGCCGCGACGACGAGCATGTCCCCATCTTCGTTCGACAGATACACCTTGCCATCGGCTGCCACGGGTGATGCGCTGAAGCCACTGCCGACCAACGGCAGTCGCTGCCGGTAGATTTCCTTTCCCGTTGCGATCTCGTACGCGTCCAGCACTCCGTTGTTGGCCAGCACGTAGAGAATCCCACGATACGCGAGGGGCGTCGGCATGTATGAGCCGCGGCCTGTCTTGCTCCACACCACATCGGAGCTCTCAGCCTTGCCCTGAGGGAGCGTGAGGTCGCCATGAGCGCCAGGACGCACGGCAAAGATGGGTCGCTCCGGCGCGCGGCCGCTTGCGACGATGTGAAGCCCGCCTGAGAAAATCGGTGTAGGGGCCGTGATCTTCGAACTGCCGCCGAGCCGCCACAATTCGCGCCCTGACCGCGGGTCGTAGCCGCGAATGAAATTCGAGGCATTGGTGATCAGTTCCGGGCCTGTCCGAGTGTTCACGACGGTCGGCGTGGCCCAGGACGGGAGCTCCTCGCGCGGCGTCTTCCAAACTGTCCGGCCGGTCGCGGCATCGAGGGCAAGCAGAAACGAATCAGCCTGGGTGTCGCACTGAACAATCACCAGATTGTTCCAGATGATGGGTGAGCTCGCTGGCCCCCACTCATAGGCCGGAATGTCGTACGCGCCCATGTCGACCCGTCCGAGGTCAACGGACCAGCGCAGGCCGCCACCGATGTCGTACGCGAAGAGGCCCTGAGACCCAAACCACGCGACGACGATACGCCCATCGGTCGCCGGCGATGCGCTCGCGTACGTGGATTTAATGTGCCGCTTGTTCCGCGGTTCTCCTTCCGCCGCAGTCTGCGTCCATCTGATGTGCCCCGTCCGCTTGTCGAGGGCGTGCAGGACCCAGCGGTGCGACGACCGATCGTCAGAGGCATCGCCGTCTCCGTAGAGTCCCGGTTTGAACGTCGCATGGCCGCGGCTGCTGATCGCGCTCGTCACGAATACAAGATCGCCCCACGTGATGGGGCTCGAGTGGGCGAGCCCGGGAATCGGTGTGCGCCACAGAATGTTCTCGCCGGTTGTCGGACTCCAACGATCCGGCAAGTGCTGTCCATCAGCACTGCCCGAAGCTTCAGAGCCGCGGAACGACGGCCACGGGCCTGCGGAATTGCCCGCTGGTGCCAACGCATTTTTCGCTGGCCCGCCCGTGCGCACAATCGTTCGAATTGGCGGCGGTGAGACCAAGCCAGACGGGATCCATTGGCTGCGATCCATGATCATCCGGCGCGGCTGGCACGTGTCCGCCACCAGGACAAAGCTCACGCGGGTGCCATTAATCGTAAAGGTGTATCGCCCTGGTTGCGCGCACGCTTCTGGTCCGGCTTGATTTTGCAACGTCACACCGTCGCCATTCATCGTCCATGTTCCGGACATCGCCGGCCATCCGGGCCCTTCCAGCGAGAAGGTGCCGGCCGGATTGAACTGCACGGTGAACGCGCGCATGGCCAGCGGTGCCGTGGGTAGAGCCAATTGAGCGGATCGCGTACCGGCAACCGCGCCGATCACGATTGTGGCCGCGAGCACCGCTATATTCGTTTTGCGTTTTTCGTTTTTCATTACTTCGGCGCCCAGAACGGTTCTCCCGCTTTCACGAGTTGAACCGGTACCTCCGTCACGAATCCTCTGACCCATTGCGCCATTTCAAGCATGCCTGCTTCCTCGGAAATGGTATGCCCGAGCATGATCCAACCTTTGTTGATGCCGAGCGTCACCGCGTCGAGCACGTATGCCGGGCTGTCCAGCATACCGTCAGCCTCCTGCTGCTCGCCGCTGATGACCACGTCGACTTCTGCATTGCGGAGTGCAGGAGTCGCGTAGCCGACGCCGAGCTGGATACGACTGACCCTGGCGTTGGGATCGCCCACGACTCTCAGGGCGCGCGCCCCGCTGCGCGCTTTCACTTTGGCGGCCAGAGCACCCAGCGTGGTCTCGGGAACGATGAACCGGTGCGAGTTCGGCGCCGTCTCGTACTTCGGATCGAGGCCGATCTCACGCGCGGAACCAACATAAGTGAAATCGGGACGCTGCGCATGCATGTGATCGTGCATGCGGAAGACGACGATGTTGTTCTTCCGCATGAAGTCAACTTTCGCGGTGTAGAGCGGATCGTCGCTGACGATTGCCACGTCGTCGCGATCGTTCCAATAGGTGACTTCGTGCGGAATGATCATGTTGCATCCTGCCGCACTTGCCTTTCGGACGACCTCGAACGAACAGAACGCCGTCGTCGCGATGCCCGCGACCTCCGTGTCGGGGCCTCCAAACTTAAAGGTGTCCCGATAGGTCGTGTCGCGCCAGGGCACGCCGAGATTCTTCTTGATGCGATCGACGACGTCCCCTGCAGTCATCAGGATGGTCTCCAGTACGGATCGCCCGCAGATATATGCCGGATCGGCACTTCGGGGACAAATGATCTCAGCCAGTTGGCGCAGACCTCCATGCCGGGTTCCTCCGACACGATGCGGCCCACGAGAATCAGGCCCTTCTTCTCCCCGGAGAAAACCTTGTCCCTGACATACTCGACAGACTCCCACTCACGGACTTCCCCTGCGACGATGACATCCACGCTCGGCAACATTCTCAGCGCCGCCAGAATCGGCGTCGTGCCGGGCAGTAACCCGATACGCCGCATCATCGTTCGTGGATCGCCGATCACACGGATTCCGCCGCGCGACCGCAGCCGGTTTTTGACATGGCTCGCCAGCGCGTCCAGCGTAAGCGCTGGTATTTCGAAACGTTGGGAATCGTCCGCAGACTGGTACTTGGACCAACGGAGCGCAGCCGCGATGCCCGCGCGAGTTCGGATCGGGCCGGGTCTGTCGCCAGTGGTCGCTCAGGCGGAAGACGACGAGATTATTCCTGGTGATGAACTCGTTCTTGGCGGTGGAAACAGGATCGGGTGTGCCTGCGGGCGGAGCCGGCACGTCGGCTCTCGCGTAAAACGTCGGGTGGGCGGTGATCACGAGATTCGCGCCAGCTTTCACGGCTTGCTGAAGCACCGCCATCGTCGCCAACGAGGTCGTCACGATGCCTTTGGCGGTGGTGGATGGGTCGCCGGCCTTCACGCCATCGACTGAGTCGAGCTTCCACTCGACGCCGATGTGCTTCTTGATGCGGTCGATTACCTCGCGCGCCGTGATTGCTGCCGCGGACAATGCCGTGACGCCTGCGAACGGCGCGGCCGCGGCGGCGGCGGCAAGGGCCGCGAATTCGCGCCTCGAAAGGTCAGCCATAGTAACTCTCCAAACACCTGTCCGTAACCCACGCTGATCGTGCCCCGCTCTCGCCTGTCGACTCGCACTTCCCTTTCCCACGCAGCTCGTCGACGATCGTCTGAATCAGCGGCTGATGCACGTGCGGAGGATTGCGGAAGCGATACAGATTGGACTGGGTGTCGCGGGTGACGACCACATCCTCGTCTGCGCGAACGGCCGTCGCGATTTCTCCACCGGATCCGGTAAACACGATCGAATCTGCAGACACCGGGGCGTTGAAGTTCCACACGCCGGTACCCACGACCTTATCGCCAATCTGAAACGCGGTCGCCGTGACATCCTCGGCCGCGTAGCTGCCGCCGGTGTTCATCGCGAAACCCGGCCGCGCCGGTAATCGGTCCCGCCAGAAAATCGATGATGTCGAAGTAATGCGAGGCGAGGTCGAGAAACAGTCCAGCGCCTGAAATCTCGGTGTTGAAGCGCCACGCCTTCGCCGCCGTCGCCGGTGGCGAGCGGGTCGGTCACTTTCACATGAATCGACGTCAGCTGACCGATGGCGTTCGCGCGCAGCAGCTCGCGCACTCGCAGGAAGCGCGGCAGCGCGCGCCGGTAATACGCGACCCACAGCGGCATCTGCGCCGCGCGGAACGCCTCGACCATGCGAAGGCACTCTGCGTGATTCATCGCCATCGGCTTCTCGACCAGGCACGGCTTGCCCGCGGCCGCGATCTTCAGCGCGAGCTCGCAGTGACTCGAGGGAGGCGTGGCGATGTAGACGGCGTCGACGTCGGGATCGTGAATGAGCGCGTCGGCCTCGCCGTGCACGCGCGGCACGTTGTGGCGGCGGGCGTAGTCTTCGGCTTTCGCGCGATCGCGACGCATCACCGCGACGAGCGCCGAGCCCTCGGCCTTGTACAGCGCCGGCCCGCTCTTCACTTCGGCGACGTCACCGCAGCCGATCATGCCCCATCGGATAATATCCATGTAGCGACTGATCTACTGATTGTCTACTGATCTACTGATCTACTGATCTGGAGCGGCGGCGGAACACGAAGAACAGCGCCGCGACGCCGAGTACCGGCCAGTACACGTACTTGGGCCACTGCGGTCGCACGCTGTATTCGATGCGGGCGTCGCGCTGTTTCGCGTCGCGCATCTGACGGACGACGCTGATGCCGGGGTCGGTTGGAATGAGCGCGTTGACGAGATACACGCTCGACGCGGCATGATGATTGTTCTGGAAATGCAGCTCGCGTCGAAAACTCATGCGCGACTCGACGTCGCCGCTCGCGCGCACCTGAATGGCGCCGAGGCCGTGGCGCATTTCCTCGAGCGGCGACGCTTCGACGTGATTCAGCGTCAACGCAATGGGGCGGCCGTCGAGCTCGAGCACCACCTCCGCCAAAACCTCCCGGCCGTATCGTTCCGCCTCGAGCGGCGAGATTCTCTTGTCGCCATCACGATCGATCAGCGAAATGATGCCGTCGGCGACACTCGCTCCGGGCGTCAGATCGATCTCCAGCTCCACGCGCGTGTGCGCGAGCGACACGCGCGCGGCCTGAAGGTATTCGTCGAGACGATGGGCGGACGGCGACGCGGACAGCACAAGAAGAAGGCCCGCCGTCGCCGCCGCGAAGCCGGGCCCTCACCGCTTCGTCATCCTGTCAGCGTAATCATTCGTTGGATCGCGATAGATCGTATGGATGTGGTCGACGTTGTTGTCGCCTTGTCCCTGTGGTGCGTACTCGATGAACACAGCAGGCCCCTGGATCCGGAAATAGGCGCCCTTGCCGGCCGTCGTCGGGCCTGCCCACGCAAAGTACGTGTCGCGCGATGCCCGATTGAATCTCCTTCATCTTCGCCGCGGCCGCTTCGTCGCCGAGAATGCCGACCCACTCGCGCGCGAGCTCCAGCAACATGGTGCGCTGCGCCGGCGTGAACGTCGACGCACGGGCGCCTTCGGGCGCGATCATCTTGCCGTCAGCGCCCGGCCCGAGCACGAGGTTGCGAACCTCAACACCGAGAATCGCCTGCTTCTGTTGCTCGGCATTGAGCGCGTTGATGAGTGCGAACGCTTTGTCGTTTTCGTCGCCCAGCGGGCGCACCGTACGGCCGTCTACCGTGTAGGTCGCCGGCTGCGCGCCGGTGTGCGTGGGAGTAAGCAGGTTCTCGCGGCCGGCGAATATCACGTTGATCGCGAGATGATGTCCACCAAACTGCAGCATCCACCTGTCGGTCGTCGAGGGCTTGCCGAGAATACTGACGTAGTAGAAGGCGCGACCGAAGCGGATTGGCGCGCCCGGCTTGCGCGTCGGCGCGCTCCGTACTTCGAGCACCTGATCGGCGTCCACGACCTCCATCGCCTTCTGGTACCCCTCGCGGCTCAGCGTGGTCGCGACCAGCGCGAGCGCAGCTTTTTCCTGCGCCGGCGTCATATCGCCGAGCCTGACGCCGTTCCGCTCGGTCGCGCCCGTCTGCATCGTCGTGCCGACAGGCAGGTTCGACCACACCGTGCGGGTCTTTTCATTGAAATCGATGTTGGCTTTGGCGCGCTGGGTCTGGTCGAGCGTGGCCAGAAACGCCTCTGCGGCGGCCACAGCCCGAGAGGTCGCATCTGTTGCCGGGGCCGTGCGCTGCTGTGTTGAGACGCCGATCGTGCCACACGCCAGCAACACCGCCAGCAGGATTCTCGAAGGTCGATCTGACATAGCAGACTCCTCTCTAGTCGGTAGCTAATAGCCGGTAGCCTGTAGCCAGCGGCGGGTAGCAGTTCTTGCTACCAGCTACCGGCTACGAGCTACCAGCTGAGGAGTATAGGTGCCTTAGAAGCTCAGCACCTGCAAAAAATCAGTGAGCCTCGAGACCTCCGCGTCGAGCTCGCGACGGAACTCAGGATCGCGCGGACGCTTGTTCACAAAGCCGACATCCACATCGAACTTTTCATTGATGACGGCGGCATTCGACCAGCCAATGAAATTGATCGCCCCAGAGCATCGGCATTGCGTAGTAGCCGCGCACACGCTTCTTTACCGGTGTATATGCCTCGAACCGGTACGGCCATCCCCACAGATGCTCGAACCGCGCCCGGTCCCACACGACCGGGTCGAACGGCGCAAGAAAACGCACCAGACGCGGCGCCTCGCCGCTCGTCGTTCGCTCCGCCTGGCGATACATAGCTGACACCGTCGACGATGTCCCGGCGAAGCTCGCCATCGCGGATCATCCCCGCGAGCGTCTGACGCGTGCTGCCGAGCTCGCGATGGCGGGCGATCACCGACTGCAGAGACTTCTCCGGCGAGGGGGCGAAGATGCGCGCGTACACCATGATGAGCGCACGCAGCCGGTCCGCGGACGGCGACGCGCCGTCGGGCAGCGACGCCGGGTGATACACCCTGATGCCGTTCTCGCGCCGGGCGATCCGCAGCAAGCCGCGCCAATGCAGCCACTCCAACGCGTTCGTCGTCGCCTTCGAGTAGCCGCCCCATGCGTTGACGATGCGGCGCTTGCCGAGATGAGATTCGAGCGCGCGTGGGTGCGCCTCGCCCAACGTCGAGACGATCTCGAGCACCTTCTTTTCGAGTGCGCGGAGCGGCGGCGTCTTACGCGGATGAAGGAGCTGCCACACCGGCTTCGAAAGAAACCCGTAGGCATAGAGGTAGTCTTCCTCGACGTCCAGCGACCCATACTGCCGCTCGAGATCGCCCGCCCGATATCCGCGAACGCGATGTCTGAGGATGAGATCCTGCGCGCGCGCCGGCGATCGGATGGGATCGGCCTGGACGAACCCGAGCCGATCGATGGCGTCCGGCAGCGTCGCAGGTGTGAAGAGCGATTGGTCAATCGCATGACGCCGCAGAGACGCGAGCGTCAATCCTTGAGAGGCCATAGGTATTCAGTGTCAACATTCTCGCCGCGGTCGTATCGTGCGCGGTCCTTCGGATCGAAGATGCGGACGACGCGATCGATCTCGTACTTCGGCGGCCAGTCGAGCTTGCCGATGTCGCTCTGATTCCCGAACCGGCTGCGGAATGCGGGCTCCTCCCACGACTCGACGAGGATGTATGGCGTGTGGCCGTGCTCCTCGAGCCACGCGACGGCGCGGTCGAGCCATGCGGGATCGAGTCCTGCCCATGTGAGCGCCTCTTTGCGGCCATGAAAGCGCACAGCCCCGCTGTCCCATACCGACAGCACGACCGCGTTCTCGGGCAGGCGATCGCGAACGACGAGTCCTGCGCTGCGATAGCGTTGCTCGAGGAATTTCATATCGAACGCGAGACGATCGTCGGCCGTGCGCACGCAGAAAATGGCAAGGCCGGCGGTGATGGCGGACACGATTAACGCCGGAGCGCCGGGGCGCCGAGGAAATACCCGGGTCAGCGTATGCACCGTCACGGCGCTCGCCAACACGATCATCAACGCGATCGCCGGCAGAAGAAACCGAACGATACGACCAGTCGTCGAAGGGCGTGTAGAATGAAATAGATGAAGCAGGTCGCGAGAATCAGACCGATCGCCAGCACCGCATCGCGCCGCTTCTCGCGCGCCACGACAAACGGCGCGGCAAAGGCGAGCAACGGAAACGGCGTTTGAGTTTCGAACAAGCCATCCGAAATATCGCGACGCGTTGAGCGGTACGACGGACAATCCGAACAAATACCCGAGCTGGCCGTAGCCGGTGCGAAACGGACTTCCGTACAGACCGTTGTTCAGCCACAAGACCAGCAATCCAAACGGAACCGCCGCGACCACAAACCGCGTGACATTCCTAATCCCTAATCCCGAATCCCTAATCCCGATAGCGCAAGCCTGCGACGAGCGCGAGCGGCAGCAAGTTTGGCCGGACCAGCAGAGCGAGTCCGCAACAGACGCCCGCGAGCGTCCATCGCCGGCGTAGCAGCGCAACAAACGTCGCCATCCACAG
Organism: Vicinamibacterales bacterium; assembly: GCA_963730445.1. Classification (GTDB taxonomy): domain Bacteria; phylum Acidobacteriota; class Vicinamibacteria; order Vicinamibacterales; family JAMQPK01; genus JAMQPK01. The sequence goes on along the minus strand of CAVSRX010000016.1, from coordinate 246,850 downwards.
CGCGGCCGTCGTCACGTCGTTCATCGGCTGGACGACCTGATAGAGCATGGCCGGGCTCGCGGCCACGAGCACAGCGGCCATCGCGCCGGCGAGCGGGCCCGCCATCGCGCGGCCGGCGACGAACGTCAGCCAGACGAGCAGCGCACCGGCAATCGGCGTGAGGATGAAGATCGCGTCGAGGCCGCCAATCGTGATGAGCGGCGCGAGCAGCAGAGAAAAGCCGGGCGCGCAGACCGGCGCCGACGCCGAAGGATTCGTCTCCGATACAACGAAGCCGCCCGGCGTGAATGTCTTCGGCGCATCCGGCCACGGCACCTGCGCAGCGAGCGCGCTCGTCGGCTGCAGATGGCCGGCCGCGAACGCATCGGCCATGAGCGCATAGCACGACGAGTCCGATCCGCCGGCGGCATAGGTGCCGCGCGCGAAGCCGACCGCGGCGACGGCAAGAGCCGCAGCCAGCGCAATCGCAGCAGACGCGGTTTTCATTTGAATCTGTATTTGAGCAGCACGGCGATCGCGTGGAACCCGTCGCGCCAGCCAATCTTCTTGCCGCTCGCGCGGTTTCTCGGATCGAAGACGACCGGGCGCTCCACGATGCGGCAGCCCCTGCGCAGCAGCTTCGCCGTGATTTCCGGCTCGATGTCGAAGCGGTTCGACTCGAGCTCGAGACTGCGCGCGACCGGGGCCGCCATGATCTTGTAGCAGGTTTCCATATCGGTGAGGCGCCCGCGGAATAACACGTTGGTCAGCCACGTCAGCCCGCGATTGGCGGCGACCGAGAGCCACGGCCCCGGCGGACGGCCCGTCAGAAAGCGCGAGCCGTACACGACATCGGCCTCACCGTCGAGGATCGGCTGCACGAGATTGCCAAGCTGCACGGGATCGAGCTCGAGGTCGGCATCCTGAATGGCCACGATCGTCCCGCGCGCGTGCGACAAGCCGATGCGGAGGGCACTTCCCTTTCCGCCGTTGGCGGCCGCATGGACGATCGACAACACGCCGTCGACAGGCGTGATGCCGTCGAGCACGTCCCTCGTGCCGTCGGTGGAGCCGTCGTTGACGACGATGATCTCGCGTGCGGCAGGCAGTGGAATCTGGAGGAGGCGCTCGATGACCTGTCTGACAGTGCCCGCCTCGTTGTACACAGGAACAATAATCGAGATGAGTTGTGGTGAGACTGGCATTGGAAGATTGGCAGATTGGAAGATTGGCAGATTACAGGATGCCAATCTGCCAACCTTCCAATCGGCGCATCATTTTCTGCCGCGCGCTGGAGCCGGCGCTGGCGTGTACTCGACGGTCACGTCGCTGATGATGGCGATCGGGCGGCCTGGCGCGGCGTAGTTCGCGGGCTGGCCGTCGGCGCGAAGCACCGTTAGTTTCTCGCCGAGGATGGTGACCTCGTTGAGGTCGGCGGCGAGCTCCAGCGTAATCGCTTCGACGCCGACCGGCGCGACCGCTTTGACGCCGCCGGGACCGGCGCCTCCGCCGATGCGCTCGATCAAATCGTCGGCACGCCGAAACTCACTCGCAATGGCCGCACGCGTCAGCAGCGTGTTGTCGAGCGTCAATACGCCGATGCCGGCGATGTAGGACGCGTACGCCCGCTTCATCCGCACTTCTTCTTCAGAATACGTGTGGCGGTTGTGCAGGTTGAATCGCAGCGTCACCGGTCCGCGGTGCGGCGGCAGCTTGATGATGATGCCTTCCTTCGGATCGCGCCCCGTCAGCACATCGCAGTACTCGCGCTTCGTCTTGACGCCCGTGCCGAGCGGCGACGGGCATGTCATCTCAGCCGGAGCGACCGTCGGCTTGCGCGCCGCCGGCGCCGGCTTACGCGTCGTCGGCTTCCGTGTCTGCGCGTCGCTGACGCTGACGCTCGAAGCAGAGCACGACGATCGCAACGAGCAGCACGATCGACGATGGACGATCGACGATGGACGATGGACGATCTTAATCATCGACACACGCTGCAAGTGGTTCGCCCGTCGTCGACGCACGGACAGCCGTGCGCAGCTTGATGAGCTCGAGAAACTCCATCCGCGTCCGCGCGTTGTCTCGAAATGCGCCCAGCATGGAGCTCGTCACGCAGAACGAGTTCTGCTTTTCGACGCCGCGCATCGACATGCACAAGTGGGTCGCTTCCATGACGACGGCGACGCCCAGCGGGTTGATCTTTTCGCGAATCGTGTCGGCGATCTGGCTCGTCAGCCGCTCCTGAATCTGGAGCCGGCGGCTGAAGATGTCGACGAGCCTGCGGAATCTTGCTGAGGCCGATGACCTTCGTGCGCGGAATGTACGCGACGTGGCACTTGCCGAAGAACGGCAGCAGGTGATGCTCGCACAGGCTGTAGAAATCGATGTCCTTCACGATCACCATCTCGCTGTAGTCGACGGTGAACAGGGCGTCGTTGAGCACTTCGTCGACGTCCATGCCGTAGCCGCTCGTGAGGAACGTGAGGGCTTTTTCGACGCGCTTCGGGGTGTTGAGCGAGCCCTTCGCGGCCCGGATCTTCTCCGAGCTCGGCAAGGAGCTGCCGGATCAGCTGCTGCATTACACGAGAATTGTACACGGGCTCGACCTGAAGGTCTAGCACTACGTAAAGCTTAGCAGCTACGTACTGTAGTGCCGACCTTCAGGTCGGCCGCTTAGAAACGGATGCCGACGGAGAAGCGGAACAGCCGGGGCGTGGTGTAGGCGAGATGGCTCACGGCGCCGCCGAACTCGGAGCCGGCGGCGGTGGCGAGATCCCAGTGCGTGCCGCGCACGGGAACTGTCGTAAACGGATTGAACGTCTGATAGGTCCCCGCAGGGGTCGTCCGCGGCGTCCGCACGGCCGTGCGGAGCGTCAAGATGTCGACCGAGCCGCCGTTGCTGAACGCAGAGCCGCCGCAACCGCACAGCTGGAACTGGTTGAAGATGTTGAGCACTTCGCCGTGAAAGAACAGCTCCGGCTGCGCGTCGCCCGCGCGGAGACGGCGCCCATAGTTGACGGACAGGTCCGTTCGGTACGTTGTCGCGGTGCGGAACGCATCGCGCGCCGTGAAGTAGTAGTCGATGGTACCGTTCGGCGCGCCGGGCGTGACGTAACCAGGATTCGTGCACGCCAAAGGTCGATTGCCGTGAGTGGCGCGACGGCACCGTACGGCACACCGGACCCGATCTGCTGCAGAAGCCCGAAGGTGACCGAACCCGCCCGCCGCGGCAGCGGTGCCACGTAGGTGCCCCATACGTCGCGCCCGATGGCGCTGATCGGCTGCCAGGTCTCCCTCAGGAGAGTTCCACTCCGCCTGCTTGTATTCGGGATACGCGTTGACTTGCGCGACGGAGGGCCCGCTTCCGGCCGTTTCGCCATCGAAGTTGCCCCAAGTGCGCGACAGCGTGTAATTGCCCCCCACATCGAGGCCGCTACCGACGCGATAGGACGCCTGCATCGACATGCCGGAATACCGGCGCTTCACGCTGTTGGTGTTCTCGACGAGAAACAAGTCGTACCTGTTGTTCGAGGGTGTCGATGACCTCCCCGGTCGCCGTATCTGCGCGCTGGCTGTAGAAGTCGTGATACGTGCGCCAGACGCCGTCCACGCGCAACGTGCCGCGCGTGCCGAGCTGCCGGCTCGTGCCGACGGCATACTCGTCGGCATTCGGCGATTTCAGCGGCGAGTCGATGCGGACGTTGAAACCGGGCAGGAATGAACCGGCCTTCGTGCCGCTCGTCCCGCCATTGTCGTCGAACCATTGAACACGCGCTCGATCGCGTCGCCGCTCGTCATCGACGTTGGCGCGTTCCGATCCGGATTGATGGCGGGCCCCTGATAGAGCCAGACGAGCGTCGACGCATTTCCCGCGGCGGTCGTCGATGCGGCGACGTTGCTCGTCATCGGCATCACGTAGCGCGCGTAGCTCGCATTGAGCGCCCAACGCCCGTCGCCCTTCGGATCCCAGATGGCCGCGACGCGCGGGCTCCAGAGCCCTTTGTTCGCGACTACGGCGCCGCCACCATCCTGCGCCTGGTTCTTGTCCCAGCGGACGCCGAGATTGAAGCTGATGTGATCGTTGAGCCGCCACCTGTCGTTGAAGAACACCGAGTGCATCCGCAGGTCCGAGCCCAGCGTCGACTGGTCCACGGGCGTATGCATGATGAGCGTGGAGTTCGGCAGAAACTGGGGAAACACGGACGTCCCGACGATGATGGACGAAGTGCCCTGGATGCGATAGTCGCTGCCGCTGGCGTATGCGTTCTGAAATATCTTGTCGTTGAACCGGTCGTACCCGGCCACCAGGTGATGAGCGCCGAACGCGCGCGTCGAGAGGAAGTACGAGACCTTCGCCGAGCACATCGTCGTTGTCGCGCTTCTCGTCGCCGCAGACGGCGCAGAATGTCGGACTCCAGTAGCGGGCGTTCCTCGACGAATCGATCAGCAGCGTGCCTTGAATGCGATCGCGCATCGTCGCGCCTGTGTTGATCGAGAGGTGACGGCTCGAGTACTGGAGCTCGACAGACAAGTTCGGCGACACGATGCCGCTGTATCGCACCGAGAGCAGATCGGATGGCTGCCGCTGCATCGCCGAGGCTCTCCGTGTCGAGGATGACCTGCGACGTGAACTTGGTCTGCACCTGATCAATCGCTGTGTAGGACGCCTGCACGGAATGATTCGGCGCGAGGCGTGAACGTCAGCTTGCCCTCATAGCGCTTTTCGTCGTTCGTGCGGATGTACGGGATGAGCGTAAAGGCGGTGCTGCGCGCAGTCTCTTCCTTCTTGATGCGCGTCGCGCCGAAAAACCACAGACGCTCTCTGAAGACCGGCCCGCCCATCGTCGCTTCGTAGGTGGGGATCGTTCCCGGATTCGCTGCGTTCGGGTCGAGCTTCGGATCGCTCGCTGCCGGCGTCTTCGACCGCCAATAGTCGTTGGCGAACGACGTGCGCAAGGAACCGCTGAATGAGTTACCGCCCGACTTGGTGATCGCGGTCACCAGCCCTCCCGAGAACCGGCCGTATTCGGCAGACACGCCAGCCGTCGCAACGGTGACCTCCTGCAGGGCGTCCTCGATATATAGCGGGTACCCAGAGCCTCGAAGGTTCTCGTTGATGACGCCGCCGTTCAGCAAGTACAGGTTCTCGTAGGAGAGCGCCCCATCAATAGAAAACGCGCCTCTCGGGCCCGTCGCGTGGACGGATGGCGACATCAGCAGCACCGCATCGATCGTGCGGTTCGACGGCAGCGTGGCCATCAACTCTTGTTTGAAATTCGTCGCCACCTGTGCGGTCTGGCCGAGCGGCCGCGCGTCTGCCACAACGGTCACCGTTTCGTTGACAGCCTCCACCGACATCGTCACGTTGACCGGCGCGTTGTGCGTGGACGCGACCTGCTGCGTCCGTTGGCTGGTCTGAAATCCCGCAAGGTCGAACGACACGGTGTAGGTGCCCGGTGGCAGCAGCGGAATCAGGTAGTCGCCCGAGTCGGAGGTGATCGCGGTGCGCACACCCTGCAGCATCGGCGACCTCGTAGCGACGATGACGCCAGGAAGCGGCTGCCGATCTGAGGAGAGTACTCGGCCGGAAATGCTTCCGGTCGTGGCTTGTGCGTGCGCTGGATCGACGGCACCGAAGAGGGTGGCGAACACGAGGAACGCACTAGGCGCGAGTCGTCGCATGCCTTCTGCTTATCGGTTTTTCTACAGTGTACGATAGACGAGAACCCTACAGGGTTCATTGATTTGCAGGGATTGCCTTCTGGAAAGACCCCTGCTCCATTAATTTGGATTTTGACTATCGAAAAATTGGATCTGCATGCAATTTGATTCGAATGTTCGGCCAAATTGCTAGCAATTTGATATATTTACGGGTTGGGACCCTTGGCATCTTTCTAGTAGGCAACTTGCCTGGACGTTAATAACGACGGCCCAAGGCCAAGGCCATTTTTCAAGGAGAGTCTATGAATACGAGACGACGCGAACAGGGGCAAGCAGCCTCATTGCTGCTGTGTTTCTTGTTGTCGCTCGGAGTGCTGCTCGGACCCGCGCACATCGCGCAGGCTCAGGAGCGGACAGGAACAGTAACAGGCACGCTGACCGACGCGAGCGGCGGCGTCCTTCCGGGCGTGACGGTCACGCTCACCAACATCCAAAACGCGCGCGTCAGTACCGCGACGACCGATGGGTCCGGTACCTACCGCCTCGAAGTCGAACCAGGAAGATACAAAGTCGGGTTCGAGCTCAGCGGCTTCGCGCGCCAGGAAGTGCCCAGGTCGACGTTCTGCTGGGCCGGGCCCTCGACGTCAATGCGCAATTGCGCGTCGGCAATGTGTCTGAGGCCGTGCAGGTGACCGCGGAGAACGCGCCGCAGGTCGACACGCGCAGCACGATGATCACGCACAACGTCACCGCGGAAGAGATTGAGCGCATGCCCAAGGGGCGAAGCTTTCAATCACTCGCGATGACGGCGCCGTCGGTGAATTCCGGCGAAATCGAAGGCGGCTTCCAGGTGAACGGCGCGAGCGGCTCGGAGAATCAGTTCACGGTCGACGGCGTCTCCACCAACAGCTTGTTGGCCGGACACTCCAGGCAAAACACCGTGTTCGAGTATCTGCAGGAAGTGCAAGTAAAGACCGTCGGTATCCCCGCGGAATATGGTGGCGCGCTCGGCGGCGTCATCAGCGCGGTCACGAAATCGGGCGGCAACCTCTTCACCGGCGAAGGGCACTATTACTATCTGGGCAGCGCACTGAGCGCGGGTTCCGTACCCGTCTCGTGCTCAACCCCGTGAATCTGCTCGACGTCAAGAACGTACAGGATGAGAAGCAGCCAAACCACCAGAACGAGCTCGGCGGGTCGGTGGGCGGGCCCATCGTCCGCGATCGCTTGTTCTTCTTCGGCTCGATCTCGCCTCGCTTCGCCACACGCACCCACGAATACAACTTCAACACTGGTACTGATCTCGGTTCGATCAAGCGCGAACAGACGATCATGAACGCGTACGGCAAAATCAGCTACGGTGGCCGCCGCGTGAACGCGTACTTCGGTGCGTTGTACACGCCGACCACTTCCAAGGGCACACTGCCGGCGTACAACGGCTTCGGACCGCAGTGGCTGTCGTCGACGAAGGCGGCCAACGAAGTCAACCTCACCAGAGGCTACGACATCGACCAGCGGAATCTCACCGGCAACGTCGACATTACGCTGACCAACACGACGTTTCTCAGCGTGAAGGCCGGACACTTCCACGATAACTATAAGGACACGGGCGTTCCGACGACGCCACCGACCTACTATGAAACCTCCTCTGTGGGCCTCGCCGGTGTGCCGGCAGCGTTACAGGGACCGAGACTGTTCTCGAACACCCCCGGCGTCCTCCTCGTCGACCATGACACGACAAAACAGTCCTACGTGCAGGCGGACTACAACGCGACGTTCGAGGCTGCAGGATTCCACACGTTGAAGTTGGGAGGCGGCCTCAGGCACAACGTGAACGACGTCGACCAGCGGTATCCCGGGCGGGCTGAAACCAGAATCTTCTGGGATCAGACCTACACGAGCCTGGTGCCCGGAGTCGGATCGGGTCGCGGCGCGTTCGGCTATTACGAGGTACACGATAACGGAACCTTCGGTCGAGCGGCCGCCAATATCCAGCACTTCTACGTGCAGGATCAGTGGAGCATGGGCGGACTCACGCTGAATCTTGGCGTGCGCGTCGAGAACGAAAAGATCCCGGCGTTCAGAGAGCGGGACGTCGCCATCCAGTTCGGCTGGAAGGAGAAGATCGCGCCGCGATTAGGAGCGGCGTACGACGTGTTTGGTGACGGCCGTATGAAGCTGTTCGGCAGCTACGGCCGCTACTATGACTGGACCAAGTACGAGCTCGCGCGCGGCACGTTCGGCGGAGACATCTGGCAGACCTACTACCGCGCCCTCGACGATCCGAATATCGTGTTCAAAACGAATCTCAGCAATATGCCCGGCCGCGATCTCTGGGGCAGCGCGTCCGGCTTCCAGGATCATCGCATTCCGAGCTTCGGCACTGATGCGGCGACACTGGCGGAAACCGGAACGGGTGTCGATCCCGACATCAAGCCGATGAGCCAGGACAGCTTCAGCGCCGGATGGGAATACCAACTGGGGCGCACGTCGGTGGTCTCAGTCAACTTCGTCCACAACGAGCTCCTCCGGACGATCGAAGACGTCGGCCAGATCATCGAAGGCAGCGAAGCCTACATCTACGGAAACCCCGGCGAAGGCATGCTGATCGACGCGAATCGCACGACACGCAACTCCTCCGTTCAAACTGCCGAAAGCGAAACGGCAATACGACGCGTTGCAGCTTTCGCTGAATCGACGGTTTGCGGGAAGCTGGTTCCTCGGCGGCAACTACACCATCAGCCGGCTGTATGGGAACTATTCGGGTCTGGCGAGCTCCGACGAAATCCGCACACCAGGCTTCAGCTCATATGGAGCGGATCAACAGCAGGGCGCCCAGTCCTCGCGGCCGGGCGGGAACGCCAATCGTGGATTCGACCTTGACGAAATGATGTGGGACTCGAAGGGCAATCTGGATGTCCGGGGCCGCCTGGCCACCGATCGTCCGCACGTGCTGAAAGTCTACGGGTCCTATATGGCACCGTTCGGTACGCAGATTGGGTTGAATCAGTATGTCGGCAGCGGCACGCCGCTGACGACCTATGTCAGCACCAGCCACGCCACCGACGCCTTCGTCGAGGGACGCGGCGACATGGGCCGCACGCCCGTGCTGTCGACGACCGACCTCTTGCTCTCACACGAGATCGGCGTCCGCAGCGACCGCGTGCGCTTCGAGCTGAACGTGCTGAACATCTTCAACCAGAAGACGGTTCGGCATCGCTTCAACTACCTCAATCGCAATCGCAGCGCGGCGCGTCCCGTTCTGGACGACAACGATCTGTCCCTGGGTTACGACTACCGTGCGGAAATCCTCCGCATGCCCGACGGTCAGAACGCGCTTTGAGCCACGCTACAACATGCCCGACCTCTGGAGCGACGGCACGGCGGGATACTTCATGGTGAAGTTCCTCTTCTAGGTTCGTAGGTTCGTAAGTTCGTAGGTTCGGTGGGGGGAGCGTCGTGCTCCCCCCTTTTTTTTCGCGTCGGAAGGTGTGCGTCAAGGAGAGGCTATGAATATGGGACGACACGCACGGAGCCAGGCAGCTTCGATGCTGCTGTGCTTCGTGTTGTCGCTCGGCACGCTGTCTGGACCGGTCTCCATAGCGCAGGCTCAGGAGCGTACGGGAACAGTTTCAGGAGAACTTACCGATGCGAGCGGCGGCGTCCTTCCAGGCGTCTCGGTCGTGTTTACGAATCAGCGAAGCCAGCGCATGATAACCGTGCTCACTGACGGATCCGGCGGGTATCGAGCAGACCTCGAGCCCGGCATGTACACGGTGCGCTTCGAGCTCGGCGGGTTCGCGCGGCAAGAGGTGCCCAATTTCGAAGTGCTGCTCGGGCGCCAATACGACCTCGATCGGTCGCTGAAGGTTGGCGACGTGAGCGAGGCGGTGCAGGTAACGGCCGAGCACGCGCCGCTCATCGACGCGCGCAGCACGATCATCGCGCACAACGTGACCGCAGAAGAAATTGATCGCCTTCCGAAGGGGCGCAGCTTCCAGTCGATTGCTCTCACCGCGCCGTCGGTGAATTCGGGTGAAATCGAAGGCGGCTTCCAGGTGAACGGCGCCAGCGGCGCCGAGAACGCATTCACGGTTGACGGCGTCAACACCACCAGCCTGGTCAACGGTTCCTCGCGGCAGAACACGATGTTCGAGTACATCCAGGAAGTGCAGGTCAAGACGACCGGCATTCCGGCCGAGTTCGGTGGCGCCCTGGGCGGTGTCATCAGCGCGGTCACCAAGTCGGGTGGAAATATTTTTTCCGGCGAGGGCCACTACTATTTCGACGGCAGCACGCTGAGCGCGGGTCCGGTGCCGCGTCTCGTGCTGAGCCCGATCGATGATACGACCGTCTCCTACGTGCAGGACGACACGCCGCACGACATCCGCCATGAGTTCGGCGGATCGCTCGGCGGCCCGATCGTCCGCGACAGAGTGTTCTTCTTCCTATCGTTCTCCCCGCGCGTCAATACGCGGACGAATGAATACATGTTCTCGTCCGGCACGAGTCCCGGCGAGATCACGCGCAGGACGAAGCTCGTGCAGACGTTCGGAAAGCTGAGCGTCAGCAGCCGGCGCCTCAACGCGTATGTGACGGGGCTCGCGACGTCAGCCTCCGCCAGAGGCACACTGCCGCCGTACAACGGCATCGGTGCGCAGTTTGTCTCGAGCTCGAAGGCGGCGGCGGCGCCAAATACCGAGCGCGGCTTCGAGCAGATGCAAATCAACACGACCGGACACGTCGACATCGTCGTCGCCGATGGCGCCTACGCAACCTTCCGTGGCGGCTACTTCCACGACCGCTACAGCGACACAGGCATTCCGAAGATCACGAGCTGGACGTATCAGACGGTCGCCCCGGCGGTGCTGGACGACGGAACCACGCTTCCGGCGAATATTCCAGGACCGCAGTTCCACGTCAACACACCACGCGCGCAGATCACGAATTTCGATACCACGAAACGCCGCACGTTCAACGCCGACTACAACCACACGTTCCAACGTGCCGGCTGGCACACGCTGAAGGGCGGCGCCGGCTACCAGCACATCGAGAACGACGTCGACTCGCTCTATCCCGGCGGCTACGTATTGATCTTCTGGGATCGTTCTACCGGTCTTACAGGTCAGGCACCCGATCGCGGCACGTACGGTCACTACGAAGTGAACACCTTCGGAACGATCGGTAAAGCTGGTGCGAACATGGTGTCGCTGTACCTGCAGGACCAGTGGCAGATCGGCGACCGGCTGACGTTGAATCTTGGCGTTCGAACCGAAGACGAGCGCGTGCCGACGTTCCGGCCGGACATCCTGGCAGACGCGATGAAGTTCGGGTTTGCCGACAAGCTCGCCCCGCGCGTGGGCGTTGCGTTCGACGTGACGGGTAACGGCAGTGCGAAGGTGTACGCCAGCTACGGGCGCTACTTCGACTGGACGAAGTACGAAATCGCTCGCGGCTCGTTCGGCGGTGATATCTGGTGCGTCAAGTACCGCGCAATCGACAATCCGAGCGATCCGCTGACCGCGACCTACGACGACGCACCCGGCCGCGACCTCTGGAGAATACCGGGAGGGTGCCGCGATCGGCGTGCGAACTCGATCAATAACGTTGACCCCGACCTGAAACCGATGTCGCAGGACAGCTACAGCGCCGGAATCGACTTCGTCGTCGACCCGCGCACTGTGGCTGCTGTGCGTTACGTTCACAACAACCTGATCCGCACGGTCGAGGACCTCGCGGGTCTCGTGAATGGCGACGAGGTGTACGTCATCGGTAACCCGGGCGAAGGCCTCACCGAGACCACTCTGGCATCGGGATCACCACTGACGGGAACCTTTCCCACGCCGAAGCCGAAGCGGCAGTACGACGCGGTCGAGTTTGGCATCAGCCGTCGTTTCGCAAACAACTGGTTTGGCAGCGCGAACCTGACCATCAGCCGGCTCTATGGCAACTACGCTGGTCTGGCGAGCTCGGACGAAATCCGTACGCCCACGACAGGTGTGGCGGCGGCAGCGGCTCAGCAGCAGACGGGTAACACCTTCCGGCAGGGCGGCAACGTGAACCGCGCCTGGGACCTCGACGACTGGATGTTCGACTCGCACGGTAATCTCGACGTACAAGGCCGTCTCGCCACCGATCGTCCGGTCGTGGCGAAATTCTACGGCGCGTACAAGGTGGCCGGCAATACGCAGATCGGCGCGTTTGTGTATGCCGGGAGCGGAACGCCGATGACGACATACGTCGCCACCACCAATCAGACGGAAGTGATGGTCGAAGGGCGCGGCAATATGGGGCGCACGCCGTTCTACAGCAAAACTGACCTCCTGGTTTCGCACGAACTTCCCATGACGGGCAGCCGGCGTCTACGGTTTGAGGTGAACGTGATGAACCTCTTCAACCAGAAGACGGCGCGGCACGTCTTCAACTACTTGAATCGCGGTGCTGGTTCACCAAGGGGATCCGCCGCAATCGATCTCCACGACGTCAATCTGAAGAGTGGCTACGATTACAGAGCCTTGATTCATGCGTCAAGTGAGGGCGCCAATGCGTTCGATCCACGCTACGGCATGGAAGATCTGTTCGAGCCCGGCACACAGGGTCAGTTGTCGGTGAAGTTCCTGTTCTAGTGCACATAGTCCCACGCTGCATCAGGCTTTTCGGGGGGAGCAACCGGTGCTGTACGACTCTTTTTCGTGCACGATAGGTGACACCCCCGCAAATCCTTGAAAACTCGGCTGTTTTCAGGCCTCATTTTCACCCTCCAGTTCTGGCATGGTTCCTGTATTAAGGAAGGCAGGAGACGGAGGCGACCAATGATGACCACCACACACGTAAGAACGCCGATGGAAGTGAGGTCTACCTCACAGCAGGTCGTCGTGGTCAGCAAGCAATGTCAGTTGAACGGGCTACTCGAGACTGTGCTTGACGCAGGCCAATACGACGTCGTGTTTGTCGAGTCGACCGAACATGCCTACAGCCATATCAAACGGCTGACGCCGCACCTGATTATCGTGTGCCTCGATATCGACGACCTCGACGGATTCCAGGTGCTGTCGATGCTGAAGCTCGATGCCGACACGAAGGGGATTCCCGTGGTCACCTGCACGGTGCAGCGAGACGACGAGTCGACCCAGGACGAATCGCTCGACCCGCCGGACGACGTGTTCTATCAGCCGGCGATGATGCAGTTGAACTGACGCAATAAGGGGCGAGGGGTCAGGGGCGAGGGGCAAATAGCTCCCGCCCCTTTTTTGCCCCTTACCCCTCACCCCTTGCCCCTTTCTGTCGTAGTCCGTACACTTGGCCGCCAAGTGTCAAAAGACGACAACAAACGCGACCGCGAGCGGATTGAAATTCTGGGAGAGCTGCATGGCGAAATCATGGTGTTTCAGGCGCTCTCGATCAAGGAAATCAGCCGCGGCGGATGCCTGGTCGAAACCTCGTTTCCGCTACACCTCAATTCACTTCACGACATCCGGCTGACACTCGGCGAGCAATCCATCGTGCTGAAGGGTCGCGTAGCCCACTGCCGCATCAGCGACGTCGACCAGGAGGTAGTGCTCTATAAGTCGGGTGTCGAGTTCATCGAGCCGTCGGATGCCGTGCGCGACGTCATCAAGGAATTTATTGAGGCGATTAAAGCCGGGCGCAGGCTTGTGTAGGCTCTGGGCCTTAGGCGCTGGACTCTGGGCCTGGCCAAAAGCCCACAGTCCAAAGCCCAAAGCCTATCGGGATTTCAGATGTTCGACGTAATCGCCTGACGTAATGCGCGGCGCTCGTCCGAGCGGTGCGTTATAAAAATACACCCACACGTCTTCGGTGCGCCCGTCGTCGAGCGTGGCGGACACGCGGACGCGATTGTAGAGGCTGCGCTCCGGCTCGGCCGGGCGATGGCCTTCGATGCGATCGAGCGCCGCGAGCACCGTGGGCGGATCGGTGATTTCGAACACTTCACCCCACACGCGCGCATCGCTCGCGGGCACGGCCGCGGGATAAATGCCAAGGTCGAACAGTTTTCCGTTGATCCAGCCGCGGCCGGCGAATTTCAGGAAGGCGTCCACGCCCGCGCGTGTCGTGCGGTTGAAGCCCGTGCGCAGCGTGCCGTAAAAGAATACCTGCTCTGGCATGGGAAGCTACTGAATCTGGAATCTAAAAACTGAAATCTAGAATCTTGCTGGCCTGGGGCCAGATCTTAGATTCTAGATTGTAGATTGTAGTTTCTAGATTCTAGATCACTTCGGGGAAGGAGTCGTGGGGGGCGCGGGGATCGTGGGGTTCGTAGGGAGATTCTCAGGGCCCCGTCCGCGTCCGCCCCGGCCACCGCGTCGGGGCGCGATCACGCGGAGCGTCTCGGGCGAGACCGCGAAGGAGAGACGGACGGTCGCGTCGGTGCCCGATAGCTCGATGGATTTCAATATACCCTCGAACTCCGGCTTCGATCCGGCCTGCAGCCGCGCCAGCGAGATGAAGGCGCGCACGACGTCGCGCAGCTGATCGGCCGCAGCCTTGTCGCCGGCCTCTGCACGAATCGCGAGCTTGGCGCCGCCGTTGATGTCGGCCTTGACCGACACGAGCCGCACGGGTGGCACCTGGCCGGCCAGCGCGCTCGGCAACTTCATGCGACGGCTGATCTCCTCGAACTGCCCGGCGACCCACGCGGTGCTGCCCGAGTTGTCGCGAATCAGGGTCATCATCTCGCGGTTGGTCGTGATGTTGTGGAATTCCTTCGCGCTGCCGCTGGAGATGTCGATCGCGCGGCGCACGAGATCGACCTGCCCGATGGCGATGAGATCCTGGTGCGACGAAGCCGACCGCAATCTGTTCGGGCCCGTCCTGATGCGTGAACAGCTTTCGCCCGTTGTGCTCTTCCACGCTGCCGCCGCGCTCGCGGACGAACTGCTCGATGCGCGCCTGATCGAACGATGCGTTCACGAGCAACGAGGCGCGCGGGATACCACCTCGCTCGACATCCTGGCTTTGCCGGATGAACGGCTCGACGTACATCACGACGTGATCGACCTGTTTCTCCAGATCGACGCCGGCGAAATCGTTCATCATCTGCTTGCCCTTGCGCGACTCCGGATCGATGCTCGGCACGAGCGCGCGCCGCAGCTCCGAATCCATGACGGCCCGGACATTGGCAAAGGCCACCACTTCGGCATCGGCCGGCACGTATCGCAGTTCGGCCGGCAACCCCGCAGCCAGCCCCGGGACGCGGGTATAGGCAAGGTAAGCGACCAGCCCACCCGCAAGACCGACGAACAGCACCGCTGCGGCGGCAAGGACGAAGGTGCGGGTCTTTTTAGTCATGGGTGGCTATTAGCTTGGACGAACGGCCCTAACGGGGAGTTCCGTTCGTCCCGATCCCCCGACCCTATCTGATCCAGGACACTATTCCCTGCGTTCCACGGTCCGGGCCGCCAGCCACAGGGCCACGACCATGATGACGGCAAGCGAAATCAGGCTCGATGCGGCGGTTGGGGGCTCCGAAAACAGCGACTGAATGGCCGCCACTGTGCTGTCCTGCGGCATCGCATGGGGCACGAGCGACTGCAGGTAATGCGCGACGGTAAAGCGCCGCAGGTAGCCGGGCACGAGGAGCGCCACCTGCTCCCACCCGAAGATGAGAACCAGGCCCGCGACCAGCGGCCGCGGCACCAGCGCACCGATGAGCGCGAACACCGCGCCGTACACCGCGAGCCCCAGCGCCAGCAGCCCGAGATCGGTCAGCAATTGCAGAAACGTGCCGCCGATGCTGCCGCCCGAAATCGGCGTGATGAGCAGATAGACCGCCGTCACCGAAGGCAGCACGACCAGCGCGGTACACGCGAGATACGCGAGGTATTTGCCGATGATGATTGCGCCTCTCGGCACCGGGCGCGTAAAAAGATACGTGATCGTGCGATCTTCCACTTCGTCGGATATCAGCGACGTGCCGTAGAACGCACCGAGCACAGGAATGACGAAGCGCAGATACAGCAGCCAGATCATGCCGCCGAAGATGACGGGGCCGGCTACCGGCACGCCGTTGACCCTGAAAGACGACAACCCCATTTCGTGAATCACGCGAAGGATGATGGCGATGACGACCGGCGCGCCGGTGGCGAGTGCCATGAACACCGTTCGCCGCGACCACAGCATCTGCCCGAGCGACAGGTCAAACACGCGCAGCACTGCGTTCCAGAACATCATGAGTTCACCAGGTAGTCGAAGACCGCCTGCAGGTTGTCATCCGGTGACGTAATCTCGTAGATGTCCCCGTCGCCGTCGTTCGCCGCCATTTCCGTGATGCGCGCGTAGAACGCGTCGGGCTTCGCGGTCTGCACGAACACCGCATCTTCCTCGAAGCGCACGCTCAACACATCGTCATTCGCCACCAGCGTCGTCGCCAGCGCCCGAGGCCGCTTCGATCGCAGGCACACGGTGTGCGGGTGTTCGTCGATGAGATCGCGAATCTGATGCACGTTGCCTTCGGCGAGCACGCGCCCGTGGTGCATCAGCAGGATGTCGGAGGTGAGCGCCTCGACCTCGTGAAGAACGTGGCTCGAAACGATGACGTGGCGTCCCTTCGCGGCCCAGCTGCGCAGCAGCCGAATCGTTTTCCGGCGCGCGAGCGGGTCCATCCCCGAGAGGGGCTCGTCGAGTACGAGCAGCTCCGGCTCGTGGGCGAGCGCCTGAGCGAGCTTTACGCGCTGCCGCATCCCCTTGCTGTACGCGCCGATGCGTTTGTTGGCGGCGTCCTTGAGATCGACCTGCTCGAGCGCCGCCATGGCGGTATCGGCGGCCGCGCGCTCACCGAGGCCGTGCAGACGCAACAGCGCCGTCACCCACTCGTGCCCGGTCATCCGGTCGTAGAACGCATCCTGTTCGGGACACATGCCCATGCGGAGAAAGATTTTGGGATTGCCCCACACGGGTTCTCCCAGAATCTTCACCGACCCCTTGCTGGGTTTGAGCTGTCCGGTGATGAGCTTGAGCAGCGTCGACTTTCCCGCGCCGTTCGGTCCGAGCAGACCGGTGACGCCGGCGCCAATGGTGAGGGTGACATCGTTCAGTCCAATCACCTGTCCGTACCACTTCGACAGGTTCTCGGCGCGCACTACCTCAGTGGTCATGTGACCACCTCGATCGCTCTGATGCGGCGGCTGAGGACGAGCATGGAGACGCCGATGATGAGCACAATCACCGCCGTGGACACGAGCGGATGTGTGTCGTAGCGCGGCGGCAGTCGAAACAGCACGTCGCCCACCTGGTTGAGATTCGCAAAGATCGACACCCACGAAAATGCCGAGCCGTCGATCGCGGCGCCCACAACACCGAACACGGCATGGGTGAAGAACGACAAACCTGCGTAGAGGATGGCCACGAACCAGCGGCTCTTGCTGAGCGACGACATCGCGAGAATGAGGAACGCCGACAGCGTGATTTGCACCATCGAGTACGCCGAAATCGACGGGATGAGCAGGATATTGTCGCCGAGGAAGTTCATGTTGCCCGCAAACGCCGGCACCAGCAGCAACAGCAGGATGCCCGGTAAGAGCGTCACCGCCGCCAGCGCCGCCATGAGAATCGCGGCCTTCCCGGCGATGTACTGCGTGCGCGTGATGGGCCGTGAGAGATACAACTGAAGCGCGTTGGCACGGATGTCGTCGGCGATGAGGCCGGAACCGGCATAGACGGTGATGAAGAAGACGAGAGGCTCCTGCTGATTGAGGAAGTCGCGGAACATCTGCGGTGAGACGGCGAATATGTTGCCAGCCTGCGCCATGGCCGGCACGTTCGCGGCCGCCCAGATTTGAACGCCGCGCACGATCACGGGAATCCACGCGAGGATCATCAGGAAGAGAAAGGCGCGCTTTCGCACCAGCGAGCGCAGGCCATTGGCCGCGATGACCGCCCACGCGCCGCCGCGCAGATCGACCCCACTTTGGCGCCGCCGATAGCGCTCGCGATGGATGGGCATCTACTGCTCTCCCACCGCTTCTGCGAACACGTCTTCGAGGGTCGGCACGCTCGGCTTCAGATGCCGCACCTGCGCGCCGACCGCGACGGCCGACGCGAACAGTTGATCGGCGCCGGCACCAGGCGGCATCAGCACGCGGAACATGTCTGCGTCTGTTTCGCGGCATTCGTACGCGTGCGCGCGCAGGCGCTCGACGAAGGCGTCGCGATTGCCTTTGACGCGCACTTCGAAAATATGGCCGGCCGGTTTCTTGAGCGACGCAATCGGGCCCTGCATGACGACCTGCCCGCGGTTCATCACGACGACGACGTCGCAGACCGATTCGACGTCGGGCATGACGTGCGACGAAAGAATGAGGCTGATTTTCTTGTTGTGCGCGATGTCGCGCACGAGCGCGAGCATGTCGTCGCGCCCCTTCGGGTCCATGCCGTTGGTCGGCTCGTCGAGCAGCAGTAGATCGGGATCGTGCACCAGCGCCTGCGCCAGCTTGATGCGCTGCTTCATGCCGGTGGAATAGGTTTCGACGTTGCGGTAGCGCGCTTCTCCGAGGCCGACGTAGTAGAGCACTTCGTGCGCGCGCTGCATGGCGTCGGCAGCCGGCAGTCCCGAGAGCTCGCCGCAATAGGCGACGAAGGAGACGGCCGACATGCCGGGAATCTGCGCGTCGTTCTCGGGCATGTAGCCGACGCGCGCGCGGATGTCGAGCGGCGCGACCGCGACGTCGAGATCGAGCACGCTGATGCGGCCGTTCTCTGGTTTGAGGAGGCCAAGCAGCGCCTTGAGCATCGTGCTCTTGCCGGCGCCGTTCGGTCCGAGCAGCCCGACCGCCCCGGCGGGGAACGTCGCCGACACATCGGAGAGCGCCCACTGTGTGCCGTAGCGCACCCCGACCCGCTCGAGAACGGCGACGGACTCTGACATTAACTGTCTATACGAACAGGGCTAAAGCCCTGTTCCCTGATGGATGCCGACTGAGTGTTCACGATGTCTGAGGTGGCACAGGGCTTTAGCCCTGCCTCACAACCCCAGCACATCGCGCCGCTCCCGCATGAACCCGATCACATTCGTGATGTGCTCCTCGAGCGTCAGGCCGAGTTCCTCGGCACCCTTGCGCAGATCGTCGCGGCTCACTCCTTTGGCAAAGGCCTTGTCCTTCATCCGCTTGATGACTGACGAGGCTTCGAGATCCTGCACGCTCTTCGACGGCCGTACGAGCGCAGCGGCGGTGACAAACCCCGCCATCTCATCGCAGGCGAAGAGCGTGTGCTCGAGTTTGGATTCGCGAGGCGTGCTGGTGTGCTCGCCGTGCGAGAGGATCGCGCGGATGACGAACTCGGGGCAGCCGCGCGCGCGCAGAATCTCGGCGCCGCGAAACGGGTGATCCTTCAGTTCGGGATACTGCTCGTAGTCGAAATCGTGCAGCAGCGCGACGACGCTCCACACTTCTTCGTCTTCGCCGAACGCGCGCGCGTATCCGCGCACCGCGGCCTCGACGGCGAGCGCATGCTTCCGCAGGCTCTCGCCCTTGGTGTGCTCGGTGAGCACGTTCCAGGCATTTTCACGCGTCAGTTCAAACGGCATGTTTGCATTATTCGTTTTTCGTTATTCGTTTTTCGTTACCCTATTCATCCGACGGCCGCGCCGCTCTGTGCGACAGTTCAGCAATGACCGGCCGCGGCGTCAGGCGCGCGGCGATCGGGATCAGCTTATTCCGCAACCCGGGAATCGCGACCGCCTTGCCCTTCATCATCCCGTCGTAGCCGACGCGCGCCACGCGCGGCGCATCCATGACGAATGCCTCGAACAGGCGCGACCGCTGCGATCCGGCGCGCACTTTGAACTCCGACTCCGTCGGCCCCGGACACAACGTCGTCACCGTGATGCCGCTCGACTTGAGCTCGTAGTCGATGGCCTGCGAAAACGAGAGGAGAAACGCCTTCGTGGCGTAATACACCGACATCCACGGGCCGGGCACGAACGCAGCAGTGGAGGCGACGTTCAGAATGCGTCCACTGCGGCGCGCGATCATCGACGGAAGAAAGCGCTTGGTCAGATCGACAACCGACGTCACGTTCAGCTGAATCATCTTCAGCTCTGCGTCGAGGTCGGTCGTCGCAAACTTGCCGTACAGCCCCACGCCCGCGTTGTTGACGAGGTAGTGCACGTCGAGGCCGCGACCGGTGACCGCTTCGTGCAGCCGGCGCGCGCCCTGCGGATCGGTGAGATCTTCAGGGAGACACACGACGTCGATGCCGAACTGATCTCGAATGGCGCGGCCGCGCGCCTCGAGCTTCTCGCGGTTGCGCGACACCAGAATGAGATCGTGGCCGTGCGCGGCAAAGACGTCGGCGAGCGCCGCACCGATGCCGACGGACCCGCCCGTAATCAGCGCTCGCGTGTGTCCCATTGATGCGTCCTCGCGACGGCGACGGCCTTTTCGATGACCGACGTCGCTTTCGGGGTCAGACGGTACCGGTCGAGCTCGCCGGGATCGACGAGCTCGGCCGCGGCGACGTCGGAGCCGTGCACCAGCGCGCCCGCAATCGGGCGGCACAGATAGTCGATGAGCACGTAGTGATAGCGTACCTTGCGCTCGGGATCGAGCAGGATGCGGTCGAACACGTCGACGACGGGGCCGACCTCGACCTCGAGGCCCGTCTCTTCGAGCATTTCCCTGGCAAGCCCTCCCTCGAGCGTTTCGCCGAGCTCCAGACGGCCGCCAGGCAGGCTCCACTGCCCCGCCAGCGGCTCGAAGCGGCGTTTGACGAGCACCACCTTCCCATCCTGGATGATGACGGCGCCCACGCCCACAATCGGCTGGCCGGGATACTGCCGCGACGGGCGGGTCGCGTTGACTGGCACGACCTCCTCCTCGGTCTGAAAGCTCAGCGGATGCAGGACACCGCGCTGCCGCCGGATGCGCCCGTTCTCAATCCAGAACTCGTCGTAGCCGGCGCTGGTCGCCATGTCGCCGTTCTCGGGGTTCTTCTCGCGTCCGCGCCACTCGGCGTGCATCGCACCGGTCTCGACGCGCGCGATCATCCGAACGTGGCGCTGCGCCGACCGCGCCAGGGCCTCGGCGATCTCCCGGCGCACCGCGTCGCGTCCCTGCGCGATCGCGGCGCCGGAATCGTTGGTCGCATCGTCGTGGTATAGCGCGGCGAGGCTGTCGAGTCGCCGGCGTTGAACGCCTGGAACCACCGGCGGACGAGGTCAAAGGGATCGGTTTGCATCGCGCCTGAGGTATTTTACGTGCATGAAAGCATCACACGAAGTATTTGACCCTCAACATTCCGTCAAAAATGGCGTTCCGCAACATCACGCCCGACGTGGACGAAGCGGTGCGCGCCAGCGGCGTTCAGGAGGGGCTGGTGCTGGTGAACACGATGCACATCACCGCGTCGGTGTTCATCAACGACGACGAGCGCGGCCTGCATCACGACTTCGGCAAGTGGCTCGAGGAACTGGCGCCGTTCAATCCCGATCCAGACCACTACCACCACAACCGCACCGGCGAAGACAACGCCGATGCGCACCTGAAGCGCCAGATCATGGGGCGCGAAGTGGTCGTCGCCATCACGAAGGGCAAGCTCGACTTCGGACCGTGGGAGCAGATCTTCTACGGGGAGTTCGATGGCAGCCGCAACAAGACGGTGCTGATAAAAGTGATTGGGGAGTAGGGACTTGGGATTAGCACCGACGGGTATCGCGCTTACGCGCTCAGAACCTCAGAGCCCAAATCCCGTCCAGAGCTCCAGGGATGGATCCGCATTCAGGTCGAGCCCCGCTCGTTTGCCGGCGTGGAAATTTCTGAGGCCGGCGGCGGCAATCATCGCCGCGTTGTCTGTCGAAAGCGACAGCGCCGGCACATAGGCGGGAAAGCCCAACCGGGCCGCGCGATCGGCGAAATCTGCTCGCAGCCGCGAGTTCGCCGAAACGCCGCCTGCAATGCCGACACTCTGCGCGCCGTAGCGATCGGCCGCCTCGAACGTGCGATCGAGCAGCGCGTTCACCACGACGCGCTGGAAGCTGGCGCAGATGTCGTTGATCTCCGCATCGGTCAGCGGCGCGCCGCGATCGGCGCGCTGGCGCACGTGACGCAGCACCGCCGTCTTCAATCCGCTGAAGCTGAAATCCAAATCACCCTTCAGGGTGGGGTCGTTGCGATCGGCGTGCGTCATCCGCGTGGACGGCAGTGCGACCGCCTCGTCGTTGCCGTCGCGCGCGCGCTTATCGACGATTGGCCCTCCCGGATATCCAAGGCCGAGCAGCTTCGCAACCTTGTCGTACGCCTCCCCGGCCGCATCGTCCCTCGTTTTGCCGACGCGCACGTACGAGCCTGGTTCCTTCACGACATAGAGGCTGGTATGACCGCCGGACACGACGAGCGCGACGAGCGGCAGCGGCAGATCGCCGTGCTGAAGGAAGAGCGACTCGATGTGCCCTGCAAGATGGTGCACCGGCACGAGCGGCCGATTCAGCGAGAGCGCGAGCGACTTTGCAAACGAGACGCCGACGAGGAGGGAGCCGACGAGACCGGGCCCCTGCGTCACGGCAATCGCGTCGAGATCCTTGAGATCGGTCTTCGCCGTGTCGAGCGCTGCACGGACGACTCCGCAGATATCGCGGATGTGCTGGCGCGACGCCAGCTCGGGCACGACGCCGCCCCATTCGCTGTGGATAGCCGCCTGCGAGGCCACGATGTTCGACGCAATCGTCCATGCGCCGTTGGTCTCCGAGACGACAGCCGCAGACGTTTCATCGCAGGACGTTTCAATGCCGAGAATCAGCATGAAAGGGAGTGGGCCTTTTATCCATTGTTGACCAACACCGGCAGGGACTCGGAATATGGCGCGCGCGCGATACCTCGCTCGGTGATGATGCCGGTGACGTACTTGTGCGGCGTCACGTCGAAGGCCGGGTTCCGCACTTTCGCGTGATCGGGCGTGAGGCGCGTCGGGCCCATGTGCGTTACTTCCTTCGCGTTGCGCTCCTCGATCGGAATGCCGCTGCCGTCGGCCGTCGCCAGATCGATTGTCGAGATGGGTGCGGCGACGTAGAACGGAATGCCGTGCTCCTTCGCGAGCACCGCGACGGTGTAGGTGCCGATCTTGTTTGCCACATCGCCGTTGGCCGCGATGCGATCGGCGCCGACCACGACGAGATCGATCTGGCCGCCGAGCATCAGCGCGCCTGACATGTTGTCGGTGATGACCGTGGTGTCGATGCCGTCGCGCATCAACTCCCACGCAGTCAGCCGCGCTCCCTGAAGAAAGGGGCGCGTCTCGTCGGCAATCACCGCGATCTTCTTACCCTGCCCTACGGCGCCACGAATCACTCCGAGCGCCGTGCCGTATCCAGCGGTGGCCAGCGCGCCCGCGTTGCAATGCGTCAGCACGCGCGCCCCATCAGGCACGACGCTGGCGCCGAATTCGCCCATCGCGCGGCAGCTGGCGACGTCTTCGTCGTGAATCATGCGCGCTTCGGCCGCGAGCTTGTCTTTGATCTGATCGACCGACTGCCCCGCCGACGCCGCTTCGGCGAACACGCGCTTCATGCGATCGATCGCCCAGAACAGGTTCACCGCGGTCGGGCGGGTGTCCGCCATCATCTCGCACAGCTTGTAGAACTCGCGGGCCAGCCTGGTCGTGCCGGTCTCCGTGCTCTGCCGCACGCCGAGCGCCAACCCCATCGCCGCTGCCACCCCAATGGCCGGCGCCCCGCGAATGACCATCGTCTTGATGGCTTTCGCTACTTCCTTCGCGCTCTTGCACGTCACATAGATCTCAACGCTCGGCAGCTTGCGCTGATCGATCATGACGACGCCTTCGTCGTTCCATTCAATCGTTGGCAGCATTGCGGTGATGATACCTCTGTAACTAGAGATCTATAGATCCCTGGATCTATAGATCTCTAGATACGCGACGCTTCACTCTATAAAGCGCGCATCGAATGGATGCGGGAGCAGATCCTTCAGTTGATGGGTCGTCTTGATGCCCTTGAGGTCCGCGAGTATCACTTCGATGTCGCCGGCGAACTCCCACAGCATCTGACGGCACGCGCCGCACGGCGAGGTCGGCTGCGACGTGTCCGCGACGATGGCGATGCGCGTGAAGGAGCGGTGCCCCTCGGAGAGCGCCTTGAAGATGGCCACGCGCTCGGCGCACATCGTGAGGCCGTACGTGGAATTCTCGATGTTGCAGCCCGTGATGATGCGGCCGTCGGTGGTTTCGAGTGCGGCGCCGACCTTGAAGTCCGAGAATGCGGCCATCGCGCGCTCGCGCGCGATTCTCGCGGCGTCGATGGACTTCGAATGCAACGACCTGCCCTGCGCGTTGTCGAGAATGTGATGCTGAGCGGCTCGACTACGCGGCGAGGGCCGTTGCGACGATCGGCCACGGCCACGCGTTTTTCGGGTCCGCTGAACGGCGCATTGCTCGCGCGCCGGTCACCGTTGCCCGTCGATCGTGTCAGCTGACGGCGCTCCTGCCAGGGTCCTGCGGCCGCGAGGCCGACCTCGACGGCCCACGCGACGTCGACGAGCGGCGTCGACTGCAGGTGCTTCGCCATGTCGCGGCGGAGCACGTTGATCTCCTTGTCCACTTCCGCTCTCGAGGCGGCGTCGGCGTTGCGCCAGATGCGGATGTCGTAATAGCGCCGCGGATGCGAGCCGTCCTGAAGAAGCTGGTTGGTGCCGTACCCCTTGTTCCGCACGAGCGCCTGCATCCGTCCCGTCAGCGCGAGAAACTCGCTCTCCTTGCCGTCGGACACTTCCAACGCGACAACTGAAACAACAGATTGATCAGCCACTCAGCTCCTCAGATTTGTGCAATCACGCCTGTTAACAATGCGATGAATGTGCCCCTAACCCGCTGCGCCGTCTCGATGACCTCGTCGTGGTTCAGCGGCTGCGGCAGCACGCCGGCCGCAAAATTCGTTATGCACGAGATGCCCAGCACTTCGATGCCCATGTGCCGCGCCACGATTGCTTCGGGCACGGTCGACATGCCCACCGCATCGGCGCCGATCGTGCGCAGATACCGCACCTCCGCAGGTGTTTCATACGACGGACCGTGGCACGCGGCATAAACGCCGTGACGCAGCGTCAGGCCCTGCGCCGCTGCCGTCTCGTCGGCCAGACGGCGCAGCCGCGGTGAATATACATTCGTCAGGTCAGGAAACCGAACGCCAAATCGCTCGTCGTTCGGACCCACCAGCGGGCTGCTGCCGAGCAGGTTGATATGGTCGTCGATCACCATCAAATCGCCCGGCGCGAAACCCGAATTGATGCCGCCCGCCGCGTTCGTCAGGATGAGCGTCTTCACGCCGAGCGCGCCGAGCACGCGGGTGGCAAACGTCACCGTCCGCAGATCGTGCCCCTCGTAAAAATGCGCCCGGCCCGACAGCGCGGCGATGGACCGCCCGGCATACCTCGCCGATCACCAGCCGCCCCTCGTGGCCCACGACACTCGACGCCGGCCAGTTCGGGATGTCGCCGTAAGGAATCGACGTGGCGCGCTCGAGGCTCGACGCAAACCCGCCGAGTCCCGATCCCAATACAACCGCCGTGGCTGGAACGGTCTTCGACCTCGATCCGAATCAGCCCGGCGGCGCTCTGCACCTGCTCGTAGTACGACGTCGCGCTCACCGTTCCTTCTCGTAGGGCTGGCCGAGCGCCCGTGGCGGGCGTGACTGGCCGATGAAGCCGGCCAGCACCACCATCGTCAGCACGTAGGGAACCATCTGAATGAACTGTACTGGAATGTCTTCGCCGGATGGCAGTTTAACAACGCCCTGCATCTGGATGGTAATCGCCTCGGTGAGCCCGAAAAACAGGCATGCGACGAGCGTCTGCACCGGCCGCCACTTGCCGAAGATCAGGGCCGCCAGCGCAATGAAGCCGCGTCCCGACGTCATATTCCGCGTGAAGAGCGACGATTGGCCAATCGAGAGATAGGCGCCGCCGAGCGCGGCAAGCGCGCCCGACAGCAGGACGCCGGTGTATCTGATCTTCGCGACATTCAGCCCGGCGGCATCCGCCGCCTCCGGGTTTTCGCCGACGGCGCGAAGGCGCAGGCCGAACGGCGTGCGATAGAGCACGTACCACGTGAGCGGCACGAACGCGAACGCCATCACGATTGGGGCACGCGGCACAAGCTGCTCGATTGGCATCTGAGGCGTGGACCCCGACGATAAAAAGAACGCGCCGCTCAGAAATCCGGGCAGCCCGATCATCAGGATATTTATCGCGGTGCCGACCACCACCTGATCCGCGCGGTAGCGGATGCAGGCGACTGCATGAATCAGCGCAATCAGCACACCGGCGCCGATCGCCGGCGACGAGCCCGACCCATGGGACTGCCGCTCGCATAGGTAATGGCCGCGGCGGTGAACGCGCCGGCCAGCATCATGCCCTCGAGCGCGATGTTGATGACGCCCGATCGCTCGGAGAACAAGCCGCCCAGCGCCGCCAGGATGAGCGGCGTCGACAGACGGACCGTCGAGAAGATCAGCGCGATCGTGAAGAGGTCAGCCATCGCTCAATCGGTTCACGGAAAAATGCTTCAGCGGCGACGAACAAAATGATCGTCGCCTGCAGAATCTGGACGATGTCCTTGGTGACGTGCTCGGTGAACGCGTCCACCGGAACGCCGCCGCGTGTGAGCACAGCGAAGAGCAGCGCGGCGAAGATGACCCCGACCGGATGGTTGCGCCCGAGCAGCGCGACCGCGATGCCGGTGAACCCGTAGCTGTCGGAGAAGCCATCGTAATAGCGGTGGCGATAGCCGAGCACCTCGTTGATGCCGACCATCCCCGCCAGACCGCCCGAGATGGCCATCGCCAGCACAATCTGGCGGCGCACGGAGATGCCGCCGTATTCCGCCGCCGACGGGTTGCTGCCGGTCGCGCGCAGCTCGTAGCCCCACTTCGTCCGCCACAAGAACACGTACACGAGCGCGCTCGCCGCCAGGGCCATCAGGAACGACACGTTCAGCGGAATGCGCAGCGGCAGCCCCGGAATGATCTGCCCCAGCCTCGGAAGAAAGGCGTTCGAAGAAATCTGCGCGGTCTGCATGATCGGATCGCCGGGCGTCCGATAGTGATACTGCGTGAAGTAGCTCGCGAGCGCGACCGCGATGAAGTTCATCATGATCGTGTTGATCACTTCGTGCGAGCCGAAGCGCGCCTTCAGCACACCCGGAATGGCGCCCCACGCCGCGCCAGCCCCAATCGCAGCCACGAAGCACAGCGGCACGAGCAGCGCGGCAGGCAACGATCCGAGCACCATGCCGACCCACGCGGTCGCGAACGCGGCAATGTAGAGCTGCCCTTCCGCGCCGATGTTCAGCAGACCGGCACGGAACGCGACCGACACGGCAAGGCCTGTGAAGATGAGCGGCGTCGCGAGAAACAGCGTGTAGCCGATGCCATCGGGCCACCACAGGGCGCTGCCGATGAGCAGCCGGTAGGTCTCGATGGGATTGTCGCCAATCGCAAGGACGAACACTCCGCCCACGAGGAACGCAGCGATCACGGCGATGAACGGAAACAGCAGCGCCTTCATCCGAGCCACCCCAACGCGGCTGCCGCGTTGGGGGCCCCGGCGCCTGTCATCAAGATGCCAACGTCGGACGGTTTCGCGACGGCCGGATCGACTTCGCCGGCAATCCGGCCCTCGTGAATCACCAGCAGGCGATCAGAGAGCGACATCACTTCTTCGAGCTCGGCCGATACGAGCAACACCGCGCAGCCGGCGTCGCGCAGCGCCACCAGCTTGCGGTGGATGAACTCGATCGCGCCGATATCGACGCCGCGCGTCGGCTGCGCGACGAGCAGCAGCCGCGGCTTCAGCTCGAACTCGCGGCCGATGATGAGCTTCTGCTGGTTGCCGCCGGACAGCGCACGCGCCGGCAGCGCCGGGTTCGGGGGACGGACGTCGAAACGCTGGATGATGTCGGCGGTGCGCCTCTGCACTTCCCGGTCGTCCACCATCACGCCTGATGTGACCGGCGGCCGGTAGTGCACGCCGAGGATGGCGTTTTCGTCGAGGCCGAAGTCGAGCAGCAGTCCGCGTCGATGCCGATCTTCGGGAATGTGCGCGATGCCCCGCTCGCGTCGCGCGCGCGCATCCGCACCCATGAGCGATGTGCCTTCAAGCGTCATCTCGCCGGAGACGAGCGCAGGGTCGACCAGTCCGGCGATCGCTTCGATGAGCTCGCGCTGGCCGTTGCCTTCGACCCCCGCGATGCCGACAATCTCACCGGCGCGCACCTCGAACGTCACGCCCTTGACAATGCGGTTCGAGCCTGCGCCGACCGCGAGGTTGCGGACGCTCAGCGCCACGCCGCCAGGTTTCGCGGGAGGCTTGTCGACGCGCAGCAGCACCTCCCGTCCCACCATCAGGCGCGCCAGCTCCGCCGCGCTCGTGTCCTTGGTCTTCACGCGGCCGACGACTTTCCCATCCCGCATCACCGTCACATCGTCCGAGATGTCGAGCACTTCGCCGAGCTTGTGCGTGATGATGACGATGGTCTTGCCCTGCTCGCGCATCCCGCGAAGGATGGCGAAGAACTCCTCGACTTCCTGCGGCGTCAGCACTGCGGTCGGCTCGTCGAGAATCAGCAGCTGCGCATTCCGATAGAGCGCTTTCAGCAGCTCGACGCGCTGCTGCTGGCCGACCGACAACGTCTCCACGAGCGCGTGTGGATCGACCGACAGCTTGAATTTCTCCGATAACGCGCGAATGCGGGCCGCGGCCTCGTCGATATCGAGCGCGAACGGCGTGCCTGACTCGGCGCCGAGCACGATGTTCTCGGCCACCGTCATCGTGTCGACGAGCATGAAATGCTGGTGCACCATGCCGATGCCCAGCGCGATGGCGTCGAGCGGCCGCTGGATACGGCGTGGCTGGCCGTTGATGAGAATCTCGCCGCTGTCTGCGGTGTAGAAGCCGTAGGCCACGCGCATGGCCGTCGATTTTCCGGCGCCGTTCTCGCCGACGATGGCGTGAATGGTGCCGGGCTCGACCGTGATGTTGATATGGTCGTTGGCGAGGACGCCGCCGAAGCGCTTCGTGATGTCTCTAAGCTGCAGCATTACTGGAACATCGCATCGACCACCTTGATTTCGCCCGCAATGATCTTGCGCTTGGCCTCTTCGGCGGCGGCGATCGCTTCAGCAGACAGCAGACTTCTGTTGTGCTCGTCGACGACGTAGCCGACACCGTCGCTCTCGAGACCGAAGACATGAAGGCCGCCCTTGAAACGCTTCTCGGTGACTTCCCTGACGATCTGGTACACCGCGTTGTCCACGCGCTTCACCATGCTCGTCAGCACGTACCCGGGCTTCACCATGTTCTGATTGGCATCGACGCCGATGACGAAGTGCGTGGCGCGGCCGCTCGCGTCCTTGCCCTTCTCTTCGACGGCATCGAACGCGCCGAGCCCGGAGTTGCCGGCGGCCGTAAAGATCACGTCCGCACCCTTGGCGATCTGCGCGAGCGCCAGCTCCTTGCCGCGGCCGGGATTGTTCCACGCCGCATCGGTCACGCCGACGTAGTTCTCGAGGACACGGATGTTCGGATTCACCGACCGCGCGCCCTGCTCGTATCCCTTGCCGAACCGGTGAATGAGGCTGATGTCCATGCCGCCGAGAAATCCGATTGTTCCCGTCTTGCTCGTCATCGCGGCGAGGATGCCGACCAGGTACGACCCTTCGTGCTCCTTGAACACCAGCGAGGCCACGTTGGGCAGCTCGACCACGCCGTCGATAATCGCAAACTGAATGTCTCTGTAGTCTCTGGCGACCGTTTCGAGAATCGGCGCCTGCGTGAAGCCGACGCCGATGATGAGGTCGTACTTGCGCTCGGCAAACGCGCGCATCGCGGGCTCGATGTTGACCGGTGTGCCCGGCTCGATGTCGCGCACGACGATGCCGAGGCCCGGCTTTCCGCAGTCCGTGCCATTCGGAAGCGTGCCGGTCTCGGCGCACTTCATCCCGTTCCATGCCGCCGCGTTGAAGGAACGATCGTCCTTGCCACCGATATCGAAGACGATGCCGGCCTCGGTCTTCGTCGGATCGCTCACCGCGTAGGTCTGCGGACTGCAGGCGGAGAATACCGCGCACGACAGCGCTAAAGCGCTGTGCCACCGCGTCGGTCGATCGTCGAGTCGGCCATCGTCGATCGTCGAGCGGCCATCGTCGATCGTCGATTGTCGATCGGCCATCGCCGATGGACGATGGACGTTGGACGATGGACGATGCGGGTATGCAGCATCACAACACCTCGTCGAGCACGAGCGGCGCCGCCGGTCTCGGAGATTCGCCGACGCGCACAGCGTCCATCAGGAGCGGCAGGGCATCCTCCAGTCTCTCTTCAGACCCATATTGCACGCGCAGCACGGCATCGCCGGCGCGCACGGCATCGCCGACGGTCGCAGGAATCATGATACCGACCGCGGGATCGATCTCATCATCTACTTTGTCACGCCCGCCTCCGAGCACCGACCACCGCCCGTCCGATGAGGCCGGCATCCAGTTCCGTCACGAAACCGTCGATGCCGGCCCGCACGACATGCTCTGAGGGGGCCTGCGGCATGCGCGTGTAATCGTCAATCACGCGCGGATCGCCCCCCTGCCGCTCGATGATGGCCCGGAACCGTTCGAGCGCGTGCCCCGAGTCGAGCGCCCGCCGGCACATCGCGGCGGCCTCGGCGCGATCCTTCGCGACGCGCGCGACGACGAGCATTCGCTCGCTGAGCTCGAGCGAGTTCTCGAGAAGGTCGGCACGGCCGTTCCCTTTCAACAGCTCGATGCACTCGACCACTTCGTTGGCGTTGCCAACCGCGAACCCGATGGGCCAGTTCATGGCGGTGATGACCGCCTGCGTCTGCACTCCCGCAGACTTGCCAATCGCGACGAGCGATTCGGCCAGCGCGCGAGCCTCGGCCGGCGTCTTCATGAACGCGCCCTTGCCGCACTTCACGTCGAGCACGAGCGCGCCAATCCCTTCGGCGATTTTCTTGCTCATGATCGACGCCGAAATCAGCGGCACGCTTTCGATCGTGCCCGTCACATCGCGCAGCGCATAGAGCTTCTTGTCGGCCGGCGCGATCTGCGCGGTCTGGCCAATCAGCGCGCAGCCAATCGCCGTAAGCGACGCCTGCATCTCCGAAATTGACAGGTTCGTCCGAAAGCCCGGAATCGACTCGAGCTTGTCGAGGGTGCCGCCCGTGTGCCCGAGTCCGCGCCCCGACATCATCGGCACGACGCCTCCACACGCCGCGACGAGCGGGGCGATGACGATCGACGTCTTGTCGCCGACACCGCCCGTGCTGTGCTTGTCGACCTTGACGCCTGGAATATCCGACAGATCGACGCGGACGCCGGATTTGACCATCGCGTCGGTCAGCACGGCCGTCTCCTCGGCTGTCATGCCCCGCAGGAAGATCGCCATCAGGAGCGCAGCGATTTGATAGTCAGGAAGTGAAAAATCGGTAACCCCGCTGACGACGAACCGGATTTCGGCGGGGGTCAGGACGCCGCCGTCTCGCTTCGTTTGAATGATGTCGACAGCGCGCATCCGTGAACCGTGTCTGGCCGATAATATCGAAGAATCGTGTCTTCTCAACCCGAGGCAGCCAAACTCGCTCCGGACCGCCTCGAAGGGCTGCGGAAAACGCCAGAAATGCCCGCATTGGCACCGATAGTAGCGTTCGAGCACCATCTGAAGCAGGATCTCAGCGTACCCCGAGAATATCCGGCATCGCGATCTGACGTTGTTGTGAGATGAGCACTCAGGAAAAAGAAATCCCACTGCTCGATCAGGACGCCACCGGGAGGCTGACTGACTTCGCGCGCGCCTGCAAGGCCGCCGCCCGCGCGGTGTCCTTGTACCCGTCGACGCATCCAGCCATCAGGATGTCGCTCGGGCGGCTCGTCGACGCGGCGTCGCGCATTACCTCAAAGGGTTCGGTGACCCTCGGCGTCGTGCCCGACAACCTGTTGATGGACGGCGCGGCCTCGCCGAGGCCCGATCAGGCCGTGCGCGAAACCGCCGCGCTATTGCACGACCACATGATTGGCCTCATCACGCTGCACTCGAGCCCCGATCCCGAAGGGTGGCTGCCTTTTCTGAACATCCTCGCGAAATCGTTCGACGAGGTTCGCGCGGCCGGCGGCATCGGACGACTCTGGGCTGCGACCGGCCAGCGCCACCTCGAGCTGCAGGAAATCGACTACGCCGACATCCTCCGCGAGCGCGCCGGCGCCCAGGATTCGCATTGGAACGACATCATTCGCGCCTGCCTGAACCTCGATTCGCCGATCGATGAAGAGACGATGCGCGGGCTCATGGAGATGTGCGGAGATCCCGAGCGCTTCAGCGAGTTCGTGCTCGCGCTCGAGGAGAGCGGCGAGACGGGCATGGGCTCGAAGGCCTCTGCGATGCTCCGCATGCTGCGCGGCGTCATCGATCTCGTATCGCGCACCGACCCGTCCAAAATCGAACCGCTGCTGAAGAACATCGCGCAAGGATTCGGATCGGTATCGCCGGAACTGCTCCTCGAGTTGCTGTCGACCGAAGAAGGGCGCGCCGACAAGGCAGCCGATCTGGTGCTGCAGGTTGCCAGCCGCATGACTGATGCAACGCTCGGCGGCTTCGTCGCGAAAGGCGTGATCGCACAAGGGGGCGCCACTACGCGCCTCGCGCAAGCGTTCCATGCGCTGGTGCCCGATAACGAGCGGCGCCCCAGACTGCTCCAGATTGCGCGTGACGAACTCGCCGAGTCGCCGCTGGGCCAGGCCGCCGGCTTCCTCGACATGTGGAAGAACGCCTCCGACATGCTGACGTCCTACAGCGACGAGAAGTTCGTGTCGGAATCGTACGCGCGCGAGCTGTCTGGTGCGCGCACGCAGGCGCTCGAAGTCGAACGCGTCTCCGACGACCCGCCCGAGCGCATTGGCGCGTGGGTGACGTCGGTTGGCACCGCAGAGATGCGGGCGCTGGATCTGCGGCTTCTGCTCGACCTGCTGACGATCGAAGCCGACCCGGAGCGGTGGAAGACCGTGACGACTCCAGTCGTGAGCCACATCGAGGATCTGCTGCTCGTCGGCGATTTCGAGGGTGCGTTACAGCTGACGAAAATCCTCACGACCGAAGCGGCTGGCGACGGCGACCGCAAACCAGCGGCGGCCGCGGCCCTGGCCCGGCTCTCCGACGGTGTGATGATGACGCACGTTGTCACCCACCTTCGATCGGTCGAGGAATCGGCCGTCGTGCAGCTGCAGCAGTTGTGCTACATGGTCGGCCCGTCGATCATCAAAAGTCTCGCCGAGACGCTCGCCAGCGAGAAGCGCGCGGTGGCACGCCAGCGATTTACGCAGATTCTCATCGGCTTCGGCGCAGCCGGAAAGACCGCCGTCGAGCAGCTCCGCGGATCGGCCAACCCGGCCGTTCGGCGGACCGCGATCCATCTGCTGCGCGAGTTCGGCGGCTCAGAGGCGCTGCCCGACCTGACGACCCTGCTCGACGACAATGAGCCGCACGTGCAGCGCGAGGCGGTCCGCGCCATTCTCTCGATCGGCACTGACGAGGCGTATGCCGAGTTGCAGCGCGCGCTGGCGAAAGGGTCGACTCAGACGCGCGAAGTGCTCACCACGGCGCTGGTCTCCATGCGGAGCGAGCGCGCCATTCCTCTCTTCGAGTACATCGTCCAGAACCTCGATCGCAAGGGCCCGCTCCGCTCCGTCTACTTGCAAGCCGTTGAGTCGCTCGGCGCGCTGAAGGCCGAACATACGGTGGATCTGCTGATGAACGCGCTCTACGCCGGCGAATGGTGGGCACCGTTCCGCACCGCAGAGCTGCGGCGCACGATCGCGAGGGCCCTGCGGCAGATCGGCACGCCCGAGGCGGAGCAGGCTCTGCAAACAGCGGCAGACTCGGGTCCCCGCGGCGTGCGTGCCGCCATAAGGGCCGTGCAATCATGATCGACGCAGCGACACGGGCGCAGCTGTCGGATGAGCTGATACGGCGCTTCGGCGCGTCGCTGCGCGGCATCCAGCTCTACTCGCCCACCCACCCAATCGTCGCGCGCAACCTCGAGGGGCTGACCGAAGCGCTTCGCGCTCTGCACGTGCACGACGCGTCGGTAGTTATCGGCATGCTCGACCGGGAGCTGATCGTCGGCGATCTGCCGATGACCAAGGCCAGCGCATCGATGGGAGAGTTGATTCGCCGATTCAGCGCCATGGGGATCGAGCGCATCACGATCGAGCGCCTGGTGACGCTCGACGAGCTCAAAGCCTTCGCGGCCAAGTTCGCACAGCTCGAGAAGGCGCTCGGCGGCGACGCCCTGAAGAAAGCCGCGACCGAGCTCGAGTCGGCGAATATCCGCATCGGCCGCGTGACGCTCGAAGAGCAGGTGCCCGAGGAAAAAACCGACGCGTCCACCATCCGCCGCATGTACTCCGAGGCGGTCTCGGTTGCCAGCACAGTGTGGGAAAGCGCGAAGGCGGACTCGAAGCCCGATCCGACGGCAGCGCACTCGATGATTGACGGCCTCGCGCAGGCGGTCGTGCAGAACCGCCCGGCGCTGATGGCGCTGACCGCCTTGAAGGAATACGACAACTACACGTTCACCCACATGGTGAACGTGTCGATTCTGACGATGGGCCAGGCGCGCGGGCTGGGCATCGACGGCCCGCTGCTGCGCGAGCTCGGCCTCGCCGCGCTCATGCACGACATCGGCAAAGTGAAGACGCCGGCAGAAATCCTGAACAAACCAGACAAGCTGACCGACGAAGAGTTCGTCATCATGAAGCGTCACGTCGTCGATGGAGCGGAGATTCTCCGAGCCACGCCGGAGATTCCATCGCTCGCACCGGTCGTCGCATTCGAGCATCACCTGCGCATCGACGGCACCGGGTACCCGCATGGCGTCTCACGCCCGAACCTGAACCTCGCGACGATGCTGTGCGGCATTGCTGACGTGTATGACGCGATGCGCTCGCAGCGCAAGTATCAGCAGGCGTTTCCGTCGGAGAGAATCCTCGCGGTGCTGCAGCGGAACGACGGCACGCAGTTCGATCAGTATCTGATTCGCCGCTTCGTGCAGCTGCTCGGAATTTATCCGATCGGCAATCTCGTGAGGTTGAACACCGGTGAAGTGGCGATCGTCCTGCAGGTACACGCGCCGGATCCGTATCGCCCGAAAGTGCGCGTGCTCTTCGCCGCCGACGGCGGACGCCTCGAGCTGCCGCGCGATATCAATCTCTGGGAGACCGAGCAGGACGGGCGCGAGGATCGCGCTTCGTCCGTCATCGCTCCGCTCAATCCCGCCGACTACGGAATCGACCCGCTCTCGTTCATCTAATTGCTGTTATTCTGGTGGGACGTCTGCGCCCCCAGCTACGGCTCAAGGAGTACTCATGTCGGGCTTTCGCTCCGTAGTTCCCTGTGCGGCCATTGCGGCTGTGTTGTTTGTCGGTAGTTCGCGGCTTACAGGTCAGGCTCCTGTCGAGAACGGTCGATCGGTTGCGCTCGCGGCGTCCGAAGAGACCCTTCCCGCGGCGCTCGATCGCATCGACACGATGCTGACGGGCGGCCAGCTGAATATCTCGAGCCTGCACGACGATACGATGATGCCCGGGCGCGCCATCGAGCGCCTCGGACAGTTTCACGAAGGGCTGCCGGTCTTCGGCGGACAGGTCGTGCGCCAGATGGACGGCCGCGCGATCGTCAGCGTGACGGGACGTCTCTACGAGGCGCTCGACGTCGACGCCAACCCGTCGATCGCGCCTGCCCGCGCGAACGAGGCGGCTGCTGCCGCCGCCGGCGCGGGCGCAAGCATCCGAGGCGAGACGACGCTGGGCATCCTCCCTGTCGAAGGCGGGTACCGCCTCGTCTATCGCATGACCGTCCTCAGCGATTGGGCAATCCGCGAGGTGTACGTCGATGCCCACTCGGGCGCGATCGTTCTGTCCATCAACGGCATTCAGACACAAATGGCCATCGGCCAGGGCAACAGCATTTTCGGGACGCTGAGGAAGATGAGCACGAACCAGACGTCCACGACCTTTCAGGCCGTCGACAAGCTGCGTCCGGCCGAAGCGTTTACGCTCGCCTTCCCTGGCACTGTCAGTCGGTTGAATGCATTTCTGAGCAGTCTCGCGCTCTTCAACTCGGACGTCGCCACCGACAGCGACAACGTCTGGACCGACGGCCCCACGGTGGATGCGCATGTGTTTCAGGGATTGGTGTACGACTACTACTTCAAACGGTTCGGCCGGCACGGGATGGACGACCACGACGTCGAAGTCGACAGCATCGTGCACCCGCTCGCGCGCTCAGAAGCGAACCGGCAGCCGCCCAACGTCGTCGGCTCCTACATCAACAACGCGTTCTACTGCTGCGAGGGCCTGCTCGTCTTCGGCGACGGAGACAATCGGCTCTTTACATTCCTCGCCGGCGGCTTCGATGTCGTCGCGCACGAGTGGACGCACGGCGTCACCGACTTCACCTCGAAGCTGATCTATCGGGACGAGTCGGGCGCGCTGAACGAAGCGTTCTCCGACATCATGGCCGCGGCGATGGAGTTCTACTACTACCCCGTCGGCACGCAGAGAGAGCAGGCTGACTGGTTGATCGCCGAGGACGTGTATGTCGCACCACCGGGCTACCTGCGATCGCTCAGCAACCCGTCCGCGAAAGGGCACCCCGACCACTACAGCCAGCGCCGCTTCATCGGGACGAGCACTGATGAGGGAGGCGTGCACTTCAATCTGACGATCGCGACCCATGCGTTTTACCTGGCTGTCGCCGGCGGGACGCAATGGCTTTTCGGGCATCAACGTGCCCGGCGTTGGGCTCGCCAACATCGAGCGCATGGAGCAGATCTTCTACCGCGCCTTCACGCAGTTGATGGGGCCCAACTCGCGGTTCTCCGACGCGCGACGCGCCACGCTACAGGCCGCGTCCGACCTCTACGGCGCCGGCAGCAACGAGCGCGCACAAGTCGAGCTCGCCTGGACCGCCGTGGGGGTGAACTGATGCGGCTTCGTCCATCGTCGATCGTCCATCGTCCATCGTCGATCGTCCATCGTCCATCGTCGTCGTTGTCCTCGTCGTGCTCGCGCTCTGTGTGTTCTGCGCCGATCCTGCCGCTGCGCAGGAGCGCTTCCGCATAGCGGTAAACGTGGCGCAGCAAACGTCGACCACGACCGTCACCCAGGAGCAGACCTTCGATCGGTATTTCGAGCAGGGATCGTTCACCTTCGAGCGCGCGGTGCCGAAGAAGGTGTTCTACGACCTGGGCCTCGCGGTCAGGGTATGGCGCGAGTTGCACGCGGGGGCGGCAGTATCGGTGTTCGACGACAAGAACGGCAGCGGCACGGTGACGGCGCGCGTACCGCATCCCCTGCAGTTCAACAGGCCGCGGACCACCACAGGCGAGATTGCCGATGCCACGCGACGCGAAATCGGCCAGCACATCATGGTCGGCTGGAACGTCAGGACCGCCGGCGGGCTCGATTTCACGCTCTTCGCCGGCCCGTCGATCTTCACGACCGATCAGCTCTTCGTCAAAAGCCTCACGCTGTCGCTCGACAAGGAAGTCTTCCCGTTCGACGAGCTGGCCTTTCCTCCAGTCGTGAACGAGATACTGCGAGAGAACGTGATGGGCTATAACGCCGGCGTCGATATGACATGGCGCTTTGCCCGTAACGTCGGCGTGGGCCTGCTGGTGCGGCACTCGAGCGGCAAGAAAGAGTTCGCGCCGACCGGGACGGGCTCACAGCCGGTTGAAGTGACCGTCGGAGGACTCCACGCCGGCGGAGGCTTGCGGTTGATCTTCTAACTACTCGTAGCGAAGCGCCGTCATAGGATCCACGCGCGCTGCTCTTTGCGCGGGAATCAGGCCCGCACACAGCGCAACTGCTATCAACACGACCGTCGCACCCGCAAACACCATGGGGTCTCGCGCGGTCATCCGAAACAGCAGCGATTCAGCGACGCGGCTCAGCCCCACTGCGATCGCCACCCCGATGACCGCTCCCACGGCCGTCATCGAGCCTACCTGACGAAGCACGAGGCGCCGCACTGTCTTTCCCTCGGCACCGAGCGCCATCCGGAGGCCGAATTCTCTCGTCCGCTGCGTCACTGTATATGCGAGCACTCCGTAAAGGCCGAGTGCCGCCAGCATCGTGGCGAGCACGGCGAACGCCGTCGACATCATGGTGACGAGCCGATCTATCGCCACGTTCTCGAACACCTGCGCGGTCATCGTCCGCGGCTCGCCGACCGGCAGGCCCGGATCGATGTTCTGCACAATGCGCGAAAGCGCAGCCAGAAGATCCTGTTCCGAACCGGATGTGCGTGCGTAGATGTTCGCGCCTGCAAGGTCTGGATCCTGTCGATACGGCATCAGCACGATTGGCTGTCGCTCGTCCTGTTTCACATCGTCGTACGCCGAATTGCCCGCCACACCGACGATTTCGATGTCGAAGCCGCTGCTGCGCCCCATTCGCTGCACACGCTTGCCGATCGCATCGCGTCCCAGCTTGTTCCTCAGGAGAAACGCCTCATTGACAATCGCCACTTTCGGCGCGCCTTCGGTATCGCCCGGCTGGAATTCACGGCCCGCCACGAGCGCGATGCCGAGCGTGCGGAGATAGTCAGTGCCCACGTAGTTGTAATACGCGCTGTCGTTATCCTCAGCACCGTAGGTGACGCCCTGGAGCCGGAAATCGCTCTGGGACGCAGAGCCCGAAATCAACCGGACCCGTGAGGTCGTGACGCCGACGACCCCGGGGTACGCGCGCAGTTCGTTCTGAATCCCATCGAGCACCTGACGCACGCGCTCGACGCTGTATCCGTTCATCGCCGGCGAGACGCCGAACAGGACCATCTGCTCGGCCTTCAGACCGAGATCGACGCGCGTCACGTTCAGCAGGCTCTTCGCAAAGAGGCCGGCCGAAATCAACAGCGCCATCGACAGTGCGATCTGCGCGGTGGCGAGCGTAAGCCGGAAACGGGCCGCAGCTCTCGCGCCCGACGGCTGACCCGCGTTCGCTTTCAATGCCGTCACGAGATTCGGACGGGTGCTGTGAAACGCAGGAAACAGGCCGAAGAGTACGCCTGTTGCGAACGACAGCGCGGCGGCGAACAGCACCATCTCGGAATCGATATGCCAGCTCAGCTGCGAGTCGGCGTCGCCGGGGAGCATCGCGTGCATGGCGCTCATGGTCCATCGCGCAACGAGGAGCCCGGCGAGCCCGCCCGCGATTGCGAGGAGCATCGATTCGGTCAGCAGTTGAGCGACGAGGTGTCTGCGACCGGCGCCAATCGACAGACGCACGGCCATCTCCGTTGCGCGCGCGGCGGCACGCCCCAGAAGCAGGTTCGCGACGTTCGCGCAGCAGATCAGGAGAACGAACGCGGTTACGCCAAAGAGGAGCGTGAGCGGACCACCGGCTTCCTCCGGTGCGCGGCTCTGCCCTTGCGCGCCGGGCTCGAGCTGCATCTCCATGTTTTTGAGGCGCTCGAACATCGACGGACTCATGCCCTGCGCAAGCGCCACGTCGACCGTCGCATGGATCGACCTGTACTGCCCGTTGAAGATGGTTCGCGCGTGCTCCTCGGAAACGCCGGGCTTGAGCCGCGCGAAGAGGTAGGCCCAGTACGAACGGCGGTCGTCGAGCCCCTTCCAGCGCGGCACGACGTGTTCGCGCATCGAGATCGGCACGAAGATGCGCGGCCGTTCGCCGAATGTCGTCCCATGAAAGCCCTGCGGCGCGACGCCGACGATCGTCATTGGCTGGCCATTCACTCGCACCGGCTGGCCGATTACGTCCGTTCGTGCGCCAAACCGCCGCTGCCAATAGTCGTAACTGAGCACGACGACCTGTCCGCTGCCAGCCTGGCGGTCATCGTCCGGCCCGAGAAGGCGGCCCAGATGGGGCGTCAACTCCAACACGGAAAAATACGAACTCGAGACGAGTGCGGCGTCACCGCCTTCAGACGTCCCGGCATACGCGACGGCGGCGCCGAAATCGCGGTGGGCGGCGATGCCCGTAAACGACGTTTGCACCCGCTCGAGATCGCGGAACATCAGGTAGCTGAAAATCGAATCGCATGTACCAGCCGAGCCGCACGAGACCGATCCGCTTCTAGGGCCTGGAGCGGTAAGGTTCACGAGGCGATCCGGCTCATGGACGGGCAGCGGACGCATCAGGATCTGATTGAAAACCGAAAAGATCGCTACGTTCGCTCCGATGCCGAGCGCGATGGAGAGCACGGCAACAGTGGTGACGATGGGGGTTTTCAGCAGACTGCGAACGGCGAACCGCAGCATCATTCGTACCTCAGCGCCGTCATGGGATCGACGCGCGCGGCGCGTTGCGCTGGAATCAATCCCGCGGACAATGCCACTGCCGTCAGCGCCAGTGTTGCCGCAGCGAAGACGAACGGATCACGGGCGTCCATCTGGAACAGTAGCGATTCCGCGGCACGGCCCAACGCCACTGCTGCCGCAAGGCCGATCGCTCCTCCGATGGCCGTCATCAGGCTGACCTGCCGGAGCACAAGACGCCGCACGTTCCCAGAGTCGGCACCAAGCGCCATGCGCAAGCCAAATTCGCGAGTGCGCTGCGTCACGGTATAGGCGAGCACACCGTAGAGACCGAGCGCCGCGAGCAGCGTGGCCAGCACCGCGAATGCCGCCGACATCGTCGTCACGAAACGATCCAGCGACACGCTCTCGAGCACCTGCACCGACATCTTCTGAACGTCGGCCACGGGCAGTGTCGGATCGATGTCGCGAACGACGCGCGGAACGGCCGACATCAGGTCGTCATCACTGCCGGTGGTTCTCACGTAGAAGTTCGTGGAGCCGACGTTTTGGTCCTGACGATACGGGAGCGCCACCAACGGCATGGCCTCGCCCTTCACATCGTTGTACGTCGTGTTGCCCGACACACCGACAATCTCGATATCGAGCTCCCCTCCACGCCCTCGCCGCATGCGTTTGCCGACGGCGTCGCGGCCTAGATTGAACTTCTTGACGAATGCCTCGTTGACCAGCGCAACTTTCGGCGAGTTGAACGTGTCGGCGCTCGTGATTTCCCGGCCCGAGAGCAGCGGAACGCCCAGCGTGCGGAGGTAGTCGGACCCGATGTAGGTGTACATCGCCTGCGTATCGGTGTCGGGGCCTGCCGCAAACCCCTGGACAGTGTAGTTAGTGCCCCACGCGTCGCCCGACGCGAGACGGACCATGGACGAGGTCACACCCGTCACGCCAGGGAGCTGGCGCAGCCGTTCTTCGATGCGCGCGAAAATCTCATGGCTGCGCTGCGGCGTGTAGCCGTTCAGCATAGGTGCGACGCCGAATACGACCAGCTGTTCGGTCTTCAATCCCAGATCGACGCGCGTGATGTTCGAGAGGCTCTTCGTGAACAGCCCTGCCGCGATCAGCAATGCCATAGACAGCGCGATTTGCGCCGTCGCGAGCGTGATGCGAAAACGCGCCGCCGCTTTTGCTCCTGACGGCTGTCCCGCGTTGGCTTTGAGCGCGGTCACGAGATTCGGCCGCGTGCAGTGAATCGCGGGGAACAAGCCAAAGAGCAGACCCGTCGTCACCGATAAACCCGCGGCGACGAGCAGCATGTCGGCGTCGAGCACGACGCTCAACGTCTCGCCGGCCCCCTCGGGCAGCAGCAGCGACATGGCCGCTAATGTCCAGCGCGCGACCAGCAGCCCCCCGAGTCCGCCGGCGAACGCCAGCAACAACGATTCGGTGAGAAGCTGGGCGACGATGTCCTTGCGCCCGGCTCCAATCGACAGGCGAACGGCCATCTCAGTCGAACGCCGCGCTGCGCGGCCGAGCAGCAGGTTGGCGACATTCGCGCAGCAAATCAGCAGCACGATTATCGTCACGCTGACGAGCAGCGTGAGCGGCTGACGCGATTCGTCCGGCACCCGGCTCTGGCCTCGACCGCCCGGTTCGAGCTGCATTTCACGTTCGCGGAAT
This sequence comes from Vicinamibacterales bacterium, assembly GCA_963730445.1. Classification (GTDB taxonomy): domain Bacteria; phylum Acidobacteriota; class Vicinamibacteria; order Vicinamibacterales; family JAMQPK01; genus JAMQPK01. The sequence goes on along the minus strand of CAVSRX010000016.1, from coordinate 205,228 downwards.
TGTGTGAGCGTGGCTTCGCTCATCCCTTTCTGGAGCGGCACCTCCACCTCGGTGATGATGGAGCGGTAGTGCCCGTTCAGCGATTCTCGCGCCTGTTCGGGCGAGACCCCCGGCTTCAGGCGACCGAAGAGATACATCCAGTACGCGCGGCGCTCTCCGACCACCTTCGTTGGCGGCACGAGGACGTCGCGCATGGAGATAGGAACGAAAAACAGCGGGCGCAAGCCGATCGTCGTCCCGTGAAATCCGCGCGGCGCCACTCCGACGATCGTCAACGCCTGGCCGTTCACGAGCAGCGGCTGGTTGATCACATCCTCGCGCGCGCCAAATCGTCGTCGCCAAAACTCCTCGCTCAGGACCACGACGTGGCCGCCGCCCTGCTCGCGCTCATCGTTCGGCCCGAGAAGACGCCCGGCCGCCGGCGTCAGGCCAAGCACCGGAAAAAAGCTGCCCGAGACGAACGTACCGTCGCCGCCTTCCGATGACCCGCCATGGGCGATGTTCGCGCCGAAATCCCGGTGTCCGGCGATGCCAATGAACGATGTCTGCACCCGCTCGAGATCGCGAAACATCGGATAGCTGAAAACTCCATCGCAGCTCCCCGCCTGCCCGCACGATGACGAGCCGGTGCGGGGGCCAGGCGAGACGAAATTTACGAGACGGTCTGGTTCGTGTACCGGCAGCGGCCGCAGAAGCGTCTGGTTGAAGATCGAAAAGATGGCGACGTTCGCGCCGATGCCGAGCGCCACGGAAAGCACGGCAATCGTGGTGACGACGGGGGTTTTGAGCAATGACCGGAGGGCGTGGTGTAGCTGCATTGATAGATGGTGGATTGGCAGATTGGTAGATTACAAACCGCGTGCCGGGGATGGCGCTGATTTTTGGGCTATTCTCTGGTCTCGGCGTCCGATGATGGGATGGGTCGTCCCGTAATCTATCAATCTAACAATCTTCCAATCTACCAATGGTGCGAAGCTCAGATTTCGCCACGCGAGTACGCCATGTCGTCCGCCGCATTCCGCACGGCCGCGTGGCCACTTATGGGGATGTCGCCGCCGCCGCCGGTCGTCCGCGCGCCCATCGCGCCGTCGGTAACATCATGCGCGCCACGAGCGATTCGTCTGTGCCCTGCCATCGCGTCATTTCTGCCGGCGGCAAGCTCGGTGGTTACGGGCGAGACCTGTTTGCGAAGCGCGCCTTGCTGCTCGCAGAGGGGGTCATGGTGTCCAATGGACGGGTCAGGGACTTCGCACAAAAACGATGGAAACGGCCGGCATGAGAGATTGGTAGATAGGGCGCAAGATCGCCGGGCTTCCTAATCCCGCCAATCTTAAATCTGACAACAATCTGTAAATCCAACAATCTACGGATCTTCCAATTCTGCGCTGCCTGCCGAGGCCGGGCAACCTTGCGAGGGAGCAAGTCGTCTAAAGTTGCCGAGTGTCCAAAGCTGATGTGCCAGCTTTCGAGGAGCTCTATCGACAGCATTCGACGCGGTTGTTCAACCTCGCGTGGCGGATGTGCGGCACCCGGGCCGACGCGGAGGATCTGTTACAGGAAATCTTTCTGCTGGCCTATCGAAAGCTCCCGGAATTTCGCGGCGACTCCGCAGTGGGAACCTGGCTTTATCGCCTGGCGATGAACCGGTGTCTCGATCACCTGAAGAGCCGCCAGACGCGCGCGAGCGGCGCGATGACCCCGCTCGATGAAGAGGCCATGCCAGGACCGAGGTTGGTGAACGACGGCGGAGTCAAACGGCTCGATCTCGAACGGGCCATCGCGCGGCTGCCCGAAGGGGCGCGCGCGGTGTTCGTCCTGCACGACGTCGAAGGATTTCAGCATCACGAGGTCGCGACGATCCTCGGCATCAGCGAGGGCACCTCGAAATCGCAGGTTCACAAAGCCCGCCTCAGGTTGCGGGCGCATCTGACGGCAGCCGTATGACGTGCGAACAGTGCAATGAATGGCTCGGCGACGCGGTGGAGGGGACGCTCGACGCAGAGCGGCAGGCGCAGATCGACGCGCACTGCGGTGACTGCGCGGCATGCCGCGAGCTGCTGAACGATTTGAAGGAGATCCGCGCGGCGGCGGCGACACTGGACCGGCGTACCCCTTCGCCGGAACTGTGGAAGGCGATCGCGGCAAAAGTGGACGGCCCCGACGTGGCGGCTTCGCGATTCGGGCGGAGCCGGTGGGTGTCCAACTGGCCGCAGCTGGCGGGGTCCCCAACGCGGCAGCCGCGTTGGGGTGCCCTTGCAGCCGCCGCCGCGCTGGTGATGATGATGGGCGCGGCCGCATGGTTCGCATCCAGTACGAATCGGGGCGGCAGCGACGGAACCGCGTCAGACCTCGTGCGGAACGCCGCCTCGGAGCTGCAGCTCGCCGAACAGCACTATCAAAATGCCATCACCGCGCTCGAACAGCTGACCGTCGCGCGAGACAGCGCGCTCGACCCTTCGGTCGCCGCCGAGATCGCGCAGAGCCTGAAGTCGATCGATCGCGCCATCGACGATAGCCGCGCCGCGTTGAAATCCGACCCAAGCTCGTTTGTCGCGCAGACCAGCCTGCTCGAAGCGCTCCGCATGAAGGTCGCGCTGCTGCAGGAAACCGTCTCGCTCATGAACGCAAGGTCCTGAGAGGAACCGCAGATATGATGACGTCCATCGCGTCCCTGATGCTCGCCGGTGCCGTGTTATCACAGGCGCCCGCACCTATCGCACCTATCGCACCCAACGCACCCAGCGCACCCAACGCACCTAGCGCACCCAACGCACCTGACGCACCTCTCGCACCTATCGCACCCATTGCACCCATTGCACCCATTGCACCCGAACAGATCATGGCGCTGCAGTTTCCGATACCGCCGGTGCCGCCAGTGCCGCCCCGCGACCCCCGCGAGAAGCCGCGCGAGCGCGATAGGCGGCGCGTCCCGGACGGCTGGGTGGAAGCGACTGAACCGTTCTCGCGCGCGTTTCCCGTCGGCAAAAGCGCGACGCTGATGCTCTCGAACATCGTCTGGAAACGTTCAAATAACCAGCCGTGAGCGGCGAGCGCATCGAGGTCGAGGCGCTGAAGCACGCATGGGGGCCCAATGCCGAACAGGCGAAGCGGCGGCTGGCCGGATGCGCTCATCGAAGCATACGCGACCGGCAACCGCGTCGAACTGCGCGTCGAGCACGGCGACGACGGGGATGCGCGCCGCGTCGATGTCGAGTTCAACGTGAAGGTGCCGGCCGATACGACGGTCGATCTGCGCACCGTCTCCGGCGACATGCAGAGTGACGAACGTCAAAGGCGAGGTCCGGGTGCAGGGCGTGAGCGGCAATCTCGCGCTCGAAGGCACGTCGCGGCTTGCCGCGGTCAAGACGGTCTCCGGCGGCATCACGATCACCAACGGAGGGGCGGACGCGCAGTTGTCGCTGTCCACCGTCAACGGCGACCTGCTGGTGCAGACGCTCACGACGCGCGCGCTCGACGTGAACACGATCAACGGCGACGTGCGCATCAGCGGATGGTCGGGCGATCGCGCGCACATCAGGACGCTCGACGGCGACCTCGATCTGCAGACGAGCCTGGTGAAGGGCGGGCGCTACGAAATCGAGTCGCACTCGGGCGACATCAACCTGTCGCTGCCCGAGCAGCCCGGGTTCGAGCTCGAGGCGCATACCTTCAACGGCCGCATCCGCGTCGACTTTCCCGATCAAGAGCGAAGGACCGATTCGCGACAACGACCGCGGCCCGCGCTCGGTGCGCGGCACCTACGGCGACGGCAGCTCGAGCCTGCGCCTGCAGACCTTCGACGGCAATCTGACCGTCACACGGAGATAGGGTCCCTCATGCGGCGGCGTTTGTGTTTTCTCACGTTGTTGGTGTCGGCGTTCGGGATCGCGCGCGTTGCTCATGCGCAGGATTCGGCTCAAGGCAAAGAGCTCAGGGCGTTCCGCATTGCCGGCGAGTCCCCCAAGCTTGATGGTCTGATCGACGAAGAGATCTGGCTGGGCGCAGCCTCCATCGACGACTTCACGCAGCAGGAACCCGACAATATGGCGGCGCCGCGCGAGCGCACGGTGGTGCAGGTCGCCTACGACGATCGCTACCTCTACGTCGCCGTTCGCTGTTTCACCGCCGATCCCGCGACCGATCAGCGCGGGGCTCGGACGCCGCGGCAGCATCCCCGCGAGCGACAGAATCACGATCGCGCTCGATCCGCGCCATGACCGCCTGACCGGCTACGCGTTCGCCACGAATCCCTCCGGCGTGCAGAGCGATTATTCGCTCTTCAACGACACGCGCGAGGATGCCGACTACGAGGCCGTGTGGGAAGTCGCGACAGCGGTCACCTCGGCGGGATGGAATGCCGAGTTCAGAATCCCGTTCTCACAAATCCGGTTCTCGATGACCGAGGAGCGAGCGCAGCGTCTGGGGATTCCAGGTGCGGCGTGACGTGCGCGCGACAGGCGAGACGGATCTGTGGAACGCCGCGCCGCGAGGCACGCAGGGGTTCGTCTCCCGCTTCGGGCATCTGACGTTCGACGACCGCCTGTCGCCGCCCCGCCGCGTCGAGCTGCTGCCCTTCAGCCTCGCCAAAAGCGAGCACGCCTCCGATGGCGGCAACGATGTCGGTTTCGATGGCGGCCTCGATATGCGCGTCGGCCTGGGGACGTCGACGACGCTCTCGGCGACCATCAATCCCGACTTCGGTCAGGTCGAGCTCGACCCGGCTGTGCTGAACCTGTCGGTCTTCGAAACGTTCTTCCCGGAAAAGCGCCCGTTCTTTCTCGAGGACAGCCGGGCGTTGGCCCCGGCGTTCGGACGGTTCCCGATGTTCCATTCGCGCCGTATCGGGCAAGCGCCCGGGCGTCTCGAGCTCGGCGACAACGAGGAACTGGTGAGCAAGCCCGGCCAGACGACGATTCTCGGAGCGGCGAAGGTGACCGGCAAAGCATCAGGCTGGACGTTCGGCGGACTCACCGCTCTGACGGCTCGTGAATACGGAATCGTCGAGACGACGTCGACGAATGCCGACGGCGAGGAGACCGTCTCGACCGCGCGAAAACTGATCGAGCCGCGGACGGCGTTCGGCGTGGGCCGGGTGCAGCGCGACATCCTGAACGGCACGTCGAACGTCGGCGCCATCGCAACCGCCGTCGTCCGCGAAAAGGACCTCGACGCGTTCACAGCCGGCGGCGACTTCAACATCCGCTGGAACAAGAATCTCTACATCTTGAACGGCCAGTGGGTCGCCACGCACGCGCCGATTGACGGCGCGCAGAAGACCGCCATCGGCGGCGCCACAGACCTCAGCTACGTTGGGAAAAGCTGGGGCTTCGACGCGCACTACGATCATTTCGGCAAGAACTTCCGCAACACGGATCTCGGATTCCTCAACGGGCGTCCGAACAAGGACTGGCTGTACGGCGGGCTGCGCGTGACGCAAGCCGACCCGTGGAAGTTCTCGCGCCGGACGGACGTGGTTTTCTACGCCAACAGGCAGTGGAACGAGGACGGGCTGTCTATCTTCGAGAACATCAACTGGTATGTCGGGATGCAGCTGCGCAACTACTGGAGCATCAACTACGGCGGCGATCGCAACTTCGAGTTCTACGACGATCTCGATACCCGCGGCGGGCCGCCAATCGTGAAGCCTGCGAGAAACTTCTACTTTTTCAACGTCAACAGCGACTCGCGCAAGCGATGGGGGTTCGGCCTGCAACACTCAGGCAACAACGACAGCGCCGGCGGCGTGCAGAAAAACTTCAACGCGAACCTGCGGCTGCAGCCGTCGGGCCGTCTCCAGTCGAACATCAGCCTCAACTACACGACGGCTCGTGACAGCGCGCAATGGATCGAGAACACCGACGCCGACGGTGACGGCGTCGAGGACAACGTCTACGGCCGGCTGAAGCGGAACGTCGTGAACATCACCGGCAGGGTCACCTACGCGTTCTCCCGCGACATGACGCTCGAGGCGTTCCTGCAGCCCTTCGTCGCGGTCGGCGACTACTACGACATCCGCAAGCTCGCCAGGGCGAAGTCGTTCGATTTCACATCGGTGGCACTCGAAGACGATCCGGACTTCAACCGCAAATCGCTGCGCGGCAACGTCGTCCTTCGGTGGGAATACATCAGGGGCAGCACGCTGTACGTCGTGTGGAACATGGCGACCTCTGACACCGAACGTGCCGGCATGTTCTCACCCGGGCGCGATCTCGGGTCAGCCTTCCGGGCGCCTGGAGATCATGTGTTCGTGGTGAAGCTGAACTATTGGCTGAGCCTGTAGAACCTTGAACAGGAGAATAGGAGATTAGGAGAAATACCTTTTCGAAAGAATTCTCCTAGCCTCCTACTCTCCTGTTGAATTTTAATCGGCCCGCAGCGCGACGAGCGGGTCGAGTGTGGCGGCGCGCCACGCGGGGATGACGCTCGCGACGAGCGCTGTCTACATAGCTCAATGAGGCCGTTTCGAATCGCGCTTGCGGCCAACCCACAGGGCGTAGCCGGCGCCGCTGAGACAGACAAACACAACGGCGCTCATGACGATGAGAAAATCATCCACTGGACCGCTTCCTTTCCACGTACAACGTCACCACAAATATCATCAGGCCGACGCCAACGAAAATCAAGCCATTGCGCACCGCTTGTGGTGTGCCTTCAGCAAGAAATACGTCGAGCGGCGCCAACGCGATGAACAGCACAGCTATCTCCCGAAGTGCTTCCTCGATCCGTTCAGCGATTTTGGTGCCCGATTCCATCGTGCACCTGTCTCTGAAAATTGCGTGCCGCGTCAAACGGGCCGCCAATCGTGCGTCTCACGGGCCCAGGTTGCAGACATCTGCCATCAGACGCGGTGAAATCTTTGCCACGCATTTACGGGACCGTTGTACGTGGGAAGATTTCCTCATGCTCAACGCGATTCGATGCCGTAACCGTCACACCACTGTGCTACTGGCGCTCTTCATGTTTCCCGCAGGCTCTGGCGCAGCGGACCACTGTCACCGTGCGAAGCCTGCGCCGAGTGGAATCGCCCACAGGCGCCGTTTCAGATCTTTGCCAACGCGTATTACGTCGGTCCTCGCGGGCTGAGCGCGATCCTCATCACATCCGGGCAGGGTCACGTGTTGATCGACGGTGCGCTGCCGGAATCGGCCGCTGCCATCGCAGCGAGCGTGCGCGCCCTCGGCTTCAAGGTCGAGGACATCCGTCTCATCGTGAATTCACACGTCCATTTCGATCATGCCGGCGGCATTGCCACGCTGCAGCGACTGTCGGGCGCCACGGTCGCAGCAACGGCGTGGAGCGCATCAGTGCTGACATCGGGAGTGGTGCCGCCGAGCGATCCGCAATTTGGAGTCGTTCCACTGATTGCACCGATCACGAAGGTAAGAACTGTCAGCGACAGAGAGACCCTGCGTGTCGGGCCGCTGGCCATAACGGCGCACGAGACTCCCGGGCACACACCGGGCGGCACCAGTTGGACGTGGCGGTCCTGTGCCGGTGCTGACTGCGCCGACTTTGTGTACGCAGACAGCCTGACCGCCGTATCGGCCGACGGGTTCCTGTTTACGCGCACCCGGCAGTATCCGAATGCCGTCGCGGATTTCGAAAAGAGCTTCAAGAGGCTGGAGAGCTTCAAGTGCAGCATTCTGCTGACGCCCCATCCCGAGGCGTCGGGATTGTGGCAGCGGGTAGAGCGACGCGCAGCCGGAGGCGGCGCGGGCTCGATGATCGACCCAACCGCGTGCCGCCGATATGTCGAGGGCGCCCGCGAGCGGCTCCGCAAGCGTCTGAGCGCCGAAACGACCGCTCCCTAACGTGCGTGGTTGGTGGTTAGTGGTTGGTGGGTGGAACGGCCACTCACAACCAACCGCCAACCATCAGTTCGCGCGACTATACCGATCTGTCATCGACATCAAATCGAACTGCTCGTGGTGCAGGTGCGTATCCGGCCGGATCGATCACGTCCTTGCCGAGGGCGTTTTTCAGATCGGCCATGACCGCGCGCTCCTCTTCCTTCAACGCGCGCGCGATCTCGGGGTTGACGCGCAACACCACGCCGCCGCCGTTGAGATCGGCGCCGATCTTCTTCACCTCCGACAGAATCTCGTAGCAGATCGTCGAGCTCGACTTGATGGTGCCGGTGCCGGTGCAATACGGGCACGGCTCGGTCAGCACGCGCTCGAGGCTCTGCTTCACGCGCTTCCGCGTCAGGATGACGAGCCCGAAGTCCGACACCTGCAGCATCTTCGACGGCGAGCGATCCTTCTTCACTTCCAGCTCCACCGCCTGGAACACCTTCTGCCGGTTCTTCCGCTCTTCCATGTCGATGAAGTCGAGCACGATGATGCCGCCGAGGTCGCGCAGCCGGATCTGCCGCACGATCTCCTTCACCGCCTCCAGGTTGGTCTTCACGATCGTGTCTTCGAGCCGCCCGGTGCGCTTGCCGACGTAGCGGCCCGTGTTGACGTCGATCGCGACGAGCGCCTCGGTCTGGTTGATCACGATCGATCCTCCCGACTTGAGCCACACCTTGCTCTTGAGCGCCTTGTCGATCTCGGCCTGGACGCCGTACTCCTCGAAGATTGGATAGTCCTTCGTGTAGAGCTTCACGCGCGAGGCCAGGTTCGGCATGATGCGCGCGATCAGCTCCATCACATGGCGGTGTTCCTGCGGGTTGTCGATCCGGATCGCCGGAAAACTCTTCGGTCAGCAGGTCGCGCAGCAGCTTGGCCACGAGGCTCTGCTCGCGGTAGATCACGGCAGGAGCGCGAGACGACTCGAACTTGTGGCGTGTTTCCTTCCAGATGCCGTTGAAGTAGTCGAGGTCGCTCAGGATGTCGGCCTCGGGGCGCCCGCCGGCCGCGGTGCGGATGATGACGCCGCCGCCGAAGCCATGCTCCTCGCGGAACTTCTTGACGATGCCGCGCAGGCGGTTGCGCTCGTCGCGAGATTCGATCTTGCGGGACACGCCGACGTGATCGACCGTCGGCATGAAGACGAGAAACCGCCCGGCGAGCGTCGCGTGCGACGTCAGCCGCGCGCCCTTGGTGCCCAGCGGCTCCTTGGCGACCTGGACGACGATTTCCTGGCCTTCCTTGAGGAGCTCCTCGATTTTCGGCTGTGGCCCGCGGTCGCGGCCCTTGCCCCGATCGCCGCCGCCCGCCTTGCCGTTCCCGGCGTCGTCCTCGTCGTCGGAATCGAGGCGATCGAACTCTTCGATCGTGTTGACGACGTCCGAGACGTACAGGAAGCCGTCGCGCTCTAAGCCGAGATCAATGAACGCGCATTGCATGCCGGGCAGCACTTTCGATACCCGGCCCTTGTAGATGTTGCCGACGACCCCTCGATGCCGCTCCCGCTCGACGAAAATCTCGGTGACGAGATCCTCCTCGAGAATGGCGACCATCGTCTCGTGCCCGCCGGCCGAGATGATCATTTCCTTCTGCATTCGCGAAGCTCCATTCCGGATCGGCGGAGACAGACGAGCAGAGCGCGCGAAGGACGTGCAGTAATTTTCGCAAAGCGTTGCTCATAGTTACCAATCCGGGTTAGTTAGTGAACCGACGCATCCGCACGTTGAGGATCAGGCCGAAGCTCGCCAGCGTGGCGATCATCGACGACCCGCCGTAACTCAACAGCGGAAGCGTCAAACCCTTGACCGGCGCGAGGCCGGCCGACATCGTTATGTTGTAAATCACCTGGAACGTGAAGCTGGACATCAGCCCCATCACGAGATAGACGCCCAGCCGATCTTTGGCGAGACGCGCTGCCTCGAGCGAGCGCCAGATCACGATCAGATACAGGCCGAGCACAAACAGCACGCCGACAAAGCCCTGTTCCTCGGCAAGCGCGGAAAAAATGAAATCGTTGTGGGCGACCGGCAGGAACCTGAGCTGCCCCTGCGTGCCCCTTCGGTAGCCTTTGCCGGTCAAGCCGCCGGATCCGACGGTGATTTGCGCCTGGATCTGCTGATAGCCGGCGCCTTTCGGATCCTGGGACGGATCGAGAAACGTCTCGACGCGGCTTTTCTGGTACGGCTTGAGGGCGAAATTCCATGCGATCGGCACGGTGACGATGGCGACGACCGCGAGGATGCCGATGATGCGCAGCCGCATGCCGGCGACGTACGCAATGCCGAGATAGATGGGAAGCAGCGTCACCGCGGTCCCGAGATCGGGCTCGCGCGCGATGAGGATGAGCGGAATCCCCGCCAGAAGCCCCGCGATGAGCAGGTCGCCTGTCGTCGGTGCGCCGCGCCGGTTCTCGCCGAAGAACTTCGCGAGCACGAGCGCCACGCCGACCTTGGCGAACTCAGAGGGCTGAAGGTTGAAGGCTCCCAGCGAAATCCAGCGGCGGGCGCCGCCGGCCGACGTGCCGAAGAACAGCACGTAGATGAGCAGTGCAAGGAGCCCCAGGTAGATGAAGTGCGATTTATCGGTCAGCGCGCGATAGTCGATGGTCAGGCAAATCACGAACGCGATCGACCCGATGACGATCGCGTACATCTGCGTCGTCGGCAGCCGCCAGGCGTTGGTGGTGCTGTAGATCATCGCGATGCCGATCATTGACAGACACGCGATGGCCGCGAAGAGGAGCCAGTCGATGTGCAGATATAGGCGTCGTTCGAACATGTCAGTTCGCCGCTCCGCGCTGCCGGCCAGTTACGGGCACCTGCACGACCGGACCGGATGGACGCGGCCGCCCTTGCGGCCGCACGCTGAGAATGGGTGGTGGAAGGGCCAGTTCCGGCGCCGGTTTACCTTCCTTCTTGTTGAAATACGTCTCGAGCACGTACTTCGCAATCGGCGTGGAATTCCCGCTGGATGCGGAATGCTCCGTAAACACCACACCCGCGATTTCCGGATTGTCCTTGGGAGCGAAGAATACAAACCAACCATGGTCGCGCAGGTCGAGGTCGGTCCGGCCGACGGCCTGCCGCCCTCCGCTCAGCGAGATGACCTGCGCCGTACCGGTCTTGCCCGACACATCTCTGCCGGGAAGGCGCGCGCGGCCAGCCGGTACCCGCCCCATTCACAACAAGGAACAGTCCGTCATGCAACGCCGCGATTGTTTCAGGCTTCAACTGCACGCGCGATTTCGGCGGCGCGGGCTGAACGGGCTTCCATCCGTTGCCCTCGTCGACGGCCTTCAGCAGCTGCGGCACGAACCGAGTTCCGCCATTCGCGACGGTCGACATCATCACAGCGAGTGAGACCGGCGTGATGGACACCTGCCCCTGCCCGATCGCGACCGAGATCGTCTCGCCCGCGTACCACTTCTCGTTGTAGCGGCGCCGCTTCCATTCGGTGGACGGCACGAGGCCGCTCACTTCGTTCGGCAGATCGATGCCGGTCTTCTCGCCGAGTCCAAGAAGGGTCGCCCACTTATGGATCTTGTCGACGCCGAGCATGTTGCCGACGGTGTAGAAGTAGGTGTTGCACGATTGCTCGATCGCCCCGGCGCAGGTCGAGCGATCCGTGGCGCCTTCAGGCACTGGAAGAAGCGCCCATAGAAGGTGCCGCCACCGCCGCACGACACTCGAAAGTCAGGTGAGATGACCCCTTCTTCCAATCCGGCGAGGGCAACGACGATCTTGAACGTGGAACCTGGCGAATAGAGTCCCTGTATCGCGCGATTCTGAAGCGGCTTCAGCGGGTCGTTGAGCAGGCCGTTCCAGGTTGCGCGTTCGACGCCCGCGGCAAAATCGTTCGGGTCGTAGCCGGGACGGCTCGTAAACGCGAGCACCTCGCCCGTTCGCGGATCCATCACCACCGCCGCGCCGTTGAACCCGCTTGCCTTGAACGCCTGTTCCGCCGCGCGCTGCAGGTCGATGTCGATCGTCAACTGGACGCGGCGGCCTTCGTTCGGGCGAAACGACAGCGCGTCTACCGTTTCCATTTCGCGCCCCACGCTGTTGACGACCACGACCTTCGCACCGTCCTCGCCCATCAACAGTTTGTTGTAAGTCTTCTCGACGCCGGCCTGCCCGACGATGGCGCCGCTGTGCAGGCCATCGCTCGTGACCTGTCCTTCGCTCGCTTCGCCGACGTACCCGAACAGGTGCGCCGCAAATGAGTCCGCCGGATATTGCCGCGTCGGGACCTCGTCGACCTGCACGTCGGGCATTTCTGCCTTTCGCGCAAGGATGGCGGCCACCTGTGGAAGCGACGCATCGTCGACGATGACGATGGGGCGGTAGGTGGGCTCGCTGCGATGCCGGTTGACGACATCCTGCACGTGCTTCGGATCGAGGCCCGCGACCTGCGACAGCCTGCGAACCGTGGCCGTCGAGATCCTTGGTGTGCTCGCGGACGATGGAGATGGTGAACGAGCTGCGGTTTTCGACGAGCACCGCGCCGTTGCGATCGAGCATCACTCCGCGTGGCGCGCGCAGCGCAATCGTGCGCTGGTGATTGTTCTCGGCGAGCGCCCTGAACTTCTCGTTTTGGACGACCTGGAGGTACCAGAAACTGAAAGCGAGGATCGTGAACACGACGGCACAGCCCACCTGCAGCACGACGAGACGAATCGTGACGCTGCGCCGATCTTCAATTGGTGCCGAGAATTCCGCCATTGCTAGCTCTCTGCTCTTTGCTCTAATCGAGCCGTCGGTTGATGCGCATCCCGCCGCCCATCGACCGCCGGCGGTCAACGAAAATCGGCAGGAAATCGGCTATCTGAAACACCAGCACGCCGACGAGCGCGTTCGCGCCCGCCTGGCTGAGGACTGCGCCGACGGTGGCCTGCTGTATAGCCCCGGTCGATCACGCGATACAGCCCCACAAATATGATCGCATGGGTGACCGTCGCTGTGAAGAACACGAGCGCCCTGGGGAGCGGCCGGGCCACGATGAACTGGCTGCCGACAATCCCGGCAAAAAAGCCCACGACGGTCTTCGCCAGGCTGCCGATGCCGATGATGCTTTGCGTACTCGACGGCACCGCGCTCCGATGACCACGTTGAGCGTGCCCGATGCCGCCAGCGCGTCCTGCGACAATCCCGCCACCGCGCCGGCAATCATCCCGGCGGTCGGCCCGCTGCTCAGGGCGATGAACACGACCGCCACGAACACCAGATCGACGAGCCCGCCGCCGGGCGTCAAAAACCGTGCAAGCGAGGTCTGCAGCGCAAGCGCGACGATGATGACCAGGCCAATGCCAACAGCCCTCACGGGCGCTCCTCGCCCTGCGCACCCGGCGCCGGCGGCGTCTTGACGACCAGCACTTCCTCCAGCCCGGTGAACTCAACCGACGGACGGACGACGATCGGCCTTATAGATGCCGTTGCTGTTGTCGACCTTCTCGACTTTTCCGATGACGAACCCTTTCGGATAAATGCCGTCGATGCCTGACGTCACGATGGTGTCGCCGACCTTGATGTCCGCTGTCGCGAGGACGAACTCCATCGCCAGCACGCCTTCCTTCGCGGGGCCCTTGACGATGCCCTGCGCGCGCGACCGCTCCACGAGCGCACCGGCGGCGGCGTTCTGATCGGTCAGCAGCTGCACCTTCGAGGCATGCACGGTCGGCGTGACGATGCGTCCGACAAGACCGTTCGGATGCGATGACGGCCATGTTCGCCGTGACGCCCGCGTTCGATCCCCTGTCGATCGTGATGCCGCGAAACTCGAGGCTGGCGCTGGCGCCGATCACGCTCGCCGGAATCGTCTCGACCCGCAGATTCTGCTGGAATCCGAGCAGCTGCTCCAGCTGCCGCGCACGCTCGGCGCGCCCGCGCTCCTGCTGGAACTGCACCTGCAGCTCGCCGAGCTGCCGCTTCAGCTCATCGTTCTCGGCGCGGACGCCGCGAAGATCTCCATAGCCGCTCCAGGTGTCGCGAATGCCGCCGGTGATGCCCGCGGCGCCGCGCTGCACCTCGGCGAACGCGCCGAAGGTGACCACCTCGAGCAGCGGCACGCCGCCGCGTGAGTTGACCTGCGCGGAGATGAGGATGATGTGCCCCAGCACCACAGCGATGAAGAGCACTGCCGTGCGCTGACGGAAATCGGTGACGGGCATTCCCTGCAAGAGGTCCTAATCGATGGAAATCTTCCGCAACAGATTGAAGTCCGAGAGCATCTTGCCGGCGCCGAGCACGACCGACGACAGCGGATCTTCCGCCATCGCCAGCGGCAGGCCGGTTTCTTCCCGCAAACGTTTGTCGAGGTTCTTCAGCATGGACCCGCCGCCGGTGAGCACGATGCCGCGGTCGACGATGTCGGCCGAGAGTTCCGGCGGCGTGCGCTCGAGCGCGACGCGCACGGCGTCGACGATGACGTTGACCGTTTCGGTGAGCGCCTCGCGAATCTCCTCGTCGGTAATCGTGATGGTCTTGGGCACGCCCTCGATTAAATGCCGCCCTTTGATCTCCATCGTCATCCGCTCTTCGAGCGGATACGCGGAGCCGATCTCAATCTTGATTTGCTCGGCCGTGCGCTCGCCGATGAGCAGGTTGTAGGTCTTCCGGATGTACTGAATGATCGCCTCGTCCATCTCGTTGCCCGCGACGCGCACCGCCTTGCTGTAGACGATGCCGGCGAGCGAGATGACGGCGATGTCGGTCGTGCCGCCGCCGATGTCGACGATCATGTTGCCCGAGGGCTCGGTAATCGGCATGCCCGCGCCAATCGCCGCGGCCATCGCCTCTTCCACCAGATGCACTTCGCTCGCCTTGGCGCGATACGCGCTGTCTTTCACGGCGCGCTTCTCGACCTGCGTAATCTCCGACGGCACGCCGATGACGATGCGCGGCCGCACCCAGACGTTGCGGTTGTGCGCTTTCTTGATGAAGTAGGTGAGCATCTTCTCGGTGACTTCGAAGTCGGCGATCACGCCGTCCTTCATCGGCTTGATCGCCACGATGTTGCCCGGCGTGCGGCCGAGCATCTCCTTGGCGTCGCGCCCGACCGCCTCGACGCGCCCGTTCAGCTTGTTAATCGCCACGATCGACGGCTCGTTGACCACGATGCCTTTCCCGCGCGCGTACACGCAGGTGTTGGCCGTGCCGAGGTCGATCGCGAGATCGCTCGAGAAGAGTGAGAAGACCGAACGAAGACTCATAGGCTCCTTAAGTGATCTAAATCAGATCGACCGCGAGAAAGACGCCGTTCTTGCCCTGCTCTTTCACGCGGTACATGGCGATGTCGGCCGCCTTGATCAATTCCTCGGCCGAGGCCGCGACATCGGGCAGCGTCGCGACGCCGATCGATGCCGTCAAGCGAATGTCGAGGCCGTCGCTGGCCTTCAGGAACGAGTGCGCGCAAATGCGCTCGCGCACGCGCTCGGCCACCGCGACAGCGCCCTCGCTGCCCGTATCGGGCAGCACTAATGCAAACTCGTCGCCGCCGAAGCGCGCCGTGACGTCGGTCTCGCGCGCGCACCCGCGTATCACGCTGGCGGCTTCGACGAGCGCGCGGCTTCCGCACAAATGCCCGTGCCGATCGTTCACCGACTTGAACCCGTCGAGATCGAGAAACAACAGCGACAACGGCCGCCCGCTACGGGAGGCGCGCTTCGATTCGCGCCGCAGCACCTGATTCAGGAACCGCGAGTTGTACAAGCTCGTCAGATCGTCGGTCACCGACAGCTGCCTCGACGCGCCGCAGATGCAGCGTCGTATCGAGCGCGAGCGCCGGGCCCTCGAGCACGATACGCAGCGCCGACATCACGTCGGGCGGCAGCTTCGGAGCTTCCGACGATGGCGCGGAGTCGAGCACGATTAGCGCGCCGATCGTCTGCGCGCGGCACCGTAACGGAAACCCCGCCACGGTGACGGCCGGGCCGTCGGTGAGACGTTCGTCGGTCGCGAGGCTCGCGCTCATGAACTCTTCATTGTGCTCGGTAATCCATCGGGCGACCCGCTCGAGCCCCTCGTGAAAGGCCTCGCACGGTCCTCGCTCGGCGATGAGCGATGCACGCTGCGACCCATCCTGCACCGCCACCACGAGGCACGCCGTGGGGAACCACCCGTGCACCTGGGCCGCCAGTGCGTCGGCCACCTTGCGCGGATCCACCGTGGCGTTGACCGACCGGATCAACTCAACGAGCGTGTCTCGGCGATTCAGCCGGTCCTGTAGACCAGTCGCCGCGTGGCGAAGACGAGCGGCCAGATCTGCCTGAGCGCCGCGGGGGGCGGCTGGATTGGTGCGCGGTGCTCCCGGCATCTTCGTGAGAAAGGCAAACTCCCGCTAAGTCCTTCTGTACAAGTTAAATATTACCACGGGCGACCCGGCCAAAACTGCCGGCTGCCCGTCGTATCTAAGTCGATGCTACGATAATCAGCTTCAACTCACTGTCTTATCGGCCACACACGGTTTTTTCTGAGGGGCTTGACCTGTAATGACCATGCTTGATCGGATGCGGCGCCACAGCGGCTGGCTGAAATGGAGCCTTGCCCTTGTCATAGTGCCTTTGGCGTGGTTTTTCGTCCCGAACTCGGGTCCCGACATCGGGTTCGGCGGGTCCGCCGACCGGCTGGCCACCGTCGATTCGAGGGAGGTGTCGGTGTCCGATTTCCGGCGCCGCTACCTGGCTCAGGTGCAGGCGTACCGCACCTCGCTACGGCGGCAACCTGACCGACGACATCCTGCAGCAGATGCAGGTGCCCCAGACGGTCCTGCAGCAGATGATTCAGGAAAAAGCTGAATTGACCGAGGCGGAGCGAGCCGGCATCACTGTGAGCGATGCCGAAGTGCGGGCGCAGATTATCGCCATCCCGGGGCTGCAGGAGAACGGACAGTTCATCGGCGAGCAGCGCTATCGCCAGCTCCTGGCCGGGCAGGTACCGCCCGATGACGCCGGAAAATTTCGAGCAGTCGGTGCGCGAAAGCCTGATGCTCGACAAGTTCCGCGCCGGGCTCACCGAGTGGATGACCGTGTCGGACACCGATCTCGAGCGCGAGTACAAACGCCGCAACGAAAAGGTGACGCTCGACGTCGTCGCGGTGCTCGCCGACAACTTCAAGACGCAGGTCACTCCGACCGACGCGGAGATTTCGGGGCACTACGACAAGAACCAGGAACGGTACCGCATCCCGGATCGCCGGAAGATCAAGTACGTGCGGATTAATCCGGCCGAGCTGGCCGCGACCATCAAGGTGTCGAAGGAAGACGTCGAGCGGAGCTACAACGAGCAGCTCGGCAAATACACGACGCCCGAGCAGATTCGCGCGAGCCACATCCTGCTGACGACCGAAGGCAAAGACGACGCCGCGGTGCGCACGCAGGCCGAGCAGGTGCAGAAGGAAGCGAAGTCGGGCGCCGATTTCGCGGCGCTCGCCAAGAAATATTCGCAGGACGAGACCAACGCGCAACAGGGCGGCGACCTCGACTACTTCGGGCGCGGGCGGATGGTGGCGGCGTTCGATACGGCCGCGTTCGCGCTGACGCCGGGCGAGATCAGCGATCTCGTCAAGACCGAGTTCGGCTATCACATCATCAAGATGACCGATCGCAAGCCGGCCATCGTGCGGCCCGTGAGCGACCCGGCCGTCTACAAGGAAATCGAGGGCACGCTGCTGCGCGAGCAGGCCGAAGCGCAGGCCACGCAGCACGCCGACGCGTTGGCCGCCGAGGCCAGGACGCCGGCGGCGCTCGACAAAGCCGCGGCGTCGCGCGGCCTCAGGATCGAAGAATCGGGATTTTTCGCGCGCGGCGGCATGATTGACGGGCTGGGCCCGCAGTCGCCTGTGTCGATGGCGGCGTTCGATCTTGCGGAGAACACCGTCAGCGAGCCGATTCCCGGGCCGACCGGGCGCGTCATCTTCTACGTGTCAGGCAACCAGGACTCGTACCTGCCGAAACTCGACGAGGTGCGCAGCCGCGTGCGCGACGATGTGATTCAGGATCGCGCGGTGGTGCTGGCGAAGCAGCGCGCCGACGCGCTGGCCGCGCAGTTGAAGACCGCGGCGAATTTCCAGGCGGCCGCGAAAGCCGCCGGGCTCGAGGCGGTGACGACCAATCCGATCGCGCGCGACGGCGTCATTCCGAACATCGGCCGCAGCCCCGAGATCGAAGCGGTGGCGTTTTCGTCGGCCGTCGGCACCGTCAGCAACGCCATTCCGACACCGCAGGGCGCGGCCATCGTGAAAGTGGCGTCGCGACAGGACGTCAGCCCCGCCGACTTCGCCATGGCGAAGGACAAGTTCCGGATGGAGATGCTCGGCGAGCGGCGCTCGCGCTTCTACCAGACCTACATGGAAAAGGCGCGCACGAAGATGAAGATCGACGTCGATCCCGAAGCCCTCAAACGCGCGATTGGTTAACGAAGAAAACTCATCGGCATTAACACTAAAGGCTCGCCAGGGTTGAACAGCCTTGCGGGAGCCAGAAGCACCCCAAGCGCGCGCCGCTCGGCCGTCCGCAGTCCAGACACCATCGAGACCACGGCTTCGATCTGACGGTCGTTCCGCCGCTCAGCTGTTCGACCAACAGCTCCGCGAGGCTCTTGCGCGCCGGATAGCTGACGACTTCCACGTCGGTCTCGGGCGATATGCCTGCGCGCTCCTTGGCGAGCGCGATGGCGCGATCGAGGCCGCCGAGCGCGTCGACCAGGCCGTTCTGCTGCGCCTGTGCGCCGGTCCACACACGTCCCTGCGCCAACTGATCCACCCGCTCGACCGTCATCTTTCTGGAGGTCGCGACTTTCTGGACGAATCCGTCGTAGAAGTCGCGCATCTGCGCGCGCAGCTTCTGCCGCTCGCTGTCGGTGAACGGCCTGTCGGGCGAGACGAGTCCCGCGTTGCGCCCGATGATGACCGATTCGATGTTCGCGCCGAGCTTGTCGTAGGTGCCGCCGGTGATGAACTTGCCGCCGTAAATGCCAATCGAACCCGTCAGCGTGGCGGGCTGCGCCACAATCGAGGGCGCGGCAACCGCGACGTAATATCCGCCCGACGCCGCGAGGTCGGACATCGACGCGACGAGCGGGCGCGCGGGTTTCTCGTTTTTCGTGATGGTCAGCTCGCGCCAGATCACGTCCGACGCGATGCTCGAGCCTCCCGGGCTGTCGATGCGCACCACAATCGCGCGCACGCTGTCGTCGGCGCGAGCAGATCGAATCGCCTTGACCAGTCCCGTCGATCCCGCAACGTCGCCGTTGAGTGGATCGAACCCGCTCTCGCCGGAGTTGATAATGCCGGTCACGTAGATGACGGCGATGCGCGGAGCGCCGCGGGGCAGCATGCTGCGCCGGGCCCGGCTGTACGACTCCCCTTCCACAGTGCCGCTCTTGCTGACGGCGCCGTGATCGTCGAGTTGATCTTCGTACGCAAGCCCGTCGACCAGGCCGGCTTTGTGCGCGTCGCGGGCGAGGAACGGGCCCTCGTCGACGAGCGCGCGCACGTCCTCCACTGTTTTCTTGCGGGTGTCGGCGATGCCACGGACGAGCTGTTCGTACATGTCGCGCGTCATCGATTCCGTCATCTCACGATGAGGGGGCGTAAACGTCGTCTGCGTCAGCTGGTTGGGCGCGGTCTTGTAGTCGCCGATTTTTTCGAAGTCGGCTTGCGCGCCGATCTTGTCGAGCGTGCCCTTGAGAAACAGCTCGTAGGTTGCGATGCCCGTCACGTCGAGGCTGCTCGTCGGTACCAGATAAATTTTCTCGGCTGCCGTGGCCAGGTAGTACTCGCGATCGCCGGCATACTCGAGATAGGCCGAGACGCGCTTGCCGGATTTGCGGAAATCGAGCACCGCGTCGCGGATCTCCTGAACTTTTCCCCAGTACGGCGACTGGATGGGCGTGGGGATGATGAGCACCGAGTCGATACGGGGATCCCCCTTCGCGCGCCGTAGCGCCTCCACGTAGCTGCGCACCGTTTGCGCGCGAACACCGCCCGTCAACTGCCCGACGACGTCGTTGGGCTGCGTCTCGACCAACTCCCCGCCAATACGGAGGATCAGGGTCGAGTGGTCGGGCACCGACGGCCCCCTCGACATGACCATCCACGCGCCGACGATGGCCAGGACGCCGACGACGAAGAACAGGATGACGAGACTCAGTACGAACTTCAACAGACGGGGCTTGGCCATGGCGGACTCCTTCAGTTACACCCAGATTACACGATGGGTTGGTAGTTGGTGGTTGGTGGTTGGCGGTTAGTGGTTGGTGGGTTTATAGTCGCGCCCGTGTTTGGGCTCATCTACCCGTACGGCATCGTCCTGCAAGCCCTGGCGATTCTGCACTTCGTGCGCCGCCGGCCCGAGACGTACTGGCTCTGGATCATCCTCATGTTCGGGGGTGTGGGCGCGCTGATTTACATCATGGTCGAAGTCATTCCCGACGCCGGCCTGCTGCGGGGAACGTTCCAGGTCTTCCCGCGCCGAAAGCGCATCAAGCAGCTCGAAGGGCTCGTCCTCGACAACCCATCGATTGGCAACTGGGAGGAACTCGGCGATCTCTATCTCGACGACGGGCAGTTTGCGCGGGCGCGCCAGTGCTTCGACAGGGTGCTCGCGAAAACGGAATCAACGGATCCGTTCTACCGTCGGGCGCTGTGTGAAATCGCGCTGAACGATTTCAAGGCCGCCGAGGCCGACCTCGAGCGGGTGGTCGCGAGCGAGCCGAAGTACCGACTACCAGCGCGCAGCGGGACTGCGCGCACACGTCCTCGCCAAACTCGGTCAGCGCGAAAAGGCGGACGCGCTATTCACCGAGACGCTTCAGGTGTCGACGCTGTCGGAGATTCAGTACAACTACGCGTGCTTCCTGGCGGCAGAAGGCCGCAAGGACGAAGCGCGCGAATGGGCCGACCGAATTCTCCGCAAGAAAGCGACGATGCCCGATTACATCCGCCGGCGCGAGCGTCCGTGGTTCAGAAAGGCGCGGGGATTGCTGAAGCGACTCAAATAGGTTGGTGGTTGAGGGTTGGTGGTGGGTAGTCAGTCATTTCGCAGCGCCACGATCGGATTGACTTTCGTCGCGCGTCTCGCCGGCACGTACGACGCGAGCATCGCGACGAGGCTGAACATGATGGACACCGCCACGAAGGTCTGCACGTCGAGCGGCGTGATGCCGAACAACATGCCGTCGAGCAGCCGCGCGCCTGCGGCCGCGCTGGCGAGGCCAAGGGCGATGCCGATCGCGGTGAGCATCAGACCTTTGCGAAGCACGAGCGCCAGCACTTGCGCACGCTGTGCGCCGAGCGCCATCCGGATGCCGATCTCCTGCGTGCGCTGCACCACGGCATAGGCGAGCACGCCGTAAATGCCAATCGCCGCAAGGCATCCCGCGACTCCGGCGAATACTGCGAGCAGCACTGCATAGAAGCGCGGCCTTGCGATGGAGCTCGAGACGAGCTGCTCGACGGGAATAAGCGCGTCGATGCCGGCGTTCGGATCGACAGCCCGCACGATCTGGCGGACTGCGCTCATCGCGGTGTCCGGCTCACCCCTGGTGCGAATCGCAAACGAAAGAATGCCCAACGTTGTCTGATTCAGCTGTGGCAATGGGTCGCCCGCGCGCTCCAGAGCGACCAGCAACTGCCGGTAGTCCACGAACACTTCTGGAAACGGCTCGTGCTCGAGCGATTCGTTGCGCAGCTCGTCGACAACCCCAACAACCTGCACTTGCATGCGCTGCTTCGAGAGGACCCACTCCATGTACTCGCCAACCGGATTTCTCGCGCCGAAGAGCTGGGTTGCGGCGACCCGGTTGAGCACGACCACCACGGGAGCATTCGCACGATCCGGCGCAGCGAAATCACGCCCGCCGATGAAGCGGATGCCCATCGCCGGCAGGAATCCTTCGCTGACCGATCGGAGACGTGGCTCGTTTCGCTGTGTCCGCATCTCGTCGAGCGTGCGGCCCTGGGGCACGAACGTGCCAACGAGGATTTCTTCGCCGATGAGAACGCCCGCCCGGGAAAAGCCCGCATGTTCGACAGTAGGGTTCGCGCGGAGCCGCGACAACATCGTCTCGATAACCTCGGTTTTCCGCGCGATGGGATAGTCGCCAGGAAACAGGAGCTGCAAGGCGAGCACGTTGGCCGCGTTGTAGCCCTTGTCGACGGTCGACAGCTTGACGAAGCTGTGGATGAGCAGGCCGGCGCCCACGAGCAGCGTCGTGGCCATCACGAGTTGTCCAACGACCAGGACCGCGCGAAGCCGCGCTTCCCCGCGTCCGGCGCCTCCGCTTCGCGTCCCCATCGCTTGAACGTGATTCTGTCGAGAGAGGTGCAAGGCAGGCAGAAGACCAAAGATGAAGCACGCGAGTGTCGCGATGCCAAACGCCATGCCGAAGACCTTCAGGTCGACGCCCACTTCGTTTCCGCGCGGCAGAATCGTCGCGCCGTATATTCTCCGGAAGATTCCCTGCACTTCTATCGTGGCGAGATCCTTCACCAGCCAGACGCCTCCTGCCGCGAGCAGCGCGCCAAGCGCGCCGCCCACCATCGCCAGCACGAGGCATTCGGTCAGCACCTGGCGGAGAATCCGCCCGCGACTCGCGCCGATCGCCGATCGCACGGCTATCTCGCGCTGCCTCGCCGTGCCGCGAGCGAGCAGAAGATTTGCCACATTCGCGCACACGATCATGAGCACGACAACAGCAGCCGCGAGCAATATGCGCAGCGCCGGCCGCATCTCCTTGACGATCTCGTCTTTGAGGCCCTGCACTTCGAATCGCGGGACACCGGCCGCAGGCGCATTCGCAGATCGCGGTGGGATGGCTCTGCCAATCACATTCGCTTCGTCCAAAGCCGCCTGCTGCGATACGCCAGGGCGCAAGCGGCCGATCAGCGTGACGTTGGCCGTCCCGCTCGAGGGGTCGTACGGCAGGTAGAAATCCATCGGCCCGGTTGGAAACTCGAAGCCGGCGGGCAGCACACCGACGATCGTCAGCGCTCTTCCCTGGGGCCCGCCTTGAACTAACGTTTCTTCCGACGACATCGCGATCCGATTGGAACAGCCGCCGCCACGTCTCGTGACCAAGAACGACGATGTCCGGATTGCCCGCGTCGCCGGGTTCGAAGGTTCGTCCCAGCATCGCGCGCGTCTCGAGGAGTCCAAATGTCTCGACGGAGATCGACCCGCCATACAGGCGCGCGGTGCCTTCGCCTGTCCCCACCGTCATTTGAGATGCCGTGAATGCCACGACATCGGACAGCGTCGTGGTGCGCGCACGCCAGTCGAGAAATTCCTCCCGCCGCAACCCACGTTGAAAGACCCGCCCCGAAAGGCCCGCCGTGTAATTCTCGACGAGGCGGACCATGCGATCAGAATTCGCGAACGGCAGCGGCTGCAGGAGAATCGCGTCGACCACGCTGTAAATGGCCGTCGTCGCGCCGATGCCGAGCGCAAGGGTAAGCACGGCGACAATGGCAAAGCTCGGCGCGCGGCGAATCGATCGCACCGCATATCCGACGTCCTGGCGAAATTGATCGAGCCACACCGGAATCCACACGGCACGCACCTCTTCGCTGGCCAGCGTGACATTCCCGAATTTCCGAAGGGCGGCGAAGCGCGCGTCCTCCGCTGACATGCCGCGAGAGATGTTGTCCTGCGTCGCGCGCTCGATGTGATCGCGAATGTCGGCGTCGAGATCGGATAACGGATGTTGCTTCATGCCGGTCTCAGCACGCGGCCGATCGCCTGCGCGAGCTTCTCCCATTTCGACGCCTCGATCGTCAGCTGCTTCTTGCCCTTCGCCGTGAGCCGATAGAATTTCGCCTTCCGGTTGTTTTCCGACGTCCCTTCCTCGAAGGTGACCCAGCCGCGCTTGATGAGGCGATGCAGCGCCGGGTACAGCGAGCCTTGTTCCACCTTCAGTACGTCTTCGGAGGTGTGCTCGATGGCGGTCGCAATCGCGTGTCCGTGCGCGGGACCGAATTGCAGAGTGCGGAGGATCAGCAGGTCGAGCGTGCCCTGAAGGAGCTCGACGCGGTCTCTAGTAGGCATTCTAGGCGAACCATAAATGGACTCACATAGAATGTCAAGGTGAGCGTCGGTGATGGTGCGCGACCACGAGCAGAAAGCCCGCGAGCACGATATGAAACACGACCGGGATGACATCTCGTCTCAGCAGCGCATATCGCACGAACATGCCGGCCGCGTAGACCCATCCGACAATCCACAGCGGCGTCGCGAGCCACGCGTGTGGACGAACGACGTAGCCCTTCCCTCGCGAGAACTGGACGCACACCGTCGCAAGCACACCAAGAATCACAATCTGCGACGCAAGCAGCAACGGATACGGCAGCAGGCCCGATTGCCACTCGTTCACGGGCGGCAGAATCGGCGCGAGGCCAATGACGACGAGCAACTGGCCCAGCACACGAAACGCAAAGAGCGTGAGCAGAATCCACAGCAGCGTGGCGCGCGTCACAGGCACATGATAAGTGCGTTGGGTGCGAGGGGTGCGAGGGCGCGAAAGCCTGCCGCGCCGAAGCGCGCCGGATTAGACGAGCGAAGGCGGGTGGCGCAGGGCTTTAGCCCTGCCTCGCGTGCGATATAATGTCTGTCCTGCTTCGGAAAAGATCTCCACTGCGGAAGTGGCGGAACTGGCAGACGCGCTAGCCTCAGGAGCTAGTGGGAGCAATCCCATCGGGGTTCAAATCCCCGCTTCCGCACCAATCTTCGCTCATCATCCACGCGAAGGTTGCCCACCATAGCGCGAAGCGCGAAGGTGGGCCTGAACATCATCGAACGTGCTACGGTTGGCAAGCCACTCGTGTACGGGACCGTTGCCGGGCGCGGCTCATAGGCGGACAATACCCGCATGCCAAATCGTCGAGACTTTCTCAGGACGGTCGTGGCCGGAACGGCGGGCACCTATGTAACTGCGTTGCAGGGTCAGACGACGCGACGCCAGGTGATGGTGGGCGGCCGCCGCGTCCGCGTGATCGACGGGCACGCGCACTGCGTCATTCCTGTCGAAGAAATCGTCAAGGGCACGCCACTGGCCAAGATGGGCGGCGGTGCTGGAAACAACATCCTCGGCCCGCAGCGTCTACAGGTCATGGATCAGCAGGGCGTCGACGTCCAGGCGCTCACCATCAATGGCTTCTGGTGGTACGCGGCCGATCGCGACCTCGCACGCCGGATCGTTCAGGCACAGAACGAGGGACTGGCAGCGTGGGTGACGACACACTCCGATCGCTTTGTCGCGTTGGCGTCGGTGGCGTTGCAGCATCCCGATCTGGCGGCCGAGCAGCTCGAGGACGGGATCAAGCGGCTTGGCTTGCGCGGCGCCTCGATCGGTGGTCACGTGAATGGCGAGGACCTCTCACTTCCGAAGTACGACGTCTTCTGGGCCAGGGCCGAAGCGCTCGGCGCACTCGTCGTCATGCATCCCGGCGGCGCGACCAACCTCATTAAAGAGGGCGCATTGGGCGGGCGGGCCGATCTCGGCAACATCATCGGTAATCCGCTCGAAACCACGTACTTCCTGTCGCGTTTGATGTTCGACGGCACGCTGGACAAGTTCCCCGGCCTCCGCGTGTGCGCGGCGCACGCCGGCGGCTACCTGCCGTCGTATCTCGGGCGGACGGAAGCGGCGTGCGTGGTACGCGCCAACGCGAACTGCGCCAACAAGCGAAAGCCGAGCGAGTATTTGAGGTCGCAGATCGTGATCGACACGATGGTGTTCTCCGAGGAGGGGCTGCGGCATCTCGTGGCCGAAGTCGGCATCGGTCAGATCGTCTACGGCACAGACGTACCCTTCAATTGGCCGGTCACGGTTGATCTTGTCCTTAACGCGCCGTTCCTCAGCGACGCAGACAAGGTCGCAATCCTGAGCGGAAACTTGATGAAGCTGCTTCGAATTGCCGCGTGAATATGCGCCTCAACGGTGCCTGAATGGACCGCTGACCTTTCGCATTTCAGGCGCGCGCGTGTGATGCACTCCCCATGCGGCTCGAGCGGGCCGGGTCGATGGTCCACCCAGGAGATTCCCACCCGCAGCGGGCGCATTTGAGCGCGAGTCTGCCGGTCGTCACCTCGACCTCTGCGCGATGGCCGCCGACGCGGCACGGCATCTGTTTAAAAACATTGCACATCGACTGACGCACGGCTTCCGGTGTGACAGTCGAGCAGCGGATGATGACTCGAATTTTCATAACATTTCTCACGTCTGCACAGCCTGAATCCCCGTTCGACAGTCACCGAGCAATCCTGGGGCCACCTGATAGGTGCCGGGCAATAATGTCCCGATGCGCCTCATCCCAATTATTCTCCTGCTGGCTCTTATCGGCGCGTGCGTGCGCGAAGCTGCGCCCCCCTCGGCAGAGACGCCCCCCGCCGAGTCTGCACCCGCCATCGACGTCGTCGAGCTCAGCGCGTCCGACGCGCGCGATCGCATGGCCGCCGGCACGCTCACCTCGCGCGCGCTCACGCAGGCCTATCTCGATCGCATCCGTCAGATAGACGATGCGGGGCCGATGCTGAACGCGGTCATCGAGATCAGCCCGACGGCCCTGGCCGATGCGGAGTCGCGCGACGCCGAGCGCAAAGCCGGCAAAATACGAAGTCCACTGCACGGCATTCCGATTCTGATCAAAGACAACATCGACAGCGTGGGCATGGTGAGCTCCGCCGGCTCCCTCGCGCTCGCCGACAACCGCCCAAAGGAAGACGCGTTCATCGTCGGCCGCCTGCGCGATGCCGGCGCAGTGATTCTCGGAAAGACGAACCTCAGCGAATGGGCGAACTTCCGCTCGACGCGATCCACGTCGGGCTGGAGCTCGCGCGGCGGACAGACGAGAAATCCGTACGTGCTCGATCGCAATCCCTGCGGCTCGAGCTCGGGCACGGGCGCCGCGATCGCCGCAAGCCTGGCGTCGATCGGCGTGGGAACCGAAACCGACGGCAGCATCATCTGCCCCGCGTCCGTGAATGGTCTGGTCGGCATCAAGCCGACGGTCGGGGTCGTCAGCCGCCGCGGCATCATTCCGATTGCGGCGTCGCAGGATACGGCCGGGCCGATGGCGCGTTCGGTTGCCGATGCGGCGATGCTGCTGACCGCGCTGGCAGGCGTCGACGAACACGACCCAGCCGCCAGCGGCGCAGCGGGCAAAATTCCCGCGCAGTACGGATCACCGCCCGACGCGTCGCTGAAAGGCAAACGCATTGGCCTGTTGAGGCAGGCGATGGGATTTCATCCCGACGCCGAGGCGGCGTTCAACAAGGCGGTCGACGTCATGAAAGCGGAAGGCGCCGCGATCGTCGACGTCAAGATCGGTACGTATAACGATTGGGACGCTGCGGAGATCGAGGTGCTGCTCTACGAATTCAAGGACGGCCTGAACCAGTATTTGAAAGCCGCCGGCTCCCCGCATGCGTCACTCGACGCGATCATCGCGTTCAACAAGGCGCACGCCGACACAGTGATGCCCTTCTTCGGACAGGAGCTGTTCGAACGCGCGCAGGCGAAGGGCCCGCTCACCGATCCGGCGTATCGTAAGGCGCGCGACAACGCGCGGCGTCTCGCCGGTAGGGACGGTCTGTTGGCCGCGCTCGATCGCGACCGCCTCGATGCCATCATCGCGCCGAGCATGTCGCCGGCATGGCCCACGGATCATCTGCTTGGCGATCATTTCGTCGGTGCGGGCTATGGCATGGCCGCGGTCGCGGGCACCCCCAGCATCACCGTGCCCGTGGGCGGAGTGCAGGGACTCCCGCTCGGGCTTACAATCATGGGACGCGCGTATGACGAGAACGGCATCATCGCGCTGGCGTCTTCGATCGAGCAGAAGATGAAGGCGCGCGCCGCGCCACAGTTCAGGCCGACACTCGGGAGATGACCATGACCCGAACGTTTGCGTTGCATGCCCTCAACGTCGCCGTCATCATGAGCGGTACCAGTGATCGCCCAACAGAACTCGTCGTTTTACGATCTGAAGACCGACACGCTGCAGGGCAAGCCTGCCGATCTCTCCACGTATCGCGGCAAGGTGACGCTCGTCGTGAACACCGCCAGCGAGTGCGGGTACACGCCGCAATACGAAGGGCTCGAAGCACTGCATCGCGAGCTTTCGCCGAAAGGGTTTTCGGTGCTCGGCTTTCCCAGCAACGACTTCGGCGGCCAGGAGCCCGGCAGCGCGCAGCAGATCGCCGAATTCTGCCGG
This sequence comes from Vicinamibacterales bacterium, assembly GCA_963730445.1. Lineage (GTDB taxonomy): Bacteria > Acidobacteriota > Vicinamibacteria > Vicinamibacterales > JAMQPK01 > JAMQPK01. Next base: position 177,173 of record CAVSRX010000016.1, on the reverse strand, counting down.
AAGAATTACGGGGTCACGTTTCCCATGTTCTCGAAGCTGTCGACTCGACCGGGAGCCGGACAGTCGCCGATCTATACGTTCCTCGGCACAAGCGGTCACCTGCCAGCGTGGAACTTCAGCAAATATGTGATTGGGAAAGACGGCAAAGTTGTCGCCTTCTTTCCGAGCGCAGTGACGCCCGAGGCGCCAGAGCTGCGCGCGGCCATCACCAAGGCGCTGAACACTGTTCAATAGGCTTTTCGTTCGGTCCTCGGGGAGCTCCTTGCTAAACTATTAACTGGGTTGTGCTTACCGCCCCGAGGATACCTTCTTCATGCGCTGGACTCATTCACTTGCGGCTCCCTTCGTGCTCACGCTGGCGCTCGGTGCCGCGTCGTGCGATACGAGAGAGACCGTTGAGATTCCCTACAGCACGCTGAAACAGCACATCGTGAAAGGGGACGTGCGCGAAGTGCGCATCTCCGCGATGGAGGTGCAGGCGCTGCCCACCGAACGCGCGCGGCAGGCCGGCGCTCCCGAAATGTGGGTGGCCACGCCCGTCCCGAACGATGCGATCGTGCCGCTGCTCGAATCGAAGAACATCACGTATGAAGGCATCAAGTCGGACGAATCGCACATCGCGCTGATTCTCGGCATCCTCGCGGGCATTACGTTCGTCATCGTGCTCGGCATGTCGTACAAGCGCATGAACCCCGTGAAGTCGATGACGGCGCTGACGCGCGGCCGGCGCCGCACGCGCGACAAGAAAGGGGGCGGGGCACACGGGTTTCGATGATGTCGCGGGTGTTGACGAAGCGAAAGAAGAGCTCGAGGAAATCGTCAAGTTCCTGCGCAGCCCGTTGAAGTTTGCATCGCTTGGCGCGCGCGTCCCCAAGGGCGCGCTGCTCGTCGGGCCTCCGGGCACCGGCAAGACGCTCCTGGCGCGCGCCGTCGCCGGCGAAGCCGGAGTGCCGTTCTTCTCCGCGAGCGGTTCGGAGTTCATCGAGGTCTTTGTCGGCGTCGGCGCGTCGCGCGTGCGCAAGCTGTTCGAGCAGGCCAAGTCGAAGGCGCCCGCGATTATCTTCATCGACGAGATCGATGCCATCGGCAAGAGCCGATCGGGAGCGAACAGCGGCGGCGGTACCGACGAGCGCGAGCAGACGCTGAATCAGTTGCTCGTCGAAATGGACGGGTTCGACTCGCGCGACGGCATCATCGTGCTGGCCGCCACGAACCGGCCCGAGATTCTCGATAACGCCCTGCTGCGGCCCGGACGCTTCGACCGCCAGGTGCTCGTCGACCGGCCCGACGGCACCGGACGCCACGCCATCCTTCAGGTGCACGCGCGCAAAGTGAAGCTCGCGGGCGACGTCGATCTCGAATACGTCGCGCGACGCACGCCGGGCATGGTGGGCGCCGACCTCGAGAACGTGCTCAACGAAGCTGCGCTGCTTGCGGCGCGCGGCGAGAAAACCGAAGTCGGCATGCCCGAGCTGCACGCCGCCATCGATCGCGTGGTCGTCGGGCTCGAGCGGAAGAACCGCCTCACGAACACAAAAGAGCGCCGCATCGTGGCCTTCCACGAAGCCGGCCACGCCATCGTCGCCGAGCTCGCGGCGAGCGCCGAGCCCGTGCACAAAGTGTCGATCGTTCCGCGCGGCCTCGCCGCGCTCGGCTACATGCAGCAAACTCCGGAAGATCGCAACCTCCTGCAGGAAGACGAGCTGTTGGATCGACTCGCTGTGCTGCTGGGCGGCCGGGCCGCGGAGCAGCTCGCGTTCGGGAAATTCTCGACCGGTGCCGCCAACGATCTCGAGCGCGCGACAGGATTGGCGCGCCGGATGATCTGCGAGTTCGGCATGTCAACGGGGATGGGACCGGTCGCGTATCAGAATGACGGACGGAACCGCCGCGCAGGTGATCCAGGGCCCACTGAGTGGAGCGAAGATGTCACGGGAAGAATAGAAGCGGAAGTGCAGATGGTGCTCACGCGCGCGTTCGACAGCGCCGTCGACACGCTGAGCCGCCGCCGCGCCGTCCTCGACGGCATGGCGGAGGCTCTCCTTGCGCAAGGCAGTCTCGAGCGCGAAGAATTTCTCGCGCTCCTCGGTGAAGCAGTCTAGCCTTCGTCTTCGACCTTCGGTACGCGGTTGCTCGGCCCTCACCTGCGTGCCATCGCCGCCGCCGCCCATGTCGATGCCGGTCGCGCCGTCGCTCTGCGGAATATCCTCGATGCCCCAATGACGCGTTGGCTCGCCGCGCACTTCGATGCCCCGCGGTGTGCTGCCATCGGATGGTGGATGTGGCAGCTTCGGCCCACTGGGATTGCTCACACCGAGCACGTCGCCGGGCTGCTCCTTCTTGTTCTTCTTGGTGAATTTCACGGTTCTCTCCTTTGATTAAAGAACACGACCCGAACTTCAGTGGCAAGGGACGTACCACGGGGCAGGACGGGCGTCCGAACACCGTTCAACCTGAACGGTACGGCGCGTGCATGGTTCCGGTTTATGAGAACCGCCGCTTTCCTCCTCTGCGTGACGCTTCTGCCGTTTACGGCCGTCGCGCAAAACGCACAGACCTCGACCGTCCGGAGATTTCGGGAATGTGCCCGGATGGGCCCAAGCCATCATCGATTCGTTCTCCAAACCGGTACATCCTGTGGTCGGCGGTGTCGCGTCTGGAGGCGGCCTTGGTGTCGGCGTCGGGTACGACTCGCCTGAAGACACGCGCTGGTATCAACGGGCGGAAACGATGGTCACGGTGCGGCGATACTGGTCGCTCCAAGGAGAAGCCGGGCGCCGTTCACTCTCGAACCGGTCGCAGATCGGCGCGTTCGGCGCCGTGCGCCACATGGGCAGGCTCGACTATTACGGTATCGGGCCGCAGAGCCTCTCCGACGATCGATCTGCCTTCCGCCTGCGCGAAACGACCTTCGGTACGCGCGGATGGTTCCAGGCGGCTCGAGCCGTTCGGGTGGGCGGCAGCATCGCGGCATACATGCCCGATCTCGGCCCTGGCTCGAGCCCGTCGGTCGATTCGATTGAAGAGGTCTTCACGCCAATCTCGGTGCCCGGCTTCGGCGCCGAACCGACGTTCGGCAGGTATCGCGGCTTTGTCGACTTTCTGCATCCGGTTGCCGATCCCGCCGTACTTGACGAATCGGAAACCTATCGCGGCGCCTACCAAGTCGCGTTCGAGGCCGTCCGCGACCACACATCGGGCACGCACAATTTCCATCGCGTGGAAACCGAAGTTCAGCAGCGCATTCCCGGATTCCGCCCGGGCCAGCGATTGACGCTGCACGGCTTCGTGGCCTCAACGAACACCGGCTCCGATGTGCCCTTCTACATGCTGTATACGCTCGGTGGAGGCGGCGGGCTCAAGTCGTTTCGCCCCGACCTGCTCGGGGGCGACGGCACACGCGCAACGCTGCGGGGATTCCGCAACTACCGGTTCCGCGATCGCGACCTCGTGCTGATGCAGGCCGAGTATCGGATTCCGGTTCACAAATACGTGCACACCAGCAGTGTTCGTCGACGCTGGCCAGGTCGCGCCGCGAACGTCGGAGCTGTTCTCGGATCTCCGGACGAGCACTGGCTTCAGCGTCAGCTACGTGCGCAAAGGCAGAACCGTCGGACGCTTGGACGTGGGGTTTGGCGGCGGCGAGGGCGTGCACATGTTCTGGAGCTTTGGCGGCTTCCAGAATTAAGGAGCGAGCTTATGAGGCGGCCGCGGCCGCCTCGCGCTTTTCTTCTTTCTTGTCGTTCTCGGCTTTCTTCTTTGCGCTCTCGGTCTTCGACCAGTCTTCTTCGAACAGTTCCTTGAACTGCTTCGCAGCGGCGCGCTCTTTCACGATGACGCCGACTTCGCGGCGCTTGTCGAGCTCGAGCGCGCGCAGGCTCATGCTGCCGAGAAACATTTCCTGGCCGTCGCGCAGCATCGCGCGCGTGTGCAGACGCATTCCGGGCATCCTCTCCGCGGTCAGCCCCTCGCATCTCTTGCCGACTCTGCCGATGATGCGGACGTCGACGCCGGCCTTCACGCGCTCCTGCAACAGCTTGATCATCGCCCGATCGCTGACCTTCATGTCGTAGATCAGCAGCTCTTTCTTCGCGGCCTTGATGAACTTCGCCAGCCCGGTGCGGGCGTTCTCAGGGCTCACAAGCAGCGAATCGTGGGCGGCCGTGTAAGGCTGACGGGTCGAGTCGGCATCGAACAGCCTGATGGCCTCGCAGACGATCGTCTTGTTCCTGGTGGCGACGCCCATGCTTCGGCTCTTCTCGATGTCGAGCCGCATGAAATTGAATCCGAGCGCGTACAGCGTGTCGCGATCGATCAGCACCATCTTGTTGTGATAGCGCAGGAGATCGTCGTCGGTCCGCGACACCGTGACGCCCGCCTCCAGCAGCTCGAGCTCGAGCTTGCGCAGCCGCTTGGCCCCGCCGCCCGACGTGTGCGCGATGAGCGCGTGCACTTTCACCCCGCGCGTCACCGCGCTCTCCAGCGCGCGCTGCAGCTCCCTCAGATCGAAGCGGAAAATCGTGATGTCGATCTCTTTGGTGGCTTTCTTGATCGCCGACACGAGAGGCGTCAGCCCGTCCTTGGGTTGAATGATCAGCTCCATGCGCTCCTTCAGGCCGCCTTCTTCTTTCCTTCGGTCTTCCATTCCACGCTGGTGCCCGGGTCGGGATCGATCGCCATGACTTCGGCCGAGATGCCGTCGGTCTTCACCTCCATCGGCAGCTGGACGAAATAGGACAGCTCCTCGGGCGCCGACTCGCGAATCTCGTACCTGACGCGCCGCCGGCGCAGCACCGCTTCGATCCTGGGCTGCAGCTTGCCCACTTCCTTCGCCTTGATCTCGAGGATGAACTCCTTTTTCGCGCTCGGTTCGAACGACTCGATCACCCAGAGCACGCCCATGAGAAAGATGGTCGCGAATACCGCAAGACCGTAGACGCCGATGCCGGAACCCAGACCAACCGCCAGGGTCGTCAGCATGACGCCCGCATCCTTCGGGTCTTCGATCTTCGCGCGGTAGCGCACGAGTCCCGCTGCCCCGACGACGCCGAACGCGCGGGCGAGGCTGGTGCCGACGACGATCATGACGAGCGCGCCGATGATCGCGAGAATGATCTGCGTCTGCACAACAGGAGCAGACCGTTTGGGTGTGCCCTTTCGTCTCGGGCGCATCGCAAGCGCCGCGCCCAGGGCGGTCGCAAGTGGGAGCGCGACGAAGGCATGGAGGTCGATTTCCCACGAACCGAGCGACTGCCTGTGCTCGTCGTTGAGGTTCTCGAGCGCCGATTGCGGCTCGCCCGCGGGTTGTTGCGCCACGGGCCTGTGCGGCTGCCGGCGGCGGACCCTGCGCACGCAGGGGCACCAGCGTGACGACCGTGAGCATCAACCACGCACATATGAAGCTCGTGAACGAACGGATATTTGTATGCATCTAAGACCACCGTCTCCATAGCAAGAGCCTCGCCACCCTCGGCGGCTAAATTTATTAGGCGATTTCCACGGATGGTGTATTACTAACAGACAGTGATTCAGTTCCTCCGAGAGTTCCGATCCCTCGCGCCAGCCCAGAAGCGCGCGTTCGCGGCTGCGTTTTTCGGCTGGATGCTCGACGGCTTCGACTTCACGATCCTGACATTTGTGCTTGCCGATATTCAGCGCAGCTTCACCGTCGACAACGCGCTGGCAGGAGCGCTCGGCACCGTCACGTTGATGTTCAGGCTGGTCGGGGGGGCCGCGGCAGGTACGGCCGCCGACCGGTGGGGCCGCAAGCTGCCGCTGATGCTGTCGATCATCTGGTTCTCGCTCTTCACCGTGCTCAGCGGGTTTTCCACGTCGTATGCGGTCCTTTTCGCGTGCCGCGCCCTCTTCGGCATCGGGATGGGCGGCGAATGGGCGGCAGGCATGCCGCTCGCCCTCGAACACCTGCCCGATCGGCTGAGGGGCGCGGCCGCCGGCATTCTTCAGGGCGCCTGGGCCTGGGGATACATCTCGTCAGCGCTGGTGTTCCAGACCGTGTATCCCCTGCTGCGAGGCGAAATGGACGAGGCGTGGCGCGCGATGTTCTGGATCGGCGCCATCCCGGCGATGCTGGTGTTGTGGATTCGATCGAAGGTGACGGAAAGCCCGGTATGGCTGGCGCTGCAACGTGAACGGGCCGATGGAACCGCGGGCCGCGCGCGTGTCTCGCTCACGCGCATCTTCCACCGCGACTTGATTGGCACCACCATTCACTGTTCGGTGCTGGCCGCGTGCTTCATGGTGTCGTACTACTCGGTGACGTACTGGTACGCGAGGTTTCTTCAGTTGCGCGGGTTGAACACGCTGCCCTTTATCGTCGCGCTGAATGTCGGCGGCATCATCGGGTCGGCATTCTGGGGCGGAGTGTCACAAGGGCGGCTTGGACGCCGCGGCGCGGTGACATGCGCAGCGGCGCTGGGGGTCGTGGTCTCGCCGCTCTATCTGATAAGTACAGACACCGGCGTGCTGCTGACGGGCGCCCTGCTCGTCGGGTTCGGCGCGCACGGCATGTGGGGCGCGTTTCCCTCGTACATCACCGAGCGATTTCCGAGCGACGTGCGGGGCGCCGGCGCGGGATTCTGTTATCACGCCGGCGCGCTCGTGGGATCGTTCACGTCGTATGCGATCGGCCATCTGGTCGATACCGGATGGACGCTTCCGGCGGCGATGACCACGGCGATCGCGGTGTCGGGCGCGGCGGTCGCGCTGATCATCTGGCTCGGGCCGGAAACACGCGACAGACGTTTTCAGTGAATGTTCGACGTGCGGTCTCCTTGCCCCTTGCCCTTTTCCCCCTGCCCCTTCGCGGTGTCCGGTTTCATCTTTGACACATCGGGCACATCCTCGCCGAGCGCAGTCGCCAGATCGATCTGGTGTTCCTGCTCCTGCTTGAGAATGTCCCGCAGGTGCTCGGCCATGGCGTACTCGCCCAGCGCCTCGCACTGTTTCACGCGCTCGCGATAATTCCGGACCGTCTCGTTCTCGCTGTCGAGGTCGAAGCGCAGCATGTCTTCGGCCTTCTCAGATGTCTTCACCGGCTTGGACGTCACGGTGGGGTCTCCGCCGAGATAGTCGATGAGCTTCGAGATGATCAGCGCATGTTCGAGCTCTTCGCTGGCGTGGGTCTCGAGTTCCTTCGCGATGGTCATGTATTCGGCGCCCTTTATCACCTGGGAATACACGACGTAGGCGATGATCGCCTGGTACTCTCTGGCGAGGTCTTCGTTGAGCAGCTCGATTAACTGTTCCCGGGAAACCTGACCGCCGCTCTTCTGTTCATCAGCCATTGCGCTCCTCCATCAAATAGGCGGAGCGACCTCTTGCAAGTTTCCGGCCTGGTCCTTGCTTCCGTCTCAATCGAGTACATGTGATCTCGTTTCTCTTCGCTCTGCTGATCGTCCTCGTCATTGGCGCCATGCCGCTCTGGCCCTATAGCCGCACCTGGGGCTACTACCCAACTGGCCTCATTGCGGTGACGTTGAGCGTGCTCATCCTGCTCGCGATTAGCGGCCGGCTGGGATAAACACGAGACACATGGCCAGATACCGGACAGGAGGCCATGGATGGCGAAGAAGCGTGGTAGTCGAAAGTACGGCAAGAAGGCGTCCGAAAAAGTCGAGAAAGTGATGCGCGAGCGGAAGCGCGGAACGCTGCGCAGCGGCGGATCCGGGAAGAAGGTCAGAAGCCGTAAACAGGCGATCGCCATCGGGCTGTCGGAAGCGCGACGGGCGGGCGCGAAGGTTCCCGAGAAGCGCAAAAGCGGACGTAAGAAACGCTAGACCTGTCTCGCCGAAGCCTTCGGCGAAGGCGGATGAGCCGGTCGGCCTCCCGTTGTCGCATATTCAGGCAAGGGAGGCCGAATGCCTAACGGATTTGTCGAAGCTCAACGCAACTCAACAGGACTGCTCACCGCTGTCGAACGCCGCGTGCTGATCTGGCTCGCGCATCGACTGCCGGCCCGCGTGAATTCCGATCACCTCACGGCTCTCGGCCTCGTGTCGATGTTCCTGGTCGGGGTGTGTTTCGCCGTCTCGCGCGAGGTACCGGCGGCGCTCTGGGGCGTCGTCGTGTTTCTCGCGCTCAACTGGTTCGGCGACAGCCTCGACGGCACGCTGGCCCGCGTGCGCGGCCATCAGCGTCCGCGCTACGGGTTTTACGTCGATCACATCCTCGACACGTTCGGTGCGTTGTTCGTGCTCGGCGGGCTGGCGATCTCGGGCGCCATGACGCCGATCGTCGCTGCGGCGTTTCTCATCGCGTACTACGTGCTGTCGATCGAGATTTATCTCGCGACGTACTGCGTCGGCCGATTCCAGATGTCGTTTTGGGGGTGGGGGCCGACCGAGCTGCGCATCCTGCTGGCGATAGGCGCGCTGACGCTCTTCGTGAAGCCCATCGTCACAATCTTCGGTGTGCCGATGCAGCTGTTTGATGTGGGCGGGATGGTCGGTGCCGTCGGACTGATCTTCACCGCGATCGTTTCAGCCGTCGGGAATACGCGCAGGCTTTACGCTGCCGAACCGCTGCCGCAGAACTTGTGTCTCACGCAGAGACGCGAGACACGAGCTGAATGCCGACAGACGACAGCATTCTTCTCTGCGGGCTGCGTAAGTGAGCTCTGCGCGCGTAGCGCGTACGCACTAAACCGCGAAGCCAGTGTCTGAAGTCGACGCTACGGCCTGAGCGTCCTGCTCCGTGTGAGATCAGCGAAAATCAGCGAAGCTGAATCAGTGACCGCTGCTTTGCCCGCTCAGGTTCTTCACGACTTCGCCGATCACACCTTTCGCATCCCCGAACAACATCAGCGTGTTGTCGGCGAAGTAGAGCTCGTTCTCGATGCCCGCGAAGCCCGGGTTCATCGAGCGCTTGATGGCGAGCACGACCTTCGCCTTGTCCGCGTCGATAATCGGCATGCCGAAGATCGGGCTGTTCTTGTCGAGCCGGGCGGCAGGATTGACGACGTCGTTGGCGCCGATGACGAGGGCCACATCGGTGCGCGGCATCTCGGGGTTGATGTCGTCCATCTCGACGAGGCGATCGTAGGGAATCTCGGCCTCGGCGAGCAGCACGTTCATGTGCCCGGGCATGCGCCCGGCAACCGGATGAATGGCGAACTTCACGTCGATGCCGCGCTTCGCGAGTTGCTCGTAGAGGTCGTGCACGCGATGCTGCGCCTGCGAGACGGCCATCCCGTAGCCGGGAATAATCACGACGGTCGACGCGTTCTCGAGAAGCTGTGCCGCATCCTCCGCGGTCGCGCTCTTCGCCGTGCGCTGTTCGATCTGGCCGGCTAACGGTCTTCACCTGGCCGAAGGCGCCAAAGAGCACGTTGGTGAACGAACGGTTCATCGCCTTGCACATCACGATCGACAGAATCAGGCCCGAGGCGCCGTCGAGTGCGCCGGCGGTGATGAGCAGCTTGTTCTCCATGACGAAGCCCATCGCCACGGCGGCGAGACCCGCGTATGAATTCAGCAGCGAGATGACGGTCGGCATGTCCGCGCCGCCGATCGGCAGCACGAGCAGCACGCCGAAGGCGAGCGCCAGCACGATGAGCGCGGGAAACAGATACGTGCGGCTCGGATCCATCATCAACATGACGGCGATCACAACGGCCGCGGCCAGCAGCGTGAAGTTGATGACGTTCTGCCCGCGATACACGATCGGCCGCGTCGGAATCACTTCCTGCAGCTTGCCGGCGGCCACGAGACTGCCCGTGCAGGTGAGATAGCCGAGGATCACTTCGACCGCAATCGCGCCCATCCGGAAGGTCGTCAGCTGGTCGTGCTCGGCCCACAGGAAGTATTTCGCCGTACCGACGAGCCCTGCGGCGAGTCCACCGAAGGCGTGCGACAGCGCCGTTCGCTGAGGCACTGCAGTGAGCGGTACCCACGACAGCGGAACACCGACGAGCGCACCGAGCACGAATGGAACAGCGATCCAGGTGTAGCCGACGATTAGCGGATGCATCATCGTGCCGATGATGGCGAGCGCCATGCCGCCGACGCCGGCGAAGACGCCGCGGCGCGCCGTCAATGGATCGCTCATCCACTTGAGGGAGAAGATGAACAGCGCGGTCGCGACGAGATAGACCAGCTGGATGAGCTGATCCATCATTTGGCCTGCCCTGAGCCTGTCGAATGGGCTGGTTCCCGCTTCTTGAACATCTTCAGCATGCGGTCGGTGATGAGAAAGCCGCTGATGATGTTCGTGGTCGAGGCGAACACCGCGATGGCGCCGAGCCATGTGCTCAACCCGGACTCCTGCTCGCCGGCAAGTAGAATGGCGCCGACAACGGCAATCGCGGAGATGGCGTTGGTCAGCGACATCAGCGGCGTGTGAAGCAGTCGTGAAACGCGGCGGATGACGTCGAGACCGATGAACGTCGCCAGCATCAGCACGAAGAGACCGTCGACAAAATCGAACTGCATAGGGCGCAAATGTTACCTCAGTCCCCGTTCGCAGCGCTTCAGCACCGCAACTTCCGCCTGCTCTGGACGGGACAGCTCATTTCGTTTTCCGGCTCGCACATGCAGACGGCGGCGCTGCTGTGGCACGTCTCGCTGCTCGTGCCGCCGGCGCAGCGGCCGATCGCGCTCGGCATGGTCGGTCTCGTCAGGCTGATGCCGATCATCTTTTTCTCGATTGCCGGAGGGACGCTCGCGGATGCCTCCGATCGCCGCCGCGTCATGTTGTTCACGCAATCCGCCATGGCGCTCACCGCGCTCGCGCTGGCGGTGCTCAGCTTTCGCGGGTTGAGCCATCCCTGGCCCATCTATGCGCTCGCCGCCATCGGCGCCGCCGCCGGCGCATTCGACAGTCCCGCACGCCAGTCGCTGATGCCGACGCTGGTGCCGCGCGATCATCTGCCGAACGCCATCAGCCTGAACGCCATCATGGTGCAGGTCGCGTCAGTCACCGGTCCGGCGATCGGCGGCCTCATCATCGCAACCCTCGGGGTGGAGTGGGTATACGCCGTCAACGCGCTCACGTTCGTCTGCGTCATCGTCGCGCTCGTGATGATGCGCGACGTACCGGCGCGAAGCATGGACGACATCAGCGACTTCAGCGTCCGTGCGGTACGCGAAGGTTTCGGCTTCGTATTTTCCTCGCCGATTATCCGGTCGACGATGCTGCTCGATTTTTTCGCGACGTTTTTTTCGTCGGCGACCGCGCTGCTGCCCATCTTCGCGCAGGACGTCCTGCACGTCGGCGCGCGAGGATATGGATGGTTGTACGCGGCCCCATCGGTCGGTGCCGTACTGATGAGCCTCGTCATGGTGCGGTCGATCGAACGAATCGAACGGAGAGGAGTGGTGCTGATCTGGGCGGTGTGCGCGTACGGCGCAGCGACAATTGTGTTCGGATTGTCCCACTCGTTCCCGCTGACGTTTCTCTGCCTCGCCGTCACCGGCGCGGCCGATACGGTCAGCATGGTGCTCCGTAATGTGATTCGTCAGCTTGGCACGCCCGATCACCTGCGCGGCCGCATGATCGGCATCAACATGGTGTTCTTCCAGGGCGGCCCTCAGCTCGGCGAGCTCGAGGCCGGTGCCGTCGCACAGTGGATCGGTCCGCGCGGATCAGTGGTCACCGGTGGCATCGGCTGCCTCATCGCCACAGCCTGGATTGCGGCCCGCACACCGGCGCTCAGACAATATCGTCGCAGCTTGATTGACGCGAGCGAACGAGGCCGACTACGATCCATGGTTCGATGACTCGGTACGCAGGTCTTCCGCCCATACCCGAACGAATCCGGCGCCTCGACGAGCTCGCGGCCAACCTCTGGTGGAGCTGGCAGTACAGCCCACGCAAGGTGTTTCGCGATCTCGACTACCAGCTCTGGCGAGCGACCGCGCACAATCCGGTCAAGATGCTGTGGCTGGTCACGCGCGAGCGCCTCGAACAGATGTCGCGCGACGAGGAATATCTCCACACGTATGACGACGCCGTGAAAGGGCTCGACGCGGCTTACGCCGCGAAGAACACGTGGATGTCGCGGCGCTTTCCCGAAGTACAGAACACGACGATTGCGTACTTCTCAGCCGAGTTCGCGATTCATCAGTCCCTGCCGATCTATGCAGGCGGCCTCGGCGTGCTCGCCGGCGATCACTGCAAAGAGTCGAGCGACCTCGGTGTGCCGCTGGTCGGCGTGGGCTTCATGTATCCGCAGGGATACTTCCACCAGACGACATCGCCCGAGGGCTGGCAGCTCGAGGTGTACGAGCGGCTCAACTGGCCCGACGTCGCCATCGAGCAGGCGTTGAAGCCCGACGGATCACCGTGCATCGTCGCGGTGCCGCTCGGCGACCGCGCCGTGCTGACCAACGTCTGGAAAGTGGCGGTCGGTCGCGTCGCGCTCTACCTGCTCGATACGGGCCTCGAAGAGAACGCGCCGCAGGATCGCGATCTCTCCGCGCGACTCTACGGCGGCGATCGCGAAACGCGCCTGCAGCAGGAAATCATTCTCGGCATCGGCGGCGTGCGCGCGCTGCGCGCGCTCGGCATCACGCCGTCGGTCTGGCATCTGAACGAGGGGCACGCCGGCTTCGTCGTGCTGCAGCGCATCTACGAGCACATCGCCGAGGGCATGAGCTTCGACGCCGCGCTCGCGGCCGTGAGGGCCGCTACCATTTTCACGACGCACACGCCCGTCGCGGCCGGCCACGACGCGTTCGCGTTCGATCGGGTCGAGCATCACCTGCAGGGCGCGTGGGGGCCGAACGCCGAACACCGCGGCCGCTTTCTGGCGCTCGGCGAATATCACGGCCAGTTCAACATGACGGCGCTCGCGCTGCGGTCGTCAGATTTCGCGAACGGCGTCAGCCAGCTCCACGGCGACGTGACGCGGCAGATGTGGGAGCCGCTGCTCCTGGAGCGCGAGAAGACCGGACAGCGTCCACTCACCTACATCACCAACGGCGTCCACGCGCCGACGTGGCTGTCGCTCGAGATTGCGCAGCTCTTCGAACACTACCTGGGCGCCGACTGGCGCGACCGCCAGGACGACGCGGAGTTCTGGAACCGTGTGCTCGAGATTCCGGACGAAGCGCTCTGGAATGCACGCACGGCGCTCAAGCGGTTCCTGTTCACGTTTATCCGCCAGCGCGCGCGCGATCGATGGGCGCAGGAGAACGTCAGCGCGGCCGCCGTCGTCGCGGCGGGGCCGCTGCTCGATCCGGGCGCGTTGACGATTGGCTTCGCGCGCCGGTTCACCGCGTACAAGCGCCCGGAATTGATCTTCAAAGATCCTGACCGGCTCATTCGCCTGCTCTCGTCGCCCCGCAGGCACGTGCAGATCGTCTTCGCGGGCAAGGCGCATCCGGCCGACGATACCGGCAAGCATCACCTGCAGCAGATTTATCGGCATGCGATCGACCCGATCTACGGCGGACGCATCGCCTTCGTCGACGACTACGATCTGCACGTCGCGCATTTCCTGTCGCAAGGGTGTGACGTGTGGCTCAACACGCCGCGCAAGCCGCTCGAAGCCAGCGGCACGAGCGGGATGAAAGCCGGCCTCAACGGCGTGCCGCACCTGAGCATCGGCGACGGGTGGTGGGCAGAGGGCTACAACGGCTCGAACGGCTGGGTCATCGACGGCGGAACCGTGATGGACGAACCTGACGCGCAGGATGCCGCCGACGCCGACGCGCTCTATCGCCTGCTCGAAGAACAGGTTGTGCCAACCTACTATCAGCGCGACCAGCACGGCATACCGCACGCGTGGCTGCGCATCGTGAAAGAGTGCATCCGCACGGTGACGCCGCGGTTCTGCGCCGCGCGGATGGTGAAGCAGTACGTGGACCAGATGTACGTGCCGGCCGCGCAACAAGCAAAGGACTCAGGTGCCCCGCAAGTCCACCGCTAAGACGCGCTGCGCCCTCTGCGGCGCGAAAGAGGTCTCGGAGCCGCGCGGCGACGAGCGGTACTGCCGCGACTGCTGGGACAAGAAGATTGCGATCGAGGAGATCGTCGCGCGCGAGTTCGCGCTCAAGCGCTACATCCGCGCGCACAGCGCCGAGAAGTACCTGATCTATCACTCGACGACCAAGCGCCCCTGCGGCCAGCTCATCGTCGTGGACGACGGCTACGATCTATTTCTAACGATCGTGCTCTACCCCAACTTTGGTTGGGACGAGCCGGCCTACCACCTCGAAGCGGACCCCGAGGGGCGGACGTTCGCGGAAATCCTCGTGGACGTCGTGGCGACCGAGGTTATCGAGCCCTGGGGGGGCGGCAAGTGGCACCTCGAAATCATCCGCTCGATCAACCCGGAGCCTGAGGACTGGAATGGGGAGATGTAAATATCTATAATGCCGACCAGTCCCCTAAGTTTCTCAAGGAGTTGAACGATGCGCGTGCGATATGCAATTGCCCTCGCGGTCGCGGCCGCCCTGCTGGCCCCCGCGTCGATGTCCCTGCAGGGCCAGACCGCTGCGCCGGTCCTGAAGAAGTCCGCGCCGCCCCTTCGCGGCACGGCAGAGCTCGGCTTCATTCAGTCCGCAAAACTGGAAGGCAACGACATCGTCACCACCTTCCAAGTGAAGAACATGTCGGCGACCAACTCGCTCGTCGGGCTCCAGATCAGCGAGTTCTGGTACGACAAGGCGGGCAACCCGCTACAGGGTACCGGCGATCGTCAGCGGCTGCGGGCGCCCCTCCAGCCGCTCGATGTGGCGACGATCGTACTGAGGTCGCCGAAAGTCCCTGGCATGACGACCCCGCAGTACAAGTTCGAGCAGAACAACGGGACCGTCAAGCCCGTGTCGATGAAGACGGTGAAGGTCCTGAAGCCGGGTCCGACCAGCTAGCTGGTAGGTAGCCGGTAGCTTGTAGCTGGTAGCAACAGCTTTTGGCTACAGGCTACCGGCTACCAGCTACTTGCTAGTGTCGGGTACGTGGATGAATCGAACCGTGCCCGCGTGTTTGGCGACGGCGACGAGATGGTATGGCTCGGTGAGAATCTGAGCCGCCATCGTGCCGCGGCCAGGCTGCTTCTGGACGTACTCCACAATCAAATCTTTTTCCTGCATCCGCACACCGACGATTTCCACGTCGTGGCCGGCGCTCGCCTTGCTGCCGAGAAAAATCCCCACCACCATGTTCCTGTCGAAATCGACGTTCGGCATCTTCACGGTCGGCGCGTGATCTTTCCAGAGCGCCTTCCACTCTTCGGCGGTGCGCACTGTGACCTGCTTCATGGTCTGCTGTTCGCTCATGTCGCCCTTCGCGACGCTCGTGAATGACGGCGTTTGTGCTGACATGCGAGCCGCCACCAATCGTAAGGCGCAACCATAGACAGCGACCGTGGTCGCCAACCATCTCATCTACTTCACCTCAAATTGAATCACGCGGGTAACCGGCGCGGAGTCGTTGAGCCGTGTCTTCGCCTCCACTTCCAGTACGTACAGACCTGGCGTCCACCCCTGCAACGGGATGCGGAAGGTATAGCCGAACCCCCCGGGCGTGCCGTGCAGCTCGTCGCTCGATCGCTCCTCGTGCTTGTTGAACACGAGGCGGCCGTCATCGGCCTTGACGCGCGCGGTGACGTCAATGTTGTGCGTGGGCGTCGGCTTGTTGTCGTACACCTCGACGGCGGCGCTAATCTCGCTGTTGACAGGAAATTCGCGAAGGGCTGAGGGCGGGCCCGGCAGAAGGCCGTTGAACGGATCGAACCCTGGTTTCGGCGGCGAGTACACCGAGCGATCGGCCGTCGCAGCGAGCGCCACATTGCTGAGGGCAATCGGATTCCGGGTGAAGTCGGGCACGTCGAGATCGAAATGCGCGCTGCCCTGTTTCACCTTGCCGCTGTCCTGCGCGGCCACGCGCACCTGGTATCGTCCGGGCGGCAGAGACAGATGCCGCAGCAGGCGCACGCCATGCTCCGTCACGCGCGTGTGCGATTCGGGCCGCAGGTTCAGGTCGACATCGGGCCGCTCGGCGAACACTGATTTTCCCTGCTTGTTGAACACGCCGACCGACAGCGACAACCGGTTATTGAATGTGCCGTTCTTTTCCGTGAACGTCAGGTCCTTGCCAAGCGTGTCGATGAGCACTTCGACGTCGCTGTTCTTGCCGGTACCCTTCTTCGCGATCGCCGTGAGACGAAGCTGGATGCCCGTCTTCGGCAGCGGCGACGCCATCGTGTTGACGAGCTCGGTTGTGAGGCTCTTGGACGGATCGAGCGGCTTGCCGGCCGCCGTGTTCTTCGGCGCGCGGCCGCGCGGCGCGGCGTAGCGCTTGCGATAGGTCACCTGCGCTTCCGGGTATCCCGCCACGCGCACGGTGATGTTCCGCAGCTTGCCGTCGCGCCTGTCGTTCGTCGAGTAATAGCCCAGCACGTAGTACGAGCTGTTCTCCTGCACGATGCGATCGAACGCCGTGTCGAAGTTGTTGCGCCCGACGAATGCGACGCCGCCGGTTTCTTCTGCGAGGATTCGCAGGTTGTCCTGCGAGCTCTGCAGCTCCTGCGCAAGCTGCTTGGGCCCGAGGTTGTACGCGCCTGCCGCCAGTCCGCCGATTTCTATGTCCTCCTGCGCCATCGACGTGAGGCCGCGCGGATCGACCGAGTAAATCTGCACGTTGCTGCGCGACGCGGCCGACACCGTGTCCCACGTCTCGGTCTGGATCATGTTGAAGTTCTCGAAATTGAAGTTCGTTGGATCGCCGCCGGTGAAAATGTCGAAGAGGTTGTAGTCGGCCCCTTCGCTCAAAAAGATGATGGCTTTGCGGCGCCCCTGGATGGCCGACATCCACTCGGCGATGCTGCGCAGCGAGTTCAGCGCTTGACGCGTCTGAAACATGCGCTCGTTGGCCCTGTCGTCGGCGACAAACCTGTTGGCCGGATCGATCGTCGTCGGATCGCCGGCATCGTCGAGGGGCTGTCCCCTGGTGTCCATGTCGCGCGACTTCGACTCGTTGCGGGCCACCCCGGCCGAGGGCATCTTCTGGCCGACGAAGTTGTCGATGGCCTCGACGAGCAGCCGGCGGTTCTGCGTAAAGTCCTGCGATGCGCGCGTGAGCCCGCTCGTGACGACCACGGCGGCCTGATCGTCGGGGCCGAGCTTCTCGAGCACGAAGCGGCGCGCGAGGTTGCGCACGGTCTGGCTGCGCAGCGGCGCAACGTGATAGTCGTCGAGCACGATCAGGTACAGCCTGCCGTCGAGCACCTGTTTGTTGACCGCCACGTCCGGCTCGATGGGCAGCGCGTCGGGCCCGAGGTACAGCGGCTTGCGCAGCCGCGTGTTCGGGATGTCGACCATGCCGAAGGTCTGCACCTTCTGCGGCTTGCCGTCCTCGAGCACCTGGAAGTCTTCCTGCTTCAACCCGCGGACGAAGGTGCCGTCCCTGTCGACAACGCGCACGTCTTCCTCGACGTAGTTCACCTCGACCTTGAAGGTGACTTCCGGCGTGGGCGCCACAGTAGGCGGCGCAGGGGGCGCCTGGGCCGCCGCGAGCGCGGTGGCCAGCAGCAGACCGGCGGCACCAAAAAGGTAATGTCCGGCTTTAGCCGGACCGGGGGCCATCAGCATTCGTTCTCCTTGTGTATCTTCATTATAAGCAAACCATTCCGGAGACCCTGGCGTCCAAGTTAATGGGAACGGCTATACTGATTTTTCATGCCGTTTGACATTGCCGCTGTGCAGCAGTCGCTGAAAGCCGAGGGGCTCGACGGGTGGCTGCTTTACGATTTTCACGGCTCGAATCCCATTGCTGCGCGCCTGCTGGGAACGGCGAACGGGTCGAAAATGACGACCCGACGCTGGTTCTACCTGGTGCCCGCCACCGGCGAGCCCAGAGGCTTGGTACACGCCATCGAGCGTAAGACGCTCGACGCGCTTCCAGGGGAGAAGGCCGTGTATGCCGGGCGGCAGCAGCTCGACGCGGGACTGACGACGCTGTTGATCGGGGTCAAGCGCGTCGCGATGGAGTATTCGCCGAACTGCGCGATTCCTTACATCTCGCGCATCGACGGTGGCACGTTAGAGCTGGTGCGCGGCCGCGGCGTCGAGGTGGAATCGTCCGGCAACCTGGTGCAGCGATTCGAAGCGGTGTGGGACGCACACGCGCTGGCGACGCACCGCGACGCGTCGCAGGCCCTCTATCGCGTCAAGGATCGCGCGTTCGAGCTCGTCGCGAAACGCGTGAGCGACGGCGAGGCGATCACGGAGTTCGCGGTGCAGCAACAGATGGCAGCGTGGTTCGATGAAGAACGGCTCGTCAGCGATGCGCCCCCGGTTGTGGCGACCATGGAGAATGCGGGCGATCCGCATTACATGCCCACCGCGCGGCGCACGCGGCAGATTCAGAAGGACGAGCTGGTGCTGCTGGATTTGTGGGCCAAGAAGAAAGACGACCCGCAGGCGGTATTCGCCGATATTACATGGGTGGGCTTTACCGGCCGAAATGTACCAGTGGAGATGGCCGCCGCATTCGAGGCCATCCGGCAGGCGCGCGATGCGGCCATCGGCCTCGTGCAGGAGTCGGCTGGGCAGCAACACGACCTGCGCGGATGGCAGGTCGACCGCGCGGCGCGAGACGTGCTCGAGCACGCAGGGTTCGGGGAACGGATTCTGCATCGTACCGGCCATAGTCTTGGGCGCGAGGTGCACGGCAACGGCGTCCACATGGACGATTACGAAACTCATGACGATCGGCGGCTGATTCCAGGCACTGGGTTTACGATCGAGCCTGGCTTGTATTTCGAGTCCTTCGGTGTGCGTACGGAAATTAACATGTATTACGGCGAGCACGACGCGCTGGTCACCGGTCCAACGCAGACGGAAATTGTGAAACTGGCGTAATACGTTCTGGAGGCAATGTATGTCTTGGTTTGGTTCATCGACACGTAAAACGACGATTTTCTATGTCGTCCTCATCGCCATGGCATCGCTCGTGGTCGGCATGGTCATCGCCTCGCGGCTCGACCTGTCGCCAACCTCGTCGGCGCAGACCCTGGCGATTCCGTCGACCAACAGCGCTCCGCTGAGCGGACCCGTCGACGCCACCACCTTCCGGAACATCGCCAAGGCGCAATCGCCGATGGTCGTCAGCATCCGCACCGAGTCGCGGCAGCGGACGCAGGACCTCAGCGAGTTCTTCGGCGGTGACGATCTGCTCGAGCGGTTCTTCGGCCCCGGCGCGGGCGGACAGAACCCGCGCGGGCAGCAGGCGCCGCGCCGGCAGCAGCCGCGCATCACACAGGCGGCCGGCTCCGGCTTCATCATCAACAAAGAAGGCTTCATCATCACGAACAACCACGTCGTCGAAGGCGCGTCGAAGATCGCCGTGGTGTTCTTCGAAGACAGCGATGAGTACGAAGCGAAAATCGTTGGACGCGACCCGCTGACCGACAGCGCGCTTCTGCAGCTCGTCGAGAAACCGAATCGTCCGCTGCCCGAAGCGAAGTTCGGCGATTCCAGCCAGATGGAGCCCGGCGACTGGGTGATGGCGATCGGCAATCCGTTCAGCCTCGCGCACACGGTCAGCGTCGGCGTCATCAGCGCGACGTCGCGCCCGTTCCCCGTGGCCGACCCAGCGCAGCGCGAACGTGCTGCAGACCGACGCGGCGATCAATCCCGGCAACTCGGGCGGACCGCTGCTGAACCTTCGCGGCGAAGTGATCGGCGTGAACACGGCGATCTACAGCAGCGGCGGCGCGATGGGCGGCGCCGGCAACATCGGCATCGGCTTCGCGATTCCCATCAACACGATTCGCGACGTGCTGCCCGGACTGCGGTCGGGCAAGATCACGCGCGGCCGCATCGGCGTCTCGGTGCATCCGGTGTCGCCGGAGGAGGTCGACGCGCTGAACCTGAAGGATCGTCGCGGCGCGATGGTGGTGCAGGTGCCGCCAGGTCCGGCCGCCACGGCGGGCATCGAGCCCGGCGACGTCATCGTCGAGTTCAACGGCAAACCGGTGACCCGCAGCGAGGAGCTGCCGGAGATCGTGGCGGCCACAGCGCCGGGCACGACGGTGCCGGTGAAAGTGATTCGCGAAGGCAAGGAGCGGACGTTCAACGTGCGCGTCGAAGAGCTCAGCCTCGAAGCCGAAGAGAATCGTCAGGCCGATGCGGGCCCATCGGGCGGCGACACGGGCGCCGGATTCGGCATCACGCTGAACAACGTGACGCCGGAGATGGCGCGGCAGTTCGAGCTGCCGGCGGACACGCGCGGAGCGGTCGTCACCGACATCGATCCGGAAGCCCCGGCGGCGCGCGTGCTGCAGCCTGGCGACGTGATTCTGGAAGTCGCCCGCAAGCCGGTCGCGAACATGACCGAGGCGAGTGCCGCACTGCGTGCGGTGCCGGCGGGACGCGCGGTGGGCATGCTCATCATGCGCCGCGGCCAGGAGCTGTTCGTCAGCGTGCGCAAAGGGTAAGGTTCTCGGGTTCCGGTTCCGGTTCTGGGTTCATGGGACTTCGCGAGGTGATCGCCGATCGCATCCGGACGAGCGGGCCGATCAGCTTCGCGGAGTTCATGGACATCTCGCTCTACCATCCCGAGCTCGGCTACTACGCCCGCGCGGCCCAGAAGACGGGCCGCGCGGGCGATTTTTTTACCAGCGTCGATGTCGGACCCATATTCGGCGAGCTGCTGGCCAAGCAGTTCGCCGAAATGTGGCGAATTCTCCAGACCCAATCCCCAATCCCTAATCTCCAATCCCTCAGATTCGATCTAGTCGAGGCCGGCGCGGGCAGCGGTCGTCTGGCCCGCGATGTTCTCGACGCAGCGAAGCGAACCGACTCCGAGTTTTACGCTGCGATCCGTCTGTCGCTCGTCGAACAATCTCCAGCCGCGCGCGCCGCGCAGGTCGAGACGCTCGGACCCCACGCGTCCCTCTCGCGCACAGCGGCTCGGCGCTGCCGGATGACATCCACGGCGTCATTTACGCCAACGAGCTGCTCGATGCGCTGTCCACCCACGCGGTGGTGATGACCGGAAACGGGCTTGCGAGAAGTGTTCGTCGATTTTGTGGAGGATCGCTTCGTCGAGCGGTTCGAGGAGCCGTCGACGCCGCGCATCGCCGAATATCTCGCGCGCGCCGGCGCGGAGATGCGTGTCGGCTGGCGCGCCGAAGTGAACCTGCGCGCAGAAGACTGGACGAAGAGCGCAGCCGAGTCACTGCGCCGCGGCTTCATCGTGCTCATCGACTACGGCCACGACGAGCGCGAGCTGTACGGCGCGTCGCACTCGGCGGGCACGCTGACGTCGTACAAGCAGCACTCTCAGCTCGCCGATTTCCTCCAGGAGCCCGGCGACACCGACATCACGGCCCACGTCGATCTGTCTGCCGTCACCCGCACGGCCGAGCATGCCGGCCTCGACGTTCTCGCGCGGCTCGATCAGACCTACTTCATGCTTGGCCTCGGCATCACCGATCTCGAAGGGCTCTCGCTTCACCAGCGGCTGGCGCTGAAGACGTTGCTGCTGCCCGGCGGACTCGGCAGCACGCACAAGGTTCTGATTTTCGGGAAGGGCGTCGGCAAGCCGGCACTGAAAGGCTGCTCGTACCGTGTTCGGCTTACCTAAGCACGCGATCGTCGGCGGCGCTCTCCTGGTGTTGTCTGAGGTGGCGATGCTGGCGCGCGTCGAGCCGTTCTGGACGTGGCACACGCCGTTCGCGTGGACTGGTTACATCCTGCTGGTCGACGGCATCGTCTACAAGCTGCGCGGTTCGTCGTGGCTCACGGACAATCGCCGCGAGTTTGCGTTTCTCGCAATCGTCTCGATTCCGCTGTGGGTGGTGTTCGAAGGCTACAACCTGCTGATCAAGAATTGGTACTACATCAACCTTCCTGAGAATCTGTTCGTTCGCTACTTCGGCTACGCATGGGCATTCGCCACTATCTCGCCGGGAATTTTTCAAACGGCAGAGCTTGTCAGCGTTCTCCGGAACAGACGCCTGCGGTTCCGCTCGAGGGTCCGAAAGCCGTCGGAAGGCTCGTGGGCAAGACAGAGTCGATCTTAGAGCGCGACCATCGACTGTCGAATGTCGACTCGCGCGCTCGTCGCCATCGGTGCGGCGCATGCTGCTCCTGCCCATCGTGTGGCCGTCGCCTTACCTCGCGGCGCCGGTGTTTCTCGGATTCATTTTTCTGCTCGATCCGTATCAATGCGCGCGCGCGGGACCATTCGCTGTTGCGCGACATCCGCCATGGCACCTACGAGCGCGTCATCAATCTGCTCATCGCAGGCTTCATCTGCGGCGGGCTGTGGGAGTTCTGGAACTTCTGGGCGCGGGCCAAATGGATTTACACAGTGCCGATTTTCGGCGACATCAAGATTTTCGAGATGCCGGTGCTGGGCTACTTCGGTTTTCCGCCGTTCGCCCTCGAATGCTTCACCATGTACGTCTTCACACGCCGCGCGTGATTCTGGCCGTGGACGACCCGGCACTGGATAGCGGTATAGAATGGCCGGCTATGGCCGCGATTCTGGAGCGTGAGATCAAGCTCGGCTTTCGCGACGCCGACGAGGCCCGGCAGGCGATCATGGCGACCGGCGCCACGGCGCTGCGCGGGCGGCGCCTGCAGGAAGACTACCTGCTCGATACGCCCGGCGACACGCTTCGACGCCGGCGCTGCGTGCTGCGCGTGCGCCTCGAGTGCGGCAAGACGCTGCTCACCTTCAAGGGGCCCGTGCAGGACTCTCCGATGAAGCTGCGCGAAGAGCTCGAGACGGTCGTCGCCGACGGCCTTCTGCTGCTCCACGTGCTCGAAGAGCTCGGCTTCCGCGTGTGGTTCCGCTACGAGAAATATCGCGAGGAGTTCGCGCACGAGGACGTCACCATCGCGATCGACGAAACACCGGTCGGCACCTTCGTCGAAATCGAAGGCAGCGAGCAGGGCATTCACGACATGGCGGCCGCGCTCGCGCGACAGCCGGCAGATTACGTCACCGATTCGTACCGCGGCCTCTTCGTGAAGCATTGCGAGCAGCACGGCCTGCCGCTGACCGACATGCTCTTCGAGGATTCCTAACTGCCTCACGCCGCTCTCATTCTGACCGCCGGACTCGGCACGCGGCTCCGGCCCCTTTCCTACGTTCGCGCGAAACCCGCCGTGCCCGTCGCGGGCGAGCCGCTCGTGCGCCGTCTTCTTCGGTACGGCGCCGGCTGGGGCATCCGCGACTTCGTGCTGAACCTTCACTATCTGCCCGAGACGATTACCGCGCACGTCGGCGACGGCGCCGATCTCGGCGTCCGCGTGCGGTATTCATTCGAATCGCCCGTGCTCGGTTCGGCCGGCGGGCCGCGCAAGGCGCTTCCGCTCTTGCCGGACGAACCCTTCTTCATCATCAACGGCGACACGCTGACCAACGTCGATCTGCACGCGCTCGCCGAGAACCATCGCGAGACCGGCGCGCTCGTCACCATCGCGGTCATTCCAAACGACCGCCCCGATCGCTATGGCGGGCTCATCGTCGATTCATCCGGCCGATTCCACAGCGTCGTGCCCGCCGGATCACACGTGCGCTCGTACCACGTCGTCGGCGTGCAGGTGGCGCATCCGTCGGCCTTCGCACGACTGCCGCTGAATCGAACCGGCAGAGAGCATCGGCGCCCTGTACAAGGGCCTCGTCAAAGAGAATCTGGGCAATGTCCGCGCGTTCCTGTGCGCCGCCGACTTCTGGGACGTCGGCACGCCGGCCGACTACCTCGAGCGCGTGCCTGTCGATCGGCAAGGCCGAGGGCGGCGTGCTGCAGATCGGTCGACGGTCGGTTATCGAACGGTCTGCGAAGGTCACCGACAGCGTCATCTGGGACGATGTCACGGTAGGGGCCGGAGCAACGCTCGAGCGCTGCATCGTCGCGGATGGCGTCAAAATTCCCTCTGGAGCCAGCTTCCGCAATTGCGCCATCATTCAGAGAGACGGAGAGATCGTCGTGGCGGACATCACATAAATGGAACGGAGATCGCCCGCACTCCAGGACACTCGCGCCCGAATCGACGAGTGCCTGCACCGCGCGAAGCTCGCGGGGCCGCAGGTGCGCGTCGTGCCGCTGACCGGCGACGCGTCGACGCGCCAGTACTTCCGCATCCTGCGGCCCGACAACCCGTCGGTCGTGCTCGCCGTGTATGACGCCCCGTTCGCCTTCGGCGAGCTGCCGTTCGTGAACGTGTGCCGGCTATTCACGAATATCCCGCTGCCGGTTCCAGCCATTGCGGGCCATGCCGACGACCTCGGCATCCTCATTCTGGAAGATCTCGGCGACGTCACGCTGCAGGCGCATCTCGGCATGACGCAGCCTGCCGAACACGATGCGCTGTACCGGCAGGCGGTCGAGTTCGTCTTCCGCATGCAGCGGAAAGGCGCGGAGCTGCAGTCGTCCGAGTTCATCTCCTACGGCATCGCGTTCGATCGCGACAAGCTGATGTGGGAGCTGAATTTCTTCGTGAAGCATTTCCTCGAGGCGTATCGCGGCGTCGCACTCACGCCAGCGGTCCGTGAGGCGCTCGAAGAGGAATCGCTGAAGATCGCCGACGAGCTCGCGGGCGAGCCGCGCGTGCTGTGCCACCGCGACTATCACAGCCGCAATCTGATGCTGCACGATCGGCGGCTGTACATCATCGACTTTCAGGATGCGCGCATGGGACCCGATACCTACGACCTCGCATCGCTGCTGCGCGATTCGTACGTCGACCACACCGATGCGCAAGTGGACGAGCTGATTCGCGGGTATCTCAAGCTGGGCGGATCGGCCCAGGCGACGCCGAATGCGTTTGCCGAGTATCGCCGCCGGTTCGACCTGATGTCGGTGCAGCGCAACCTGAAAGCGCTGGGCACGTTCGGACATCAGACCACATCGCGGAACAATCCGGTGTACATCCAGTACATCCCGCGTACGCTGAATTACGTTCGCATGAACCTCGAACGGTATCCACGCTTCGCGCGATTGCGCGAGCTGCTCGCGTCTGTTATGTAAAGAGCATCATGAAACAGTTTGGCGTTTCGACTCACCTGTATCACGAAGAGCGGCTGCAGAAGGCGCACCTGCTCGAGATTGCGGCGAACGGGTTTGACGCAGTCGAAGTGTTCGCCACGCGAAGCCACTTCGACTATCACGACGCAGCCGCGATTCGGTTCGCTGAAGGAGTGGCTGGCCGAGGCCGGGCTCGCTCTGCATTCCGTCCACGCGCCCATCACCGACGTATTTGCGAACGGCAGGTGCCAGCGGAACTTCTCCACCGCGCTTCGCGACACCGACGCGCGAAAGGCGACGCTGCGCGAGATGGAAGCCGCGCTGAACATCGCACGTGTCATCCCATTCTCGTTCCTCGTCGTGCACCTCGGCGTGCCGGACGCGCAGCAGCCCGCGCCGGACGACAACAATCGCGAGGCGGCCATCCGCAGCATCGAAGAGATTCATGGGATGGCCGAGGCGGCCGGCGTGAAGGTGGCGCTCGAGGTGATGGGCAACAACCTCTCGACGGCGCCCGACCTCATCGAAATCCTTGAGGCCACCTTCGAGGGCGCCGACCTGGGCATCTGCATGGACGTCGGCCATGCGCACATCCTTGGAGACACGGCCGAAGCCATCGAGACGACGTCCGAATACCTGGTGACCACGCACATCCACGACAACCAGGGGCGCAGCGACGACCATCTCGTCCCCTTTCAGGGCAACATCGACTGGGCCGCGACGATCATGGCATTCGAGAAGATCGGCTACGATGGAGTGTTGATGTACGAGGTAAAGGCCGCGCAGAGCCCCCGAGCCGTGCTCGAGCGGGCGGTCGCGGCGCGCCGCAAGCTCGACGCGTTGATGGTCGATAGCTCTCGGCTGTCAGCTTTCAGCTCTCAGCCGGACGAGTAACAGCGGTCGGCGACAAGCGACCGGCTACGAGCGACCAGTTTTTTATGATTGCCTACATAGATCAAATCGCACAAAGCGAGGGCAAGCCGGTCACGATCCGCGGGTGGCTTCACAACCGGCGCTCGAGCGGGAAAATCCATTTCCTGTCGGTGCGCGACGGCAGCGGCTTCATCCAGGCC
This sequence comes from Vicinamibacterales bacterium, assembly GCA_963730445.1. GTDB lineage: Bacteria > Acidobacteriota > Vicinamibacteria > Vicinamibacterales > JAMQPK01 > JAMQPK01. The sequence continues at coordinate 151,154 of CAVSRX010000016.1, read as the reverse complement.
ATCGTCTCGAAGGCCGCCGTCGGTGACGAGAAGTTCAAGCAGGCCGACCATCTCTCACAGGAAACCGCGATCATCGTGCACGGCACGGTGCGCGCCGACAGCCGCGCGCCCGGCGGCTACGAGCTCGACGTCTCCGACTTCGAGATCGTGAGCCCGTCGATCGACTATCCGATCACGCCGAAGGAGCACGGCGTCGACTACCTGCTCGATCGGCGCCATCTCTGGATTCGATCGGAAAAGCAGGCCGCGATCCTTCGCGTGCGCCACGAGGTCGTCAGCGCGGTGCGCGATTTCTTCAACGATCAGGGGTTCATCCTCGCCGACACGCCCATCTTCACGCCGGCCGCGTGCGAAGGCACGACGACGCTCTTCCCTGTCGATTATTTCGAAGACCAGAAAGTCTTCCTGACGCAGAGCGGACAGCTGTACGCCGAGGCCAACGCCATGGCGCTCGGCCGCGTCTACAACTTCGGTCCGGTGTTCCGCGCGGAGAAATCGAAAACGCGCCGGCATCTCACCGAGTTCTGGATGGTCGAGCCCGAAATGGCGTACGCGACGCTCGACGACGTGATCGATCTCGCCGAGGGACTCGTCGTCGCGGTCGTGTCGCGCGTGCTCGAGAAGCGGCAGCGCGAGCTGAAGGCGCTCGAGCGCGACACGTCGAAGCTCGAGCTCGTCAAGACGCCGTTCCCGCGCATCTCGTACGACGAGGCGGTGAAGATTCTGCACGACAAGGGACAGCCCTTCGAATGGGGCGGCGATCTCGGCGGCACCGACGAGACGATTCTGTCGCAGCACTTCGACCGGCCGGTGGCGATTCACCGCTATCCGGCAAGCGTGAAGCCGTTCTACATGGAATCGGATCCCCAGCGGCCCGAGCTCGCGCTGTGCGTCGACATGCTCGCGCCCGAGGGCATCGGCGAGATCATCGGCGGCAGCCAGCGCCTCGCGAGCTACGACGTGCTGCTGCAGCGCATCAAAGATCACAATCTCCCGCAGGAAGCGTTCGAGTGGTATCTCGACCTGCGCCGCTTCGGATCGGTGCCGCACGGCGGCTTCGGCATGGGCATCGAACGGGTCGTCGGCTGGATCTGCGGCCTCGAGCACGTGCGCGAAGCCACGCCGTTCCCGCGCATGATGTACCGCGTGACACCCTAACGGATAGCTGAATCTCAAATTGGAATCTAGAAACTGAAATCTAAATGAAGATTGGTTTTGTCTCGCTCGGCTGTCCGAAGAACCTCGTCGACTCCGAGGTGATGATGGGGCTGTCCCAGGAAGGCGGCCACACGCTGACGCCGAACCCGGCCGACGCCGACGTCATCGTCGTCAACACGTGCGCGTTCATCGATTCCGCGAAAGAGGAATCGGTGAACACGATTCTCGAGCTCGCGGAGTTCAAGAAGAGCGGCAACTGCAAGCGGCTGGTCGTTACCGGCTGCCTCGGCGAGCGCTATCGCGACGAGCTGAAAGCGCAGATTCCCGAGATCGACGCGGTGCTCGGCACCGGCGAAGTGCCGGAGATCGTCGGCGCTATCGAAGGAGCGCAGCGGAGTCGCACGATTCCGCTCACGCTCGTTCCGAGCCAATCCCCAATCCCTAATCCCCAATCCCTCCCGACGTATCTCTACGACGCCGAATCCCCGCGCGTGTTCGCGACGCCGCGGCACTTCGCGTACATCAAGGTGGCCGAGGGCTGCGACTACAAGTGCTCGTTCTGCATCATCCCGAAGCTGCGCGGCCATTACCGCAGCCGGCCGGTCGAGGCGATCGTCCGCGAAGCGCGATCGCTCGCGGCGCGCGGCGTGCGCGAGCTGATTCTGATTTCGCAGGACACCACGTTCTACGGCCGCGACCTGGGCGAAGGCGCCGCGCTTCCCACGCTGCTGCGCGAGCTGAACAACGTCGACGGCATCGACTGGATCCGTCTGCTCTACCTCTATCCGACGACCATCACCGACGACATCCTCGACGCGATGGCCGAGTGCGACAAGGTCGTCAAATACATCGACCTGCCGCTGCAGCACGCGGCAGACGACGTGCTGCGCCGGATGAAGCGGCCGGGCACCGGGAAGCATTACGTGAAGCTGCTCGACCGGATCCGCGAGCGCGTGCCTGGCGTCTCATTGCGGACGACGCTCATCGTCGGGTTTCCGGGCGAGACCGAAGCAGAGTTCGAAGAGCTGTGCGCGTTCGTCCGAAGCGTCGGGTTCGACCACGTCGGCGTCTTCACCTATTCGCACGAGGAAGGCACGACGGCGCACGATCTGCGCGACGACGTGCCCGCGGCCACCAAGACAGAAGCGCCGCAACGCGCTGATGGCCGAACAGAAGCGCATCGTCGCGCGCGCGCAGAAGCGCCGTGTGGGCGCCGAGGTCCAGGTGATGGTCGACGGCCCCTCGCCCGAGCACGAGCTCGTCTGGCGGGGGCGGCTGGCCGGTCAGGCGCCCGAAATCGACCCGGTTGTGTATTTTACGGACGCCAACCCCGAGGCGCTGCGGCCCGGCGCGCTGTTGCAGGCCGAAATCGTGGGGTCTCGCGAGTACGATTTGGTGGTCCGCCCCTTGTGATAAAGTTAAGTGTTCGTAAGAGCCTGCAAGACCTGAAAGTGGGCCGGTGCCCACTTTTTGTTTTTGAGGGTGGTTTTACGCAGCTCATTGACCAAATTCGCGCCGTTGCCGAGCGGGTGGCCCGCTCCTACAATCTGGAGATTTTCGACGTGCAGTTCCGGCGCGAGCCGGTCGGCTGGATGTTGAGGATCTTTGTCGACGTGCCGTTCGATGCAGACGCGCCCTGGCCCGACGAAGCCGAGAGACGCAGTCGCGCGTACGCCTCGCCGACCATTCAGGATCTCGAGCACGTCAGCCGCGACTTGAGCGCCGTTCTGGACGTCGAAGACACGATCGACCAGAGCTATACGCTCGAGGTTTCATCGCCGGGACTCGATCGGCCGTTGCGCGAGCCAGACGATTACCGGCGGTTTGCGGGAAGGCTCGCGAAAATCGTCGTCTCGAAGCCCGTCGATCGGCAGTCGCACTTCGAGGGGCGGCTGGGTGGGCTCGAGGACGGTTCGGTTGTCATCGAAACGACGCCAGGCAAGCGGCAGCTGATTCCGCTGCGCTCGTCACGCGCGCTCGCCTGGAGGTGGAATTCTAGTGATTAGGGATTTGGGATTAGGGATTCGAGGACGAGACGCAGATGTCCAACCCGCTCATGCAGACGATCGAGGCACTCGCCAAAGAAAAAGGCATCGAAGCCGATGTCGTCATTGGCGCCATCGAGGACGCGGTGCTCACCGCCTCGCGCAAGTACTACAAGACGAACGAAAACCTGAAGACCCGCTTCAACCAGGACACCGGCCAGGTCGACCTGTTCGCGGTCAAGCAGATCGTGGTCGACGTGCAGAACCCGGCCACCGAGATCTCACTGGAAGAAGCGCAGCAGCTCTACGGCGAGGAAGCCGAAGTGGACATGGAAATTGAATTTCCCAAGCCCACCGAGGTGCTCGGCCGCATTGCCGCGCAGACCGCCAAGCAGGTGATCTTCCAGAAGGTGCGCGAGGCCGAGCGCGAGAACATCTTCGGCGAATACAGCCAGCGCATCGGCGAGGTGGTGAACGCCACGGTGAAGCGCTTCGAGAACGGCGACATGGTCGTCGAGCTCGGCCGCATCGAGGCGAGCCTGCCGCGCAAGGAACAGTCGCGCGCCGAGAGCTACGCGCCGGGCGAGCGCCTGCGCGCGGTCATCAAGGGCGTCAACCGCAGCACGAAGGGGCCGCAGATTGTCCTGTCGCGCACCGACCCCGCGCTGCTGGTCAAGCTGTTCGAGCAGGAAGTGCCCGAGATTTACGACGGCACCGTGCAGATTCGCGGCGCCGTCCGCGAGGCCGGCGACCGCGCGAAGGTCGCGGTGTTCTCGCGCGAGCGCGACGTCGACCCGGTCGGCGCGTGCGTCGGCATGAAGGGCACGCGCGTGCAGGCGATTATCCGCGAGCTGCGCGGCGAGAAGATCGACATCGTCGAGTGGTCGGACGACCCGATCCAGCTCGTCACCAACGCGCTGAGCCCCGCGAAGGTGCAGCGCGTGTCGATCGTCGACGACAAGGAGCGCGTCGTCGAAGTCGTCGTCGAAGACAAGCAGCTGTCGCTCGCCATCGGCAAGAAGGGACAGAACGTCAGGCTCGCGGCCAAGCTGACGGGCTGGCGCATCGACATCAAGAGCGAAGAAGAAAAGCGGCGCGAGATCGAGGCGCAGTTCGAAGGTGTCATGCCCGACTCCAGCTCGACCGACGAAGCGGCTGCCGAAGAGCCCGCAGCGGATGCGGCGCCCGAGGGAGACGACGCAGGCGCCGTCGTTCTCGATTGCCGGCGTCGGCGACAAGACGATGAAGAAATTGATCGCCGCGGGGTTCGACACGGCCGAGAAGATTGCGGCCGCCAGCGTTGACGCGTTGTCCGAAGTGCAGGGCATCGGCGCCAAGACTGCGGAGCGGATTCTCGCGGCCGCGCGCGGCGAGAGCCCTGCAGCCCCTGCAAGCGAAGAAGAGAAACTTTAGGAGCGAAATATTTGGCAACTGTTCGTATTTACAAGGTCGCGGAGCTCCTCAACACGAGCAGCCAGGAAGTGCTGGCGCTGCTGAAGCGCGCGCACGGCATCGAGCTGAAGAGCGCATCGAGCACGATCGAAGAGGTCGTCGCGCGACAGTTCGTCGAGCGCCTCGCGCGCGAGCGCAACATCACGCTCCCGGGCGGCGACATGTTCGCCGAAGGGCCCGTCGTCGAAGCCCGGCGCCAAGAAGCCGGCGCCCAGCGCCAAGAAGCCGGAGCCGGCAAAGCCCGCCGCGCCGACGCTCGCGCCGCCGCGGCTCGTGAAAACGGCGAAGCCGGCTGCGCCGGCCGCGACGGCCGTCGAAGAGCCGCTCGAGGAAGAGATGCGCCGCCGGCGCCTGTCGAAGAGCCGGAGGAAGAGCCGGCTCCGGCAGTTGAAGCGCCCATTTCCGCGGCAGCAGCCGCAACGACGGACCAGCCCGAAGCAGCCGAGTTGTTGAAGAGCCGCCGGCTGCGCCGCCCGCGGTCGAGCCGCCGGTCGCGGCGCCGACCTGCCGCCGCACGACCAGCGGCCGCCGCACCTGCTGCGCCATCGCGGCCCACGCCTGCGCCGGGACGCATGGTGCCGCCGAGCATCAGATTGAGAATCGAAGAACCGAGCGCCCCCGGCACCTCCGCTGTGCCGGCGATGCCGACTCGACCGGCCGCGTCGCGACTGCGACCGTCGGACAAAACTGTGCCGCCTCGCCCGACTGCGCCGCTGCCTCCGGCAACGGGAAATCTCGCGAGGCCAGGTGGACCAGGTGGAGGGCCGGGCGGCGTTTCGACGCGGCCGGCTCCGCAGCGTCCGTCATATCCGCCGATGCGGCCGAACATGCCGCCCGGCGGCCCGCGTCCGCTGCCGTCGCAGCCCATCCGCCCGCCGCAAAGCCCGCAGGGCATGCGTCCGTCGGGTGGCGTCGGTCAGCAGCGTCCAGGCGCGCCGCGGTTTACGCCTCCGCCGATGCGCCCGTCCGTTGGCCGCCGTCCCGATGGCGATCAGCGCCGCGAACAGCGCCCGCAACAGCAGCAGCAGATGCCGCCGCCGCCGGTCACGCGAACCATCACGTTCGTCGAAGGCATGACGGTGAAAGATCTCGCCGACAAGCTCGAGCAGCGCGTGAAGGACGTACTGAAGAAGCTGCTCGACAAGCGGCTGATGATGACGATCAACAGCAACGTCGACACAGACACCGCATCGATGATCGCGCGCGAGTTCGGCGCCGAGCTGCAGCTCCGCACGTTCGAGCAGGACATGCTCGAAGTGGAAGCGGAGGACGTGAAGCCGGAAGACACCGTCACGCGCGCCCCCGTCGTCACGGTCATGGGGCACGTCGACCACGGCAAGACGACGCTGCTCGACGCGATCCGCATCACGCGCGTCGCCGAGCGCGAAGCCGGCGGCATTACGCAGCACATCGGCGCGTACCACGTCACGACCGAAGGCGGCCGCGACATCGTGTTCCTCGATACACCGGGTCACGAGGCGTTCACGCTGATGCGCGCCAGAGGCGCAAAGGTCACCGACGTCGTCGTGCTCGTCGTCGCGGCAGACGACGGCGTCATGCCGCAGACGCGCGAAGCGATCGATCACGCGAAGGCGGCGAACGTGCCGATCATCGTGGCGATCAACAAGATCGATAAGGCAGGCACCGATCCCGAGCGCGTGAAGCGCGAGCTCGCCGATCTGAATCTCGTGCCGGAAGACTGGGGCGGCCAGACCGTCATGGTGCCGGTCTCGGCGAAGAAGAAGACCGGGCTCGACACGCTGCTCGAAATGATTCTGCTCGTCAGCGACATCGGCGAGTACAAGGCCAACCCGAAACGAAACGCGTCGGGCACCGTGCTCGAGTCGAAGCTCGATCGCGGCCGCGGCCCTGTGGCGACCATCCTCGTGCAGGACGGCACGCTGCGCGTCGGCGACACGTTCATCGCGGGCCCGATCGTCGGCCGCGTGCGCGCGCTGATCGACGACCGCGGCAAGCCCATCAAGTCCGCTCCGCCGTCGACGCCGGTCGAAGTGCTCGGCCTGACCGGCCTGCCGCAGCCTGGCGATGCGTTCCAGGCGATGACCGATGCGGCCAAGGCGCGGCAGATCGCGACGTATCGGCAGGGCATGGCGAAGGAGAAGGCGCTCGGCGCGAAAGGCAGCCGCCTGACGCTCGAGTCGCTGCAGCAGCAGATCGCCGAAGGCGGCATGAAGGATCTGCCGATCGTCATCAAGTCCGACGTGCAGGGCTCGGCCGAAGTGCTGGCCGACACGCTGTCGAAGCTGAGCGACGAGCGCGTGCGCATCAAGATCATTCACTCGGGCGTCGGCGCCATCAACGAATCGGACGTGCTGCTGGCATCGGCGTCGAACGCCATCATCATCGGGTTCAACGTGCGTCCCGACCGCAACGCCGAGGCGCTCGCCGAGCGCGAAGAGGTCGACATCCGCCATCACACGGTCATCTACAACGTGACCGACGAGATGAAGAAGGCGATGACCGGGACTGCTCGAGCCCACGCTCAAGGAAGTGCGGCTCGGCGCGGCCGAAGTGCGCAACGTCTTCAAAGTGCCGAAGGCCGGGACCATCGCGGGCTGCTACGTCATCGAGGGGCGCATCACGCGCTCGGGCGACACCAAGGCGCGGATCATGCGCGACGGCGCGATGGTGCACGAAGGCAAGATCGGATCGCTGCGCCGCTTCAAGGACGACGTGAGCGAAGTGAAGACCGGATTCGAGTGCGGCATCGCCTTCGACAAGTACAACGACGTGAAGGTGGGCGACCTCATCGAAGTGTTCACGATCGAGCGGGTGGCTGTTTCGGCGTAGGTCATGGGGCAGGGTTCGAGGCCGGAGCGCGTCGCGGATTCGATTCGCGCGGAAGTCAGCATGATGATCGCGCGCGAGCTGCACGATCCCGGCGTGGGATTCGTCACCATCACCCGCGTGCAGGTCAGCCCCGACCTGCAGCACGCGCGCGTGTTCTACACGAGCCTCGGCGACGCGGCGGCGCGCAAGAACACCGCCCGCGCGCTCGAGCGCGCGGCAGGCTTCATGCGGCGGCAGATCGGCCAGCGCCTTCGCCTGCGCCGCGCGCCGGAAGTCGACCTTCGAGTTCGACGAGAGCATCGGGCACCAGGACCGCGTCGAACAGCTGCTCAGAGAAATCGCCGACGCACCTGCCGCACCCGCCTGCACCGGACGCACCTGACGCACCCGACGATCCTGATGATCGCTGAACCGGTCGCCGCCATCCGCGACGCCATTCTCCAGCGGCAGCGCTTCGTCATCACCTCGCACGCGCGGCCCGACGGCGACGCCATCGGATCGCAGGTCGCCATGGCGTACGCGCTGCGCGCAGCTCGGCAAGGACGTGCAGCTGCGTCGGCGCCGACCCCGCGCCGCCGCAGTTCCAGGTGTTCCCCGGTGTCCGCGACATTCAAGTGTCACCGACGGTTCATGGGCAGTTCGACGCAGCCATCGTGATGGAGTGCGGCGACCTGTCGCGCACGGGCGTCGAGGGGCTCGACAAATATTTCGTCATCAACATCGATCACCATCCGGGCAACAAGAACTACGGCGCGATCAACTGGTTCGATGCCGGGCGCGGCGGCCTGCGGCGAGATGGTGTTCGACGTCATCGAGGCGCTGGGCGTGACGCTGACGCCCGAGATCGCGACGCACATCTACATCGCGATTCTCACCGACACGGGCGGCTTCCATTTCTCGCACATCACGCCGCGCACGTTCGAGATCTGCCGCCGCTGCACCGAGGCCGGCGCGCAACCCGAAGCCATCGCGCGCGCGGTGTACGACAGCAGCACGCATGGGGCGCCTGCGGCTCATGGGCGCCGTCCTGCACAATCTCGAGTTCGAGGGCGGCGGCCGCGCTGGCGGTGGCCGCTCTGACGCTGAAGCTGCTTCAGGAGACCGGCGCCACGCACGAAGACGCCGACGGCCTCATCAATATCCCGCTGTCGGTCAACGACATTCAGGCCGTCGCGTTCTTCAAGGAGATCGCGCCCGACAGCTTCCGCATCAGCCTGCGCTCGAAGGGCGACGTCGACGTGAATCGCGTCGCGAACGCCTTCGGCGGCGGCGGCCACAAGAACGCGGCCGGGTGTTCGCTGAACGGCCCTTACCCCGAAGTGCGGCGGAAGCTCGTCGACGAGCTCAACCGTGCCCTCTGATCTCTGTTTTTCCGGATGGCGTCATCGTCATCGACAAGCCGGCGGGGCCGACGTCGCACGACGTCGTGGCCGTGTTGCGGCGCGCGGATGCGCGGCCGGAAGGTCGGTCATACCGGCACGCTCGATCCGCTCGCGTCGGGCGTGCTGCCGCTCGTCATCGGCAAGGCGACGCGGCTCGCGCAGTTTCTCTCGTCCGCCGAGAAAGAGTACGACGCGCACATCGAGCTGGGCGTGACGACCACGACGCTCGATCGCGGCGGCGAGGTTGTCGCGCGCGACCGCGCGCGGACGGCCTCGGAGCTGACGGCGGCGATGATCGAGGACGCGGTTGCGGAGTTCCGCGGGACATATCTGCAGCAGCCTCCGGTCTTCTCTGCCAAGAAAATCGACGGCGATCGCGCCTACGATCTCGCGCGCCGGAACGAGCCCGTGCGGCTGCAGGCCGTCGAGGTGACGGCGACCGAGCTCGACGTCATCGAATGGCGCGGCACCACCCTGCGCCTGCGCCTGGTGTGCTCGGCCGGGTATTACGTGCGCTCGCTGGCCGACGCCATCGGCGAGCGGCTCGGCACGGGCGGCCATCTCGCGGGCCTCGTGCGGACGCGCAGCGGCGACTTCACCCTGGCGGACGCGGTGGGACTCGACGTGGTCGACCGGCGGCCTCATGACGCCGCGGCGCGGGTTATCCCGCTCGCGGCGCTGCTGCCGTCGCTGCCGGCCATCACGCTGACGCCGGAAGGGGCCTCGCTGGCGGCCCGCGGCGGTTTTATCCTCCCGTCGCACGTGGCGGGCCTCGCGAGCCTCCCCGAAGGCGGGCCGTGTGCGCCTCCTGCACCCCGACGGGCACCTCGTCGCCATCGCCGAACCGCGCTCCGGCCAGGATTCGCGTCATTTTTTGCATCCTGGCGTCGTACTGGAATAAAATTGCTCGTTTGGGACTAACACATTGCGGCGGATTGGGGAGCATCGGACGCTCTGCTGGACCGCACGCGGAGGTAAGCATTCGTGGCACTCAATAAAGACCGGAAGACCGAGCTCATTTCGTCGTACCGCACCCACGATTCCGACACCGGCTCTCCTGAAGTTCAGGTCGCCATTCTCAGCGAACGCATCGGCTATCTCACCGAGCATTTCAAGACCCACGCGAAAGATCATCACTCGCGCCGAGGCCTCCTCAAACTGGTCGGGCAGCGCCGCCGCCTGCTGGACTATTTGAAGGGCAAGGATTCGGAGCGCTATGCCGATCTGATCCGCCGCCTGGGCATCCGCAAGTAATTTGGAGAGCGGGCGGTCCTTCCGCCCAGTCACCATCGCCCAATCTCCAATGATTTCCGAGGCACAAATGTACAGACGAGAACTAGAAATCAACGGCACTCCCCTTTCCTTCGAGACAGGCAAGTACGCGAAACAGGCGGACGGCTCGGTGATCGTCCGCATGGGCGAATCGGTCGTCCTCGTCACGGCATGCGCAGCCGCCAGCCCGCGCGAAGGCATCGACTTCCTTCCGCTGACAGTCGACTACAAGGAATACACATACGCGTCGGGACGCATCCCGGGCGGCTTCTTCAAGCGCGAAGGCAAGCCGACCGAGAAGGAAGTCCTGACCAGCCGGATGATCGACCGTCCCGTCAGGCCGCTCTTCCCCGCTGGCTGGCGTTACGAGTCGCAGATTATCGCCCTCGTGCTGTCGGCCGATTCGCGCTACGACACCGACGTGCTCGCGATCAGCGGCGCCTCGGCGGCGCTGGCGCTTTCGGGCATTCCGTTCAGGAAGACCCTCGGCAGCGTGCGCGTCGGCCAGGTGGATGGCCAGTTCATCATCAACCCGACCTTCGAGGAGCGGAAGAAAAGCCGCCTCGACCTGATCATCGCGGGCACCAAGGACGGTCTCGTGATGGTCGAAGCGGGTGCGAAGGAAGTGCCCGAAGAGGAAATGGTTCAGGCGCTCGAGGCCGGCCACGCTGCGATCAAGCGCATCGTCGAGACGATCGACACGCTCGCAAAGGAAGCCGGCAAGACGAAGCGCACTGTCGCGAAAAAGGAATACGACGCCGCCTTCTACCGTGAAGTGGAAGAGAAGGTGATGATTCCGCTCGGCGACGCGATGCGTATTCAGGACAAGCTGGAGAACTACGGCACGGTCGATCAGGTGCTCGCCGACTTCGTCGGGTCGATTCCCGAGGGCGAAGTGCAGCGCAAGGTGGAAGCCAAGGCGATCTTCAAAGAGCTCAAGGAAAAGGTCCTGCGCGACGAAATCCTCGAGAAGCGCGTGCGACTGGACGGGCGCAAGTTCGACGAGATTCGGCCGATCTGGTCCGAAGTCGGCGTGCTGCCGCGCGTGCACGGCTCGTCGGTCTTTACGCGAGGCGAAACCCAGGCGCTCGTCACGGTGACGCTCGGCACGTCGGACGACCAGCAGAAAATCGAAACGGTCGAGGGCGAGGTCTACCGCCGGTTCATGCTCCACTACAACTTCCCGCCGTTCTCGGTCGGCGAAGTGCAGTTCATGCGCGGCCCCGGCCGCCGCGAAATCGGCCATGGCGCGCTCGCGGAGCGCGCGCTGCTGCCGGTGCTGCCGGCGGAGGAAGCGTTCCCCTACACGATTCGGGTCGTGTCGGACATCCTCGAGTCGAACGGCTCATCGTCGATGGCTTCGGTCTGCGGCGGCACGTTGTCGATGATGGACGCCGGTGTGCCATTGCGCGCGCCGGTGGCCGGTGTGGCCATGGGCCTCATCATGGACGAGAAGACCGGCAAGTACGCGGTGCTCTCGGACATCGCGGGCGCCGAAGATCACTACGGCGACATGGATTTCAAGGTGACGGGCACTTCGGTCGGCATCACCGCGCTGCAGATGGACATCAAGGTGACCGGCATCACGGCAGCGATCATGCGCGAGGCGCTCGAACAGGCCCTTCGCGGGCGCATGCACATCCTTGCGGAAATGCAGAAGACGCTCGCCGGCCCGCGCGGCAATATTTCGACCTACGCCCCGCGCATCATCACCATCAAGATTCCGGTCGACAAGATCCGCGACGTCATCGGGCCGGGCGGCAAGATGATTCGCAGCATCATCGAGCGCACCGGCGTGAAGATCGACGTCGAGGACGATGGCAGCGTGAACGTCGCGTCGGCAGACGAGGCGGCGGCACAGAAGGCCATCGGCATCATCCAGGAACTGACGGCGACGGCCGAATTGAACAAGACCTACATGGGCAAGGTGCAGCGCATCACCGATTTCGGCGCGTTCGTCGAAATCATGCCCGGCACCGACGGCCTGCTGCACGTGTCGGAGATCGCGAACCATCGCGTGAAGGACGTGCGCGACGAGCTGAAAGAAGGCGAACAGGTGATGGTGAAGGTCATCAACATCGATCCCACCGGCAAGATTCGCCTGAGCCGCAAAGCACTGCTGCAGGACGAAGGCGCCGCCGCTGGCGCTCCGGCGGCCGGTGCGCCCTCCCGCAAATCGGAGTAAACTGTACGTAGGAGGGGGTTGGAATCTGAGTGACGGTCTTCCGTCACTCAATCTTCCAATCCCCCAATCTACCACTCTACCAATTCCGACTTTCCTGCCCCCCAGCAAGGAGAAACATCATGACGTCTTCTTCGCTACGCTGGTCGGCGCTTGTACTGGCGGTTGCCGCGTTCACGCTCCTGGTGCGCGCGCAGGAGGGCGGCGAGCGCAACGTCACCATTTCGGCCCACAAGTACGCCTTCACCCCCGCGCGCCTCGAGGTGCAGCAGGACGATCTCGTCCGCGTCACCTTCTCGACCCACGACATCCCGCACAGCTTCACCATCGACAAGTACCGCATCGCGAAGCGCGTCGAACCGGGCAAGCCGATCGTCTTCGAGTTCCGCGCCGACCAGCCTGGCCGGTTCCCGATCTACTGCAACCTCACCACCGACGACGGGTGCAGAAAAATGATCGGCGAGCTGGTCGTCAAGGGCCGGTAGCGCAGGGCCCTGCCGAATCCGCGAACTATTTCGCTCGCAGGGTGTCCAATACCTGATTCATGCAAGCCGTTGCGGCGGTATTCGTACTCGTTTGTGCGCTCGTGGCGACGGGCATCGCGCAAACCGGCGGGCCTGACTTTTCGGGCCGATGGCAGCTCAAACAGTGAGCGCGATGTTCGAGCTGCCCGCCGAGCGGACGCCCGATCGCATCGATCTCATCCGCACGTGGGTGCCGCGCATGGCGATGAGTCTGTTTTTTCTTTCGGCCGGCAGTCAGAAGTTCACAGACAGATACTGGATGGAGGTCTTCGCCACGATCGGTTTCGGCGACTGGTTTCGCTATCTGACGGGCTCGCTTCAAGTCCTCGGCGCCCTGCTTTTACTCATCCCACGCACCGCCCTCATCGGCGCAACGATGCTCGCCGTGACGATGGCCGGGGCGATGCTGGCGTGGATGTTCTTCCTGGGCTCGCCGGGCTCGGCTGTCATCCCGGCGGTCATTCTGGCGATGCTTATCGCCATCGGCGCCAAAGCGCGCACCTAAGTCCCCCGTAGACAGCCCACCCAGACCTCCCCCTGCACGTCCGCAGGGCTACGGCCGATAATTCCGGATGAGATGACAAACCAATCGCCACGGCTCAACGTGTCCGGCATTCTCAAGGTGGTGTTCCTGATCATCGGCGCCGCCGCCATCTTCGTATCCGGCTTTTACGTCGCGGAGAGTGCGACTCGCTACAGCGAGCCGGAGGGCGCCATCAAACGGGAAGTTCTCATCGACGAAGCGAAGGCGTTCGTCGAACGATTGGGCGGAGCGCAGTACTCGTCGCACGAGGAAGAGCTGTTCGTCCGCGACTTCTTCTCGGATAAGCAGGGCGGCGTCTTTGTCGATATCGGCGCCAGTCACTATAGACAGCGCAGCAATACCTACTACCTCGAAACGAAGCTCGGGTGGGGCGGACTGGCCATCGATCCGCTTCCGGAGTTTGCCGCCGATTATCGCAGGCACCGGCCCCGTACAAAGTACATCACCATGTTCGTATCGGATAAATCAGACGAGCGAGCGACTCTGTATGTCGGAAGGCACTCGCTGTTCTCCTCGGCCGAACGCGGGCACACCAACACCTACACGGATGTTGCAAAGACCGTGACAGCGGCGACGATCACACTGGATGATCTTCTGACTGCTGAGGGAATCAAGAGTATTGATTTTCTATCGATAGACGTGGAGCTGCACGAGCCACAGGTGCTTGCCGCGTTCAGCATCGACAAGGTGAAGCCGAAGCTCGTGGCCGTCGAGGCGCTGCCTCCGGTGCGCCAGCAGGTTCTGGACTACTTCGCCGCGCATCGCTACGTCGTTGTTGCGAAGTATCTGAGGGCCGACCCACTGAATATCTGGTTCACGCCGCTCCCCTGAGATTAATCAGGCAGAAGAACGCCTGCACGCGACACGGGCGCTGCGGCCTACGAGGCGGGCGCCCAGTTCTCGGCCGCGCGCAGCCGTTCCTTGATCGGCGGGTGCGTGTAGAAGAAGGCCTGCACTAACTTCGAGGGGCTGTCTTCGGCGAGGTTCTGCTGGCCAAGCCGCTTCATCGCGGTGATGAACGCCGACGGGTTCGCCGTCATCTTCAGCGCATACGAATCGGCGCGCCGCTCGTGCGAGCGCGACACGGCGTTCAGCAGCGGCTTGACGCACAGACCGATCGTGCCGGCGGTCAGCAGCAGAATCGGAATTCCTGCAGGATCGGCGATCCCTTGCAGATTGAAAAACGGCACTGCCCACTGCAGCGCCAGGTGCGCGGCGAAGAATCCCGTGAACGTCAACGCCATGTCGAAGAGGACCGACGTCCAGATGTCTTTGTGGACGTGGTGCGCCAGTTCGTGCGCGAGAATCACTTCGATCTCGTCGTCTGAGTATTCGGCGAGCAGCGTGTCCGACAGAAGAATGCGCCGCGTGTTGCCCATGCCCGTCAGCGCCGCGTTCGCCTTTTTCGTGCGATCGCTGAGCGTCCACTCGTACACGCCCATGATCCGCGTGCCGGCTTTCGACGCGAGCGCGGTCAGCCGATCGCGCAGCGTCGCCTTTTCGAGCGGCTTGAACGTGAAGAACAGCGGCAGCAGGATAACGGGCGCGAGGTTCACGAGCGCGATCGCGACACCCGAGTAGCCGGCGCCGGCGATCGCCCACCAGGCCCTGGGCCAATTGCGGAGCGCGAAGTACACGAAGACAGCTCCCACCTCGGCGAACAGCATGCCGATGAGCACTGCTTTCGCATGGTCCTTCAGCCAGTGCCCCTTCGTCTCCGTCGAGAGGCCGTAGCGCCGCTCCAGCAGAAACCCGCGATAGAACCCGAACGGCAGCGTCGCCGCATCGAAAAGCAGCGACAGGATGAGGACGTACACCGCAACGATGAACGTGGGATTCGCACCGGCGATGCGCGCGGCCCACTCGCGAAGAACGACCGACCCGTCTGTGAACAGAACGGCGAGAAGAATAACGGCAGTCCAGAGCGTTGAAAGCATGCCGGCGCGGCGGCCGAGGCGATGATACCGGGTCGCTTTGTCTTCGTTCATCGAGCCTTGGACTATGGTCTGGGCGGGCTCGGAGGACTGGGAGGAGTCGGCGGAGCTCGGCAAACTCTTTTGACTCGTCGGACTCCCGACTCCAGTGATCGTGATGCGGCCATTCGTCGCGCGCACGTCGATCTCCGGACCACCTCCGTTGAGAACGCTTTCGAGCGTGCGAATCCGTTCGCCTTCCACTTTCTGTGTATCCAGACCGGTGACGGCTATCCGGCTGTTCAACGAACGCACGTTAAGAGTGGCTTTCGTGTCCTTCGGCACCTCGAGTGAGATGCGGCCGTTCGTGTTCTCGAGACGCATCCGCCCTGTCACTTCGGCCATCTTCACAGATAGCTGGCCGTTCACTGATGCCGCATCAACCGTGCCCCGCAGGCCGGTCAGCTCGAGGTCGCCGTTCACCATCATCGCCTTGACGTGTCCGCGCACACCATCAGCCTTGAGGTCCCCGTTGTTTCCGGTCACCTCGACCCGGGCGTCGGCCGGAACGGTCACCTTATAGGCAACCTGAAGGCCGCCAGAACCACGACTGCGATCACGCCGGGCAGTGGCCACTCTGATGTGATCGCGGGTCGCCGACTCCTCGATGCCGGCTTCGCTGAGGATCTGCTTGGCACGTTCCTCCGTCATGGCCCTCGTGGTCAGAACGGCAGCCACGGTGACTTCCCCCGCCGGCCCAACACTCACCTCAATGGGACCGTTGACGTTGACGACCTCGACCCGGCCGCCGACGGCCAGAGGGTACTTGCGGTTCCACTCCTGAGTCGCGCGGCCTTGAAAGTGGGCGACGGAGACATCACCGTCCTTAATCGTCACGTCGCAGGCGGCCAGGCTGGCCACGGCGCAGACCCCGGCGAGCAGGGCTAAGGGCTTAGGGCTTAGGGCTGACTGCATGCATTACCTGACGAACCTGGCAGCCCGAATGTTTCCTGGTCGGGCTTGCCCCGCCGAAGCGATATGCGGAGTCCGCGCGAAGGCGGGCCTAGTTCAATTCTATTGAAATCAGCTTGGAGACGCCCGGTTCTTCCATCGTCACGCCATACAGCCGGTCCGCAATTTCCATCGTTTTCCGGCTGTGCGTAATGATGATGAACTGGGTGTGTTCCTGCATGCTCTGGAGCATCTCGACAAACCGCCCGATGTTCGCATCGTCCAGCGGCGCGTCGATCTCGTCGAGCACGCAGAAGGGGCTCGGCTTGAATTTGAAGATCGCAAACATCAGCGCAATCGCCGCCAGCGCCTTTTCACCGCCCGACAGCAGCTGAACGCTTTGCAGTCGCTTTCCGGGAGGCGACGCGATCACTTCGATGCCGCTCTCGAGGACGTCCGTCTCGTCGAGCAGCGCGATGGTGGCGTGGCCGCCGCCGAACAGCGTGCTGAAGGTGCCCTGGAAATTCTCCTTGATGGCGGTAAACGCCTCGCGGAACCGCACCTTGCTGGTCTCGTCGATCTTCTTGATCGTGTCCTGCGTCGCGGTGATCGAGTCCGTCAGATCCTTCTTCTGCGTGGTCAGGAACTGATGGCGCGTATTGAGCTCGTCGAACTGATCGATGGCCATCATGTTGACCGGACCAAGGCGATCGATTTTGTGGCGCAACCGGATGATATGTTCCTCGGGCGTCGCTGACGCTGCGATGGCGGGCTCTGGAGTGGTGTCGGCGCCTTCTTCGGTGTCGTCTTCTTCGGCGTCTTCATTGCCAAGCGGGCCGACCTGGTCGGCAGCACGAACGGCCCCGTCAACCTCAGATACACCGACTGCCTGTACCTCGGCCACGACTTCGTCGAGCGTCTGCTGCAGCGTGTCGACGCACGATTGCGCCAGGTGCGCGAGGCGGCTCTCCTCGGTCGCGCGCGCCACGTCGAGCTCGCTCACCTCGGTGTGAATGCCCTCGAGGACTTTGCGCGCCTCGCGCGTCGCACTCTCGATACGATCGGCCTGCTGGCGAAGATCGGTGACCGAGTCCTCAGCCGCGCGCACATGCGCGCGCAGCGTCTCGAGCCGCTCGCCGTCGCGATCGAGCATCTGAATCGTTTCTTCGACGAGCCGTTTCAGGCTCTCGGAATTTCTGTCGATGTCCGTCACGGTCGCCTGCGCGGCACCAACTCGCGACTCGAGCTCTCTGTTGGCTTCCTCGATGCGCACGACGTCGGCATTCAAGGCGCCAGTGCGCTCCACCAGCGTCGCGTACGAGGCCTTTGCTTCGGCGGCGCGACGGGCGAGCGCCTGCAGCGCGTCGCGCGCGTCGCCAAGGCGATGCTGCGCGTGCGACAGCTTCTCGTCGGCGGTACGCTGCTCCAGGTCGAGCCGCGCAATCGATTCGCGCGCTTCGCGCTGCCGCGCCTCGAGCCCCTGCCGCTGCTCGTCGGCGCCGCGGCGTTCAATCTCGAGCAGCTCGAATTTCTTCTGCACCTTCTGCAGGTCGTCGGCCGAACGCTGCAATTGCATCTCGAGGCCGAGAATCGCCTTCTCCTCGCGATGCAGATCGGCATTCACTGCCGCGACCGCGTTCGACACCTGCGCGATGCGTGTCTCGAGCGCAGCGACGTCAGATACCGAGTGATCGCGCTCGGCTTCTTCGCCGGCGATCCGATCGCGCAGCTCTTTGATTTCGCGCTTGATGCCGAGGATGGCGCGACCCTCGTCCTTGCTGCCGCCCGAGACGAGCATGCGGCCGCGCACGACATCGCCTGTCAGGGTCGCGATAGACGCCTCCGTCGATACTGAGGCGTGCAGCGCGCTCGCGAGGTCGTCGGCGATGAAGCCGTCGGGAATGATTGCGCCGATCGCCGATGCATGCGCGCCGGTAATCTGCATGACGTCGCGGATGGAGATCAATCCCGGGGCAGGGCTAAAGCCCTGCGCTACCGGAACGTGGACATCACCATCGGTGCGCCCCATCCAGCACGACGAAGCCGCAGCGGCCGACGTTTTCCTGTCGAATCAGGTCGAGGCCGGCCTCGGCCTGACCGTGCGTCGGCACAATGACGTGCTGCAGCAAGTCGCCCAGACACGCTTCGACCGCGCGCTCGTACTTCGGCTCGACGTCGAGATAATCCGCCACCGAACCCTGCTGGCCCACGTGGCCATTGGCCTGCGCCAGCACCATGCGCGCCGCTTCCGTGTAGCCGGCCCGCGCGGCCTCGAGATCGGTGAGCGATGCCAGGCGTGCCGTCAGGCCGGCGAGCTCGCGCTCACGCGACCGCAGACTGTTCGATTTCCATTCGAGCTCGATGCGCGCGCTGGCCAGCTCGGTTTCGCGCGCCGTTTTCGCGTGCAACGAGGCCTCGGCCGCGTCCTTCGCCCGGCGCAGCCCGTCGGCGGTCGCCGCGCGATCGCCTTCGAGCCGTTCGTGCTCCATGCGCACTTCGGACTCTTCCATGTCGAGTTTCGCGAGCTCTTCAGACACTCGCTGCGCCGCTTCTTCGGCGTGCTGAATCGCATGGCGCAACGTCGTTGCGACGTTGAGCGCCGAGAACACTTCGGATCGCGCCGCTTCGACGTCCGATTCGAGGCCTTCGATGCGCCGGCTCTCGTCGGCGTATTCCGATTCGATCCGCACCAGCTCGGCGGCGGCCTGCTGTTGGTCGCGCTGCGCCGTCGCGAGCAGCCTGCTGCCGTTCGAGGAGCAGCACCCGTCCGGGCTCGCGCCGCGTCTCGAGCGCGGCCAGCTCTGCCCGCACTTCTTCGGCGCGCGCGGCGAGCGACGCAATCTGCTGGCGGTTGAATTCGATCTGCTGCTGGCGCAGATTGATGTCGAGCTCGCAGGCGTGGACCGCCTCGCGAGCGCCGGTCGCCTTGGCTTCCGCTTCCACGAGGGACATGCGAACGCGGCTGAAATCAGACTCGGCCTGGGAAACGGCTGCCGCGGCGGCCGTCTCGCGCTCGTGCGCGCCCGCGAGCCGCGCGCGCAGCGATTCGATCTTCTGCGCCGCCTCCTGATACCGGCCGGCAAACAGCAGCTTCTCCCAATGGCGCAGCTCGTCGCGCAGCCGCTTGTAGCGGCGCGCTTTCGCGGACTGGCGTTTGAGCGATCCGAACTGCTTTTCGAGCTCGAAAATAATGTCTTCCAGGCGCGTCAGGTTCAGCGTCGCAGCCTCGAGCTTCAGTTCGGCCGCGCGGCGGCGCGCCTTGTACTTGGTGATGCCGGCGGCTTCTTCGATGAGCTGCCGCCGGTCGGCCGGCCGCGAGCTGAGGATCATGCCGATCTTCCCCTGCTCGATGATGGCGTAGGCCTTGGCGCCGAGCCCGGTATCCATCAGCAGCTCGTGCACATCGCGCAGCCGGCACACCGCGCCGTCGATGAGGTATTCGCTTTCGCCCGATCGATACAGGCGCCGTGTCACTTCGACCGTCCGCGCGATCGACGGCTTGTCGTCGTCCATCGGATCGATGGGAACCACGAGTGGCATCACGCCGGCAGCCGCTGGGTCCGGACACAGTCGGTTGCGTCAGCAGCACGTCGCTCAGCCGCAGGCGTACTTCGGCAGCGCCCGTGGGTTTGCGCGCATCGCTGCCGTTGAAAATGACGTCTTCCATCCGGTCGCCGCGCAGGCTCTTGGCGCTCTGCTCTCCCAGCACCCATGTGATGGCATCGGCGACGTTGCTCTTCCCGCACCCGTTCGGCCCGACGATGGCGGTGACGCCGCGATCGAAGGACAGATGGGAGCGATCGGAGAAGGATTTGAAGCCGGCAATTTCGAGTTGTTGAAGCCGCATAAGTTATTAACCGTCTACCGTTTAGCGTTAATCAGCTGGGCCCGTACGAACGAAAAGCCGCGCGACACCCTTGGCCCACCCTGAGCGAAGTCGAAGGGCAGAGCCGAAGGCACGAGCGGCTGGGGCGCTCAGAACGTAATTGACGTGTGAGGTGTGCAAACGCGACCGAATCGAGCCCGATCGCCTCCGAAAACCGGAGACAAGCCCCGTGGACTCGTAACGGTCGCCAGTGTAACAAGCCCCAAATGTAGGGGCAAGGAGAAACTGGTACGCGCGTTATGGTGTTGACGCCGACCTGCAGTGGCCTTCACGGGCGTCGCGCGCAGCAACTTGATCGCCTCGGGGAAGAGCGTCAGGGCGTATTGCGCCTGCGGGTCCTTCTCGAGGAGGTGCCGGCGCGCCGTGGCCACGTCGAACAGCGCCACGTCGATCTCGTAACGGAGCATCGCGCGAATGAACTCGAGGTCGCCGTTGAAGCCGGCTTCGTCGAACAGGCTCGCATCGCGCAGCTGCGACTTCACGAAGGCCTTGAAGTCCTGCAGCATCGCGTCATCGACGGTGAATTCGCGCGTCAATGTGCGTCGCGCTTTCTGATCGCTGGCGCTGCCGAAGGGCGCATAACCCTCGCGGTCGAAGCGCTGCGCGTAGTTCGCGAACATCGTCGGATGCAGGCGCCGCGCGAACTTGCCAGGGTTGAACCCTTCGATCGGTCCCGCCATGCGGTAGTCCGGCTCGATGCCGCCGCCGCTGTATACCTTGCGTCCGAGCCGCTTCGTGTACTTCAGCTGCGACGGTGTGTGCTGCACTACCGCTTCCTGATCGCGCGTCGTGTAGGACAGATATTCGTCGAAGCTTTCGTCCCACGGCCGCTGAATCAGCCGTCCCGCCGGCGTAAAGTAGTGCGCCGTCGTCAAGGCGAGCCCCGCGCCCTCGCTGAGGCGATAGATCGACTGCACGAGCGCCTTGCCCCACGTCGTTTCTCCGACGACGAGGCCGCGGTCGTGATCCTGGAGCGCGCCTGTCACGATCTCCGACGCGCTTGCGCTGCGGCGGTTGGCCAGCGCTATCACCGGCACGTCCGTGTATTCGCTGTTCTCGACGCCGTGGTAGTCCTGGTCTGAGTTCGCGATGCGCCCGCGCGTGTAGACGATCAGGTCCCCCTTCTTGAGGAACCGGTTCGACACCTTGATGGCCTGGTCGAGCGGGCCGCCCGGGTTCTCGCGGATATCGAGCAACACCTGCTTCATGCCCTGCTTCGTCAGGTCTCGGAGCGCGACGCCGAGCTCGCGGTCGGTCGTTTCGGAAAAATCGCGCAGCTGGATGTAGCCGGTCGTCGGGTTAATCATGAACGCCGACGGGACGCTCGGAATACGAATCTCGTCGCGCACGACTTCGACGTCGATCAGCTTCTCGTAGCCGGTGCGGCGAATCGACACCTGCACGGGGGTGCCTCGCGGGCCGCGCAGCTTCAACACCGCCTGCTCGCTGGTCCACCCTTTGGCATCCTCGCCGTTGATCTTGGCGATGACGTCGCCGCGCCGGATGCCCTTCTTGTAGGCCGGCGACCCTTCGAACAGCGCCATGACGGTGATGTCGCCGTCGAGCACGTTGATGGTGATGCCGAGCCCGTAATAATGACCTTCCTGCCGTTCGCGCAGCTGCGCGTAGGCCTTCGGGTCCATGAAGCTCGAATGCGGATCGAGCGTCTGCAGCATGCCGTTAATCGCGCTGTAGACGACGCGATCGGACTCGACCGGCTCCACGTATTTCTGCTCTATCTGCTTGAGGGCCGTGGTGAACACGTTGATGCGCTCGGGCAGGCCGTCCTGGGTCGCGAGCACGCGACCGCCGAAAAAGCCCCCAACCAGCGCCGAGAGGGCGATGGCGAACGCGGCGACAGAGACAGAACGGTATGTGCGCATGGTCACGTAAAATGTTACTACGAAAGGGGGTATAATCTAAGACTCGAAA
This sequence comes from Vicinamibacterales bacterium, assembly GCA_963730445.1. Taxonomy (GTDB): domain Bacteria; phylum Acidobacteriota; class Vicinamibacteria; order Vicinamibacterales; family JAMQPK01; genus JAMQPK01. The sequence goes on along the minus strand of CAVSRX010000016.1, from coordinate 129,162 downwards.
TCCTAAGGAGTAAGCCATTTTATGGGCCCGATAGGCATGCCGGAGATGGTGGTCATTGCGGTCATCGCGCTGATCATCTTCGGCCCTCGAAAACTACCCGAACTCGGCAAATCGCTGGGCAAAAGCATCGCCGAGTTCAAGCGAGCCTCGAACGAGCTGAAGACCACGCTCGAGGAAGAGATCCGTACCGAAGAGCTGAACGATGCGCGGAAATCGGCGCAGATTCCACCCTCGGCCTCGGTGCCTGCACCAACACCCGCGCCGGCCGCTCCGGCCGAGCCCGAAGGCGAGACGACGCCGCGCGTCGATGCCGGCGCCTAACGAACCGGCATGCCGGTAGTTCCCTTCAAAGATCCGCAGAGCTCAAAGGACTCTTCCGCCCGAGACGTGTCCGACAGCTGGTTCGACGACGAATCCGAAGGCGGGAAGATGTCGTTTCTGGAACATCTCGACGAGTTCCGGAAACGCATCATCCGCGCGCTGCTCTCGCTCTGCCTCGGCATCGGCATCTCGCTCTTTTTCATCCAGGACATCTACGAGTTCGTGATGCGGCCGCTGCAGCGGCTGCTGCCGGACGGGGGGAAGCTGATCTACACCTACCCGACCGAAGCGTTCATGCTGTACCTGCGCATTTCGATCATCGCGGGGCTCGTGATCTCGGCGCCGCTGATCTTCTGGCAGGTCTGGCTGTTCGTCGCACCGGCGCTGTACGCGAAAGAGCGCCGCTACGCCATCCCGTTCGTGTTCCTCTCGAGCGTCGGGTTTCTCGCGGGCGCCGCATTTTCCCATTACGTCGCGTTTCCGCTGATGTGGGTGTTCTTCGGGAGCTTCCAGACCGACTTCGTGACGTTCATGCCGCGCATCGAAGATGCGTTCGGCATGTACATCCGCATGCTCCTCGGGATGGGGCTGGTGTTTCAGATGCCGGCGCTCGTGTTCTTCCTGGCGCGCATGGGAGTCGTCACTGCGCGCTGGATGATGCGGCAATTCAAGTACGCCGTGCTCGTCATCTTCATCGTCGCGGCGGTCATCACGCCGAGCGCCGACGTGGCCAGCCAGCTGATTGTCGGTGTGCCGATGATCGGGCTCTACATCATCAGCATCGCGATCGCGTGGATGGTGGGGCCGAAGAAGCGGAACTCTGAATTGTGAGATTGGTAGATTGGAAGATTGGTAGATTACGGACCTAGCCGGGCTCGCGCGTTCGTAACCGCTCCTACGACTTCTTCAGGTTTCATCTTCATCATTTCCTTCGTTCGGCGATCGCGCAGTTCCACCACCCCATCCTTCAGTCCCTTCGCGCCGACCGTCAGGCGCAGCGGCATGCCGAGGAGATCGGCGTCCTTGAACTTGACGCCTGGGCTCAGCCCTTCGCGATCGTCGTGGAGCACTTCGAATCCGGCGCCTTCGAGATCTGCTTCGATCTGATTCGCCACCGCGGCGATCTCCGGCTTCGCCGAATCGAGGCTGACGAGATGCACGTGATACGGCGCAACCGGCCACGGCCAGATGATGCCGTCGGCGTCGTAGTTCTGCTCGATGACGGCGGCGATCGTCCGCGTGACGCCGATGCCGTAGCAGCCCATCACCATCGGGCGCTCCGTGCCTGACTCGTCGAGGTACACGCAGTTCATCGCCACCGAGTACTTCGTGCCGAGCTTGAAGACCTGTCCCACCTCGATGCCGCGGAACGCTTCGAAGGTACCTTTCGCGCACCGTGGGCAGGCATCGCCTTCCTTCGCCTGCCGCAGATCGTGGAAACCCTTGAACGACTTCAGATCGCGATCGGGCTTGAAGCCGAAGTGGTGATATCCCTCCTTGTTCGCGCCGCACGTCAGGTTGTACGCGCCCTCGAGACTCTTGTCGGCATACATGGGCACGTCGAACTCGACCGGACCGATGAAGCCCGACTTCGTGCCGGCGCGCCGCTCCGCTTCCTCGAGCGGCACGAGATCGAGCGAGTCGGCGCCGATGAGGTTCTTCATCTTGACGGTGTTCGGCTCGTGGTCGCTCCGCAGCACCAATCCCACGTCCCACGACGCCTCGCCCTTCGTGGCGCGATAGAGATAGAACTTCGATGCGTGATCGAGCGGCAGGCCGTTGTGCTCGGCGTCCTTGAACGCCTTTGCCTGCTCCTCCATCTGCACGATGCCGGGCGTATGGAAATGCGCCTGCTTCAGTTCGAGCACGGGCTCGGCCGAATACGCGAATGGAATCGCAGGCGCCTCGGTCTTTTCCGCGTTCGACGTGTACTCGCACGACGTGCAGCTGAGAATGGCGTCTTCGCCGCTGCCGGCCAGCACGTGGAACTCGTGCGTGAAGCTGCCGCCGATGGCGCCGCTGTCGGCCTCGACCGGGCGGAACTTCACGCCGAGGCGCGTGAAAATGCGCTTGTAGGCCTCGAACATCCGCCAATATTCCCGGTCTGCATCCGCATCGTCCACGTGGAAGGAGTAGCCGTCCTTCATGATGAACTCGCGTCCGCGCATCAGTCCGAATCGCGGACGAATCTCGTCGCGGAACTTCGTCTGCACCTGAAACAGGTTGATCGGCAGCTGCTTGTAGCTCTTCACGATCTTGCGGACGATGTCGGTGACGATTTCTTCGTGCGTGGGCCCGAGGCAGAAATCGGCGCCTTTGCGATCCTTGAACCGCAGCAGCTCGCGGCCGTAGAACTGCCAGCGGCCGCTCTCCTGCCAGAGCTCGCCAGGCTGCACGGTCGGCATCAGCAGCTCCTGCGCGCCGTCGCGCGCCAGCTCTTCGCGCACGATGTTCTCGAATTTGCGGATGCTGCGGAGCGCCAGCGGCAGGTAGTCGTAGATGCCCGCGGCCACTTTCTGAATCATGCCGCCGCGCATCATCAGCTGCTGGCTGATGACATCGGCATCGCGTGGCGCCTCGCGGTAGGTCGGGAGAAGAAGCTTTGACTGTTTCATTTAATGTCGGAAATGTGAATCTTCCATTTTAGATCGTCGCGGGCCGGAAAATCGGTGCGGAAGTGCCCGCCGCGGCTCTCCTCGCGCCGCAGCGCGGCCCTCGCGATGAGCGAGGCCACCGTGACAAGGCTTGCGCGGCGCCAGCCGTCGTGTCCGAGCGCGGCTCCCGTCGCCAGGCGATCGTCGAGCGCCGCCTGCTGTTCGTGCAGCAGGCTGAAGGCATCGCGCAGGCCCGAGCGCTCGCGGAACAGGCCGACCGATTTCCACATCAGCTGCGCGGATGTCGGCTTCGTTCATTTCGCGCGTCGCGCAGTTCGGCGCGGGCGTCGCGTTGTGGCGAAACACCGGCGGCGGCAACTCTGCGTCACGATGCGGGCCGACCATCGCGCGGCCTGCGCGCGCACCGAACACCAGGCCTTCGAGCAGCGAATTGCTCGCGAGGCGATTCGCGCCGTGCACACGCGTGCACGCCACTTCGCCCGCAGCGAACAGGCCGGGCACCGACGTGCGGCCGTCGAGATCGGTTTCGACGCCGCCCATCATGTAGTGCGCGGCGGGCCCGACCGGAAGCAGGTCGCGCGCGAGATCGAACCCCGCCTTCAGACACGTCGCGGCGATCATCGGAAACCGCCGGTGCACTTCGTCCGCGTCGAGATGCCGGAGGCTCAGGAAAATCGGACCTGCCGATCCGCCGGGACTCGAGCACGATGCTGCGCGAGACGACGTCGCGCGGCGCGAGATCGGCGGCGGGATGATAGCGGAGCATGAACGGCTCGCCGCTGCGCATCCACGAGCCGCGCGCCCTCGCCGCGCAGCGCCTCTGAGAGCAGAAATCTCGGCGCGTCCTTCGACATCGAGCACGGTCGGATGAAACTGCACGAACTCCATGTCGGCGATGCGGGCGCCGGCGCGGTACGCCAGCGCCACGCCATCGCCCGTCGCCACTTCCGGGTTCGTCGTTTCCGCGAACACCTGGCCGGCCCCGCCGGTGGCAAGCAGCGTCGCGCGGCCGAACGCGCGGCCGGGCTCGCCGCGCGCGTCGATGAAGCGCACGCCCAGACATCGACCGTCCTCGATGATGGCGCTCACCGCGAGCGTGTTCGTGAGCACGCGAATTCGCGCGATGGCGGAGACGCGGTCCCAGAGCACGCGGCCGATCTCGCGCCCCGTCGCGTCCTCCGCATGCAGCACGCGGCGCACGCTGTGCGCGCCTTCGGACGCGAGCGCGGGCTCGCCATCGGCGTCGCGGTTGAACCGCGCGCCCCAGTCGATCAGCTCGCGCGTGTAGCGCGGGCCTTCGTCGCAGAGCACGCGCAACGGCGCGCTCGTCGCAGAGGCCGTCGCCCGCGATCATCGTGTCGCGTGGCGTGCAGCTCGGGAGAGTCGTCTTTGCCGATCGCCGCGGCGATGCCGCCCTGCGCGTACTCGGTGTTGCTTTCGTTCGGATCGGCTTTCGTGATGATGACGATGTCGCCGGCCGGCGCCAGCTCAACCGCCGCGCGGAGCCCCGCGATTCCGCTGCCGACGATTATGAAGTCGCCGCGTACATCCACCGGGGCTATACTACTGCACACATTGCTCCGCGTTGACGTCCAGACAGGATCGCAGACCTATCCCATCTACATCGAACACGGACTGACGGCGCAGCTGGGGCGGCTCATCGAGTCGTCTGCGATTGCGGCGTCGCGCCGCTTCTTCGTGTCGAGCCCGCTCGTGTGGAAGTTTCACGGCAGGGCGATGGCGAAAGCGGTGCCGAAGACCGAGACGATTCTGCTTCCCGACGGCGAGAAGTACAAGCAGCTCGCCACCGCGTCGCGCGCGTACGAATCGCTCATCAAGCTGGAAGCCGATCGCGGCGCCGGCATCATCGCCGTCGGCGGCGGCGTCATCGGCGACATGGCGGGGTTCATCGCCGCCACCTACCTGCGCGGCATCAAGCTGATTCAGGTGCCGACGACGCTGCTCGCGCAGGTCGACAGCGCGATCGGCGGCAAGGTCGGCGTCAACCATCCGCTCGGAAAAAACCTGATCGGCGCGTTCCACCAGCCGTCGCTCGTCGCGATCGATCCGGCGCTGCTCGAAACGCTGCCGCGCCGCGAGTTCCGCGCCGGCCTCTACGAAGTGATCAAGTACGGCATGACGTCGAGCCGCGATCTCTTCGATCGCATCGATCGCGAGCTGGACGCCATCTTCGCGCGCAAGCCTGACGCGCTGGTGCCCATCATCGGCGAATCGTGCCGCATCAAGGCCACGGTGGTCGGGCTCGACGAGCGCGAGTCCGGCCCGCGGCGGATGTTGAACTTCGGCCACACCGCGGGCCATGCGCTCGAGGCGGTCACCAAATACAAGCGCTTCCGCCACGGCGAGGCGATCGCCTACGGCATGCTGGCCGCCGCCGAGATTGCGGTCGCGCGCGGCGTGATGCCCGACGCCGATCGCCACGCGCTCGGCAGAACGATCATGAAGCTCGGTCCGCTGCCTCCGGTCGGCGACCTCTCGACGAAGGAAGTGCTCGACGGCGATGCGCCACGACAAGAAAGTCGTGAACGGCACGCTGCACTACGTGCTGTGCACCGGCATCGGCAGCTGGACGACGGCGACGGACGTGACTGAGGACGAGCTGGCGAAGGCGCTGAAGAAGATCGGACTCAAGAAATGAACGCGGTACTCGAACGAAGACTCATAGACTCAGCGTCCTTAGATCGCCTAGTCCTACTGATACCCGTACTCTTTCAGCTTTCGCCAGCAGGCTCTTGTAAGGCAGGCCGAGCAGATCGGCGGCTCGGCCCTTGTCGCCGCCGCCCTCTTTCAGCGCCTGCTCGATTTTCCGCTTCTCGACTTCCGTCTGCGCGCGCTTGAGTGACTCCGCCAGCGTGCCGGACAGATCGAACGCGGCCCAGGGGCTCGGCGCGTCCGGCAGCATCGGCGCGTGCAGCGAGAGATTCAGATGGCGCGCGTGAATGGTGTCGCTCTCCGACAGAATCACCGCCCGCTCCATGCAGTTCTGCAGCTCGCGCACGTTGCCGGGCCAGTGATACTTCTGCAGCTCCTCGATCGCCGACGGCGCCAGAATCGCCGCGTTCTTCTTCAGCTCGCGGCGAGAACCGCTCGGCGAAATGGCGCGCCAGAATCGGAATGTCCTCCTGGCGGTCGCGCAGCGGCGGAATCGTGATCGGAAACACCGACAGCCGGAAGTACAGATCTTCGCGGAATTGCTTCGCCGCCACGCCCGCGCGCAGCTGCTTGTTGGTCGCGGCGACGATGCGCACGTCGACGTGCAGCGACTGCGTGCCGCCGACGCGCTCGAACCGCCGCTCTTCGAGCGCGCGCAGAATCTTGGCCTGCAGCGCGAGCGGCAGGTCGCCGATTTCGTCGAGAAACAGCGTGCCGTGGTGCGCGAGCTCGAACTTTCCCGGCTTGCGCGCCACGGCGCCGGTGAAGGCGCCCTTCTCGTGCCCGAACAGCTCCGTCTCGAGCAGGTTCTCGGGAATCGCCGCGCAATTGATGGCCACAAACGGCCCGTCGGATCGCGGGCTGAGCGCGTGCAGCGCCCGCGCAAACAGCTCCTTGCCGGTGCCGCTTTCGCCTTCGAGCAGAACCGTGGCGTCCGATCCGGCCGCGCGCTGCAGCGACAGGATCGACTGCTTCAGCGACGGCGCATCGCCGATGATCTGCGGCGCGCCGCGCCGCGCGGCGAGCTCCTCTTTCAGCAGGATGTACTCGGTCATCACGCGGCGCTGTGTCAGCGCGCGCTCGACCATCAGCATGAGGTGATCGGGATCGACAGGCTTGGCGAGAAAGTCGAGCGCCCCTTCCTTCATCGCGGCCACGGCGTCCTGGATGCTGCCGTACGCCGTCATCACGATGACCGGCAGCTCCGGATCCAGCTCCTTTGCCGCGCGCAGCACGCCGAAGCCATCGCCTTCCGGCAGCCGAAGGTCGGTCAGCACGAGCGCGGGCCTGTCGTGCTGCATGGCGCGCATGGCCTCGCCCTGATCTCTGGCCTCGACCACCACATGGCCCTGGCCCTTCGATCGCGAGCTTCAGCATCGTGCGCAGCGAGTCTTTGTCTTCGACGAGCAGAATGGAGAGCGGCACGCGACGGGGAGCAGTCAGCGGAGCCAGCCGGCAGGCACGTTGGCGCGCCGCGCCTCGTCCTCGATATCGGCAATGGCCTTCGTGTGCTTGCCGATGTCGGCCTTCACGCGATCCTGCTCGGCAATCGCGGCCAGCCGCTTCTGCTCGATGACCGCGCGCTGTGCGGGATCGCTCATGTTGACGAATTCGGTGTAGAGCCCGTTGATCTGGGTCTGCAGCGCGTCGGCGAACGTCTGGCTGCGCCTGAGCGCGTCGCGCGCGGCTGTGAGGCGGTCGCGCCAGAACTTCTCGTCCTTCGCGGCATCAGCTGCGGCGGGGGCCGCTGGCTTCGCTCCCGTCGGAGCCGCAGGCTTCGCAGTAGTCCCCGGGGCCGGTGTTCCAGCAGGCGCCTGCGGCGGCGGCGCCGGAGCTTCTCCGCCGTCTGCACCACGCAGCGTCTCGTTGGTGTAGACCTTGACCTGTCCTTTTACGGTCTTGCGGCGAGCCTCTTCTGCGCGTGCCACATCGGCGAGGTTCTGCGCGGCGAGCGGTGTTGCAGCCGCGAGCAGGGACGTGCCGAGGAGAAATTCTTTGAGCATCCGTGTTACTTATCGGCCGGTTGGCGGCTGTCCTTCACTACCTGGCTTCCTGCCACGACAGCACCCGGACTACCGGTCCCCCACCCGGCTCCACGTCGCGCCGAACCGTGGCCTCGAGCACTTTGTGCGCGCCGCCGACGCCGAACGCTTCGGCTCGAAGGGCGAGAATCCCGGCACCCGGGTTCGCGACGCCGCCGCCATCAATTGAGGGATCGCCGTCGGTCTCGGCGAAATCGTCCGCCGCCCATACCACGACATATATCCTCGGACCGAGCCATCCAAAGGCAAACAATCGCCATGCGGGATTGTTCGCGCCCCACGGGCGCGGCTCGCCATTCGCGGCACTCGTCGCCTGCGCCAAATCGACCGTGGTCCCGTCGCCCAACTGCCGGACGCCGCCGGGCGGACCATCCACGAACGCCGACAGCGCGCCGCTCGATAACAGCACGTTCCAGTCGGCGACGCTCAACAGCTCGCGCGCGGCTATCTGGAGCGCGCCGTCTGCCGCATACATCGTCTCGCGGCTTGTCGCATAGTTGGCGGACGCGCGCAGCTCGGTGTTCGTCACGACCGCGAGCGACGTGCCGAACGCAGACAGGAGCACGAGCGACATCAACGCGATGACGAGCGTCATGGGAGATTCAGATTCCTCGGCGACACATCGATGGCCGCTTCGAGGTCGGCGAGCGGAATGCCCACGAACGTGCGCGCCGGACGCACGCGGACCAGCGCCCGCACACGGCGTATCGACTGGAGATCGGCGTCGAAGCGATCGGCAGCCACTGCGTCGGGAACCCACGGGCCGTCCGCAAAACGCTCCGCCGGGATAGGCTGCCCTGCGGCGTCGAAGTACTCGAAGCGAAGACCGGCGATCTGATCGACCACGGGCAGATCGGTTGAACGTCCGTCGTACCTCGTCAATTGAGGCACGCCAAACGCATCGGCGTCGAGCGCATAGGTGATCGTGACGGCTTCTCCGGCCGCTGCGTCTGCCGGCACATACCGAATCGATATGCGATCGGGGAACGCAGAGCCGGGCGGATCCGGATTGGTGTCGCCTCGGCGGAACGGCGCCACCGCGGGAACCTGGAGTCCCGCGCCTGCCATGAGCAGGTCTCTGACGAACGCGTCCATCGCCACCCGCGCGCGCTGCTGCATGTCGGCGCGCTCGAGATCGACCTCGAAAACGTGGCGCGCCGAATTGACGAAGCTGAACATGCTGCTCGCGACCGCCAGCATGATGGCCATCGACACGACGAGCTCGACGAAGGAAAACCCGCTGCCCTGACCGTCGACGTTGCCGGCGCTCATGGCGTCATGCGCGCTCTGGCAGTCACGAGCGTCGTGCTGCCATGCCCTTTCCCTACGAGACGCACGTCGACTTCGATGATGAGCACGCCGTTGGAGAAGGCTGCCGGCGTCGCCGACCACCGCCTGACATACACCGCATCGCCGCACGGCGCAGTCTCACCGGCACAACGCTCGTTGCCCGCAGCGTCGAGATAGTCCGTCACGTCCGGGGGCATGACAACGATCGCCGCCCACGGCTGCGCGCGTATCTGCTCCATCTTCTGTTCGGCCATCAGCGTCGTGGCCGCGCGCGCTCTCGCTGCCGCTCCGCTCTGCACGGCGGCACCCACGAATTGTGCGAGCGCAACGAGCGCGACCGCCACAAGGCTTGTCGCCACGATGGTTTCGACGAGCGAGAACCCGCGCTGCACGCGCTGATGGAGTGCAACGCGCGCTCCGCAGTAGAACCGTCGTTTTTCGGGCTGAAATCGAGTGCGTCGAGAAGGGTGTCGCAGAAACTGCGAACCGTGCGGCCGTCGAACCTGGCTAATCTTGCCGTGTCAGAAAAAACGCGTTATCGAACCCAGCCGGCCGGAACGCCCGCCTTGCGCGCCTCGTCCTGGAGGTCTGCCGCGGCCTTGGTCTGCTTTTCGATGTCCTGCTGCACGCGCTGCAGCTCGCCCGTGGCCCGCTGCAGGCGTGCCTGCAAGAGGTCGCGCTGGCCGGGATCGTCCATGTTGACGAACTCTGCGTTCAGGCTGTTCACCTGGCTTTGTAGTGCGTCCAGCAGCAGTTTGTTGCGCGAGAGCGACTGTTGAATCGTGGTCGCCCGTTCCTTCCAGTACGCCTGCGTCTTGGTCGGATCGACCGGCTTCTCCTCACCTGGCTTCGCCGCCGGATCTCCCGGCTTCGGGGCGGTGCTCGCGGCCGGCGCCGGCTGGGTCGGGGCAGCGCTCGTCGCCGGAGTGCTGCCGAGGTCTTCGTTCGTGTAGACCTTGGCTCCAGGCTTAATCGTCTTGCGCCGCGCCTCTTCGGCCTTGGCCACGTCGGCGAGTGACTGCGCAGAGACGCCGGCCTGAAGAGCCAGCGCCAGAGGAATCGCGACGCAATAATGCTGAAATTTCATAGGTCTACGCAGGCTTTCGCAAGTGTTCGATCCGTGCCTTCACCTTATCGGCATCGGGTGCCGACGGCGACATCGCCAGATACTGCTCGTACGACTTCACCGCGTCTTCCGGGCGGTTCAGCTGCTCGAGACTGACGCCGAGCGAAAGATGGAAGGTCGCTTCCGAGGGCGCCAGCTCCGCGCCCTTGCGGAACACGGACACGGCGGCTTCCTCGTCCCCCATTTTGTGGAGTGCCATGCCGAGATTGAAGTGCGTGACGTAGTCCTCGGGAAACAGATCGCGCGCCTTCTTGTAATCGTCGACGGCTTGCGACCAGTCGCCGAGGCGGCCGTGGGCATGGGCCAGGTTGAATCGATACGCCCACACCGACGGGTACAGACGAACAGCTTTCTGGAAGTATGGAATCGCCACAGCCGCATCGCCGTTTCTCGCGAACAGCTGGCCGAGATTGTTCAGCGCATCGCCGTCATTCGGATTCAGGTTGACGGCCTTCTTGTAGTGCTCGAGCGCCGACGTGTAATCGCCAGCAGCGTAGGCAGTGGAACCGCCGGTCTTGGAGTCGAGAAATCCGGGATCAGGCTGCCCTGGCGCCGCGGTCTGCACCGGGGCCGCCATCGGCCTTGGCAGGCGCTCGTACTGGAGCCGCCGCCTCTGGAACGGGCGCGGGTTGCCTCGCGATAACGACCAGCAGCAGGATGACTGAGAGCAGCGTGCCCGCAAGCACCAACGGTCCGCGATAGCGAAGGTAGACCGCCGGCAGGCCTGCGCTGGATGTCGCGCCGGCCGCCGCCGGTGCCTGAGGCGCGGTGCCGACGCCGATGCAGGCGCCGGCGCCGTCTCGAGAATCTCGCCGCAGCGAGGGCAGCGGAGCCGCCCTCCCTTCGTTTTCGCGCCGCAATTAAGACAGACGACTGCCGCCACGCGCTTACCGCACGTCGCGCCAGGACAGGATTCGGACGCCGACCTGTCCGACACCGTTGTTGTAGTCGTTCGAATCGCCGAGCATCTCGACCTTGTTGCCGAACCCGAAGGCCACGTGCTGATCGACGATGAACGGCGCTGTTGCGCGCGCGCCCGTCACCGTCAGGATTGCGCCTGTGCCTACCGCGCCTGCCTGGGCCGTGTAGCCGAGCCCTCCGGTAAACGTCGTCGCATACAGCGTCGCGTCCGGCAGGTTGCAGGGCAGGTTCGGCTTGGTCAGGGTCGTCACGAAGAACACGATATCACCGGCGACGGCCGGGAACCCGGTTACCTTCTCGTCCGGAGCCGTGAGGTTGATGCTCGCCAGCGTGTTGGTGTACTTCACGGCGCCCGACCCGCCGTTGTCGAGCACGCTCATCAGCTTATATGAGTGGCTCGACGGAAGTCCGGCCGACGGCAGTAAGTCGCTGCCCGTTCCGAAGAAGATGTATTGCTGCGTCGACGAGACGTTCACCGTCGCCATCGAGGCGAACAGCGGATGCGCGCGCCCGACGGACTGGAGGTTCGTCTTCGCCAGGATCTTCGGAAGTCCGGTGACCATCGCAAAATCGAACCGCCACACGTTGCCGTCGAGATCGCCGACGTAGGCCTTCGTGATGAAGCGCGAGTCGGCGGGCCCGGTCGCGACGACGTCGGCCTGAATCGCGTTCTTGATCCTCGTGCAGTCCGGTGACGGGCTCGCGGCGCAGTTGTCGGTGTTCTCACCCTGGTTATCGTCGCCGACATCCATGCTGTCGAAGAGCGTTCCGTCGTCGATGTTGATGAGATAGAACGTCGTGCCCGCGGCCACGTTATCGCGATTCGAAGCGGCCTGCTTGCTTGCTGGAAAGAAGCCCGAGCCGGTAAGCAGTGCGTACTTGCCGCTCGCGTTGGCAATCTGGCCGACCGCCGGGTCGGACCATGTCTCGCCGACCGATTTCGCCGCATTCGATGCCGTCGACTTGACGTCGCCGTAAGGCGCGAGTGTGTAGTCGAAGTCGCTGTAGTGCGGGAACGACCAGCGGAACTTCACCTTGCTGCCGTCAGCAAAATACGCCAGCACTTGCGCACGTGGTGCCGCTCACCGGATCCACCGTCAACGCCATGTCGGCGAGCGTCACATCGAGCGCCTGGTAGAAGGTGCCGCCAGGTCCCTGACCGAAGAAGAGATAGGTTCGCCAGCACGTCGCCGCGGAGGCTGCGCATGTGGCCACAGCGGTGGAGATGCGGACATCGGCGAGCTTCGGGGACGAATCCACGAAGAAGTCCGGCGACCCGATGGCGTTGCCGTCGGGCAGCGCCCGCAGCTTCGCCAGAAGGTTGAACGGGATGAACGCGTACACCTCGATGCCGGTCCGCGCGTCGATGGCGTGCATCATGCCGTCGTTGCCGCCGACCCAGATCAACGTCCGGCGATCTTTGTGCTCATCGATGTACCCGGGATAATCGGCGTCCGGCGGCGGGTCGATCGACGGCGGATCCATGAAGGCCGGCGTCGAACCGACGAACGGCCCGAGCGGCTGCGCTCGCACATACGTGATGATGCGCGTCGCTTCGGCAACCGACACGTTCATGTACGGCGCCAGCGTGGCCACGTTTGCCACCGTCAGCGCGGTCATCGTGCCGTCCTGCAAGACCGTGAAAATATTGCGGCTCGCCGCGGCAGGTGCCGATGCCACCCACAGCTTGGTGCCGTCCTGCTGTGAACTTGTATCCAGTCGGTTTCGTCGCGTCGACGACCGGCTTGTAGACGCGCGCGGCCCTCAGCTTGCCGTCGAAATTCGGCAGCGCGAATGCGGTGGTGATCAGCACGTTCGAGCGCTGAGGAATATCAGCGCCGCTCACCGGGTGACTGATATCTGTTTCGGAGTCCGGCAAACTGGTGCCGTTGATATCGGTCAACCCTTTCAGATTGACTGTGCCGACGACCGGGCTCGTCACCTGGAACTCCGTCTGCGGCCCGTACGGCAGTGGCGCGGCCGGCACCTTGTTGCAGTCGACGTAGTCCATGAACCCGTGCGAGATGGCGATGTTCGTAGCGCGCACCAGCTCGGGCACTGGCGTGCCTGCCGGCGTGTCATCGATCATCTGCTTGGTAATCTCGAAGTACTGACCGCCGCTGTTGGTGGCGATCGACGTCAACTGCGCCACATCGCCCGCGAGCGGCGCGACAGCGATCACGTAGATCGGCACCCGCCGGCTGGAAATGGCCAGGAACTGCGACGCCTTCGTCGCCGGGTTGGCGCCGACGACGGTGTTGCCCTGTTTTCCACCGGCGATCAGGACCACGATCGTATTTCTGCAATTGGTGCCATCGGCGGCGATCAAGCGCGTGGCTTCGGCCTTCGCATCGTCGAGCATGAATTCAATCGGCGAGTCGACCTCATTCAAGTCGTTCTCCTCTCCCGCCGGAATGAGACCACCCGCCACGTTCACTCCCGCGTTCAGATAAGTGAGCACGCTGGTGTTCGAGTTTGCGGCATCGGTCAGCACGAGCGGCGTCTGCACTGCCACGATCGATCCGTTCCTGGCGTTGGCTGTGGGCATCGTGGCCGCCCACTTGCCGGATACTCCGAGCTCGCTCACCTGCTGACTCGCCATCGGACACCTGCACTGGATTGACGTTCTTCGAGCTTCCCCACGTCGGCGTGTTCTGGCGCGTCTTGATGAGGCCGAAACGGGTGACGCTGGTGTTGTCGGTCAGCGCCTTGGCAAGGGCAATGCGGGCGACCAGCAAACGGGTCTTGGAGTAAAAATCTGCGTACCCCGGCTCGTCGTTGCCAATCGTGTCGATCCTGTTGGCGGTGTACTTATCGCCGCCACTGTTCGTGGGCTGCAAGTTCGTGTACTTGCGGCGGTAGGTCGCCGTCGGCGCGTCGACGGAGATGTTCGATTCCCACGGGCCGTCGAAGAGCCCCCCTTGTCGGGTGTAGACGTTCGGATCGTAGTAGACCCCGTCGGCGTCGAGCTGCATGCGCGGCGAGGTATCGATGGCGAAGATCACGTTGGGCTTCACCGGCGTGGCCGGCGTGCCCTTCTTGATCATCAACAACGGGTCGAGTTGCGCCGACACGGCCTCTGGCCGTGCCAGGATTGCCGCAAGCATCAACGCCCCGGCAACAACGCGCCCGTATTTCATCTGACTCATGATCCTGATCTCCCTCACACCTACTGAATCGTCAATTCGTTTCGCGTCAACGCGCCGCCGGGTGTCTGCACCGCCGCCTTGCGGGCGCGGCGGTTCTGTTCGTCCTGACCGCGCTGGCCTGTGTAACCGCGCTCGATTTCGGTCGAATCCGTGCGGGTCAGCGTCACTTCGATAATCTTGTGGGCCCCGCGGCCGCCCCACGCTTCCGCGCGCAGGGTGATGACGCCGCGTCCCTTTGTTGTTCGCGTCGTTGCCGTCCTTCGTCGGATCGTTGTCGGTCTCCGCCGGATCGTCGGCCACCCAGACGATGACGTAGAACGGCGAATTCAGTGTTCCCGTCTCGATGAAGTTGTTCGAGGGACCGTATGCGAACAGCTGGTACCGCGGATTGTTCACGCCCCACGGACGATCCTCGGTCGACGTGTTCATTTCCGTCGTCCCGCAGGTCGTCAGCTTGCCGCAGTTGATCATGTTCGTGGCTTCGCCCAGGTCGATGACCGCGCCGTTGGGCAGCGTGCGGGTTCCGCTGGCCAGCGCCGTCGACGAACGCCGAGCGCTGGGCGCCCGACAGCATGTCGTTCCAGTCGGGCACGGTCAGCACGTCCTGCACGGTGCGTTCAATCGCGGCGTCGGCCGCGTAGAGCGCTTCCTGGGAGTACGTGTAGTTGCCGGTAATCTTCGTCTCGGTCGTCGTCGTCAGAATCAGCGCAAGGCCGAGCGCCGACAGCAGCATCGTCGCCATGAGGGCCACGACCAGCGCGGCGCCGCGCTCGCTGTCTCTTCCCGACCAACCCCGAACGTTTGAGCGTAATGTCATGTGCATCTGCGTTACCGTCCGAAATTCAGGTTCCGCGGCGTGACCTCGAATGAGATCTCCTGGTCGGGGATGTAGCGCTCCCCGCCCGACGCCGTGCCGCCGCGAAGGAAGAACGTGCCCGTCGGTCCGCGCAGACTCTTCATGCCGACCTGCACGCGAAGCGTGACGCGAACTTTCCGAACGCGCAGAAGATCGGCGTCGAAGCGATTGGCGATCGAGTCGTCCGGGCACCACGGACCGTCGGTGAACGCGGTTGACGTCAGCTTGACGAGCGGCCCATTGACCGGACCCAGCGGGGTCGCCATCTCCGTGCGCGGGACGTGCGCGCCGCCCGACACCATGAACAGGCAGTTTTCACCTGCACCCCAGTTATCAGACGCCACGTTGACGCCGACGGCGGGAGGTTTCGGCCCGTAGTTCGTCCACGGGCCTACCGGATCGGTCACCGATTTCAGCAACACCGGCGGCGATGGGTCGACAAAATATTCGAAGGCCAGGCCGACGATGTTCTCGGCAATCGGCGCATCGGTTTGATACCCGTCGTAGCGCATCAGCTGATAGGTCTCGGCGACGGTGTCGGTCTTCAGCCAATAGGTCGCCGCGGCGATCTGCGTGACGAAGGTGGTTGCCGGCGGATAGGCCTTGGAAAGGTCCTGGCCTTTGTGCTGCAGGTGGAGCGCTTCATCCTGCACGTTCGTGATCGAGAAAATGTCGCTGGTGCCCGTGTCGTCGAAGACCATCACCTGCATGCCTTCTCTGAAGCCGCACAACTTATCGTTGGTCGGGCATCCTGCCTGCTGGATTACTTTCAACTCGGCAGAGGACTGCGGCATGTTGTCGCGAATCGTCGTCTGAGCCGACGTCGGCGGCACGTACATGATCGTGACGGTGTCGCTGCCGCCGAGCGAGCCGCAGAAGGTCGTCGTGCACTTGAAGGTTCCGGGCGGATCGGGCGAGACGTTGCCTTCGCGATCGGGAAGAATCGTCGCGACGTACTGGCCGAGCGACCCGAGCTTGTTGTTGCCGGAGTATGTGCCGGCGCCGGCCATCAGCAAGTCTTTCTGCAGGGTGTCGACCGCAATGCGCAACCGCTGCTGCATGTCGGAGACTTCCGGCTGGGCAACGAACATCCCGTGCGCGGGATTCATGAGCGAGAATGTCGCCCCGGTCACCGCCATCATGATGACGGTGGCAATCAGCATCTCGGTGATCGAGAAGCCAGCCTCCGCTCGCCTCGAGCAGTGGCGGCGAGCTTTGGCGCGGCAGGCTGTGGTGCGTGAAATATGCGTTATCACTGGACCTTCCTCGATTTAATCGTCATGAGACGGGCCTCGTTCGCCCCGCGAGACACGCTGCCCGCATCGCCCGTCCCGCGATCGCGCTCACGCGTCACGAGCACCTGAAGAATGATCACGTTGTTCGGATTGGTCGGGAGCGGTTCGACCGACCACCGCCGGATGAACGCGGTGCCGTCTGGAATGACCGTGCCTCCGCCGAGCGTCCTGCCGTAGTGATCGAGATAGTCGACGTAGCCGTCGGTGTTGGCCTGCAGCGTATTCTCCGTATGCGGCGACAGCCCCTTGCCTCCTGTCGCAGCCGGCGGATAGACCGCAAGGTCGGTCTGAATGTCCTGCACAGGCAACGCAGCGCGATCGAAGGTGTACTGCAGGGCCCGGAGCTGCTCGATCTTCTGCTCGGCCAGCATCATCGTAATCGTCGAGTTTCGTGCCGAGGCATTCGCCGTCGTCGCGATGGCGAAGAGCTGCGCGAGCGCGACGAGCGCCGACGCGAGCAGACCCGTCGCGACGAGCACTTCGACGATCGAGAAACCCGGCTTCCGATTTACGGGACAAGTTGTATTTTGCCAATGCCGTTCACCAAAATTGATTTCGTTTTACCGCTGCGCGTCAGGATGATGTTCGTTCCTGGCGACGCAATAGGCGGCCACGGATTCGTGCCGCCGGTGTTCGTGTGCGCCGATCCATCGGACCAGAACTCAATCGTCGTCGACGTCGTAATAGTGACGAGCGCAGGAAGGTAGCGCAGGGGACCGTCGTTGTTCGGCCGGCGTAATCGGGTTGTTGTCGGGCGCGGGAAACGGATACGTGGTCTGCGAACATCGACCGACGACGCCATCCCCTGCCGCCGGCACGGCTGGCGTCCCGATCAGCTCGACCATCCTGTATTGGTTGGCGACCGGGCAATTGAACATGACCCGCACGGGCTGGTTGGCCGACACGGCCGTCATGCGCGCCGACTGCAGCTCGCGCTCGACCTGCCGCGCGGCCTCGCCCAGCTCGATGGTGCCGCTTATCTGCCCGAGCAGCGGCAACCCGATGACCGAGACGATGCCGACGAGCGCTGTCACCATCAACAGCTCGATCAGCGAGAACCCCGATTGCCGTGAAACCTTGACCACGGCCTCCCATACCGCAATTCAGGGGCCGCTTTGAGGCGCTTGACAAACAGGGTCTAAATGTATTGTGATGTGAGTACTTACAGCCAAAATTTCAGGATCGTCCTTGGAGGGCGATGGATCAGAAACGCACACAAAGTTACTGATTCGTCAGTCCGCGAGGTGGCCCCTCACTGTTCAGCCCGGCGGCAGCGGTAACACCATTTGAAAGCTCGCACCGCCGGAAGGCGAGGCCGCGATCTGGATTCGCCCGTTGTGCGTGACGATGATTTTCTGCACGAGCGCGAGACCGAGGCCCGTTCCGCGCCCCTTCGTGGTGACGAAGGGACGGAACACGCGCTCGCGATCGGCCGCTGGGACGCCGGGGCCGTTGTCGTCAACGGTCACGCGCACGCTGCCGGCCTCGACGCGGCCATCGACGACGATTTTCGGAATCGTCGACGCATCGACGCACGCTTCGACGGCGTTTCTCAACAGATTACTGAACGCCTGCCTCAGCAGCACATCGTCCCCCTCGATGACAGGAAACTCTCCCCGCACGATGACGTCGCCGCCACGCGCGCGCGCCTCGGTGCGCACTTCGTCGGCGGCGCGTTCGGCAATTGAGTGCAGATCGACGGGCGAGAGCGTCAGCTGCGCGGGCTTGGCGAAATTCAGGAAGTTCGTCACCACTTCGCCGAGCGCGGTCGTCTCCTGACGGATGCCGTGGACGTGCGGGTGATACGGCTCGGGCAGCGCGTTCAAGTCGAGCAGCCGCGCATACCCGTGAATCGTCGCCAGGCCATTGCGAAATTCATGCGCGATGCCCGCGGTCAGCTCGCCGACTTGCGCAAGACTTTCCTTCAATCGCAGCTGCTCTTCCATTTCCACGACCGGCGTCAGATCGGTGAACAGGCAAATCGCACCGTGCGGCTCGCCCTGGCCATTGGAGAGCGGCGACACGCTGACGCCGAGATACGCCGGGGACTGATCTGCCTCGCTGATTTGCAGCGTGCGGCGGACAATCGGCTCCCCGTTCTTCAGACATTCTTCGACGAGCTGCGCCAGCGCCGCCGGCAGGACATCGCGATACGGTTTGGCGAGCGCCGAGTCGTCGCGCCTCAGCAGCCGGCGGCCGGCAGGATTCAGAATGCGAAGCTGCCCGTTGCTCGCTACGACGAGGAGACCGGACGACAGGCTCTCGACGATTTCGCCGCTGAGCCGCTCGGAGGCCTCGGCGCGCGCCGACATCTCGCGCTCCTGCGCCTTCACCTTGGTCAGGGCCTCGTGCAGCGCTGCGGTGACGAATGCCGACTCGGTGGAGTTCTCGCGCAGGTGCTGGCGCGACTCTCTCGCGGCCGCCGCAAATCTCAGTGCGGCGAACATCAGCACGCCAATCAGCGCGGCGACTATCGCAGTGAGGCCGATCAGCGCCGCCGCGTTCGGGTTCAGGTTCATCTCAATAATAAAACGCGGCGTACCACGCGATGATGCGGTCGCCGACCGTCGCGGCGACGATGGCGCCCATCGCGAGGAAGGTGCCGAACGGCAGCGCGTACTTCATGTCGCCGCGATTGAACGCGATGATCGTGACGCCGACGATCGATCCGAGAAACGACGAAAGGACGAGCGTCAACAGCATGAGCTTCCATCCGAGGAAGGCGCCGATCATCGCCAGCATCTTCACATCGCCGAACCCCATGCCTTCCTCGTGCCGGATGCGGAAGTACAACTCCCCCATCAGCCACAGCGAGCCGCCGCCGAGCACGATGCCGATGAGCGAATCGCGCCACCCGGGCGGCAGGAAGAGGCTGAACGCAAACCCGAGCACGATGCCGGGCAGCGTGATGACGTCCGGCAGGATGCGGTGCTCGAGATCGATGACGAACAGCACGATCATCGCGCACGCAAACAGCAGGCGCTGCACGAGCAGCGCCGGCGAATCGAACAGCAGATACGCGCCGAGGAATACGGCGCCGGTGACGAGCTCGACAATCGGGTACTGAATGGAAATCGGCGCGCGGCAGCGCCGGCAGCGGCCGCGCAGCCAGAGGTAGCCCGCAATCGGGATGTTGTCGTACGGCTTGACCGGTGCGTCGCAGTGCGGGCAATGCGATCCCGGCCACATCAGCGATTTGCGGAGCGGCAGCCGGTAGATGCAGACGTTCAGAAAGCTGCCGACGGCAGTTCCGAATATCGTGAGGAGAATGGCGGACGCGACGTTCATCGCGGCGGCGGCCAGCGCTTTAGTTCCGGAGCAGCCGCGGGCTCGGTCGGCAGAGGCCAGAGCTCCGATCCTTCGGCGACGCCGATGTCACCCGTTTCCGCATCCAGGTGATACGGCGTCCTTTGCGGATCGAGTGGCAGCCCAGGCACCGCTCCCGCGGCAGCGAGCTGTTCCCACGATTCCGCGCGCTTTCCTGTTCGCTTCGTGTAGTCGGCGACGATACCGCTTCAACACGTCAATCTGATCGAGCGCATCGAGTTGCGCGAGCCGAAGCTGCGACATGTTGCGAAGCCAGTCGCTTTCCTCGCTCTGGCCGATTTGCGTCCACAAGGCTCTCGATGCCTGGCGATCGCCGCCGCGGGTCAGCATGACCGCCGCATAGGTCTTCAGCCAGAACGGGGCGCCAGGCAGATCGCCGCCGCGGCCGAACCAGTCTGCCGCCTGCTGGTAATCGCGGAGGTGCCAGTAATAAATGAATCCGATGTCGTGATAGTAGTCCGCCTTGCCGGGATTGAACGCGATCCCTTTCTTCAAGAGCGCGATCGCCTGATCGGGCCGGCCTGCCCCGCCGGGGCGCGGCTCGGCCAGGAAGATCGCCCCGAACCGATACGCGATGTTGAAGCGCGGGTCGAGCGTCGTCGCAAGGTCGAGCAGGGGGTAGAGCAAATCGAAGCGCCGTAAGAATCGTGGCTTCTGGCGTTCACCACCGTAGTGCTGAATCGCGCGAATCCAGTACACGTCCGCAAGCAGTGAGTCGTAGGACAGCGCGACTCGCCGCATGACCTCGGGGTTATTGACATAGAGGACCGGCTTGTCGACCACCGCATAGGCAAACGCGCGATCGCGGACGACCTGCAGCGCCACCGCCACGGCGAGCATCGCCATGAGCGATGCGATGAACACGGCGGTCTGCCGGCGCGACGTCATTTGAAATCTCGCCGCATGAAGATGAACGTCGCAGCCGACACCACGATCGCCACATATACCAGGGTGTACCCCGCGTTCAACAGCAGGTACATCGCGGGCACGTGGACGCCGTGCACCACGTCGCTCTTGACGTCGAGCGGCGCGAGGTTCGGCAGGAGATAGTACAGCGCGCGCGCGACATAGACGACGGGCTTCGAATCGACGACCCGCTCGAAATTCTTGAGGTCGGCATTGAAGTGACCGACCACGTACAGGCCGACGGTCAGGGCGGCAGCCAGCATCGGGCTCGAGAAGGTGGAAAAGAACAAGGCGACGGCCACCACGATCGCGAGCTGCAGAAAAATCATCGCGATGGCTTTCAACAGCGCCGGATCGACCGCGGGCGCTTCCCAGTGCGGGCGCTGCCAGGCGCCGTCGATCCACGCGACCCCGCCCAGCACGCCGTAGTACGCGACGGCCATAATCGCGAGGTTCACGAACAGCGTGAGCACCAGCCCGAAATATTTGCCGATGACGAACTCCTCGCGTCGAATCGGCTTCGCGAGCAGCGCGTATATGCTGCGCTTCTCGACTTCCTTCGACACGAGGCCGATGCCGATGAACACGGCGATAAAAAGACCGAACAGCGACATCGCGAAGAGACCGAGATCCTTGATGACCTTCATGTCCTGCCCGGCCGTCAACTGGCTCAGCAGGTAGGACACGGCGATCATCAGCACGGCAAAGAACACCAGGTTGTACAAGACCTTGTCGCGCACCGATTCCCTGAAGACGCTGACGGCGATCGTGCCGATGACGCCGACCGTCATGACGCCGCCCTCGCGGCGACGCGCGAGCTCTCCTGCTCCGCCACCTTCTTCACGAAAAAGTCTTCGAGCGTTTCGCGAACGGGGTTGAGCGACACGAGCTTCGCGCCGCCGCCGATCAGATCGCGAAGCAGCAGCTCTGGTGGAGGCTCGAGCGGCAGCTCGAGCGAGTACCGTTGTTCGCCGAGCAGCGTCACGCGCTGGACTCGCGCGCGATGGCGCTGGAGCGATTCGGCGGTCACGTTGCTGACGATCAGCTCCCAGCCTCTGATGTCGAACGCCTGAAGATCGGAGATCCGTCCGTTGGCAACAAGCCTCCCGCCCGCCAGGACGGCAACGCGGTTGCACAACGCTTCGGCATCCGACAGGACGTGCGAGCTGAAGAAGACCGTGCATCCACGATCGCGCAGCGCGAGGATCAGGTTGCGCACGTCCCGCCGCCCCAGCGGATCGAGGCCGGACATCGGCTCGTCGAGAAACACGACCTCGGGGTCGTTGATCAACGCCTGTGCGATGCCCACGCGCTGAATCATCCCCTTCGAAAATTTGCGGAGCGGCAGCCGCCGTTCGGCGGCGATGCCGACCTGATCGAGCAGCGCCGACACGCGCCTGCGCCGCTCTGCGCTGTCGTAGCCGAACAAGCGGGCGAAATAATCGAGCAGCTCTTCCGCAGTGAGGTAGTCGTAAAAGTACGGGCTTTCCGGAAGGTATCCGATGCGGCGCTTCACGTCGACGTCGCCGACGGGGCGCTCGAGAATCTCAGCGTGGCCGGATGTCGGATAGATCAGCTGCATCAGCAGCTTGAGGGTGGTGGTTTTGCCTGCGCCGTTCGGGCCGAGGAACCCGAAGGTTTCGCCCTTGGCGACTTCCAGATTGAGGCTGTCGAGTGCCCGATACGGCCTGGGTCGCCAGAACCCAATCGAAAAATCCTTGGTCAGGCGCTCGGTGCGGATTGCCAGCATGCCACCGATATTATCGGCCGAACGCCGTTGACTCTTACTTAATGGCCGTGCCGTTGGTCGGGGCGCGGCTGGGGAATACGTCGAACGCGACAGCTGCCGACCCGTCAACGTCCTCGAAGAGCGCGGCGCCTTCGTTCGTGCCGAACGTGCGCACGCCTGTGACATTGGCTGTCAATGGGGCCGCGAGCGCGTCGTAGCCTTGCGAAACCGCCGTGACGGTCGAGCACGTCGGCTGACCCGCCTGTTGGATGCCGATAGCGGCGAACGTGATGTCGTACCCGCTCTTCGTGATCGTGCCCGTCGCTGAAAGGTCGGGGCTGATGAACGGTTGACCGCCACTGCTCGGCGGCACACCGAGAGCCGCTAAGTTGGCGGCATAGCCGCGGCCGCCTGCGCAGTTGGTCATCCAGTTGAGGTTGGCGCTGTTCACGGTGCGGAGCGATCCGATGGCCGATGCTTCGTTGCCTGCGATTCGGGCGCGCAACAGACCAGGTACCGCTATCGCCGCAACGATGCCGATGATGGCCACGACGATCAGCAGCTCGATCAGCGTAAACCCTTCATTTTTTTCGGCTCTCATGGTCTCTACCTATTCGCTATCGTTATTTTTGGGCAAAAAAAAGGATGCCTGCAGTCCGCAGGCATCCTTTGTCGTACTCCAACGGACTATTTGACCGCCGTGCCGTTTGTCGCCGCGCGGCCGGGGAACACGTCGAACGCAACCGCTGCGTAAGGCGTCGTGTTGTCCTCGAAGAGCGCGTTGTTTTCGTTCGTGCCGAAGTAGCGCACGCCCGTGGTGTTCGGGGACGTGGGCGCCGCCAGCGTGTTGTAGCCCTGCGAAGCCGCCGTCACGGTCGAGCAGGTCACGAGACCCGCCTGCTGCGTGCCGATGGCCGCGTAGGTGATGTCATAGCCGCTCTTGGTGACCGTGCCGGTCGCCGAGAGGTCGGGGCTGATGAACGGCTGACCGCCGCTGGTCGGAGGAACGCCGAGCGCCGCCATGTCCGCCGCGTAGCCACGACCGGCCGCGCAGTTGGTCATCCAGTTGAGGTTCGCGCTGTTGACGGCGCGAAGGGATCCGATGGCCGACGCTTCGTTACCCGCGATACGGGCGCGAAGAAGGCCCGGCACCGCGATCGCCGCGATGATTCCGATGATGGCCACAACGATCAGCAGTTCGATAAGCGTAAAACCCTTGTTGTTCGTCTCTCATGTCGTCTCTCTCCTTGTGACGGCGCTCAGCCGTGATTTGGTAGTGCTCGACGGCCAAGCTTGCCGTCGTGTCGCCGGTGTTAGAGCAACCCATGTACCAAGCCAGATCGCAGAGGCCAATAGCCTGCTATCTAGCTGATATATATGGGTTTGTTTGTCTGGATGATCTTGCCAATATACCACAAATACTCGGTTTTTGACAAACTTTGTCAGTCTTCGAGCGCCACAAATTGTCACTGAAGCTCGATGACCCAATAGGAATGTGGGCGTTCCGGGTGGGACTGGTAAAGCAGCCTGTAGGACCCTTGCCACGGACTTGGCAGTTCGTACGACACGAGGCACGCCACGTACCGGGCACCCCGATCTTCCCAGACGCTCCACGGCTCGGTCACCCTGTCGAGCGTGATCGTCTTGTGGCCCGTCCATAGGTGCACGATGGCCGGATTGGTCGCCGCCACGACCGCGCCGGGCGCCAGGCGAGCTTTCATCCAGTCGAGTGTCGTATCGAGCTCCTGGAAACGGGCGATCCAGTCCACGTCGTTCGCGGGTTCCGATCGCGCCCGGGCGATATATCCGGCGTGATCGTAGAAATTGAGGCTGATGACCACGAGCAACGCAATGCGGGCGGCAGCCGGCTGCACCAGGCCTTTCACGAAATACAAGTACAGGAACGGCGTGAGCGGCAAGACGAAGCGGAAGCTCCAGAAGGGCCACAGCAACGTTATCAACAGTGAAATCGGGACGAGGAACTCGGCAACGGTCCATCGCTCGCGCACCGTTCGCACGAATCCCCAGAGAATGATGGCGCCCAGTACACACGACACCGCGATGGTCTCGCGAAGCCCGCCGAAGCCGATGAACGTCCATCCGACCTGGCCTCCGAGGAACACGACTTCCTCGCCGCTTTCGTCTGCGCCGCGCAGAAGGATAGGCCCGAAAATCCCCACGAAGCTGCGTCCGGTGACATCGATCACGTTGGTCGCCACGCGGGCCGGCAAATCCGCGACCGTCACTCGGCCGGATGACGCCGAGCCGGCGAAACGCATCCAGAACTGATCGCCGTACCCGTACACGAGAGACCCGCGATGAACCTGCTGGTGCTCGACGGTAGGCGCGTGCGCGCGCGAGTACATCAGCCATGGCCCCACACCGATCGCGACAACGATCGTGAATGCCGACAGCTGCTTCCACTTGCGCTCTTTGAGCAAAAAGAGGAACACCGCCGCAACGACGCCGATACCGACCGAACGAATCAGGATGGTCGCCGCTCCGAGTACGCCGGCGAGCGCGGCGAGCCTCGTGTCGCGGTGTGACGCTTCGCTCGCGCGATGCCCCAGCACCACGACTCCCAGCTGCGTCAGTGTAAATACGCACTCCGACATCGCGGTTGACGTCGCCAGGAACACCAGGGCCGGCGTCGTCGCGATACCGACCGAGGCGAGCGCGGCGAGGTGACGAGGCTGCTGCCGTAACCTTTGAAGATAGAAATAGCTCAGCCACGCGACACCGAGCATCGCTGCGATGGACACGCTCTTGAGCAGCCAGAGATTGTCGGGAAATTCCGGGCGGAGATAGAAGACCAGTGAAAGCAACGCGGGAAATCCTGGCGGATATCCCGGCAGTATGCCGTCGAGAGGGGCGTTGACGAGCCAGTAGCCGCGTCCCTCGGCGAGCGCCTTCGCGAGCATGACATACCACGCGTCGTCGATGACCATGCCGACGACCTGATCGAGCCGTAAAACATAAATCGGCAGCGCGACGATCAGCACCAGCAGGCCAATCGCCGCATCTCGCGTTCTATCGCTCATCGGAGGCATGGTGTTAAGGGGCGGCGGCCGCACTGTCACAACGGTCGTCGGCGCCGCCGGCCCAAGGCTTATGGCGAAGCAGTCCTGCGAATACCTGAGCGAGGAGCCCCGCGTCGAGATCGACATCGCCAGCCCACCGGAACTGCGCGCTCTTCATCAACGCGGGCCAGATATTGAGCGGCGCCATGGCGAATTCGACAACGGGCTCGGCCCGGCTGTCGGACAGGCCGAGCAGCGCTCCGATATCAATCAGCGAAATTGGGCGCTCCACACAGCGTGCCGGACGGCCAAACGTCGCCAGCAACACGCGGTAATAACGCTCATCACGAAACGTTGCGTCCGACAATCCGCGACGATGGCCGTGATCGGAAAAGATGACGAGCTCGCGCTGGCTCTCGAGAAAGCGCGCCGACTCGACCTCGTTTTGAATGACCGTCTGAAGAAAGTTCAGCTTCCAACGCTGGAGTTGGAGCGGATCCGTTGGCCGATCCACATCCTGCCAATCGAAGCTCCGATCCACGAGCAGGCGGGCCGGCGCTCGCGCGATGTCCCGCAGTTCCGCCCATGACAAATCAAGCGAGCGTGGATACGCTGCTAAGTGCGTGTAGGTCAGGTGCGCTGCTACGAGCGTCCGTCGTCCGCGAGCGCCGGCTCGAAGAATGCCCCGAATGTCGCGCCGAACGTCGTACGTGAAGGTACCAGCCAGGTTCGGCGGCGACGTCATCGGCCACACGCGCGGAAACACAGGCTTCACAATAGGCACGAAGAACGAGTTGTTCGCCACGATCGGCAACAGCAGCTGCCGCCAGCCGACCGGGCCGCTTCGATCGTCGTCGAATCCGGCGCGCGAACCTACCGCGCACGTCAGCTGATCCGGGAACACCGACACCGTGTGATAGCCCTTGGCGCGAGCCGCCGCAAGAAAGGTCGATGGCGCGGTCAGGCGCTCGAAGGTATGAAACACATGATGCGCGCTCACGGGCTTCATCGTCAGGATGCTGCTCCACACCGCATTGGTGAGCAGTCCTGGCGCCACCGCGTACTCGTACCACGTACCCTGCCGGGCATTCGTCCAGGTTTTCAACGATGCGATGTCGTCGTGATGCGACAGCGAGTCGAGGCCGAGCACGACCACGTCCGACGGGTGCCCGATAAACCGCTCGAGTGCGGCACGCATCATCATCGGCATGGGACTCAACACACCGAGCGCAATCAACGCGATGGCGAGACGGATCCGCTTTCCAGATCGTGCGGCGAAGAGGCCACCGAGAGCGACCGCGCCCATCAACAGCGCGATGACGGCCACAGCCGGCAGTCTCGAGAGCGGCATCAGAAGGGGACCACTCAGCAATGCGGGATATGAGATCGCTGTTCCTGCGACCACGGCCGTAAGGGCCAACAGCGGCTCGAGCCCCAAGCGTGCGAACCCAAAGCGTCTGCCGTGCATCCCGGGACCCAGACGGCTGAAAATGAACCCCGAGAGCCCGAATACCATCATCCCGGCCAGCACCATCTCGGGCAGGCTGAACGCCAGCCCGGCGACAGCCGCTTGAAACGCCACGCTGTCGGCGACCGAAAAGTACGGCTGGTTCATCAAGGTGATGGTCGTTCCAAGCACGGTCAGCGCCGGCCACATCAAGGTCGCGAAGACCACGTGCGCGGACAGTCGCGTGGCGTAGACCTGTCGACGCCAGAATGGCACACGCTCGGTCGTCACGACTTCAGGTTGTACTTCTTGGCGTCAGTACCGGAACGAGCGGAAGCTCATCCCCAGCAGCTCGGCCGCTTTCACCTGAACGCCGCCGGCGCGGTTGAGGGCCTGTGTGATGTATTCCTTCTCGAGCCCTTCGACGTGTTCCTCGAGGTTGAAGCCCGTCTCGGGCAGGAGGCCCGCTGCGGCCGGACCTTTTGCCACGCGCTTGGCGATGTGCTCGGGCAGGCTCTCCGGCAGAATCGTCTGACTCTTCTCGAGGGCGACAGCGCGTTCGATCACGTTCTCCAGCTCGCGGATGTTGCCCGGCCACTCGTACGCATCGAGCAGATCCATAGTCTGCTGCGAGAGGCCGTGGATGTCCTTGCCCATCTGGTCGCGATACTTCGCCAGGAAGTACTCGGCCAGCAGCGGAATGTCTTCCTCGCGATCGCGCAGCGGCGGCAAATGAATCGGGATGACGTTGATGCGGTAGAACAGGTCTTCGCGGAACTTCCCGTCCGCGATCATCCTGTTCAAATCCTGATTCGTCGCGGCGATGACGCGCATCGACCCCTCGAGCTCCTCGACACCGCCCAACCGGCGGAACTTCCGCTCCTGCAGCACGCGCAGCAGCTTCACCTGCATCATCGGCGTCATCTCGCCGATTTCGTCCAGGAACAGCGTGCCCTTCTCGGCCGCTTCGATCAGCCCCTTCTTGTTCGCGCTCGCGCCGGTGAACGCACCCTTCATGTGTCCGAACAATTCCGATTCGAGGAGCGTCTCGGGCAGCGCGCCGCAGTTGAGCGCGACGAACGGCCGATCGCGCCGCAGCGAATAAAAGTGGATGGCGCGCGCGACCCATTCCTTGCCGGTGCCCGATTCGCCGGTGACGAGCACGGTGCTGTCGGTGCGCGCGATCTGCTCGATCAGCTTGAAGATGGCCAGCATCTTGTCGCTGCGGCCGACGATGTTCGCGAACTGGTGGGTGCTGCCGAGCGCGCGCTTCAGCAGCACGTTCTCCTGGCGCAGCAGGCGCTGCTCGAGCGCGTTGCGCACCTTCATTTTCAGTTCGTCGACGTCGAACGGCTTGCTGAGGTAATCGTGCGCGCCCAGACGCATGGCCTCGATCGCGGTATCGGCCGAGGCAAAGGCCGTGATCATGATGCCGAGGATGTCAGGATCGATGCGCTTCGCGGAGCGCAGCACGTCCACGCCAGTCATGTCGGGCATCTTGATGTCCGAGATCAGCAGATCGAACCGCCCGCGCTCGAGTTGATCGATCGCCGCGCGGCCGTTCTCGGCCAGCGTCACGTCGTACCCTTCGCGGCGCAGTACGATCGACAACAGCTCGCGCATCGATCGCTCGTCGTCGACGACCAGGAGCTTAGCCCTCGTTCCCGGTTCCGAGTTCCGGGTTCCGGGTTCGGAGTTCATGGTTCCGGGTTCGCCGTTCGCGAGTTCTCTGTTCAGTGGCATCTATTCGTTTTTTGCGTTTTTCGTTTTTCGTTACGTCTTCACACCGTCGCCGCCACAGCCTTGACCGGCAACCTGACACTGACCGTCGTCCCGCGGCCCGGCGTCGAGCTGACATGAATCTCGCCGCCGTAATCGCTGACGATCCGGTGCACGATCGCGAGCCCCAGGCCGGTGCCTTTCGAGAACGTGCCGCGAAACGGCTGGAAGATCGCGTCGAGCTCCTCGGCAGGAATCCCGACGCCCTCGTCCGCCACCTCGAGCACCACCGACTCGTTCGACCTGTCCCCGCCCGGATCGATGCGCGCGCCGAGCGTCAACCGGCCGCCGTTGCGCATCGCGCGCAGTCCGTTGGTCGCGAGATTCCAGACGATTTGCCGAATCTGGTTTTCATCGGCCTCGAACGACACCTCGGTCGGCGGCACGCGTACGTCGATGACGTGCTCTTCGAGCACTTCCGCGCTGTTGCGCAACAGCACGGCCGCGTCATTCAGCACGCGACGGACGTCGAGCCGCGCAATCGAGAACCGCTGCGGCCGCGCGTACGCCAGAAACGATCGGATGGTGTCGTTCAGGCGCTCCGATTCGCGCAGCACGATGTCCATCAATTGCGCCTGCTCCTCGGTGAGCGGAAGCTCCTGCCGCAAAATCTGAATCGATCCGGACATCGACGCGAGCGGGTTGCGAATTTCGTGCGCAATGCCGGCCGCCATCTCCCCGACCGCCGCGAGGCGCTGCCTCAGCCGCGCATCGCGCTCGAGCTTCTTGATGTCGGTGACATCCTGAAACGCGAACAACAGGCCCGCATTGCCGCCCGGCGTCTGCAGCGGCGTGGCGGTGAACCCGAGCTCGATTTGCCGGCCGTCTCCCGTGCGGTACGACGTCTCGACGCGGCGCCCCCGTGAAGGATCGGAGAGATGTGCCAGCTCGTTGGCCACGTTCGGCGGCATTTCCAGCACCTCTTCCAGACGCCGGCCAACCACCGAAAACGCGGGATGGCCGGTTATCGCCTCGGCGGCGCGATTGAACGTCAGGATGCGCCCCTGACGGTCGGTCGTCGCCAGACCGCTCGCCAGGCTGTCGATGACATGCTGGTTGAAGGCCTGCAGGTCTGCGATCTCGCTCGACGCGCGCTCGAGGCGGGCGCCCGCGCGTTGCAGCCGATCGGCGAGCGATCCGCTGAGGAACGCGATCGAGAAAAACAGAAATACGTTCAGGCCGGTGGTGTACACCACGATGCGTAGCGGCGGCAGCGTGCCATCGAAGTTCAGGAACGGAAAGCCGAGCAGGCCGTCCAGCCCGAAATACTGCGTCAGCACGATGCCGAGATACAGCAGCGCGCTGAGCGTCGCGATCATCATCCCGCCGCGGCGGAACTGCACGCTGCTCGCGGCCGCGATCGGCAGCACATACAGCGCGGCGAAATAGCTGGTGATGCCGCCGGTGACGGCGATGAAGCCCGAGACGATCAGCGCGTCGCAGGCCAGCTGGACGTCGACGATCCCCCGGTAGCGCTCGGCCCATTTCAGCGTGAGCGTCCAGAGGATGTTCAGCGCGTAGGTGACGCCGATGAGCAGGAACAGCGGCTCGCCGAGGGAGGTCCCCGGCGAGGTGAGCTGGACGAAGACAGCCGAGCCGAGCAGCAGCGAGCTGACGCCGACGCGAATGGCAATCAGCCAGAAGAGTTTGCGACGAAGGTCGCGCTCCGCCACGACAGCTCCCTACGCCAGTTGCGAGATCAAGTCGAAGATCGGCAGGTACATCGCGATGACGATGCCGCCGACGATGCCGCCGAGAAACGCGATCATGATCGGCTCGAGCAGCGTCAACAGTCCCGCGACCGCGGTGTCGACTTCTTCTTCATAGAAGTCCGCAATCTTCGAGAGCATCGTGTCGAGCGCGCCGGTCGTTTCGCCAACCGCAATCATCTGCGTCACCATCGGCGGAAAGACTTTCGTCTCCTTCAATGGCGCCGAGATCGTTTCGCCGCGCTCGATGCTCTTCCGCGTTTGAAAGATCGCTTCCTCGATGACCGCGTTGCCCGCCGTGCGCGCGGTGATGTCGAGACCGTCGAGAATGGGCACGCCCGAGGCCAGCAGCGTCGACAGCGTGCGGCAGAACCGCGCGACGGCGATCTTCCGCATCAGGAGGCCGAGCACCGGCAGCTTCAACATGATCTTGTCGATGTTGTATTTGCCGCCAACCGTATCGTAGTACGCCTTGAAGGCATAGCCGACCGCGCCGATGCCGACGATGATGAACGGCATGAAGGCGACCAGGAAGTTGCTGAGCGCGATGACGACGCGTGTCGGCAGCGGCAACTGGGCACCGAGGCCGGAGAACAGGGCCGCAAAGGTCGGGATGACCTTCCACAGAATGACGCCGACGACGACCACCGCGATGGTGATGATGGCGATCGGGTAAATCATCGCCGACTTCACCTGGCCCTTCAACTTCACCGCTTTTTCGATGTAGGTCGCAAGACGCTTCAGAATCGTGTCGAGAATACCGCCCGCCTCGCCCGCGGCAATCATGTTGGTGAAGAGCGGATCGAACGTCCTCGGATGCTTCTTCATCGCGTCGGCCAGCGACGCGCCGCTTTCGACGTCGGATCGTGTGGCGAGGATCGTCTCCGCGAAGTTCTTGTCTTCCTCCTGGGTGCCGAGAATCTCGAGGCACTGCACGAGCGGCAGGCCCGCGTCGATCATGACCGAGAACTGCCGGACGAAGACCGCCAGGTTCTTCGGATTGACCTTCTTGCCGAGTTTGCCCCTCTTCGGCACAGCCGCGGCGGCCGCGCCCGCTTTTTCCTTCGTGGGCGCGATGCGGGTGACGAGAATCTGTTCCCGGCGGAGCGCCGCGACGGCGGCGTCCGCGTTGTCTGCGACGCGCTCGCCGCTGACGTTTTCTCCACCGCGTGTACGGCCCGCATAGGCAAATGTCGGCATAACTCTTCTCTCTTCGCTGAAAGGGCAGAGGGCAGAGAGCAGAGGGCATTTTCTGCCCTCTGCCCTCTTACCTCTGCCCTATCGTTTCACCACTCCGCCCGGCATGGACGCCCGCTGCGGCATGCCGGGGCGCGGTCCGAGACCTGCACCCTGCACGACGCCTGCGCCGCGCGTGATCATCTGATCGAGCTCTTCCTTCAGAGACGAGCAGGCCATCGCCGCCTCGAGCGTGACTTGCCTGGTCATATACAGCGTCGCCAGCGACTGGTTGAACGTCTGCGTGCCCAGCTTCTCCTGCCCCGCCTGCATCGACGAATAGATCTGATGGATCTTGTCTTCGCGAATCAGGTTGCGGATGGCAGGCGTCGGCACCAGGATTTCCTGCGCGACGATGCGGCCGCCGCCGATCTTCGGCAGCAGCGCCTGACAGACGATGCCTTCGAGCACCAGCGACAGCTGCGTGCGGATCTGCGACTGCTGATGCGCAGGGAACATGTCGATGATGCGGTTAATCGTCTGCGCCGCCGAGTTCGTGTGCAGCGTGCCGAACGTCAAGTGCCCCGTCTCGGCGATGCGCAGCGCGGCCTCCGTCGTCTCCAGGTCGCGCAACTCGCCGATGAGGACGACGTCGGGGTCTTCACGCAGCGCGGCGCGCAGCGCTTCGCTGAAGCCCTTCGTGTCGCTGTGCACTTCGCGCTGGTTGACCAGACAGCCTTTGTGCTGGTGGATGTATTCGATCGGATCTTCGATCGTCAGGATGTGCTCGTTCCGCTCGCTGTTGATCTTGTCGATCATCGCGGCCAGCGTCGTCGACTTGCCGCTGCCCGTCGGACCGGTCACGAGCACGAGCCCGCGCGGACGATCCGAGAGCGTCGCCAGCACCATCGGCAGGCCGAGGTCCTTGAAGCCCTTGATCTGCTCCGGAATCAACCGGTACACCGCGCCCACCGCGCCGCGCTGGTTGAAGACGTTCGACCGGAACCGCGCCACGCCGCGGATGCCGAACGAAAAATCGAGCTCCAGCGTCTCTTCGAACCGCTTCTTCTGCGTGTCGGTCATGACGCTGTATGCCAGCTGCTTCGTCTCGGTCGGCGTCAGGTCTGGAAGGTCCAGCCGCTGAAGCTTGCCGTGCACGCGCACCTGCGGCGGGGTATTGATCGACAGGTGCAGGTCCGAGCCCTGCAGGTCGATCGTCGTCTTCAAGAGTTCCGGCAATGTTGGCGGCATTCTGTGTCCTTCCAGAATCAGAGGCAAAGCTCAATCTGCCTCATCCCTCTGCCCTCTACTTCACCGTCTCCCGCGCTACCTCTTCTATCGTCGTCAGACCGTCTTTGACTTTACGGAGCCCGCTCATGCGCAGCGTCAGCATCCCTTCCTCGATCGCCTTGCGCCGCAGCTCGAGGCCCGACGCGCCGACGAGCACGAGCTCGCGCAGCTCGTCGGTAATGTCCATCACTTCGTAGAGACCGACGCGCCCTTTGTAGCCGGTCTGGTTGCACTTCTCGCAGCCGCTGCCTTTTTTCGGCACGACCGACTTCGCGTCTTCCGCCGAGAAACCCGCCTGCACGAGCGCCTGGGCCGGCGTCGGATGATCGGCTTTGCAGTTGGCGCAGATGCGGCGCACGAGGCGCTGCGCGCAGATGAGGTTGACCGAGCTCGCGACGAGAAACGGCTCGATGCCCATGTTCATCAAGCGGTTGATCGTGCTCGGCGCGTCGTTGGTGTGCAGCGTCGACAGCACGAGATGGCCCGTGAGCGCCGCTTTGACCGCGATTTCCGCCGTCTCGAAGTCTCGGATTTCGCCGACCAGGATGATGTTGGGGTCCTGGCGCAGGAACGAGCGCAGCGCCGCGGCGAAGTTCAAGCCGATGTTCTCGCGCACCTGCACCTGGTTGATGCCGGGCAGGTTGAACTCGACCGGATCCTCCGCCGTCATGATGTTGGTCTCGGGCGTGTTGACCTTCGCGATCGAGGAATACAGCGTGTTCGTCTTGCCGCTGCCGGTCGGGCCCGTGACGAGCACCATGCCCCACGGCTTCTGAATCGCCGCCTCGAATCGCGTCAGCGATTCCTGCTCGAAGCCGAGCTTGGTCATGTCGAGCATGAGCTTGTCTTTGTCGAGCAAGCGCATGACGATCTTTTCGCCGAACAGCGTCGGCAGGCACGAGACGCGGAAGTCGATGTCTTTCGAGTTGCCGTTGTCTGAGAATCGAATCTTGATGCGGCCGTCCTGCGGCAGCCGCTTCTCGGCGATGTCGAGCTTCGCCATGATCTTGATGCGCGAGGTAATCGCGTCGCGCATCTTCATGGGCGGCGCCATGATGTTGTAGAGAATGCCGTCGACGCGGTACCGGACGCGGAATTCCTTCTCGTACGGCTCGATGTGAATGTCGCTCGCGCCCTTCTGGATGGCCGACATCAACACGACGTTGACGAGCTTGATGACTGGCGCTTCGCCGCCCTGCCTCTCGAGCGACTCGGCGCTGATCTCCTCGAGGTCGTCGAGCACCTCGACGTCGTCGGCGCCGGAGACCGACATCTCCTCCATCGTCTTCGTGGCCATCTCGAGCGCGCTCGCGCCGCCCATGAGAGCCGAGCCACCACCGCCGCTCGACGCCGCCGGTTTGGCCAGCGCGTAATACCGCGTGATAGCAGTCGGCGACCGCGGTCTCCGACGCCACGACCGGCTCGACGTTGTAGCCCGTCATGAACTTGATGTCGTCCATGGCGAACACGTTGGTCGGATCGGTCATCGCGATCGTGAGCGTGGCTCCCGATCGGCTCAACGGAATGATTTGATATTTCTGCGCGGTCTCGGCCGGTATGAGCTTGATGACGGCCGGATCGATCTCGAACTGCGCCAGATTGATCGACGGGACGCCGTACTGTTTGCTGAGGAGCGCCGTGAGCTCTTCGTCCTTGACGAACCCGAGCTTCACCAGATTGAAGCCGAGCTTCCCCCCATTGGCCTTTTGATAGTTCAAGGCCTCCTGAAGTTGATCCGGAGAGATGCGCTTCTCTTTTAGAAGAAGTTCGCCGATGCGAACTGCCATGTGGAATCTATGATCATGACACTAATTGTCAGTTACTGACTTAAAATGTTACTCGCGCGCCGACTGTCCAGTCGTTCTCACCCGACTCATTCTGCTTGGTCAACTGCCCCTCAAGATGCACCGAACGGGGCATTCGCACCGTAAATCCGCCGGAAAACGCTCGCCGCGAATCGCCCAAGGTGCTCCAGCGCACGCCCCCGCGCACGCCGACGAGCCCCTTCGCGAGCCAGTATTCGCCGCCCGCCGCCGCCGTTCGACGATCCCCCCGCACATCTGGCGTAGTCCTCAGATCGGCGTCGATGGCCAGCGAATACGGCCCGTGCACACCCGTCGGCAGCGCTCTTGGCGCGAGCGCCGCACCCACTCTGAACTGCCGGGTCATCCTCACCATGCCCCCCTCGGCCTGAAACTCGGGTTCCCGCAGGTTCCTGGCGGTCAAGCCAAACCGAACGTCCCAGGCCGACACCATGGCCCCGGCATCGAGATCGACCGTCGTTCGGGCATCTGACCCCTCGAGGCCGCCTCGGACTACTCTTGCCGTCGTTCCTACAACCAGTCCAGGTACAACGGTTTGCACGGCAGTCACCCCGAAATTCGTGGTCGAGAGAGTACGAACCCGCACCTCTCCCGATCCCCCGTTTTGTCGGTCAGGCGAGCCAGAAACTGTAGGTAAACCGGTCACCTCGCGAGTACGGTAGTAACTGGCGCCGAGAACCGGCAGGGCGGCGCCGACAAACAGGCTCGAGTCTCGTCCTTTGGATACCTGAAGATCGAAGGTCGCCCCAGTCGCGATGCCCGGCCGGATTCCAGTACACCGCGCTCGCATCGTCGGCAACGGCGACAAATGCGCCGCCCATACCCTCGGCGCGCGTGCCGATACCGCCGAAATTCTGAGCGTGCACTGAAAGCGGCAGGAGAAGCGGGAGAAAAAGTGCGAACACGGCGATAATGCGCATCCGCGCATTTTAGGGGAACTCTGCGACGTTCGCGCACGTCTTAACGTGAGGTAATAGAACGATTTGGCGTTCATCATCGGCTCGTGCGTTTCAACGTTTGATCGGAATGGTGCGATCGCCGCGGGCGACGCTGACGAGCGCCGTCGCACACCCGCGGTCGCTCGATCTGGCGATACTGATTGTCGCGATCTCGGCGGTCTGCAGCTCCGGTTTTCTGATGACGCGCGTGGGTCAGCTGGCGGCGCTCGACCAGCAGGTTCGCCAGCTCGAGTCGTTCGGCGTGACGATCACCGATGACACGTACGAAACGATTCGCAACGTGGTGCCGTATCGACCCATCGTGGGCGCGGCATTCATTCTGCTCGGCTGGCCTTTCTTGTGGGTGCTGAGCGCGCGAGCGGTGCACTGGATCGGTCGTCGCGCGGGACGAAGCGAAGTGACGTTTCCGCAGGTGCTCACCGTCATCGTGCACGCATCGGCGATCTTCGCGGTGAGCGCGATGGTCGCCTTGCCGATCAACTACGCGCGCGAATCGCTCGGAGGCGCCACGAGCCTCAGCGTCGTGATGCCGGCGTTCGGGGAGTCGACATTTCCCGCGCGCCTGCTCGGCGCCGTCGATATCTTCGTCGTGTGGTGGGTAGTGCTCGTCGCGCTGGGACTGAGCATTCTGTATCAGACGCGCACGCTGCCGATTGCGCGATGGCTCTTTGGCGCGTACGCGGGCGGCGCCGCGGCGCTCGCGTTGACGCAAGCTTTGCGAGGAGGCGTTTAGTTGTCCCGAAACAAAAAGATCATCATCGGTCTGGTGGCTCTCGTTCTCATCGCCTCGGCCGGCGGATACGCGTGGTGGACGCGCCGATCGACGGCGCCGATTGTCACCGTTGAGAAGATCCGCACTCGCGATCTCGAAGCTGTGGTGTCGGCATCGGGCAAGATCCAGCCGAAGCGGTTCGTCAACATCAGCGCCGACACGTCCGGGCGCGTCGTCGATCTCGCGGTGAACGAGGGCGACCGGGTCGCCCTGGGTCAGTTCCTGATGCAAATCGATCCGCGGACGCTTCGCACGCGCGTGGAGAGCGGCCAGGCCGCATTGCAAGCCAACCAGGCCGGTCTCGAACAGGCGCGGCAGGGCATCGAGACGGCGCGCGTGCAACTGGCCGTCGCGCAGCAGAATCTCAAGCGCCAGCAGGAGCTGTGGAAACAGCAGCTCACGCCGCGCGAAATGCTCGAACGCGCCGAGAACGACGTCAGGATTGCGCAGTCGACTGTGGTGGAGCGCGAGAAACAGGTCCGCACGCAGGAAGTCAGGCTCGGACAGGATCGCGCGCAGCTCGCGAGCGCGCAGTTCGATCTCAGCAAGGTGCGCATCGAGTCGCCGATCGCCGGCATCGTGACACGCCGAAATATTCAGGAAGGCGAGACCGCCGTCGTCGGCACGATGAACAATGCCGGCACGGTCCTCTTGACGGTCGCTGACATGTCGGTGATTCAGGCGGAAGTCGAGGTCGACGAAACGAACATCCCGAACGTCAAGCTCGGACAAGTCGCGAAAATCACGATCGATGCCATACCCGAGCGCACGTTCAAGGGCCACGTGACGGAGATCGGCAACAGTCCGATTCAGGCCACCGGCCAGGCCGCTTCGAATCAGCAGGCGACCAACTTCAAAGTGGTCGTCGTGCTCGACGAAGAAGTGCCCGATGTTCGTCCGGGGTTCACGTGCACGTCAGACATAACGACCGCCACACGCAAGACTGTGGTCGCCGTGCCGATTCCTGCTGTGGCGGTTCGAGAGCTCGTTTACGATGCAAAGGGCACCATCGTGAAGAAGCCGCGGGCCGAGAACCCACGCCCGGCGGCGCAGCCATCCGCCCCAGCCCCGGAGCTCGAGCCAGGGCAGACGCGCAAGGAAACGGAGGGTGTGTTCGTCATCCGCGACGGGAAAGCCGAGTTCGTTCCCATCAAGATCGGCGTCGCGGGCGACCGGTACTTCGAGGTGCTGTCGGGGATGAAAGCAGGAGATGAGGTCATCACCGGTCCGTACAACAACGTGCGCACCATGAATGAGGGCGATCCCGTGAGGGTCCAGCCCGCTCCGAAGACACCGTGAACAAGTACCTCGATGCGGCGGGCATTGCTCTCAGCGCCATCTGGGCGGCCAAGCTGCGGTCGCTCATGACGGTGCTCGGCAACATCGTCGCCGTCATGTCGATTATTGCCGTCGTCTCTCTCATCCAGGGCCTGAATGCGTCGGTAAGCCGGGCCATTCTCAACGAAGCGGGCGCGGACTCGTTCATCGTCCAACAGTTCGGCATCGTGCGCAGCGATGAAGAATGGCTGAAAGTGCAGTCCAATCCCCGCATAACCAGGCGTGACGCCGACGTTGTCAAGAAGTACAGCCCGCTCGTGTCGGCGGTCATGTTGAGCTCGCAGGCGCGGGCCCGCATCACGTACCGCACCGCCTCTATTGACGGAATCGAAGTGACGGGCGTCACACCGGAATACATCAATTTTTCGAACTACGACGCCGAGCGCGGGCGGCTCATCAGCCCCACCGAAGTCGTCGTCGACCGCCCGGCCGTGGTGATTGGGGCCGAC
This sequence comes from Vicinamibacterales bacterium, assembly GCA_963730445.1. Classification (GTDB taxonomy): domain Bacteria; phylum Acidobacteriota; class Vicinamibacteria; order Vicinamibacterales; family JAMQPK01; genus JAMQPK01. Next base: position 91,150 of record CAVSRX010000016.1, on the reverse strand, counting down.
CTCGCTGACCGGCTGTTCGGCCCCGACGTCGATCCCATCGAGAAGCTCATCCAGATTCAGGGCCTTCATTTCCGCGTCGTCGGCGTCAGCGCCAAGCGCGGATCGGCGCTCGGCCAGACGATGGACGAGTTCGCTGTCGTTCCGCTCGGACAATTTCAGCAGATGTTCGGCGCGCGGCGGCAATTGACGATGTCGGTGAAGCCGCGCGACTTCGAGCAGATCAAGACCGCGATCGACGACACCACTCTCGCGATGCGGATTGCACGCCGCCTGAAACCGAGTCAGCCGGACAATTTCGCGATCTTCAATTCCGACACCGTGCTGGGCCTCTACCGGACGGCCACGAGCGGCATCTTCGCAGTCCTCGTTGGCGTCGTGGCGCTGTCGCTGGTTGTCGGCGGCATCGTCATCATGAACATCATGCTGATGGTCGTCACCGAGCGGACGCGCGAGATTGGGCTGCGCAAAGCGCTGGGTGCGCGGCGATCGGACATCACGACGCAGATCCTGACAGAGTCTGTGGTGCTGTCGGTATTTGGCGGCATCGTCGGCACGATCCTGGGAGCGCTGATCGCGATTGGCATCTCCCGTTTGACGCCGGTTCCGGCTGCCGTTCAGCTCTGGTCGGTTGTGCTTGGCATCACGATCACGGCCCTGGTCGGTCTGTTCTTCGGACTGTATCCGGCGATCCGCGCAGCGCGCCTGGATCCGATTGAAGCGCTGAGGCGCGAGTGAAAACACCGCAGATCCGGTATGGGCTCATCAAGGAGGTCGTTGTCATGGCCTTCGATACCGTGCGCACGAACAAGCTGCGCTCGGGCCTGACCGTCCTTGGCGTCGTGATCGGCATCACCTCGATTGTCGCAATGACGGCGCTCATCCGCGGATTCGACAAGTCCCTCCAGGACAGCATCGCGACGGCGATGGGCCCCAGGGTTATCTTCATCCAGAGATTCGGCATCGTGAGTTTTGCGAGCGGCCGCGAGTTTTCGGAAGTCATCAAGCGTCCGACCCTGACGAGCGGTGATTTACGTGCGCTCCAGGAGCAGGCCACGACATTGGAGCTCGTCGACGTGCAAATCGGCCTCGGGCCTGGACAGCAGGTGTTCCGGCGGATCCAGTATCGGGATCAGAAAACACGGCCGATGATCGTGTTCGGCGCAGGCGAGCGCTACGCCGAAGGCACACGCATCCCAATGGAGCTCGGACGGTTTTTCAGCGGAACGGAAGTGCAGTACCGCAGCAATGTCACCGTTCTCGGCAATGGCGCGTACCAGTCGCTCTTCAAGCAATCCGGTATCGATCCCATCGGCAAAAGGATTCGTGTCGGCAGCGATCAATTCGTCGTGGTGGGCGTGTTCGCCGCTCGACCTTCGCCGGGAAACTTCTCCCTCAACCAGGATGATTTCGTCGTCATGCCGTACACGGCCTATCAGCGCGTGTACGGCGTCCGCATCGTTCAATCGTACCGCGGCCGGATGGGCGCACCCGTGATGTTGTCTGCGATTCCGCGTGAGGGAATCAGTCAGGAAGCCTCGATCGCAGACATCGAGCGCGTCATGCGAAGCCGGCACGGGCTGAGGCTGGACGAGCAGAACGACTTCGACATCGTGACGCAGGACGCACTCATGCGGGTCTGGAATCAGATCAGCCAGGCCACGTTCTTCGCGCTGGTCGTGATCTCCTCGATTGCGCTGATGGTCGGCGGCATCGGCGTGATGGCGATCATGTCGATCTCGGTGACCGAGCGTACGCGCGAGATCGGCGTACGCCGCGCGCTCGGCGCGCGAAAGCGCGAAGTCCTCTTTCAGTTTCTAACCGAAGCCGCGGTGCTCACCTCAGTCGGCGGCATTCTCGGAATAATCCTCGGCAGCGCTCTCGGTCTCGCCGTTCACTTCCTCACCGGATTCCCGGTCTCGCTTCCGCTGTGGTCTTTCGCGCTGGGCATCGGCTTCTCAGCCACGGTGGGTATCGTCTTCGGCATGTATCCCGCCATCCGCGCCGCCCGCCTCGATCCGATCGAAGCACTGCGGTACGAGTAGCCGGCCAGTTTCCAGATTCTAGATTTCAGATTCTAGTTTTTAGATTTTAGTTTCAGATTTCAGAAGGCTGGCCCGCCGTGCGGACGGTTTTGTCCGTCCGGCACAGCGGGGGTGTGGGTGGTTGTTAGTAGATGAACTCGCGGCCGCGGGTTTCGAATTGCGGATACCACGCTTTCACAGGCGGAGGGGTGCCGGCTGGGGCTTCACCGAGCGAGACGATTGCCTTCAGATCGCCCTTGGCTTCGCGGTAGATCGGGCGCGTGAACTTCATGAGCCACACCTGCTTCCGGTCGCGGCTCAGCACGCGAACCACGTCGGCGCCGCTGTCAGGGTTCGCGACCTCGAAGACGTAGGTGCCCGCCGGCAACGCGACGCCCGGCATCTGCACCGTGCGGCTGAACGTGAAGTACGTGGTACGACGGGAGTCGACCATCGCCGATCTCGCAGACGTCGCAGACGTCGCGAACACGGCGAGAAGCACGACACCGAACAACATGTGAACGATATTGCGAACGCGCATTCTGTCCTCCTATGAACTGCTCCAGCGCCGGCGTGTGCCGTGCGCTCTGATGTAGTTAACGCTCCTACACGGGTGACCGAACTCGAGAGGAATCGAACGTGCTCGCACAAATAAAAAGGCCGGAGCACACGATGTGCGTCCGGCCGCCGGTGCACCGCCGTGCAGGAACTTATGTCGTTCCGCACGGCGGTGTGCAGGGTGCCTAGTAGAGGAACTCGCGGCCGAGGGTCTCGCCTTGCGGATACCACGCCTTCACGGGCGGCGGGGTGCCGGCGGGCGTCTCACCGAACGTAATCGCCGCCTTCATGTCGCGCGACTGCGCCCGATAGATGCCTTGCGTCAACTTCAACGCATACACTTTCGAGCGATCGCGGCTCCTCACGACGACGGCGTTGGCGCCGCCAGTGGGATTCGCGATTTCGAAGATGTAGGTTCCGGCCGGCAGCGTCACGCCGGGCAGCTGCACGCTGCGGCTGAACGTGAAGTATGTGGTGCGGCTCGCGTTGATGAACGCCCCGACGGCGGACGACCCGAGCACGCCGAGTAGCACGACACCGCACAACGTGTGGACGATTTTACGAGCAAACATTCTGTCCTCCTCTGAACTACTGTTGCGTCGGCAAGTGTGCCGTCCGCTCTGCTGTAGTTAACGCTCCTACACGGGAGAACGAACTCGAGAGGAACCGAACGCGCTAGCACAAATAAAAATGGCCGGAGCACATGACGTGCATCCGGCCGGATACCCACGACTTCCAACAGAAGATCAAAAGATCAGAAGAATTTCTTCGGAAAGCATTTCCTTCTGATCTTCTGATCTCCTGTTTAAAGATCTATTTAGTGCGCCGCGCGGCGAAATCCGTCGACAGACGTTTGACCGCGCGGTTCACGGCCATCCTGGCGGCATCGACGGTCGACATCCCGTACCGATGCGCGATCTCCGCGAGGCTCCACTGCATCTCGATGCGCGCGACGATGAGCGCGCGATCTTTCGGCGTCAGGCGCGTCACCGCTTCGCGATAGTGCTCGTACGCCTCGGCGCGAATGGCATCCTCTTCGGGCGACGTGCGATCGCACGGGTGGTCATCGGGCAGCTCCAGCGGCGGAGGCTGCCGGCCGAGGCGCCGCACTTCGTCGCAGATTCGGTTGATCACCGACTGCCGCAGATACGCCTGCATCGCCCCCACATGGCGCGGCTCGAACGTCCCGAGATTGCCCAGGACGTGCAGCGCGGCCTCCTGCACGAGGTCGCCGGTGTCGAGGCGGCCGCGCGCCGCGGCGGGCAGACGGCCATGGGCCCAGCGCTTCAGCGGCGGGAGGCAACGCTGCAACAGGGCTTCCATGGCCAGCATGTCCCCGCCGCGGGCCCGGGCGACCAGCTCAATCGTCGGCTCGTGGCTCAACAACGGATCTCCAGGGTCGTCACCGACGGAGCGTAGGCGTGCGGCGTTACGGGATTCGTTGAGGATCATCATCATTCTCCGGGGTGAAAGAAGGGGAAACCGGGTTCCATCAGATAACAACGCCGGACAGGCCCATTCTGAACAAGGTGGCTCCCCGCGCCGGATTTGTTGGGGGTATGATGGCCTTTCATCCTAACTGCCACCCCGGCGCGACTGCCGCGCCGGCGGCCCGGCTTCGGAGGGCTTCCGTCTATGAAGGTCTATGACGCGGCTAACATCCGGAATGTGGCGCTGGTCGGCCACAGCGCATCCGGAAAGACTCAGCTCACATCGGCCGCCCTGTTCGACGCAGGCGCGATCAACCGGTTCGGAAAAGTCGACGACGGCACCACGATCACCGACTACGACGACGAAGAGATCGCGCGCAAGCACACGCTCTCGGCCGGCCTCGCCTACGCCGAGTGGAACAAGACCAAAATCAACTTCATCGACACACCGGGCATGGCGAACTTCCTGGCGGACGCGCGCGCGGCGCTGCGGGTCGCCGATGCGGCGATTGTGGTCGTCGACGCCGTGTCGGGCGTGCAGGTACAGACGGAGAAAACATGGCAGGCGGCCGACGAGGCCGGGCTGCCGCGCCTGGTCGTCGTCAATCGCCTCGATCGCGAGCGCGCGAGCCTCGAGCGGACGTTGAAGTCGATTCACGCGGCGCTCAACCGCACCGTCGTTCCGATTCAGATGCCCATCGGCGAGGAAAAATCGTTTCGCGGCGTCATCGATCTTGTCGGGCAGAAAGCGTACGTGTTCCTTCCCGATGGCAGCGGCAAGTGCTCCGAGTCCGACATCCCGGCGGAGATGGCCGACGAGGCGGCGACCGCGCGCGAAGCGCTCATCGAGATGGTCGCCGAAGCCGACGAAGCGCTGATGGAAAAGTTCTTCGAGGCTGGAACGCTCACGCAGGAGCAGCTCGTCGCGGGCCTGCGCGCGGCGACGGCGTCGGGAAAAATGTTTCCGCTGCTCTGCACCTCGGCTGCGCTGAACATCGGCGTCCAACCGCTGCTCGACGCCATCGTCGGGTACGTGCCGTCGCCCGCCGAGCGCCTGATGAAAATGATCAACCCGAAGACGGGAGACGAGATCGAACGTCCGTTCTCCGAGAACGGTGCCTGCGTCGGCCTTCGTCTGGAAGACGATTGCGGATCCGTTCGCCGGACGCATCACGATGTTCCGCGTCATGTCCGGCGTGCTGAAGACGGACTCGACCGTGCACAACAAGACGCGCGACACGCCAGAGCGGCTCGGGCACATCGTGCTGCTCCAGGGCAAAACGCAGACGACCGTGCCGGAGCTGCGCGCCGGCGATCTCGGCGCGGTGGCGAAATTGAAGGACACCCTCACCAACGACACCCTCGGCGACAAATCCGACCCCGCCATCTTTCCCGCGCTGAAATATCCGGAGCCTGTGTTGTCGTACGCCATCGAGCCCAAGAGCCGCGGCGACGAAGACAAGATCAATCAGTCGATGCACCGCCTCGAGGAAGAGGATCCGTCAATCAGCTACAGCCGCGACCCGCAGACGAAAGAGCTGCTGCTCTCGGGCCAGGGGCAGCTGCACATCGAGGTGACGGTCGCGAAGCTGAAGCGCCGGTTCGGCGTCGACGTCAACCTGAAGCCGCCGCGCATTCCCTACCGCGAGACGATCAAGAGCTCGACGGAGGCGCACGGCCGGCACAAGAAGCAGACGGGTGGACACGGGCAGTTCGGCGACTGCAAGATCAAGGTCGAGCCGTTGCCGCGCGGAACAGACTTCGAGTTCGTCGACGATATTTTCGGCGGGTCGATTCCGCGGCAGTTCATTCCCGCCGTGGAAAAGGGGATCCAGGAAACGCGCGTGCGCGGCTATCTTGCCGGCTATCCGATGGTGGATTTCCGCGTGACGGTGTTCGACGGTTCGTACCATGACGTGGACTCGAACGAGCTCTCATTCAAGATGGCCGGCCGGCTCGCCTTCAGAGACGCGATGACGCGCGCGAGACCGACGATTCTCGAGCCCATCATGAACGTCGAGGTGTACGCCCCGTCGGACTTCGCCGGCGATCTCATGGGCGATCTCAACAGCCGCCGCGGCCGCATCGCGGGCATGGACACACGCGGCGTGACGACGATCATCAAGGCGCAGGTGCCGATGGCCGAAATGCTCACCTACGAGCAGCACCTCACATCGGCGACCGGCGCGCGCGGCAGCTATCACATGGAGTTTTCCCACTACGACGAGGTCCCGGCGCCGCAACAGGCAAAAATCATCGCGGCGAGCAAGGCGGAGCGGGGCTTGGAGGTGGAAGCAGAGTAACTTTAGATCTATAGATCTTGGGATCTATAGATCTCTAGATACGGGTCACGGCGTCACCGTCACTATGACGTCCGCCGTGACGAAGTACGCGTCGCCGTCGAGTGCGTACGCGCGCAGCGTGTAGCTGCCCGGCCGATCGAATGTGACCTTCGTGCTCGACTTCCCATCGGTCAGCGATGGCCTGCCGTCGGCGCCGAGCACCGCCGATTCCTCTGGCGCGATTCTGCGCCTTGCCGGCGCCGCGGTACTGCACCCACTTCACACGAAACTGACCGCGCGGAGCTTCGGCAAACGGATCCGGAGGCGCCGCGTTCGGCGGCGTGCCTCTTCCCCGCGGCCCGCCGGTGCCGCGCGCGCGAATTTCCGGCGTGGGCAGCCCATCGTCTTTCACCGGCAGCACGAGGGTCAGCGGCTGACCCACCGCCGCGGATTGAGCCGGCAATTGCGACACGATGGCCGGAGGAAGATTCACGGGCTCGCCGAACGTGCGCGCGGTTCGCCCTCCGTTGTTCGCCGACATCGTCTGCTCGTCGATCTCCCACACGGGCCACAGCGATCCGAATGCTTTCAGCGTGGTGCCGTTGGCCGTCAGCGTCCAGACCAGATCTTTGTCGGCGGGCCAGTCGGCCGGTACGTTCACCTTGAACACGAAGGCTTGCCTGCGCGGAAGGAAATGTGTCGGCTGGCCGAGATCTTCGCTCCCCGCACCGAATCCGTTGTTCGTCCCGGCGGGAATGTCGGGCATCTCTTCCCAATTGCGGTTCAGGTAGCCGAACCACATGCTGCGCGAGCCATCAGGGTTACGCGTCCAGCCCTCGTATGCCGGCTGGACGCTCTGCCCTGAATTGAACTTCAAGCCGCTCGTCGCGATGTCCTGGCCGTGCGCAGTAAGGGCCAGGCCGGCGAACACAACGAGCGCGACGGCGAATCGCATTCGTCTCCTAGTTGGTATCGCGGAGCTTCGTGCGTTCCGCGACCTTGGCTTTGTAGTCGGCCTCTTCGAGATTCGACCACGTGATCCACGCAAAACCCATTTCGTCGATGGTGCGCTGCCCGTACCCGCGCCAGTTCCGCGGATCGGGATTCGCCCTGTTCGCCTTGGTATTGTCGTGCCACAAGGTTCCGTGCAGCACAGTGCCGGCCGGCAGCAGCGGGCTGACGCCGTCGGCGTAGTTGTAGACCTTGTGCCAGTTGAAATCCCATCCCATGCAGTTGAGCTGCAAAGTCGTATTGGTCGGCAGAATCGCCTCGAGGCACATCCGCTTGCCGATGTTGTGCATGTGCGCCTGGATGGCCGTAATCTGCACCGGCTTGTCAAACCGGTAGTAGCCCTCGTTGCGGCTGATGGCGCCGGCCGGGATATCGAGCTGGCTGTTGGCCGACGCAATCTGCATGGAAATCTGGTGGTACTTGGGCACGTAGCCCTTCGGATAGAACTTTATGGCCACCCGGGAACGATCGACTGTTTCCTTGCCGTTCGAGTGGTAATGAATATTGAAGCGCACTTTCGAGCCGGCCTTCATGAGCTTGCCGGTGCCTTCGGGAAGGATGTCGCCGTTCTTGCCGACGGCGTACTCGTTGAGGAACGTCTCGGTCTGCTGCTGGCGTACATCGTCCTGTCCGACGAGCTTTTCACTGTCGGCCACGTCCTGAATGAGATACGTGAGCAGGTGATGCATGACCGTGCGCGCGCCGGGCCCAGGCTTGGTCTCGACCGCCTGCACGTAGCGATCTTCGGTGAGCCCGCTGTCGGCGATGTAATCGATCCACACGTCAGGGCCGCTCGCCGGCACGACATGCGGCTGCGGAATCTCGACGATGAGATCGGGTCTGCCGATGTGCCACACATCGGCGTCATCGAATTTCCTGGGCGGCGGCATGTGGGCCATGTCGCCTTTCTGAGCGCCCTGATCGACCCAGGCCGCAATCGTCGTGATTTCCTGCTCGGTGAGCGACGGATCGTCCTTGAATTTCTGAATCCCGATGTTGCGCTCGATGTGCCATGGCGGCATGAGGCGCGAACCCGTCTTCGCCTTGATCGATCGCGCGTATGGCCGCGCGTCTTCATACGTGATGAGCGACATCGGCGCATTCGAATCGGGCCGGTGGCAGTTCTGGCACGAGCGCTGAAGGATCGGCGCGACGTCCTTCGTGAAGGTAACGGCGTTCGGTGTCGAGGTGGCAGCGGCCTGCTGGGCCGTGGGCACGGCCGTTATCGTCATCACCAGCGCCGACGCCGCAAGGATTGTCAGAACTCTCATCCGAGCCTCCACTTTCTACTTTTCACTTTCGACTTTGTCACTTTTCACTTTTCACCCGCGCGATCTTCTCCGCTTCGAACGACTTGTAATCGTAGTTGTTGGAAATGATGACTTCGGCGCCGCTCGCATCGACGCGCTGGCCGATAAAGGGCGCGAGCTTCGCGTATTTGTTCGCCGAAAATGCACCGGTAATCTGAAACAGCCCGTCGCCTTCGGTGAGGATGCCGAGCCGGCCTCCGTCGGCCACGCGCTGCTTCGCGCAGGCGATCTGCTCGGCTGTGCTGACCGTCGCCGCACCCTGCTGCCGGAAGCAGGTAAGTTCGACGATCGTGCCGCGCATGGTCGCCGGAGCCATGCGATTGGTAATCGGGCCCTGGGCGGACACTGCCGACGCCGAAACGAAGAACGCAGCAAGGACCACCCGCATGATTGTCATGTGCGTATCAGCGCCAGTATCGGCCTCCGCGCATTGAGGTGTCAAGAATTCTGCTAGACTCCGGGGTTTCAGGAGGCACCCAGATGATCAAGCGATTCCGTGCTACTTCGGCCATTATCGTGACCTGCGTGCTGGCCATGCCGCTCGCGGGTTCCGCACAGACGCCCGCAGCTCCGGCGGCACCAGCGGCTCCCGCGCGCGGTCCTGCCGGCCCGCCCGTACCGTGCGGCCCGGGCGTCACCGGCAAGAACATCGCGTCCGACTCGCGCTGCTTCGAGCTCCGCACCTACACGGTCAAAGGCGAAGGGCCAGGATCGATTGACCTGCTGCATTCGCGTTTCCGCGAGCACACCAACCGGCTCTTCATCAAGCACGGCATGACCATCGTCGGCTTCTGGCAGCCGAATAATCCCGGCATGGAAAACAAGCTCATCTACTTGCTGGCGTACAAAGACCGCGCCGCACGCGACGCGGCATGGAAGGCGTTTCAGTCGGATCCGGAATGGGTGAAGGTGCGCACCGATATGCAGGTGGGCTCGGCGGTCGAAGCGATATACATGAACTCGACCGACTACGGCCAAATGAAATAATGTCGAAGTAACTACGCGGCGACTTTTTCACGGCGGTTGTGCCGCGCGCGGCTCTTCAGCATCGCGAGCACAGCCGCCTCCTCCGCGGACAGATAGGCCATCCGCGGTCCGGCCTTGACGTCCGCAATCGTCGCGCCCGCTCTGTAACCCTCGAACACCCCCGGATGGATGTAGCTGCTGCGGCAGACCGCGCGCGTGTTCCCGAGCTTCGCCGCGACTGCATCGACGGCACGCACGATGTTCCGCTTGAACGCGATGTCTGATGTCGACTCCGGCAAATCGCACACGGCTTTCGCCGCGAGCACCGTCCCTGCCCATGTCCTGAAGTTCTTCGCCGTGAACGGACGCCCTGTGACCTCGCGAAGGTACGCGTTCACAGCGGTGGAATCGACACGCTGCCGCCTTCCCTTTCCGTCGATGTATTGAAACAGCGCCTCGCCGGGCAGCTTGCGCAATTGCCTGACGATGCGCGCGAGCGCTCGGTCACGGACTTCGATTGTCTGCATGACGCCGCTCTTGGCGCGGAAATGAAATGTCAACGCCGCGCCCTTAATCTGCACGTGTTGATCGAGGAGCGTGGTGAGGCCGAACGAATTGTTCGCCCGCGCGTACTCCTTATTGCCGATCCGAATCAGTGTCTCCTCGAGCAGCAGGACGACGGACGCCAGCACGTACGGGCGTGACAGCGGCGCGGCCCTGAGATCGGCGTGCGCGCGTTTCCGAATCGCCGGCAGCGCGCGCGCAAAGTCGATCATCTGGCCGTACTTGGACTCGTGTCGTGCGGCCGTCCATTCCGGATGATAGCGATGCTGCTTTCGCCCGCGCGCATCGCGCCCGGTCGCCTGCACATGGCCGTCGGCACGCGCGGAAATCCAGACGTCGTTCCACGCGGGCGGGATGACGAGCGATCGAATTCTGTCGAGCGTGCGCGCATCGCGAACGGGACGGCCTTTCGCATCGCGATAGGCGAACGTCTTGCCGCGCCTGATGCGGGACAGCCCTGGCTCCCCTTCCACGACGTAGTGCAGGCCGGCGGCGCTCGCCACCTTGCTGCCCGCAACATCTGTACGTAGCGTCACGGGGAGTGACTCTGCACGCGCGGTACCAGACCCTTACGCTGAATTGTGTTTGGATTTACTACAGAAATGATGGTTCCAAGTTCCCGGTTCCGGTTCCGTGTTCAGGTTCCGTGTTCGGCTGTCACCGAACCTGGAACCCGGAACCGGAACCGGGAACTCGGAACTCGGAACTCGGAACTTGGAACTTGGAACCGGAACCCTATCCGGCTTTTTGCGGAGTAGTCCGCTTCGCGCTTCGACCTTTCGTCTGAGCCGAGCGCGACGTTTTCTTGCTGCCGGGGTCGGCATCCTCCGAGCTTTTGCCTCGAAGGCGATCGGCTGCCGCGCGCAGACGCCCGCCGACGCCGGTTTTCGGTTTCGCTGCCGCAGTCTTGGTCGGCGTCGACTCGGCCTTCGGGTCGTACTCGCTGCCGACCAGCTCGAGCTGCGCCATCTCGGCGCTGTCGCCGCGGCGGAAGCCCAGCCGCAGGATGCGCGTGTAGCCTCCGGGCCGCTCGGCGAATCGCGGCGCAATCGTGTCGAACAGCTTGATCACCGCTTCGCCGTCGACGAGATCGCGGCCGACGAGCCGGCGCGCGTGCAGGAGTCTGCCGTTGCCGTCCCCCGCCGCGACGCCGCGCTTGGCGATCGTGATGAGCCGCTCGACGAACGGCCGCAGCTCTTTCGCCTTCGGCACCGTCGTCTCGATGTGCTCGTAGCGAATCAGCGCGGTCGCCTGGTTCCGCAGCATCGCAAGGCGATGATCGGTGACCCGGCCAAGTTTTCGGTGTGCCACTCTATGACGCATAAATGATTCCTGTAACTAGAATCTGAAATCTACAATCTGGCTTCGCCTTCGCCGTCAGATTCTAGATTCCAGATTCTAGTTTTTAGATTCCAGTGTCCGCTTACTCCGTCCGGCTCCCTGCCGGCTGATCGATCCGCATGCCGAGGCTGAGCCCCATGCTGTGCAGGATCTCCTTGATCTCATTCAGCGACTTGCGGCCGAAGTTCTTCGTCTTCAGCATCTCGCCTTCGGTCTTCAGCACGAGCTCGCGAATGGTCCGGATGTTCGCGTTCTTCAGGCAGTTGTACGACCGCACCGACAGCTCGAGCTCTTCGACGCTCTTGTCGAGGTTCTCGTTGAGCGATCCGGTCTGCTGCTGCTCGACGTGCGCATCGGCCTGCTCGTCGGCCGACTCGTCGAGGTTGATGAAGATGTTCAGGTGATCGCGCACGAGCTTCGCCGAGAGCGAGATGGCGTCGCGCGGCGTCACCGAGCCGTTCGTCCAGATGTCGACCGTCAGCTTGTCGTAGTCGGTCGTCTGGCCGAGACGCGCGGCCTCGACGAGATAGTTGACCTTCTTGATGGGCGAGTGCACGGAGTCGATCGGGATCCAGCCGATGCCGAGATCCTCGTCGAAGTTCTTGTCGGCCGAGATGTAGCCGCGCCCGCGCTTCACGCGCATCTCCATGTTGAGCTTGCCGCCCTCCGACACCGTCGCGATGCGCGCATCCGGCTCCAGAATCTCGACGTCGGCGTCGGTCTGGATGTCGCGCGCCTTCACCTCGCCCGCCTTCTCGACGCGCAGGTACAGCGTCTTGGTGGCGTCGGTGTGCATCTTGAGCGGCACCTGCTTGATATTGAGGATGATGTCGGTCGCATCCTCGACGACGCCCGGAATCGGCGAGAACTCGTGGAGCACGCCGTCGATCTTCACCGCGGTCACCGCCGCGCCTTCGACCGACGAGAGCAGCACGCGCCGCAAGGCGTTGCCGATGGTGGTGCCGAAGCCGCGCTCGAACGGCTGCGCATAGAACCGGCCGAACCGATCGGTTAACGTTTCACGCTCGAACTCGAGCCGCTTCGGACGCTGAAAACCTTTCCACAACATTTTGATTATCCTTTCCCACGCCCTTCGACTCGCCCCTTCGCGGCTCGCTCAGTCAGACCTGCAAGTGTGATCACCGGCCTCCCACCGCAGGTCTGTAAGGCTGCGGGCCGGTGATTGGGTGATCGTCGATCGTCGATCGGCCATCGTCGAGACATCGACGTGGCGATGGACGATGGACGATGGACGGGCTACGGGTTACTTCGAATACAACTCGACGATCAGCTGCTCCTGCACGGGCAGGTTGATCTGCTCGCGCGTCGGCAGCGAGCCGACGCGGCCGGTCATGCCGTTCGCGTCGAACGACAGCCATTCGGGGATGCCGCGCCCCTTCACTTCTTCAATCGCGTGCAGAATCGACGGCGTCGCCTTGCTCGTCTCGCGCACGGTGATGACCTCGCCGATGCGGACCGAGTAGGAGGGCACGTCGACTTTTCTGCCGTTCACGAGGAAATGGCCGTGGCGCACCAGCTGCCGCGCCTGCGGTCTCGACGTCGCGAGGCCGAGCCGGTAAATGACGTTGTCGAGCCGGCGCTCGAGCAGCTGCAGCAGCGTCTCGCCCGTGATGCCGCGCTGACGCTCGGCCGACTCGAAGTACCGCCGGAACTGATCCTCGAGCACGCCGTAGATGCGCTTGACCTTCTGCTTCTCGCGCAGCTGGACGCCGTAGCCCACGAGCTTGGCCTTGCGCGTCTTGCCGTGCTGTCCAGGCGGGAAGTTGCGCTTCTCGATCGCGCACTTCTCCGTGTAGCAGCGCTCTCCCTTGAGGAAGAGCTTCATTCCCTCTCGCCGGCAGAGCCGGCACACCGGACCTACATATCTCGCCATTACACGCGTCTCCTCTTGGGCGGACGGCAACCGTTATGCGGAATCGGCGTGACGTCGCGGATCGACTTCACCTCGATGCCGATCGTCTGCAGCGCGCGGATCGCCGACTCGCGGCCCGATCCGGGCCCCGTGACTCGCACCTCGACCGAACGCAGGCCCACCGTCTTGGCGACGTTGCCGGCGGCAATCGCGGCCTGGGTCGCCGCGAACGGCGTCCCCTTGCGCGAGCCCTTGAAGCCGACGCCACCCGCGCTCGACCACGCAATCACGTTACCCTCGGTATCGGTGATCGTGATCATCGTGTTGTTGAACGATGCGTGGATGTGCGCGTAGCCGCTGTGCACAACCCGCTTCTCGCCGCGCTTCTTGAACGTCTTGCGGGGCTTCTTCGCGCGCCCTTTTCGCCTTTTTCACCTTTTTCAGGTGCGCCGGCGCCTTCTGCGTCAGTCTTTGCCATGTCTATTCAACCTTCTTCTTCGCGACCGCGCCTTTGCGCGGCCCCTTGCGCGTCCGCGCGTTGGTACGCGTCCGCTGCCCCCGGACCGGAAGCGCGCGGCGGTGACGGCCGCCGCGGTAGCTGCCGATTTCCATCAGCCGCTTGATGTTCATCGAGATCTCCTTGCGGAGATCGCCTTCCACGCCGCCCTGCTCTTCGAGCACGCGGCTGATCTTGCGCACGTCGTCCTCGGAGAGATCCTTCACGCGGATGTCGCCGCTGACCCCTGCTTCCGTGAGGACCTTGTTCGAGCGGTTCCGCCCGATCCCGTAGATGTACGTGAGGCCGATTTCAACCCGCTTGGTGCGCGGCAAATCGACGCCAGCAATTCGTGCCATTACAAATCTCCTAAGCCCTGAGCCCTAAGCCCTTAGCCCTTAGCCCTGCCGTTGTTTATGTTTCTGGTTCGAACAGATCACGCGAACCACGCCCTTCCGGCGAACGACCTTGCACTTATCGCAGATGCGCTTGACTGATGCTCGTACCTTCATTATCCCGTTCCTTCGCTGGCTTGCGCTGCAGGAGTGAAAGCACTTCCGCACCGTCCGCCGTGACTGCAACCGTGTGCTCGAAGTGCGCCGACAGGCTGCGATCGGATGTGATCGCCGTCCACCCGTCTCTCAGCACTTTCACGCCGGCCTGGCCGAGGTTCACCATCGGCTCGATCGCCAGCACCATGCCTTCTGAGAGCCGCGGCCCGCGGCCCGGCTCTCCGTAGTTCGGAATCTGCGGCTCTTCGTGCAGCTCCGATCCGATGCCGTGCCCGACGAACTCGCGCACGACCGAGAAGCCGGCGTTCTCCACGTGGCTCTGCACCGCGTGGCCGATATCCGAAATGCGCGCGCCCGGCCGAACCGCTTCGATCGCCTTCCACAGCGACTCTTCCGTCACCCGCAGCAGATCGGCGGCCTTCGGGTCGATGCGGCCGACGCCGACCGTCACCGCGGAGTCTCCGAAGAATCCACCCATCTTCGCGCCGAGGTCGATCGAGATGATGTCGCCCTCGTTCAACACCGTTTTCGGCGATGGGATGCCGTGCACCACCTGCTCGTTCACCGACGCGCAGATCGTCGCGGGATACCCCCGGTAGCCCTTGAACGCCGGCACCGCGCCGCCCGCGCGAATCTCGCGCTCGGCCCGCGCATCGAGGTCTTCGGTCGTCATGCCCGGCACCACCGCTTCGCGCAGCTGTTCGAGCACGTGGCCGACGAGCTGATTCACCTCGCGCAGCCGCCGAATTTCCGCCGCCGATCGGCAGACGATCATGATCGCTTCCCCGGGACGACGGCCACCATCTGATCGATCTTCGTCGCCAGCTCCTTCGCAACCTTGTCGGGCGCCTGCGCGCCGTTGATCGACTGAAAGGTCGCGCGGTCGCGGTAATAGTCGAGCAGCGGGCGGCTCTCGCGTGCGTACACGTCGAGGCGATGCTGCCTCACCTGCTCGTCGCTGTCATCGGCGCGCGTCATCATGGTGCCGCCGCAACGCTCGCAGGCACCCGTGCCCGCTCCCGGTTCGGCGATCGCCGCGCACTTGCTGCAGACGCGGCGCGTCTGCATCCGCTTCAGCAGATCCGCGTCGGGCACCGCGAGATCGATGACAACCAGCGGCTCTCCCTCCAGCATGCGATCGAGCGCCTCGGCCTGCCGCACCGTGCGCGGAAAGCCGTCGAGGATGTACCCCTCCGCCGCATCCGGGCGCGCCAGCCGTTCGCGGACGATGCCGATCATCTCGTCGTCGCCGAGCAGCTCGCCGCGATCCATCAGCGCCTTCGCGCGAAGCCCCAGCTCGGTTCCGCTTTGCGCCGCCTCGCGCAGGATGTCCCCGGTCGAAATCTTGGGGATGCCGCGTGCCTGCGCCAGCCGGACAGCCTGCGTGCCTTTACCGGACGCGGGCGGTCCGAGCATTACGACGTTCAGGGCCATCTATGCGCGCCGGCCCCGGATTCGCGTCTTCTTCATGAAGCCGTCGTAGTGCCTCATGATGAGCTGCGACTCGACCTGCTGGATCGTGTCCATCGCGACGCCGACCACGATCAGCAGCGTCGTGCCGCCGAAGTAGAACGTCAGCCCCATGCCCTGCGTGATGAACGCGGGCAGCGCGGCGTCGAGCCAATCGCCGATGAACGGAATCGGCGCAACGCGGAAACCCGTGATCAGGAAATCGGGCAGAATCGCGATCATCGCGAGATACAGCGCCCCGGCGAGCGTGATGCGCGTCAGGATCGTGTCGATGTACTCCGCGGTCCGCTTGCCCGGCCGGATGCCCGGCACGAAGCCGCCGTACTTGCGCATGTTCTCCGCCACGTCATCGGGGTTGAAGATGATGGCGGTGTAGAAGTACGCAAAGAAGATGATCAAGCTGATGTACAGCAGGTTGTACAGCGGCATGCCCATCGTCAATTGATCGGTGACCCGCGTCATCCAGTGCGTCGGGTCGTTCGCGAACATCTGCGCGATCGTCGCCGGGAACGCCAGAATCGACGAGGCGAAGATGACCGGAATGACGCCGCCGGTGTTCACCTTCAGCGGGATGTGCGTGCTCGCGCCGCCATACATGCGGCGCCCGACGACGCGCTTCGCGTACTGGACGGTAATGCGCCGGCTGCCGCGCTCGACGAAGATGATGGCCGCGATGACGAACACCATCACGGCGACGAGCAGCACGAGGCGAATCAGCCCCATCTGCCCGGTGCGCAGCTGATCGAACGTCGTGATGACCGCGCTCGGCAATCCGACGACGATGCCCGCGTAGATGATGAGCGACATGCCGTTGCCGATGCCGCGCTCGGTGATCTGCTCGCCGAGCCACATGATGAGCGTCGTGCCGGTCGTGAGCGTCAGCACCGTCATCAGACGGAAGCCCCAGCCCGGTCTGATAGACCAGCGGCAGCCCGCCGGCCATCTCCGTCGAGCGCTCGAGCAAAATCGCGATGCCGAACGACTGCACCACGGCCAGCAGGATCGTGCCGTAGCGCGTGTACTGCGTGATCTTGCGGCGCCCGAGCTCCCCTTCCTTCGAGATGCGCTCGAGGAACGGCCAGACGACCGTGAGCAGCTGCAGGATGATCGACGCGCTGATATACGGCATGATGCCGAGCGCGAAGATCGTCATCTGCGACAGGTTGTTGCCCGAGAACATGTCGTAGAGGCCGAACATCGTGCCGCGCGCCTGCTCGGCGAGCTGATTGAGCGCCCCCAGGTTCACGCCGGGAATCGTGATGTGGCTCGCCGATGCGATACACGATGAGCAGCCCGAGCGTGAACAGCACGCGCTTGCGCAGCTCGGCGATGGCGAACAGGTTCTTGACGCTGTCGATAGCCATGGTTCTTTAGAGTGTTTCCGCCGCGCCGCCGGCTGCCGCGATCTTCTTCGCCGCGTCGCCGCTGAACTTGTGCACACGCACCGTGAGCGCCTTCGCGATCTCGCCCCGGCCGAGCACCTTGATGCGCTTCGCCGACGGCGGCACGAGACGCCGCTCGCGCAGCAAATCGAGCGTCACGACCGTGCCCGCATCGAAACGCTCGCCGAGCGTGTCGAGGTTGACGACCGCGTACTCGACGCTGAACGGGTTGTGGAACCCGCGCTTCGGCACGCGGCGCTTGAGCGGCATCTGGCCGCCTTCGAACCCGACCTTGCGCTTGTAGCCCGAGCGCGACTGCGCGCCCTTGTGGCCGCGTCCCGCCTGCGTGCCCTGGCCGGAGCCCTGGCCGCGGCCGACGCGCTTCTTCGAATGCTTCATCCCCTTTGGGGGCTTGAGATTTGATAAATCCATTGTTATTGCACCTCGACGAGGTGACGCACCTTGTGAATCATGCCGCGGATCGACGGCGTGTCGGCCAGCTCAACCGTGTGGTTGATGCGGCGCAGACCCATGCCCTCGACGATCGCCGGCCTGTTTCCTGTCGAATCCGATCGTGCTCTTCACGAGCGTCACCTTGACGCGCTTGGTCTCGGCCGATTTCTTCGCTGCTTTTTTCGCCATATACCTTCGTGTCTTCGCGTCTTCGTGGTTACTTGATCGCCGTCATCTCTTCGAGGTCCTTGCCGCGCAGCCGTGCGACGGCCGCAGGCGCCTTGAGGCACTCGAGACCGTTGAAGGTCGCGCGCACGACGTTGTGCGGATTGGCGGAGCCGAGCGACTTGGTCAGCACGTTGTGCAGTCCCGCCGCCTCGACCACCGCGCGCACGGCGCCGCCGGCGATGATGCCCGTGCCGTCCGGCGCGGGCTTCAGCAGCACGCTGCCCGATCCGAACTTGCCGACGATCGCGTGCGGAATCGTCGTGCCCGCGAGCGGCACGCGAATCAGCCCCTTCTTGGCCGCCTCGATCCCCTTCTTGATGGCCGACGGCACTTCCTTCGCCTTGCCGACGCCGAAGCCGACCACGCCGTGGCCGTCACCGACGACGACGAGCGCGCTGAAGCTGAGGTTCTTGCCGCCCTTCACGACCTTCGTGACGCGGTTGATCGACACCACGGTGTCCTTGATGTCGAGCTGCGACGGATCGATCTTTTCGCGAATGCGCTGCATAAGTCCTAGAACTCCAGTCCAGCTTTACGGGCCGCGTCGGCGACCGCTTGAATCCGGCCGTGATAGAGGTAGCCGTTGCGATCGAAGACCACCTTCGTGATGCCCTTGTCCTTCAGCCGCTGCGCGATCGTCTGACCGATGAACTCCGCGCCGGCCTTGTTGCTGCCGCGCGTCTTCCCGCTCAGTCCCGACTTCAACGCGGGCTCCGTGGTCGCCGCCGACGCCAGCGTCTTGCCGGTCATGTCGTCGATGACCTGCACGTAGATGTGCGCCTGGCTTCGATACACGGTGAGCCGCGGGCGCTGTTCGCTGCCCGAAATCCGCTTCCGCAGCCGCAGCTTGATTCGAACGCGGCGATCTTCTCGAGTCTTGATACGCATAATCTGCTTAGCTCTAAGCCCTAAGCTTCCTGAGCTCTAAGCCCTATTTGGTGCCCGTCTTGCCGGCCTTCTTCTTCAGCACTTCGCCGGTGTAGCGCACGCCCTTCTGCTTGTACGGATCGGGCTTGCGCAGGCGGCGGATGTTGGCCGCGACCTGTCCCACCAGCTGGCGATCGACGCCCGTCACCGTGACGTGGGTCTGCTTCTCGATGGCGATGTCGATGCCCGTCGGCACGTCGAACACGACCGGGTGCGAGTACCCGAGCGCGAAGACGACCTGCTTGCCTCGCAGCTCCGCGCGGTAGCCGACGCCGACGATGTCGAGCTCGCGCTTGAACCCTTCGGTGACGCCGAGCACGCCGTTGGCCGCGAGGCTGCGCGCGAGGCCGTGAAACTTGCCGAGCTCCGGATCCTCGCGCGTCGGCGCCGCCTTGAGCTGGCCGTCGATGACCTCGAAGGCGATGCCGGGCGGAATCCGCTGCGTCAGCTTGCCTTTCGGTCCCTGAATATCAAGCCCGTCCGGGTTCACCTTGACGGTGACCCCTTTCGGCAGCGAGATCGGTTTTTTTCCAATTCGTGACATGGCTGATTCCTACCAAACGTTACAAAGCACTTCGCCGCCGACGCCGGCGCGCATCGCGGCGCGTCCGGTCATGACGCCGCGCGACGTGGTCAGGATGCTCGTGCCGAGGCCGCCCAGCACCGGCGGCACCTCGGTGCTGCGGAAGTACACCCGGCGCCCCGGGCGGCTGATGCGCTCGACGCCGGTGATCACCTTCTCGCCGTTCGGTCCGTACTTCAGGACAATACGGATGACCTGGCGCGGCGCGACGGCCTTGGCCGCCTCAGGCGATTTCTCGTCGACGATCTTGAAGCCCTGGATGTATCCCTCGTCTTCGAGAATCTTCGCGATCTCGACCTTCAGCTTCGAGGCGGGCACATCGACTCGGGCGTGCTTCGCAATGACGGCATTGCGAAGGCGCGTGAGCATATCGGCAATCGGGTCTGTCATATCTCGTGTTCTCTCTACTCTGTTGCTCTTTGCTCGTCTTAGCTCTTGGCTCTTCGCTCTACCAGCTGCTCTTCGTCACGCCCGCAATGTCTCCCTGCAGCGCGAGCTTGCGGAAGCAGAGGCGGCACAGCGCGAACTTGCGCAGGTACGCCCGGGGCCGGCCGCACAGATGGCAGCGGTTCCGCAGACGGACCTTGTACTTCGGAGTCTTGTGTTCTTTCGCGATCTTTGCTGTAGTGGCCATGCTTATCTCTGTTCCTGAGTCCTGAACGGCATTCCAATCAACTGGAGCAGCTTGCGCGCTTCGTGATCCGTCCGCGCGGTGGTGACGACCGACACGTTCATGCCGCGCGCCTTGTCCACCTTCATGTAGTCGATTTCCGGAAACAGCAGCTGATCCTTGAGCCCGAGCGTGAAGTTGCCGCGCCCGTCGAACCCCTTCGGCGACACGCCGCGGAAGTCGCGGACGCGCGGCAGCGCGATCGCCATCAGGCGGTCGAGGAACTCGTACATCCGCTCGCCGCGCAGCGTCACGCTGGTGCCGACCGGCTGCCCCTTGCGGACCTTGAAGGCGGCGATCGACTTCTTCGCGCGGCGCACGACCGGCTTCTGCCCGGTGATGCTCGCGAGCTCGGCGGCGCCCACCTCGATGATCTTGGCGTTCGACGTCGCCTCGCCGAGGCCCATGTTCACGACGACCTTCTGGATCTTCGGAACGGCCATCACGTTGGTGTAGCCGAACTCTTTCGTGAGCGCCGGCACGACTTCTTTCTCGTAACGCTCTCTCAGGCGGTTCATTTGTCCACCACTCCCTCGCACTTGCGGCAGATCCGGACCTTGCGGCCGTCGCCGAGCATCTTGTGGCCGATGCGCGTCTGCGCGCCGCACTCGGGGCACAGCAGCTGGACGTTCGACGCATGCAGCGACGCTTCGCGCTCGACGATGCCGCCCTTGATGTTGCGCTGCGGATTCGGCTTCGTGTGGCGCTTGATCATGTTCACGCCTTCCACGACGAGCCGGTTCTTCGCGGGCACCACTTTCAGCACGCGCCCCTTCTTGCCGCGGTCCTTGCCCGCGATGACGAGGACGTTGTCGTTCTTCCGAAGCGGACTTTGTAGTTGCGACATATATCTTTCGTAGTGCCGGCCTTCAGGCCGGCTTACAGAACCTCGGGTGCCAGCGAAATAATCTTCATGAACCGGCGCTCGCGCAGCTCGCGGGCCACCGGCCCGAACACGCGCGTGCCGATCGGCTCGCGCTGGTCGTTGATGAGCACCGCCGCGTTGCGATCGAAGCGGATGTAGCTGCCGTCCTTGCGGCGCTGTTCCTTCACCGTGCGGACGATCACCGCCTTGACGACCTGCCCCTTCTTGACCGTGCCGTCGGGAATCGCTTCCTTCACCGACGCGGTGACGATGTCGCCCAGGCGCGCGTAGCGGCCGGTCGAGCCGCCGACGGGGTTGATGACCGCGATCTTGCGCGCGCCGGAGTTGTCGGCGACGTCGAGGATCGATCGCATCTGAATCATGATGGTCTCCTATACCGCTGCTGCGGGCCTGACGACCCGGGTGACGACCCACCGCTTGCGCTTGCTGAGCGGCCGGCTCTCGACGATCGCGACGCGATCGCCGACCTTCGCGGTGTTGTTCTCGTCGTGCGCCACGAACTTCGACGTCCGGCGCTCGGTCTTGCCGTAGAGGTCGTGCCGCACCTGCCACTCGACCGCAACGACGCAGGTCTTCTGCATCTTGTTGCTGACGACGACGCCTTCTTTTTCCGCTTTTTCAGCCATCTTGTCCTACGCCTTCCGCTGTTTCTGCGTGATGACCGTCTTGATGCGCGCCAGATCGCGGCGCGTGAAGCGCAGCTTCAGCGGCGCATCGAGCTGGCCGAGCGACTGCTGAATGCGCATCCGGAAGAGCTGATCCTCGAGCTCCTTCGCGCGCGCCTCCAGATCGTCCACCGACAGATCGCGCAGTTCCGCCACGTCCATCATGACGCCTTCTCCTCGGCGAACCGGGTCGCGAACTTCGTCAGGATGGGCAGCTTCGACGCCGCGAGCTTCAGCGCTTCGCGCGCCTCAGCCTGGGTGACGCCTTCCATCTCGAACAGAATCCGTCCCGGCCGCACGACGCACACCCACTCTTCGGGCGCGCCCTTGCCCTTGCCCATGCGCGTTTCCTGCGGCTTCTTGGTAATCGGCTTGTCGGGAAACACGCGCACCCAGATCTTGCCGCCGCGCTTGATGAACCGCGTCATCGCGACGCGCGCCGCCTCGATCTGGCGCGACGTCAGCCAGCACGGCTCGAGCGCGCGGAGACCGAAGTCTCCGAACGACACATCGGAGCCGCGCCACGCCTTGCCGCGCATGCGGCCGCGCTGCTGCTTCCGGTACTTGACCTTCTTCGGCATCAACATAGTTACTGTCTCGCTTCCCTCGGACCCGACGGCCGGCGCGGCTGGCGCTCGCGGAATTCCTGCTCTTCACGCGCGCTCTTCGGCGTCAGCCGCTCGCCCTTGTAGAGCCACGTCTTGACGCCAATCTGCCCGTAGGTCGTGCTCGCCTCGGCGAACCCGTAGTCGATGTCCGCGCGCAGCGTCTGCAGCGGCAGCTGCCCGTGCAGATACCACTCGGAGCGCGCGATTTCGGCGCCGTTCAGGCGGCCGGACACGCGCACCTTGATGCCGCGCGCGCCGAAGCGCAGCGCCGACTCGACCGCCTTGCGCATCGCGCGGCGGAACGCCACGCGCTTCTCGAGCTGCTGCGCCACCGACTCGGCGATGAGCTGCGCGTCGAGCTCGGGCTTCTGGATCTCCTGAATGTTGATGAAGACCTCGCGGTTGGTCCGCTTCTGGATTTCCGCCTTCAGCTTCTCGACTTCCGTCCCCTTGCGGCCGATGATGATGCCCGGGCGCGAGGTGTGGATGTCGATCTTCAGCTTGTTGGCGGCCCGCTCGGTCTCGATCTTCGCGACGCCGGCGTGCGCGAACCGCTTCTTGAGGTCGGCGCGCAGCGCCAGATCCTCGTGGAGCAGCTTCGCGTAGTCGCGGTCGGCGAACCAGCGCGACTTCCACGTCTTGTTGAACCCGAGCCGGAATCCGTACGGATGTACTTTCTGACCCACAGTCGAACTCCTGGCAGATGGCTTCGCCCTGCGCTGCCGGTTTGTAGCTGCTCTCTCTTCGTGCGCTTTTCGTTTTCCGTTTCGTCTTCGTTACTTCTTCTTCGGCGCCGGTCTTCTTTGCAGGCGCCGTGCGCTTCTTGCGGGCGCCTTCGCCTTCGCGGCGGCGCGGCCGCGGCTTTCACGCTTCGCCCCCGCCTTCGCGCTGTCGCGCTTCGGCGTGGTTCCAGGCGCCGACGGCCGCAATCTCGAGCGGCCGCTCCGCCACGCGCACGGTGAGGTGCGCGGTGCGCTTCACGACGCGGAACGCGCGCCCCATCGGGGCAGGGCGGATGCGCTTCATCGACGGCCCCTGGTTCGCGTAGCACGCCGACACGAACAGGCGATCGACGTCGCCGCCGAATCCTTCCTTCTGCTGCGCGTTGGCAATCGCCGAGCGCAGCAGCTTCGCGATGTCGTGGCCGACGCCCTTGCGCGTGAACTGCAGGGTCGCGAGCGCGCGATTCACGTCGCGTCCGCGGATCAGGTCCATCACGAGCCCGGCCTTCTGCGCCGAGGTGCGGACGTAACGAGCTGTCGCGTGCGCTTCAATCGCCATGACTAACTACCCGCCTTCGCGCCGCCGCCGCCACCCGCGCCGGCGCCCGGCCGGCCGGCGCCGCCGCGGCCATCTGCGCGGCCTTTTCCGTCTTGGTCGTGTGTCCCTTGAACGTCCGGGTCGGCGAGAACTCGCCGAGCTTCTGCCCGACCATGTTCTCGGTGACGTAGACGGGGATGAACTTCTTGCCGTTGTGCACCGCGAGCGTGTGCCCCACCATTTCGGGCACGACGGTCGAGCGGCGCGACCAGGTCTTGACGACTTTCTTCTCGTTGTCGCGATTCATCGCCTCGATCTTCTCGAGCAGCGGCGTATCGACGAACGGGCCTTTTTTCAGTGATCGGCTCATAGCTGCTCTTACCTGACGCCTTTCGGTCGGCGCTGGACGATGAACTTGTCTGTCGACTTGCGATTGCGCGTCTTGTAACCCTTGGTCGGCAGGCCCCACGGCGACACCGGATGGCGTCCGCCCGACGTCTTGCCTTCGCCACCGCCATGCGGATGGTCGACCGGGTTCATGACGACACCGCGGTTGTGCGGGCGCTTGCCGAGCCAGCGGTTGCGGCCGGCTTTGCCGATCGACACGTTCTCGTGGTCGATGTTGCCGACCTGGCCGACCGTGGCGTAGCAGACCATCGCGATGTGGCGAATCTCGCCCGACGGCATCTTCACCGACGCGTAGTCGCCTTCCTTCGCGACGAGCTGCACGGACGATCCGGCGCTGCGCGCAATCTGGCCGCCCTTGCCGGGCTTGAGCTCGACGTTGTGCAGCATCGTGCCCAGCGGGATGTTCTTCAGCGGCAGCGCGTTGCCCGGAAGAATGTCGACGTTGTCGCCCGCGATGACCGCGTCGCCGACCTTGAGGCCGAGCGGCTGCAGGATGTAGCGCTTCTCGCCGTCGGAATACGTGACGAGCGCGATGCGCGCCGAGCGGTTCGGGTCGTACTCGATCGTCGAGACTTTGCCCGGGATGTCCTTCTTGTCGCGCTTGAAGTCGATGATCCGGTACAGCCGCTTGTGGCCGCCGCCGCGCCACCACGAGGTGAGCTCGCCGTGATTGTTGCGGCCGCCCGAGCGGTGCAGGTTCTCGACGAGCGGCTTGTGCGGCTCGTTCGTCGTGATGTCATCGAACGTCTGGACCGTCTGAAAGCGCCGGCCGGGTGACGTCGGTTTGTAGGTTTTGATTGCCATGTGATTACGCCCCCTCGAAGAACTCGGGCAACTTCTCGCCTTCGCGCAGCTTCACGTAGGCCTTCTTCCAGTCCGAGCGCTGGCCGGCGAACCGCCCCTGGCGCTTCACCTTGCCGTGCGCGATGGCCGTGCGGACGTGCTCGACCTTCGAGCCCAGCAGGGTCTCGACCGCGCGCTTGATCTCGGTCTTGTTCGCGTGGGTCGCCACCTCGAACACGATCGTCCGGCCATCCCGCTCGCGCTGGATGGACGTCTTCTCGGTGATGAGCGGCCGGCGGATGACGTCAGTGAGTTTCATCTCTATGCTCTTCTGCTCTCTGCTCTTACAGGTCCTGTAACTTCTCGACGGCGGCTTTCGTCGCGATCACCCGCGACGCGTTCATCACGTCGCGCGCGCCGACGCGCGCGCTCGGCGAGAAACTGCACGCCGGGAAGATTGCGCACCGCGATGCCGAGCTTCTCGTCGGGCTGCACGTCGATGAGCAGCGCCTTGCCGTCGGCGCCGAGGCGCTTCAACAGCTCGGTCGCCGCTTTCGTCTTGCTCTCGGTGGCGCTGAGCGCGTCGACCACGACGAGCGCGCCATCCTGAATCCGCTGCGCGAGCGCCGCGACGATCGCGCCGCGCTTCACCTTGCCGCGGCAGGCGGAAGTCGTAGCTGCGCGGCTGAGGCCCGAACACCGTGCCGCCATGGCGCCACAGCGGCTTGCGGACGATCCCGACCTGCGCGCGGCCGGTGCCCTTCTGCTTCCAGGGCTTCCTGCCGCTGCCGCTGACGTGCGCGCGGTTCTTGGTCGCGTGCGTGCCGCGCCGCTCCGACGCGTTCGTGTGCACGACCGACTCCCAGATGAGCGACTCGTTCACGCGGCCGCCGAACACTTCGTCGTTCAGCTCGAGCGACCCGACCTTCTTGTTGTCCGCTGTTGACGACGTCCACCTTCATAGGGCTCTCAGTTGCCATCTCAATTGAGCTTGCCAAGCTACTTCTTGCCCTTCGGCTTCTCGACCTGGGCAACCTTGATGCGCTTGGCCGTGATCGCCTTGCGAATCACCACGTAGCCGGTCGGCGCGCCCGGAATGGCGCCGCGCACGATCAGCAGATTGTTTTCCGCATCCACCTTCGCGACCCTCAGGTTGCGCACCGTGATGCGGTCGCCGCCCATGCGGCCCGCCGCGCGCATGCCCTTGACGACGCGCGAGGGAAACGACGAAGCGCCGATCGATCCAGGCGCGCGATGGAACATCGAGCCGTGCGTCGCCGCGCCGCCGGCGAAGTGATGCCGCTTGACGACACCCTGAAACCCCTTGCCGCGGCTCGTGCCGATGACGTCGACGCGCTCGCCGTTCTCGAACATGGTGACCAGAATCTGATCGCCCACCTTCGGATCGCCGTCCTTCGCGAGCGTCACCTCGCGCAGCACGCGCGTCGGCGGCACGTTGGCCTTCTTGTAATGACCGGCCAGCGGCTTGCGCACCTTCGCCGGCTTGCCGTCGACGAGCCCGATCTGCACCGACTCGTAGCCGTCGGTCGCGGCGGTCTTGCGCTGCACGACCACGCACGGGCCGGCCTTGATGACCGTCGCCGGAACGACCGAGCCGTCCTCGGCGAACAGCTGCGTCATGCCGACTTTTCTGCCGATGATTGCCAGTGACCATATGGCAGCTCTCAGCTTGCAGCTATTTCGTGTGCTCCTTCCCGAACGCCTTGATCTCGACGTCGACGCCGGCCGGAAGATCCAGCTTCATCAGCGCATCGACGGTCTGCGGCGTCGGCTCGAAGATGTCGATCAGGCGCTTGTGCGTCCGGATCTCGAACTGCTCCCGCGACTTCTTGTCGACGTGCGGCGAGCGCAGCACGGTCCACTTGTTGATCGACGTCGGCAGCGGAATCGGGCCCGCGAGCCGCGCGCCCGTGCGCTTGGCCGTGTCGACGATTTCGGTCGTCGACTGGTCGAGCACGCGCGAGTCGTACGCCTTGAGCCGGATTCGAATCTTGTCGCTGAACATCGCACTCATTTCTTTGACCCTCACCAATCCCTATTTCCCTTGCGCCTTCGCCACGACTTCTTCGCTCACGTTCGACGGCGCCGGCTCGTACCGATCGAAGTGCATCGAATAGGTCGCGCGGCCCTGCGTGCGCGACCGCAGGTCGGTCGCGTAGCCGAACATCTCGGACAGCGGCACGCGCGCCTGGATGATCTGCGTGCCGCCGCGATCTTCCTGCGACTGAATCTGCCCGCGGCGGCTCGAGAGGTTGCCCATGACGTCGCCCATGTGTTCCTTCGGGACGACGACCTCGACGCGCATCACGGGCTCGAGCAGCACGGGCTTGGCCTTCTTCGCCGCATCCTGGAACGCCATCGAGCCGGCAATCTTGAACGCCATTTCCGACGAGTCGACTTCGTGGTACGAGCCGTCGTACAGCTCGATGCGCACGTCGTCGATCGGATAGCCCGCGAGCACGCCGCGCGTGAGCGCTTCCTTGATGCCCATGTCGATCGGCTTGATGTATTCCTTCGGAATGGAGCCGCCCGTCGGTCTCGTTCTCGAAGATGTAGCCGGAGCCCGGCTCGCCCGGGATACAGATGGATCTTCACGTGGCCGTACTGGCCGCGGCCGCCCGTCTGCTTCGAGTACTTCATTTCGCCGTCGGCCGGGCGCGTCAGCGTTTCCTTGTAGGCGACCTGCGGCTTGCCGACCGTCGCCTCGACGCTGAACTCGCGCTTCAGGCGGTCGACGATGATCTCGAGGTGCAGCTCGCCCATGCCGGCGATGATGACCTGGCCGGTCTGCTGGTCGGTCTGCACGCTGGAACGTCGGGTCTTCGGCCATCAGCTTCTGAAGGCCGACGCCGAGCTTTTCCTGGTCGGAC
The DNA here is from genome assembly GCA_963730445.1 of Vicinamibacterales bacterium. GTDB lineage: Bacteria > Acidobacteriota > Vicinamibacteria > Vicinamibacterales > JAMQPK01 > JAMQPK01. Next base: position 63,572 of record CAVSRX010000016.1, on the reverse strand, counting down.
TTCGTCTTGGGCTCGATCGCGAGCGAGATGACCGGCTTCGGGAAGTCCATCGACTCGAGCACGATCGGCTGCTTCTCGTCGCACAGCGTGTCGCCGGTCGAGACGCTCTTCAGGCCGACGGCCGCGGCGATATCGCCCGCGTACACTTCCTTGATTTCCTCGCGCTTGTTCGCGTGCATCTTCAGCAGCCGGCCGATGCGCTCGGTGCGCTGCTTGGTCGAGTTGTAGACGGACGAGCCCGAGGTGAGCACGCCGGAATACACGCGGAAGAACGCGAGCTGACCGACGAACGGGTCGGTCATGATCTTGAACGCGAGCGCGGCGAACGGCGCGTTGTCTTTCGCCGGACGCTCGATCAGCACGGCTTCCGGATTGTCGGGATCGGCTTTCTTGTCCGGGTCGATGCCGATGATGGCCGGCACGTCGAGCGGCGACGGCAGGAAGTCGACGACGGCGTCGAGCAGCGGCTGCACGCCCTTGTTCTTGAACGCCGATCCGCAGATGACCGGCACGAACGCGGCCTGGCCCTTCTCTTCGCGGACCGAGCTGTTGACGCGCTTGCGAATCGCCGCCTTGATTTCCGCTTCGGTCGGCTCTTCGCCGTGGAGGTACTTCTCGAGGATCTTGTCGTCGGCCTCGCTGACCTTCTCGATCAGCTGCTCGCGGTAGTGCTTCGCCTCGTCCATCAGGTCGGCCGGAATGTCGCCGACGATGTAGTCGGCGCCCATCGTCTCGTCCTTGTAGGTGATCGCCTTCATCTTGACGAGGTCGATGACGCCCTTGAAGTGCTCTTCGGAGCCGATCGGAATCTGAATGGCGACGGGGTTGGCTTCGAGCTTCGAGATGATCTGGTCGAAGGTGCGCTTGAAGTCGGCGCCGATGCGGTCCATCTTGTTGACGAAGCAGATGCGCGGCACGCGGTACTTGTCGGCCTGGCGCCAGACGGTCTCGGACTGCGGCTCGACGCCGGCGACCGAGTCGAACACGGCGACCGCGCCGTCGAGCACGCGCAGCGAGCGCTCGACTTCGGCGGTGAAGTCGACGTGGCCCGGCGTGTCGATGATGTTGATGCGGTGATCGCGCCAGAAGCACGTGGTCGCGGCCGACGTGATCGTGATGCCGCGCTCCTGTTCCTGCTCCATCCAGTCCATGACGGCGGTGCCTTCGTGGACTTCGCCGATCTTGTACGTAATCCCGGTGTAGAACAGGATCCGTTCCGTCGTCGTCGTCTTGCCGGCATCGATGTGGGCCATGATGCCGATGTTCCGCGTTTTTTCGAGTGAATGTGACCGTGGCATTGCTATGTATTCGTACTGTTTCTATTCGTTTTTCGTTATTCGTTTTTACGTTACCAGCGATAGTGGGCGAACGCCTTGTTCGCCTCCGCCATCCGGTGCGTGTCTTCGCGCTTCTTCACGGCGCCGCCGCGAAGGTTGGCCGCGTCCATCAGCTCGTTCGCGAGCTTTTCCTGCATCGTCTTGCCGTCGCCGCGCGCGCGCGCGAAGCCGACCAGCCAGCGGATGCTCAGCGAGAGGCGGCGGTTCGGGTTCACTTCGACCGGCACCTGATAGTTCGATCCGCCGACGCGCCGCGACTTCACTTCGAGGCTCGGCTTGACGTTGTCGACCGCCTTCTTGAAGACCTTCACGGGATCGTCGCCGGTCTTCTCTTTGATGATGTCGAAGCTGCGGTAGAGGATGCCCTCTGCCGTGTTCCGCTTGCCGTCTCTCATGACGGTGTTGATGAAGCGCGTGACCAGCGGGCTCTGATAAATCGGGTCGGCCGCCAGTTCCCGTTTTGCAATAACTCTTCGTCTGCAGGCATGTTCTGAGTCTCTAATCTTACTAGATCCGTTAGGCTTCGGGCGCTTCGCGCCGTACTTCGATCGTCCCTGCTTGCGGCCCGCGACGCCGACGGCGTCGAGCGTGCCGCGCACGACGTGGTAGCGCACGCCGGGCAGGTCCTTCACGCGGCCGCCGCGGATGAGCACCAGCGAGTGCTCCTGCAGGTTGTGGCCGACGCCCGGAATGTAGGTCGTCACCTCGATGCCGTTGGTCAGCCGCACGCGCGCGACCTTGCGCAGCGCGGAGTTCGGCTTCTTCGGCGTCTGAGTGAAGACGCGCACGCACACGCCGCGCTTCTGCGGGCTGTTCTGCAGCGCGGGGCTCTTCGTCTTGCTGACGATCTTCGTCCGACCGGCGCGGACAAGCTGACTGATAGTCGGCACGGGAAAAAACTCCAGCAGTCACGCCGTACGCGGCCGCAGCCGCGAAGGCGGACGACTAAAAAGCGCGTCGGGCCTAGAAGCACTATGCTTGGCGCCCGATGCAAATACCCTAGTGATGAAGTCGCGTTGCGCCGCGGTCCTTCCGCGGGCCGTTCCTAAGAAAGTGGCGTTGACGCCTCTTCCGTGCGGTTCGGAGCTAGATAGGGTTTCCTAACTCCGATACAACCTGACGAATATAACATCAACTCTTCAGGAGACGCAACCGATGGCAGACCAAATCACTACCGCTTCAGGGCTGAAATACGAGGACATCGAGGCCGGAACGGGCCCAACGGCCCAGAGCGGACAAAAAGCGAAGGTTCATTACACCGGATGGCTGAAGAACGGCCAGAAGTTCGACTCGTCGATGGACCGCAACGACCCGTTCGAGTTCACGCTCGGGGCCGGGCAGGTCATTAAAGGATGGGACGAGGGGGTCGCGGGGATGAAAGTGGGCGGTAAACGGAAGCTGACGATCCCGCCCGACCTCGGCTATGGGGCCCGCGGGGCCGGTGGCGTGATTCCGCCCAATGCGGAGCTGATCTTCGAAGTGGAGCTGCTCGGGGTGAAATAGGCCTTGGACTGAGGCTGAGATCAGGGCTTGCCAAAAGCCTTCGAGCCTCTGACGTCTACAGCCTATTCACGCCAGTCCGCGATAAACACGTTCGTCTCGCCTTCGGACTTCGCATTCCGGTTCGATCCGAACACCAGCCTCTTCCCGTCCGGCGAGAACATCGGGAACCCGTCGAAGGTCGAGTTGAACGTGATCTGCTCGAGGCCCGAGCCGTCGAGGTTGATCATGAAGAGGTCGAAGTCGCGCCCCTTCGGGTCCTTGATGTTCGACGCAAAGATGATGCGCTTGCCGTCGGGATGCCACGCGGGCGCGAAGTTCGCGCCGCCCAGCCTCGTCACCTGGCGCAGGTTGCTGCCGTCGCGATTCATCACGAAAATCTCGAGCGTCGTCGGACGCCACAGTCCTTCCTTCAGCAGACCCTGATAATCGGCGAGCTCCTTTGCGTCGCTGATGGCGCGCCCTCTGAACACGATCTGCTTGCCGTCGGGCGAAAACCACGGGCCGCCGTCCGGCCCGGGACGATTCGTCAGGCGCCGCACGTCTGAGCCGTCGCCGTTCATCGAATAAATCTCCATGTCGCCGTCGCGCACGCTCGTAAAGACGATGCGGCCGTCGGGGCCGATGGTGGCTTCGGCGTCGTAGCCGGGCGTGCTCGTGAGGCGCCGCGCGATTCGATCCGTCGGGCGCCGCGCGGAAAATATCGTAGGTGGCGTAGATCGGCCAGACGTATCCGCGCGCGTAGCTCGGGCGCGGCGGGCACTCGGCCGAGCCCAGATGCGTCGACGCATACACGATCGATTTTCCGTCCGGGAAAGAAGTACCCGCACGTCGTCCGGCCGCCCTTGCTCAGCTGCCGCTTGTTCGAGCCGTCGACGTTCATCGTGAAAATCTGATCGCAGGTGCCCGGCGCGCCCGGATTCGTCTGATAGATCAGCTGCCGTCCGTCGGGCGAGAAATACGCCTCGGCATTCTCGCCGCCCGACGTGAGCTGTTTGATGTTCGCCAGGTGCCGCTCGGCCGGCTGCGGCGCCTGCCCGTGCGCCGCGAATACCTGCGCGCAACGCAAGCGCGAGCGCGAGTCGCGACAACGTTCGATGCTGACTCATGATTTCTGACATGTATCATCTCGAAATGAGCGAAAAGGCGCCGGCAGCCTTGTTGCGGTCGAAATTGCGCGCGCGGTGCGCGAGCGCGGCGGCCGCGCGCTCGTCGTCGGCGGATGGGTGCGCGACCGGCTGCTCGAGGCCGACGCGACGATCGCGAGCCGAAGACCTCGATATGGAGGTCTTCGGCATTCCCGGCCCAGACCTTCCGGCGCTCCTCGCGCCGTTCGGCAAGGTCGAGCCGATCGGCCAGAGTTTTCCCGTCTACAAGATCGGCACCATCGACGTCGGGCTTCCCCGCCGCGAATCCAAAGCGGGCCGCGGGCACAAGGGCTTCGTCGTCGAAGGCGATCCGTCGATGTCGATCGAAGAGGCCGCGCGGCGCCGCGACTTCACGGTCAACGCCATCTCGTGGGATCCGCTGACCGACGAGTATCTTCGATCCGTTCCAACGGCCGCGCCGATCTCGAACGAAGCATCCTCAAGGCCGTCGATCCCGGCACGTTCGGCGACGACAGCCTGCGCGTGCTGCGCGCGGTTCAGTTCGCCGCGCGCTTCGAGCTGACGCTCGATGACAGACACGAAGGCGCTGTGCCGCGCGATCCGCCTCGACGATCTGCCGCCCGAGCGCATCTGGGGAGAAATCGAAAAGCTGCTGCTTCGCGCCGCAGCGCCCGTCGATCGGATTTCGCGCTCGCGCTCGAGCTCGGCGTCATCGACCAGCTGTTTCCAGAGCTGAAGGCGCTCGTCGGCTGCGAGCAGGAGCCGGAATGGCATCCCGAAGGCGACGTGTGGGTGCACACGCTGATGGTGATCGATCAGGCGCGGCAGCGCATCGACGATCTCGATCGCGCCGATCAGCTCATCGTGATGCTCGGCGCGGTGACGCACGATTTCGGCAAGCCGGCGACGACGGCGTTCCTCGACGGCCGCATCCGCTCGATCAATCACGAAGAAGAAGGCGTCGCGCCGGCCGCGGCGTTTCTCGATCGCCTGAACATCCATTCGATCGACGGCAAGGACGTGCGCGGGCAGGTGCTCGGGCTCGTCGCGCACCATCTGAAGCCGGGCATGCTCTACAAGGTGCGCGAACGAGCTCACCGACGGCGCGTTCCGGCGCCTGTCGCAGAAAGCCAACCTCGAGCTGCTCGCGCGCGTCGCGAAGTCAGACTGCCTCGGCCGCGACCGGGCAACTTCGATTGCTCGGCGATGGACTGGTTTCTCGAGCGCGCGCGCGAGCTCGGCGTCGATCGCAGCCCGCCGAAGCCGCTGCTGCTCGGACGGCACCTGCTCGAGCTCGGCATGACAGCCGGGCCCCGACATGGGCGCGCTGCTGAAGCAGATCTACGAGAAGCAGCTGGATGGGGAGATCACGACGACCGAAGAAGGGATCGCGCTGGCTTCGCAGATCTTGCTGTCTCAACGCAGAGACGCGGAGACACAGAGCTCTTGAACAGTTTCCGCGTCTCCGCGCTCTGCGTTGAGACCGATCAGGCGGCGCGTTCCTGCGCGCGGCGGAATTCCTCCAGCAGCCGCGGCACGTTGGTGCCGACCGAGTGCAGCGTCGGCGACCAGCCGAGCGCGCGGGCGCGCGGGCCCGCGGACGCGCTGATCCAGCGCGAGCGCATCGGCATACGCGCCGAGCTTCTTGCGCGCTTCTTCGAGCGGCACGTGACGCACGTCGGGCGGCATCGACAGATGACCCACGATGCCCTCGACGATGGCATTGACGGTTTCGTCGCCTTCGTCGTTCGCGTGATAGATCCCCGACGCCTCGGGCATCGCCGCCACGCGCACGTACAGGTCGGCGAGATCGCGGTCGTAGACGAGCGGCCAGTGGTTCTCGCCCGTGCCGATGACGCGGATGAGGCCGTTCAGCGCATTCTTCAGCAGATCCGAGACGATGCCGCGATTTCCGCCGTAGACGATGCCCGGACGGATGACCGCCGTGCGCAGGTTGGCCGCCGCCGCCTGCAGCACGAGCTGCTCGTGCGCCGGGCCGCCAGCCGAGCAGCTGCCCGGGATTGGGCTGAGCCGTCTCGTCCATCGGCTGCGCATTCGATCCTAGAACCCAGATGCCCGACGTGTACACGAACGACACCGGCGACGTCTTGGCGCGAGCCGCCGCCGAGGCCCAGCAGCGTGTCGATGGCCTTGCGATCGACCTCTTCGCGCTTCGGGCTCGAGTCGGCAGCGGTGTGGATGTACGCGTCGTGCGCCTTCAGCCGCCGCGCGGTACGACTTCACGGTCTTGAGATCGCCGAGCACGGGCGTGACGCCGCGCGAGGCGAGCGCGTCGGCAGCCTGCGGCGTGCGCACGAGCGCGGTGATCTGATGATTCGCGCGCAGCAGCGGCATCGAGCACGGCGGAGCCGATGTATCCTGTCGCGCCTGTCAGAAAGATCCTCATGAAGGTTCCTACATCATAATTCAGTCGATGCGTCGGGATACCTTACTCGATTTCTTCAACGATGTCGCCGCCGGCCGCGGCGAATTTCTCGTCTACGACGATGGGTATCGCGCGCGTTCGTACACGTACGCAGAAACTGCGACATGCCGCGCGCGGATTTGCCGCGCGCCTGCAAAGCGCGGGCCTCGGCAAAGGCGACAAAGTTGTCTTCTGGAGCGAGAACCGGCCCGAGTGGATCATCGCGCTGTGGGGATGTCTGCTGAACGGATCGATCGCGGTGCCGATCGACTACCGCGCGTCACAGGATTTTCTCGGACACGTCGCGCGCATCGTCGACGCGAAACTTCTCCTGCTCGGCGACGACGTCGAGCTGGCGGGACCTAGGGATCGGCGACTCGGAGACTAGCGCCGAACGCACGTGGAAACTGTGCGACATCGATTTTCGCGCGCTCGACGCGTCGGCCTTCACGCCGGTCGCCGTCACGCGCGACGACACCGTCGAGATCATCTTCACGTCGGGCGCGACCGCCGAGCCGAAGGGCGTCGTCCTCACCCACCGGAACGTGCTGGCCAACATCATCCCGGTCGAAAAAGAGGTCCGGAAATACAGGAAATACGGCCGCCCGTTCTTCCCCATCCGGTTCCTGAACCTCTTGCCGCTCAGTCACATGTTCGGGCAGGCGATGGCGACGTTCGTGCCTCCGATGCTGCAGGGCACGGTGGTGTTCATGCGCGGCTACAACCCGCACGAAATCGTGCGGCAGGTGAAGAAGCGCCGCATCTCGGTGCTCGTCTCGGTGCCGAAAATTCTCGACGTGCTCGCCGATCACGTCGCGCGGCTCTATCCCGACGTGCGCGACTGGTGCCGGAAGGAAAAGAGAGCGTCGCGAAGCGCTGGTGGCGGTATCGCGCGGTGCATCGCCTGTTCGGCCTGAAGTTCTGGTCGTTCGTCGTCGGCGCCGCGCCGCTCGAGTCGTCGCTCGAATCGTTCTGGGGACGGCTCGGATTTCGTCGTCATTCAGGGCTACGGCCTGACCGAAACGGCGCCCATCGTGACGCTGAACCATCCGTTCTCGACGAGCAAAGGATCGGTCGGCAAAGCCGATCGCCGGCGTCGACATCAAGATCGCGCCCGACGGCGAAATTCTCGTGCGCGGCGAAAACGTGACGACGGGGTACTACGGCGCGCCCGAAGCCACGGGCGCGGCATTCGAAGACGGCTGGTTCCACACCGGCGACATCGGCGAGCTCGACGCGGCGGGGCGGCTGTTCATCCGCGGCCGCAAGAAGGAAATGATCGTCACGCCGGAAGGGCTCAACGTCTTTCCGGAAGACGTCGAGCGCGTCGTGAATGCCGTGGCCGGGCGTCAAGGACTCGGCGGCGGTCGGCGTCACGCAGAACGGCGAAGAGCGCGTGCAGGTCGCGCTCATCGTCGAGCCGGGCACGAATCCGGCGGACGTCGTCAAGGCCGCGAACGCGCAGCTCGCCGATCACCAGCGCATTCGCGCCGCGCAGATCTGGCCCGGCGCGGAACTGCCGCGCACCGAAGGGCACGAGAAAACTGAAACGTCACGAGATTCGCGCGTGGCTGCAGACGGGCGCGCCGCCGACGGCGTCCGCCTCGCGCGGGCTCGAGCGTCGAGTCGGTGATCGCGCGCTACACGGGCGGCCGCGCGCTCGAGCCCGGCGCGACGCTCGAAGAGCTGGGGCTCAGCTCGCTCGAGCGCATCGAGATGATGGTCGCGCTCGAAGAGGCGCTCAACACGACGATCGACGAGACGGCGTTCTCGAATGCGAAAACGGTCGCCGATCTCGAGCGGCTGACGGCCGCGCCGGCCAGCCGCGGATCCGGCGCCCGAGCCGGTGGAGTTTCCGTCGTGGAATCGCGCGCTGCCGTTCCGCGCGCTTCGCGCGGTCGCGCAGCCAGGCGTTCCTGCTTCCGCTGACGCGCGTGTTTGCGTGGATCAAAGTCGACGGGCTGCAGCATCTGCGCGACGTCGAAGGCCCGGTGATCTTCGCGGCGAATCATCAGAGCCACATGGACGTGCCGGTGATCCTCGCCGCGCTGCCGGGCAGCTGGCGGCGCCGCGTCGCCACGGCGATGGCGAAGGAATTCTTCAAGGCGCATTTCTTTCCCGAGCAGTACTCGCGCGGCAAGCGGTTCACCAACAGCCTCGAACTACTGCCTGTCGGCGGCGTTCTTCAATACGTTTCCGCTGCCGCAGCGCGAAGCGGGCGCGCGGCAGACGCTGCGCTATGCGGGCGAGCTCGATCAGCAGCGGCTTCTCGGTGCTGATTTTTCCCGAAGGCAAGCGGACCGAGCACGGCGAGATCGGCGCCGTTTCGGCCGGGCGTCGGGATGATGGCCGCGCGGCTGGGCGTGCCGGTCGATCCCTGTCCGGCTCGAAGGCATCGATCGCGTCCTTCACCAGACGTGGAAGATGGCCAAGCCGGACCTGTGCGCGTGATCTTCGGCGCGCCGATGCAGCTAAGTGGCGATGATTACGTGGACTTAACCGCGCAAGTCGAAGAGGCTGTGCGAAAATTGGGCGAGTGACGACCGTTTGTGGCACAATCATTGCGAGCGTGAGCCGCGTGCTCGCTCGAGGGCCGCCCACAGGCGGATTCTGCTGAAAGGATTTCGAGCCAGTTTGAGCAAAGACGATTTGATCGACATGCAAGGAACGGTGGTGGCAGTGCACAGCGGAGGTCTTTATCGCGTTCAATGCGACGCCGGGCATGAAGTGCTCGCCCAGTTGAGCGGCCGGATGCGCCGTTTTCGTATCAAGGTTGTTCCAGGCGACCGCGTGACCGTCGGCGTCTCTCCCTACGATCCAGTCCGCGGCATCATCACATTCCGCGCGCGTTAGGTCACGACATGTTCGACGATTCCAGCTCACCACTCGCCAGACCGACCGCCGTCGAGACGCCGGAAGAGGCGCCGGTGCAGCAGTCGGCGGCGGTTCAGCGCTATCACAGCTGCCGCTGGCGCAAAGCGCCCGACGAGGCCAACCCGCTCGACTTCTGCTCGCACCGCGACGTGCAGCCGATGGCCGGCACGACCGGCTTCGACCCCGAGGCGTGGTGTCCCGACTGCGCTTCTACAAAGTGCGGCGGGTACCGAAGAAGCGAACTGTCGACGACTACGGATACTGAGTCGCGATCGGCAGTCGTGATTGGTCGATTAGCGCAGTCCCGCTGTCACGCTGCTCATCGCCGAATCCGCTAGTCGCCCAATCCACTAGTCCCCAATCCCTATTCAGAAAACTCCCTGCGCCAGCTCCACCCATTCGCCGTCCGGCGAGAGCTGCTGATACGCGCGCCAGTGCGGCTTGGCTTCGAGCGAGTGCCCGGTCTTTTCCAGCGTGATCGCCAGATAGAAATGCGCGTCGGCGTACTGCGCGTTCAGGTCGCAGCGCCGTGCGGTAGCAGCCCGCCGCTTCCTGGAAGCGGCCGAGGTCGTGATAGATGTTGCCCGAGGTTGAAGTGCGCCTCGAAGAAATCGGGATCGAGGCCGATCGCGCGCTCGTAGAGCGCCTGCGCTTCGGCGAGCTCGTCCTTGCCGTAGTGAATGTTGGCGAGGTTGATCAGCGCCGGCACCAGATACGGATCGATCTCGAGCGCCTTGCGATACCAGGTCGCCGCGGCGTTGTGGCGCGACTCGTCCACATCGAGCGCTGACCCCTTGATGAAATACTCCTCGGCCAGCGTCTGCGGCGACGTCATCGGCACGACGGTGTCCTTGCCCGGTTCCTTGCCGATCTCCTTCGGCTTCGGCCGCCTCAGCTTGATGATGCGCGCCGGCTCGGCGTCGATGCGGAAGTCGAACGCCAGCTGGCCGCTGCGCTCGGCCTGCAGCGATCTGACGATGGCGCGGAACGGCGCGGACGCCGAGCTCGGCGCTCACCTGGCGGATCAGCAGCAGATCCGAAAACGGGTAGTACGTTTCGGTGTGGGTGCGCAGGACCGGACGAATCAGTCCCCACTTCTGCAGGTAGCGAAGATGGTCTTCGCGGAGCCCCGGATACATGCCGAGCAGATCGCGCTGCGCGTAGTACTGCTGCTTGAGATCTTCGGGCGGCTGGATGCCGGCCATCCGGCAGAAATCGTTCTCGCTGACGACCCGCACGCCGAGGTCTTCCGCTTTGCGCAGCTTCTGACTTTTTTCGGAGCTCGCGCCCCCTTCCGCGCCGACGACGACCATCGTCGTTTTCGCGGTCACCTCGTCGGCGGCGGACCGCCGAGACGAATCACGAGCGCCTGCGCTTCCTTGCGGCCGAGCGACGAAAGTTTGCCGGTGAAGACGACGACCTGATCGGCAAGCGGGGGTTCGGGCGACTGCGTGGTCAACGTGCGGCAAAGATGCAGTAGGGGCGAGTAGAAGTCAAGCACTCGGCCGTTACAATCGTCAGCGATGCTGCTCGCTGGCGACGTTGGCGGAACGAAAACCCTCCTCGGCCTCTTCGCGCGCGGCGCCACGCGCCCGGCGGCATCGAGATCCGGTCTATCGCACGCTCGACTTCCGCGATCTTGGTGCGCTGTGCCTGCAATTTCTCCGCGACACCTCGACGACGCCGGCGACATCGACGCCGCGAGCTTCGGCGTCGCGGGTCCCGTCGCGGCACGCGCGCGCAGTTGACCAACGTGCCGTGGGTCGTCGATCTCGACACGCTGCGCAGCGAGCTGCCGGTCCGCGCGCTATCTGCTCAACGATCTCGAAGCGCTCGCGTGGTCGGTGCCGGTTCTGACGCCTGACGAATCGAAGTTCTCCATGAAGGGCAGGCCGATGCCAGCCGGCAGCGTCGCGTTGATTGCCGCAGGCACCGGGCTTGGCATCGCGTTGCTGCCGAGGTCGACGGCCGCCTCGTGCCGCGCGCCTCGGAAGGCGGCCACGTCGACTTCGCGCCGCGCAACGCCGACGAGCAGGCGCTCGCCGACTGCGTTGATCAACGGAGTACGGCCGCGTCGATCTCGAGCGCGTCGTTTCGGGACCTGGGCTCGCGAACATCCACACGCTTCTGCATCCGCATCAATGCGCGACGCTGACCCCGATGCCGTCGTCCGGACGACCTGCCAGCCGAATCTCGCGTGCGGCACTCGAAGCCGCGTGTCCGTGTGCCTTCGCACGCTCGAATTGTTCGTGTCGGCCTACGGCGCCTCGGCCGGCAACCTGGCGCTGACGTGCTCTCGACCGGCGGCCTGTATCTCGGCGGAGGCATTGCGCCACGATCCTTCCGGCGCTGCGATGGCCCATTTTCATGAAGTCGTTTCTCGACAAATCGCCGATGGATTCGCTCATTTCGCGCATCCCGGTCAAGGTCATCCTGAATCCCGCGCGCGGGACTGCTCTGGGCCGACGGTCGCAGTTGTAGTCGGTAGTCGTCAGTCTCAGTCGGTCAGTCGACAGTCTTCAGTCAACAGTCATTCCTACCAGTCGAGAACTGCGACAGACGACTGAACTGCGGACTGATGACTGCAGACTGTCGACTGAGACTACCGACTGACGACTACGACTGACGACTACCACTGACGATTGTGCTAATTTAGTCTAGTGATCTGGCTCTTCGATCGGGGCGGGGAAAAAATCGCCTACGAGATTTGCCGCGACGATGCGAGGGGGAATTCCTCCTCGTGATGACCGCAGCGACAGGCCAGAAGCGCGTGGAGCGCGTCGCCGCACGCCACCGAGGTCATCGAGCGGTCCATCGATCAAATGCGGCAGCTTCACGAAGACGGCTGGAAAGTCGGATGAAATTCCGGATAGTGCTTGTCCTCGCGTGCCTCGGAGGGGCCCAGGTCCTTCTCGGGCAATCCACAACCCGGAAGCCGGCTGCCGGCCGCCCCGGCGAAACCGAGCGCCGAAGTTCGAGTGCCGTTTCGCGCCGGCGAAGTGCTCACCTACGACGTCTCCTACTCGACCTACGTCACGGCGGGCACGGTCACCATGCACGTGCAGGCAAAGCGGCCATCGTACAACTCGGTCGCCTATTACGTCGTCGCCGAAGCGCGGCCGACGCCGCTGATGTCGAAGCTCTACACGCTCTACTACAAGGCCGATGTCCTGATGGACGTCTACACGCTGCTGCCGCAGCGGGCGGGTGTCTACAGCGAAGAAGGGCAGCGCCACCAGATGAAGGTGACGACCTTCAACAACGCGACGCGCAAAGCCACGTTCGAGAACGTCACGGCCAAGAGCGGGAAGCGTGAGTTTCCTGTGCCGGCATTTACGCAGGACGCGTTGTCGGCGATCTACGTGATGCGCGCACTGCCGTTGAAAGTGGGCGCCAAGGAAACGATTCCAGTCGCCACTGGCGGACGCAGCTATCGCGCGCAGGTGAGCGTCGTGGGAACCGAAGCGCTGACGACCGGGGCGGGACCCTTTCAGGCATTCCGTCTGCGAACGGCGCTCTTCGACGAGCACGGGCCAGCCCAGCGGCCGGCCCATTCATCTCTGGATTAGCGATACGCCCGGCCGCGTTCCGGTGAAGGTGCAATCAGAGTTGAGCGTGGGGTCGTTCATCCTCACGCTCAGCCAGGCCAAACTCGGACAATAAATCAGTCGTCAGTCGTCGGTCGGAGTCTCAGTGCCATAAGAACTTTCCGACTCGACTGGCGACTGACGTACTAGCGACTCGCGACTAGTCTCCGGCAGCCCGAGCGCCTGCCGGACCCGTGCATTCACGACCTCTCCGTCCCTGCGCGATCAGCGTGTCGCGGCGTGATCTCGTCGGTCGGATCGAGCGTCGACCGCGCCGTCCTTCACGAGATGCAGCAGAAACGTCGTGATGTTCTTCGCATACATCTGGCTGGCGTGATACGGAACGGTCGACGGCAGGTTCGTCGGCCCGAGGATCGTGACGCCCTTTTCGACCACGACCTGATCGGCGCGCGTCAGCTCGCAGTTGCCGCCGCGCTCGGCCGCGAGATCGACGACGACCGATCCGGGCGCCATGCCGCGCACCATGTCGGCGGTCACGAGCACGGGCGCTTTCTTGCCCGGAACCACGGCGGTCGTGATGACGACGTCGTTCGCGGCGACGACGCGGGCCATCATCTCGCGCTGCCGCTGATAGAACGCCTCGTCCTGCGCTTTCGCGTATCCGCCCTTGTCTTCCGCCTGGCCGGTCTCGAGCGGCAGCTCGACGAACTTCGCGCCGACGCTCTGCACCTGCTCCTTCACGGCCGGACGCACGTCGTAGGCCTCGACGACCGCGCCGAGCTTGCGGGCGGTGGCGATCGCCTGCAGACCTGCGACGCCGACGCCGACGATGAAGACGTGCGCGGGCGTGATCGGTGCCGGCGGCGGTCGTCAGCAGCGGGAACATGCGCGGCAGCGTCTCGGCCGCCAGCAGCACCGCCTTGTATCCGGCGATCGTCGCCATCGACGACAGCACGTCCATGCTCTGCGCGCGCGTGATGCGCGGAATCAGCTCGAGCGCGAACGCGGTGACGCCGCGCGACGCGATGTCGCGCACCGTCTCGGGCGAGCCGAGCGGATCGGCCATGCCGATGACGACCTGGCCCTGGCGCATCGAGCGGCGACGATCGCCCACGCGCACCTGCAGCACGACATCGGCGGCGAACACATCGCGCGCGACTCGCGGCGATCTGCGCGCCTTTGTCGAGGTACGCGGCATCGGGAAATCCCGCGCGCTCGCCGGCGCCACGCTCGACGATCACGTCGAGCCCGGCTTTCTTCAGCGGCGCGATCGACGCGGGCACGAGCGCGACGCGATGCTCGCCGGGAAACTGTTCTGACGGGACTCCGATCTTCATGCGCGTGATTCTATCGTAGCATGGTCTGCAACTAGACAGACTTGACCGTGCAGCTCACCATCGCGCTCGCGCAGCTCAATCCCACAGTTGGCGACATCGACGGCAACCTCGCGCGCATCCGGCGCGCGCGCGACGAGGCGGCCGCCGGCGGCGCCGATCTCGTCGTGCTGCCCGAGCTCGCGCGTCATCGGATATCCGCCGGAAGATCTCGTGCTGCGCCCGTCGGTCGTCGACGCGTGCCACGCGGCCATCGATTGCCTCGTGCGCGAGAGCCACAACGCGCCCGCGCTCATCGCGACGACGCCGTGGCGCGAAGACGGCCGCGTCTACAACGCGGCGATCCTGATCGACAAGGGCACGACGACGCGGCGGTTCAAGTCCGACCTGCCGAACTACGGCGTCTTCGACGAGAAGCGCGTGTTCGCGCCGGGGCCGATGCCCGAGCCTGTCAACTTTCGCGGCATCAAGATCGGCGTGCCGGTCTGCGAAGACATCTGGACGCCCGCCGTCACCGCGCATCTGGCGCGCGCGGGCGCGGAGTTCTTCATCGTGCCGAACGGCTCGCCGTTCGAGACGGGAAGTTTCCGACGCGGATCGAGCTGGCGCGCGCGCGCGCCCGCGAGACCGAATCGCGCCGCTCGTCTACGTCAACCAGATCGGCGGACAGGACGAGCTCGTCTTCGACGGGCGCTCGTTCGTCGTCAATCGCTCGGGCGAGCTCGCGTGCTCGATGGCGGGCTGGGAGGAATCGATCGAGCTGACGCGCTGGACGCGCGCCGGCGACGGATGGACGTGCGAGCCGGGACGCGCTCGAACCGCCGGGCGAACAGCTCGCAGACATCTACAGCGCGCTCATCATCGGCTCTGCGCGACTACGTCGACAAGAACGGCTTTCCGGGAATCGTGCTCGGCCTTTCCGGCGGCGTCGACTCGGCGTTGAGCGCCGCCGTCGGCGGTCGACGCGCTCGGCCCCGAGCGCGTGCTCGGCGTTCGGCTGCCGTCGCCGTTCACCGGCCAGGTCAGCATGGAGGAAGCGCAGTTCGTCGCCGACCGGCTCGGGATTCGGCTTCTGACGATGCCGATCGAGCAGGTCATGGCGAGCGCCGAGGCAACGCTGGCGCCGGTCTTCGAAGGCCGGCCGCGCGACGTCACCGAAGAAAACCTGCAGGCGAGGATTCGCGGACTTCTGCTGATGGGGCTCTCGAACAAGTTCGGCTCGATGCTGCTGACGACCGGCAACAAGTCGGAGATGTCGGTCGGCTACGCCACGCTGTACGGCGACATGTGCGGCGGGTTTTCCGTGCTCAAGGACATCTACAAGACCGAGGTCTATCGGCTGTCGCGCTGGCGCAACGCGAACAGGCCCGCGCTCGCGAAGGGCCCGCTCGGCGAGGTGATTCCCGAACGCACGCTGACGCGCCCGCCGACCGCCGAGCTCCGGCCGAACCAGACCGATCAGGATTCGCTGCCGCCCTACGATCAGCTCGACGCGATTCTCACGGGGCTCATCGAGGAGGAGAAGTCGGTCGACGAGCTTGCGGCCGCCGTTGCGCCGCGCGAGGTCGTCTCGCGCGTGCAGCAGATGCTCTACACCGCCGAATACAAGCGCCGGCAGGCGCCGCCGGGCGTCAAGGTGAGCCGGCGCAGCTTCGGGCGCGATCGCCGCTATCCGATCACGAACCGGTTTCGTGAGCAGTAAAATGAAAATGCGATCGTCTGAACGGCGACCCGCACGAGGTCGCCGGACCGCTGACGCTGACCGCCCTGCTCGCGCAGTTGAACATCGACCCACGCCGTGTGGCCGTCGAGCACAATCTGACCGTCGTCAAGCGCGCCAACTACGACAGCACGCAGATTCAGGAAGGCGATCAGATCGAGATCGTGAATTTTGTCGGAGGAGGATCGTGTCGAATCCCAGACCCGTCTGGTCATTGCCGGCCGCACGTTCGCGTCGCGGCTGATCGTCGGGACCGGCAAGTACTCGTCATTCCAGGTGATGCAGCGCGCGCACGAGGCGTCCGGCGCCGACATGGTGACGGTCGCCGTGCGCCGCGTGAACATCAGCGATCGCATCGAAGGAGTCGCTGCTCGACTACATCGACACGAGCAGATCGCGCTGCTGCCGAACACCGCCGGCTGCTACTCGGCGGATGATGCGGTGCGCACGGCGCGGCTGGGCCGCGAAGCCGGGTTGTCGAACTGGGTGAAGCTGGAAGTGATCGGCGACGAGCGCACGCTGTTTCCCGACAACGAAGAGCTGCTCGCCGCCACGAAGATCCTGGTGAAGGAAGGGTTCGTCGTCCTGCCCTACACCACCGACGATCCGATCGTGTGCCGAAAGCTCGAGGACGCCGGCGCCGCGGCGGTGATGCCGCTGGGCGCGCCGATCGGCTCCGGGCTCGGGATTCAGAACGCCAACAACATCCGCATCATCCGGGAGTTCTCGCGCGTGCCGATCATCCTCGATGCGGGCGTCGGCACCGCGTCCGACGCGACGATCGCGATGGAGCTTGGCGCCGATGGCGTGCTGATGAACACCGCCATCGCCGAAGCGCAGGATCCGATCGCGATGGCGGAAGTCGATGAAGCTGGCCGTGCAGGCCGGCCGGCTCGCGTACCGCGCCGGGCGCATGGCCGAAGCGCATGTACGCGAGCGCCAGCAGCCCGCTCGCTGGCACGTCTGAAGTAGGCTCGATCTGGAGAGTCGACTAAGACCCTACAGGCGAAAAATCCCTTTCCCGTCCCGTCCCCGCAGCGCGTTTCGCGTGTCCACGATCAGCGGGTATTTCTTCGACGATCGCGTCGTAGTCGAACGACGAGTGGTTCGTGCAGATCACCGCGCAGTCGGCGGCGGCCTTCGTCGGGTCGACCGACTTCGAGCGTCAGACCGTCGATCTTCAGCGACGGCACGAACGGATCGCTGTAGCTCAGCGTCGCGCCACGGCGGTGCAGCAGCTCGAGGATATCGAGCGCCGGCGACTCGCGCACGTCGCCGACGTCCTTCTTGTACGCCACGCCGAGCAGGTGAACCTTCGATCCGTTGATGCTCTTCTTCGCCGAGTTGAGCGCATCGGTCACCCGCTCGACGACGAACTCCGGCATCGAGCCGTTGACGTGGCCGGCCAGCTCGATGAAGCGGCACTCGAAGCCGCTCTGCCGCGCCTTCCACGACAGATAGAACGGATCGATGGGAATGCAATGGCCGCCGAGGCCCGGGCCCGGATAGAACGGCATGAAGCCGAACGGCTTCGTGCCGGCCGCGTCGATGACTTCCCACACGTCGATATTCGAGGCGATGGCACATCAGCGCAATCTCGTTGACGAGGCCGATGTTGACCGCGCGGAACGTGTTCTCGAGCAGCTTCACCATTTCGGCGACGCGCGTGTTGGCGACCTTGACGACCTTCTCGACGACCCGCCCGTACAGCGCCGCAGCCAGATCGGTGCTCGTCTGGTCGATCCCGCCCACGACCTTCGGGATGTTCTTCGTCGTGTAGGTCTGATTGCCCGGATCGACGCGCTCGGGCGAGAACGCCAGATAGAAGTCGCGTCCCGACCTTCAACCCGCCGGCCTCGAGCGCCGGCTGCGCGACCTCCTCGGTCGTGCCCGGATAGGTCGTCGATTCGAGAATGACGAGCTGTCCCTTGCGCAGCACCGCCGCCGTCGCCTCGATCGCCTTGACGACGTACGACAGATCCGGGTCGCGCGTCTTTCGGAGCGGCGTCGGCACGCAGATGTCGATGACGTCCACGTTCGCCAGCTCGCGCTGATCGGTCGTCGCGCGGAACGTGCCCGCCTTGACGACCGCCGCCAGCTCTTCGGACGGCACGTCGGGGATGTAGCTCTTCCCGGCGTTCAGGCGTCGATCTTCGACTGATCGACGTCGTAGCCGACGACGTTCAGGCCCGCTTTCGCGAACTCGACGGCGAGGGGCAATCCGACGTAGCCGAGACCGATGATGCCGACGCGGGCTTCCCCGCTCTTGATTCGCTGCAACAAATCCATTAGTCAGGCTCTCTGTGAAAGAAATTGCGGATCGCCTCGACGACCCACGCCTGCTGCGCTTCGGTCAGCTCCCCGTATATCGGCAGCGCCAGCACTTCGCTCGCGGCCGCCTCGGCCACGGGGAACGTCCCCGGCCGATATCCCAGATCGCGAAAACAGGGCTGCAGATGAAGCGGCACCGGGTAATACACCTCGGTGCCGATGCCGCTCGACTGCAGGTGCGCGCGGAGGCGTCGCGCTCGGGCACACGGATGACGAACTGATTGTAGATATGCGTGCTGTCGGCCGACCGCGCCGGAAGCGTCACCGTGCCGTCGAGCCGGCCTTCGCGAACAACGCTTCGTACCGCTCGGCGTTTCGCTGCCGGGCCGCCGTCCAGCCGGCGAGGTGCGGGAGCTTGACGCGGAGAATCGCCGCCTGCAGCGCATCGAGCCGGAAGTTCGCGCCGACCACATCGTGATGATACTTCACCTCGCCGCCGTGCTGCCGGATCGCGCGCACCTTCGCGCGAGCGCGCCGTCGCGCGTGGTGACGAGGCCCGCGTCGCCGAACGCACCGAGGTTCTTCGTCGGAAAAAACGAGAAGCAGCCGATCGTGCCGATGCCCCCGACGGGCCTGCCCGCGATATCGCGCGCCGATCGCCTGCGCGGCATCTTCGACGACGGGCACGCCCGAGCGCTCGGCGATCTCGAGAATCGGCGCCATCTCGGCGCTCTGGCCGAACAGGTGCACGGGCATGATCGCCTTCGTCCGCGACGTGATCGCCGATCGCGACCGCGCCGGCGTCGATGTTGAAGGTCGCGCGATCGATGTCGACGAACACCGGGCGCGCGCCCAGCCTCGCAATCGAGCCGGCGGTCGCGAAAAACGAAAACGGGGGCGTCACGACTTCGTCGCCGGGAGCCGATGCCGAGCGCCATCAGCGCCGCGAGCAGCGCGTCGGTGCCCGACGACACACCGATCGGCGTGCGGCATCCCGAGAAACGCGGCGAGCTCGCGCTCGAGGCCTTCGACCTCGGGGCCGAGGATGAACTGCTGCGAATCGCAGACCCGCGTGATCGCCGCAAGCACGTCGTCGCGCATCGGGGCGAACTGCGCTTTCAGGTCGAGCAGCGGGACCTTCTGCGGCGAGACATGAACACTGAATAGTATCGTATGGCCTGCTGCATGAATGAAATTGACGTGGCCGTGATTGGTGGAGGTGTTGTCGGGCTCTCCTGCGCGCTGAAGCTCGCAGAATCGGGCGCCAGTGTGTGCGTCATCGAGCGCGAGTCGCGGCCGGGACGCGGCATGAGCACGCACAACAGCGGCGTCATTCACGCCGGCATCTACTATCCGGCCGGATCGCTCAAAGCCAGGTTCTGCCTCGACGGCCGCGAGCGGCTGTATGAGTTCTGCGACCGGCACGGCGTCGCACATCAACGATGTGGCAAACTGCTGGTCGCGGCGGACGAGAGCGAAATCGCCGAGCTCGAAGCGTTGCGCGCGCGAGGTGTCGTCAAATGGCGCCACGTCGCTCGAGATGGTCGACGCCGGTTTCGTGCGGCGCAAAGAGCCGCATGTGCGCGCCGTTGCAGCCGTGTGGTCGCCAGATACCGGCATCGTCGAAGCCGAAGCGCTAATCAGCGCGTTAGCCGGCTGTGCCGCGACAACGACGTCGCGATGCTCGTCGGCACGGCCGTCGTCGACGCAGCCGCATCGAACGGCGGTATCGAGCTCGCCACGCCGCACGAGCGGTTCATCGCCGCACACCGTCGTCAACGCCGCAGGCCTCTACGCCGATGACGTCTCGGCGATGCTCGGCGGAAGACGCTTTCGCATCAAACCGTGCCGCGGCGAATACGCCGAACTGGCGCCGTCGAAACGCGGATTGGGTGAACGGCCTCGTCTATCCGCTGCCCCACGCCGACGGTTCCGGGCTCGGTGTGCATCTGACGCGTACGACGTGGGGCAGCGTCCTGATCGGGCCGACCGCGAAATTTCAGGATTCGAAGGACGACTACGAAGGAGACCGCCTTCCGCTCGAAGCATTTCTCGAGCCGACGCGCGCGCTGCTCCCGGACATCACGCTCGCCGATCTGCAGCCCGGCGGCACAGGCATCCGCGCGAAGCTGCACGGGCCGACGAAAAGTTCGCGGATTTCCTGATCGAACGGGACTCGCAGAATCCGAATCGTCATTCAGGTCGCAGGCATCGAATCGCCGGGGCTGACGTCGTGCCTGGCGATCGGCGACATGGTGGCTGGCTAGCTGGTAGCTGGTAGCGCTCGAATAGTAGACTCGTGTAGCTGAGAACTCGCCGAGTCAGCGCTAGTCGTTGCAGCTTGTCGAGCTCCATCGAGCGGACGCGATACAGCAGATCTTCGAGCAGCTTGCGGTTGGCGGAGATCACGTCGGCGACCAGGCCAATCAGCAGCACCTGAAATCCCACGATCATCAACACCGCCGCGAGCAGCAGCGACTGCACGTGACCCGATGCCGTCGTTGTTGAGATAGAAATACAGAAACCTGAACGAGATGGCGAGCCCGGCCGCGAACGTCATGAGCCCGATCGTCGTGAACACCTTGAACGGCTCGTACATCGTGTAGATGCGCACGATGGTCGACGCCGATCGCTTGAGGTACACCCACACGTTGTCGAACAGGCGCGAGGGGCGCGTCTTCGGGTTCGAGCGGATCGGCACGTGCGCGATCGCCATCCGCTTCTTGCCCGCCTGGATGATCGACTCGAGCGTGTAGGTGAAGTCCGAGACGATGTTCATGCGCAGCGCCGCTTCGCGCGTGTAGGCGCGGAAGCCGCTGGTCGTGTCCGGCACGCGCGTGTTCGACACCTGCCGCACGACCCAGCTGCCGAGATGCTGCAGGCGCTTGCGCGTCCACGACAGATGCTTCAGCGTTTCCACGTTGCGATCGCCGATCACGATGTCGGCTTCGCCGCTGACAAGCGGCGCCACGAGCGTCGGAATGTCGGCGCCGGCGTACTGGTTGTCGCCGTCCGTATTGACGATGAAGTCGGCGCCGAGCTTCAACGCGGCGTCGATGCCGGTCGTGAACGCGGTCGCGAGACCTCGCCGGTTGCGAAGCGAGATGATGTGCTGCACGCCGGCCGCCCGCGCCACCTCCACAGTGCCGTCGGTCGACCCATCGTCGATGACGAGCACTTCGATCGTGTCGATGCCCGGAATCTGCCGCGGCAGATCGCGCAGCGTCGACGGCAGCGTGTCGGCCTCGTTCAGACAGGGAATCTGGATGATGAGCTTTTTCATCGCGGCTCGACCAGACTTTCTCGATCACGCCGTCCCACGTGACCAGCCGCGCGCGCTCGTAGCCGGCATCGCCGAGCCGCGCGGCCAGGCCCTTGTCGGCCGCGAGTCGATTGACGGCCGCGGCCACGGCCTCGGCGGCCGGCTCACACACGAAGCCGTTCGTCTCGTGCTCGACGAACTCGAGCGGGCCGCCGGCGTCGGTGGTCGTGATCACCGGCTTGCGCGCGAGAAACGATTCGAGCGTCACGTAGCCGTAGTCCTCGTCGAATGGGCTGTACACGACGGCGAGCGCTCCCTTGTACAGATCGACGAGCCCCTGCTCGTCGACCGACCCGGCAAAGTCGATGCGATCCGCCACGCCCGAGCGACGCCGCCAGCTCTTCCGTGCGCGCGCGCTGAGTGCCGTCGCCAACCACCACCAGACGTATCGGGCGATCGACGTGCTGCATTGCGCGCACGGCCAGATCGGGGCGCTTGATCGACTCGAGTCGGCCGACGAACAGGACGTAGTCGCCGTACGGGCCCGGGCCCGAGACGGTCGGCAAACGGCGGCGGATGATACAGCGGCTCGTGCCGTCAGGCCGTTGTACTTCGCGAGCCTGTTCGCGGTGTTCTGCGCGATTGGCGAACACCCGCCGGCACTCGCCCAGCATCTCGTGTCGAGCTCGATCAGCGTCTGCCGCAGGCCGACATCTTCTTCGATGTGCGAGAAGTCGCTGTACTCGGTGCCGCACAGCTCGTACGCGGCGCGGTACTGATGAATGAGCCACGCGACCTTGTTGGGATGGCGCACGAAATACGACGGGAACTTCGTGCCGATCACCAGATCGATCGGCTCGCCGTTGGTCTCGCTCAGATCGATCAGCCGCCACGCCGCGGCATGCGCGAGAATTTCCCCTTTCGGATACCACTTGAACGGAATGCTGACGAGCTCGGCCTCGATAGCCGTGGGCGCGCAGCTGCTGATGCAGCGCGCGAACGTGGTACTCGGCGCCGCCCTGCACGAACGGAACCTGGACTTCGCAGACGATGACGCGTCGAATTCCCATCAGTGCGAGGGCATTCTATATCGCCGCATATCTCCGGAAGAATAAACTATGCCCGTGCCTTCACCGCAGTGGCGCACGCTGGTTGCCACGACGCTGCTCATCTGCATTCTGCTCTACGCCGCGCTGCTGCGCCTCGACGCCCTGTTCAAATCCTACGGACCCTACGATCAGCCGCGCTGGCTTGCGGCGATGCAGCCTGCGGTCAGAACGGCAGCATCGACGATCACGCCCGATTGGCCGTGGCGCCGCGACGCACACGCCTTATGCGGGCGGCGATCCCATCAACTACCTGAAATTCGCCCGCGGGATGCGCAATTTTTACGCCGCGCATGTGCGCGAGCCGATGTTTCCGGCGATGACGCGCGATCGGGTTGATGCTGACAGGCGATGAGGATGTTGGCGTCAGCGTCACCTCGATCGCTTCGGTCTGCTCACGCTCGTCGCGACGTACGCGCTTGGCGCGTTGGTCGCATCTCCGGTGGTCGGCCTGGCGGCCGCCGCGATGCTCGCCATCGATCAGAGCGCCGTGTATTGGGCGATCGGCGGTTGGCGCGACGAGCTGTTCGCTTTCTTCGCCGTCTCATGCGCATGGGCATGGATGCGGTTCGCGCGGCACCCGACACGCGCGAATGCCGTGCTCGCCGGCGCGCTCAGCGGAGGCGCGTGCCTGACGCGCATCACGACGATCGCGCTCATCGCGCCGCGCATGTCGTGCTGGCATCGCTCGCACCGACGGCGAAGACAGCGCCCGCAGCGCGGCGCGGACATTCGGCGCAGTCGCGCTCGCTGTGGGCGTCATGACGGTCATCGTCGCGCCGTTTCTGATCAACTGCGCCATCGCGACCGGCGATCCGTTCTACGCCATCAACAATCACACCGATTTCTATCTCAAACGCGAAGGCGCGGCCGACGTCAGGCCGATAAGCGCCGTCGCCTACTCGCTCGACAAATTCGAGTCGCGCCCGATCGCCGCCACTGACAACGCCGTGCGCGGGGTCTTTGTGTATCCGTTCAGCAACAAATGGGTGGGACTCGACGAATGGTATCCCGGGCCTTGGAACGGCGCTGGCCTGTCTCGCGATAGCCGGTCTCATCGCCTGGCTGTGGTCTCCGGAAGGCCGCCTCCTTCTCGTCATGTTCTTCGGATCGCTCGTCCCGTTCAGCATGACGTGGACCGTGCTCGGCGGCGCCGAGTGGCGGCTCACACTTTTCGCGTATGCGTTTTACCTCGTTGCGGCGTTCTGGTTTGTCGACAAGGCCGCGAGATTTGCGCGCGCAACGCTTCGCTCGTGACGACGCGACCGTGGGCGCAGATCCACGCCGACCAGATCCTGCGGGCCGTGGCCGATCGTGCTCGCGCTCGTCCTGGTCGCCAGCGCCTGGTGGATCGCCGTGCCCTACGCACTCGCGAGAGAGGCATTCCGCTACGACGGTGCCGCCACCATCGCGGCGGGACCTCGCGATCGATGGTTCTTCGTCGATGGCTGGTCAGGCCTCGTCGTCGAAGGAAATGTCACGATGCGGTTTGCCGCGCCGCCGGCGGCGACTCTCAGAATCCTTCTGCCCGAGGCCCGCTCGTACGGACTCACGCTGCGTGCGGATCCGGTCGATCCTTCCGCGGCGGCGCGACAGATCGTGCATCGTGTCATTGAACGGGACTCACCTCGACGATCTCCTGCTCGAGTGGAATCCGGAACGCATCGGCCAGTATCAAGTCACGGTCCCTGCCGGCATCGTTCACGCCTGGCGATCAGCGCCTGGAGCTGCGCTCGGACGCCGCGTTCAAATTATGGTACGTGCGCATCGCCGCCCCATGAGCGAGCGCATCGTCATGGTCGCTTCGTCATATCCGCGATTCGCGGGTGATTCTGTCGGCAGCTTCATGGAGCCGATCGCGCAGGGCATTGCCGCGCGCGGGCACGAGGTGCATCTGGTCGCGCCGTGGCATCCGAAATGGAACCGGCCGAAGATCGATCGCGGCGTCCACTTCCATCTCTTTCACTACGCGCCCGTCGCAGGCGCTGAACACGTTCGGCTATGCCGAAGGGATGCGCGCCGACGTCCGGCTGCGCGCATCGGCCGTTGCCGTCGCGCCGCTGGCGATGCTTGCCGGATGGTTCAAGGCGCTTCGCGTCGCGCAGAAGAAACGCGCGACGATCATGCACGCGCATTGGGTGATTCCGGGCGGCGTCATCGGCGCGGCCGCGGCCGGGTCCGTTCCGCTGGTCATCAGCCTTCACGGCTCCGACGTGTTCGTCGCCGAGCGGCATCCGGTGGCGCGACTCGCCGCGCGCACGGCATTCAATCGCGCGCGCTGGGTCACGGCCTGCAGCGAGGATCTCCGCTCGCGCGCGTCGGCCATCGGCGCCGACGCGCGACGATCGAACGTCATCCCTTACGGCGTCGACAGCGAGCGTTTCAAGCCCGATGCCGACGCGCGCGCGCGCGGGCGGGAAATGCTCGGCATCGCGGATAATGTACCGCTGATCTTTGCTGTCGGCCGTCTCGTCAAGAAAAAGGGATTCGAATATCTGATCGACGCCGCTGCCGTCGTTGAAAGCGCAGCACCCTCGCCTGCGCGTCGCCATTGCGGGCGACGGCGATCTCGAGCATCGCTGCGAGCTCGCGCGCGCAGGCGCCGGCGTCGGCGACACGGTGCAGTTTCTCGGCGTCGTCTCGCACGATGTCGTTCCGACGCTGCTTGCCGCCGCCGACGTCGCCGTCGCGCCATCGGTGCACGATGACGCGGGAAACGTCGATGGCCTGCCGAATACGGTGATGGAGATCATGGCGTCGGCGACGCCGCTCGTCGCCACACCGGCCGGCGGCATCGGCGCCGTCGCGACCGACGGCGTCACCGCGCGCCTGGTGCCCGAGCGCGACGTGCGCGCCCTCGCCTCGGCGATCGACGAGCTGCTGCGCGATCGGTCCGGCGGCAACGCTCATCGGCCGGCAGGCGCGCGAGCTCGTGTGCCGCCATCACAGCTGGGCGCGAGTGGCCGAGGATTTCGAAGCCGTTTACCAACGATGCTGATCACGATCGCGTCACTGATCGCCATTGCCTATCTGCCCGGGGCAGTGATCTTCCGGCTGCCACTCGCCGATCGCGCGAAGCGTGCCGCGCTGCCCGCCGAGGAACGCCTGTTCTGGGCGGTCATCATCAGCATCATCGTGACGACGACGCTCGCGTTCGCGCTCGCGGCGATGAGCGCGTATTCGCTTCGAGCGCTGGTGTGGTGCAACGTCGTGCTTGCGGCAGTCCTCGCGCTGGCATCGCTGGGCAACCTGCGACTCGGCGCGACCGCCCGCCGGCCGGGCTGGACCGCAGCCATTCCCTGCCGTGCTCATCGCGCTGGCGTGTGGATGTACTTCGCCGCGCCGGCGGCGGAATACGTGCTGGGCGGACGCGATCCCGGCGTGTACATGAGCGAGGGCATTCAGATCGCGCAGCGGCAGTCGCTCGTCACGACCGACCGCGTTGCCGCGGCCGTCCCCGCGTCGACGCGCGATCTGTTTTTTCCGCCCTACGACGATCCGACCTTACTACAGCGTCCGCTTCATGGGATTTCACCTGCGCGATCCTGACGCGGGCACGGTGACCGGCCAGTTCCCGCAGGGATATCCGATCTGGATTGCGATCGCGTACGGACTGGACGGCGTCACGGGCACGCGGCGCGTGATCGCATGGTGGGCGATTCTCGGCGTGCTGGCGGTGTATTTCGCGGCAGGCGACTCGATCGGGCCGCTTCCGGCTGCCGCGGCGGCCGGCCTGCTGTGCGTGCACGTCATACAGACGTGGTACGCGCGCTACCCGAATTCCGAGATCGTCACCCAGGCGCTGCTCTTCGCCGCGCTGCTCGCGCACGCCTACGCGCACGAAGACGAAGATCGATTCTTCGGACCCGTCGCGGCGTCGCTGCTGGGCCTGGCGCTGTTCACGCGATTGCCGGTCGTGCTGGCAATCGGCGCGGCCGCCGCTGCGTCACTGCTCGCGCACGTGGCGGGCATCGCGCGCGCGCCGGCTTTCTCGTGACGCTGGCGGCATGGGTCGCCGCGGCGGCGATGTATTACACGACGCAGCTGCGGCCGTATTTCGCCAGGCCCATCGCGTACCTGCAATCGCTGCAGCCGATTCACCTCGTGCCGCTCGCCGCCGGCGGCGTCGCCGCTGTGCGCGCTGCTATGGGCCATTCGCACAGCCGCGAGTCGCCGCGGCGACGCGCACGTGGCTGCCGCTTGCGCTGATCGCGATCGTGACGATCGGCGGGCATCTACGCGCTGTTCTTCCGCGAGCCTGGCGGCCGGCTGGCGCCGCACGATGCGCATGCTGTGCGCATGTTCGCGCGACCTGTATTTCACGCCGCATCGCGTTCGCCCTGGCCCTTGCGGGCTATGCGCTGGTCGTCTGGCGATCGTTCTGGCGGGCGCCGGCGCTGATTCTGGCCGTGACGACGCTCTCGCGTTTTCTTCTTCTACAAGATGAGGATCTGGCCCGAGCATTTCTGGCTGGCGCGCCGGTTTCGTCACGGCGATCCTGCCGGGCGCGCTCATCTTCGCTGGCGGCGGCGATGTTCGCGCCGCTCTGGATGCTGCCGCGCGACGCCTCTGGGTGCGCGAGCGGCATCCATCGGCATCGGCTCGATCGCAGCCGGCACTGCTCGTGCGCTCATCTGGTCAGCATACTTGACCGCGTCGCAGCCGATTCGCGACGCACATCGAGTATGCGGCGTGCATCCCGCAGCTCGAGCGCCTCGCGGCCGATTCGGCGACAACGATCTCGTGATCGTCGAGCCGCGGGCCGCGTCGGATCTGCACACGCTGGCGCTGCCGCTGTCGTATATCTGGGCGCGCAACGTGCTCGTCCTCGTACGACTCGCGCCCGGACAAGCGCGCTGTTCGCGAGTTCCTCGCGTGGGCGCGACGAACGTTACGAGAACGTGTATTTCATCGGCGAGGCGGCGGCACCGATCTGCTATCGCCGGGCATCGGATCCATCGTTGTGGCAACGCGAGCGATTCCGCGTGCCGGAGTTCGAAAAGACCGCCTACGACGTCTACCCACGGGCGGCGTCACGAAGCCGTTCGACTTCACGATCTATCGCCTCGTGCAGACGGCAATGACTCCGACGACCGCATTTCGCTGGACATCGGCGGCACCGACGATCTTCATGCTTGTGGATTTTCATCCGCAAGGAACGGCTTGGGCGGCGGCAATACTGACATTTCGCTGGACCAGAGATCGATCGTATCTGCTTATCAGTGTCCGCTCCGAAGCCGAGACCGTGAAGCTCGATCTCAGCTTGAGCGGCGGACGCCCGCGCGGAGTGCCGCCCGCCTCGAGTGACCGTGTACCTTCGAGGACGAGAGCTCGGCAGCGTCGAGCCCGACGAATGAATTTCGCGACTACGTCTTCGCCGATTCCCGCCGCGACCGCAGCGAGCCTTGCGCAACGCCAGGACGGCGTGCAGATACGCATCGAAAGCACGACATGGATCACCGCGCGACGTCCTGGGTGGCTCCGACGACTCGCGCGCTCGGTGTGATGATCGATCGAGCCGAGATTCGGTAGTGTTTCGACATCTTCAAATTCCCTATCGGCAGGAGCGAGGCTCGTCGGGCTGGCCGATGCCGGCCTCGGCGCCGCGCGACGCGCTCGGATGGCCGCGCGCGCCGCGCGCGGCGAGCGACGGTGCGCCGCGCCGTATCCTTCTGCTTGCGACTGGAGAAAGTCGGCGACCTGGTCATGGTGCTCGAGCCTATAGCGATGGTCAGGGCGATGGCGCCCGATGCGGCGATCGACCTCGTCGTCGGAAGCTGGAATCGTCCGCTCGCCGCGCTCATTCCTGGCGTGAGCTCCATTGAAACGCTCGACGTGCCGTGGATTGCACGGCGAAGGACGCGGGCTGTCGTGGACGTGCGCTGCGCGCGCGCGCGAAAGCGTGGCGCAGCAAAGAGTACGATCTCGCGATCAATTTCGAGCCCGACATCCGCAGCAACCTGCTGCTCGCCTTGTCGGGCATACCACGGCGCGTGGGATTTCTCTCGGGAGGCGGCGGCGCTGCGCTGACCGACGCGGTGGCGCCCGATCCGCGCGCGCACATTGCCGACAATGCGAAGGCGCTCGTCGCAGCGCGCGTTCGAAACTGTATCGGTAGCGCAGGGCTTCAGCCCTGCCACGGCCAGCTGTAGCCTGCCGTTAACATCCCCGACGATGCGCGCCGCAGAGCGGCCGAGCTCGTCGGCACGCGCGACCTCGGCGCACCGCTGGTCGGCATCCAGCCGGCGACCGGCCGGCGCATCAAGGAATGGGATCCCGTTCGCTTCGCGGAGCTCGGCGCCGAGATCGCGCGTACGCGCAGCGCATCGGTGGTGCTCATCGGCTCGACCGCCGACAAACCCGTGCTCGACGCCGTGCGCCCGCGTGGCCCTCGGATGTGCCGCTCACTGAGCTGCCGCCCGATGTCGATCTCGTCGTGCTCGCGGCGGTGCTCGAGCGGCTCTCGTTGTTCATCACCGGCGATACCGGGCCGATGCACCTTGCCGCCGCGGTCGGCACGCCGGTGCTCGCGATTTTCGGGCCGTCGCTGCCGACACGATACGCGCCTCTGTCGCCGCGCTCGAGAATCGTGCGCATCGATATCCACTGCAGTCCGTGCAACCTGCTGCGGCAGCCGCCGACGCGCTGCCTCAACCGCGTGCCCGATTGCCTGGCCGGCATCGCGACGGCCGATGTGCTTCGCGCCGCGAACGAAATGCTGGACGCGCCATGACATCGCGGCCGATGCGTGGATTGGCCGTTTGCGCCGCGTTCGTGGCGATGCTGTCGGCGTTTCCGCCGATAGTGGAACGGCTGTTGCCGCCCACCGGCCTGACGCGTTCGGTTTTCACGCAAGTCGGGTTCCGCGGCGTGCCTGTCGACGCGAGCACCTTCGACATCAATCTGGGATTTCTCGATCAGGATTCCACCCTGCCCCGTCAGAACTTCTCGGCACGCTGGCGCGGATTTTTCTACGTGTCAGATCCGCAGACGATCGAATTCTTTGCCGGCGGCAACGACGAAGTGGAGCTGCGCGTCGATGGCGAGGTGCTGGTCACGCGGAACCTCACCGAGGGGATGCGCACGATCGGCCGGCGAGTCTCTCTCGACGCGGGCGCGCACGAAATTGCCGTCGACTATCAGCAGTTCGGCGGCGGAATGGCGTTGAACATTCAGCGCGCGCTCGAGGGGCAGCCAGCCGGCGCCCTTCTCTCCGGCCGAGCTGTTTGGAAAACGGGTCGACTCGTGGCAGGTCCTCCTGCTGGGTGCGGCACGCGGGATCCGCAGCATCACTCTTTACTTATGGTTGGGTTTCGCCGTCCTGCTGATCGGCCTCGTGACGGCAACGAACTTCAGAACGTGGCGCACAACGGCGGCGCCGCAGAGCGCGCGCGAATGTGTCGCGAGACTGTGGCTGTTCGCCGCTCCGGCACTGCTCGTACCCGCCGTTGTCTTCGTGCTGGGCGCGCACACCATCTTTGTCAACAACTCCGCCGAGTTCGCCGTCGGGTTCGGAGAATTGGCATGGCCGCGTGTTCTGAGGACGGTCGCCGTCAATTGGATCATCCTGCTCGGCGTGGGATGCGTCATCGCGGTGCTGTCGGAGCGATGGACCCGCGCCTACGCGGCGCTGCTGTTCGCACTTGGGCTGCTGCTATGGGGCCAGGGGAATCTGTGGAACGCCGACTATGGTGTTCTCGCAGGGCAGGATCTCGACCTCAACGCGCACGCATGGCGCGCGCCGTACGAATTGACCGGCTGGGCGGTCGTGCTGCTCGTCGCGCTCGTGTTCTTTCGGCCCGTCAGCCGCATCGCGCCGTTCGCCTCGCTCGTGTTTCTGGGCGTTCAGGCCGCCGCAGTTGTGTTGTCCAGCGCCGGCTCCGGCGGCGACAGGCCCGTGCGCTGGATCGAGCCGCCTCCCGCCATCTATCAGTTCTCGCCGGCCCAGAACGTCATCCACATCGTGCTCGACGAGTTCCAGTCCGACGTCTTTGCCGACATCCTCCAGCAGGATCGCGCGGCGCTCGACCGCCAGTTCAGCGGGTTTCAGTATTTCGCCGACCACGCGGGCTCGTTTCCGACGACGTCCTTCAGTATGCCGGCGATGCTGGCGGGCCAGGAGTACCGGAATGAAAAGCCGGCTCCGGAGTTCGTGAGCGAAGCGTTCAAGCAGAGCTCGATTCTCGACAAGGTGTCCCGCGCGGGATACGACATCGACGCAACCACGATTGTCCCTCTCGATTCATTCGAGCAATGGATGGGGCCCGAGGCGACGCCGAACTGGCGCGGTGCGCGGTTCCGGATACGCAAACCCTATGTGAGCCGCGAGGATTACCGCGAGGTGTCGGCGCGGCAACTCGTCGAGCTCTCGCTCTTCCGCCACGTGCCGCACACGGCAAAGATCTTCAGCGTCGAACGGCCCGACACCTTCTACCGCGCCATCTGGATGGATCGCACCGAATCGCCGGCACAGGTGAGACGGCACGAAGCCAGTAATTCGGCTGCGTTCCTCGAGCAGTTCGCCAGCGTGATGACGGTGGGACGCGATCGCCCCGTTTACAAGCTGCTGCACGTCGGCGTACCGCATCGCCCGATCGTCGTCGATCGGGAATGCCGTTTCATCGGCCTCACGGACATGTCACGCCAGTCGTACACCGAACAATCACGATGCGCGTTGAAGCTTGTGGCGTCGCTGCTCGATCGCGCGCGCGGGCTCGGCATCTACGACAGCAGCCTCATCATCGTGTCGTCCGATCATGGGACCGATCTGCTGCCGCTTGGATTCAGCGGCCGCAGCGAAAGCCTGTCTCTCATTCCCGGACCGTCAACCGTGCGGCTGCCGGCGATTGCCTCCACGGCCAAAGCCGTGATGCTGATCAAGCCGCCGAAACGCACAGGACCAATCACGGTGTCCAACGCGCCCACGTCGCATGTCGACTTGCCATCCACGATTCTCGACATTCTCGGGCTCCCGGGCGCGACGCCCGGCGCAGACATGTTCCACCGCGATCCCGCGCAGCCGCGCACACGTACGTTCGGGATGTACAACCCGCACGTTCGATTTCCGAAGGCGTACCTCGATCGCCTCGACGTGCTGACGATTGACGGCGCTGTGCTCGATGCAAAGGCGTGGAACGTGCAGCGGTTGATATGGCGGCCCGATGTGCGCCTCGATGCGCGTGATGTCGACGCAGGCGCGCGAACGGGCAATCTGTATCTCGGACCGGGGTGGTCGCTCGAGCGGCGCGAGCGAACGAGCGATGCGAGCGACATCACCTTCGTCGAGCCGTTGACGAATCGCGCCATCATCGCCGCGTCGTTGCCGACGAGTGCAGTCGAGCTCGTGCTGCGCGCGTCATCACCTGCAGCAACCGGACCGCGATCGATGCGCGTCGATGTCGACGGCCAGCCGGCCGGTCAGCCCAATCTCTCAGGTCCCGACGGCTATCGCGACATCGTCATCTCGATTCCACAGAACACGTCGCGTCCGCCGGTCAGTGAAATCACGCTTCAATTTGATAGCGGCGGCCACGAGAGTCTCGTCTTCAAATTGGACCGGCTGATCATCCGCTAGCGTCGGACACACGCCACGCCATCACGGTAGAGCCCTGCATCTCGATTGGCAGAAGGCGGCCGGCCCATCCGAGCCGCAAGCGGGCGCTGCTCATGACGAGCGTCGCGCCACTCTTCCGAAAAAAACGCACGAGATCGATCGGCGCGGCGTAATAGACGGCGTCGGCATCGCCGCCAGCGGATGCGTGCAGAATCGGCTCGCGATACAGGAACTCCGTGGCGCTGGAGAGCCGCTTTCGCCAGGCGAGCGCAGCGTTCCTCTTCCACCATCGCCACGCGCCGTGGCCGCCTTCGACGCCGAACGCGCGACGCGTGCGCCGCCGCAAACCATCTTCGAGCGGCGTCCACAACGACGCGTGGTTTGGCAAACCGATGATGATGTATCCGGGGCGCCGCACCACACGCAGCATCTCGTGGAGCGCCACGCCGACGTCGGGAATGTGCTCGATCACTTCGAACGCCACGACCACGTCGAGCGAACGATCCCGGAACGGAAGCTGAAGCGCATTGCCGGCGACCGCGCGCAACGACGTTGCACTGCCCTGCGTGGCCGCTCGAATCGACAAGGGAGACAGCTCCATCGCCACCGCGCGCGCGGCCGGATGTCTGGCGAGATAGGTGTGCATCGCCGCCGCAGAGCCGGCGCCGATTTCGAGAAGACTGAGATTGGGCTGCGTGAGAACGGCGTCCATCACCCCGAGGAGCCTGTTGAAGTACGCCGTTGTGTGCGATGCCTGCTGATGTGCGTATCCTTCGCTGCTTTTGTAGAACGACGCCATCGCCGCGCGCACGTGCGCATCGGGCACCTGCGGCGTCAGCTCGCTCTCGAGCGCGTGGCGAGGGCGTTTCGGTTTCGACGACATAGGGTTGATGCGGCTCCTCGATGTTAGGATCTGCGAAGGCAATCACATGGCGAACGTCTTCCGAACGATACTGAAGCGACTCGAGCGCACCATCAATACGCGGCAGACCTACAAGTTCTTTATCCGCGACTGGACATCGCTCACCGACCTGCAGAGCTGCGCCAACGTGCTTTCGACCGTGCGGTTCAACAAGACACTCGAGCCGCTGGAAATGAGCGCTCCCCGGGGACAACGAATCACGGTCATCGCACCGCATCCCGACGACGAAATGTTGGGAGCTGGAGGCACGTTGATTCGAGCACGAAGCGCCGGAGCCAGCGTCCGCTGCATCTATCTCACTTCCGGTCGGCCTTCAGCGCAGGTCGAGGCTGAAACGGCGGAAGTCGCCCAACACATCGGATATCGGACAGAGTTCCTCCGCCATCCGGTCGATGCCATTCCCGTCACGGACGAAAGTGTCACCAGGCTCGGCACGGCCTTGTCCGCAGAGCCGATGGACTGCCTCTTTCTTCCGATTCTGATGGACGATCATGACGATCATCGTAGAGCAAATCAGCTCTTGTGGCATGCCTGGCGTCGAGGCTTCATTCCCAACGAGACAGAGGTCTGGTGTTACCAGGTCTACTCACCAGTGCATTCCGAATGTCGTGGTGGATATCTCCGAAGTTGCCGAGCGCAAGGCTGCAGCCGTGCGCATGTGGAAGTCGCAGATGAAGGTCCGCAAATTCGACCACTATATTCTGGGCCTCAACGCCTTCAACATTCGTCTCCTTCCCAAGGCGCTGTATGTCGAGGCGTTTTTTGTCGTGCCGATGCACGAATACGCCGAGCTGTGCGCGATATACTTCAAGAATCCGAGTGCGGCTTTCTACAATCCTGCATACAAGTCCGGCGTGAACCCATAATGAGCACCCACAAGGACCTGCTTCGAACCCACTTCGACAGCTACGCCCCTACATGGCACAAACGGCTGACGAATCACGTCTACGCGATGCGATATCGCGCGGTCGAACGCATGGTCGCGCCTCAGGCAGCCGGAACGGTGCTCGATGTCGGATGCGGCACGGGAGATTTCTGTCTGCTGTTCGACGCTGCGCGAACGCGTTACCTGGGTATCGATATTTCCGCGAACATGATTGCGGAGTGCAAGCGGCTGTTTCCGTCGCAGGAATTCAGGGTGGCCGACGGTGACCGGCTCGACTCGGCAGACGATTCGATCGACCTCGTGCTGAGCATTGGCGTCCTCGAATATCTGCCGGACCCGGCCGCCCATCTGAAAGAACTCGCACGAGTGACCAAGCCCGGAGGGAACATTGTCGTGACCGTCCCGAACGGCAGCAATCGCTCGAGGCAGCTCGATCGTCCGATTCGCGCCCTCATCGATTCGCCGCCCGTCAAGTTGCTGAGGCGCGTCATTCGGCGGCCCGTGCAGAAACGACCGTCAACGGAGCCGGCCGTCGTCAAGGATCCCGGTATCCGGCATCGCCGCATGACGGTCGACGACCTGCGGCGCATGGGAGCGGCAGCGGGGCTGAAAGTGGTCGATGACTCGCACGTGAGTCTCTATGTCTTCTCGGAGCTGATTCCCGGTGCAGCCGTCGTCAACGACGCTATCTCACGTGCGCTCAGTGACCGGCCCTACGTGCAATGGCTGCAACGTAAGACGTCGCTCGTTCTGGTCGCGAGGCTCGAGAAGCCGGCTCACTTCTCTGCGTAGACGACGAAGCCGAGCGGAAATTTCGTGCGGCTCGAGTGCAGCTGTGCAATGAGCGGGTTCAGCAGGTTCAACACCACACGGCTCCGGCCCCCGGCGTTGATGATCTCCCACAGAACCTGGGCGCGGTTGCCATGATGGATCACTTCCACGTGCCGGAAATTCCTGAAGAGGTGCTTCAGCGAGTCCCACGTAAAACGATAGTGATCCTGCGGATCCGGATGGTACCGAAACATGAATCGGGTCGACAGAATGCAGACCCCGCCCGGCTTCAACACACCGTAGATGCGGTCAATGGCGCGCTGCGGATCGTATAAATGCTCGAGCACTTCTATCGCCAGCACGGTGTCGAACGGATCACCACGCCAGTCGAGCTCGTGCAGGTCGCAGCAGATATCCGGCTTCTTCGCAGGATCGATATCGAGCCGCACGTAACGCTCCGCGCGCACGTACGCTTCGTAAGGTGCGGCTTTCGCGCCGACGTCCAGCACGATGCCGGGGGCCAGACGTTGAAATTGGCGCCGCAGCTCGCGATCGAGCGTCAGTCGATTGACGGATCGGATTTTCAGCGTGGGGATGCGGGGCCAGACAGATTCGCGCAGCGCTCGAAACACGGATGGAAGCCTACAACGAATTCCGCTGCGCGAGGAGCTCGCTGTACACGTTCAGCAGCCGATCCGTCGCCGCGCGCCACGAAAATTCCTTATCGACCAGCGCGCGACCCGCGATGCCCATCGCCTGGAGACGCGCAGCATCGGCGAGCGCTTTCCCAATCGCAGCCGCCAGTGCCTCTGCGTTGCCGGGCGGCACAAGCCAGCCGGTCACACCGGGGATGACCTTGTCGGGCAGCCCTCCCGCGCGGCTGGCGACAACCGGCCGGCGGTGCGCCATGGCCTCGAGCGTCACGAGCGAGCTGCCTTCGTAAAGCGTCGGGTGGACGAACAACGTCGCCGCCTCGTACCAACCATGCAGATCTCCGGCATCGGCACGGCCCGTCAGCACCACATGCGCCGACAACCCGGCGGACGCGATCTCGCGCGCCAGCTGCGCGCGCCTCGGACCATCGCCGACGAGCACCCATCGCCACCGGGCAGGCAGCGCGTTCTGCTGCGCCAGCATCGCCAGCGCACGAATCAATATGTGAAAGCCTTTATTGGCTTCGAGGCGGCCGACGCTGAGGAGCAGTACGTCATCGGCCTGCAAGCCCAGCTCGCCGCGCAAGGCCTGCGCTCGCGACACCGCATCAGGTCGATCGCAATCCGCCGGCTCAATGGCGTTGGGAATGACGCGAACGACCTCCTTGCGCACGCCAAGATGTGTGATCACCGGAGTGACCAGCGATCGATCGGTGGCGATGACGCGGTCCGCCGCGCTCGCCGATCGCCGCACCGCCACACGAAGCGGCCAATACCCAAGGCGCTTCAACGGGGCACTTGACGGATCGGTTGCGCCGAATTCCTCGAGCCCCTGCGGATTGAACACGAGCGGCGCGCGGGCGCCCGGCTCGCAGTCTGCGAGCGCGTAGCCGAGCACGCTCGCGCCCAGCCCATGGACGATGTCGATGTCGCCGGCCGTCACGAGACGTGCCGCGAGCCGTCCGGCACGCAGCCCGAACAACGGATATGCCGTGCTGCGATCGAGAATCGTCGTGCCTCGACGGTTTGCGAACGGGAAGGTCACGTACGGCACCGGGCTCAGCGTGAGATTCGGATGGCGGAACACCGCATCTGCCGCGGGATCGGCCGGTCTGTTAGCCGCCGCAGGCGGCGTGATCAACGTGACTCGAACATCACGAGCGAGCAGGCATCGGACGAGATCGTAGACGTGCCGCTCGAGCCCGCCGTACCGGTGCAGCGGGTACACCGACCGCGCCAGAACCGCGACGCGCAGTGATGACTGCTCGTGCGCCATCATTCGGGCTCGGCCGCGCGGTATCTGTACGTGTCGACGAGATGCCCATGCTGACGGTTTTCGGGATCGCGCACAAAATCCCACTCCCAGAGCTGCAGCTCGAACCCGACGATGCGCCCGCCGTCGTGGGCGCTGCGATTGGCGGCGCGCAAAGACGCCTCGAGAAACTCATTCGTGCGATCGGCGCTGTGCCGGTCGCTGAAGGGCAACGAGATGATTCGGCGATAGCGGGCGTCTGCCATCGCACCGATCCATCGCTCGAAGCGTGCCGGTGTCACGGTTCCATCTTCATGGACGGCCAGCGGCGTTATGTAATTGATTGTTCCGAGCGGCTGGTTCATCGCCGCGAACATCTTCATGGTGGTTAACGGGTAGAACTCGATGTGCGTGAACCACCACGACAGGAGAAACGCGGCCAGCGCGAGGCACGCGGTCGCCCCGCGCCTGTGAATGCGGCCCACGTCCGCGGCCGACACGCGAGGTACGGCGTCAATCGGGCAGATCGCATGGCGCCGCTCGGCAATCCGCCGATACACAGCGTCGCCGGCCGGGCGCACACCAGGCACATAGAGCAATGGCGCCACCGGCCAGAACAACGGAATTCTCCACGCGATCACTCGATACGCGGAGAACCCGAAATAGACGCGGCCTCGTCGAACGACCGCCATTTCGTGCTCGAGCCGCGACGTATCGACGTCAACGTTCGTCGTCCTGAAATCGACCCAGTCGAGCTGTTCGAGATTATCGAGGCCTTGAAGAATGCGCACCGAGCGCTGGCAGAGGCCGCAGTGTCCGTCGTACAACACCTGGACCCGCCCTCTTCGAAGTGCGAGCCACCGGCCGATCGCCCGCCGCACCGGCGTCACGTCGTAGAAGACCGCCTGCAGCAGTATCAGGTCGACGAAGAGAATGTTCTGCAGAAACAGAATGCCGCCGTGCGTCGCCGCCATCGCCGCCGGCAGCACTTGTCGCGCTTTTCGGGAGATCAGCACCAGCCCGAAGAGCAGCTCAGTGAACAGACCGACCACGGCGAGCGCCACGAACACGGCATCCGGCGCCTGCAGGAGATCGATCGACACGGTCCAGTCGAACTCCATCGGCGCGAGCGTCGTCCTCAACAGCGTCGCTTTCATGTTGTCGGGGTGCAGCCACCCGAGGCCGCTGTAGTAAAGCTTGCTCAATCCGGCGCCGACATACGGCACCGCAATCACCGTCCAGACGGCGTACCTCGACCAGCCGTATCGCGGGTGCGCGGCATTGGACGATGGCGTTCCGCGCGCGATGCGGATGATGCGATCGAGCGACCAGCCGTCGCCGCATGGCGTGAACGACAACACGGCCAGCACGTAAATGGGAATGAGACCGGTGTGATAGAACCAGGCATATTCCCTGAAGATACCCGCCACGACCAGACAACACACGGCGGCGAGCGGAACGACCACGCGCGTACCGAGCCCGACGATGCCCAGAAGCAACACGAGGATGGTGAAATATTCGAATGCCCACAACGCCGGGGCGCTTGCGAGAAAACGCTCGAACCCGATGGGCGCGACGTGAAGGAGGTGAAGGATTCCTTTCGGCTGCGCCATGCTGCGCGGCAGCATGGCCGTGCTCGCCAGGTCTTCCCACACCGTCATGGCCAGCAGGATGCCGCACGTCCATGAGCGAATCGCGCCCAGCGTACCGGGAGTGCACGCGCCGACCGCGCGCTCGAAGAACCGATCGCTCGACATGAGCCTGCGCAACGGCGACGCGAGCCAGAAGCCGAGGCACCAGATCACCCCAAGCCACATCACATTCCGCCAGTACTGGAGATACTCGGACAGCGGATGCTCGCTGCGGGAAATGATGAGCGCGTTGAATACGGACAGGCTCTCGCCGTTGTAGGCGCGCACGATCAGCGGCGGCACAATCTGCGTCGCCACGATCAGCCACAGCACGAGGAGACCGAGCGAAACGACGCCGCGGTGACTCATGCCACGCCCTTGCCGCGGTGCGCCCGATGGCGAGCCAGGACATCGTCATACAGCGCCTCGACCCGACCGACGACGACCGGCACGTCGAAGGTCGCCTCGGCCCGCTTCCCTGCCCCCGCGCCAAGGCGGATTCGAAGCGATTCGTCCAGGGCGAGCCGCGACACATCAGCCGCCAGCTCGTCTGCGGATGTCGACAGCAATCCAGTTTCCTCGTCAGCGATCACGTCCGACGTGCCGCCTGTGTTCATCGCGGCAATCGGCACGCACAACGCGCTGGCTTCGATCAGTACACGGCTGAGCGGCTCGGGCCAGTTCGACGGAAAAATCAGCAGCGCCGCGTGCCCCAGCCACCGAAACACCTCCTGGCGGTCGAGCCATTGCAGCACTTTCACATCCACGTGCGCGCGCGCGGCCGCCTCGATCAACGATGCGCGCTCTGGACCGTCGCCAACGACAACGAGCGGCATCTGCAGATTCGATTGCCGGACCACATCGACCAGCGCGCCCGCGCCCTTGTTGCGCGCGAGCTTCCCGATGAACAGCGCGTACGGTTTGGCGAGCGGACGGCTCGACGCGCGCACGTGCGCGCGTACTTCGTTGACGTCGACGCCATTCGGCAGCACCTCGATGCGCACGGCCGACAGATCGGCACGCGCGCGCAGATGCCCGGCGACCGCATGGCTCACCGCAATGACCGCATCCGCGCCGGCGAGGTCCCGCTGTTTCAGCTTCAGGTTCGACCGCATGTAGGGAATGAACGGCGCCGCGATGGGCCATGCGCGACCGACACGCGGCGGCAAGCAGCGCGTCATCGCACCTGATGAGCAGGCCGGGCAGATGTCGCCGGCAGCCGGATCGACGACGAGATCGTTCCAGTAGCAGAGCGGCCAGTAATCGCGGATCGTGCAGACCGACGGGATTCCTGCGGCATGCGCGGCGCGAATCGATGCGGGTCCCGTGAGCTCGTGCTGCGCGTGAATCAGATCGATCTGCTCGCGACCAATCAGCCCCGTCAGAAAGGACGACAGGCGCCGATACAGCCGCTCGTTCCTGAAATAATTCCGGATGAAGGGAGCGGACGGCGCAGATGCCGGAAAGCCGATCACGTCGAACCCGCCGTACGCCACAGGCGGGCGCTCAGCGTAGGGCTGCACGATGAAGACCCGATGCCCGCGCGCGCGAAGTCCGCGGGCGAGCTCGTACGTGCTCCATCCGCTGCCACCAGAGACGGGCGGAAACGCGTCAGTGGCGATCAGGATGCGCATGTTCGCGTGCTGCCCGCAAGGCGTGATCGAGCGCCCGACAATGGCTGTTCCAGCTGAAGTGCTCAATGGCGCGAGACCTGGCCGCCGTCCCGAGCTCGGCGCGCAGCGTCGCATCGGTGAGGCGCTCGAGCGCTGACGCAAGTCCGCGAGGATCGGCAGCATCATAAAGCAAGCCTTCGAGTCCGTCGCGAACGACATGCGCGAGCCGCTCGATCCGCGGCACGACGACCGGAAGCCCAGTCGACATGTACTCGAAGATCTTGAGCGGCGACCAGTGGAACTCGCGCGCAAGCGCCGGATGCGCCGTCAAATCGAACGGCGCGACCCCGACATCTGCAGCGGCAAGACATGCCGGAACCTCCGCATGCGGAAGCGCGCCTGTAAAGATGATGCCTGGCACGCCGTCGGCTGCGCCACGCACTCGCTGCAGCTCCGGACCCTCACCGATGAGTACCGCCTTGATGTCGTGCCGGCCCCGCGCCCGCAGTTGCTTGATCGCATCAATAAGGTGATGGGCGCCGTGCCATGCGCGAAAGGCGCCGACAAACACCACGATGGTGTCGCCGCTCGCGCGTGCAAACGGTACCGCGCCGGTGGCGCCTGGACGGAACGCGTCGGTGTCGGCGCCCCACTCTGTCTGCAGCACGCGCGACGGCGGTACATGGTCGGGAAGGATTCTGGCGCTCGGCGTCACAATCAGGTCGGCCACGCGGCATTGCCAATCGCGCCACCGGCGCAGGGGCTGCGCAATCAGCAAGCGATCGAGCCATTGTTTGGCCGAGCCGGGATGATCGATGACGGGCGCGTTCACTTCGAGCACTGCAAGAGCGCCGAGCCGGCGGGCCGCGAGAAGGCCCTCGCCGCCGAAGTTGTAGTAACGCTCAATCACGACGTCCGGCCGCAGCGCTCGAGCGGCGCGAAGTACGGCGCCGGATCGCAGCAAGCGAAGGCGCCGGCTGCCGAGCGGCGGCGGCATCGAAACCCAGGCCGCCCGCCCCGGCGGAAACGCTCCATCGCCTGGCGAGACGAGCACATGCACTTCATGATCGAGCGCGGCCAGCCCCTCGGCGACCGACCTGACGTGCACCGATCCGCCATGCGCGGCAGGCACCGTCTGGTCGATGGCCGCATACAGAATCCTCATTCAATCTGCGCAGTGTATCTAAAGATCTATAGATCTAGAGATCTATAGATCTCTAGTTGCGAAGTCTCAGCTCGACCGTTTGACGAGCAGCGCGAAGAACGGGCCGGAGCGGACGCGGCCGAGCAGCCGGACGTCGAGCATCACCACCGACGTCATCGCCTGAAGCGCGCGGAACATGATCCCGCGGCCGGCGACCGTGCGCTTGGCCTGGAGGCGCGCGGCGCGAAGCGCTGTGCCGTCAACCTCGCCGGTCTTGGACGCCCGCCTGGCAAAAGCGTGTGCGCCTACCGGTACCACGATGCTTTCGGCGATGCGCGACAACAGCGGCGTGTAGTAACGAAAGCGGTCGACGCGCAAACCGGCATCGGCCGCCACTTCGTCGAGATGCGCTCTGCTCATCAGCGGGTTGAGATGATCGGTTTTGCGCAGCTTCTCGATGGTGAGATCGGCGAAGCCGAGCCGCTCGATCGCGGTTGCGGTTTTCGCAATCAACGACAGCGCCGGCGCGAACGGCGAACGCTGGCGCACGTGCGTGTACACGAACAGCGCTCCGCCGGGCGCGAGCACACGCGAGACCTCACGCAGCATCACCTGAAGCCCCTCAGGAGACAGGTGCTCGAGCACATCAATGGTGTACGCCTTCGTCACGCTGCCATCGGCAAACGGCAGCCGTCGAAGCTCGCCGACGACAAGGTCGACCGACGCGCGCGCTTCGGCGGCAAAGTAGGTTCCGGTGTCGATTCCCACAATGTGAGCGCCGGTGTCGGCGCTCCAGACACAGAACCGCCCGCTGCCACAGCCCAGGTCCACCACGACATCGCCCGGCTGCATCGCGAGAAACTCCCGCAGCATCGTGTTGCGGACGCCGGCCGACAACAGCGGCGGAGATACCGTTTCGTCACGGCCGTCCGCGTGGAAGCTCTCTTCCAGGAATTTCGTCGTTTCGTCGAACGCGTCTTTAGGCTTCAGTACAAGGTAGTCGGGGCCCGGCGCGTCGAAGATTCGCTGACAGCCGGCGCATCGAAGATGCTGTGGCTCCCCGTCGAGCCGCCCATGGCAGTCGGGACACCTGACCAGGTCGAGTAACCGGCGCGAAATCATCGCGTAGAACGTGAACGGTTCTCGTAGAACGACTGGCGATCGGTGATGTACCGGTACGCGAGGTTCGGCACCGACAACGGTACCGTCACGAAGTTGTGATAGGTGTTGTGTCTCATGTTGAGATGCTGGCGGTTCATCAGGCCGCTGCCGAACTGCGCGATCAGCCCGACATTCCACCAGACGGCAAGCACCACGAAGACCTGCAGCGCCATTTTCGGAACACGGCTGTTGATGCTGACCAACAGGGTCGCCAGCCCGATGACGAGAAACACCGTGAGGCCGACGAGGCGGCGCTGTCCGAACGATCCGGCGCCGGCCCACGTGTCGAGACTGCCCGCCACGTAAATCTGCGTCGCGACCATGAAGAGACAGATGGCCCCGATCCGGTGGCGTTCATCCTTCCGCGTGGCGAGCCACGCGAGACCGGCGAGGGCGGGCACCATCAGCGGCGTCCAGAACAACCAGCCGTTCTCCGGCGACGCGAGCACGAGCCATGCATTCGGTGACGTCCAGGTCATCTTCCGCTCGATCTGCGGCGATGGCCCGAGACGCCCGAACAGCGCCTGATAGGTGGCGAGCTGCGGAAGAAAACAGATCGCAAACGTCGCCGCGCCGGCAGTCGCGCGCGCGAGCATCGCGCGTGCTGCCGCCGTGTTCACGCGCGCCGTTCGCACGAGCGCCACTGCGTAATCCAGTGCCGGACCGAGCGCGATGAACAGATCCTGCTCGCGCACCATGCCCATCAACGCCGCGAGGCCCCCAAGTGCGGCAAGACCGCCGAGCGACCAGTCGCGACGAACGTATAACCACACGGCGACAAACGCCGCGACGATAAATGCCGATGCAGCGTGCGAGAAACCTGGTGCGATATACATGTAGAACAAGAGCGGCGTGCCGAACCACACGGCCAGCACCGGCCCGATGCCGGCGCCGGTCAACCGATGCGCGATCCGTCCCGCCAGCAACAACGCAAGAAACCCGTACACGGCCGACGCGTACGCCACCGCGGCGATGTAGGGCCGCGAAAATCCATCTGCCGGCACGTCGCTGCCGAGCGCACGCGCGATGCGCACGCCGGCATCCGTCGCGACGTAGAAAGGCGCCCAGAGAATGGCGGTGCCGACCGGCGCGAAATTGATCCGCAGTCCCGTCGGGGTGGTCCCGCCGAGAAATGTCGCGTAGAACCGATCGCCGTAATACCCGCCGCCCGGGCGCGCACGTCCACCCTGCGCAATACCGTGCTCGTAGAAATATCGATACTCGTTATCGAACGAGATGTCGCGGTCGAACCACATGGAACGCAGGTACGCGAAGTACTCGATCTCATCGGCGGCGTAGAAGCGGACGGTCACCGCAGGCAGAGACATGACGAACACCAGAATCAGCCATGCCCATGGCCGGCCGCGCGCGAGCGCGTGTCGCTGCAGAAAATGCATTCAGGGACGGTGTGGAGGTAGTATGTAGCGCGATTCGGCCAGGCGCGAATTATAACATGCGGCTGCGGCGAATCTCCGACGCCACAGCATGCGGATCGCCATCTTCTGCCACAAGTTCTGGCCCGCCGTCGGAGGTCTCTGCACCTACACCGGACGACTCGCGGAGTACCTCGTCGATCGGGGGCACGAGGTGCGCGTGTTCACGGCGCACACTCCACCCGGCGCTGCGGCGCATGAACAGGTCTCGCCGAATCTTCTCGTACGACGATTCGAGACGCGTTTCGGAAGCCACCCGCCGTACTACTTCATGCCGCGACTGCTGAAGATGGCCACATCTTCGGAATTCCGCACGCTCGACATCGTGCATTCGGTGGGTTACTACTTCTTCGGAACGGTGTTCGCACATGCCGTCGCGAATACACGCGGCATCCCGCACATCTCCACGCCGGTGTACACCTTGAACCCCGCGAGCTGGCAGCGGCGTGCGTTCGACCGCGTCATGGGGCGCCGCCTGGTGCGCAAGGCCCATCATGTGATTCCGCAATCCGAGCACGAGCTCGAGTTGATGCGCGCCGACGGGTTCGAGGTGACATCCAGCACGGTTGTTCCGTTCGGCGTCGACTCGACGTTGTTCGAGCACGACTACGATGTGGACGATCTGCGCGCGCGCCACGCGATCGCCAGAGACGAGAAGGTGCTGCTGTTTGTCGGCAAGGTGATGTCTCCGAAGGGCGCCTTCGATTGCCTCGAGCTGATGGCGAGGCTGCGCGCGAGCGGCCGGTCGGTGCGCTTGATCATGATCGGCGAGATCCACGACCGAGAGCGCGAGACGTTCGCGGCACGCATCCGCGCCCTCGCACTGGAAGCGTCGGTCGTCCTCGTCGGCGCCGTCACCGATCGCCGCGACATCTCGCGGTACTATCAGCTCTCGGACATCGTGCTCTTCCCATCGCAATACGAACAGTTCGGCATCGTCGCCGTCGAGGCCGCCGCGAGCGGGCGGCCGCTGCTGGGCACGCCCGTCGGCGTCATGCAGACGCTCGTGCCGCGCTACGAGTTCGGCCTCCTCCATCCG
Organism: Vicinamibacterales bacterium; assembly: GCA_963730445.1. Classification (GTDB taxonomy): domain Bacteria; phylum Acidobacteriota; class Vicinamibacteria; order Vicinamibacterales; family JAMQPK01; genus JAMQPK01. The sequence goes on along the minus strand of CAVSRX010000016.1, from coordinate 19,028 downwards.
TTCGGCGACATCGACCGCTTCACGCACAACGCGAACGAGCTGCTCGATGTGCCGCGCTTCCGGGAGAACGCCGCCAGGCACCGGCGCGAGATCCTTTCGCGCTACGACTGGCGCGCCATCTCGGCAGACACCGAGCGGATTTACGAGCAGGCCCTTCGACGGGGCTCAGGGCAGGCCTTGAGGACGCGCAAGTGAACACACCGGTGAACCGTCCGTTCGGCAAGTACGAGCGATTCGGCGCCTACCACTGGCGCGAGATCGAGCCGCGGCCCACGCGGCACAATGCCGTCCTGACGGCGCGCTACCAGGTGCTGCTCGACACGATGGATGCCCATGCGCACCGCGTGCTCGATGTGGGATGTGGAGATGGCACGCTCACCGCGCGCCTCGCGGAGCGAAGCGATCGCGTCATCGGCATAGACGATTCGCTGCTCCCCTTGCGGCTGGCGCGCGGCGAGTTCGATCGGCGCCGCCTGCATCGCACGCCGCTCCTGATGAATGCCGATGCGCGGCGCCTGCCATTCCCGGACGATGCCTTCGACTGCGTCGTGCTGGCCGACGTCATCGAGCACATCGACGCGCCCGATGCCGTGATGAGCGAAGCGCACCGTGTGCTTCGCACCGGCGGACAGATCCTGCTGACCACGCCGCGACGACAAGGCGCCGCTCCCGCGCACGAGTACCACTGCCACGAATACACGGGAGCGGAGCTCACGGATCTTCTGCGGGGGCGGTTCGCGGATATTCAGATTCGCGTGTTCCAGCCGATAGGCGTCTCGCGCCTCTACGAGCGCAAGGTGTTCGGCCGAAAGCTGTTCCGCATCGCCATCAACTGCTGCGCCATCGCCGGCTGGAATCCGCTGGCGAAGAGCGGCGATTTGTCCACGGAACCGGGGCACACCGATCTGTGTGCGTCGGCGCGAAAAGCGTGACGGCACACCACACGCCGCAGCCCGGCCTGCTGCAGCAGGTATCGCGCGCGGTCTTCTGGAACACGGCGCTGCTGCCGCTGATCGCGCTGGCCGGGATGCTGCTCTCGGTTATCGTGCGACGCAGCTTTGGACTCGAGTCGGGGTATTACGACGTCGCGCTCGGCGTGGCCAACTCCATCCTCTTCTACTCGAGCCTCGGGCTCTCGGGCAGTCTTCCAAAATTTATTCCAGAGCTGCAGCTCGCCGGCGGCAGGCGCGCGGCTGCGCAGCTGATCGCGCGCCTCGGAACGATCCGTCTCGCCGTCGTCATCGCTCTTGTGCTCGCACTGAACTTCTGGGCCGAGCCGCTCGCGCGCTCGCTCGAGCTCGGATCGGACGGGACGCTGTACCTGCGCCTGCTTTCTGCACTGCTGGTCGGCCGGGCCGCGCTCGACTTTGCCTATCGCGCGCTCGATTCGTTTTTTCGACAGTTCAGCGTCAATCTCATGTCCCTCATCCATGGCGTGCTGGACGTCGCGCTCGTTGCGCTCGTCATCGGACTGGGTTGGCATTTGACGGGCGTCATCGGTGCATTGGGACTGGCGGCCATTGTGATGGCCATCGTCGCCTCGATCGCGGTCATGCGGCACCTTCGCACCCTTCCGCCCGATCGCGTCGACGCGCCCCCCTCCGCTGCTAACGCAGCTATGGGGGCCAGGCCCGGTGCGGGCCCTTTGGAGTCCCGCATCTGGAAGCTCTCAGCGGTTACCTATGTCCGCGACCTCTCGCTCTACTTCGCCACGCCCGCATTCGCGAGCCCCGTTCTGCTGAAAACCTTCGGGAGCCCCGAGCCTGTCGCAATCTTCGCGACGAGCTACTTCGTGGCCTCTTCCGTTGTGACGCTGGTGGTATCCGGCTTCCGCGGCATATACCGGCCCGCCTTCGCGCACGTGATGGCCGGCGAACGCGCGCAGCTGCAGCGCGCATTCGATTTGATTAATAAGGTGCAGGTTCTCGCGGTGGTGCCCGCAGGCGCGGGACTGGCGGTCATGGTGGCCGACTACCTGCCGCTGCTCTACGGCGAGCCGTTCTCGGCCGCCGTGCCGACTGCGCGAATCCTGATCGTATTTCTCTTCGCCGAGACGGCGCTGGCCGTCGGGTTGGTCGTGCTGTGGGTCGACGAGCAGTATCGTGCGGTCCTCATGGCGCAAGCCGTGATGGTCGCAGGCGCTCCGTTGTTCATCTGGACGTCTGCGGCATTCGGCCTGCTGCCGTCGGCGATGGTGCTGGGCGCGAGCCGCCTCGCAGCGTCGGCGCTCGGTAACATCGAAGCACGCCGCCTCTACGACGTGCGATACCCGTGGCGATTTGCGGCGAAGGTGACGCTGGTGTCGCTCGTCATGGTCGCCTGCCTTTCGGCCGTACGCGCGATGTGGCCGACCTCCCTCCTCCAAGCGGCGGTCTGTACTTTCCTGGGCGTTGTCATCGTCGCTGCCGGCCTGCGGTTGTTTCGCGTGCTCGGTCCGGGTGAGATCGAATTACTCGAGCGCGCGAGCATTCCCGGCAAGCACCTGCTCGTGCGATGGCTGAGCGGTTCTCGCTCGCGTTAGCGTTAGGGTTTTCGACGCAGAGCCGCAGAGACACAGAGTTCGGATCACGAAAATTCCAACACGGAGGCACGGGCAGCCGTCGACGTCGTTGGCCGCCTTGCGGCCAACGCGCGAGAACACGCGAACGTGAAATACAAGACGCTCGAGTCGCTGGTCGTCTTGTATTTCGGTTCGTGTGTTCTCGCGGCGCGCCTGCGGCGCGACGTCGACGGCTGCCACGGAGCTCTCTTGCGCAACCCGCAGAGAAATGTATTTATTCCGTGCGTCTCTGTGCCTCCGTGCCTCCGTGTCGAGACAGCAAAATCAGATCAAGCCGCTACAGGCCGAGTTTTCGGAACAGTTGTCGTGCGGCGGGATCGATGCGCGGGCCGTCACGGATACACAGCTCAATGTCGCTTTCGCGCCAGTCCCACAGGCGGTATCGATAATGCGGGTTGTCGTTCAGCGTCCACGACGAGGGCCAGCAGAACGCACCGATGGCCTGAATCGACACCGAATACGTGAGCATCACCATGATGGCCACCGTGGCGGCGCGCGCGCGAAACGTTCGGCCGGCGAGCGGCGCCAACCCGAAGGCGAACAACGGCCCGATGAAGGGCATCGCATCGGTGAGATACCTCGGTCCATAGCCATGGCCGCCCCACCAGACGATGAACTTCGAGTAGGTGAGGAGAATCGCGAGCGCCGCGAGGCTCATGTAACGCGCAAGCAGGAGCGCGTCAGCGCGGCGAAGTGACGCGGCTGCACTGTCGGGCGCGAGCGGAGATCTCCACACCCTCACCGCGCCGTAGATGGCGACCAGGACGATCGGAGAGTAAATCAAGATGCCGCGGCTCGGACTGACGGTCAATCCCGCGAAGCCGACCGGCACCGAACCGGTGAACATGCTGGTGGTCCCCAACTCTTTCATCCAGAAACCGGTCCGGAACGGCGCGCCGCCCACGGCATTCCCGAACATCCAGTAGTTGTAGAGGATCCCCGCCAATGCCGTCAGCGCCGCGCCTGCAGAAAACCGCAGCACGTCCGCGCGACTCCCGGCCGCAGCCATCCATGTCGATGTCGATCTCTCTCGCCACGCGCGATGCACTAGATACAGCCCGAGCAACGCCACGGCAGGCGCCGTCGCCGGCCTCGCGAACCAGGCGGCCGCAACGGCGACGCCGGCGACGCCGGCGCGCCCGACAGTGAGCGCCCACAGTGCCATGGCGAAACCGAGCACCGCCGGTGTGTGCGTCCACATCGCGAGGCTCGCCGTCGACCACACCGACGTGCCCAGACCATATGCGAGCGCCGCAAAGAGCGCGAGACGGGACGCGTGTCCCTCATCGCGCCCGGTCGCGATCACGAGTCGCCGCGCCGCACCGAAGATCAGCACCGCCGACAAAGCGACCATGATCGACGCCGCCAGTTTCGAGAACAGATTCGCGGCGAGCTCCGAGCGCTCGGGGATTCCAATCCACGCAGGCAACGCGTACACTGGCAGCGCCAGCAGCGGCCCGATCGGCGGGTGGCTATCGTAAAAGTGTCCGCGCAGGTAGATGAAGTAATCCGAAAAAAAGTCGTTGCCGGCCCGCCGCTTGATGGCCTCCGGGACGAATTCATCAAGAATCAAATCGCCGTCGCGCAGGATGCTGAGAGGGACGAATCGCGACGCGTACGTGTCGTGGGACGAGACCTGCCTGAGGTTGATGTTGTATGCAGCAAGAAGACCGATGAAGAGGAGCAGTGATCGTTTGGCCAAACCGCTTTCTATGCTAACGCAAACTCTCTTCGCGTTGTTCGTGCTCTCGGGCTTTTGCGGGCTCGTGTATCAGATTGTCTGGCTGCGTCTCGCGTTCAGATCGTTCGGCATCGCCACACCGGTGTTATCCGTCGTCGTGTCGGTGTTCATGCTCGGCCTCGCGCTTGGATCGTGGGGCGCGGGAAGGTACATCGCCTCGCGGGTTCGGCGAGGACGGGTGTCACCGATCTATTTGTACGCGGCCGCAGAGGCGCTCGTCGGCATCAGCGCGCTGTTGGTACCCGTGATGTTCGATGCCGGTCAGCGATCGCTTCTGCTCGCCGGCGAGATCGACTCGCTGGCCTACTTCGCATACTCGGCCCTCATCCTGGCCGCCACGCTGCTTCCCGCCTGCATCGCGATGGGCACGACGTTTCCGTTGATGCTGGCGTTTATCCGGGGCGTCGGCATCACCGACGAGAATCGATTCAGTTTTCTGTACCTCGGAAACGTCCTGGGCGCCTCGCTTGGCGCCGCCATCACGCCGCTCATTCTCGTTGAGAGCTTCGGTTTTCGCGGCACCCTGATGCTCGGCGCGATCATCAACGTCTGCATCGCGATTGTGAGCCTCTGGATTGGAGCGCGGTACCCGGTGCGGGCCGCTGTTGCAGAGGCCGACTCCCAGCTCACGGCGAACCGCCCTCGCACGCTTTCAACGGCATCTCAAGGCGAACCCGCGCAGCTTGCGCTGATTATTCTGTTCGTCACCGGTTTTTCATCGATGGGCATGGAGGTCGTCTGGACGCGCGCGTTCACTCCAGTACTCGGCACCTACGTGTATTCGTTCGCTGGGCTGTTGTTCGTCTATCTGTGGGCGACGTGGCTGGGCTCGTGGTGGTACCGGCGGCACGTCGCTCGCAACGCAGTTGTCTCAACGGCCAAGCTCGTGGCGTTGCTCGCCATCGCGAGCCTGCTGCCGATTGTCGCCAACGACGCCCGCTTCGGGTGGCATCGCGTCGCGGTTGCACTGGTCAGCATCTTCCCGTTCTGCGCCCTGCTCGGATACCTCACGCCCGGCTTGATCGACCGGTACTCGCGCGACGATCCACAGCGCGCGGGAAAGGCATATGCGATTAACGTCATTGGATGCGTGCTGGGACCGCTGGTCGCCGGATATCTGCTCCTGCCGGCGATTGGCGCACGATTCGGCCTCGTCGTGCTCGCCGTCCCTTTCATCTTCTTGTTTCTCAGACTGTGGTCGTCTCCATCCTTGAGCCATCGCTGGCGCGTTCTGGCTGCAACGTCGACGGCTGCGCTGCTCGTGCTGTCGACGTCGATCGTCATCGGCTACGAAGACGCACCGCCAGGCATCCGGGCCGAAATTCGTCGCGACCATACCGCGACCGTCGCGTCGTACGGTGAAGGGTTGGAGAAAGAGCTGCGGGTCAACGGCATCGGTATCACGACGCAGACGCCGCTGACCAAGCTGATGGCGCACTTGCCGCTGGCCTTTCACGGCCATGCCCGATCGATCGCCGTCATCTGTTTCGGCATGGGCACGACGTATCGCTCGGCGCTCAGCTGGGGCGTGGACACCACCGCCGTCGATCTCGCGCGGAGCGTGCCCGAGGCATTTCCCTACTATTTTGAAGATGCGCCGGCGCTGATGCAGCATCCGCAAGGGCGCATTGTGATCGACGACGGCCGCCGTTTTCTGCACAGGAACCGCGACACGTTCGACATCATCACGATCGATCCGCCGCCGCCGGTCGAAGCGGCGGGATCGAGCCTGCTCTATTCGACGGAGTTCTACGACCTCGTGAAAACGCGGCTGAATTCCGGCGGGCTGCTCCAGCAATGGACGCCCCCAGGCGAGCCCCTCATCGAAAACGCCATTGCACGCGCGCTCGCCGATTCGTTTCCGCATGTCGCCGTGTTCCGGTCGTTCGATGGGCGAGGCACCCATTTCACGGCGTCGATGACGCCATGGGCCGTTCCAACCGCCGCAGAATTTGTCGCACGCCTTCCCGAAGCCGCCAGGCGCGACATGGTGGAGTGGAACACCGGCGAGCTTCGCGACGTGCAGACGTTTGCTGCGACCGTGCTGAAGGGACAAGTCGCCATCGAACAGCTGCTGACCGCCGACCCAGCCGTCGTCATCACCGATGACAGGCCGTTCAACGAGTACTATCTGCTGCGGCGCCTCCGCTGATGAAGCGCACACCCGATGTGATCGTTGCGCTCATCACGATCGCGTCGCTGCCTCTGTTTGTCGCTGGCCTCGGCGACACGTATCTCTGGCAGGACGAAGCACAGACAGCCCTCCTCGGCCGTTCGGTTGCCCGCTACGGCATACCCATGGTCGGCTCCGGCGCGCAGAGTCTCTCGGCGCATATGGGCGCCGACGCAGGCATCAACGGGATCTATCTTCATATCTCATGGCTGCAGGCGTACGTCGCGGCCGCCAGCTTCAAGATATTTGGTGAATCGAGCTGGTCGGCTCGCCTGCCGTTCGCGATTGCCGGGTGGTTGTGCGTGCCGCTGGTTGCCTGGGTGGTCCGCCGCGCAGGCGGCAGCGTCGCAGCGGCCCGGCTTGCCGCCTTGCTGACGGCGACCAGCGTTCCGTTCATCGTTTGCTCGCGCCAGTCGCGCTACTACGCGCTCACGGCCGCGCTCACGCTGATCGTAAGCGGCACGTACGCTGCGCTCGTACGGCGCGCGGACCCTTCGACATGGCTCAGGGCAGGCCCTTCGACGTTGCTCAGGGCAGGCGATCGTGATGCAGCGATAGCGTTTGGCGCAGCCGCGACGCTTCTGGTCCTCAGTTTCGATATCACCGCCATCGGGGTTCTGGGCGCCGTCGCTCTCCACTGGACTGTCGTCGCGAGAAAAACGGCGGAGCGACCGGGGCCGTTCTGGATGGCGTGGGGCGTCGCCTGCCTGGTGCTGGTTGGATGGATCGGCGTCAGCCTTTCGGCGCCGATGCGGCATACGAACGCCGGCATTGCCGCGCTTCCCGAGCGTTTCTGGATCGGCATCCTCTACTACACGGGACAAATCGATTCGCACGTCCTTCCCTTGCCCATTGCAGTGCTGGCCGTCGCGGTCGGACTGGTTCACCGTACGCGTTCAGCCGCAATCCTTCTTGCGGCCATCGCGATTGGCGGCCTTGGGGGCGCGATGCTTTCTCCCGTTCGATTTTTTCGGTACGTGGTCCCTGTCGTGCCGGTCATTTTCGCGCTCGCGGCAATTGGCCTGGCGGCGCTGGCCGACCGCGCCTGGTGGGGCAAAGTGCTGACCGCCGTCATTGTGATTGCACTAATCGGCTCGAGTGCGCCGTTCGCCATGTCGCACCAGCTCACCTCGACGCTTGCACGAGCGACGGGCCTGATACGCGTTCGCGATCGTTCGATCGCCTATCGAATTCCGCTCGCGGACATGCTTCGAGAACTTCACGATCCGCCTAAAGGACCCATTGCCGCCGTGGTCGACTACCTGCGCGGCCATGCGCAGCCCGGAGACGTGCTCGTCACGACGTACGAAGAGCTGCCGCTGAAATTTCACACGACGCTCGACGTGTATGGCGGCGAGACGGCGCAGCTGCCGGCGGACGGCGTCACACCGGACTGGATTTGGCCGCGGCACCGCACGGTCGACTCCCAGGCCGAACGGCCGGCGATCGAATGGGTCGATCGCACGCTCTCGCGCGGCGGATATCAGCGAATCGAATTGGAAGCGGTCGATCGGCGATGGGAGAATCGCGAGGATCCCGAAGAGCATATCTTCTCGAACCCTGGCCCTGACGGCCCGCGCGTGGTGCTCTACAGGGCAGTGGAGTGAACGGCTCCTGACGCGCGTGGCCGTCGCTGAAACAACGCCTGCGACCTCCAGCCCGCGCGGTACAGCACGTATCGGCCCAGAACAGCCAGCGTGCCGAACGCGTACTGGTGCTTCGGCCCAGCGGAATGCTGCTCGACTCCTCGCCGTAATGCGTCGGCACCGGCACGGCCCCGATGCGCATCCGATGTACGCGCGCCTGCACGAGGAAGTGCTGATCGAACACGAAATCGTCCGAGCACGCTTCGAAGTTCACCGTCTCGAGCACGCGCCGGTGATAGGCGCGATAGCCCGTGTGGTACTCAGGCAGGTTCAGGCCGAGGACGACGTTCTCGACGATCGTCAAGAAGCGATTTGCGATGTACTTGATCGGCGGCATGCCGCCGGCGAGCACTTCCTTCGCGGCGGCGAATGCGCGAGCCGAGCACGATGTCGACGACGCCGGCCTTGATGAACCCCGTCATAAACGGCACGAGCGCCCCGTCGTACTGATTGTCGGGATGCAACATCACAACGACGTCGGCATTGGTCTCGAGCGCCAGCCGGTAACACGTTTTCTGATTGCCGCCGTAGCCGCGGTTCTCGGGGTGGCGGTGGACTTTGATTCCGAGCTCGCGCGCCACGTCGATCGTGTCGTCGGTGCTGGCGTCGTCGACGAGAATGATGTCCTGACACGCGCCGCTCGGCAATCGCTCGAGTGTGGCCTTCAGCGTCTTCGCGGCGTGATACGCGGGCAGGACGACACAGACCGAGAGATCTTGTACTTCAGGAAAATGGCTCGACAACGGCGTGAGTATACTCTAGCGACGTGAACCCACTCGATGGCCGCGCCATCAGACTGACGGCGCAGTTTTTGATTTTCATCTTCACCGGCGTCGTGATCCTGCTCCTTCAGCCTGTGTTCGTCTCGAACGCCATCTTCGGCTGGATGACCGCGATCGCGATCGGTGTGGCCGTCATCTCGTACTTCCGGCCGCACAATGGGCTGCTGATCCTCGCCGCGCTGGTGCCCCTCGGCCCCACGCTCGGAACAGTACTCGGCGTTCGCATGCGCGAATCCGAAGCGCTCGTGCTGGCATTTCTCGCCGGCGTGCTGCTTCGTGGATGGGCGCTTCATCAGTTTCGCGACGTTCAATTGACGAAGCTGCACGCCTCAGCGGTGCTGTTCGCGGGCGTGGTCGCCTTGTCGTGCCTCGCGCAGCTCCGCGGCGCCGAGGCTCGCGAGTTGGGCGAATACCTCACACGCTACTACCTCACCTCATCCCGCGGGTTCGGCATGATTGTCAGCGCGATGCTGCTCGTCGAAGGCGTCGCGCTGCTCCTGTATGCCGCGCACCGCTGCCGGACGCAGCCGTGGCTCGCGCACAAGCTGATGCGCTTGCTCGTCATCGGCGGCGTGGCGGCAGCGGCCATCAACCTCTGGTTCTTTGTGAACGAGCTGCGTCGAAACCGGCGCGCCACTGGCATGGCTGACCGAGTTCTTTGTGAACCGCCGATGGAGCGCGCACGTCGGAGACGTGAACGCGGCAGGCTCGTACTTCGCGATGATGATGTTCATGGCGCTCGGTGCCGCCATGGCGACAGCCAGATCGCGATGGGCATGGGGCGCCGCTGGACTCGTGTTGGCCGCCGCGCTATGGCTCACCTCGTCGCGCACGGCCATCACGGCTGCCTTGATTGTCACGGTGTGCTGGCTCGCGAAGATGGCTGTTCGAACGGTCGGTGTCGCGACGGCGGCTTGGCATCGTCGTACTGGCCGCTGTCGGTGCCGATCGGCGCCTTCGCGGCCCAGTATTTTCTTGTGCGGCCGAGAACGCCACCCCCTCTCCGGCTCGTCAACATCAGATGGATGTTCCTGGAAACGACCGCGCGCATGCTGGCCGACGCACCCTGTCTTCGGCGTGGGCATCGGGCAATACGCTCGCTGGTCGACCCATTACTCATCGCCGGAGCTGCTCGCAGATCTACACTCGGGAAAACGCGCATAACAATTTCGCGCAGATTGCCGGCGAACTGGGCATCGTCGGCCTGGCGTCATTCATCGCGTTCCTGACGCTGTGCCTGTGGCCTGCACGACGCGACCCTCCTGTCGATCGCGCCGGCCCTCGCCGGGCTCGCGGCGTTCATCGTCAGCTGGCTGGGAGGACATCCCCTGCTGGTTCGCGGAAGTCGCATATCCTTTCTGGCTGACACTCGCCATCGTTCCCGGCGTTGCCTCAGACATGGCTGCAGACCCTCATGCGTAAACCATCACCGACCGCTCCGCGAATGCCAACGCCACCATCGCCGATGCTCGTCGTCGGCGACATCATGTGCGACCACTACGTCTGGGGCGAGGTCGAGCGCATTTCTCCCGAAGCACCGGTGCAGGTCGTTCGGTGGGAGCGCGAGGCGCACAAAGGAGGTGGCGCGGCGAACACCGCGCTGAACATGGCTGCGCTCGGATGCGCAGTGCATCTGATCGGGCTGGTCGGCAATGACGAGCCGGGTCGCTGGCTGTTGCGCACCCTGCGGGAGGCCGGCATCAACACCAGCGGAGTGGTGGTCTCACGCACGCGCGCGACGACGGTGAAGACGCGAATCATCGGCCGCGGGCAGCACATCCTTCGCATCGATCGCGAAGTGCGAAGCGACGTGGAGCCGGCCGACGAGAAGCGCATGCTTGCCGCGATCGGCCGAATGCGCCGCAGCCTGTCGGGAATCGTGTGCTCGGATTACAACAAGGGGGTCGTCAGCACGGCCGTACTCAAAGCCACTCTTGGTCTGTCACGCCGCCCCTTCGTCGTGATCGATCCGAAAGGCCGGGACTTCAGCCGGTACCGCGGCGCCGACGTGCTGACACCCAACGAGAAAGAGCTCATGGAAGCCGCTAGAGACGGCGACCCGCGAGTCCGCGAGGAAGACATCATCAGACGGCGTGCCGAGTCGCTGATGCGGGAGCAGGGGTTTGCAGCGCTCCTCGTCACGCGCGGCTCGAACGGCATGGATCTGTTCGAGAAAACGGGACGGGCTGTTCACCGGACTCACATTCCGGCGACGCAAGGCCATGAAGTGTTCGATGTGACCGGCGCCGGTGATACGGTTGCCGCCGTGCTCGCGCTCGGCGTCGCGGCCGGTCTGCCCGTGGTCAATGCGGCACGCGTCGCGAACATGGCCGCCGGCATCGTGGTGGGAAAAATCGGAACTGCAGTAGCCGAGCCAGACACGCTTGCCCGCGCGTTGGAGGACACCCCGTCGCTTCGCGGCGTGCTTACTTCACGAGCGGCCCGCGGGCGATCTCGCTAATCGACAGCGCATCGAACAGAATCGTCCGGTGGTCCGGAAAGTCGATGGCGATTGGAAGCGTCCACACCCGGTTGCCCGCCCAATCCTCGCTGCTGACGGGAATGCTGATCCAGCCTGATTCGCCGACCGCGATCGTTCCCTTCTTGTGTGCGCCCCATGCGAACACGAGCCGCTGCGGCTCGACGCCCGCTGGCAGAAATGGGTTCAGCAGCAGATTCACATGGAGAGGTCTGGCGACCGGCGTTCGCTCGGGATCGGTAAGCAGCCTGAGCCTCAGCGTCTTTCCCGTGCTCCATCGCCCACCCTGCTCTCGCTCGCTCATGTTGCCGAAGTCAACCGCGAGGAACGTGCGATTGAACGGATACACGGTGTCGAGAGTCAGGCTCGGAGAAGCCAGCAATGCGCAGCCGACGTCTGGAATTGACACGGTATCGGCATGACCCACCCCTTCGCATCCGAAATTCTGCACGAGAAGCGGCGTCTGCCTCGAGACGGTTTCGAAATCACCGAGTCGAGCGCCCGGCGCAATCACATGCACCGTCGTCGCCGGCAGATAGTAACGCGTCATCGCCGTCAGCAGCCCGCCCGGATCGCGCGTCAATTTCACCGTGAGCTCGCGCAACGGGCGTTCCTGCAATCGTTCGACGTTCTGCCATGCCGCGGGTATCCGAACCTGGGTACGCGGTCGTGTCGAGGCATGCATCGCCACATTGGCAAGCATCAGCGCGATGGCCACATACACCATCAGCGCAGCGGCGAGCCGGCGATCTGTTTGTGCGGGAACGAGCCGTGACAGCCAGTCGACGTTGAACGTGACGTAGGCAATAGCACCCATCACCAGAGTTGCGGCGGCGAGCCCGGCCGGCGCCGCGCCATCGGTCCATGCGCGATTTGCAACGGCCCATTGCACCTGATCGTGAAATGCCAGCGCCAACACTGCCGTCGCGACGGCCGCTGCGATGGCGACACGCGACGCCGCGCTCGTCGACACTCTCCGCAACCCAATCACAAGGGCCTGCATCGCGAAGGCCGCCGGAAGAGCGGCGGGCTCGGCGAAGAGCAACAGTGCGTATGCGCTGCCGAACGCCGTGATGAGCGCCGCAATCGGGCTGTCGGATCGCGCGCGAGCCGTCGCCCACACCAGATACAGGAGAGCCGGCACCGCCATCAGCGCCTCGAGACGGTACGCGCGCGCGATGGCGTTCACGGTAGCGCTCGTCATCACGATGACTGCAATCGCAAGCGCGGCAAGAGTCGACAGCCGGAATAGCGAGCGGCAGATGCCCGTCGCGGCCAGGCCCACGAGCGCCACCACTGCGAATTGCAGCGGTAATGAGGCGTTCAACGAGTCGTTACGGTAGAACGTCGACATGACCGCCAGCAGCACCGTGACCGCCGGGCTGCGGCGCACGTCGAATGTGGCCGCCTCGAGATCGGGCGAGCCAAACAACAGCACCTGTCGTGCGTATCTCGCCTGCGTCAGCAGATCGATGTGTCCCGTCCACGCCGGAGGCAGGAAGAGCTCGGCCGCAGGCGGGCGTGCCAACAGGTACGCGAGCACGTAGAACGCGGCGAAGACGAGGGCGCCCGCGGCGAACGTCGAATTCGCCGTGTGCGCCGCGATGGCGGCAGCCATTCCGCGAAAGCGAATCGCCGCCAGCACGACCGCCGACACGACGAGCACGGCCGATACGCTCGTCAGCGGCACTTGCCACGCGGTGACAGCTGCCCAGCACACCACGACATAGAGCGCGGCACCGACGACCGGAAGTGACACACCACCGAGCCGCGCATCCCAGTGCCGGGGTGTGAGTATGAGACCGGCGAGATAGAAACCCGCCGCGCATATCGCGGCGGCACCGAGACCCTGCACCACGCCGAGGATGGAGCTCACAAACGCTCGCCGATGGCTGCGTAGTCGAGATAGGTAAAGAGCAGGTCGTTCAGCTTCTTGACGTTCTCGTTCAACACGAGATCCGCGCCATCCGGCCGCTCCGATGACTCCGGCATCATCTGCAGCTTCAAATGATCCGGAAAGGGAGCCGTGTAGCGCACATGGGTCTTCTGAAATCCGCTGGCGCTGACGAGATACTGGAGCGTGTCGGGATGGAGCGGCCGCACATGGGTAATGTCGCGAATGTAACTCGAGAAGAACGCGTACCAGCACGCAGGGTTGATGGTCTCGAGCACGATCTTCGAGCCGGGCCGCAGCTTGTGATAGGCGGCTTCCGAGGATCCGCATCAAGTAATCCGGCTCCAGATGCTCGACGACCTGCGCGGCAAACAAACCTCCGATCGACCCGTCGGGTTGGGCGAGAAGATAGCTGAATGCATCGCCCGCCACGCGTCGAGGCCGCGTTCGCGGCAGACGGCCGCCATCTCGTCGTTGAGATCGATCCCTCTGGCGGAAATACCCTTGTGGCGGAGCAGCTCGAGAAACTCTCCTCGCCCGCACCCCACGTCCAGCACATCGGTCGCACCCTCGAAGAGCGGCACATAGGCTGCGACGCGCTCGCGGATGTCATCCTGCGAGCCTCGAAATTGATCCTCGAAGCCGACGTACTTATACGAGTCGAGTGCAATGGGTGCGACGGGCGCAGCGTGCACCCGTTGCACCTACTGCACCCGTTGCACCTATCGCACCCGTTGCACCTATTGCACCTGTTGCACCCCTCGCACCTGTTTCCAGTTCGCGTTTCAGTGTTTGGATCGCGCGCTGCATGACGCTCAGCGTCATTCGCACGTCGTTCACCTGCGCGTCGTATCGGCGCTCGCGCGCAACCATCGATTCCCAGCGCTTCTGCAGCTCATCGCTCAAGCCGCTGAGCCCGGCAGCCAGCGCCGTGGATCAACCCGGCCACATGACGATCTCTCGTGTCCATGTATGGCGTGATCTGCTGTGCGTAGATGATGAGCAATGTCTGAAACTGAATCAGCCGCTGGTGGTCTTCGCGCAGCATCGCAAGGGTCGTATCCAACGAGCGCGCGGCCTCGCATATGCGTGGCGACGTTGCGATTCACGTGGTCGACCAGCGCCGAGTTGAAGGCCTGTTGGCGTTCGAAGAGCGGCGCGACCATGGCCCAGGCATGCGCCCGCACCCGGCGCATCCACCCACCGCCCTCAGCGGGCTTGAGCGAGCAGCAGCTCCCATCGCTGGTTCAGCGGGCTCATCTGGAAGTCGTCGTACGCAGGCGGCGGATGCGGAAAGTCGCGCGGGCCGGCGATCGCGGCGTCGAGCTCCGTCAACGCCTCGTTGTAGCGGCGATCCGCTTCGTCGCGCTCGCGCTTGCAGGCGCGCGAGCTCTTCGCTGCTCCCCTTGACCTCAATCGCCATCGCGCAAATGGTACTCCGAACCGAGAATTTCTTTGACGAGCGACTCGGCGTGCTCCGTGCCGCTCGATCGCAGGTGCTGCGGCAACAGAGCGCGCGTGTTCTCGCCCGGTGATTGCCGTTTCGAGCGCCGCGCGATATCGCTTCCTGATATCCCGCGACCATCCGCTCCAGACGAAACCGTTCCGCCCATAGCGCATGGGCGTTGGAGCCGAGCGACACCCGCAGCTTCTCGTCGCTCGCGAGCCGGCGAACCGCGAGCTTCAGTGAATGATCCTCGTCGAGGATGTCGATACTGACGCCGACAGGCCCGGCCGATTTGGCAACGGGCCCGACTGATTTGGTATCGGTAGGGCGCGACTTCAGTCGCGCGTCGAGCACCGACCAATCTCGCGGATCGAGCGTCGGCACATCCACTGTGTGCACCAGGTCCGTCGAGATCGTCGGCTTCCCCGCCGCCAGACATCGCAGCCACGACGCCGAGGTCTCGCGCGACGTCGGCCATCGCATGCAAAGACACACGTCAGAGGCTGCCAGATAGTCGTCGATCTCGTCGTCGGCCAGATATCCAGCGAACGTCACGCGCCCGCTCATGCCCAAGCGCCTGCGGCTTCGGCGTGCATGTCGTAGTAATCCGACAGTCTCACCTGCCACCAGCAGGTGCGCGCGCGGAGCGTCTGTACGGCGACTGACGCGATGCGCGCATCGCTTCGCGCACACGCTTCTCCGGCGTCACCTTTCCGAAGGCCGTGAACACGACGGCATCCTCAGCGATGCCGTACTTCGATCGAATCCGCTCGCGCGCTCCGGGCTGTGGCGCGGGCTCAGGCACACCCATCTCCACCACATCGACCGCGGCGTCCGGATGCGCCTCTCGAATCTGTTCGGCCGAGCCATTCGTTGTGCACGAGCACGCGCCGGCTCGACCCGACGACGATGCGCAGCATCGGCCACAGATAGGTGAGCGATCCCAGCAGACCGACGGCGCCGAGCTCGGCGAGATCGGGGTTTGCATCGGGCTGGTTGAACCAGAACTCGCGGCGATAGTCGTCCTGCCGCGGCTGCCATTGCTGCAGCAGCATGCGTCCGCGCGCGTGATGCAGTTGTCCGTCGTGCAGCACGACGAGGCCCGGCACGCGCGTCAGGTACCCCCACATGTAGTCGTGACACGGCGCATTGCCGAGCTGATAGACGACGAGATCATACGGTTCGCGGCGATGCTTCCAAACAAAGTCGTACGCGTCGAACACTGCGAGGCGCGCGTCGGGCGCGACGAACGATCGCGGGGGCCCGTCCACGAACACATCGATGTCGTGAGAATCCGCGAGCAGCGGCAACAGCTCCTGGTTGTACTGGGCTATGCCGGATTTAGCAGGCGGGAGCGGAGTAAACCACGCAAGTCGCCGCATTGGGATATGAGTTACAGGAGAGCGCCGACTTGTTATAATGCCGACGCTAAACCGCACGCTACCAACGAAAATAATTCTGTTTCAGGGATGACAGCGAAACATGCGAATACTGATCACCGGTGGTGCCGGCTTCATCGGCTCTCATCTTGCCGAAATCCTGCTGCAAAACGGCCACTCCGTACATGTACTCGACAACCTGTCCACAGGCTCGATTGAGAATATCGAGCATCTGAAAGGCCTCGCGGGTTTTCGGTACACCGTAGATACGGTTACGAACGAACCCGTCCTAGCGGAACTGATTGATGATTGCGACGTCGTGTTTCATCTCGCTGCTGCGGTAGGCGTCAAGCTGATCGTCGAACAGCCGGTCCACACCATCGAAACGAACGTGCACGGAACAGAGGTGGTACTGAAGCACGCCAGCAAGAAGAAGAAGCTCGTTGTCGTCGCGTCCACGTCCGAGGTTTACGGCAAGAGTGTCGATTTTCCTTTCCGCGAGGATGCCGACCTTGTCATGGGGTCGACGTCGAAGCACCGGTGGGCTTACGCTTGCAGCAAGGCGATCGACGAATTTCTTGCGCTGGCGTACTGGAAAGAACGGGAGCTGCCGGTGATCGTCGTGCGGTTCTTCAATACGGTGGGCCCCCGCCAGACAGGGCGGTACGGGATGGTGATTCCGAACTTCGTGCGGCAGGCGCTCGCTGGCGAGCCGATAACAGTCTACGGCGATGGGACACAGTCGAGAAGCTTTACGTATGTGGGTGACGTGGTTCGTGGATTGATGGCGCTCGTCAAGGAACCCAAAGCTGTCGGCCAGGTCTTCAATATTGGCAATGGCGTCGAGATTACCATCCGTGCTCTGGCTGAAAAAATCAAAGCGATGACACAAAGCTCGTCACCGATTGTGACGATTCCATATGATCAGGCATATGAGGCTGGATTTGAGGACATGGCGCGGCGAGTTCCGGACCTTCGCAAGATTCATCAGTTCGTGGGATATGAGCCGACCGTGCAACTGGACGAAATACTTCAGCATGTCATTGTGTACGAACAACGTCGTCTGACCGTTGAGGTGTAACGCCTCGACACCTTGCAACCTATAACCGGTGTCGCAGGTCTAGTCAGTCTCACGAAACTGCCACGAGTTCGTGAAGCTCGAAATGCATACGCGAGAGCACGACGCCGTGCGCGGCACACAGATCTCGCAACTTTTGGAGCCGCTCCACGTCAATCACACGGGTACTTATTACGACCGTGTCAACGGCTCCGCCCTTGACCAGCGACTCGAGCGCCGGGTAACCACCAAGGATCGGATAGCCCTGAATCCGCGATCGTGTCTTCCCTGGGTCATCGTCGATAAAACCAAGCATCCGAAAATCGCCGGTCACTGTATTGAGCAGTTCACGGATTGCCATCGATCCGCCGTCGCCGGCGCCGTAGATCACGAGACGGTTTCCCGCATCACGGCGACGCCGAACAAACTCGCTGATCAGGCGGAACGATGCTCGCGATCCTGTCAGCATCAACATCAACAAGGCGGCATAAATGACAAAGACGGCGCGTGAATACGAATGGAACCGATAGGCATACACGATTACGCAGACGCTGGCTGCAGTGCCGGTGGCGACGCCGCGCGCAAGCACGACACCATCCATGAGGCCGAAATGCCGCCACACCCCACGATACGCGCCGACGACGAACAGCGAGACCATCTGCACGCCGAGCACAATCGGCAGCGACGAAAGAAACAGGGGGAAGGAACTCGACCACTCACTGCCCTCGAACCGAAGCCGGTACGCCGCGTAGTACGCGATTGAAACCAGACAGACGTCCAGCAGCACTTCCGCTATGCGCCGCTTGTGCATGAGGTTCAGCGCGAATGGAGTGACGCGGCCGCTTTGGAGCGTCTCACGATCGAGATCGTCGTAGACCCGCACTTGGGCGAGATAGACGGCGAAGATCACCATGCTGAGGACGAAAATCGCCGCAACGACGCTCGACCATTCGTCGTTGTATCCTCGAACCGCTACGGCCAGGGCGCCACCCAGCGCTGCGAGTGTCCAGAGCACCGAGACGGCCGCCCTTTCCGATAGCCCGATCGCTACGAGGCGGTGGGATGAGTGGTCGCGACCCCCTTGAGCAGCGCTGCGGCCCGAACGTAACCGGGAAATGGTCACGAGCGCGGTATCGAAGATGGGCACGAGCAGAATTAAGACAGGACCGGCGATGACGGACAGGACGTTCGACGGGCCGTGGCTTCCAGCCGGTGTGGTGAGTGTCAGGACCGCGAAGTTCAAGCCGATAAACAGGCTTCCCGCATCTCCCATGAAAATGCTGGCTGGATGCACGTTGTAAAGGACAAAGCCGGCTGTCGCCCCGAGCAGAAGGGCGAGGTACTGTGCATCAGGTGTGACGCCAAGGCGCAGCACGAGTGTCGCGAGCAGCGTCGTGCCCGCAATCAGGGCGACGCCGCCACACAGGCCGTCCATGTTGTCGAGCAGGTTGAAGGCGTTTGTCAGGCCCACGATCCAGACGAGGGTGAGCAGTGCGTCGAGCGTGAGCGAATCGCTCCATGACAGGCGATAGCCAAAAAAGACAAACATGGACGCCAAGGCGATCTGGGCGACGAGTTTGGCGTAGGGTTTGAGGGAAATGAGGTCGTCGGTCAAGCCGACGATGAAGATGGCCGCGCCGCCGAGAGCGAGCACCCAGATTTCGCGCAGATTGACATGCACTGCCGCCAACAGGAGTACGGCCATCGCGATCGCGACGCCGCCGAACAGCGGAGTCGCCTGCCGATGCCAGCGATCATGTCGGGGCTTGCACACGTAGCCAAGCCGGCTAGCCACAACCCGACAGACAGGGACGAGCAGAGCTGAAACAGCGAAGGCCGAGCCCGCGCTCCACAGGAGCGTGCGCATGAA